>CAWASM010000003.1:0-145862 GCA_963784835.1 uncultured Actinomycetes bacterium | reverse complement strand
GCGCGCCGTCCGTTTGGCCGTCCTCCGTTCCAGACGAGACCGATATCCCAACTCCTCCCGGCGTCTGTCGGCCGAGCCGGAGCGATCGTTCCTAGGCACCTCACTCACGTGGTGCACTCCTTTCGCGGAGAGGCGGCCGGAACGCCCTTGGCGTAGAAACCGCTCTTTTCAAGCAACCCGGCCACCGGCTCGGGTACCAGATATCGCACTCCCTTGCCGGCGGCCAGCCGCTCTCGGATCATGCTGGACGAGATGGCCAGAGCCGGAAGCTCCAGGGTCTTGACGCGGACCTCCGGCACCAAGCCGGTGGTCTGCGTACGTAGTGTACCGAGCAGCCCGGAAAGCTTGGACAGGTCGTAACCCGGCCGGGTGGCGGCGATGAACGTGGCCAACTCCAGCACGCGCCGGGATCCTTCCAGGTGAGGATGTCCAGCACCGCGTCGGCCCCGGTGATGAAGAACAGCTCGCCGCCCGGCGGCATGATGCCGGCCAGGTACTCCAGGGTGTCCACCGTGTAGCTCACTTTGCCCCGCTCTATCTCGATGCGCGACACCGAGAAGCGCGGATTGGCCGCCGTCGCCACCGACACGAGCATATAGCGGAACTCCGCCGGGGCCAGTTCGCGGGCCTTGTGCGGCGGATCTCCGGCCGGCATGAACAGCACCTGGTCGAGCCCGAACTGCGCCAGAGCCTCTTCGGCGGTGACCAGATGGGCCATGTGGATAGGGTCGAACGCCCCGCCCATGATGCCCAGGCGCAGCCCGGGTCGAGCGCGCAGAGACGGCAAGCAGGCCGTCCCGGTCGAGCCGCGTGTCAGCGCTGCCGGCAGAGCCGGCCGCCCCGGCGCCACAGGCCGCGCGGCCGGAGGACGGCGCGGAGCCCGCGGGAGCGGCGCCCGCGCCAGCGGGGCCGCTACCGGACGTGACCCTTCCCGGTCACCACATACTTGATGGAAGTGAGCTCCTTGAGGGCCACCGGGCCCCGAGCGTGCAGCTTCTGCGTGGAGGTGCCTATCTCGGCGCCCAGGCCGAACACTCCGCCGTCGGTGAAGCGGGTGGACGCGTTCATATAGACCACGGCGGCGTCGACGCCCTGCGCGAAGCGCCGGGCGGCCAGTAGATCGCGGGTCAGGATGGCCTCCGAGTGGCCCGTGCTGTAGTGCGCGATGTGCTCGATGGCCTCTTCCAGGTCGTCCACCACCTTGATGGCCATCTCCAGGGAGAGAAACTCGGTGGCATAGTGCTTCTCGGTGGCCCTGAAGAGCTTCTCCCGGTCTCGCCTGCGAGATCGCGTGTGCGCTCGTCCACGTAGAGCTTCACCTTGCGTTGCTGAGGGCCTTGACCACCGCTGGGATGAACTCAGGGGCGACCGCCTGGTGAACCAGCAAGGTCTCGGCGGCGTTGCACACGCCCGGCCGCTGGCACTTGGCGTTGACGGTGATGGCCACCGCGTCATGCAGATCGGCGGCTAGCATCCACGTACACGTGGCAGTTGCCCCCGGCCGCGTAGATGACCGGCACCTTCGAGTGCTCCACCAGGAACTCCTTGAGGGCTTCGCCTCCCCTGGGGATCACCAGATCGATCTGGTCCTTGAGTTGCAGCAGCTCCAACAGCACGCCCCGGTCTTTGTCCATTACGAACTGGATGCAGTCGCCCGGCAGCCCGGCGTCGATGGCCGCGCCGGTGATGACCTGCGCCAGAGTGCGGTTTGAGCGATAGGCGTCGCTGCCGCCTCGGAGGATGACGGAGTTTCCCGTCTTGATGCATAGAGCGGCGGCATCGACGGTGACGTTCGGCCGGGCTTCGTAGACCACCAAGATGACCCCGAACGGCACACGCACCCTCTGGATCTCGAGTCCGTCGGGAGTCCGCCAGCCCTCGACCACCTCGCCCACGGGGTCGGGCAGGGCGGCGACGTCGCGCACGCTGCGGGCAATACCCTGCAGACGGTCCTCGTCGAGCAACAGCCGGTCGATCAGCGCCGGAGAGAGACCGTTCTTGCGGCCCTCCGCCACGTCGTCGGCGTTCTCCACCAAGATCTCGGCGCTCCGCCGCTCGATGGCGTCGGCCATGGCCAGCAGGGCCCGGTTCTTTAGGGCCGCGTCCGCAAGCGCCAGCCTGCGCGAAGCCGCTTTGGCCTTCATGGCCAGCTCTTTGTTCTTCATCTTTCCTCCGCGTCCCCGGTCACACAAGCACCAGATAGTCTCTATGGATGGCTTCTGCCGAAGCCTGAGGCAGCAATTCCGCCACGCGCGCGCTCTGAAGTCCCTTGACTCTCTCGAGATCCTCCCGAGAGTAGCTGACCACGCCCTTGGCCAGTTCCACCCCGTTCTTGTCGACCACCATCACCGCGTCGCCATCGGCGAAATCGCCCTCGACTCCCACCACGCCCACAGGCAGCAGGCTGCCGCACCCTTTCAAAGCGGTCACGGCGCCGGCATCGACGATCACCTGGCCTCGCGCCGGCTTGCCGTAGAGCAGCCAGAGCTTGTAGTCGGGCAGGCCAAGAGAGCGCGGCAAGAAGCGAGTGCCGACGTCCTCTCCGGCCACGCAGGCCTTGAGCACGTCCCCTTTGGTCCCCCGGGCGATGATGGTCTCCACCCCGCCGCTCGTGGCGACGCGGGCGCTGTTGACCTTGCTGGCCATCCCCCCCGAGCCCAGCGGCCCGATAGCCCCGATCTGCACGCAGTCCAGCTCGCTCGAGATCCTCCACCCGTGTGATGAGCCGCGCGTCCGCATCCCCGCGGGGATCGGCCGTGTACAGACCATCGGTGTCGGTAAGCAGCACCAGCAGGTCGGCCTTCACCAGAAGCGCCACCTGGGCGGCCAAGGTGTCGTTGTCGCCGAAGCGCAGCTCTTCGGTGGAGGTGGTGTCGTTCTCGTTGATGATCGGCACCACCTGCCAGTCGAGCAGGCGGTTGAGCGTGTTGCGGGCGTTCAGGTACTGCGTGCGCGCCGCGACGTCGAAGGCCGTCAGCAGCACCTGGGCCGTGACCACGTTCTCGTGGGCGAAGAGGTCGGTGTAGATGTGAAACAGCCGCCCCTGCCCCACAGCGGCGGCGGCCTGCAGGTCGACCACCTCACTGGGCCGCTTCTTGAAACCCAGCACGCCCATGCCCGAGGAGACCGCTCCTGAAGAGACCAGAAGCATACGGTGGCCCTCGGTGTGCAACTCGCAGATCTCGGCCACCAGACCGGCCACCGGGTCCAGCCGGAACGTGCCGCGCTTGGTGGTGAGAGTGCTGGACCCGATCTTGACGACGACCGTCTTGCCCTTACGTCTTGCAGCCACGCGGACCCCTCTATTGGAACTCGAAGGCGTAGCCTTCTATGTCCACCTCGTCTCCGGGCTGAGCTCCCTGCGCCCGCAGCGCAGCATATACCCCCAGCCGGTCGAGCTTTTCGGCAAGATACCGAATAGCTTCTTCATTGTCGAGGTCGAACCTCCTTACCAGACGGCGCAGCCCCTCGCCCTGCACTCTGAAGCCCTCTTTGCCCCGAGTGACCACAAACGACTTCTCGCCCGCGGCCGCGGGCCGGTAGGTCACGTGGCCGCCCGCTTCGGAGACGCTCCTCTGTCCGACAGGCGCGACCCGTGCCGGGCCCGCCGCGCGCAGTGCAGCCAGCAACGGGCCCACCCAGCGCACCATAGCGGTCAGTCCGGCGCCGGTGTAGGCCGAGACAGGCCACACCATCTGCCGGGCGAGCGGCGCGTCGTCGCCCACCACGTAGCTGAAGGCCGGATGGCCGGCGCGCCTCAGGCCTCCACCTCGGCGACGAAGATGTCCCTCTGCTCCTCCACCTCAGCCGCGGGCACAGCATCGATCTTGTTGAGCACTATCACCGCGGGCTTCTCCGCCAACCCAGCGGCGTGAGCTTCCAATTCCCCCAGGATGGTCCGAAACCCGTCGAGCGGCTCGGCGCCATAGTAGCCGGTGATATCCACCACGTGCAGCAGCAACAAGCAGCGCTCCAGATGGGCCAGGAACTCGTGCCCCAGGCCGATGCCTTCGCTCGCCCCCTCCAGAAGTCCGGGCACGTCGGCCAGAGTGAACACATCGCCCTCGCCCGACCAGTCCACCACTCCCAGCATCGGCTCCACTGTGGTGAAGGGGTACGCCGCCACCTTGGGTTTCGCGTTGGACAGCCGACGCAGCAACGACGACTTGCCCGCGTTGGGCAGTCCGGCCAGCCCGGCGTCGGCCATGAGTTTGAGCGAGAGGCGCAGCCACAGACTCTCCCCCTCCTCGCCCAACTCGGCGAACTTGGGCGCCTGGCGCACCGAATTGGCGAAGCGGGTGTTGCCGTGGCCTCCCGTTCCGCCCTGTGCCACCAGGACTTCCTGCCCCGGGGTGCGCCAGGTCGGCGAGCAGTCTAGGCTCCAATTCGTCCTCGCCCTCAGTTCGGCCCAGACCTGGGTGCCCAATGGGACCGGGATGATGATGGTCTCGCCGTCGGCGCCGTGCTTCTTGGCCCCACGCCCGCCCGCGCCGCTGCCGGCTTTGAAGTGGATCTTGTAGGTGAAGGGCTGCAGATCGCGCAGTTGAGGATCGGCCCTGAGGATGACGTCGCCGCCCCGGCCCCCGTCTCCGCCGTCAGGCCCGCCGCGGGGAACGTGCTTCTCCCTACGAAAAGAAACGCAGCCGTTCCCACCGTTCCCGGCCGCCACATGGATCTTTGCGTGATCGAAGAACATGTGCGGGTCCCAGGACAGGCAGGCCCGGCCGCGGACCGCCGATCAGGCGGCTACTCGGCCAGGATGCTGATTACGCGCCCCGCCTTGCCCGTGGTGAACACCACGCGACCGGGGGCCTTGGCGAACAGCGTGTCGTCGGAGCCGATGCCCACGTTGACTCCGGGACGGAACCTGGTGCCGCGCTGGCGGACGAGGATAGCGCCGGCCTTGACGATTTCACCGGCGAAAGCTTTGACACCCAGGCGCTGGGCGTTGGAATCACGGCCGTTCCTGGAACTGCCGCCACCTTTCTTATGAGCCATATCCCGTCCCTCCTACGCGATCTTCTTCACCTCGAGGCGCGTGAGCCCCGAGCGGAAGCCTGTCTTCTTGCGCCAGCCTCTCTTGGGCTTGAACCTCGAGATGATTATCTTTGGTCCCCGGAAGTGCTCGACGACCTGGGCCGTGACCTTCGCCTGCTTGCCCTCGCCCGCCAGGCTCATAGAGCCGCCGTCGGAGACGAGCAGAGCGCGCAGCTCAACGGTCGCGCCTTCCTCGGCCTTGAGACGGTCGACTACGACCTCCCGGCCTTCCTCAACGCGGTACTGCTTACCGCCGACCTCGACGATGGCGAACATCCCGACTCCTCGTGTGCTTTCATCGAATCGCGGCTACCGCCGAAGCAGCCGCCGCGAACATGGGAGTATAACAGGCTTCCCCGGCCGCTGCCACCCGTCAGGGCGCGAACTAGGAGCCTGTCGGGAAATAAAGCCCCGCCGCCAGGGTGCGATGGGCACGCGCGAGAGAAGAACGCAGGGAGCGCGAATAGCAGGGCTATTTGCGCATGCCGCCGAGGACCCGGCGCGACTGAGGACGCTCTATCGTGCCGCCCAGTGCTTCCTGGAGGCCGTGGCTTGATTCTCGGACAGCTCTCAGTCGGGCACCACCTCGAAGTGGTCAGGAGACGCATGTCCGCCGGCCTTCTCCACAGATGTACGCCCGCCCGTCGCGTCTCGATCAGCCCCAGCAGCGAGACCCCGGTGCGCTCCCGAGGTGTCCGCGCCGAGGCCGGCAACGCGGCGGCACCGGTGCCGGCACCCCCGGCGGCCCCCGCGGTCGCGAGCCTATCGGCGATGCGCGGGTGAACCTCCACCCGCAGGCCCGGAAGCGCCGAGGCAGCGACAGCCCGCGGATGCGCCGCTCCACCTCGATCAGCGCAGACTCCTCAGAGAGCACCGCGCCGTCGCCGCGGCACCGTGGGCACGGCTCGGTCACGACCTCGCGTAGGCCCCGAGTGATGTTCTGCCGCGTCATCTCCACCAGTCCCAGAGGCGATATCTCCACCACGTAGCTCTTGGTGCGGTCCTTCGCCAGTTCGGCCTGCAGATCGCCGAGCACCGCCTCCCGGTTGGCCGGCGAGCGCTCATGTCGATGAAATCCATCACGATGATGCCGCCGATGTCACGCAGCCGCAGCTGCCGGACCATCTCCCGGCAGGCCTCGAGGTTGGTCTTGAGCATGGTGTCTTCCAAGAAACGCGCCGCCGTGTAGCGGCCCGGTGTTGACATCGATGACCGTCATGGCCTCCGTGTGGTCGATCACGATGTAGCCGCCCGAAGGCAGGTCCACCCGGCGCCGAAGAGCCTTCGTCGACTCCTGCCTCAAGACCGAAGCGTTCGAACAGTGGCACGCCGCCTTCATCGAGCTCCACCCGGCTCGCCAACTCGGGGGCGACGCCGCGTAGATAGTTGACCAGCCGCCGCTGCAGACCGGCGTCATCCACCACCACGCGCCCGACTCCGCTCCAAGCAGTTCGCGCACGGCTCGCATCGCCAATTCGGCCTCACGCGTACACCAGCGCCGGCGCGCTGCAGGCCGCGGCCCGGCGCTCCACCCCACCCCCACCGGTCCGCAAGAAGCGCAGTTCGCGCGCAATAGCCTTCTCGCCCGCTCCCTCCGCCGCAGTGCGGATATCAGTCCCTCTCCCGGGCCCAGATCGAGCCTGGCAGACAGCTGCGCAGGCGAGACCGTTCCTCTCTTCCAGCCGGCGGGACGCCCCCACGGTGGCGCCAGCGGCAGGTACACCAGGCAGCGCCCCGCCAAGGCCAGCTGAGTGGTGAGGCGAGGTCCCTTGCTCCCCATGGCATCGCGGGCCACCTGGACCAAGACCTCTTTGCCCGCCCGCAGCAGGCGGTGATCTTGTCCCGACCGGCCGCGCCCGGCCCGCCCCGCCGGTCACCTCGTCCACATAGAGAAAGCCATTGCGCTCCAGGCCGATGTCCACGAAGGCGGCGTCCATGCCCGCCAGCACGTTCTCCACTCGGCCGTTGTAGATGTTGCCCACCAGCGAGGCCAGACCCGGCCGCTCCACGTACAGCTCGCCGGCCACCTTCCTCCAGAAGGCCACCCGGGTCTCAAGACTGCCGCGCGAGATGACCAGCTGCTTCATCGCTATCGATCCTCAGCCAGCTGGATGCCTGTCCGGGTGATGCTACGACTCGGAGCGGCCCACCAGCGAGAGCCTCATAGCTTCGACGACCCGTTCGGGTCGCGCGGTGCCGGCCGGAGTCACGGCGACTCCGAAGGAGAACGTGAAAGCCACTTCCCCGCCAGCGCCCGCAGCCGCGCTCTCGCGCACCGATACGGCCGGCACATAGCTTCTTGACGTCGACTTCGCGCACCCTCCCTTCCTTGCTCTCCTTCACGCAGCAGCTCGCTGCTCCCGCCAAAACTCACAGCAGCGTCCCCAAGTGCCGCCGCCGGGGAGCGTCCTTCCCAGCTCTCGGCCGGCAAGTCCACCTCGACCTCGTAGCGATACTCCCAGCACCCGCGCCGGCAGCGCCCGCCTCGCCTCATAGGGCTCCAACGCCGTCAACGCCATGTGCGCGGGCAGAGCCGCGGCCAGCCGGGCGGCAAGCCGGTACCTGGATCCTCGGCCAACTCGAACTCGGCCATCTCCCCCAGCCCCTCCACGCCCACAGCCAGGGGCAGAGCCAGGCTGAGTAGCGCCTTGGGCCGCATCCCCTCAGATAGCGCAAGCCGTGCTCCCGCTTTGCGGACGGCGCGCCGGAACACCTCCGCCCGGTCGAGGTGGCCGATGAAGCGGCCTCGCCCGTGAACGGTGAAAGTGGCCAGGTAGCGTCGAGAGGCGCCGCGCTGGGGCACCGACGCCGTGCTCGCCCGACTCCGGGCCGGCGCGGCCGCTGTGATCGGTGGCGCCGCGGATGCCGGCGCGGGCGTCGCGCAGGCGCCGCTCCAGGCGCCGCTCCAAGCGCCCCCGGGCGCACGGTGGGGGCCGCCGCGGCGCCGTCGGCCAGATCGTTGCTCACGCCGTCCGAGCAGACTCCGCAATCCCAGCACCCGTCCCAGCGGCAGTCCGGGGTGGTCTCCCCCCGTCCCGCCCGCTCCCATTCCCGACAAGGAAGTCGTGGTCTGCCACTTCCGAGATGATCTCCCAGGGCAGAGGCCGGTCGATGGGGAGCGGGGTGGTCGCCAGCTCCTCAGCGGAAGAGCCGGCGGACTCCCCGCCGGACTCACCTCCGGACAGACCGGCCGACGTAAATGCCTCCGCCCAAGCGTCGCCCTGGAACTCCTCGGTCCACGAGTCGAAACGAGCCCCGCTTGCTCCAAGCCTCCAGGATCACTGCGCCCATCTCCTCCCCGCCTCTGGCCAGCGCCGCCTCCAGGTAGCTCTTGTCGACTCCATGAGAGGACAGCTTCATTCCCCGCCTCGCAGACGGGAGCGCAGCAGGTCCTGCCGGCGCGCCGAGCGTCGCCCGGTCGGCCATGCCGGCCCACTGGAAGGGCGTGAACGGCTTGGGGATGAAGTTGTTGACGCTGACGTTGAGCTGCAGCCGGGAGGCGCGCTGGTCCCCAGCATGCGCCGCCCCAGATCGCGCACCGCCAGGCAGAGAGTCGGCGATGGCGGCCACGTCCTCGTCGGTCTCCACGGGCAGCCCGATCATGAAATAGAGCTTCAGCGTGGTCCGCCCGAGCGGAAAGCCTCCTCCGCCGCGGCCAGAGGACGTCAGCCTCGGTGACGTTCTTGTTGATGACGTCGCGCATCCGCTGGCTCCCGGCCTCGGGCGCCAGGGTCAGCGAGGGGCCGGTGGGCGACGCCATCTGAGCCAAGCCTACCGCGGCGCTGTCCACGCGCAGCGAGGGCAGACGAGACCCGCACCTCAGGGTTGTCCTCGCGCCATTCGGACCAGATACGTCCTCCAGCTGCGAGTAGTCGGTGGTGGAAAGCGAAGCCAGGGCCAAGTTCTTGGTGCCCGCTAGCCAGCAGCTGCGTCTCGAGCCATCTGCAAGACTCTCATCCGACTGACGTCTCCCTGACCGGCCGGTACCACATGCCGGCCTGGCAGAAACGGCATCCCCGGGTGCAGCCGCGCATGATCTCCACCCAGGCGCGATCGTGCACTCCCGCCGTCAGCGGCACGATGCATTCCGGCGGATAGGGAGCATCCTGCAAGCCGGGCCACCGTCCGCCGGGTCACCCCTTCGCTCGATCCCGGGACGAACACACCCCGCCCAGGCCCAGCGCTCGCTTGGTCTCCGCCCGGCGGCGCCGTCTCGCTTGGCCTGGAGCCAGAGCGGCAAGCATCTCTGGGAACAGCTCCTCACCGTCGCCCACGGCCACGGCATCCAGAAACCGGGCGACGGGCAAGAAGTTGGCGCACGCCGGCCCGCCCGCCACCACCAGAGGGCTCTCCCTCGCGCCTATCGCTCGCCAGAAGCGGGATGTCCGGCAAGATCGAGCATCTCGAGGACGATTGGTGTAGTTGAACTCGTGCTGGAGGGTGACGCCCAACAGATCGGCGCTCGGCGACAGGAGCTCCACGTCTCGAGCGTCAGCAGAGGCACGCCCTCCCGGCGTCATCGCGGCGATCGCATCCACCCAGGGCAGATAGGTGCGCTCGACCTCCACACCCCCTGTCTCGCGGGCCAGGTGGTAGAGGATCTGGAGGGCCTGATTGGAGATGCCGATCTCGTAGGTGTCGGGAAAGCCCAGCACCACACGCAGCTCGCCGGAGTGCCCAGCCGAACCCCGGACCGGCCCCCGACTCACCTCCTATCAGGCGGGCGGGCTGCCTGATGGCGGGCAGGATATCTTCAAAGTGGCGCTGGACACGCGGTCTCGCTCAACGCCTGCAGCGAGAATCCGGCGAGCGCAAGCCACCCGGCTGGTGGAGGCAGGAGCGCCTTTCTCGAAGTACCCGATAGCTGCCAAGCCAACGGCCGACCGTGGCCGTATAGCCGGTGCACGCCTTGAGCGATCCAGTCCGAAGCCCGGAGTCGCGCTCACGAACCTCCGGGCGAGCGCAGCGGAGGCCGAAGCCCAGGCCCACCATCCCGGCCAGTTCGACCGCCCGCTCCTTATCGATCTCCTCCCCGTAGATGGCCGGCGATGGAGAGGACCATCTTGATCTGGTTCAGGGTCATGACCGGCATGTCGGCACCCGGGGACGAAGAACACCAACCCGATCAAGGCGTTCTGAGCGGCAGTCCGGTAGACCACCCGCCGGGCCGCAGCCGCCCTCAGTACCGGGTAGCGACGGCCCAGAGCCACGGCATGGTCGCCGGCCCGCTCGACGCAGGCATCGAACAGCCGCCGCCATCCGGAGGCGGAGTCGGAGAACGACAACCGGGTGCAACCTGTGCCAAGCGGTGAGCGTGCTCTTGCCCGTGGCCGCTTCGCCCTCATCCACCGCCAAGACCACTCCGCCCTGCGGGCACCGATCGGGCCAGTCGCGGCCAGGGCGTCCGCCTCCCTATCCGCCGGTACACAAGAACCACCAGTAGCTCGCCGGGTACCGTGACAGCCCCCAACTCCGTCAAGGGACCGGACCCAGGCCGCGGGCAGCGTGCCCCCAGCGGAGAACTCGCTGCTTGAGCGAGGCCCACCAGACGCTGGTCGCCGGCCAGGACCATGCTGGCCGATTCGCCGGTCGTGCGCCGACACCTCTTTCCAGGCATCCATGGCTTTCGAAAGGTTCAAGGGCAACTTCGCCACTGGCATCCTCCCGACTGTCCCGACCTCTGGGACCGCTATTTGGGCTGACTTCGGCCACCGAATGCACGTGCACGCTCTCAAGAAGACCGATGGCCATCAAGAATACTACCAGGGAGCTGCTGCCGAAACTCACGAACGGCAGCGGCATCCCCGTGACCGGCATGATGCCGATGGTCATGCCGATGTTCACGAACACCTGGAACACGAGCACCCCGGCGACGCCGGCGGCTACCAGGGTGCCATACGGGCTATCGGGACATCCGGGCGATCCGAAATGCGCGCCACACCACGAGGCGCAAACAGCACCGAGCAGCAACGCCGCTCCCAGAAAGCCCAGCTCCTCCCCCACCACGGCGAAGATGAAGTCGGTGTGGTGCTCGGGGAGGAAGCCCAGATTGCGCCTGGGTGCCCTGCAGGTAGCCCTTGCCCGTGAACATGCCGCTGCCAACCGCGATCTTGCTTTGCACAAGCTGATACCCGAGGTCGGTCGGATCTCTCTCCGGATGCAGGAAGAGGGTCAGCCGGTTGAGCTGGTACGCCTTGAGCAGATGGAGGCCGAAAACGCTGGGCAGCACCCGCAGCACCAGGATCAGACAGAATCCCCCCGCCCCCGCGAGTATCCCCAGGTGCGGCATGCGGATGCCCCAGACGACCAGCATGGCCAACAGGATGGCGACGAGACAGAGCGAGGTCCCCAGGTCGGGCTGAAGGAAGATGAGGATGCCTGGTACGGCGACGTACACGCAGCAGAGCAGCACAAAGCGAAAGCGGTGCCTAAGCTCTACCCCCTCCGCCAACACAGCGGCCAGGGACAAGATGAGCAGGAACTTCACCAACTCGGCGGTCTGGAGCCTGAAGATCCGTAGATCCAGCCACCTGTTAGCCCCTCCGCCGCTGACGCCTATGAGCAGGGTCGCCACGAGCAACACCAGGCTGACTCCGTAGATGTATATCTGCCAGCGGGCGAACCACTGATAGTTCACCAGGCTGAGCGCCACGAGAAGGACAACGCCCATGATCAGGCCCACGGCCTGGGACTTCACGTAGAAGAACGGGTGAGTGGCAGATGGAGGGGTCGGCGTGAGTGGCGGAATACAGCATGAAGAACCCGTAGACCACCAGGGCCAACGTCGCCCCCAGGAGGATCCAGTCCATGCTGCGCAGGTAGCCAACCATGGAGAAGCCCAAGACCGGCCGGCGCTCCCGAGTGACTTTGAGCACGGTGATGGGCTGGTTCATCGCGTCCCTATGATCATTCCAGCCCCACGATATTGCCCAGGGCCTGGTGCGCTATGTCGAAGTACGCTTCCATGACGTAGCGCACCATCGGGGCCGCGACCCCGGCGCCATGACCGCCCTTTCCACCAAAGCCACCACCACTATCTGAGGCTGCTTGTCGGGGTCCGCGGGAGCGTAGCCCATGAACCATGAGGTATCAGCCTGCCCGGTTATCTGAGCGGTGCCGGTCTTGCCCCCCACGGTCATCGGGAACCCCCACCAGGCGTCGTAGGCCGTGCCAAACACTCGGTTGGAGCACACGAGTCTCATGCCTCGCTTGACTTCCTCCAGGATGGCCGGGTCGATGCCCAGATCGGCACGTTTCTCGCTGGTGAATTCGTTGATGGTCGCACCCGAGGAGTCGGTGATCTTGAGGCCCAGACGCGGCACCCACACCGTCCCGCCATTGACCAGGGCCGAGAGAGCGACGGCCTCTTGCAGGGGGGTGATCAGAAGGTCGCCCTGACCGATGGCCTCGTTGATCTCATCGCCGGTCTTCCATTCGCGCCCGTTCTTCCGGGCCCAGTCCTTGTCGGGCACCCGGCTGCCGGTGGTCTCGCCCGGCAGGTCGATGCCGGTCTGCCGGCCGAAGCCGAAACGGCGCAACCCGTTCTGAAGAACAGGGCTGCTCTGGCCGTATAGATCCATGCCCATCGTGTAGAAGTAGACGTCGCACGACTCCATGATGGCCTCCGCAAGACGGACATCGCCATGGCCTGCGGTCTGCCAGTCCTTCCACCTCTGGACGAAGCCGGAGGGGAGCTTGAGTGTGAAGCTGCCTTGGCAGTTGATGACCCGGTCCAGCGTGGTCACCCCCGCGTCCACAGCCACCGAGCCGACGAACGGCTTGATGGTGGAAGCGGCGGGATAGAGACCGCTGATGGCGCGGTCGAACAACGGATTGTTGGCTTCCTCTGCAGTCAGGGCCGCGTAGTTCGCCTGGCTGATGCCGCCCACCCAGACGGTGGGGTCGTATTCGGGAAAGGAAGCCATGGCCAGCACCTCGCCGTTCTGCGGGTTGAGAGCCACGACCGTCCCGGCATCAGCGGGCAGCCCGTTCTTCTTCGCCCGCTCTATCCCCTTGAGAATGGCCAGCTCGGCCTCCTGCTGCAGTTGGCTGTCGATGGTCAGCGTCAGGTTGTAGCCGGTCTCGGCAGGTGCGTTGTCAGTGAAGCGGAGGGGCCGCCCGGCGGAATTTACCTCTACCGTCTTGAGCCCGTCGGTGCCGCGCAGGTAGGAGTCGTAAGTGCGCTCCACCCCGTCCTTACCCACATGGGTGCCGGAATCGAGTTGAGAGAACTCGGTCTGGTCGAGATCGTTCTGCGAGATCAGGCCCACGTAGCCAAGTAGATGGGCGGCCAGAGCTCCGTGCGGATACTGGCGCAGGAAGGTCTTATCTACCGCCACCCCCGGGAAGTCCTCGCTGTGCTCCTTGAGGTACGCTACGGTCGTGTCTTCGGGCACGTCCTCCTGGACCACGTACGTCACGTAGGGGCTCTTCTTGGCCTTCTCATACTCGGCCAGCAGGTCGGGGGTGGTCATGCCCAGCAGGCCGGACAATGCCGTGATCTCGGCGTTGAATGCCGCCACCACTTCCGCGTTCTTCGACAGCGGATCGGGCATGTCCATTGCGAGCAGGCCGACGCTCAGCCCTGCCCGGTTCTCGACCATCACCTCGCCGTCACGGTCGTAGATGACCCCCCGAGGTGCCTCCACCGTGACCGTGCGCTCCCTGTTGCTCGTCGCGAAACCGACGTAGGTGTCGCCCGAAAGGATCTGCAGATACCACAGCCGGAAAGCGACGATCACGAACAGGGCCACTCCGATGAGTAACAGCACGCCCACCCTCATGCCGGTGAACGAGTCGTCGTCCGAGGACAATCTCTTCTTGACCGGTTGCAGGATCATTCGCTGCTCCTGGCTGTCCCGAGCGGCTCGCCGCGGGATGGTAGAAGTAACCGTAGCCGCAGCAACAGCAGGTACACCGGAACGGCCACCAAGGCGTCCAGAAGGGCCTCGGGCAGCAGTTGCACACCCAGCATGGTGAACAGGCCATCACGAGGGCCCATGACATACGCGAACAGTCCGAAGGCCACCTGCACCACCACGGAGGCCCCGCCCGCGTACAGCAGGACCAGCCATAGGCTCTCCGCGCCAAAGCGCATCACCAGCATCCCCAGAACATACCCGGCTACCACGTACACGAGCGAGCGTACGCCCGGGGGCTGAAGATAGGTGATGTCGGCGGCTAACCCCGCCACAAACCCAAAGACCGAACCCCACATCGGTCCCCGCACTACCGCCACGATCACCGTCATGATCAGGAAGAGATCGGCGCCGACCCCCAGAACCCGAACGCGCGAGATGATGAGCGTCTGCAGCAGAGCCCCGATGACGAAGAGCAACACCACCTTGCCCACCGCTATAGCCTGGGCGCGGCTCACGGAACCTGGCTCCGAGTGGTGGTAGTGCCTCCGGGCAAGGTAGTGGTCGTGGTGTGTCGTGGTGGTGACGCTGCGCAAGGTAGTCGTTGTGGTCGAAGGACCGGTGGTGGTCGTGGCGCCGCTCGTGACTGTGGTGTTCGGAGCAGCGGTGGTGCTCGTGGTGGAGGCGGTGCTCGTCAGAGAGCCCTCCGGCACGAGGAGAACCATCACCTCCTCCAGAACGCGGAAATCGACAAACGCTTGGACTTCGATCTCTTTGTAGATGTTGATCGTCTCCTCGCCCACGCTGCTGACGATGCCTACGGGGATGCCCGCCGGATAGACGAGACCGAAACCAGACGTGACCACGACCCGTTTGGGATCCACGGCCAAGTCGCGATCGACGAAGTCCATCACCAGCATGCCGCTGACCGACCCCTCGACTATGCCCTCAGCCCGGGAGCCTTGTATCTTGGCGGCCACGCTCGATTCGGCGTCGGTGATGAGCCTCACCTTGGCCGTATGCGCCGTGACCTCGATGATCTTGCCCACCAGCCCTTTGCCGACGAGAGTCTCCCCGACCAGGGGCGTCGCGCCCACCACCGGCATGTCCACCCTCACCCCATCGGCCGAGCCCTTGTCGATCTGGACCCACGCTTCCCAGGAGCGTCTGCGACTTGCCGATGACCCGAGCCATCAGAAAATCGGTGCCCTCTGGGAAGGTGCCATTATTGCTCAGATCGTCACGCATGCGAGAAGGCCCTTGAGGCGCGCGTTCTCGTCGGCTTGTTCTTGGAGCTGATATAGGCTGCCTTGGAGCGCCTGCAGCTCCGCCTCCAGCTCGGCGGCGCGCTTGTGGGCCGATCATGAGGGTCCTGAACCATTCGTACCCGTCTTGAAATGGTTGGGCGATCTTGTCGCCCCATGACTGCAGGGGAGAGAGCATGTCGGCGCCGGCCTGCTGGATGGCGTGAACGGGCCCCGTCTGGGACTCGCGGAACGAGACCGTGAGCAGAGCCAGCGAGGCGATTATAAGAAAGACGAAGACGACCCTCCGCCAGGCTATCTTGTTACGCGGCATGATTGCCCCCGCTAGTTAGTAGCGGCGTCTCTTGGCCCTCTGCGACATGCGGTGGAGCGTGTCGAACTCCTCCAGCGACCGGCCCGAACCCACGGCCACGCACGTCAGAGGCGATTCGGCCAGATTCACCGGCATCTGGGTCTCCTCGCGCACCCGCTCGCACATGCCCTGCAGCAACGACCCGCCCCCGGCCAGCATGATGCCTCGGTCCATGATGTCCGAAGCCAGCTCGGGCGGAGTCTTGTCCAGAGTGGACTTGATGGCGTCGATGATGGCCGCCACCGGCTCCTCGATGGCCTCCCGGACCTCCTCGGAGGAGATGACCAGGGTCTTGGGCAACCCGGTCACCAGGTCGCGCCCGCGGATCTCGGCCTGCTCCTCCTGTTCCAAGGGAAAGGCCGACCCGATCTCGAGCTTGAGCTCCTCGGCTGTCTGGCTGCCGATCATGAGCTTATACTCCTTCTTGATATAGGCGATGATCGCCTCGTCCAGCTCATCGCCGCCGATGCGGATCGACTGGGCCACGACGATGCCGGCCAGGGAGATCACGGCCACCTCGCTCGTGCCGCCGCCGATGTCGACGATCATGCTCCCTGTGGCCTCGGCCACCGGCAGGCCGGCTCCGATAGCGGCCGCCATGGGCTCCTCGATGAGATAGGCGGCCCGGGCCCCGGCACTGATGGTGGCCTCTTCGACCGCCCGCCGTCTCCACGCCCGTGACTCCGGAGGGAACGCACACCACGACGCGCGGATGAGCCCAACGGTTCTGGTGGACCCGCTGGATGAAGTGGCGCAGCATCTGCTCGGTGACGTCGAAGTCGGCGATGACCCCGTCTTTGAGCGGCCTGATGGCGGTGATGGTGCCGGGGGTGCGGCCCAGCATGCGCTTGGCGTCGGTGCCTACCGCCAGCACTTCTCCCGTGCGGGAGTCGATGGCCACCACCGAGGGCTCGGAGAGGACGATCCCCCGCCCCGCACGTAGACGAGCGTAGTGGCGGTACCCAGATCCACTGCCATGTCTCGTCCGGCGAAACCGGTGATGAACTCGGTGAAGGCTATTGCGCTTCCTCCATGCTGGCACTCACTTCCAGAGGCCTACAGCCTGCACCGGAGCCTCCGGTATTATACCTACTGAGGTGCCGCCCGTGCCGATCTGGCCTGTCCGACTCGGGTCGCAGCCACTCTTGCCGCACCAGATCGAAGCCCCATTCGCGGAATAGACAGGCCAGCAGACGCAGGGGCAGTCCCACCACGTTGCTGTACTCGCCGCGCAAACCTCTGACCGCATAGCGCCGCGAGCCCCTGGATGGCGTAGGCCCCGGCCTTGCCCTTCCATTCGCCGGTGGCGAGGTACGCTTGTATCTGAGCCTCGTCCAACTCGGCGAAGGTCACATCGGTCAGGGCGCTGGCCACTCGCACCTGCTCGGGCCGGCGCAGGCTCCCGTCCGGGGCGACCCGGCCCAGGGCCACCCCCGACACCACCTGATGTGTCCGGCCCGACAGCGCGGCCAGCATCTCGCCGGCCTCCTCGGCCGTGCCAGGCTTGCCCATCACCCGCTCGGCCATGTCACCAGCGTGTCCGTCCCCAGCACGAAGGCCCCGGGCTCGGTGCCGTCGGGCAGAGTTGCGCCCCTCACCTTGGCCAAAGCATTGCCCTCGGCCAGCGCGCGGCCGGCCCTCCGCTGAGAGACTCCGCAGCTTCAGAGACCACCACAGTGAACGGCACCCCCAGATCGCGCAGCAGCGAGTGCCGGCGCGGGGACTGCGAAGCCAGTATCAGCTGGAAATCGGCAGGAAACAGCGCTGATCCGGCACCAGACTCCCCGCCTTCGGGGAAGAAGATGGCGATCTCGCGCTCCGCGCTCTCCAGGCTGTCGGCGCTGTGCACCACGTTCCGACTCATGTCGAGGCCAAAATCGCCCCGCACAGTGCCTGGGTCGGCCTCCAGCGGATTGGTGGCACCCATCATGCGCCGCACCACCTTGACCGCCGACGGACCCTCCACCACCATGGCGAAGATCGGAGCCGACGTGATGTGCGTCACCAGTTCCTCATAGAAGGCCTTGCCCTTGTGCTCGGCGTAGTGGCGCTCGGCCATATCGCGAGTCACGATGAGCATCCGCGCGACCTTGATGGTCAGACCCCGCCGCTCCATCCTGCTGATCACCTCTCCGACCAAGCCTGCGGGCCACCCCGCTTGGTTTGACGAGCACCAGCGTACGTTCGGTCACGGTCATCCTCCAGATGTCGAGCGCGATGAGGCGCTAGTTCGCGAGCGGTCAACCAAACCGGAGCCGGCGGCTATCCGGCTTCTTCGTGGCTCCAAGAACTCGGCATCGGCTCTTCCGCCGGGGGAGCCACCCTTCGGCCCTGGGATCGTGCCCACAGTATGGACAAGCTTCCAACCCGGCTCCAGGACCCTCTCGCATGAAGAACAGATAGCGCGGAGAGGCCGGCGGCAGCTGGGGCAGGCCACATAGTCGGGCCTGATCAGCTCCCCGCACGAAGGGCAGGCCCGCATGATCTGCAGCTCCTGCTCCATAGCCCGCATCTCCAGTTCCCGCTCTCGGGCCTCGGCCAGATACTCGGCCGGCCGCAGGATCGCGTAGACCACAGTGCCCATGAGAGGCAGGATGAGCGAAGTCAAGCACCGCCACCCCTATGATGATGGGGTCGTCGATGCGCTTGCGGGCGTCCTTGAAGGTCCAGAACACCAGGGCCAGCCACAACACCGCCACGCAGAACGATGAAGACATACAGGGCGAGCGCTCCAGACTGGGCGAGTTGATTATCGTCTGATGTCTCTCGAAAGAGCTGTCCAATTCCCGCTCCTACATCAAGTGCGCGCGAGGACGTAACCAGCGGTAAAGAATACCACGACGATGATCAGCGGGACGAGCAGTGTGACGAGCACCGACACTCCGGCTGCCTCTGCTTCACCGGAGCGGCCACGGCCTAGTTCAGTTGCCGCTCTTGAGGTCGGAGATCAGCGTGAGCGATCCGGTCACCAGCACCACCTGGTTGGAGGTCGCCAGCCGGTAGGCGCTCACCATGGCCGAGCGCGGATCGGGGTCGACGAAGACCTCCGGGCCCCTTCCCAGCTCAGCGATGATCGCGGCCAGCTCGTCCGCGGCGAGCGCCCGGGAACTGGAGCTCTGGGTAGCGAAGATGATGTCGCAGCAGGGCGCCAGATGGCGCATCATCTCTCAGGCCTCCTTGTCCCGAGAACGGAGATCGACGGCGATCAATCTGCGCCTCTCCAGGATCTGTTCGAGCGAGCGCATGGTCTCCTCCATCCCCGGGGATTGTGCGAACCGTCGAAGATGCACAGAGGCTGGGTGCTGATGATCTCCAGACGCCCTGGGACCGCCGGTGGAGCGAGCGCGGTCCGGACCGTGCCGCCCTCCAGCTCTCCGCCCGTGAACAGCTCGACGGCCGCCACGCCGAGACGCCGCGTTGGCACGCTGATAGCCGCCCAGGACCTTGAGGCTGATGTCGGTGTAGCAGCCGTAAAGCCCGAAGATGTCGAAAGACTCGGCCCGGGATCGGACAGGACGACGAATTCGTCGCCCAGGAAGTAACACTCAGCTTCTCGCGCCGGCGCAGATCTCCTTCAGCTCGGCCTTCAGCTCCGGGTCGAGCAACCCGGCCACGACCTTGCCCTTGCGAGGGATGACCGCCGCCTTCTCCTTGAGGATGGCCGAGGTCGGTGTCGCCCAGGAGCTCTGTGTGCTCCCGGCCGATGGTGGTGATGACCTGCACGTCGGAGGAGATGACGGAGGTGGCATCCAACCGGCCGCCCAGCCCGGCCTCGATGACGGCCACATCGCAGCCCTGTCTCCTTGAAGTAGAGCAGAGCGGCCGCCGTCAGGACCTCGAACTGAGTGAGCGACTCGCCGGGCGCGAAGCCCTTGCTCCAGCTCGTCGACCACGGGGCGGATCCGCGGCCACCAGCTCGCAGAACTCGTCCTCAGTGGAGGGTACGGAGTTGACCATCTGCCGCTCAGCCAGGCTGATCAGATGCGGGGAGACATACGCCCCGACCTTGCAGACCCTGCGCCTCCAGCATCGAGGAGATGAAGCGGGTGGTCGAACTCTTGCCGTTGGTGCCCACCACGTGGATGGTCCGGTAGGCCTTCTGGGGCGAGCCCAGCGCCTCCACCAGCTTGGTGACGCGCTCCAGGCCAAGGCGCATGCCCAGCCGCTCCAGCCCGTTGATGTACTCCCAGACCTCGGCCGGGTCGCAGGTGTTTCGGCGCGTCAACGCCGTTTCCCTTCGGATCAGGGGCAATTCTCCCCCGACGCGCTCCTGGTACTGGCGACGCACCTCGGCGAGTACCGTCTCGGCAGCGGCCAGACGATCGCGCAGTTCGGCCACGACGGCTTCGGGCGCCTTGGCCAGGAAGCCCTGGTTGCTCCAGCTTGACTCTGGCTTTGGCGGCCTCGGCGTCGGCCTTCTGAGCCTTGTTCACGAGGCGCTCGCGCTCCCGCTCGACATCCACCAGGCCCTCGAGATCGAGCAGGGCCCTGACGCCCGGGCCTTCGATGGAGGCGAAGCGCTCCCGGCGGCGTCTTCTCTCCGGCGATGACCTCAGTCAACTCGCATCCGGAGAGTTGCCGGAACGCCTGCCCGCAGGGCCGATGACCGCCGCGGCCGCTCCGGGCTTCAGCTCCAAGATGCGCACGCTGCCCACCACGTCGCGGGCCAGTCCCAGTTCCTCGCGCGTCGAGCGCAGTCCGCCGACGACAGCCGTGAAGGCCTCCATGGCCGTCTCGGCCTCCGGGATCGTACCCACTCGGGCCGGGCCGCCGGGTACGTGGCATCGAACAGGCTGGCCGGCGCGCTCTGCCCGGACCGTCGACCTGCGGGCAGGTAGCCGTAGATCTCCTCGGTGACGAAGGGCATGAGCGGATGCAGCAAGAGTCATGACCTGCTCGAGCAGGACGAGCAGGTTGCCGCTCACCTGCAGGCGCTCGGCCTCGTCCTCGCTGTAGAGGCGGGTCTTGGCCACCTCCAGATACCAGTCGCACAGCTCGTTCCAGACGAAGCGGTAGAGCAGCCGGGCCACATCGTCGAACTCGTAGCTCTCGTAGAGACCGGCCGACCTCCGCGTGACCGCCGCCAGCCGGCTGAATATCCAGCGATCGGCCGGCGTGGCCAATTCCACACTGGTGCCCAGCCTCCGGGTGGGCGCCCTGCAGCACCAGGCGCGAAGCGTTCCAGATCTTGTTGGCGAAGTTCCGCCCATCTCGATGCGCTCCGCGCTGAAACGCACGTCCTGCACCGAACTCATGTAGGCCAGCCCGAAACGGGTGGCGTCGGCGCCGTAGTCGGCGATGAGCTCGAGCGGATCGACGCCGGTGCCCAGGCTCTTGCTCATGCGCCGGCCGTCGGCGGCCAGCACCGTCGGGATGGATGATGACGTCGCTGAAGGGCACGTCGCCCATGAACTCGATGCCCATCATGATCATGCGGGCCACCCACAGATAGATGATGTCGCGCGCCGTGGAGAGCACCGAGGTGGGATAGAAGGCCTCGAGCTTCGGGGTCTCCTCCGGCCAACCCAGTGTGGCGAACGGCCACAGGGCCGAACTGAACCAGGTGTCGAGCACGTCCTCCTCGTGCCGCAGCGGGCCCGCCGCACTTCTCGCAGGCCGCCGGCGGCGCCGCGGCCACCATCAGGTGCTCGCACTCCTCGCAGATAGTAGGCCGGGATGCGGTGCCCCCACCACAGCTGCCGGCTGATGCACCAGGGGCGGATGCCCGCCATCCAATCGAGGTAGACCTCGCCCCAGCGCGTCGGGCACGAAACGCACCCGGCCGTCCTCCACCGCTGCGATGGCGGGCTTGCACCAGGCGCTTCATGTCCATGAACCACTGCAGCGAGAGCAGCGGCTCGATGGCGGTGCCGCAGCGGTAGCAGGTGCCGACCGCGTGGTCTGTAGTCCTCGGCCTTGACGAACAGGCCCTCTTGCTCCAACCGCTGCACGCACGGCCGCGCGGGCTTCCGCCGTGCGTCATCCCCGCGAACTCCCCGGCCTCGGCCGTCATGACGCCCGTCCAGACCGATGACCGACACGGCTGGGCAGACCGTGACGCATGCCGATCTCCCAGTCGTCGGGGTCATGCGCCGGGAGTGATCTTGAGGGCGCCGGTGCCGAAGCCGATGTCCACGTGCTCGTCGGCGATGATGGGCACCTCCCGCCCCACCAACGGCACCACCGCGGTGCCTGCCCACGAACCGGCCGTAGCGCGGGTCCTTGGGATTCACCGCCACGGCCGTGTCGCCCAGGATGGTCTCCGGACGAGTGGTGGCCACCGTCAGACGTCTCGTCGGAGCCGGCGATGGGATACTTCACGTAGTACAGCTTGGCCGCCCGGTCCTCGTGCTCCACCTCGAGGTCGGAGATGGCCGACCCGCAGCGGACGCACCAGTTCACCAGATAGACGTCGCGGTAGATGTCGCCCTTCTCGTACAGCGACACGAACACCTTGACCACGGCCTTCTGGTAGGCCTCGTCCATGGTGAACCGCTCGGACTCGTAGTCGCAGGCGCAGCCCAGCGCTTCAGCTGGTGGATGATGGTGGAGCCGTACTCGCGGCGCCATGCCCACACCCGCTTCTCGAAAGCCTCGCGGCCGATGTCCTCCTTGCGAAGGCCCTCCGCGGCCAGACTGACCTTCCACCTTGTTCTGCGTGGCGATGCCGGCGTGGTCGGTGCCAACCACCCACAGGGTATTGAAGCCGCGCAGGTGGTGATAGCGGATGAGGATGTCCTGGATGGTGTCGTTGAGAGCGTGCCCCATGTGCAAGGAGCCCGGTGACGTTCGGCGGCGGGATGGCGATGGTGTAGGCAGGGCGCGGATCGTCGGGAACGTGCGCGGAAGGCCGACCGATCCAGCCAGCGCTTCATCAGCCGCTCTTCGACTTCGTGCGGCGCGTAGCGCGCCGCCATGGTCACCTCGGTCACGATCATCGTCCGTTCCCTCTTGCTCCCGCAGCCCCAGCAGGGCCAGTGGGAGCACTTCTATGAAGTTGTCCACGTACACGATATCAAGGCCCCCTTGAGCTCGGCCGGCAGTTCCTCTACCTCCGGCGCCACTGTGGCCGGCAGGACGACGGTCTCCACCCCCTCGCGCAGAGCCGCCAGCAGCTTCTCCTTGAGTCCCCCCACCGGAAGCACCTGCCCGGTCAAGGTGATCTCACCCGACAGAGCCACCCTGGGCAGCACCGGCATCTGCACCAGGGCCGACAGCAGCGCCGTCGCCACCGCGATCCCGGCCGACGGACCCTCTTTGGGTACTCCGCCCTCCGGGAAATGCATACGCACTTCGAGCGCGGACAGCAACTCATGGTCGGAGGGTTGCGGCGGCTCCGGCTCTCCCATCGGCTCTTCAGGCCGAAAGCCAGGCTCCGGGGAAGCCTCGGTCTCGACCATGCCGGCCTAGCGGCGCCCGCGCGTCGCCCACCGGATCTGGCCGGGCCCTCATCTCCAGATTCGGGTTGCTGGTAGTTGTCCAGAAGGTATGCACGGCCGGGCGACTCGGCCCACAGAGCGGACATCAGGGGATCACGGACCAGCGAGGTCTTCAGATAGCCCCAGGCGGCGGTCACGCTCTCCTGCATGATCTCGCCCAGTTGCCCCGTGAGGTGGAAGTCGCCCTTGCCCGGGCGTGACCACGCACTCGATACGCAGCACGTCTCCCCCGGCCCCCGTGTAGGCCAAGCCCAGGCTGACCCCCACTTGCGGCTCGGTGCCCAGACGGGCGGACAGGAACGGTGCCGGCCCGACCAGCGAGGCCAGACCGCGCGGACCGATCCTGCGGGGCAGGGACTTGCCCTCTACCTTCATGCGCGCCAGACGCCGGTAGACCTTGCCGATCAGCCGGGCCATCTCGCGCACTCCCGCCTCGCGGGTATATTCGCGCATGAGCGCGCCGGACCGCGGCCGGCGTGAACACGTTGCCCAGATCGGCCAGGCCGCTCTCCTCCGCGATCTTGGGCACCAGGTGCCGCTGCGCTATCTCCAGCTTCTCCCGGTCCGTGTAGCCCGGCAGACGGATGATCTCGAGACGATCGTGCAGGGTCTCGGGGATGTCTTCCTCGTAGTTGGCCGTGGCGATGAAGAAGACGTGCGACAGGTCGTATTCCAGCTCCAGATAGTTGTCGCGGAAGGTGCGGTTCTGCACGGGATCGAGGACTTCCATGAGCGCGGCCGCCGGGTCACCGCGCCAGTCGGCCTCCATCTTGTCGATCTCGTCGAGCACGACCACAGGGTCGTCCACGCCGGCCCGCTTCAGCGCATCGATGATGCGTCCGGGCATGGCGCCCACGTAGGTGCGACGGTGTCCCCTGATCTCGCCCTCGTCGCGCACGCCGCCCAGGCTGATGCGCTGCAGGGGACGTTCCAGCCCCTTGGCGGTCGCCATGGCCACGGAGGTCTTGCCGACCCCTGGAGGCCCCACCAGACAGAGGATGGCGTTCGGAGGGGTGCCGCCGCGCAGGGAGGCCACCGCCAGGTATTCGATGATGCGGTCCTTCACGCTCTTCAGGCCGTAATGGGTCTCGTCGAGCACCCGCGCCACCGCGGCAACATCGGGGATGGCCGATCCGGACTGCACCCCCCAGGGCAGGCCCAGGGCCGTGTCCAGATAGGTCTTGGCCACCGCCACTTCAGCGGACAGCGGTGGCAAGTCGCTCAGACGCTTGATCTCTTTGGTCAGCGCCGCGGCGGCAGCTTCGGGCAGCTTCTTCTCCTCAAGTTGCTTGAGATAATCGCCGCGCTCGCTGTCCTCTTCGCCCTCTTCACCCAGCTCTTCCTGGAGCACCTTGAGGCGCTCGTGCAAGAAGACCCGCCGCTGCTGGCGCTCGAAGCTGTCGTGCACCCGCTCGGATATCTCGTTCTCGAGCGCGATGAACTCGTTCTCCTGGATGAGGGTCTCGAGCAGCAGAAGGAGACGAGTCTCGGGCTCCGTCTCCTTCGAGCAACTCCTGCTTGCGGTCGGGACCGATCATCAGATTCGACGCCACGATGTTCACCATCTCCTCGGGATCGGTGACGACCTCCAGCGCCGTCTCCGCTTCCTCAGGAAGCTGCGGCGTCTGGCCCACATAGCCGGCGAACTCCCGCGCGACCGAATCCATCAGCGCGCGAAGGCGCGGCTTGCCTACCCGGCGGTTTGCTGAGCACCGGGCTGTAGCGCACGGTGAAGAACGGCGAGACCGATTCGAAAGCGTCGATAGTCACCCGCTCCCTACCCTCGATGAGAGCCTTGAGTGTGCCGTCGGCCAGCCGGGAGAACTGCACCACCTTGGCCAGGGTGCCGACCGTGTAGATGTCGGCGGGCTCAGGGTCGTCGGTCACGGCCGAGCGCTGAGCGGCCATGACGAGCAGACCTCCGGACTGTTGAGTCTGCTCCAGAGCACGGACGCCCTTGTCCCGCTCCACGAAGATAGGCGCCAGCATGCCCGGGAAGAGCACGAGGTCGCGCGTGGCCAGGAGCGGGATCGCCCGCTGGGTATCAACCATCATTCACACCGCCGCGGAGGTCGATTGGGAGCAGAGCCGCGCCGGCAGGGCGCGATAGGCAGGTTCGAGGCGGGATGCAGGAAGTGGCCGTAGCAGCGCTACGGGTGCGACCGAGAACGTCGCATCGTGCCGTCCAGTGCGAACGAGGCGGCCGCGGCTTCATTTCGAATCGACTCCCTATGCGGATTCTTGATCCAGCTCAAAATCCTCGTGCGCGGTGCTCGTCACCAGGGTCGGATCGATCCGCTTCTCTATCACTTCCCGGGTGACCACGCACTTGGTCACGTCGCGCCGGCTGGGAAGCTCGAACATGACGTTGGTGAGCGCCGACTCGATGATGGAGCGCAGGCCGCGGGCCCCGGTCTCCAGCTTCAAGGCCTTCCTCGCGATGGCGTCGAGCGCGTCCTTGGCGAAAATGAGCTCAACCCCATCGTACGCGAAGAACTTGTGGTACTGCTTGCGTGAGCGCGTTCTTCGGCTCGGTGAGGATCGAGACACAGGTCCTCCTCGCGCAACTGGTGCACGTTGCAGATGACGGGTAGACGTCCGATGAACTCGGGGATCAGCCCGAACTTCAGCAGGTCCTCGGGAAGCACCTTGGCGAACAGCTCGCCCACGTCGCGCTGGTCCTTGCTCTCTATCTCGGCCCCGAAGCCGACGCCCTTCTTGCCGATCCGCGCTCGATGATCTTCTCGAGACCGGCGAAGGCGCCGCCGCAGATGAAGAGGATGTTGGTGGTGTCGATGGTCAGGAACTCCTGGTGCGGGTGCTTGCGCCCGCCTTGAGGCGGCACGCTCGCCTGTGGTTCCCTCGAGGATCTTGAGCAGGGCCTGCTGCACGCCTTCTCCCGAGACGTCCCTGGTGATCGAGGGATTGTCGGCCTTGCGGGCGATCTTGTCCACCTCGTCGATGTAGATGATGCCCGTCTCGGCCTTCTTGACGTCGAAGTCGGCCGCCTGGATGAGCTTGAGAAGGATGTTCTCCACGTCCTCACCCACGTAGCCCGGCCTCGGTCAGGGCAGTGGCGTCGGCGATGGCGAAGGGCACGTTGAGGATGCGGGCCAGCGTCTGCGCAAGCAGAGTCTTGCCGCAACCGGTCGGCCCCAGAAGCAGGATGTTCGACTTCTGCAGCTCGACGTCTCCCTCTTCGCAGAGCGGCCATGTGCACGCGTTTGTAGTGGTTGTAGACCGCCACAGCACAGAGCCCGCTTGGCCTCTTCCTGTCCGATGACGTAGTCGGAGAGGATGGAGTAGATCTCCTTGGGCTTGGGCAGGTTGTCCAGGTCCAGAGACGGCGGGAGCGGCGAACTCCTCGTCGATGATCTCGTTGCAGAGATCGATGCATTCGTCGCAGATGTATACACCCAGGGCCGGCGATCAGCTTCTTGACCTGACGCTGGCTCTTCCCACAGAAGCTGCAGAGCAGCTGCTCGGACCCTCCCGGCGGCTTCGGCACGAGTCGACCCCCTACCTGTGCTCGAGGATCTTGTCGATGATCCCGTAGGCGAGCGATTCCTCGGCCGTCATGAAGTAGTCCCGCTCGGTGTCGTGCTCGACCTTCTCCAAGTCCTGGCCCGTCTGACTTGGCCAGTATCTCGTCCAGCCGCTTGCGCAGGCTGAGAGCCTCCCGAGCATGGATCTCGATGTCGGTCGCCGGCCCTTCGAACCCTCCCGAGACTTGATGGATCAGTATCTTCGAATTCGGGAGAGCGTAGCGTTTACCTTTGGCGCCCCCGGCCAGTAGCAGCGCCCCCATCGACATGGCGATGCCCACGCATATGGTCGAGACGTCGGGCTTGATGAACTGCATGGTGTCGTACACCGCCAGACCCGGCGTAGACGTTGCCGCCCGGGCTGTTGATGTAGATGGAGATGTCCTTGTCGGGATCCTCCGACTCCAGGTGCAGCAGCTGTGCAACGACCAGGTTGGCCACCTGGTCGTTGATGGGGGTGCCCAAGAAAGACGATCCGCTCGCTGAGCAAGCGTGAGTAGATGTCGAACGCCCGTTCGCCTCGGCTGGTCTGCTCGACCACCATGGGGATGAGTGGACTCACGACGCCCTCCTTTCCGCTTTGACTCAACTACCCTCTACTGGCCGTGTCACCCGCTAGCCTCGGCGCCCTCAGTTGCCTCCGTGGCCACGGGGACCTCGGCGACTTCAGCGACCTCAGCGGCCGGTACGACGGGCGCTTCAGCCGGCGCCTTCTTCGCAGCCTTCGGAGCGGGCTTGGTCGCTCGCCGCTTCTCGTCGGACAGGCTCCGGCGTCACTTCACGGCATTCTCGGCGATGAAATCGACAGCCTTGTCGCGAAGGATCTGCTGTGTCAGAGACTCGATACGACCGTTCCTGTGCAGCGCCTTCTCGAGTGCTCTTCGCGTCCATCTTGCCGGCAGCCGCCATCTGGCCGATCACGGCGCTGATCTCTTCGTCGCTGGCCTCGAGGCTCTCGGCCTTGCGACGATCGGCATCCAGCATCAACGTCGTCTTCACATTGTTCGCCGCCTGCGGCTTCATATCCTCGATGCATCTGTCTCGATGGTCATCCCGGTGGCCTCTACGTAGCCCTCCAGCGAGCCGCCCTGCGGACTCGATCGAGCGCTTGAAATCGGCAAGCATGCTCCTCGGCCTGCCCGATGGACCACCATGTCCGGCAGGTCGATAGTGGCGTTGTCGGTAGCCACCTTGATCGCCGCGGTCGCGGAAGCGCTGCTCGGCGGCATGTTCTCTACCCTCGCGGATCTTGCCACGGATCTCCTGCCGCAGCTCGAGCAGAGTCGCGAACTCGCTCACTTCAGATGCCCACTGATCGGTGAGGCGCAGGCAGCACCTTCTCCTTGATCTCCTTGAGGGCGATGGTGAAATCGACCGTCTTGCCCGCCAGATCGTCCGGCAGGCCTTCGGGCAACTCGAGCGGGAACGTCCGCTCCTCCCCGGCGCTCATGCCGATAGCCTGCTCCTCGACCTCGAGCGAACACGCGCTCCCCGCCCACCTCGAACACGAAGTCGCTGGCTTCGAGATCCTCCAACGGCTTCCCGTCCAGGGAGGCTCGCGAGATCAGCGGTTACGAAGTCACCCTTCTGCACGGCCCGCCCGGTCACGGGACGCAAGTTCCGCGAACTCATTGCGGCAGACGATCCATCTGCGCATCGACTTCCGCGTCCGCTACCTCCACAGATTCCTTGGGCGCCTTCAACCCCTTGTACTCGCCCAGCACTATCTCGGGCATGACGGTCACGGTGGCCGTGAAACCCAGGGGCTTGTCCATCTCGGGCAGCTCGTTGTCCGAGCTCGATCTCCGGCCTGTCCACGGGATCGAGGCCCAGCTCCATTGTCGCTTCGGCGAACCAAGCGCCCATCGACTCCTCGACGGCCTCGATCAGTATGGCCTCGTCGCCCAACCGCTGCCGCACCATCGTCAAGGGAGCCTTGCCAGGCCGGAACCCGGGCATGCGCACCTCGCGGGACAGTTTCTTCAGATGAGTGTTGAAGGCTTCCTGCACTTCCTCGGTGGAAACCTCGACCGCAAGCTTGGCTGTGTTTCCGTCTCGCTCGCTGAGGGTCGTCTTCACATCGATCCTTTCTTCAATTCTTAGCTCAAGCTACCCAAGTGCGGGTGAGAGGACTCGAACCTCCACGTCAAAGACACATGCTCCTAAGGCATGCGCGTCTGCCATTCCGCCACACCCGCGTGTTCCCGAAGGGGTGAACGACGGGATTTGAACCCGCGGCCGCTGGGGCCACAACCCAGTGCTCTACCAACTGAGCTACGTTCACCATGTTCTCCATTCCGGCGACAAAACACCGGTCCGAAGGCGCGCCTGGCAGGATTCGAACCTCGGCCCACGGATTAGAAGTCCGTTGCTCTATCCAGCTGAGCTACAGGCGCACGTCTTCTCGCAACCGCCGTGGCCTGCGGCCGACGAGTGAGGGCCCGTCTCGGGCTGAAGCCCCTGCCGCCAAGCCCACGCTGGGCGGAGCGATCCGTCGTCCTCAGTCGCGTCCGTAGCGCTGCTACGAACGCTCCCCGCGTCCTTGGCTCGCTCGCGCCAATCGCGTCCTGATGGCGAGGCACCACCCTGAAACGGCCCCCAAGAGCGGGCGACGGGATTCGAACCCGCGACAACCAGCTTGGAAGGCTGACGCTCTACCAACTGAGCTACACCCGCCTGCTCTAGCCTGTTGCTCGACCTGAACCATGGTCGGGACGAGAGGATTTGAACCTCCGACCCCCTGCTCCCAAAGCAGGTGCGCTACCAGGCTGCGCCACGTCCCGACAGCCGCCCTCCTTTGGCTTCGGCCGCGAGAGTATAGCGTATCGGCCCTCCCCCTGACCCCATGGCATTTGTGGACTAAACTGAGATGCGCACGTACACGCTTCGCACCGCTGGAGGGCACATGAAGATACTGGTCACTGGAGGAGCCGGATTCATCGCCTCGCATCTGAGTGATCGACTGGTCGCCCTGGGCCAGCGCGTATCGATCGTGGACAACCTATCTACGGGCAAGCGCAAGAACCTCCCGCAGGCGGCGACCTTCTATGAGATGGATATCCGAGACAAGGCCCTGGATGACGTGTTTGAGACGGAGAAGCCGGATGTGGTGTTTCACCATGCGGCTCACGCGAACGTCACCGAATCGGTCCGCAATCCCGGCCACGACGCAGCCGTGAACGTCGGGGGATCTCTCAACCTCTTCGAATGCTGCGTGAGACACCGTGTCGAGAGGGTCGTGTACGCGAGCACCGGGGGCGCTCTCTATGGAGAGGCGTGCTATATCCCAGCGGACGAGACTCATCCCATCGACCCGGTCTCGCCCTATGGAGTGAGCAAGCATGCCGTGGAGCAGTATCTCTACGCCTACCGGCAGAGCCACGGCCTGCGACTACGTCATCCTCCGCTACCCCAATGTCTACGGCCCCCGGCAGGATCCACACGGGGAGGCCGGGGTTGTCGCCATCTTTGCCCTTCAGCTACTGACCGGGCGCAACACCAGTCATCTTCGGCGATGGCACCAAGACGCGGGACTACTGCTTCGTGGGCGACATCGTGGATGCGAACGTCCTCGCCCTGAACAGCCCGCGCACTGGCGTCGTACAATCTAGGACGAGGCATCGAGGTGAGCGACCTGGAGGTCTTCGAGGCGGTCGGGACGCCGTGGGCTAGCAAGACGCCCCGGCATCTTCGCCGCCGTTCGGCCGGGAGAGGTAGAGCACATCGCCTTGGACGCAACCAAGGCCGAGAGAGAGTTGGGGTGGAAATGGAAAGTGGATCTGACCGAAGGCGTAGCGGACGCCGTAGACCACTACCGCACGGAGACCGAGAGGATGGCGGCATGAGCAAGAGAGAACGACGCGATGGCGAGCGCCGCCCCGGTGACCGCCGCGACGGCCAACCGGACGATGAGCAGCAACGCCGTTCGAGCGAGCCCGATGCCCAGGAGGGCGACTCTCTGACCGCGCTCAAGGCCATCCTGGCCAAGGTGGCAGCCTCCTGAAGCCGCTCCAGGCTGACCCCGGAGGAGTCCATCCGCCTGGTCGAGCAGCTCTACGGCAGCTTGCTGGAGGCCGACGTCAGACTCGCCGGCGAGGCAGACGACAGGCGCAAGTCCTCAGTGCTGGCGCACATCAACAACACCACGGTCACCCGCGGCGGAGACAACAAGATCGTGGTGGAGTATCCGGCGCCGCCGGCGCCCAAGCCCGAGGCACCGGCCAGAGACGCAGCTCCCAGCGACGCTCCTGCTGTCGGAGCCCCGGCGAGTGAGGCTGTTTCCGGCGAGGCGGCCCCGTCAGAGCGGCCGGCCGCTGGATCACCCGTCGCCAGCTCGCCAGAGCAGACCACGCTGGACGTGCAGCCTAGAGCCCCCAGACCCCCGGCGCGACCCCGCGCAGCGGCGGCGGCCCGGGCGCCGGCCCCCGAGGCGGCTCCGGCCGAGGCGACCACCGAACAGCCCTCGCTGGAGGGTGACGGAGAAGTGGCCGACTTGGTGTAGGACCGGGCAGGGGCAGGCCGACTCCCGGGGGCCCTCGGAAATGCAGCATCAAGTTGCAGGGCAGGGCTGCCCCGTCGGCCTTGGGTCGGCGACCGTCATGGCTATGACCGGCAGGACCCCGCTTCGGGGAGCGTCACGACTTGGCGTTCCTCCAATCCATCCCCAACAGACCCAGCAAGCGATGCAGGTCCTCGTCGGCATAGGCCCAGCGTTGCAGCAGAATCCGCTTGTCGTTCACAGACCACAAATACTGCCGCCCGAGGCGCCGATCGATCCAGCGACGCCTGTGACTGCGTGGACGGTCAAGGTCGGCGATCGGGAACATCTGCTGTGGCATGCCCCGGCCCTTCACCAGGCCACCATCGGGGCCACTGACCGTGCCGACAGTCACTCGGATACCACGCTCGCGGAGCGCCCTCCGGGCCGCCAAATAGCCGCCGGCGACCCCGCTCGTGCCTATGAACAGGTCCCAGAACATCCGAAAGCGATCGGCGTCCGCGCGAAATCTCCATGCCGCCAGTATGACCATCGCAGCGGGGATTGTGGCGTGCAGGAGGAAGTATCGCCAACCGCGAGGTCTGATCTCTACAGCCATCAACGGGGCAGAGGGGGTCTTGGTGCTACGCCAAGTCTTGGGGTTCAGGCCCGGTGGGTGTCGTATCTGTCGGGACCCCACCGGGACAAACCGCTCCGCCTCAGCAGCGCTGATCTCCTGAAGGTGACTGTGTCGTGCCTCGGGGATCTTTCCCCTTCCCGCTTCATACCAGGAGCCATCCTGCCTGTAGCTGCACCAGCGATGTCTCTCTTGCACATAGAGCTTGGGCGACAAGAACAGGTACTTGAAGTATCTGACCGTGGCCGGTCCACTGCTCCGGCCCCGCAGGTGTCTGCCCGATAGCATCCCCGGTCCCCCCAGCTAGTTGGCGCCCGATGGTTCCAGCCTATCGCAATACTAGAACCTGGCGTGCGCTTCTGGGGCAGGCCATCGGCGCTGCGCTACTTCTTCAGGTGGCCAGGTGCACTCTGGGAATGTGAGTTGCCACTGCCGCCCGACTGGCTGGAGGAGTCGTCTGCTTCGACTGTCTTGTCGTCGCCGTCGCCATCATCGTCGTCGCCGTGGCCCGGGGGGTCCACTCTCGTGTCGGTTGTCGACCCGGGGTGCTTCGCGGGATCCCAGCCGGGGACTTCCTTGCCCATGATGATGGCCGCAGGGGTGTGGTCACCCTCGTGCCTGAGAGCGGAGATGATCTGCCCGAAAGTCCCGTCGTCGGGGGCCGTTGTCTCGTCCGGATCCGGAGCCAGCGTGGTGTCGGTCGTAGGAGGTTCTACGGTCGTGTCGGGGGGCAGCGTAGACACTGTGGTCGTGGTGGTCTCCGCGGGCTGCGTGGTATCGGTCTGATCGTCGCCCACGATCCCCACCGCCGCACTCGCTGCTCCAGCTGCGATGAGCGCCACACCGAAAAAGACAACGGCCATGATCGTCAGTTTCTTCTTCTTGTCCACGGCCCTGCCTCCTCTACGCAAGCGCCAATATTCTACCTACAGTGTAATCCATCGGCACAAGAACACAAGAGCCTGAGTCGCGGTCACAGAGCCGACAACTCCGCGTCCAGTGCCCCCGCCTCGGGCAGCGCGCGAAGCCGTTCGATCTCTGGCACGGGCACCCCCGACGGGCGCAGGTACCAACCAAGAAGCTTGCACATCCAGCGGGCGGCCCTCTGGGCGCCGCGCTCCACGACTACCAGGGCGAGCAGTCGCCGCAGGTCGACGACCACAGCGGGCAGCGCGGGCCGCGGCGCGCTCACACCGGAGAGCAGTTGGCCTACCAGCCACGGGTCGCCCGCGACGCCGCGGGCGACCATCACCGCCGCGGCGCCGGTCGTCTCGAAGATCTGCAGGGCGGCGGTGATACTCGTCACATCGCCGGAGGCCATCACCGGGATGTTGACCGCCCGCACCACAGCGGCCGTGACCGCGTGGTCGGCTGTGCCCCGGTAGTATTCGCTGGCGGCCCGAGGATGCAGCCCCAGCGCCTGCACGCCGGCGGCCTCCAGCCGCGGCGCGAGCGCCTCCGCCAGGCCATCACCGGGTCGCAGCCCGCTGCGCAGTTTCACCGTGACCGGCACCCCCACCTCTGCCGCCACCCGTACCACCGCGGCCGCCACGGCGACGGCCCGCTGGAAGTCACCCATCAGGGCCGAGCCCGCCCCGGTCTTGACCACCTTGCGCACCGGACAGCCCATGTTGATGTCGAGCAGGTCGGGCACCATGGGCTGCGAGAGCACCAGTTCGGCCGCTGTGGCCATGACCTCCGGCGAGTCTGCCGAACAACTGCACCGCCAGAGGCCGCTCCTCTTCGGCGAACGTCAGGTACTCGCCCGTGCGCACGTTGTGGTGCATCAGACCGTAGGCGCTCACCATCTCGGTGAACACCAGGCCGGCGCCGTGAGTCTTCAGATGGCGGCGGTAGGCGGTGGTGGTCAGACCGGCCATGGGCGCCAGCACCACCCGGTTGGGGATCTCCACCGAGCCGATGCGGAAGGCAGCCGCTAGCGGCCGCGGCGTGTTTGGCGGGGGCGCGGCGCCGCTTGCTACGCGATCGCACTCCGGACCGCGGCCGGCCGCGACCGGCGGGTCGCTCGCGCTCATGTCAGGCGTGGTTGCGCCTGTAGATGATCTCCAAGCCGCGCAGGGTGAGCAGAGGGTCCAACTTGTCCAGCGACTTAGCGTGCCCGAAGATCAGCGGGGCCAGTCCGCCTGTGGCCACCGTCACAGCGTCGGTGCCCAGCTCGGCTCGCATGCGCGTCACGATGCCGTCCACCTGGCCGGCGAAGCCATACACGGCCCCCGCCTGCATGGCATGCACCGTGTTCTTGCCGATCACCGTACCTGGGTCGACCAGCTCGATCTTCATCAGGCGGGCGGCCTTGGTAGCGAGCGCGTCCAGCGACACCTCGATGCCCGGCGCGATGGCGTGGCCCAGATATTCGCCCGCGGCCGATACGGCGCTGAAGGTGGTCGCGGTGCCGAAGTCCACGGCGATGCAGGGAGCGCCATAGAGCTCTTGCGCCGCCACCGCGTCGACGATGAGGTCGGGGCCCACCGTGCGTGGATCGTTTGTGAGAATGGGCATGCCCGTCTTCACTCCGGGGCCGATCACCACTGCCTCCACGACCGAGGCGGCGGGCGGCCATGTCGGCGTACTCGCTGCTCAGGCGCGGTACGCCCGAGGCTATGGCCAAGCCATCGACCATGTGCCAGGCAAACCCGTCGAGGCGGAGCAGGCCTTTCAGCATCACGGCCAGCTCATCCCCGGTCTTCTCGCGTTCGGTGGCGAAGCGCCAGCTTGCGCTGAGCTCCCTGTCCGCGAACAGCCCTACATGGGTCTGCGTGTTGCCTACATCCACCACGAGCAGCATGGCGATCTCCCTTCTGGGCGGCTTTCAGCCACCCGTCGTGAGCGTCAGGCCCAGGTCCACCGGGGGCGCCCCCATCGTGAGCGCGCTGGTGGAGATGAGGTCCACACCGGTCTCGGCCACCTCGCGGACGTTGGCTCAGCGACACATTCCCGGAGGCCTCCAGCACCACTCCCGGTCGGAGTGATCGCGCCAGTTGCGCCAGCCCGCGGAGCGAATCCAGATCTTGGTTGTCCAGCATGATGACGTCGGCCTTGCAGGCGATGGCCTCGCGCAGGTCGGCCTCGCTCTCCACTTCCACTTCCACCTTGATGTAGTGCGTCGCCCGCGCCTTCACCCGGTCCATGGCCGCCCGCACGCCGCCGGCAGCCTCGAGGTGATTGTTCTTGATCAGCACCATGTCAAAAAGGCCAAAGCGATGATTTCCGCATCCTCCATAGACCACGGCGCGCTTCTCCCAGGCCCGGAGACCCGGGGATGGTCTTGCGCGTATCCACCACCAGGGCGCCCGTGCATTCCACCGGCTGGGCAAACCGCCGCGACTGTGTCGCCACCCCGGACAGATGGATCAGGAAATTGAGCATGGTGCGTTCGGCTCCGAAGATGCCCCGAGCCGCTCCCTCGATGGAGGCAAGTACGGTGCCCGCGTCCACAAGGTCACCATCGGCCGCCTTGGCGGCGAAGGTGGCGTTTGAATCGAGTCCTTCATCACGGCTTCGGCCAAGGGCAGGCCGCACACCACCACCTCTTCGCGGGCGGTGATGACGGCGCGGCCGGGCAGGTCCGGCGGGCACGGTCCACTGAGAGGTGATGTCGCCGTAGCCGGCCAGGTCTTCCGCCAGAGCCCGGCGCACCAACTGTTAGACTAGCCGGATCGATCATCGCTTGGCCTCCTTGGAGCCGGGACCTTTCGCGGCGCCTCTGTCGGCGACGCCGCCCACCGCGCTTGTCGCGCCTGCCGCCTCAGCGGGACTAGCCGGCGGCGCGCTCGTCTCGACCACCATGGTACCGGTGGCGGCGTCGCGGCGCACCAAGGTGTGCCGCCGCCAGTGCTCGTCATCTGCTCAGAGAAGTCCGACCGCAGGTGCACCCCGCGGCTCTCTTCGCGCAGGGAGGCCGTGGCCACGATGTGCTGCGCCACCGTGAGCAGGTTGAACAGCTCCAGCTCTGCCACGCTCAGACCCGGGCGCGACAAGAGAATGCCGCATCCCGGCCAGGGTCTTCTGGGCCTTGGCCAGTTCGTCACGCGTCGCGGATGATGCCGCACAGCTCGATCATCATCTGCCCCAGGGTGGCGCGGCCCTGCGCGACCACGGCAGGGTCGTTGCCCTCGCGCGCTTCGTCGGCGAGGTCGAGCCTGACCTTGCGCACGGCCGGGTCGGCCACGGCCAAGTACCGGTTGAGTTCGCGCACCGTGCGCTCCCCGAACACCAAGCCCTCGAGCAGAGAGTTCGAGGCCAGGCGGTTGGCGCCGTGGATGCCGGTGCTGGCCGTCTCGCCGCAGGCGTACAGCCCGGGGACGGTGGTCCGCCCCCAGGTGTCGGTGAGCACGCCCCCGATGTAGTAGTGAGATGCGGGCGCCACCGGGATGAGCTGGGTGCAGAGATCGAAGCCGCGCTTCTGCAGACCGTTGTAAACGGTGGGGAACCGCTCCTTGCAGAAAGCGCACTCGAGGTGCCGTGCGTCCAGCCACACCCTGGTCGGTCTTGTCCCGGTCGAAGACCCTGCGCATGTGGCGCACCACCACGTCGCGGGGAGCAAGCTCGGCCCGGGGGTGGGCGCCCACCATGAACCGTCTCGCCCTCGTCGTCCAGCAGGTAGGCACCCTCGCCGCGCAGGGCCTCGGTCAAGAGCAGAGTGGGGTTCTCCTTGCCGTAGAAGGCCGTAGGGTGGAACTGCATGAACTCCATGTCGCGCATCACCGCGCCAGCCCGGTAGGCCATGGCATGTCCGTCGCCCGTGGCCACCAGCGGGTTGGTCGTGCGAGCGAACACCTGGCCGGCCCCGCCGCAGGCCAGCACGACGGCGCGAGCCAGACTGATGGTCAGCTCGCCTTCCGTTCCCAGCGAGACCGCGCCCACGCAGCGGCCGCCGTCCATGAGCAGATCGATCACGAACTCGTTCTCGTGCACCTCCACCCGTCCGCCCGAGGTGATCACCTCCGCCAGGGCGCTCGCCACCACGCTGCCGGTGGCGTCGCCGCCGGCATGCACGACGCGCGCCATCGAGTGCGCGCCTTCTCTGCCCAGGATGAGCCTGCCGTCGCGCTGGTCGAACTTGGTACCCAGCCGCTCCAGCTCACGGATGCGGGCCGGACCCTCTTCCACCAGCACGCGCACGGCCTCTGTCGTCGCAGAGGCCCGACGCCGGCCTCCAGGGTGTCCTTGAGATGCAACTCGGACGAGTCGTGCGGGCTCATGGCCGCGGCGATGCCGCCCTGCGCGAGGAAGGTGGTGGTCTGGTCGAGAGTCGCCTTGGTGATCAGACCGACATTCCATCGGTGGGCCGCCCCCAGAGCAGCGGTCAGCCCGCGATGCCGCCCCCGATGACCAGCACGTCGTAGCTGGAGTAGCGGAGGTCGGCTCCACGTCTGGAGATGAACGGCTCCCCAGAGTGACCGGCGGCGGCAGACCGGCTTCTGCCCGGGCGCCTGAACTCGATCATGCCTCAACTCCCGTCATGGCCGACCTCGACCATCCGCTCTACGGCCCGGAGCGCCTTCTCTCGTATCTCGGGATCGACGGTGACGACGGGGCCCTCGGTGCGCAGGGCGTTCGAGGACCTTGTCCAGGGTGGTCATCTTCATGTTCGGGCAGACGGCGAGCTCGGTGACCGGGTAGAAGCGCTTGCCCGGGCAGTCCTTGCGACAGCCGGTAGAGCATGCCCAGCTCCGTGCCGATCAGATATTCCTTGGCACTGTCCTCCCGGCAGAAGCGGATCATGCCCGAGGTGCTCTCGACCGCGTCGGCGATGGCTCGACCACCTCCGGCGTACACTCCGGGTGCACCACCACCTTGGCCTCCGGGGTGCATCGCCCGCGCCGCCCTCACATCGTTCACGCTGATCAACTCGTGAGTGGGGCAGAAGCCGGGCCATAGGATCAGCTCCCGCCCCGCCTTCTTGGCCGCCCAGGACCCCAGATTCCGTCGGGGGTGAAGATGATCTCGCGGTCGCGCGGGATAGATTGCACGATCTGGCCGCGTTGGCGCTGGTGCAACAGATGTCGGAGATCGCCTTGACCGCGGCGGTGGTGTTCACGTAGCTCACCACCACCGCGCCTGGGTGTTCGTCCTTGAGCTCCTGCAGTCCTTCCACGTCCACCATGTCGGCCATGGGGCAACCGGCGCGCATCTCGGGAATGATGACCGGCTTGTCCGGAGCCAGGATGGCCGCCGTCTCGGCCATGAAGTGCACTCCGCAAAACACGATCATCCGGGCCTTCGAGGCCGCCGCCTGGCGGGAGAGACCCAGCGAGTCGCCGACGATGTCGGCTACGTCCTGCACCTCGGGCCGCTGGTAGTTGTGGGCCAGAATGACGGCCCCCTTCTCCTTGGCCAGCCGGCGGATCTCGGCCTGCATCAGCGAGTAGTCCATGGGTGATGTGCCGCCTCTTCGTAGAATCGCCGCGTTCCCGTGGACCACCGCCCCAGCGCCGCCCGCGCCGGCATGCCTCTCGCCGTCCGCGTCGGCGGCCCTCTCCGGCAGCCGCTGCACCTCCTGGCTGCGCACCCGGGCGAGGGCCTGCACCACAGTCCTTCCACCGGGCAACACCAGGTCGGGAGCCAGCTCGGCCAGTGGCTCGAGCACGAATCGCCGCTCGGCCATACGCGGATGGGGGACCCCCAGATCGGCATCCGCAGCCGCGAACCCATGGTACCAGAGGATATCCACGTCGAGGGTCCGAGGCCCCCAGCGCTCGGCGCGCTCTCGGCCCAGGTCTTGTTCGATGTCTTGAAGGCCGCGAGCAACGCCCGAGGAGGCAGCGCGGTGCGCAGCTCGACCACCTGGTTCAGATAGTCGTCCTGCTCGGGCCCGCCCAACGGGCGCGGTAAGGTACAGACCCGACTGGGCCGTGAGACGGTGGTGCCGGGGCAAGCGCCGCCAACGCTCTGCGCGCGCGTGCCCAAAGCAGGCCCGCGCGGTCACCCTGGTTGGAGCCAAGCCCACGTAGGCCGAGCACCGGCGAGACGCGATACGGCTGCGGTCGCAGGACTCAGCCCTCGAGATCGGCGCGCTGAGTTCCACGGCGGCGCAACGCTGCTCCGAGCGCGCAAGCCACCGGCGGGTGTGGCTTGGTCACCTGCACCCACACCTCGTCGATCGGGAACGCCCTGAGATGGCCTCGGCCATCGGCCTGGGCCAGCCTCTCGAGCAGGAGTAGCTCTTGACCGGTGGCCACCTCGACGATCAGGTCGAGCACCTCGGTGTAGTCCACTGTGTCGTCCACCTCATCGGTCTCGCCGCCGCGGCAATCCTCCATGGTCAAACGCACGTCGTAGAGCAGCCGCTGACCCAGCACCCCTCTTCGCGCCGGCACACCATGATGACCGTAGACTTCCAGTCCTTCTATGAAGATGTCCACTCAGCTCCCTTCCCCGTTTCTCGTCGCAGACCGGGGCACCGCCTGCGCCAAACGGGCGGCGTCGCGATTGAGGCCTACGTTGTGCACCCTCAACATGTGCGCTCCCGACGAGAGCAGCCATCGTGGTCGTGACCGCGGTGGCGATATCCCGGTCCTTGGGTTCGGCGATGCCCAGTATCTCGCCCAGGAAGCGCTTGCGCGAGGCGCCCACCACGATCGGCCGCCCCAAGGACCGGAAGCCCGCCAGATCCCGCAGGATCTCCAGGTTGTGGGCGGTCGTCTTGCCGAAGCCCGATCCGGGTCGATGAGCAGGTTCTCTTCCTTGAGTCCCTGGTCCACCGCCCAGTTCAGCCGCTCCACGAAGAAGTCGTACAGCTCCTCGACCACATCCTCGTAGACCGGGTCCTCCTGCATGGTCTCGGGCTCGCCCAGCATGTGCATCAGGATGACGGGGCACTCGGCGTCGCGCACCACCGCCACCATCTCGGGATCCATCCGCAGGGCCGAGATGTCGTTGACCATGTAGGCCCCGCCAGCCAGCGCCTCGGCCGCCACCGCGCCTTGTACGTGTCTACGGAGATCCGGCCGGGCAGCGCCGGCGCCAAGGCCCTGACGACCGGCTACACCCGCTCCAGTTCCTCCTCCAAAGGCACCGGATCGGATCCCGGCCGCGTGGACTCGCCCCCCACATCTAGAAGGCTGCCCCGTCCTCCGCCATCTCCAGTCCGGCGCGCACGCGGCTCGTCCAGGTCGCTGTACAGGCCCCCGTCGGAGAACGAGTCGGGGGTGACGTTGAGGATCCCCATCATCAGAGGCCCCTCGCCAAGTCGGATGCCCGGCGGGCAGCGCGGCAGCGGGTTCTCGTTGTTGGCAGCGCCGCTTCGATGGAGAGCGCCAGGGTCTTCAGCCCGAACGCCGAGGTCTTCAGCCGCGGGCATAACGCCGCTCAAACTGAGCCAGGGTGCCCATGAGCACACAGTCGCCTTCTTCCCTGGTCCATTCGTACAGCCCCTCAGAGATGGCCACCTCTCCCCCCCGGGCAAGCATCTCCTGCTTGAGAATGTTGGCCCGGCCCAAGTCCAGGCCTCTAACCCTGACGACCCGGAATAGCGCCCGCGTTGCCAGATGTCGCGCCCGCCGGACGAGACCTGCACGCCCATTCAGGGCGCCTCCACGTCTTGCGAGTCTCGAAGTGTCAGTACCTGAGGACGGCCCTCGGCGGGAATCATGCGCGCCCCGTCCTAGCGATTTGTTGCCGACTCTCCTAGGTGCGGGGGCTTCGATCAGGGCGAGCACTTCGGCTCGGGTGGCGGCGTTGCTGCGGAATATGCCCCGCACCGCGGAAGTCACCACCCGTGAACCCGGCGCCCGCACTCCGCGCATGGACATGCAGAGATGCTCGGCCTGGATGAGCACGAGCACGCCCGGCAGGATCCAGAGACCGGACCAGCGTGTCGGCGATAGTGCTGGTGAGTCGTTCCTGCAACTGAAGCCGGCCAGCGGCCGTGCGCACCAAGCGGACGATCTTGGATATGCCGGTGATGTTCCCGTTCTTGGAAGGGATGTAGGCCACGTGCGCCACCCCGAAGAACGGAACAAGATGATGCTCGCATATGGAGTAGAAGACGATGTCCCGCACGAGGACCATCTCCTGATGGGTGTCGGAGCTCGATGGGCGCGACCATCGAGGACAGGTCCTCCGACTCGGCGGCGATGATCTCCTCGTAGAAGTCGGCCACCCGGCGGGGGGTGTCCACCAGTCCTTCGCGGTCGGGATCCTCGCCAATGCCCTCCAGAAGGAGGCGGACGGCCTGCTTCGATCTTGGCCCTGTCCATGAGAAGGCCTGACCTAGTCCTCGTCTTGCGACGACATCGGCGTGACCCCGCCCGTCGCCACGCGTCTCGCGGACGCCCGGGTCCACCTCTTCCTGCTCCTTGACGCGCCGCGGCCTCTGCACCCGCTTGCTCTCGGCAGCCTTGCGGGCCCTCGCCTCGTCGCGAGCCCTGAAGACTTCCTCCGGGTCCGTACCCGCGAGAAGAGCTTCGAACTCCTCGCGGTCGATGGTCTCCTTGTCCATAAGCAGCAGCGACATCTTGTCCAGTTCGTCGCGATGCTCGGTGAGCAGCTTGATAGCCATGTCGTAGGCCTCGTCCACCACCCGGCGGATCTCGACATCGATCTTCTCGGCTATCGCGTCCGAATACTCCTGGCCCATGCCGTAGTCCCGCCCCACGAAAGGCTGCGCCGCGTCGTGGCCGAACGTGAGTGGGCCTAGAGCCTCGCTCATGCCGTATTGCGTGATCATGCGCCGGGCAGTCTCGGAGACCCGTTGCAGATCGTTCGACGCGCCGGTGGTGATGTCGTCGAAGCGCAGTTCTTCCGCCGCCCGGCCCGCCAGTGCGAGCGAGAGCTTGTCAAGGATCTCCTTCTTCTTGACCATGAACTTGTCTTCGGTAGGCAGAGTGATGGTGTAGCCCAAGGCATGCCCCCGGCTGATGATGGAGATCTTGTGCACCGGGTCGGCGTTGGGCAGGTAGTGCGCCACGAGGGCGTGACCGGTCTCGTGATAGGCGGTGATGAGCTTCTCTTCATCGGAGAGGATGCGCGACTTTCTTCTCCGGGCCGGCCATGACCCGGAGCACGGCCTCGTCGAAGCTCGTCCATCTCGATGACCCGTTTGTGCCGCCGTGCGGCCAGCAGCGCGGCCTCGTTTACCAAGTTGGCCAGATCGGCCCCGGTAAAGCCGGCCGTCTGCGCAGCCAAGGTGTCCAACACCACACCCGGCGCGAAAGGCTTGCCCTTCGAGTGGACAGACAGGATGTTCTTGCGGCCTTCCCTGTCGGGGCGGTCGACCACGATCTGCCGGTCGAAGCGGCCCGGGCGCAGCAGAGCCGGGTCGAGGATGTCGGGCCGGTTGGTAGCCGCCATGATGATGATGCTCTCGTTGGCCTCGAAGCCGTCCATCTCCACCAGAAGTTGGTTGAGGGTCTGCTCGCGCTCGTCATGGCCGCCGCCGAGGCCGGCACCCCTGTGCCGCCCGACGGCATCGATCTCGTCGATGAAGATGATGCACGGCTGATTCTGCTTGGCCTGGTCGAACAGGTCGCGCACCCGGCTGGCGCCGACGCCCACGAACATCTCCACGAAGTCCGAACCGGAGATGCTGAAGAAGGGCACCCCTGCCTCACCGGCCACAGCGCGGGCCAGCAGGGTCTTACCGGTGCCGGGAGGACCGAACAGAAGCACGCCCTTGGGGATGCGGGCCCCCAGGCTCTGGAAACGCTTGGGATTCTCAAGGAACTCTTTGATCTCTTCCAGTTCCTCGACGGCCTCGTCCACACCCGCCACGTCCTTGAAGGTGATCTTGGGTTGGTCTACGGCCATCCGCTTGGCCCGCGACTTGCCGAAACTCATGACCTTGCTGCCGCCGCCCTGCATCTGGTTCATCATGAACAAGAAGAAGACCACAAAGAGGAGGATGGGCAGGAAGGTGCCGAGGATAGACCACAAAGCCGAGGTCTTCTGGATGTCGGTATTGTAGGCCACCCCGTTGTCCTGGAGATACTTCTCCATGTCGTACCCCTGGGTAAAACCGAACTCGAACTTGCCCTTGGGATTGATCAAGTCGCCCTGGACAACATAGTCCTTGGTCTTGATGACGACGTTCTCGACGTTCTTGTTCACAACCGCGGCCTGGAAGGCGACCGAGGTCATCTCCTTAGACCCGCCTCCGCTGAAGAACTGCGACTGCACGAAGAACGCGAGCAGAAAGATAAGGATTATCGGGAAGGCTGCGGTCTTGAAGAACCTGCTCAACTGCACCCCACAGTCGGTCTGTTTGAGGGGCAGATACTATCACAAGGCCCTCAGAACTGGTTTCAAGACGAGGCTCCGCCGCAAGGGACGCCTTGGGCAAGCGTGAGAGAAGGACCGAGGGAGCGTGAATAGCAGCGCTATTGACGCGACCGAGGATGTGCTATCACGCCGTCCAAGGCGCACTGGGCGGCCGTAGTTTCGTCTTGAAACCAGTTGTCAGTCGGGCTCGTCCACCACCCCGAGGTAGGGCATGTTCCGGTATTTCTCGGCGTAGTCCAAGCCGTATCCCACCACGAACTCGTCGGGTATCTCGAACCCGGTGTAGCGACATTCCAACTCAGCAGTCCGGCGCGCCGGCTTGCTGAGAAGCGTCACCACCTCGAGACTGGCGGGATTGCGGGCCTTCAGGCTACGCGTCAGATATTGGAGCGTCAGGCCGGAGTCGATGATGTCCTCCACGATCAGCACGTGCCGCCCCTCGATGTCGGTATCCAGGTCCTTGAGGATCCGCACCACTCCGGAGCTGTCGGTGGCGCCACCGTAGCTGGAGACCGCCATGAACTCGATCTCGAGATCGAAGGGGAGGCGACGGACCAGGTCGGCGAGGAAGAACACCGCGCCCTTGAGGACGCAGATGAGAACGGGATGAGTGTCCTTGTAGTCGGCAGAGATGGCAGCAGCCAGCTCGTCGATGCGGGCCTGCAGTCGCTCCTCACCTATGAGGACCTTCAATCCGCTCACCTCTCCGGTCCGGCCGCGCCGCGCGAGCGGCTCGGATCCACCTCAGGCGCCTTGCGCTTCCGACCCTGCCGCGATGCCGAAGCGCACCAGGCATGTCGTCTCGCGGGTAATTCTACCCTCCTCGGCCACCACCAGGCCACACACCCACAGGATGCGCTCTCCGCACACCACCAGGGGCAGCGCGGAGCGTGCCGCCGCCGGCACTCGCAGGTCGACCAGTATGTCCTGCAGCTTGCGGGCCCCCGGGGAGCCAAAAGGCCGCAGCCGGTCACCAGGCTTCGGTCCGCGCACCTCAAGCGCCCCGGTGATGCACTTGGCGTCAACATAAGCTTCACTGCCTACGTCGGGCGCCTGAAAGCGCTCCGCCGGCTCCGCTGTGACCGTCACCCCGCCCCACTGCGCCCGGCCGGGCAGCGGTAGTAGCACGGCCGCGGCGGCCGGCTCCGGCTCCGCCGGGGCCCCGGCGCCCCGGCGACGGGGCGCGCGCACCAGGAACAACCGGTCGTATTCCTTGCGGGCTCGGAGACCCCCGGCCAACGAGCGCTCCGCCGAGCCGCCCACCTCCAACAGCGCTTCCACGGCCAGTACGGAGGCGCGCGAGGCCGCCGGCCTCGCGCGCCCCTCCAGCCACGCGTGCAGCAGCAGCCTGCGCAGTGCAGGGCTCAGTCCAAGCAGAACGGCGACGCTCAGTTCTTCGGCGCCCGCCAGCCCCTCCAGCCCCTGGGCCGATGCCGCGCCGCCGCCGCTCAGCACCTCGACAACCAACTCCCTCATCTCGGCCGCCACCTCCGCCGCCCGACAGGCTGCCTCCACCGCCCCCGGCAATGCCGCCTCCCAGGCCGGAAGCACCTGTTCCCGGATGGCGGTGCGCGCGTACCCGGGGTAGGTGTTGCCGCGATCGCTGGCGAACTCCAGACCGTAGGCGGCACAGTAGGCCGCCGTCTCGGTGCGGCGGCAATCGAGCAGAGGACGCACCCAGGGAGGGTCGGCCGGACGCATGCCCGCCAGCGCCGCCAGCCCCCGTATCTTCCCAGCCGGTAGAGCAGGGTCTCCACTTGATCGTCGGCCGTGTGTCCCATAGCTATGCGGTCGCACCCGAGCTCGGCCGCGACTTCGGACGCCGCCTGCCTCCGGGCTTCGCGGGCCACTTCCTGCACGTTGCCCCGCCGCTTGTCGATCGGTCGGTGCATCACCGCGAGTCCCGTGCCCAGGGACGCGCACGCCGCGACCACCAGCGCCTCGTCGGCGTCGCTTTCGGCTCCGCGCAGATGGTGGTTGATGTGCAGCGCATGCAGGTAGGCGGGCCCGACTCGGCGCAACAAGGGCCCGGCCAGAAGGTGCAGCAGGGCTAGAGAGTCCTGGCCACCCGACACCATGACAAGCGCACGGCATGCCGACGGAAAGAGTCGCTCGCGCCTCATGAGCTCCTCCGCTTTGTGGACGAGCGCAGGCCGCTCACGTTTGGACGGTCGCGCGTACAAGGCCATCTGTGTCACCACCTCCTCTCGCTGCCCGTTGAGGCCGGCCGCCGGGGCTGCGCGCCGGGCCTGAGCGCTGGGCTTGGTATTCTACTATCTCCAAAGTGCGCTTCATGTACCTCTGCGACGCCACACGGAGGCGATCCTTGAGCAGCGGCCCTATCGAGCCCGTCGTTGTAGTCTACGGCGCCGAACTCTCCACATACTCCTTCGGCGAGGATCACCCTCTGCAGCCCACTCGATATGTGCTGACGCTCGACCTGTTGCGCCGGCTGGGCTGGATGGACACGCCCGGGGTGACCGAGGAGCCGCCTCGTCCGGCAACACTGTCCGAACTACTGACCACGCATGCCTATGCTTACGTGCAGGCCGTACAACTCGCTCAGATGATCGCCCGGGGTGAGCGCCCCTGGGTCGATCTCACCATCTACGGCCTGGGCACTCCCGACGATCCGCTGTTCCCCGATATCCACGACGCCGCGTCCCTCTATGCGGGGGCTACCCTCCAAGCCATGACCGCCCTGCTCGAGGGCCGAGCCGTCCACGCCTACAGCCCCGCAGGCGGACAGCATCACGCCCACCGGGCCCACGCTTCAGGCTTCTGTGTCTACAACGACTGCGCGGCCGCCTTGGCCATCGCACTGCAGGCGGGCCGGCGCGTGGCGTACTTGGACTTCGACGCTCATCACGGAGACGGCGTGCAGGCCGCCTTCTATGAGGACCCTCGCGCCCTCACCGTGTCGGTGCACGAATCGGGGGACTACCTGTTCCCCGGTACCGGCGACGTGGACGAGACCGGATGCGGAGAGGGCCGGGGCACCAGTGTGAACGTCCCCCTTCCTCCCTATGCCGGAGATGAGGCCATCCTTCAGGCCACCGACCAAGTGGTCATCCCGGCCGTACGAGCCTTCGCTCCCGACCTCCTCTTGGTGCAGACAGGGGCCGACACGCATCACGCCGACCCATTGACCCACCTGAACGCGACCATGTCTGTCTACCCCGCTCTTGCTAGACGCGTGCACGAACTTGCCCATGAATGCTGCGAGGGCCGTCTTCTGCTCGTAGGAGGAGGCGGATACGATTTTGCGGACGTGACCCCACGAGCTTGGGCGGCCTGGCTGGGCACTATCCTGGGGCAGTGCACCGAAGCAGTGGCGTTGCCGCAGGCCTGGATAGAATCCTCCCGAGCCGCCGGCGGAGACCCCCCTCTCCACTTGCTGGACGATCGAGCACCCGGCAACCCGTCCGTCGCCGCAGGATGAGCCACGCAAATCCCCCGCCACCTTGCACTACCCTCGCGGCTTTGCTTATATTGGCACGCTCGCAAGTCCCAAAGGAGGAAGAAACCATGGGTGTTCCCAAAGTCGATCCCGATCTTTGCACCGGGTGCGGTATCTGCGAGGATATCTGTCCGGATGTTTTCGAGATCGGCGATGACGGTCTCAGCCACGTGATCGATCCGAACGCGTGCGAAGATGCCGGCTGTTGCGAAGAAGCCGCTGACGAGTGCCCGGAAGGCGCTATCACCATGGAGTAGGGGTACCGCGGCCCCTTTCGCGGAGCACCATTTGTTCTTGAGCATCACCTAGAAAGACCGCCCAGTCGGAGCGGTCTTTCTCGTCTCAACGAAGGGAGCGGGGATGACATCATCCGACAGCGAGCCCGGCCGCGAACGGGTCCCTCCTGGGCAAAGGCTGGTCACCGACTTCCCCGTGCTGCATGCGGGCACCGTCGCTCACATCGACCGGGCCACGTGGAATCTCACTATCTCGGGTCTGGTCGAGCCTCGAGTGCGTGATCGACTGGGAAGACGCTCACCAGCCTGCCGTGCGACCGAACAGATCTCCGACATCCACTGCGTCACCGGCTGGACCAAGCTGGACACGGCCTGGAAGGGAGTGCGAGTCTCCCGCCTGCTTGAGGGCATCAGCATCTTGCCCGACGCGAAGTACTGCATCATCCACGCCGCCAACGAGTTGGACCACGAACCTCCCCCTGGAGGAACTGCTTCGGGATGACGTCCTGGTGGCCTACGAATACGAGGGGCGACCCATCTCGGCCGAGCACGGCGGCCCTGTGCGCCTGCTGGTGCCCCGGCTCTACTTCTGGAAGAGCGCCAAGTGGCTCACCGGGATCGAGCTGACCGCCGACGAGCGCTTGGGCTTCTGGGAGACCCGCGGCTATCACGCTTTGGGCGATCCCTGGCTGGAGCAGCGCTACTCCTAGGATGGCCAGAACGAAGACCAAAAGGATACGGTCCGGCCCCGTCGAAAACCTCTGCTCATAACGGAGAGAGGAGCAAGACTATCGACGCCCACACGCCTACTTCGATTGGTGCTGGCCGTAGCACCACAGCTTTCCTAGTCACGACCGCTGCTTCTGGGGTTGCGGAATTCCCGCCCTGGAAAGGCGAGCACCCGCTGGTCGACGATCGTCGTTGGCTTTGCTCCTGCTCATCCTGCTCGCGACGTTGTCGGTGACGCTGGCCTTCGCTCCCCCTGAAGGATCCACCGCCTTTCCGGTGGGCCAAGTCATCCTGCTCGTCGCCGCCGCCGCCCTCTTCTCACTCGCCTTCTCGATGCGCCGCACGCCAGGACAAGCAGACCATCCAACTGGCTCGACGACGCCACTAGTCGACGCCCTCACGCGTCTCGCCAGCCACCGGGTCTTCCAGGACCGGCTGGCGCACGAATGCGAGCGCGCCTACCGTTTCGGCGACACGTTCATGCTCGCTGATGCTCGACCTGGACAACTTCCGCCCGGTCAACGACCGCCACGGCCACCGGGTCGGCGATCAGATCCTGCTCGACTTGGCCCGCCGGCTCACCGCCCAACTGCGCGAGATCGACCTGGTCGCGCGCTTTCGGAGGCGACCAGTTCACCATGATCCTCCCCCACACTTTCGAGAAGGGCGCGCATGGAGGTCGCGGAACGGCTTCCGGCAGAACGTCGCCGGGTGGGTGTTCTCACTCCACTGAGGGGTCGGAGGTACGCCTTACCGTCAGCCTGGGACTGTGCTCGTATCCCACCGACGGAGCCTCACCCAGGACCTGGTCGACGTGGCCCAGAAGGCGCTAGCCTTCGCCAAGGCGATGGGCGGGAACCAGGTCCAGCTCTATCGCGACCTGCCCCGCCCGCGAAGCCCCCGACAACGTGGTCTCACTGCCGCACTCCGGCCGCGGAGCCATCGTCCGCAGCCTGGCAGCCGCCGTCGACTCCGCGACGGCTACACCCACGAACACTCAGCACATGGTGTCGGAGCTCTCGGCCGCGGTCGCCCGGCGCATCGAGCTTCCGGCCGCGCGAGGTCGCGCGCATCAGGGTGGGCGCCCTGCTGCACGACGTAGGCAAGATCGGTGTGCCGGACGCCATCCTGACCAAGGAGGGCAGCCTTTCGCCGGAGGAGTGGGCCATGCATCCGCCAGCATCCCGTCTGGGCAAGCAGATCATGGAGCAGGCGCCCGAACTGATGGACGTGGTGCCGCTGGTGCTCCACCATCAGGAGCACTATGACGGATCGGGCTACCCGGCAATCTGCGCGGCGAGAGCATCCCCCTGGGCGCACGCATCATCGCGGCGGCCGACGCCTACCACGCCATCCGTCTCCGACCGGCCATACCGTTCGGGCCGCACAACCAGGAGGCCACGCGGGAACTCGCACGCTGCAGCGGGGGGCAGTTCGACCCCAAAGTGGTCGAAGCCCTGTGGAGGTACTCCGAGAGCGATGGCCACCTACGCGCGTTGCTGCCCTGCGACGATGTCGGACCCGCGACGAGCGGCTCCGACCTGCCCCTCCCCACCGTCTTAGCCAAGAGGCCTGCGTAGGCAGAGCTCTAGCCGAGGGCCGCCAGTCCGAAGATGTGGTAGAAGAAGACCAGCGGTGAAAATGGCCACCATCGTGATGCAGCGCCGCCAGAGCCACTGCGGAACCGACCGGCAGCGCCACACGATCAGACGTGGTCAGCACGACGGCGGCCACTTTGAAGATGACCCGCCCACACCGGGCCCACGCGAACAGCGACCGCATGATCGGATTGGCCTCGCCGCCGCCGTTCGCCAGGACCTTGAGCGTCAACAGAAGTCGGCCACGTTGAGCGCGTTGGCCGTGAGCAAGCAGCACCCAGAGCGCGCGCGGCCGATCCCGCAGGCCGACGAGAGCACGCGGACGCCGCGCCGGTTCCGCGCCGACGGCTACCCGCCGATCGAAACCGCCCTGCGCTCATGCAGCACGAAACTCACCCGGCGCTTGCGCCGATCGCCGCGCCGCCGTTCACTTGTCGGGAAGTGAGACTCTCCTCGTCATAGCCAGCGATTATAGCGAACGAATCCTCTATCATGGAAGCGCAATGGATTCTCTCCTCGCGCACTCCTGCGTCCCGCTCCAGCGCGGCCTCCCACTCCCGATAGAGTATGGGCGCCGCAAGAGTAGCACCCATCAGCGATACCACCCCGGCCAGGCTGATCACGTAGCCGGAAGATGCCTGTACAGCACCGGAGCCACCAATGTGCCGACCAGAGCCGCCACCTGCACGAAGGTCTGCTCCATGCCCTGCACGCTACCCAGCCAACGGGGCGGCGACCACCTGCACCAGGAACGCCCTGCTTGGCCGGATACGACCAAGCCACGGCCAACCCCTCGACGATGTTCACCACCAGGAACAGGGTCAGGTTGCGGGTGGTCCCGTACAGATCCAAGCGATACGCCGACACGGTGTAGCCCGAGAACATGAGCGCCCAACGGCTGTAGCGGTCGGCCAGGTACCCGCCCACCCACGCCAGCAGCATCGGCACGCTGAAGGCCATCCACGTGAGCCCGATGAAGCGCATGGAAGCACCCAGATGACGCAGCCACAGGCTCCACAGCACCTCGAACACGCCCATGGCGAAGTGCCCCGTGGCGGCCACGCACCAAGAAGGCGAACACCGGCCGGGTGACCAGCCGCCGGTATGGCGGGTGCTACCACCTTGACCCGCCGGCGCCGCGGCGTGCTCCGGTTCTTTGATGGCGAAGAGCAGAGCGACGGCCGTCAGCGGCCGAGAGCGCACTGCCGAACAGGAAGATCGTGTAGAACGCCCACTTGCCCTTGCCCTCCGCCCAAGGTGTAGAGAGGCCAGGCCAGCACCGGACCGGCCACCAGACCGCCGAACTGCGCGGTCGTCAGCCAGCCGTAGGCCCGGCTGCGCGTCGCTCTCGGTGGACAACTCGGCCACCAGGGCCTGCCCGGCCGGCGTCACGGCCGCCGCCCCCATACCCTCGAGCAGGCGGAAGAGCATGAACCAGCACGGGTGGGTGGTCGATGATGAAGAGCAGCGTGGCCACCGCGTAGAGCCCCACCCCGGCGACGATCACCGGCTTGCGCCCGATGGAGTCGCTCAGCCGCCCCAGAGGCGCCGAGAACACGAAGGTGCCCACGTAGTAGGCGGCGGCCACCACGCCGATCAGCCAGACCGAAGCGTGAGCCTGCTCCTGCAGGAACACAGGCAGATACGGCAGTATGGCCCCGAATCCCGACCAGACGACGAAGCTGGCCGCGCAGATGACCCCCAGCTGGAACCACTGGGTCCGTTCGAGGCCTCGGGCCGGGACCCGATGACCGGCTCCCCCACATCGCTCGGCCGCGCGGTCAGGTCCTGACTTGTCTCAGAGCGTGCTCATGTGGGAACTTTGCATACGATCGATACGACAGATGCGCGACGCGCGCAGCCGCTCAGGCTATCACGTCGCCAGCGATCGCGATCGAGCAGGAGGAGACATGCTCGAGCATCCGGGGCAGGCGTTCCAGGACGAAGACGTCCTACCGGCGGGACACGATGGAAGAGCACGAGCTCGACTGGCGCAGCAAGCCGTCCGACCTACAAGTTCTATAGCTACGCTCCGGTGATCAGCCTGCCCTACGCCCTGCCCCGGCGCCGGACGAGGATCCGGCTCTCCCGATCTTTGGACGTGCGTCGGCCAGCCGGCGCAGCGTGCGCTCCTTCGGCGCCACTCCCCTGTCGCTCCTCGAGCTCTCCCGCCTGCTTTGGGCCTCCGCGGGCATCACGACCTCGTTCATAACGCCACACGGCCAGGACTTCTACCGGGCGGCCCCCACCGCCGGCGCCCTCTACCCCATCGAGACCTACGTCGTCGCCAACAGGGTGGAGGGCCTGGAGCCGGGCCTGTACCACTACCGAGTCGCCGGCGTCGACATCCTGGAGCGCCCCATAGTCGAGGGCAGCCACTCGCTGGAGCAACTGAAGACCGGCGATCTGCGCAGCGAGATCTCGGCCGCGGCTCTCGATCAACCCATGTGCGCCAAGGCGGGGGCCGTCTTCATGTGGACGGCGGTGTTCGCCCGCTCGGAATGGAAGTACCGGGAGCGCGCCTACCGCTACTTCTACCTGGACGCGGGCCATATGGCCGCCCACCTGTCCCTGGCCGCCGTCGCTCAAGGCCTGGGCAGCTGTCCCGTGGCCGCTTTCTACGACGACGAGGTCAACGCGCTCCTCGGCGTCGATGGGCAGACCGAGGGCATCGTCTACATGACCGCTGTCGGCACGCCGGCCCGGCCGTTCGGCAGCGGCACTTCCGACCCGCGGCACACGGCAAGACCAAAAGAGTAGAGACACCCGGCACCCCGGCCGAAGGGCCGCCCAAGCCGCGCGCGGCTTGGGCGCGGGGCCGCGCCGCCGCTCAGCTCTCGTCTGACCGGCGCCTGCTGACATATTCGACATCGGTGGCGTGCAGGTAGCCGATGGCCCGGAAGAAGTTGAGCGACTCTTGGTTGTGCGATTCGATGAGGGCCGCGACCACCTCCAGCCCGCGCGCCTCCAGCCAGTCCTCTGCTTCGCGCAGCAGCCTGCGGGCGATGCCCCGTCTCTGATAGGCCGGCGCCACTGCCAGCCGGTTGATCCACCCTTTGCGTCCGTCGTGAGTGCCCAGGACCACCCCGGCCAGCCGGCCATCCACCTCGGCCAGCAGGAACACCGCGGTTCCCTGCTGTATCTCCCGGGCCACGCGGTCCGGACGGTCACGGCCCTCAGGCCTGAAGGGAAGGCCGGCCTCGTTCCATAGTCGCTGGACCAGCTGGTACTCGTCCATGCGCATTTCGCGCGTGGTCACTTCCCCGTCCTGCCTCACGTGTTCCGCCGTCATCGCGACGCGCTCCTCCTCGTGCGGATGTGGTGCTCTCTTCCATTTTGCGGCCTGGTACACCGCCGTGCAAATGCGGGATGCGCGCATGGCTGTTGACATTTTTGGGTGTTTACTGTCAAATCACTGGCGGGTGCCTGCAAGTCAAGCAGGGGTGCGACGAGTTCTCGGCCGGCGTCGGGAAGAGCCTCACGCGATTAGGAGTACAGGAGTACGATTGTGAAGCAAGAACCATCCCACTGGTCCGAACGGGCGAAAGCCGAACTGCCGCCCGTGCCCTCGCCCCGGACCGGTCGTTCCGGCGGCGGGCGTCCGCCCCGCAGGTCCGCCGGCCGCAGTCACTCCTCCAGGATCCTCATCATCGCGGCTGCCTGCGTCCTCTGCCTAGGCGCCGTCGGTGGGGGGCTGGCCTGGTACTTCACAGCAGGGGGTGGCGGCTCGAACGATACCGGCACCCTGGCCACTGAGTCCACTGGCGTTTCGACCACGACCATGGGCTCTGGGGACACCACCACCTCGACTTCAGACGGCGCGACATCCACTACGACCCCGACCGATGGCTCGACCTCGACGACGCAGGCCGTCTCTTCCACGGTGACCACCGGGCCGCCCGGCTGGGTGACCTTCCAGGACAGCAGACTCGCCTTCAGTCTGCACTATCCCGAGACGTGGGTGGAGTTCCCCCTTGAGCAGGCCAGCGAACTCACCGGTCCCCCCACCCTCGGCCTGGCCGTCGGCGACCCCCAGGGGGCCAAGTTCGGCACCACCCCCGCGAACTACATCTTCTTTGGCGCCTACGAAGACACCAGTATGACCGCCCCGCCGGCCGCTGAAGGCCTGGCAGAGTGGGCGGCCATGACCGAGTCCGAACCGCCTATGCCCCTCACAGTCATCGAGGAGGCTACAGCTTTCCGGGTCAACGGCTTGGACGCGGCCGCGAAGGTATATAGCACCGAGGTACAGGGTCAGCCACTCACGATGAGGGTCTGCTTCGTGTCGGTGGGCACGGTCATGTACATATTTGTATTTCGAGCGGAGGAACAGCTCTGGGCCACCGACAAGACGTACTTCGACGAGGTGCTGAACAGCTTCACGGCGGTATTCAACCAGTAGAACTACGAACCGCTTGAGCCAGGAGGAACGGTGGACGCATACAAGATCATGCACGAGTGGGACCGCGCGATGGGCAACCCGGAGCGTTCCGACGCCGACCTCGACAGAGAGGTGCCCGCGAAGCTCCCCTCCGCTGACTACGCGGCTTGGAAGGCGCTCCTAGAGGCGCGCGACGTCAAGGCCATCAAGGAGGGGATGCGCCTCTGGGGCCTACCTATCGAGCCCCTGAAGCCCTTTGAGGTGGACGACGCCATAGCGACCCTTGAAAGGACCATCGACCCGGTCACGCCCGACTGAGGCGACGGCCCGCCTACGATACGGCTGCCCGCTGGGCAAGCCTCGCCCGGCCGGCCGGTCCGCGACTACAGTAGGGCGCGCAGCGCAGCCGCGCCCGGCAATGAGCCGCGCTCGCAGAGCGCGACGCTCTAGTCGCCCATCATCATGTCCTCATAGACGGGGATGGGGTCGGAGGTCCTGACTATGGCGCTCTTGACATAGGCCTCCGGGAAGGGCCGTCGGCCGAAGTCAATATTGTCTTGTGACGGATAGTCGTGGTAGGCCTCGAAGACCACGTACCAGCCTGGAGTCATGCCCTCGAAGTTGTCCGACCGCTGCACGATGAAATACGACTGCATGTCGCCCACCCCCTTCGCTCCATCGAGCTGGTCCAACGCCTCCGCTTCGGTCGCCACGCTGATGCCGATGACGAAGTACAGCTTCTCCCCCAGGTGCGACGTTCCCCCCAAGCTGGCGGCGTAGTCGAGAGCCTCGGCCGACAACGTGACCTTCTTCTTGGTGGTGGTAGTAGTAGGCGCTGCGGTGGTAGTCGTCTCGGCCACAGTGATGACAGGCGCCTCTGTCGTCTCGACCGCGGTGATGCTGGTTTCGCCGGCGGTGGTAGCCGTTCCCCCGGTGGATGTGGTCACACCAGCGCCCTCGGTGCTCACCGGGCCGGCGCCCAGTTCGCTACATCCGGCGACCGCTACCATCAAGACCACCACCAAGACCAGCGCAGAAATACCCCGCATCACGCCCTCCCTACCCGTCTGGACAACACGCTCTGTTGCAGCTTACTATCCTGCTCCGCGAACCGCCACATTCTGGCAAGAGTAGCCCCGACCCCGGCATCGTCTTTGTAGTAGAGTTGCGCGAGTTATGCGCGCAGGGCAGGGGAAGACGGCACATGCGGAGACAGCCAAGCGGTCCCACTGATGCGGCGGTCCCCGCCGTTCCACTCACGATGAACGCTGCGGCCTTTGTCCAAACGTTCTTTGGTCGCGCCGCAGTCGGCGTCGGGCTGACCCGCCAGGGACGTATCGTCTACTCCAATCCGGCCCTCCAGTCGCTGCTGGGCTACTCGGGCGAAGAGCTGGCCGGCATGGACTTCACGGAGTTCACACATCCCGAAGATATCCCCGCGGGCTATGCCCCTGAGGACGACCGCTCTCCTGACCAGCCCGACTACTGGCGCCAGGAGAAGCGCTATTTGACAAAAGAAGGGCACGTGATCTGGGCTAGAGTCGTGCTCTCCGGGCTACCCGAGTCGGTCCTGGGCGAGCAGCTCTCGCTGCTGATGGTCGAGGACATCACCGCGCGCCGGCGCGCTGAGGAAGCGCTGCTCCAGAGCGAGAAACGCTACCGGCAAATGGTGGAGTCCGCTCACGACTGGATCTGGGAAGTCGACGAGGATGCCCGCTATACGTTAGCCAGCCCTAAGATCTTGGAGATACTAGGCTACAAGCCTGAGGAGGTGCTGGGCAAGACCCCGTTCGACCTGATGCCGCCCGAAGAGGCCCAGCGTGTCATGGCTCGATTCGGCCCGATCCCCAAGCCCGGTGAGTCGTTCTTCAGTTTCGAGAACGTCAACCTCCACAAGGATGGTCATCTCGTGGCGGTGGAGACGACCGGGGTCCCGGTGCTGGACGAGAACGGTGTCTTCCGCGGCTACACCGGCGTGGACCGCGACATCACCGAGCGCAGGCGCGCGGAGGAAGCCCTCCGCCAGAGTGAGGCGCGACAGCGCCAGTCACAGAAGATGGAGGCGATCGGGCGCCTGGCGGGAGGCATCGCCCATGACTTCAACAACCTGCTCACCACCATCATCGGCTACACCGACCTCATGATGTCGGATTTTGAGTTCGAAGGGACCCGCTGGTTCGAGGATATGCAGGAGATCAAGGCCGCCGCCGAGAGGGCCGGCGGTCTTACCCAACAGATACTGGCCTTTTCACGGCGACAGAGACTTCAGACGGAAGTGATATCGGTCAACAGCCTGGTCACGGAGATCGCTCCGCTGCTACGCCGCACCATGGGAGAGGACATCGAACTGGTCACCCATTTGGATCCCGACGTCGGCCTGGTCGATGTCGACCCGCAACAGTTCACTCAATCCCTTATGAATCTGGCCGTCAATGCCAGAGACGCGATGCCGTCCGGAGGGCAGCTCACCTTCAGCACCAACAATGTCTGGTTGGACGAGCACTCCCCGAACAAGGACCCTGACACCGCGCCCGGGAGCTACGCGCGCGTGGCTGTCTCGGACAGCGGGGTGGGGATCGAGCCAAGCGCGCTGCCACTCATCTACGAGCCCTTCTACACGACCAAGCCCCCGGGTCAAGGCACTGGGCTGGGACTTCCCAGCGTGTACGGAGTGGTGAAACAGAGCGGCGGAGCGATCACGGTGGAGAGTATCCCGGGAGAGGGCACCACCTTCGAGATCTTCCTGCCCAGGGCGAAAGACGCCCAGAGTCCGCAGCCGAGCGACGATCGCCCTGATGACAAAGGCGTTGCCCCGGAGGCTTCACCCCAGCAGCGGGTGCTGGTGGTGGAGGATGAGGAGGCGGTTCGCAAGTTGACCGAGCGCATCCTCAAACAGCTCGGGTACGCGGTGGAATCGGCCGCCAACGGACCGGACGCCCTCGCCATCCTGCACGCGACCAAAGACTTCCCCATCGACCTCCTACTCACCGACGTGGTGCTCCCAGGAGGCCTTGACGGCGGGGAGATCGCCCGGAGAGCCAAGGCACTGCGCAACGACCTAGCGGTGCTTTATGTCTCCGGCTACTCGCGGAACGCGGTCCTTGATTCGGTAGACGCCGAGGCCTCCGTCCACTACTTGGAGAAGCCCTTCACGGCCGAGCAGTTGGCGCTCAAGGTGCGCGACGCGCTGGAGGCGGCCAAGGGGCGGTCGGGGAAGAAGGGTACATGGCTGCCCGGCGAGGATTCGAACCTCGGCTAACTGGTCCAGAGCCAGTCGTGCTGCCGTTACACCACCGGGCAATCGCTTGGACGTGTAGCATGCGGACGTAGCTCAAGGCCCAGCTCGTTGCCGAGCCTTGTTTACCAGCTCGGCCTTGTGGCCCAGGCGCCGCCGTGTCGCATCCGGACCATGGCGGGCTCGGCTCCAGCCCTTGCCCTGCTTCTTCTCGATCCTGGCCCAGGCGTCCTTCAGCGTGACCGTGCGGTTGAAAACCGGGGCGCCGGGGCGGGAGTCTTCCGGGTCGGCGCAAAAATAGCCGAGCCGCTCGAACTGGTACCGCGAGCCCGGAGCCGCCGCCGCCAGCGACGGCTCGAGCTTGCAGCCCTGCAGGGTCTCCAGCGAGCCTGGGTTCAGAGTCTCGGTGAAGTCCTGGCCCTCGGGCACGTCCTCCGGGTTCTCCACCGTGAAGAGCGTCTCGTAGAGCCGCACCTCGGCGTCGACCGCGTGGGTCCGCGGACACCCAGTGGATGGTGGCCTTGACCTTGCGCCCGTCGGGAGCGTCGCCGCCGCGTGTGGCCGGATCGTAGGTGGCCCGCACCTCGACCACCTCGCCGGTCTCCGGGTCTTTGACCACGCCGGTGCAGGTGATCAGGTACGCGTAGCGCAGCCGCACCTCCACTCCCGGGCTCAGGCGGTGGTACTTCGGCGGCGGCACCTCGCGGAAGTCGTCCTGCTCGATGTAGACGCACGCGGGAGAACGGCACTCGGCGGGTCCCCATCGCGGCGTCCTCGGGGTTGTTGACCGCCTCCATCTCCTCGACCTGGCCCTCGGGGTAGTTCTCGATCACCACCCGGAGCGGGCGCAGCACCGCCATCGCGCGGGGAGCGCGGCGGTTGAGGTCCTCGCGCACGCAGTGCTCCAGCAGCTGCAGCTGCACCATGTTCTCGCGCTTCGCGACCCCGATGCGCTCGCAGAAGTCGCGGATGGCCTCGGCCGGGTAGCCGCGCCGCCGCATGCCCGAGATGGTCGGCATGCGCGGGTCGTCCCAGCCGCTCACGAGCCCCTCCTGCACGAGCCGCAGCAGCTTGCGCTTGCTCATGACCGTGTAGGTGACGTTGAGACGCGCGAACTCGCGCTGGCGCGGTATGCGTCCGCGGCAGGTCGAGCGCCTCGAGGATCCATTCGTATAGCGGCCGGTGCACCTCGAACTCGAGGGTGCAGATGCTGTGGGTGATGCCCTCGATGTAGTCGCTCAGGCCGTGGGCGAAGTCGTACATGGGATAGATGCACCACTCGTCGCCCGTGTGATGGTGCGAGGCGTGGCGGATGCGGTAGAGCACCGGGTCGCGCAGCCAGACGTTCGGCGCGCCCATGTCGATCTTCGCACGCAGCGTGCGGGCGCCGTCCGGGAACTCGCCGGCGCGCATGCGCTCGAACAGGTCCAGATTCTCCGCTACCGAGCGGCCTCGGTAGGCGCTCTCCTGCCCCGGACGGTCGGGCGCGCCGCGCATCTCGTCGACCTCCTCGGCGGTGTGGTCGCAGACGTAGGCCTTGCCCCTGCGGATCAAGTTCGAAGCGCATACTCGTAGAGCGGCTCGAAGTAGTCGGAGGCGTAGAAGGGCTCCAGCGCCGCGCCGCGGCTCTCCGCCGGCATCACCGGAGCCATGTAGTAGTCCTCACGCCTCCCCCGCTTCGCGCTTCTCGGGCAGACCGCCCGGCGCCTTCAGGCCCAGACAGTGGTCGGCCCAGCCGGCGATGAGCCACTTGACGTCGGCGGTGATGGAATCGACGTACTCGACATCCTCCTTGGTCGGGTTGGTGTCGTCCATGCGCAGGTTGCACTGCCCGCCGAACTGGCGGGCGATGCCGAAGTTGAGGCAGATGGACTTGGCGTGGCCGATGTGGAGGTAGCCGTTGGGCTCGGGCGGGAAGCGCGTGACCACGCCGATCGATACGCCCCGCGGCCAGGTCCTGCTGGACCATCTCCCGCAGAAAGTCCTGACGCTCCTGTGCTTCACCGGTCATTGCTGCTCCTCTGGCCTCTAGCCCTAGATCTCGGTCCAGGCCTCTTTGTCTCATACCCCCTGGGGCGCGTCAAGGTGACCCTCGGTGCAGCGCCCACCGGAAGCGCTCTACAACTCCATTGCGCAGATAGCGGCCAAACTATGGCGACTCGTGTAAAATGTCGCTCGCGCGCCCGTAGCTTAGTTGGTAGAGCAGGGGACTCTTAATCCCAAGGTCGTAAGTTCGAATCTTACCGGGCGCATACTCCTCATCCCCGCGGTGCCCAGAGCACCATGCGCGGCTTGGTCATCTCCTTTGCCAGTTCCTCGATCGGACCGTACTTCATGCACGCCGACAGGCAGTGTCTGCACGCAGGCCGGCTTCTGCCCCTTGCGGGTGCGGGCCGCGCACAGCACGCACAGCTCGGTGGGGAAGGGGATGTAGGCTCAGGTAGGTCTTGTCGTTGGGCAAGGCCTGCACTATCTCCTGTACCCGGATGCCACCCATGCCCGCCGGCCATTGGTGTTCCTGGGCGCAGGCCACCTGGCAGGCGTAGCAGCCCGTGCAGTACTCATAGTCGATGAGCAGACCGTTCTCGGGCGCCTTGGCTTTGCGCTTCGCCGCCATGTCAGGCCTCCTCTCGGGCCGCGGTGCCGCGTCGTGGCGCAGCGTGGCCGGCCGCGGGCCCGTGCTCGGCTGGCGGCCGCACTGAGGGAACCGCCGATGACGCCGCCTCCGGGCAGTACGTAGGCGCCGGGCGGAGCGCTATTCGCTCTGTAGACCTTGCAGAGCGTGCACTTGGCGTGAGTGCCCAGGCCGTCCTTGCCTTGATAGCCCATGGGCAGAAGCTGGTTGGTGCTCGAATCCCAGACGCCCCGCAAGGACGGCTCGGCCCCCTCCTGCTCGGGATACCACCAGCCGTGAGTGGCCGACGCCAGCCAGCGCGGCACGATGGGCGTCAGCTTGGCCTTCAGCCTGCACTTCCCGAACTGTTCTCTATCCATACCCATTCGCCGTTGCCGATCCCCAGGGCGGCCCCCGTCTCGGGATGGAGCTCCACTACCGGGTCGGGGTCGGCGTCCCGCAGCCAGGGGATGTTGCGATGCTCGGAGTTGAAGAACACCGGCGACCTTCTGCCCGTGGTCAGATATCAGGGGATACTGCTTGTAGAGCTCCGGGCTGGTCACTGGGCTGAAGGGCGGCTCCTCGTGATGAGGCAGGGGTTCGAAGCCCCAGTCCTCGCGCAGCACCGAGTAGAGCTCCACCTTGCCGGAAGGGGTGGCGAAGCCGGGCTTCTTGTCGGCCCGGAGCAGGCCCCGTTCGTGCCGCCGGTAGGGCGCGCTGGGAATGATCGCCGGACGGTATGAGCAGCCCGTGCTCGGCCAGCTGCTCGTAGGTCATGCCCGAAGGCTTGAGGATGTCGTCCATCAGCTCGCGGACGTTCTTCCAACGGATGTCGGGGTTGAAGCGCTTTGCCAGCTCGAAGTTGATCTCGTTGTCGGGCTTGCAGCCCTCCACCTCGATCGGCCTTGTTGATGCTCTGCAGCGGCGTCCACCAGCTGCGCATGGCTTCCTTCTCGAGGAAGGTGGCCGCCGGAAGCACGATGTCGGCCAGCTCGGCCGTGGGGGTCATGAAAGTGTCGACCACGCGACGAAGTCGAGCTTCTTGAGCGCCTCCACCCAACGTTTGGGGTCGTAGCCGATGCCTCCGATGAGGTTGCAGGCCTGGATCCACATCCCCTTGATGGGATACGGGTCACCGCTGAAGATCTGCGTCAGCGTCACGTCGGTCTGCGCCCTCCATATGAACTCGCTGAGCACTCCGTAGCGCTCCCTGGCGATGCGAGGCATGTCGGCTTCCTTGGGCTGGGAAGCTTGATGACGCCCCTGCGAACCGGGCAGCGCATAGGCTACGGCGCCGAAGGCCGTAGCGGGCGATGACCTGCCGCCGGGCACGTCGAGATTGCCGGTGAGACACCACAGGGCCGCGATGGCCTGGGAGGTAGGGGTGATGGCGGGCGTCATGTCGATGGCCACGCCCCACTGGATGGTGGCCGGCTTGCTGTTGGCATAGAGGCGCGCCGCCTCGACGATGTCTTCCGCTTTGAGCCAGGTGATCTCGGCCACCTTGTCCACCGGGTACTTGGCCACCTCGGCGCAGAAGACCGACCAGACCGTCTTCACTTCGACCGAGGACCGTCCGCCAGTCTGCACCGCGCACTTCGCCGGAACTCAAGCGCGGGGACGACCCCGGGTGTCCGGAACTCCTCGTTGGCCGAGTCCCAGATGGCGGGAGCGCCGCTCACCGTAGTCCCAGACGACGAAGTCGTCCGGCGACCCGCCGGCGACCAGGTCGGCCGCCCGCAAGAGCGTCCCCGGTGTCGCTGCGGATGAGGTGAGGGGAATTGGTCCATTTTTCGACGAAAGACTCATCGTAGAGCCCTCGTTGATGATCACGTTCAGGAAGCCCATGGCCAGGGCGCCGTCGGTGCCGGGACGAAGCTGCAGCCATTTCTCCGCGCGGGAGGCGAAGAAGCTCAGGCGCGGGTCGATGCAGATGATCTTGCTGCCCTTCTTCATCAGGTCGGTTACCCAGTGGCCGAAGATGTTGTCCGGGCACGAGGCGTTGATGTTGTAGCCCCAGATGACGATGGTCTCGGGCACCTCGTAGCGCGGGTCGTCGTGACCTTGGGGCAGCCACTGGCCGCCGTCGAACACGCAGTAGTCGCCCAGCACTGTCTCGGAGGCGGCGATGCGGGGCGAGTAGCAGCCGATGCCGGAGAGAGCGAACATGACATTGGGACTACCGTAGTTGTAGGCGAGAAGGCAGATCCAGGCGCCCACGTCCCGCCCTGTGCCCATGGAGAAGATGACGCTCTCGGCGTCCGTGCTCCTCGCGGATCGTGCCCATCTTCTCTTCGATGAGGTCGTAGGCCTCTTCCCAGGAGATGTCCTGCCACTTGCCCTCGCCCCGCTCGCCCACGCGCTTGCGCGGGCTGCGAAGACGCTCGGGATGGTCGATGTACTGGGTCATGGCCAGGCAGCGCGAGCACAGCCGCCCCCGGTTCATGGGGTGGTCGGGGTCGCCCTCGATCTTGACCAGTTTGCCGTTCTTCATGTGGGCGAGGACCCCACATCCGCCATGGCAGCCGGGACCGGCCGACCAGGTTGTAGTGCGAACGATCACCATGTGTCCCCCTGTAGACTACTCAGCAGACAGCCGAACAGGATACCGGCAGCGGGGGCGATGTTCCAGGGCGCACCGACGTGGCAACTACCAAGCCTGGGGCCCACCGTCAACGTAGTAGGTAGTGCCGGCGCCCGAGAACTTGTCTACCGTGACCCCGAAGGTCGTCCCCGAGGCGGAAACGGCTCCCACTGCGTAGGCGGATTCGGTGCCGGAGTAGTCGACGGCGCCGGCGTCCGCCCTAGCCGTCGGAGCAGTGGCTGCGTCGTTGCCGCTCATTGCTACAAAGGCAGTCGTCGGTTCCAGGACTTTGAGCATGACCGGGGTCAACCTGGCCGGATCGAAGGTCAGCGCCTCCATGTAAGCGAACTCGATGGTCGACATGGCGTCGCGGACCAGCGCCTGGGCCTGTGCGTCTGCAGCGGTGGCACTGGGACCGATAAGGGTATGAGTCTGAGTCTGATCCCCGGCCTGAGTCTGGCTGGTGGTGTCGGTAGCGACCTCCTCGCCCGGCGAAAGCGCCACATACGTCACCACAGCGGCCACGACGACGCAGACCACCACCGCTATCGCGATCCACGCGCTCTTGTTGATGCCCCGCCACCTCGACGGCCCCCTCCCGCGACCGGCACCCCCGACCGCTCGCGCAGGAGACGGCGGCGAGGAAAAGGTGCTCGGGCCCTCCGACCAGTGTGGCGGTCTCTGTTCCATGACTGGATTATCGGCGTGCGCCGTGCTTTGCTGAAGGTGCGCGGCCGGCCGGCAGAGCGGGCGCTACGGCAGCAGCCCCTTCACCTCACCGATGACCGGCTCGACCATGGCTATCAACGAGAAGTGCTGGAGTACTGTCATGGGGCGCACGACTCTCCCTCGGACACGACGGCACGGGTCACGCCATCAAGCGCCCCACTCGGGACTGTAGTCGAGCAAAGCTCTTCTGCCCAGGTTGGTTATGATCTCCACTCGCCAACCGTCGCTTTCGAGGCCGTCGTAGTAGAGAGGAACGGTCGTGAGGGCGCCCGCCTTCAGTTGCTTTCTCGTGATCTTGTGCCAGGGATAGGGAGATGTCCAATTCGGGTAGTCGCCCGAGGGGCAGAACTGGACTCGGTAGAACAGCGGTCTACCGGCCGTCAAAGACCACTCCACATGGAAAGAGTAGTTCCCGTCATAGGTATCGCTGCCCCCCACAGGCGCAGGCCAGTTCACATAGCAGTTCGCGTCAATGACGCTGGGCGCCGCCTTGGGCGTGTAGGCTGAGGCGGTCCCGGCCAGCGCAAGAACAAGCAGGAGCGCCACCGCGAGCACGATCACAATCGATGTCTTCCTTTTCACTGTTCCTCCTTCCGGACGTTGGGCCTAGCCCCACTCTACGCCTGTTCGCGGCATCCGCTACTTGCATCTCACTAGGGTTGCTGTAGTCTTTTGAGCGAACCCAACGCATCCAGAACCAGAGCGGAGCACGCCATGGAACTCCAGCGCGACAAGAAGCCCAACAAGGAATCCAAGAAGCCCAAGGCGCCCAAGAAGCCCAAGAAGCCCAAGGCGTCCAAGGAGCCCAGGGCGTAGTTACTTCGGTCAAAGTCCAGCAACCCGTGGAAGACGGCTTCTAGACGAGGTGAACCCGTGTTTTCGAAGGTCCTCAAGCCCGAGATCATGCAGACGATGCTGCGCGAAGGTTTCCCGGCCGACAAGCTGAGCAGGCCGGAATTCGGGGTCACGGTAGAACGCGACGTGATGATCCCCATGCGCGATGGCACCCTTATCGCCGCCAACATCTGGAAGCCCGACAAGCCCGGCAAATACCCGGCCATCCACGCGGCCGACTCCTACCAGAAGGACCTTGACCACCTACCCAGTCTTCCCATCTTCCACATGCGGGAGACCAACGACATCGACTACTTCGTGAGCCGTGGGTACGTCTTCGTGCACACCGATTCCCGGGGCACCGGCCACTCGCCCACCGGACAGTGGGACCTCTATGGACAGGAGATGCAGAACGACCTCTACGACATGACCGAATGGATCGCCGCCCAGGATTGGTGCACCGGCAAGGTGGGCATGCTGGGCGAGTCATTGCTGGCTTTCAGCCAGTGGTTCTGCGCGGTGCAACAGCCGCCCCACCTCGCCTGCATCCTTCCCTGGGACGCAGGCGCCGACATGTACCGGGACCTCACCTGGCACGGCGGCCTGATGGCAGTAGGCTTCCCCACCGCTTGGCACATGTGGGAGATCCGCGGGCACTACCGCTTGGGCATCCCGGAGCGGTTCGGCACTCCGGCGCCGAACCCCGAGATGGGCAGATGGGACCTGGTCTGGAACATCCTCAACCATCCCACCTGCGACGACTTCTGGAAGCTGCGCAGCCCCGACTTCAAGAAGATCCAGTGTCCGGTGTTCGTGGTCGGGGCACTGCACAAGGTGGGCCTGCACCTGCGGGGCGTGGTGCGCGGTTACGAGGAAGTGCAGACTCCCAAGAAGATGATGCTCATCCATGGGCTCTTCGACGGCGATGAGATGGCCATCTACAACTCGCCCGAGATGCGGCTGTTGATGCTCCGCTGGTACGACCACTGGCTCAAGGGCAACGACACCGGCTTGATGGACGAAGAGCCGGTGTCGCTCTTCGTGCGCGGCGCAGACGAGTACCGTAGTGAGGCGGCCTGGCCGCTGCCCGGCACCGAATACCGCAAGCTGTACTTCAACGAGGCCAAGAGCGGGGCGGTCGAATCCCTGAACGACGGCAGCCTCTCCTGGGAGGCGCCGGCCGAGGACCGAGAGCTCGTTCACCTACCCATATCCCGACCAGGATTGGACGCACTTCTCGGGCGCCGGCACCGCCGTGATCGAAGAGAACGGCGTCGTCTACGGGCAGAGGCGCATCCCCACCTTCACGAGCGCACCCCTGGAGGAAGACCTCCGCATCGCCGGAAACATCGTGCTGGTGCTCTACGCGTCCACCGACCAGATAACACCGACTTCTGCGCGCGCCTGGTGGACCAGTTCCCGGACTCCGACCAGATCCCCGGGATGCCGCCCAGCGGGACTCATCCTCACCCGGGGTTGGCTCAAGGCCTCACACGCCTGCACCAAGAGCGAAGAGCTCTCCAAGCCCGACCGCCCCTACTACCTGCACGACGAGCCCCAGCCGATCGAGCCGGGCAAGATCTACAAGTACGAGATCGAAGTGTGGCCCACCAGCAACGTCTTCAAGAAGGGGCACCGCATCCGGGTGGACGTGGCCTGCGGCGACTCCCCGCCCTTGGACTTCGGCGGCCACTACTACGGAATCAAGGTGGGCACCGACACCTACCATCATGACAAAGACCACCCGTCGCACATCATCGTGCCGGTGATCCCGCAGGGATAGCGCCGAATGCCGCCGGGCGCCGAGCCGGTGAGTACGGCGCCGAGCCGGTGAGTCTAGCGCCCGGCCACCTCGGGCACGGGCATCTCCACGGGGGCGCCTGCCGCTCGTCTTCTGCTCGCGACGAACAGGATGGCTGCGACCACTCCGAGGAGCGCGAAGAGACCGAGCAACTCGTAGCCGAGTAGATAGCCGGAGTCGCCCTTCGCCGGACCGTAGCGGTCGAGTAGCACGCCGAACAGCCAGGGAGCCATCATGGTGGCCACTAGGTTCACGGTGAACATGTAGCCGGTGGCCGGCCCCACCTGGTCGGGCCGGGAGACCACCTCAGGCATCAACCCCAACACTGCCGGCAACATGGCCAGGGTGAGAAACCCCACGATGCACACGCAGACGAAGACCCCGGCCATCCCTGGAGCGAAAGGCACGAGCGCCGTCGCCACCAGCATGGCCGACATGCCCGCCACCAAGACCGCTCCCTTGCCCCAACGCGCCATCACGGCCGCCCCCACCGGCGACCCCAGCAGCTGCGCCAGTCCGAGGCCGGCCGTCAGATAAGCCGCCACCGCCAGACTGGTGCCCCTCTGATCGTGGAGAAAAGCGGGGGTCCAGGCGACTATTCCCACGAAGAGGCCGGTGGCGCCGATGTTGACGAAGATCAGGAGCAGGAAACGCGGATTGCGTGCGACTTCTCCTACACCGCGCAGCATCCCCATCAGTGAGACCCCGGTGGGCGTGGCCGCCGCACCGGAGCGCAACTCCCTGGAACCAAGCGACAGCAACACCAGAACGGCAGCGATGCCCGCGGTGGCAAAGAACACCGCGCGGTAGCCGGCAGCCGCCTGGACGCTCGGCATGATGAGCAACGACAGCAAGACACCCACCCCTTGACCGCAGCCGAAGACCCCCAGCGTCCAGCCGTGAAAGCGGCTGTCGACGGCCCGGGCCATCAGTGCCATGGCTACGGGAGGACCCGCGCTGGCTCCGATGCCCTGGAGCAGACGGGCGACAACGAACCACGGATACGAAGCGGTGCTCGCAAAGAGCACCAGACCGGCCACTAAGATGCCCCCGGAGGCGAGCAACGTGCGCCCGCCCCAGCGGACTCCGGCCAGCCCCATCGGGATGGCGCCCAGTGAGGTGGTCAGCATGAACATCGAAGTGAGTAGCCCGATCTGCGAGGCGGATAACCCGAAGTGGTCCTTCATCTCGGGGGCGACGATGGGCACCAGCGAAAGACACATGCCCGTGATGGTCACGTATGCCATCAGCGCCAGCCCAAGAAGCAGGGCGCCGCGTTTCGTGTTTGTTGTGGCGTCGCCGACCAATGGCGCGGTGTCTCTCACGCCTAGAGCCCTTTGAACGTGACAGCCTCCGTGAGGGTGCGCCGGGCGCTACGGAACGAGTCCTCCGGGTCGCTAGGATCCGCATAGCCCAGGGCTATCCCGATGACGATGGACAGATCAGCGGGCACACCCAGTTCTGTCCGCAGCACGTCGGGGTAGCACACGGTGTTGATGGCTATGGCCGATTCGACACCATGATCCTGGCCGGCCAGCGCGATGCTCTGGCACAGCGCGCCCAAGTCGAACACCGACCACTGACCCAGTGTGCGGGGCATGCAGAGGCACACCACGCAAGGGGCGCCGAAGAACCGCCGGTTGGCCATGAGAAACTCGTGGTGAAAGGCCGGATCGTCGGTGGTGGTGCCCCGAGTCAGGGCTCGCCCCAGAGTCAGCTCCTTAGTGCGCTCACGGCATCCCGCTGTCCATGCTCCTGGAAAGGGCAGGTCGGGCTGGGCCGGCGCCTTCGCCACCGTCCGCGCCTCGTAGATGCCTCGTATCCGTTCCAGGACCTCTCCCGCGGCGACGTAGACCTCCCACGGCTGCGTGTTGGCCCAGGATGGGGTATGCAGAGCGTCGTCGAGCATCTGCTCCAAAGTCTCGCGTGACACGGGACGATCCAGGAAAGCGCGGACGGTGCGCCGGTTCTTCAAAGCGTCGTGCACATCCATGGAGGCCTCCGATCACAACCTAGTTTGAAGTCGTGTCCCCGTGTCATGATGGTCGAGGTCCCAGCCCTCATCCTCAAGAACAGCGAGCCTGGAGACGATACTAAAGGTAGCGGAGAAACACGTCAAAGAGGATTCCTCTCGGTGGACAACAAGCACCGCTTCGTACGAGTCAGTTTTCAGACAAAAGACTTCAGGGGTGAGGGGATCCTGGAAGTGCCCGCGGGCGGTTACAGAGGGCGAGTCCTCGACTACTTGAACAGTGGCGCCGACTTTATTGCCCTCACGGACGTCCTGCTCGTGGAAAGGGGCGAAGATACTTCCTCAGAAGCCGTCACACACGACGTCCTTCTTCTTCGCAGAAGCGCAATCGAGTTCGTCATTCCGCTGAGCTAACCACAGTGAGGTTCCTCTGAACGGGCCCGCATGCAGCCGCCCGTCGTCCTTGCCGACGATCGTATCCTGACGGCGCAGCGTCGCTTTTTGGCGGCCCCCTACGAGGTCGCTGGCCGCCAGTAGTCCACCGGCGCCGAGCCCCAGCAGGCGTAGTCGGTGGTCTTCCAGACCGGGCTCGTCTCTCCCCCGACAACCACTATGTTGATAGCCTCCGGGTCGTGGTAGTGCGGAATGAGCTCGTCATCCGGCAGCTTCTTCCACGAGGCGTACGGCTCCACGCCGGCGCCGGCCAGCGGAGTCACCAGCATGTCGATGGTATCGGTGCCCCAGAATCTCCCGTTCGGGATGAGAGCATTCTTGGAGATCCAGCGGGCAAAATCCTGCTTGCTCTCGAAACCATCCATCTCCTTGAGCTGCTTGGCCACGAGCGGGTCCAGAAGCAGTGTCGCGCTGGAGCGCAGGCCTGGGATCACGCTCAGCTGCAGGGTAACCTCCTCACCGACGCTCCGGCTGGCGGCCGCGTGGAGGCTGTTCATGACGTACCAGCCCTTGAAGACACTCACCACGCTCTCCTCCGGCTTGAAGCCCTTGGTCACGTGAAAAGGTGTCCAGACGCTGTGCTCTTCGTTCTCCGCGAAGCACATGTTGTTGTAGAGGAAGTTGTTGCCCTGGGAACTCCAAAGGGTCATCTTGGGCCGCGCATATCCCCAGCAGATGGACATAAGGGTCCAGGCCCGGCCGATGACCGCGTTGGCCAGATTGGCGGGACTGAACGCCGCGAGCCCGGAGTTCATGCCGATATCGTTGCCGATGGGCCCGTTGATCAGGAGCATGCTGCCGAAGGGCGTGGTGGAAGGCGTGAGCGCGGACATCTTGGTGGCCGCTGTCGCCAGGATCACAGGCAGGTGCTCCGGCCGAGCCCCGGCCATGACCGCCACCACGGCGATGTCACCGACTGTGTACCTGATGAGTTCCTTGGTGTCGTGGTTGAAGATCTCCCCCACCTGTTCGTCGCGAGGGCGGCCGGTTCCGGTGAGCATGAGCTCCACCCGTTCGGGGGTGGGAAGAATAACTGGAAGCCCGTCGGTCCAGCCTCGCTCGTAGAACATGCGCTGGAGATTGTCCTCTGTGTCTGGTGCCAGCAGGTCCTCACGGGAGGTGGCGTGTTCGTGGGCAAGCGGGAGTGGGCCGGTCGCGGCACCGCTCTCGCCGGGGGTCTTGGTCAGCGCCTCAAGGATCTCGTCGATGACCCGTTTGCCGGTGAGAGGATCGTCGCCCTCGATGTAGCCATACAGCGTCTCGCGCGACTGGGCGACCACCGGGTGTGGCGTCCACACAAAGGGCAGCGGCGTGCCCAGAGCGGTCATCTCTCTGCGCACGTGATCCGCGTACTCGCAGGTGGAGAGGGAAGCGGTGGGGATGCCGTAGATACGCTCCAGGTGGTTACTACTCGCGGCGACCGCCGCGGCGCAACCGGGTCAGCCACCCACCCCGAGGATCGCTGCATCACCTCGCTTCTTGATCTCTTCCCAAAGCGCGTCGTTGTCGTCGGCGAAGGGACCTCCGGGCTTGCGCGTGCGCACGGTCTTCACCGCGGGCATGTTGGTGGCGAACCAGTTCTCAAGCTCTCGCATGAACTTGAAGCTGCCGCCGAAGCCTGTGTCGACGAGGTAGACAGTCTTGCCTTCCAGCGTGTCCAGGCGTTTGGCGAGGGAAGATGCATCGACGGTGTCGCCGGAGGAGCCGTCGACCGTCTGGATGAGCCGGCCTTCCGGGTTGAGCACCCTAGTGAGCGCGGACTGAGCCATCTGGGCCTCCCGAATAATGAATCGCGTTCTGTAAAGATAGCAGCACTACGCGGTCGCGCGCCACTCGTCCACTGGCGAATGAGGCCGGCCACCTGCGTGTCATGCAGAAGGCCTGGGTCTCGAGAGACCTTCGCGTCGACTCGTGGAACGACCCCCGACAGGACTGACAACATTCAGGTCGCCCCGACTATGCACCCATACGGGCGTGGGGCGAGAAGCTCCCCGCGCCCGTATGGGTGAGTGTTCTTACGGCAGCAAGGCTTTCACCTGGCTCACGACCGGCTCGATCATGGCGATGAAGGTCACCTGCTGTACCGCGCTTGCGTTGGTGGTGATCACGGTAGAGATGGGCGTGGGCAGCGGGCCCAGCCAGCGGGCTTAGCAGCAGGATGCCCATGTCTTTGCCGAGATACGGTCCAGAGGCCAGCGCATCGGGGAACTTGTCTCCGGTCGCGATGCCGATGTGCATGAAGCTAAGACCGGCGTTGGCCTTGGCCCAGTTGGCCACATTGGCGTTGGTGACGTAGCGGGTGGCACCGGAGAGGTTGGCAACACCGGTCACAGTGACCGGCAGGGTGGCATAGGTACCTACCTTAAGGGCCTTGGTGATGCCGAGATCGGTGAGGGCGGCCAGGGCACTGGCGTGCAGAGCGCTGGCGTCGGCCTTGTCGGTGAGAATGACCGGCCACAGCTTGGCGCAGGCCAGGGGCGAGACCCCGATGGCATCGGGGAAGTTGGTGCCGATGGCGATGATGGCCGTGGCTCCGGTCATGTCGCCTACTTTGGTCTGCAGCGCGCCGCCTACCTTGCGGCTCATGTCGTAGACGCTACCACCTACTCCGTTGATGGCTACCACGGTGGCGCTGGGAAGAGCGGCCTGCACGGCGCTGACCACCGTGCCCGAGAGCCCGATCACAAACACGTTGGTGGGATCCAAGCGCTGCAGTTCGGCGCTGGTGCCGTTCTCCAGACCGACTGCCGGGGTGAGCAAGCACCGGGCCTCCATAAGCGGCGGCCAAGGGAGCTCCACACAGAGCTTCCTGGAAGGTCTCACCCGGGGCGACCACCACACCGGCTCCGGCGGGAAGCGCTCCCGGGAACATGGCCTGGCTGATGAGCTGGGCGGTCTGGTAGCGGTGGATGCCGCGGATGGAGGTGTAGACGATGGCGTTAAGGGCGAAGTTGGCGGTCACCGTCACGTTGGCGTCCACCGCGATATCGGTGCGCGTCGCGTTCAAAAAGCCGTCGCTCCAGTTCACGAAGTGATATCCGCTGTTGGGAACGGCGGTCACAGCGGTCCCGTCGGCCCCGTAGTTCACCGTCTGCGGGCTCACGCCGGTGATAGTGCCGCCGGCGCCGGCGGTGTAGGTGAGGGTGTAGGTGTTGATGGCGAAGCTCGCGGTCACGGTGATATCCGCCTGGACGTTGGTGTCGGTGCGGGTGGCGGTGGAGACCGCGTCACTCCAGTTCGACGAAGTGATATCCGGTGGCCGGTACAGCTGTGACCGGGGTGCCGCTTCCCGCCCGGAGCCACCGTCTGCGGGCTCACGCCCGAGATGCTGCCGCCCGCGCCGGCGGTGTAGGTGAGGGTGTAGCTGTCGGCGGCGAAGGTGGCGGTCACCGAGAGGTTGGCCGTGACGTTGGTGTCGGTACGGGTCGCCGTAAGGACGGCGTCACTCCAGCTCACGAAGTGGTAGTTGGCGTCCGGTACAGCTGTCACCGCGGTGCCGCTGGCGCCATGGTTCACGGTCTGCGGGGTGGTGCCGGAGATGGTGCCGCCGGCGCCGGCGGCGTACGTGAGGATGTAGGTGTCAAGGGCGAAATTGGCCGTCGCGGCGACGTTGGCCATCACGTTGGCGTCGGTGCGGGTCGCCGTGAGGACGCCGTCACTCCAGTTCACGAAGTGGTAGTTGGCGTTGGGCACGGCTGTGACCGCGGTGCCGCTGGCGCCGTAGTTCACGGTCTGCGGAGTAGCGCCGGAGATGGTGCCGCCCGCGCCGGCCGTGTAGGTGAGGGTATAGGTGTTGATGGCGAAGTTGGCCGTCACGGAGATGTTGGCCATGCACGTTGGTGTCGGTACGCGGGTTGGCGGTGGAGGCGTCACTCCAGCTCACGAAGTGATAGTCTGGTGGCGGGCACGGCTGTCACCGCGGTGCCGTTGGCCCCCTGGGCTACCGTCTGTGGGCTAGTGCCGCTGATGCTGCCGTCGGCGCCGGCCGTGTAGGTGAGAGTGTAGGCGGCATAGTAGGTGTAGTCGTTGGCTGGCCCGGAGGTGGTGTTTGCGCTTCCGAACCCTGTCACCTGCACGTCGACCTGGCCGGCAGCAGGAGCAGCCGGGGCGGTAGCAGTGATCTCGGTAGCGGAGACCACCGTGTAGTCGGCGGCGTTCACGCCACCGAAGGTGACCGCGCCTGGATCGGTCGCGTGGCCCCCCAGGCCGTTGAAGTTCCTGCCGGTGATGGTTACCAGCGTGCCCCCGGTACTCGGGCCCGTTGTGGGATCAAGGCTGTCGATGGCGGGCGCCACGGCGGCCAGGAATGCATCCTGAAAGCCGTTCGTGTCTCCGGGCACCAGATTGGTCGCGTCAGAGGTGAAGCCCACGTAGCAGCCATCGGCGCTGATCGCGCGAGAGAGGCTAAATGCGTTGCCCTGAACCCCCGCGCTGTCCACGCTCACCCGTTCGGTGGTCCCTATGTTCCGGTCGCGGACGAAGACGTCGGCGGCCCCATTGGTGTCTCCCGCCACCAGGTCGGTCGCGTAGGAGTAGAAAGCCACGTACCGGCCGTCGCCGCTGATCGAGGCCGAGGAGCTGGAACCGGCTCCCGCGTTCCCCGCGCTGTCAACGCTCACCCGCGAGGTGGTCCCGGCGTTCAGGTCACGGACGAAGACATCGAGCGTAACCGTGTCCCCGGGCACCAGATTGTCGGCCGCCGACTGGAAGGCCACGTAGCCGCCGTCAGCGCTCATGGAGGGCGACGTACTGGAGCCATTGCCCTGGATCTCCGCGCTATCCACGCTCACTCGCGTGGTAGTGCCTCCCGTACGGTCGCGCACGAAGATGTCATCCACCCCGTTGGAGTCGCCGGAAACTAGATTGGTCGCTTCGGATTGGAAGGCCACGTAGCGGCCGTCAGCGCTGATCGAGGGTGACTGGCTAACACCGTTGCCTTGCACCCCCGCGCTGTCCACACTCACGAGCGTGGTGGTGCCTCCCGTACGGTCGCGCACGAAAATGTCTACGACCCCGTTCGTGTCACCGGGCACGAGGTTGGTCGCGTATGAGTAGAAGGCGACGTAGCGGCCGTCGGCGCTGATTGATGGATAGTAACTGGCGTCGTTAACCTGTGATCCCGAACTGTCCAGGCTCACGCGCGTGGTGGTCCCATCGTTCATGTCGTGAACGAAGATATCCACGACCCCGTTGATGTCATCAGCTACCAGATTAGTCGCATAGGAGTAGAAGGCCACATACCGGCCGTCGGCGCTTATCGCCGCGTGTCGGCTCGCTCCGTTGCCTTGGACCCCCGCACTGTCCACGCTCACCCGCGTGATTGCTCCGGTATTCCCGTCTTGCACGAAGACGTCGACGACCCCGTTGGTATCGCCTGCCACCAAGTTGGAGGCATTGGAATAGAAGGCCCTGTACCGGCCATCGGCGCTGAGCGACACTGCCTCGCTCCAGCTGTCTCCTTGGATTGCGGGCACCCTCACGCTCACGCGCTCCACGACGCGGGCTTGGGCCACCCCCGACCATGCGAAAAGAACAACGAGCACCATGGAAAGTAATAGAACACCTGCGAGGGCCGCTCTCTTCGATCTGGACATCGATCCTCCCTGTAGACAGCGTCCCCGCGCCGGGGATGGAAAGTGGTCCGCCAGAAGCAACAGCCTGAAGCGCCCGCGTAACCGCCGATCCCCCAGTGCAGCCCCCATTTAGGGCGAGGACGCACGGACATAGTAGATGGACTATACCCCGGCGATACGCGGTAGCGCAAGAGTCGCGTAGTCAGCCAACACTTGCAGGAATAATGGGCGCGATCGAAAGCCAATTGACGTGGCCCCTCGACCAGGTTAGACTCACCGACAGCTAATGAGGTTAGTTTGCTCAACAAGGTCATCAGCCGTTCTCATCGAAGCTCAGGAGGGTGTTGTTGTAGCAAAGAGGAGAAAGGAGCCTACGGTGTTATTCCCGTTTCTCCGCTGCCCGCCCGAGACGATCGCGAGGTCGGCGTCATCCGTATTATAGACCATCCGCCATTTTCCCAGAGCGCCCCTATAGAGTGACGGCTGCCGTCGACAGCGTCCGCCCAAGCGCGCGTTGCTGGGAATCCTGGCCTTAGGATCACGCAAGTCCCTCAACACGACGCCCCGGGGACACTTCGGACCCTCAATGCAGTCGATCTAGGGAGAAGGTCAGTTGCGAAAACCCATCACAGTATGCTCTACCCTCGTTCTAGCCGCGTTCTTTTGTCTTGCTATGGGAAACACGCCCTCGTATGCAGCGGCTGACGGCCCGGCGACCAGAGTCATCGCCGGCTCGGATCGATACGAGACCGCCATCTTGTTGTCCAAAGCGGGTTTTCCGGCGGGCGCCCCGTCCGTGGTTTTGGCTCGTGGTGATGACTATGCGGACGCCCTGTGTGGGGCGCCTTTGGCTCACGCGTACGGCGGCCCGCTGCTGTTGACGCCCCGCGGTGGTCTCACAGCGACACTCATCGCCGAACTTCAGCGCCTCCACCCCTCCCGGGTCTTCCTGCTGGGGCTCGGATCGACAGTGCGAACCCAGGTGATGGACATCGTCGGAGCCGAGGCAGTGACCGCGCTGGTCGGGCGAGACCGGTATGAGACGGCGGCGATCGTGGCCGATCAGATACGGGCCGGATCAAGGGTGCCGACCAAAGTGGTCATCGCGCCTGGCAACAGCTTCCCCGACGCCCTTTCCGTCGCCCCGCTCGCGGCGGCCAACAACTGGCCTATCCTCTACACCCCCCAATGGGGGGATGTGCCCCAGGTCACTAGTGAGGAGATCACGGAGTTGGGAGTGGATTCGGCCCTGGTCGTAGGGACCTGGGCCCACGTCGATTTACCGGAAGTGGTCCGGAAGGTAGGGAGCGACCGCTACGATACCTCCGCCATGATTGCTCAGTACGCGTTGACTCAAGGACTCACGAGCGCCCATATTGGCTTTGTCACCGGAGAGAACTTCCCGGATGGCATAGCGTCCGGCCCGTATCTCGCGTTGGACGGCGGTATTCTCCTTCTGGCCAGGGGTACGGCGCTGACCGCTCCGGTCGCGAGATTCCTGGCACCGTTGACCACGGAAATCCTTCTTGTGGAAGCTATCGGGCTTTCCAAGGTACCCGCCGGTCCCTGGATCTTCGACCTGCAGGCCGCCATCGACGCCGCTAGGCCGGGCACGACGATAACGCTTGCCGCCGGCACCTACGCAGGGCCCTTCCGCATAGAGTACAAGACCGATCTCACCATCCGGGGGCCCTCTTCGGCTATTCTCACCGCGAAGGGAGCTGACACCCTTTCCATCTACCAATCGGCCGGCATCGTCCTGGATGGCTTCACGGTCGTGGGTGATTATTCTATGACCGGTCAGAAGTGCGTGGAGGTGGCGGGCGGTCTCATCGGGGGAGCCTTCCGCAACCTGACTATCCGGGATGCGGGCAACACCGGGCTCCACTCCAACGGGGTATTCACGGGCGTCACCATTTCAGACTGCACGATCACCCATTGCGGAGATTTTGGCATTGTTTTGCAGGGCGGATACGATGGAGTGACCATCAGCAACATTACAGCGTCCGACTTCGCCGGACTGCTTCACCCTGCTCACGCTGTGTACCTAAAGGAAGGCCGTAACTTCACCATCCAGGACTGCGATCTGGGCGGGGCTTATGGCCCCGGGGGCGGCGTATCGGGGATCCAGATAGGATACAGCGCATCGAACGGGCAGCTACTTCGCAACTCGGTACACGACAGCCCCTACGGCATCGTCCTTTGGGGATACGGGGACAGTCCCACCACCGGGATCACCTGCTCCGGCAACATCGGTCGGAACAATTCGGTCGCCGATTTCTACGAATACGGGAATGCCGTCCAAGGCACCTGGACCGCGGACAACGTGGGCACATTCTCGAAGGTCATCAATTGACCGATACTGATGCGTCCTGGCCAGGCCACCCCTAGCACAACAAAGGACCCCGGGGACGCCGTCCTGCCGGGGACCTCTGCTCGTACAATCGGCAGCCGCAAGTCGGTACATTAACGATCAGTGGCGTCAATCCGGTGCGAATCCCCTTAACAGGGCATCCAGGCCGGCAAGATACGCGACGTTGTATGCCATCTCGCTCGGAAGATCGGATTCGTCCAAGCTCGAGAGGTCCCCGGGGAACAGCTTGTGCACCCATGCCCGCGAGCCGTCGGTGCCGGTGTCGGTCCCGACCCCATCCACGCCATCCCCACTCTCAGCCTCCGTCGCTGATTCCACTTCTTCCCGCATCCACAGCGTCAGATACGTGTGGCCGACGAGAAGTGCGACGAGATTGCTGACAAGAGTGGCACTGGCGTTCGGGCCGAGCCCTGCCCTGGAAAGCATCTTGAGAAGAACGTTCGCCCTCTTCTTGGCCACCGGGGAAGAGGCAAGATCACGGACCAGCAGAGGAGCAGCCTTTGGGTGAGCTTGCACAAAACCCCACAGCTGTAGGAACGTGCCCTTCGCCTGCTCTGCCCAGTCCCCTCCGCTCGGCGGCCGCGCCAGCTTCCGGTACAAGTTCTCGGCAACGCCGGTCAACAATCCCTCTTTGTTTTCGAAGTGGTAGTAGAGAGAGCTGGCTTTGACTCCTAGGGCGCCCGCCAGCATCCGCATACTGAGCGATTCAAGACCAGCCTCATCGATGGCCTCAAGCGCGACATCGCAGATGCGATCCCGGGTCAGCCGCCCTTTGACTCCCAAGCCATTGCCGCCGTCCACGCTTCCTCCAAAACCGATTTGACATGGCCGTCTAACATCGTTAGACTGACCGCTCGACCTAACGACGTTAGTCTGCGACGTCAAACGACCGTCCGCCTTGCCCAAGTGCAACGGGCGCTGCAGCAGACACGGAGCGAAAGGAGCCGATTATGCGCTTCCTAATACTCCCGTACTCACCCGAGACTACCGCATAGATGCCGCCGCCAACGTACGCGGCACCATCTCTATTCTCTACTAGGCGTCGTTTTCCCTGGAGAAGCCCGGGGATCGACAGCGATCCATCCCCCGCCGCGGCTTGCAGGCCGATGCTTGTGCGTCGTCTGATCCCTCCGGCGATGGCGGAGGAGCGCGTCCCACCCTGAGATATGCCGCGCAAACAAGAGGGGCCGAAGTTCTCACTGGAAGCTGGCCCCTCGGTGGGGAGACTGCGCGTCTCCTCGCGGATCAGGTTGCCTACCAGCGCCCTAACTCCCACCTTGTAGAGTATGGCACGGAGGCTCGATCCGCGGGATCACACGCAACCGCCAGTGACACAAGCGGAGCGTGTGGGACCTTCCATATAATCCATTTCAGGGAGTTTTGTCTGTGCGTAAACTGATAGCAATACTGGCGGCTTCTGCTCTGTTCTCCGGGCTCTCGCTCGCGACGGAGAGCTCACTTTCATACGCGGCGACTTCGAACGTTGGGGTATCGACCGGCGGCCGGACGGTCCGAGTCATCGTCGGTTCAGACAGATACGACACTGCAGTCTTGGTCTCCCAAGCGGGATTCCCGCAGGGGGCGCCGGCGGTCGTGATAACCCGGGGCGACGATTTCGCGGACGCGCTCTGCGGCGCTCCATTGGCCCATGCCTACGGTGGCCCACTCCTGCTGACGCCAGCGAGCGGCCTCCCGGGGAAGGTCGTGGCCGAACTGGAGCGCCTCCATCCATCCCACGTCTTCCTCATCGGGATCGGGGGGGCGTCGTCCCCGGTGCTGAAACAGGTGATGAGCTTCGTCGGCCCGGAAGGTGTCACCACCCTGGTGGGCAGGGACCGCTATGAGACAGCCGCTTTGGTAGCCGATCAACTCAGGCTCAAAGCCGGATCCCCGACCAAGGTGATAATAGCCCCCGGCGACAGTTTTGCCGACGCTCTGGCCGTGGCCCCTCTCGCCGCGGTCAATCACTGGCCGATCCTCTATACCCCACGGTCGGGGAACCTGCCTCAGATCACGCGCGATGAGATCGCAGAATTGGGGGTGGACTCCGCCCTCGAAATAGGGACATATGCGCGCATCGACCTTCCGAACGTAGTCCGACTGGCGGGGGCCGATCGTTACGATACTTGTGCTCAGATCGCTCAATTTGCGCTTGCCCATGGGCTTACAACCGCCCACGTCGCCTTCGTCACCGGGGAGAAGTTCCCGGACGGTCTGGCCGCGGCCCCTTATCTTGCTTTGGACGCGGGGATCTTGCTCTTGACCGGGCAAGCAGGAGCCACCCCCGCCGTTACAGGATTCCTGAGCCCCCGGGCTGCCGGTGTCCGCACCCTCGAGGCCATCGGGCTCACGGCGGTTCCCGCCGGCCCGTGGCTCTCTACAGTCCCCGCGAGCACAGGGTACTCCTGGGGCACGGCGCCGACCCCGACCATGTCGCCTCCCGCTTCCACTACAACGACCGTCGCGGCCCCGACCTCTACCTCCGTCAAGCCGACTACCACCACAATGGCATCGACCCCCACCATGTCGCCTCCCGCTTCTACTACAACGACCGTCGCGGCCCCGACCTCTACCACCGTCAAGCCGACTACCACCGCACTGGCATCGACCCCCACCACCCTGCCGCAGGCTTCTAGCTTCGACCTGAAGGCGGCGGTGGCTGCGTGCCCGGCTGGGGGGACCGTGAACCTTCCGGAGGGGACCATCACGCTGGACAGTACCGTCACGCTCAAATCAGGCGTCACGCTCAAGGGCCAGGGGATGGCTGTCACTGTGGTCAAGGCCACCGCTGACTTTCCGCTCGAACTGACCGGCACCACCGGGGTCACCTTGGAAGCCTTCACCCTCCAGGGCCGAGGCCAGAGGGCGAGTGGTGAGCAGTATGGCATCAGCGTGTCCTACGATGGCACGGCCTCCAAGGTCACGCTCCGTAGCCTGGAAGCGACGGGGTTCTCGGTGGCCGGCTTCTTCGGGGCCAGTAGCAGCGTCATCGACGATCTACTCGTGGAGGGCTGCGTGTTCCATAACTGCGGGGAGTTCGGCATCGCCAAGGGCGGCACCAAGACCTCCTCTCGTTGGACCATCCGCAACACCAAGGCTTTTGACTTCGCCGGTACGCTCTACCCACCACACGGCATCTATTTGCACAACATCAACGGTCTGCTGGTGGAGGGCTGCGAAGCCTATGGCCCACTGGGCGACCGTCCCAGCGGTTACTCTGGCTTCGAGTTCGACGATTGCCAGGGCGTCATTCGCAGCTGCTACGCGCACGACTGCAAGACGACCGCCGCCAACGGCTTCGGCTTCATCGTGCTCGGCACCGGCGACCTCGTGTTCGACAACTGCAGGGGCGAGCGAAACGTAGACGACTTCTTCCAGTGTGCCTACACCGGCATCGTGCAGTACATCGACTGCATCGGCACCACGCAGGTGTGGGGGCCGTAGCGGGCCAGGCCTGGGACCTGCCGGAGAGACTGTTCGGCTCCACAATCGGGCGCGAGTCTCGTCTGAGGCTGCTGGCCTATTACCCCATCCACCACAAGATGCTACCGTCAGGCTGTCCAGATTAGGGCGCTCCGCTGGCGCCCCCCACAGTCGTCACTTGCACTTGGACGGTGCCGGCGGCATGAGGCGGGGCAATCGCGGTGAGCTGCTGGGACATGTCGTCATGACATGGCCGAGGGCCTGCGCGCCACCGAAGGTGACCAGCGGAATCTCGGGGAAATAGCCTTTGATAAGGACCGTGTTGCCCCACGCGACAGGTCCGTGAGAGGGATCGAGGCTGGTGGTGGAGGAAGGGCCGGGAAGGGCCTGAATAGTTGCCGGCCACACACACAAAGCGAGAATCAGCAGAATAGCTGCGAGGATTGCCACCTTTGACCTGCCCATGACGCCTCCCTGAAGAGATCGCCCTCACCCTGCAGGCCCAAGCGCGTCACCAAGAGCAGCAGAAAAGGCGCCCTTGAAGCTGCGGCCGAAGCCGGTGTCGACGAGGTACACGGTCTTGCCTTCCAGCGTGTCCAGGCGTTTTGCGAGACAAGACACATCGGCGCTGCCGCCGGACGAACCGTCGACCGTCTGGATGAGCCAGCCTTTGGGATTGAGGACCGTAGTGAGCGCGGACCGAGACATCCGGGCCTCCAGAATAATGAATCGCGTTCTGCAAAGATTTCAGGACCACGCCGTGGTGCGCCATTCCCGCTGGCATCGGCTCACTCCCGGGCGAGGCGACGGCCTGGTCCCACCAAGGAGGCCACCAGGCCGACCAAACACAGTGAAGCGAAGATCAAGAAGGTGATGCGGATACTGCTGAGAAGGTGCGCGTGGTCTGTGATCCCGATCTCGTGCCGCCCTACGACGACGGCGAGCACCAGGGTGGCGATGCCTATGCTGAGGCTCTGTCCCGAAACACGCATGGTCGCCGACGTAGCAGCCGCTACGCCTACGTAGCGTCTGTCGACACTCCTCATCACGGTGTGGATTATGGGCGAAGCGAAGAGCCCGAAGCCCAGGCCGAGAACGCACAGAACGGTGATGATGTGCCAGTAAGGGGTCCTCTGGCCGAGGAACACCAGGGCGAATAACCCACCCGCACACAGGGCCATGCCCGCTGACGCTACGAACCGGGGCTCCACCTTATCGGCCAGACGCCCCGCCAGTGGGGAGACCGCGGCCTGAAGAAACGGCCCGGTCACCAGCACCAGACCCGCGGTCTGGGCGCCAAGGCCCCGGTTGTACAGCAGGTAGAGACTCATCATGAACGTCATCGCCGCAGTGGCACTATAGTTGATGAACGAGGCTGCGTTCGCGAAGGCGAACACCCGGTTCCGACGTAGCAGGTCAACGTTGAGAATGGGGTCTGCCGCCCGGCCTTCAAGATAGACGAAGCCGGCCAGTCCGAGGAAGCCGGCTGCGGTGAGGGCGTAGCCGAACACACCGGGCAGATACGAGAACCCTATGAGCAGAGCCGAGAGAGCGACCGCCCAGGCGACCGATCCCCAGGACGTCGAAACGGGCCGTCTTCGGCTCTCGCCATTCCAACCCACGCAGTTTCCGCAACGCGAAGACGGTGTTCACGAGGCTGAGCGCTCCGACCAAGACGAAGAGCAAGCGCCAGCCGAGATTCTCGGTGATGATGCCACCGAGCACCGGACCGAGGGTGAGCCCCAGGTAGACGCCCGAGACCTGCATCCCTAGAGCCCGCCCACGTGATTCGGGCGGATAGCACAACGTGACCATGGCGACGGTCGTGGAGAAGAGGAAGGCGCCGGCGACGCCTTGCAGCGCCCGCGTGACGAGGAGTATCGCTGCATTCGGCGCAAGCGCGGAGGCGAAACAGAGAGATGTGAAAGCCGCGAGCCCGACCAGGTAGACGGCCTTGCGACCGCGGAGATCAGCTACCCGCGCCATCGGCATGAGCAAGGCGCCGGTCCCGAGGATGGTAGCGAGAGAGACCCAACTCATCGTGACGGCCGAGAGGTTGAGGTCGGACGCGATCCGCTCAATAGCCACGTTGACACCAGAGGTGACGAAGGTGGTCAGAAAGCCGGTCGCTGTCACCGCCACCAGGACCATCCGCTGCGTAGATCGTTCCATCGGACAAAGGTTAGCAGGCTCTTCCCGGCGGAATGAATCGGAATGGATGCATCCTTCTGGGAAACTCGGCAGATTGGGAAACCCGGCGAAGGCGGCGGGCATCGAGGCCGAACCGCACGCACTGGAGGGTCAAGCCTCAGAAGCCCTACCCGGGACGCCTTCATCCGCGCCGGTGGGCTCGACGAGGGCGTCAACTACCTGGAGAAGCCGTTCACGCCTGAAGCCTTGGCGACAATGGTGCATACCGTGTTGGATCAGGCCAACCGTTCGAAGTAGGTGGTGGGGCCTTCATTGGTCGACGAAGGCCCCTGCCGGACGACAGAACGGGTCTACGTCCGGCCCCGGGTTCGCCACAGGCTGTAGCGCCCTATTGCCCCATACACCACGGGATGCTAGCGTCGGGCTCATCAGTCAGCTAGTGAGGAGCGGGCATGAAGATCGTAGTCGGATTCACCACAGCGGACGAGAGCCGGGCGGCCCTCGAGTGGGCCATAGCTGAAGCGAACCGGCATGGCAGCGAGATAGTCGTCGTCCACTCCATGGCGGGCGGTGGGGGCCCGGAGGCTGAGGCACAAGAGGTGTTGAAATATCGGAAGGAGCTGGATGAGATAGAGCGCCTCCTGACCGACGCAGGCATCCCCCACACCATCCGCCGGCTCATACGCGGGTTATCTCCTGCTGAGGATCTCACCAAGGTCGTCTCGGAAGAAGGAGCGGACATGATCGCGATCGGCATCCGGCGCAGATCGCGGACCGGCAAGCTACTCATGGGGAGCAACACCCGGAGATCCTGCTCATGGCCAACTGCCCGGTGCTGGCGGTGAAGGCGAAGTCCTGAGTAGGCCGACCTGTAGTGTAGGCTCATCGTCCTATGCTGAAGATAATGAGGCAGGCTGTGCCGATAGGCCGCTTGCTGGTGACCGCGCTCCTCATGGTCTCTCCCGCCGTGGGCCTCGCGTGCGAGGACTTCCCGCCCGATCACCGCTTCGGCCACGGTCACCACAGGCTGCACTCAAAGCAAATCCGCTCGCTCCGCGTTGGCCGTGCCGCTCAACCGCATGCCTCATCCGACATTTCCACACGGTTACGACCCAGGTTCTTGGCCCGGTAGAGGGCGTCGTCGGCCCGTATTAGAACCTGGTCTTCTGGTTCGTCGCCGCGGGTGGTCGTGCCGCCCAGACTGACGGTCACGGCTACCTCTCGACCGAGATGGTCGATGGAGGCGGCACAGACAGCCTGCCGCAGCCGTTCGAACACCGCTCGCGCACAGTCCGGAGATGCGCCGGGGATCAGGACCAGAAATTCTTCCCCCCCGACCCGGCCGAGGCCGTCATAGGGCCTGAATGCCACCGTCAACCGCCGCACTACTTCGCGCAGCACCTGGTCACCGGCAGCGTGTCCGTGGGTGTCGTTCACAAGCTTGAAGTGATCGATATCCAGGACTCCGACCGCCAGCGTCGACCCCTCCCGCTTGCTTCGCTCGACCTCCTCGTGCAGTCGCCCCATGATCGCCCCCCGGTTCATCGTCTGAGTCAGGGGGTCGGTACGCGCCTGCTGCTCGAGCGCCAGCTCAGTGAAAGGAGCTGGTCATGGAGTTCGACGAAACGGCGTCCGACGTCCACACGGGCGCGCAGCTCGGCGGCCACAAAGGGCTTGCCCACGTAGTCGTTGGCGCCGGCCTCGAGACCGGCAACCAGATCCTCGGTGTCGCTGCGCGTGGTCAGCAGGATGATGTAGCGCGGATGGCTCCCCTCGCCGACCCGAACCTTGCGGCACAGGTCGATGCCGTCGATGCCGGGCATCTCCCAGTCGAGGACCAACAGAGCCGGCGCATCCGGCTTCTGCAACTCTTCCCAGGCCTGATCGCCATCGGAGGCGGACAAGACCTCATAGCCCCACTTCTCCATGTTCTTCTGGAGAACAAGCCGCGATGTGAGATCGTCCTCGGCAATCAGCACCCTCATGTCTCTTCCTCCCCCAATCCATCCCGTTTCCAGGTATCGACGAACCGCTCGAATGCAGCCTCGAGCGCAGCGACTCTCCCTTCAGCTCGCCCGAGCCGCTCCTCACCTGCCCGCCGGGCATCGACCTCCAATCTTTCGGCCTCCGCCTTCAACGTGAGAGCGCCCGCCGTAGCAGCAGCCCCCTTGAGCGCGTGCGCCTGGCGCGCGAGTTGCGCCGTCGAGCCGGACTCGGCCGTCTCATGAAGAGCGTCCAGTTGGCGCCGGACGTCGGCAAGGAACTCCCCGATGATCTCCTGGGCCAATTCTCTGTCACCTCCAAGAGTGCTCAGGAGGACCCCGCGGTCGAACACCGCAACGGGGCTCTCTGGAGCCGGCCGCACGTGATTCCGAGGAAACCGGCCGAGACGGAAGCACCGCCGCCCCGGCCGCGACCGGCAGCCTCACTCCCGCTCCGGCGGTCCAACGCTCGATCATCCGGCCAAGCTCGTCGGGACGGAGGGGCTTCGTAAGATAGTCGTTCATTCCGGCAGCCAGGCATCTCTCACGATCGCCCTTCATAGCGGCCGCGGTGAGCGCAATGATCGGGATGTCGTGACTGCGGACGGCGGACCTCGGGTCGCGCACTTGGGCGGTAGCCTCAAGACCATCCATCTCCGGCATCTGGATGTCCATCAGCACGAGATCATATGATCGCGAGGCGAGTGCGGCCAACGCCTCCAGACCATTGGCGACCGTGTCGGCGCGATAGCCGAGCTTCTCCACCATGGCGAGGGCGACTTTCTGGTTGATGGGGTTGTCTTCCGCGAGCAGCAGCCGTACCCGACTCTTCGCCTGATCGGTCAGGCTGTGCCGAGTGATTATCCGAGCCGCTGCCGGCGCATCGACGCCTATGTCCCGATTGAGCACCGTCACCAGACAGTCGTGCAGTTGAGATTGCTTCACGGGTTTTGTCAGATAAGCAGCGAAACCGGCCTTCTCCAAACGAACCGCGTCTCCCCTGGTACCGGCCGAGGTCATCATTACAAGGGCGGCCCCGCCCAGGGTACTGTCCTCCCTGATCATCGCACCGAGCGTCTCGCCGTCTACCCCGGGCATCTGCATGTCCAAGAGTACGATGCGATAAGGGTCTCCTTCGCGCACTCCGCTCCGCAAGATCTCGAGCGCTCGGCCGGCTCCGTCTGTCTCTGTGTGACGGGCCCCCCAAGAAGCGAGCATACCTGCCACAACCTTGCGGTTGGTCGCGTTATCATCCACAGCCAAGATGCGGACACCCTCGATACTGGTCGGAACAGGCCCCTCGAAAGCCGGCCGGGCCCCGCCATCGTCACCGCCGATAGCTGCAGCCTGTTTTTCGAAGAGGGCGGTGAACCAGAAGGTCGAACCCTCGCCGGGGGTGCTCGTTGCGCCGATCTGGCCGTGGAAGCGCTCCACCAGGCTCTTGGATATCGAAAGCCCCAGTCCCGTACCTCCAAAGCGTCTCGTGGTGGAGGCGTCTGCCTGGGTGAATGGCCGGAAGAGGGCCTCCAGCTTGTCCTCCTCGATGCCGATGCCGGTGTCGCGCACGGCAAAGCGCAGCATCGCCGTCTTGTCGTCTTCCGATTCCAGGGACACGCCCACGGCCACCTCACCCCGCTCGGTGAACTTGACGGCGTTCCCCACGAGGTTGGTCAGCACCTGGCGCAGACGCCCAGGGTCGCCGATCAGGCGCGAGGGCACCTCGGGTTCGATCAAGGTGGTGAACTCCAGACCCTTCTCCTGGGCATGCATGGCCAGCAGGTCGCCCATCTCCTCGAGAGCGTTCCTAAGGTCGAAGCCCAGATACTCCATCTCCAATTTGCCGGCTTCGATCTTGGAGAAGTCGAGTATGTCGTTCACGATCGTGAGCAGCGACTCGGCACTCACGCGCACCGTTTCCGCGTAGTCCCTCTGGAGCGGGCTCAAGTCGGTATCGAGCAGCAGGCTGGTCATGCCGATCACCCCGTTGATGGGCGTTCGGATCTCATGACTCATGTTGGCGACGAACTCACTCTTGGCGATACTGGCCGCTTGAGCTTCCTCGGCCGACTGGTTGGCGCGCGCAACCGCCCGCTCGAGCTCACGATTGGTCGCCTCGGTATGCTCAGCCGCCCGACGCAAGACCTCCTCTGTTCGCTTCCGCTCGGTCAGGTCGCGGAAAACCACCTGGGTGGCCTGTCGGCCGTCGAACTCCATGTTCGCCGCGCTGGCCTCCACCGTCACAGGATTCCCGTCCAAGCGCAGGACCTTGATCTCCACAGGCGTCGCCACGGTCGAGATCTGACCGGCCCTTGCCTCGATCAGTTCGCGATAGTCGGGGTGGATGAGTTCGAACATATCCTTCCCGACGATCTCCTGGGGTGAGTCCGCCGCGAACAGTCTGGCGGCCGCCAGGTTGGCGAAGATGTATTTCCCGTCAGCTTGGACGACGATGGCATCGGGGCTCAGATTCACGAGGGTCTGATAGCGGTCTTCGCTTGCGCGCAGTGCCTCGGCCGCCCTCCTGCGGTCGGTAACGTCGCGATCCATCCCCCGGTAGCCCCGGTAGTCTCCGTTCGAATCCAATATGGGCATCCCGCTGGCCTCAATGAAGACGAGATGTCCATCTTTGTGTCGATTGATGTTAGCCAGTTCTCGGAAGGGCTCTCGCTTCTGAGCGAAGGAGGCAAAAAGAGGGCCGACACGCGCCGCCTCATCCGGCGGCATGAGATCGAAGGGAGTCTTGCCCAACACCTCCTCAGGCTCGTAGCCCAACACATCGACCACCATGGGACTGCAGAAGACATACCGACTCTGCTCATCGATCTCCCAGATCCAGTCATGAGCCGACTCGATCAACTGGCGATAGCGGTTCTCGCTCTCGCGCAAGGCCTCGGCCGCTCGCTTGCGTTCGGTGATATCGCGCACGACGAAGGAGAGCACTCCGCTCGGGCCCTGCTGGATGACGCTGACGTTCACTTCCACCTCCACCTCGCCATCGTCCTTGCGGCGGCAGCGTGTGAGGTAGCTTTCGTCAGAAGACTTGCCTTCATGTTTCTCGGAACCGGCGACAGACCCCTCGGGGTCGCCGAGGACCGCATCCAACGCGAGACCGGCCACCTCGGCAGGGGCGTATCCCGATAGCTCGGCAAAGGCCAGATTTGCCTCCAGGATGGTCCCTGACCCGCGATCGACCAGTATCATGCCCTCGCTGGACTGCTCGAGTACGGCCCGGTACCGGCGCTCGCCTGCCTCCAGCTTGCCCCGGGACACGGCCAGTCGCGAGACCAACAAATACGACGCCCCCGCGGCCAGGAACCAGAGAGCCACGAGGGCCGAGCCGAGTATCCATACGATTCTGACGGCTTCTCGATACTCCGGATGATCCACAGTCGCCCTGAGTACCAGAGCCGGCTGGCCGAAGATGTCTCGGAACCCGACGAATCCGGCCATGAGGTCGCCGCCCAGGGGACGGACCAGGGTGGATTCGTCCCAGCCGAGTTCGCCCGCCAGCCAAGGATAGTCAGCTGCCAATCCCAGGTCCCCAGCCGGAGAAGGCGATGACCTTTGTTCCCGTGAGTGCCGACATCAAATCCAGGATCTCACCATCAAGCGCTCTCGTGACCACCAGGACCCCTCTGGCATCGCCCAAGCCATCAGAAGGTGTGATGGCATGAAGCGCGAGGAGCACCGGCCCGGTCAGAGAACCGGCCACCCCGGACACCGGCCCCGCAGCGGCCACTCCGACGAGTTCGGGCCCGGTAGCATTGACCAACCCGGACAGCGCGATGCCGGCTTCGGCACCGTACACAACGCGGCCGTCTGCTGTGGCCAGTACCGTCGTCTCTCCCTCATTATCCAAGATGGCCAAGGCATCGACATCGATGTTCGCAAGAGCCTCGCCGGACAGGTTCTCGTCCACAAAAGCCGGGTCATGGGTCTCCATGAATCTGTATGGCGCGTCCCACTCCGCCCAATCGACAGCCACCCGCTCGAGGTTCTCCGTGGTGAGCGAAAGCGCACGAACAGTCCGTTCCATCTTCTCCCGAACCGTGCGCTCCTCAAGGGCTTGATAGCGTTCAAGGAACACGAAGCGGCCGATCAGGACCACCGCAAGGACGACGCAGATCGTGCCCAATAGGGCGACGACCATCATGGTCGCGCGGGGCCTCGAGCCAAACCGGGGCTCAGACAAAGAGTCAGCCCCCTTCCGGGGCGAGACACCCGAGTAGCTGTATCGATCCGTAGACGTCCGCAGCCGGTCTCGCATTGCGCTTCCAATCGGTGGGCTCGTCTTGCGGTGAGTCTGCTTTAGGTAGTGTTCCCTTCAGGCCGGGAAAGTACGCCCACAAGTCACGCACGCCGGCACAACCAGCCTACCGGCCGACGACCGGACCTCGCCGGCAGGCACATGGAACCGAGCCCAGGAGCGTGGCCCCTTGGCCGCAGACGGGTGGTAGTTCCTCCTCTGGCGCGACTCTGTGACCGCCTCTGACTGGGACGATGCTAAGCTGGGATGGATCGATGGGACACGCGGACACGAAAGGGCTCGCGATGGCAAACGTTCTCGTACAGCACAAAATCGCCAAGTGGTCGGAGTTCGAGGCGATCTTCAGAGATGACGGGGCGCGGCGCAGGATGTTGGGCTCGAAGGGAGGAAGGGTTTTTCGCAACGTTCACGATCCCGAGAACATCTTCGTGGTCTTTGAGTGGAACGACGTCGAAGGGCCCGAGAAGTTCGTCAATGAACTGGAGACGCACGAAGCTATGAAGTGGGCGACCTCAGGAGTCTGGTCTCGCGTGTATGTGGCCGAGGAGGTGTTCGAGGTAGACGCCTGAGCTCGTGTTGGCCTCAGGCTGACGTCTACTGCGATCAGCAGCGCTGGGTGGCCCGACCGGCAGCTCCCGGGCTCTGCCGCAGGGCCTCCCCAGGATCGACGACGGGGGGCCGGACGTCATGTCCGGTCTCTTCTCGTCCGTCTCCGACCATCTGCTGGTGACGAGTTCGTCACCACGAGGTCACAAAGGGCCTCGGAGGGACGAGCAACGGCCTTACACTGGACCGCCGGGTCTAGCGGAGGCTCAGTTGTTTGAGTTCGGCCTTCGCGGGAAGGGGCAAACGCCCTTGTGCCTCGGAAGAACCCGGCGGCGGTCCCACGCCCTAGGGCGCTGCGCCAGGTGGACCTCCGGCTCTTGACCTCCAGCCCGGTCGCAGTGCTGGGCTGTGTTTCCACGCCCGGCCGAGCAGGCCGGGGTGCCGGCTGGCACGCACCCTCCGGGCGGTGAGAACGGCCAGCGCCGCCATGATGAGGCCGAGCCCACTGGCTTCCAGCGCGTCGGGCCGCTCCCCAAGCTGCAGCCAGGCCGTCAGCACGCCTATGACCGGTATGGCGAAGCTGCTGATGCCCACTATGCCGGTGGGTAGGCTTTCCAGCGCATAGAGCCAGAGCAGCCGGGCGATCACGGTGGCGATGATGACATTGTAAAAGAGAGCCGCTAGAAAACTCATCTCCAGGTCGGGCCACGAGAGGAAGTGAACAGTGCGGCGACGACCAACGGGACGGAGCCGAACAGGCTTTGCCATGCGGTGAACGACAGGAGGTCCAACGGTTGGCGTCTGCGGGCGATCTTGTATACGAGTGACGCTATCGCCCAGCTGAGCCCAGCACCAATGGCTAGTAGCTCGGCCGTCAGATCGTTGCCCCGCCAAGGGTCGAGCACGAGCAGGAGCCCCCCCATGGCCAGTCCCACGGCGACCCATTGCACACCGCGAACGCGCTCGCCCAGCACCGGCCAGGCGATTAGCAGCAGCCAGAAGGGCATCGTATAGGTCAGCACCGATGTCTTCCCGGCGCTCCCGATGTAGAGCGCCCACACCGAAAGACCAGAGAGGCTGGTCTGAAAGATGCCGAAGAGGACCACCGCCCAGATGGCCTGGGCCGCAACGACCCCCCGCGCAGGGCGACCAGCGCCAAGAGGACGATGCCCCCCAGGACATTGCGGAGGGCGACAAACGTGAAGGGATCCGAGTAGCTCACTCCGATCTTGGTGGCCACCCAGTTTTATCCCCAGACGAGCGCCAGCAGCCCGAGCGCTACGGCGGCGAGTCGAGGGGATCTCCTGGATAACGGTATCTTCACGGGCGGTTGCTGCGCGCCTAGGGCTGTAGCCTTTGTGGATGCCGTCGTCACCTGTCGCTATCCCTGGCGCTGTCCTTGGTGAAACCGTTACCCCGAAGAACGCTGTCCGGAAACCAGCACCGGCAAATGCGGCCTCGCAGGCGAGAGATCGACGCACCAAGTGTCCAGCCCAAGACCAGTGCACAGCGCGCGGCCGCATCGGCGTAGATGAGCAGGACGCGGCAAAGCAGCGGGCAACCGCACACTCGAGAGGGTTTCGACTACGCCGAGAGCTACCCGCAAAACCTCCAAATGCCGGAGGCGGAACTCGAACCATCCTTCTGCATACTCTGCACCTCCTACGGGTAGATGAATTTAAGATAGCCACGCGTGTGCCTATAGATCACGGTCACGGCTCCGAGGGAGAAGCGAAATGAAGAAAGTCCTTGTCGCGTACGTCTCGTTGACCGGGAGGACTCAGAGGATGGCCGAGTTCATTGCGGAGGGCGTGCGCTTCGCAGGTCACGAAGCCGTGGTCAAGAAGACCTCGGAAATGCAAGCCGTCCAACACTTGACCGGCTATGACGGGTACATCTTTGGGTCACCCACCTACCATAGAGACATGGCCGGGCCGATGAAGAACTTCCTTTTCATGGCGAAGCAGGCCGGCCTGGAGGGGAAACTCGCAGGGGCCTTTGGCTCCTACACTCACAGCGGTGACGCACCGTCCATGATCTTCGACACCATGGAGCATGTCTACCGGATGAAGCCCTTCAACCTTGCCTCGTTCAATCTATTGGAGGACCGCGTGGGCACCGACGAGGGCATGCGGGCCTGCCATGACTATGGAAGGGCCTTCGGAGACAAACTGGGCGACTGACAACAGAAACCCCCCCCCTCCAGCGTCCTCCGCGCGGTACGGACTCCGCGGGCCACCGCTCTTCTTCGTGACAGTCTGCGCCTCTTTCAAACCCCGAGGTACCGGCTCGTCGAGGTTCTTGTTGCCGCGCACCGCAAATCAGGGTTTGGACCGAGCCGAGAGGGGGTCAACCGCAAAGCAAGACCCCGCTGGCGAGCCTGCCCGCGACCGATCCGGGGTCGCTCACGACAACGAGCCCCCAAACAAAGAAAGCCCGGCCATCATGACCGGGCTTCCCCTTGCTGCGTCTGCGCTTTCGCTCTGAAACTGCTACGCGGTTTTGCCGGCCCCCCGGCCAAACAGTCCCATAGCCAGCGGCATAGCAGCGAGCAGCACGAGCAAGATCCCTGGGATCACGAAGAACCACGCGAACAGATTGAAACTGGGCAGGCTGTCGACCTGCTGGTAGTTCGTCACGTTCGCCTGCATCACTTCGACCAACGGTTTGTAGTGGTCAAGACCCGGCCCCACATTGGCGAAGACGGGTTCCAACTGCGAGAGACCACCGAGCAGACCGGCCATCGCCGGGAACTGTGCTCCCAGGAACTGCTGCACTTCCTCCGGCGTCATGTTGAGCTGCTGGGCCAGTGCTGCGAAGAGTTGTGGCGCCTCGGTCGCAAGCTGCGCCCCAACTTCAGCCACCGGGCGTAGATTGATGAACGTGTTGTTGTAATAGTCTGCGGTCTTTGCCACACTCATGTCACCAGACCTTCAACCGAACGTCAGGACTATTTGGGCTCGCCCTGCCCCCTGCCACCCGCGTTGCCCAGATACTTGATGGCCAGAAGGGCAATGTCATCCCGCAGAGTCCCATCGGAGAAATCGAGCGCCTCGCCAAGTAGCAGCGAGGGTAGCTCATCAATCGGTTCGTCGCGCATCCGCCCGAGCGCTTCCGCTAACCTCTGCTCCCCAAACAGATCGCCATCCTGGCGCGCCTCGGTGATGCCGTCTGTATAGAACAGAAGGACGCTTCCTCTTTCGGATCTCGGTCTCCGTGTCGCGATAGTGGGTATCGGCAAACACCCCCAAGGGCATACCGGCCGAGTTGAGGGGCTCCACCTGGCCTTCTGCGGAAAGCAAGGGAGGGGGATGGCCCGCCGACGAGTAGACGAGGGCCCCGTTTGCCGGATCGAGAAACCCGAGAAAGGCGGTGACGAATCCGGGCAGGTTCTTTTCCACCAGAAGCCGGTTGATCTCGCGAAGGACAAGATAGGGCCGACGAAACTGGTGAGCGAAAGCATGAACGATGTCTTTCACAAGAGTGGCGGAGCGAGCCGCCTCCACCCCGTGACCGGAAACGTCGCCGATGAGAACCGCGATGCGGCCGCCCTTGGCGTCGAACACATCATAGAAATCCCCGCCCACCTGGGCCTGTTGGGTAGCGGAGTGATAAAGATGGCCGAACTCGACTCCGGGTGCCCGTTGCGGGAGGTCAAGTAGTGCCTTCTGCAGAACGCCTGCGATCTCGCGCTGCTTTTCGAGCTCTTTGATTGCAGTCATGTCGCGAGCGGCCGCGAAGACCCCAAGCACCGCCCCCTGTTCATCTTTGTAGACGGTGGCGTTGTATAGAACGTCGGTCAGCTTGCCGTCTCGAGCGCGGATGGTGAGGGGGTAGTCGGTCACCAAGCCGTTGGCGAAGACCTTGCGGTAGCCGCTGCGGGCGCTCTCGGGAGCGGTGAAGTAGGTGGAGAAGTCGGTGCCGATAAGCGCCTCGCGAGTGTAGCCCGTGATCTTGACGGTGGCTTCGTTCACGTCGGTGATCGTGCCGTCAAGTCCGATAGTCACAAATGGGTCGAGACTCGCCTCGATGAGGGTGCGATTGTAGCGGCTGGCCCGGAGTTCTGTATTTTGCTCTCTTAGCTGCCGTTCGCGGGCTGCGAGTTCCTCGGTCTGGGTCTGGAGTTCCTCGGTCTGGGTCTGGAGTTCCTCGTTTATTGCCTGGAGTTCTTCAGCCAATTGCTGCTCTTCGACCAGAAGGATGTCTCGCTCCCTTTCCGCCTCGGCATGAGCCGTCCGCAAGCGCAGTGTGGTGATGCCCAGCGCAAGATCGTCGGTCAGGTCTGCCAGGAGCTTCACCTCATCGTCTGAGAACGGATCGGGCTCACTCGAGTAGATCATGATGGCGCCAAACGCGATCCCATTCTGAAGAAGAGGAAGTGAGACGGACGAGGCGTAGCCCCGTCTGACGGCCTCCTCTCGCCAAGGCGCGAACGCCGGGTCGGTGAGCATATTGCGACACTTGGAAGGTCTTCCGGTACGCACCGCCGTTCCGGTGGGCCCGCGCCCACGTTCGCCATCGGCCCAGGTGATCTTGAGCGTCTCGAGGTAGCCTTCCTCAAAACCGGCGCTGGCGACCGGCCGGATGCTCTTGTCGTCGTCTTCTTCCTTGTAGCCGATCCAGACCATGGCGTGGCCGCAATCCTCCACCACTATCCTACAGACCTCTGTCAGGTAGCTCGACTCGTCCGTGGCCCGAATGAGAGCCTGATCGCTGGCACTGTGAGCCGCGAGGGTCCGGTTGAGCCTAAGTAAGGTTTGCTCGGCCCGCTTGCGCTCGGTGATGTCCTGGTTGACCCCTACCATCAACCTGGGTCTTCCAGCCTCGTCGTATTCTGTGATTTGACCTGTCGTGTTGAGATAGTGGGTCGATCCATCGGCGAGGACAATACGGAAGTCGAAGCTACCCGGTGCGCTACCAGACAGGATTTGGCCGATGATCCCATCGACCTGCCCTCGGTCGTCGGGATGGATGTAGTCGCCAAAAGCCTGAATGCTCGGAACGAAAGTATCCGGATCCACCTGATAGATGGAATACAACTCAGCCGACCAGCTCACCTCACCAGTCTGTATGTTCCACTCCCAACTGCCGATGCGCCCGATGCGTTGCGCTTCCGCAAGGCTGCTCTCACTCTTTCTAAGCGCCTCCTCGGCCTGCTTGCGCTCAGTGACGTCAGTGAACACAGCAGCAAATTCGCCGGGAAGCGGGCAGTATGCGTAGATCTCAAGGTACTGCCCCGTGGCTTCAAAGAACTCCTCGAACTTGAGCTCTCCGCCTTCGAGGGCGATCTTGCCATATGCGCCGATGTAATCGAATGCATATGTCTTGATGTCTGGGAAGACCTGGGTGACTCTGCGGCCTTCGATGTCCGCCTTCTTGATCCCGATGACCCGTTCATAGGCGTCGTTGATTCGCAGGATCCAGTAATCCACGGCGGCGCCGTTCTCGTCGGTGATGACGCGGCAGTGAGCCATGCCGTTGATCTCGTTGTTGAAGAGCACGGAGTATCGGCGCTCGCTCTCCCGCAGGTCCTCTTGGGATTGCCTCCGTGCGGTGATGTCACGGTTGACTGCCAGAACGCCGGTCGGATTTTCATCCGAATCCCTGGAGATCACGACCGAGCTGAGAATCGCCAACTTCGTAGTGTCTCGGCGCGTCTGGACCACTTCTCCGTGCCAGGACCCATCTCGCCAGAACATCTCGGTAACCTTCTCCCGCTCCTCCTCCGCGTATTCGGTCGGGACGCACTCGCTCATCACGCGGCCTACCGCTTCCTCAGCGGGCCACCCGTACATCGATTCCGCGGCTTTGTTCCAGCTGGTGATTCTGAACTCGAGGTCAGTGGCAATAACGGCGTCGGAAATCTGGGCGAGGGCGTCAAGCTGGCGTCGCATCTGCTCTTCGGTCTGCTTGCGCTTGGTGACGTCATTGAACAGAATGCCGACCTGCCGGCTGCTAGGCCACCCGACCCGGAAGGCCGAAACGTCATATGTGCGGCCCAATGGCGTGGATGGGGCATGGAAGCGGGCGGGTTCGCCCGTCAACGCAACCTTTCCGTAGATCTGGTACCAGTACTCGTCATTGTCAGGGGCAAGCTCGCGAATGAGTCTCCCCTGGACGTCATGCAGCCCGGTCTGCTCTTCAAAGGAGGGATTGGTCTCCAAGAAGCGGTAGTCGATGGGGTTCTCGGCCTCGTCAAAGACGACCTCGATGATACAGAAGCCTTCGATGAGCGTATTGAAGAGGTCTCGATAGCGCTCTTCGGCCTCCTTGCGCTGTGTGATATCCCGAACGACAGACACGGCCCCGACGATCTCGCCCGAGGCGTCTCTCACCGGGGCGGCGTTGACCAAGCGATGGCGGAGTCCCGCGCTCCCCGGCGTGCGCACCACCTCTTCCTGGTTCTTGACCACTTCCCCCGCAAGAGCGCGTAGCGGCGGGGCCTCCTCCACCGGGCGGAGGGTCATATCCGCACGGTAGACCTCGGTCGCCGCCGCGAGCTCTGCCACGGCCGTCCCCTCGGAAGTAGCGGTGCCGAACTCGGCAATGGCGGCGGCGTTTGCGAGCGTGAACCGCTTTTGGGTGTCGGCGAACCAGACCTCGTCGGTGATGCTGCCCAGAATGGCAGTCACCAGCTCGTTCTCTTGGACGAGCTCGACGATCGAGGGAGGGGTGACGTCGTCGGGGTGCTCGTCGCGGAACCCGGGGCGGTAGAAGGTGAGAGCCACAAGCGTGCCCCCCCGAGGACCCGAGTAAAGGGCGAAATGGTCGGAGAGCTTGGCCATGAGCGGGAGTCCCAGACCCCTGTGCGTGCGCTCCGTGGCAGCGACGGCGGGGATCTCGAATTGCCCCGCTCCGTCTATCTTCACCTCCAGCCGGTCTTGGTAGGTGAGGACCTCGAGCACCACTTCGGAACCGGGCGAAGAGTGCTCGATGGCATTGGCACAGGCCTCGGAGGAGGCTACCTGGATGTCGAAGCGCCGCTGCTCGGGAAAGCCGGCCTCGGCGGCAAGCTCAGAGATGAGTCGGCGGGCCCGGGCGACCTCGGCTAGGTCTATCCGCAGAGTGAAGCAGTGGCGAAGAGGATCCGGGGAGGGAGCCACGGTCAGTTGGACGAGGCAGAGTAGTCATCTGGCCTTGGAGCGGAGACGAGCATGGCGGCCTCTTCTTCGTCCCCAAAGATGAGAAAGGATTTCGCGGCAAGAAGACCGACCAGCTCGAGAAGCCGGCGGACGTTCGGGTTGGGGCCGACCACCCCCACCCAGCCCCGCTCCCGCATGCCCTTATAGACGGTCAAGATCACCCCAAGCCCGCCGCTGTCCAGATAGGGGCAAGCGCTGAGGTCGAGCAGAAGACAGCCGCAATCCGAGGCCAGGGCATCACGTGCCGCCTCGTCGAAAACGGCCGCCGAGTGGTGGTCGACATCTCCGACGACCCGGAGTATGGGTATACCTGACAGAGAGGCCTGGGAGACTTCCACCTGCTCACCTCCTCACTGACGTTCACGCGGCAATAGGTATCTTCCAGCATTGCGGGACCCACCGTCAAGCAGCGGAGCGAACGACCGGTGCGAGGCCGGGGCTCATTGTTGGTTTCCGGGTACCTTCTCGAAATCTACCGGGCTGTTAGCACCCAGCCTGGGTGGAGCGAGACGTCACCCTTGCTCTTGCAGGCACCTCTGCGCGCGGTGGACAAGCTCGAACCGTTTCGTCCGAATCGACGCGGGGTAGCATAGCTCGGAGCAACTGCCCACAAACGAGGCGCAAATTGCGGCTAGTGACAGGAACGGCGCATGGCGCGCCGCTCATTCGAATAGAAGGCGATGTAGATTCCGTTGACGCTCCCGCTCTTAGGCGGGCGATATGGGATGCATTCGGCGGCGGCGACACTCAGATCGTCCTTGATCTAGAGACATGCACCTATTTCTCCAGCACGGCATTGGTCGTCTTCTTTTCTTTGGCCGAGTGGGTTCAGGCCAAACAGGGAAGAGTGATATGTATTCGTTCCTCATCGGACATTCTTCGCCTATTTAAGATGGTCCGGCTCACCGATGAACATGGTTTCCAAGTCTTCATCGATCTGGAAAGCGCCCGGGAGACCATCCTTTCCTGAACGCCCGTGATAATCCCCGGAAGCCGGGACCGTCCAAGCGCGGGGTGCACAAGGGAGTAGATGGGCGGGATACGGTCATCGGGGCCCGCCTGGCGCGAGGGCAACCCAAGACAGAACCTCTGCCGCGAAACCCAACCCGAAGACGAAACGCTCGGAGGTTCATCACTGGGGTTCTCGCCGGGGCCGGATATACGACCTTGCTCGTGAATGCTGTCCATGCAGAGCTTGGCAACGGCCAATCGGCGTCCTCTCAAGTACCGGCACAATTCGCCGCGAGCCGGCAAGTCTGTTGCCCCATGCCTTCGCGTCCGCCCCAGTCTGTCCCCTGGTGTCGGCTGGTGACGAGTTCGTCACCAAAATGTCACCAAGGAGCCTCTGAGAGCGCCAGAATCCGCCCCCCTGAACCGTGCTGCATGCCAAAACCTGCCTGCAAATCGGGGTAGTGTCGTGACTTGTGTGCAAAAGCTCTCTGAAGAAGGACAAGAGAAAAGGTCATGGTATGCACGTGATGCCGAATCACCCCTCAGAAAGGGAGCACACCATGACCCAAGAAGAGTACCCAAGCACGGGCCGACCTGAAAGCCCTTATGGCCGAGGACAAAGACTTCCTGCGCGAGATCGTCCGCGAGGCCATGCAGCAGATCCTCGAAGCGGAGATGACCGACGCCCTGGGCGCCGAACCCGGCGAACGCACCGAAGAGTCGCCTGGGCTACCGTGCCGGCCACTACCCCCGCACGCTGGTCACCCGGGTGGGCAAGCTGGAACTGCGCGTGCCCCGCGATCGTGACGGCCGCTTCTCCACCGAACTCTTCGAACGCTACCAGCGCTCGGAGAAGGCTCTCGTCTCCGCGCTCGCGGAGATGTATGTCCAGGGCGTCTCGACTCGCAAGGTGAAAGCCATCACCGAGGAGCTCTGCGGCCACAGCTTCTCCGCTTCCGCCATCAGCCCGATCAACAAAGGCTTGGACGAGAGCCTCCGCGAGTTCGCCCACCGGCACCTGGACGAACCCTATCCCTATCTGATCCTGGATGCCCGCTACGAGCGGGTGCGCGAAGGCGGCGTCATCCGCTCTCAGGCGGTGTTCGTCGCCATCGGCATCAACCAGGAGGGCTATCGGCAGGTCTTAGGGGTGGAAATGGCCGGCCGCGAGAGCCAGACCAGCTGGCGGGACTTCCTGGTCTGCCTTCGGGAACGCGGCCTGTGCGGGGTTGAGTTCGTGGTCTCAGACGACCATGAGGGTCTACGCAGAAGCCTCATGGAGATGCTGCCGGAGGCCGCCTGGCAGCGCTGCTATGTGCACTTCCTCCGAAACGCCCTCGACCACATGCCGCGCAAAGCCAAGGACGACTGCCTGCAGGAGCTCCGGTGGCTCTATGACCGCCGGAACCTGGCTGAGGCTCAGAAGGACCTCGCCGCCTGGCTTGCCCGCTGGCAGAAGACCTATCCCAAACTCTGTGCGACTGGGTGGAGGAGAACATCGCCGAGACCCTCACCTTCTACCGCCTGCCCCGCGGGCACCACAAGCATCTGAAGAGCACCAACATGCTGGAGCGGTTGAACGAGGAGATCAAACGCCGGACCCGGGTCGTGAGGATCTTCCCCAATCAAGAGAGCTGCCTGCGGCTGATCCGGGCCCTCGCCGTGGAGACCCACGAAGGCTGGCTGGAGGAGCACCGCTATCTGAACATGGATCTCCTGGTCGAGCACAAGCGGGAACAACTACGGCAACTGGAGGAGGCGGCCTAGGAAGTCGACGCCCTAGAAGACGTCGTCATACCGTGATCTGCTTTTGCACAACTTGACGCACACAACCCAAATCGTACTAATGCCGGAGGCGGGACTCGAACCCGCATGGGCATAGCCCTACGGGTGTTTAAGACCGTTGCGTCTGCCATTCCGCCACTCCGGCGAGCGCGCTCCCGCTCTATCCAGGCTCCGATGCCGACTGGCCAGGCCAGCCTGAGGCGACCGGCGCCCCACGGCACTACGTTAGCACGTGATGTCCATCACCAGACCTTCCAGAAGGTCTCGCTCAGTGACAGTCAGCAGGTCATAGCCCAGCGTCCCCACCGGCCCGCCCGTGAACCCGTCTACTGGATCGCGAAGTACACGACAGCGGAGTCCAACATGTTCTCGATCATCACCACGCCACCAGAGACCTGGTCGGAGTCCACCACGAAGAGCACGTTGCCCGACGCAGTCCCGCCGGGCGGCGCGTCAGGCGCATCGTACAGATCGTTGGGGGCGATCTCGCTCGAGGAACCGAAGGTGGCGCCTCCGCTTCCGACGAACGTCCATAACGCATTAGAGTAGTAGTTGTCCGGCCCCGAGCCGGCGTTCGTCGCCCGAAGTTCGACGAGTACGTACTGGAAGCCGGCGGCCGGTTTGTCGTTGGCCGAACTCCCTGCAAGAACGGCCTGGGTGGCATCCAAGGTCGCCCCCGCCACTTTGACCTTCCAATTCCCCATTTGCACCTCTTGGCCCAGGGGTATGGGGTCCTCCCGCGTACCTGCTGCCACAGTCGCCGTGGCCGTAGTGATGGTCGAATCTTCGGAGGTGGTCGTAACGGTGCCGGGCCGGGTCGTTGTGGTTCTGTTGCTCACTGCGGTCCCGTTGTCATCATGACCGCGCGTCAGGCCAAGCCCCAGTCCCAAGCCCAGAGCAGCCAGCACGAGCACGGTGACCGGAATAGCCCAGACAAGCCACGAGCGGCGGCTGGGGGCGAGGTACGCGGCGGGTTGCCCAGGATATGGAGCGTAAGGAGCCACTGGCTGAACGCCTGCCCACTGCGCACCGGGAGACGGTGCCGACGCGAAAAGCCCCTGGATCTGGGCGGCGGGAGTCCACTGAGGTAGTTGTGCGTTCCAGACCGAGTCGGCCGGCGAGAGAGCGCCGGTCTGAGCCAGAGACTGCAGTTGCTCCCAAGAGAGGGGGCCGACCTGCTCCCAGCCCGGAACACCCGGCTTGGAGTAGTACCAACTGGGCGTGCTGGAGTCTCCGTTCATCTCCATCTCCTCATGTTGACCTGCAACTCCTGGTGCGTTCGCACCCATAGTAGCGCGAGACCAAGGCGGAGCAGGCCGCAGGGGCGAGGCGCGCTCTGCGTTACCACGAGACGTCCATCACTAGACCGTCCAGAAGGTCGCGCTCCGAGACGGTGAGCACGTCGAAACCCAGGGTCTCCATGGCCGCCAGGACGATCACCGCACCGGCTACGATCACCGCAGCCCGGCCCGGCTGCACGCAGGGCAGGGCCGCCCGCTCCTCGGTGGTCATGGCACTCAACCGGGCGACCAGCCCACGCACGCTCTCCAGTGTGAGGGTGCGCAGGTGGATGGCTTCGGAGTCGTAGACTTCCAATCCGGCATCCAAGGCCGCGAGAGTGGTGACCGTGCCTGCCACCCCTACCAACCGCCTGGTCGGAGGTGGCTCGTCGTCGACGTGAGCGGCACCATGTTGCTCGTCGCTGGCATAGCGGAAGAGGACCTCGCCAAACTCCCGCTCCGCCTCCTTCCTGACCTTCTCGAGTTCGTCAGCTAGCGGCGGGTCGGATCTTACCCAAGCACCCGTGGCCCGGCTGGCGCCGAGCTTGAGACTGGTAGGCACTATCCGCCCGTCGGCCAAGCACACCGTGAGCTCGGTGCTCCCCCCTCCTACGTCAAGCACCACCGGATAGTCCTTGATGTCAAGACTGGCGCCCCGGAAGCCCAGCGACGCCTCTTCTTCGCCTTCGAGCACCAGGGAGTACAGGCCGTTGTTGCGCCCTAGGGTCTCCAAGAACTCCGCCCCGTCGTCTGCTTCTCGAGTGGCGCTCGTGCCGGCAAGGATGATGTCTGCCGCTCCGCGGGCCCGAGCCTCAGCGGTGAAGTGAGCCACAGCGTCCGCCGTCCGGTTCCGCGCCTCCAGGTTGAGAAGCCTTCCGAGCGCCAGCCCCTCTCCCAGGTGAGTGATCTCAGCCTTGCGCACCACGGTCCAGGGACGCCCGTCGGTGAGGTCGGCCACCAACATCCGCACCGAGATGGTGCCCACGTCGATGGCCGCCCGCCTCAGATCCGTATCCCACCTAGCGCAGCTGCAGTCGGGGCACCAGGAGATGTCGAGCGGCGGGAACAGCTTGTTCCAACCTTCTTCCGCGCGTTTGGCCACATCCTCCCCCTCAGGGACCAGCCATCCGGACATCACGGCGAGCAGCGCAGCCGCGTAGGCGTGAAGGCAGGAGGCCACCTCAGGGCTCTCAGGGCCGCCTATACCGGCGCCCAGGCGGGCGTCGGTGCCCCCGTGCTCGGGAGTCTGTTCGAGGAGCGCGATCCTCCTCCCCCGATAGGCGGAGGTGATGTCGTCAAGCAAGGCGCGCAGTGGCCGGTCGGCCCGGGACAAGGAGCGCAGCGAGCGCACCCCCCCAACGGACTCCACTTGGCTGACGATGGTGGCCAACTCGGGGCAAGTCAGGTAGAGCAGAGTCGGGTTGGGCTCGCCTCCAGACAGCACCGGCGCGGTCTCGGTGACGGCGGGATAGCCGAACGGGCAGCGCGCGGCAATGCCCGTCAGGTCCCGGGGAATGCGGCGCAGTTCGGCAGCGACTATTCTTCTGTCACGAGGCCCTACTGCCACAGCACCCTCCGGTGGCTAGCGCAGAAGCACGATTGCTGCCGACCCGGCGGACGTCACCACCGTGCTGGGCAGAGGTAGGAGCTTGAAGGGAGACGACTGCCCCCCTGGAGAACCATCGCCGGCGCCCACGGTGAGGCCGACGATAAGAAACACCAGCGCGGCGGCCACAAGGACGATGATGGCCAGCAGGCGTGAGCGCTTCTCTCTGCGCTGAGGACGAGCGCGCTGAGGCCGTGCCCCCCTGTTGGTCTCCCACAGAGAGTCGTCCTCGAGCTTTCTTAGAAACGACGGATCAAGCCGGTCGGATGACCGGCGGACCGCCCTGGGATCCTCGTTGGATCGGGACGCAGGCACGCTAGAAGATCCCCAGAACGGCGTTCAGCGCCCGTTCGAACAAGCCGGGCTGGTCGGCCTTTTCGCCGGTGTCAGCCGGGGCGACACCTTGTTCGTCGGTGACGGCGGAATGGCTGTCGCCGACAGTCGCATCCGTCGCCGTTTCGGCCTCCACGCCGTCGTTCGCCGAAGTCCCGGTGGCTTCGTCGAGCCCCGTGACGATGTACAGTTGCTCACCAGGTCGCGTATAGGTGAGTTCCTCGCGGGCAAGGCTCTCCAGATAGCCGGTCTCGCTCAGCCTACCCAACTCCGCTTGCAGCTGGGTCTTCTGCTGTCCCAAGGTGGACACCGCCGTGGTCGCCTGGTCCAAACGCGCTCGAGCGTCGCGGTAGGCTTGGAGGGGACCGTAGTTAGCCAACAGCGCCACACCTACCAGCACCAGAGTCATGAACAACAACAAAAGGCGCCGCCGAGCCGCAAACCGCGGCCGCCTCTGTGGCTTCGCTGTGCCACAGCGGGACGACATGGAGGGGGCGATGGTGTTTGCCATAGTTCATCTAGTATTCGCCCTCTCTGTGACAGTGTCCTTCGCCCGGGCGACCCGGCCGTCTGATGTCACGCGGTCTACTTTGCCCGCCGCCGGCCGAAGGCGGCGATCCCCGGGTAGTAGGCCAACTCGCCCAACTGCTTCCTCGATACGCAGCAACTGGTTGTACTTGGCCGTGCGCTCTCCCCGGCAGGGAGCTCCGGTCTTGATCTGACCGGCGTTGGTCGCGACCACCAAGTCGGCGATGGTGCTGTCCTCCGTCTCGCCGGAGCGGTGGCTGACCACGGCCGTGTAGCCCGCCCGGTGGGCCATGGAGATGGCGTCGAGGGTCTCGCTCAGGGTGCCGATCTGGTTGAGCTTGATGAGGATGCTGTTGGCCACGCCGCGGTCGATGCCCATCTTGAGGCGCTCGACGTTCGTGACGAACAGGTCGTCGCCCACCAATTGCACCTTGTCGCCCACCATCTCGGTGAGGGCGGCCCAGCCGTCCCAGTCTTCCTCGGCCATGCCGTCTTCGATGCTCACGATCGGATAGCGCCCGCACAGGTCGGCGTAGTAGGCGGCCATCTCCACGGGCGACAGCGTGCGGTTCTCGCTCGCGAGAACGTAGACGCCCTTCGTCGCCGTCGAAGAACTCCGAGGCGGCCGGATCGAGCGCGATGGCCACGTCGACCCCCGGCCGTGTATCCGGCCTTCTCGATCGCCTCCAGGATGACCTTGATGGCGTCCTCGTTGCTGGAAAGTTCGGGAGCGAAACCGCCCTCGTCGCCCACCGAGGTCGAGAGGCCCCGTCCGTTAAGCACCTTCGGAGCGAGTGGAACACCTCCACGCTCATGCGCAGGCCCTCGCGTGTAGGTGGCGGCGCCCACAGGCACGCACATGAACTCCTGCAGGTCGACGTTGTTGTCGGCGTGCTTGCCGCCGTTCAGGATGTTCATCATAGGCACCGGAAGCACGTGCGCGTTCACCCCGCCGAGATAGCGGTAGAGCGGGAGTGCTCAGCGCGTCGGCGGTCGCCCTGGCCACGGCCAGAGAAGTCCCCAGGATGGCGTTGGCGCCGAAGACGCCCCTTGTTCGGCAGTGCCGTCGGCCTCGATCATCAGCCGGTCGACCTCGCGCTGGTCGATGGCGTCGACCCCCATCAGCACGTCGCCGATCTCTTCGTTGACGTAAGCCCACCGCATTGAGGACGCCCTTGCCCCCGATAGGCCTCGCCCCCGTCGCGCAGTTCGACGGCTTCGAACGAACCCGTCGACGCGCCCGAGGGTACCGCCGCCCGGCCCCATCGCCCCGCTGGCCAGCTCGACGTCCACCTCCACGGTGGGATTGCCGCGGGAATCGAGGATCTGGCGTCCAAGACACTCCGAGTATCACGGTCATCGTCTCGCTGCTCCTTCTTCGCTCGCTGGTAGTACGCCTCTTGCTCCTCCAGGCCCATGCCCTCGAAATCCAGCCCGTCTGCCGCCGGCCGCCCCGGCGGCGCCCTCCACCCGCTCCCTGAAACGCAGAGCCGACCCGCGCAGAGCCAGCTCGGGGTCGACCTTAGCTTCCGCGCCAGGTTGACCACCGCGAAGAGCAGATCGCCCACTCGCGCGGGCGCCAGATTAGCGCTCCACGACCCCGCCGGCCCCGCGGCCAGCTCCTGTTCGACCTCCTCGGTCTCCTCTCTCACCTTTGCCAGGACCTCGTGGGCGTGCTCCCAATCGAAACCCACGGCCGCCGCCCGCTGCTGCAGCTTCTGGGCCAGAAGGGCGGAGGGAAAGGCATCGGGGATCTCGTGAAAAATGCCCTCTCTGCCCTCGAGCCTCCCGCTTGATGGCGTCCCAGTTCTCGCGCACCTGTTCGGGCGTGTCGGCGCTCAGCCTCCCCGAAGATGTGGGGATGCCGGCGGACCAGCTTGGCGTGGATACCGGCAGCCACGTCGCCCAGGTCGTAGAGCCCCTGCTCCTCGGCCACGCAGGCCATGAAGTACACCTGGAAGAGGAGGTCGCCCAGCTCGCCGCGGACCGCGGCTTCGCCGCACTCGCCCGCTGGTGTATGGCGTCGGCCAGCTCGTAGGTCTCCTCCAGGGTGTAGGCGATGATGCTCTCCTGGGTCTGCTTCCGGTCCCAGGGGCATTCTTGCCGAAGGCGCAGTGTGAGGTCGTACAGCCGGCCCAGCTCCTCGACCAGTGCGGCGCGGTCCATGACGGCCGGCTACTCGGAGGTGGAGCCGGTAGTGGTGTCGCCTGGTCGGTGGTCTCTTCGGTGGAGCCCGTCTCACCATTGGAGGTGGTCTCGCCCGAGGGTCGCTGTGTCACCGTGGTGTTGCTCGCCGAGGGAGGCGCGTAGCCATCGCGGTACACCACTCCCAATTCGGCCTCTTCTCGCTGAGCCATTTCTCCCAAGCCTCGGCCTGCTTCTGCTCCAGCAATGCGGTCCGGATCTTCTCCTTCACCTGATCGTATGACAGCTGGTTCGAGGGCGTGATGTCGGTCACCTCGATGAGATGGTACCCGGAACTGCGTCTTGACCGGCTCGGACAGCTCGACCTTCTGGAGCGCGAACACCGCCTCTTCGAAAGCCGGCACCGTCTGTCCTCTGATCACCGCGCCCAGCGCTCCGCCCTTGTCCGCGCTGAGTCGTCATCGGAGTACTTCTCCGCCTCGGTGACAAAATCCGCGCCGTTCAGGATCTCGCTGCGGACCTTCTCGGCCTCGACCTTGGCCGCGTCCCAGTCGGCCTGCGTGGGCGTGGCGTTTTCGACCTCACCGGCCGCATCCACAAACGGAGAAATCAGGATGTGGCGCACTTCTCGCGACTCCTGCTCGACGTACTCGGCGTTGTGGGCCTCATAGTAGGCCGCAGCCTCGTCTTCGGTCACGGTGACGTCTTCCGGTGACGGCCTCTTTCATCTTCTCGAGCCACAGGCTCTCCTTGATGGACTGGGTGAGCTCCTCCAGCGTCAGGCCCTGCTTGTCGCCACAGCGTCGTCGAACTTCTGCTCGTCGCCCAGGAACATCTGCTTGATCTGCTGCAGACGCGCTTCGCACGTCTGCTCGGTCACGGTGACGCCGAATTCACGGGCCTCTCTGGCGCAGGACTTCCAGGGTCACCAGGTACTCGGCGAGCCCCTGGACCTGAAGCTCTTGTACTCGGCTGGCTGCTTGCCCTTGTCGGAGCGCCTTGCCGGCGGTCCTGGTACACGGCCTCTAGCGCGTCGAACTGGTCCTGCGAGATGGGAGCCTGCGCCCACCTGGCGATGCGCCCTGGGGCAGGTCTCCTCTTCGCACCCGGATCGAGACGAGCATCCCTATCAGTAGCAGCAGAAGGAGCAGGCCGGTGGCGAGCCTTCTGATCAAGACCTGACCTCACTTTCCGACGTCCTTGCAGCCTGAAGCGCCCGTTCACCCCCGAAGAGCGCGAGTATATCATCCAGCACTTCCCGCACTGCCTGGCGCAGACCCCGCTCGTCGCTCCGCAACCCAGGGAGAGCTGCCCTGGACGGGAGCGTACACGTAGCGCCGGTCGCGCTGCGCAGGAGCTCCCGCGAGCCGGCAGGCAGTGTCAGCCCGGTGATGACCAGCCGGCTCTGCCGCACCGACAGCGAGTCCGCGCCCCACTCCTGCAGCGTAGCCCGCACCTCCCCCAGGAAGATGAGGTTGTCCACCGGCTCCGGGATCTCACCGAAGCGATCGGTCAGCTCCGCCCGCAGGTCGGCCAGTTCGTCGCAGGCTCGTCGCCGAGGCGATGCGCCGGTGCAGGTCGACCCGCGCGGCCTCGTAGCCGATGAAGCCGGCCGGCACGTGCGCGTCGATGCCGACCTCCACCCGCGGCACCTTCTCCACCCCAGCTCCTCGCCCCTGCAGCTCGGCCGTGGCCTCCTGCAGCATGGACAGGTACATCTCGAAACCCACGGCGGCGATCTGGCCCGACTGCTCCTCGCCCAGCAGCTCGCCGGCCCCTCGGATCTCCAGGTCGCGCATGGCGATCTTGAAACCGGAGCCCAGCTCGGTGTAGTCGGCCAGGGTAGACAAGCCGGGCCACCGCCTCCTCGGTGAGCACCGCCTCGTCGGGGTGGAACAGGAAGGCGTGGGCCACCCGGGCCGAGCGCCCGATGCGCCCCCGGATCTGGTAGAGCTGCGCCAGCCCCAGCAGGTCGGCCCGCTCGACGATGAGAGTGTTGGCGTTGGGGATGTCCAGCCCGCTCTCGATGATGGTGGTGGTCACCAGCACGTCGGAGTCGCCGCGCAGGAACTCGAGCATCACCTGCTCCAGCTCCTGCTCGGGCATCTGCCCGTGGCCGACCGCGAAACGCGCCTCGCGGCATCGAGCTCGCGCAGCCGCATGGCCGCCTTGTCGATGGTCTCCACCCGGTTGTGCAGGTAGTAGACCTGGCCGCCTCGATCGATCTCGCGCTCGATGGCCCGCGTGACCATGCCCTCGTCGTACAGCCCCACGTAGGTCTGGATGGGATGGCGGTCGCGCGGCGGCGTCTCGATGACGGTGATGTCGCGCACGCCGGAGAGCGACATCTGCAGCGTGCGCGGGATGGGAGTGGCGGTGAGGGTGAGCACGTCCACCCGGACCTTCAGGCGGCGCAGCGCCTCCTTCTGGGCCACGCCGAAGCGCTGCTCCTCGTCCACGATGACCAGGCCCAGGTCCTTGGGCTTGACGTCCTGGGACAGCAGCCGGTGCGTGCCGATGAGCACGTCCACCCTGCCGGCGGCGAAGTCCTTGAGGATGCGCTTCTGCTCGGCCGCCGAGCGGAAGCGCGAGATCATCTCCACCTTCACCGGAAACTCCGCGAACCGCTCGCGGAAGGTGCCGTAGTGCTGCTGCGCCAGGATGGTGGTCGGCACCAGCACCATCACCTGCTTGCCGTCGAGAGTGGCCTTGAAGGCGGCCCGCAGCGCCACCTCGGTCTTGCCGTAGCCCACGTCGCCGCAGAGCAGGCGGTCCATGGGCTGACTCGGACTCCATGTCGTCCTTGACCGCGTCGATGGCCCGCTGTTGGTCCTCGGTCTCCTCGTAGGGGAAGGCCTTCTCGAAGCGCACCTGCCACTCCCCGTCTTCGGCGAAGCTGGTAGCCCTTGGTGGCCTGCCGCAGGGCATACAGATGCAGCAGTTCCCCGGCCACCTCGCGGGCCGCCTTGCGCGCCCGGCTCTTGACGTGCTCCCAGGCTTTGCCGCCCAGCTTGGAAAGGGCCGGAGCGGCTCCCCCCGCGCCCACGTAGCGCATGACCTTGGCGATCTGGTCGTGGGGCACGTAGAGCATGTCGCTGTCGCGGATAGGCCAGGTCCAGGTAGTCGCGGGTGACTCCGGCCACCGTCTTGGTGGAGATGCCCTCGAAGCGACCCACCCCATGGTCCTCGTGCACCACGAAGTCGCCCTTGCGCAGATCGCGGAAGCTGGACAGCTCCAGACCGCTCGGCGGACGCCGGCCCGCCCGCCGCCTTGTGCCGCCGCGGGAAGACCAGGGAGTCGGTGAGCAGGGCCAGCTTCAGACTCGGGGATGACGAAATGCCGGCGGTGCGGCACCGGCAGGAACGACACTCCCGGTCCGGCTTCGATCTCACCGCCGGCCACCAGGTGCCCGGTGACCCTGCCGCAGCACGTAGCCGGCCCGCTCGGCCTCGGCCCTCTGCTCGAAGGCGATGACCACCCGATAGCCGTTCGTCCACCAGCCGGCTGATGGCCTCTTCGGCCTCGGGTAGGTTGGTCACCGGCATCTCCCCGCTGGTCGCCCGGACGACCGGTCCCGCCGTATCTCCCGCGGTCATGCCCGGGGAACTCAGAGACAGCGAGGGTACCGCGGCCAGCCCCGCGAGCACCTCCGGCCACGGCGTGTAGGCGCCCGCCAGCGCGGCGTCCGCAGCGGCGACCGGCCCCCGACCGGCGGTGCCCTCGTCAGCGGCGCCTCCGTCGGCAGGCGCGGCCGCTCCGCCAAGGACGTCGGCCAGGTCGCTCTGGAAGGCCTCCACCCGGGCCGCGGCCCGCAGCGGGTCGAGCCGGACGACGTGCGCCCCGGCTCCGAGCAAGTGGACGATGCCTGCCGGACGGCGCCCTCCTCCTCGGCCGCGGCATACAGCACGCACCCGCTCCAGCGGGCCAAGGAGCGCTGCGAATAGGCAGAGAAGCTGCGCAGGCTCTCCACTTCGTCGCCCCAGAACTCTATGCGCACCGGATAGGCCTCGGTGGAAGGAAAGACGTCGATGATGCCCCCGCGCACGGAGAAGTCGCCCGCGTCCTCCACCTGATCCACCCGGATGTATCCCAGCCCGGCCAACCTCCGCACCAGGGTCTCGAACTCACAGCGTGCCGCGCCTCCGACGGTCACCGCGCTGCCCGGCCGGAGCGACCACCCCCTCCATGAGCGTGGTGGCCTCGACTACCACCACCGGGCCTCCCTGCCCGGGGTCCGGAGCCTCAAGAAGCCCGGCCACGGCCCGGGCCCGCCGCCCGGCCACTCTGGGTTTGACCTCGCCCTCCGACCCGTACCAGACCCCGCGCGGCGGCAGATAGGCGACCGGTGCGGCCAGGACAGTAGAGACCGAGTTCATGCTCGAGTTCGGCCGCCGCTTCCTGGGTGGCCGCCACCACCAGCACGGGCCCTTCCCGCCAGGGGCTGCGCCCCAGCAGACCGGCCGTAACGTAGGCGTGGGCGAAAGTCGGGCACCGCTGCTTCGCCGCGCGGCCGAGGCCGCGATCGCTTCGAACGGCTCGATAGCCGCGCAGAAAGTCGGTCAGGCGGGGCATGGACCGCCACTCCGCGCGGCCAGCCACTCGTCGGCCACATCGGCGGCCCGCCCGATCAGCAGAAGCACTTCCTCCCGGGGCTCACTGAAAGAGGCAAGAACGTGGTCGATGAGAGGCCGTCCCGCCTGCTCCGGGCGGCCCACGCCCACGCGCACCCGCCAGAAGTCCCGCGATTTCAGCGACTGCTCGAGGCTACGGAGGCCGTTGTGCCCGCCCAGGCCCTGTCCCTCTTTGAGCCGCACCTCGCCGAATGGCAGCTCCACCTCGTCGTGCAGCACCAGCATCCGCTCCACAGGGATCCTGTACTTGCGAGCGGCCTCGGCCACGGCGTTGCCGGACAGGTTCATGAAGGTCATGGGCAGCAGCAGGAACACCGGAGGCGCCGGCCATGGTGCCCTCAGCAGCCAGCCCTTGGAAGCGAGACCGCAGCCGCGGCAGGCCGTGGCGCCGCCTCAGTTCCTCCCCCACCATGAAGCCGACGTTGTGGCGTTGGAACTGGTGCTCGGGCCCGGGATTGCCCAGGGCAACGACCAGGTGGATCGCGTCAGCTGCCACTCCGTCCTAACCTCGACAAAGACCGAACCTGTGGAGGCCGCCGCCTACCCGGTGACTACTCCTCACTCGGCTCGCCGCCTATGACTTCAGGCTCTGCCGCCTCTTCGGCCACTCGGCGGCAGTCGGCTGCTCGACCCGCGGCGGGACGAGAGCGACAAAGCACAGTCTCGGGATCGTCGATGATGTTGACGCCGGCAGGCGCGGACACATCGGCCACCGTGAGGTGGTGTCCGATGACCAGACCGCTCACGTCCAACTCAAGCGCTTCCGGCATGTCTTGCGGAAGTGCGCGTACCGTTACTTCGCGCCGCTCCCAATCCAGGATGCCGCCATCGGTCAGGCCTGCCGGGACGCCCACCAGTTCGATGGCTCACCGGGGCCTCGATCTCCACGGCCAGGTCGACCTCGTGAAGGTCGACGTGCAGCAGCGTCCGCTTGGTGGGATGGAACTGGATCTCCTTGACCACGGCGTAGCGAGCGGCCTTGCCTTGCTTGCGCCTTGGCTGCCTTGCCGAAGTCCAGCTCCAGAACGACGTTGTGGCCGTGGCCCGCAGCCGCCTTGAGCTCTCCAGGTCGACCGAGATGGCGGTGGCTCCTTGCCTTTGCCGTAGGTCACGGCCGGGATGCGCCCCTGCGCGCGCAGCCGCCGGGCCGGACCGTTACCGGTCTCTTCGCGCTCGTTGACCGACAGTTTGATGGTATCCATGCTGTCTCCTCAAACTTCAGCCTCAGACCCTCAGAACAGCTGGTTTTCTCCCTGGAAGAGCTCGCTCACCGATTCGTCGGCGAACACGTTCCTGATGGTATCCGCCAGGATACCGGCGGTGGATAGTACCACAATCTTGCCGTGGTCCTGCGCCTTCACGCAGGGGGATGGTGTCGGTGACCACGACTTCCTTGAGCGGCGAAGCGGCTATGCGCTCGTAGGCGGGGCCCGACAGCACCGGGTGGGTGCAGGCCGCGTACACCTCCTTGGCGCCCTTCTCACGAGTGCCTGCGACGCCGTTCACGAGCGTCCCGGCGGTGTCGATGATGTCGTCCACGATGATGGCCGTCTTGCCCTCCACGTCGCCGATGACGTGCATGACCCGCGACACGTTGTGCTCCGGCCGCAGCTTGGTAAGCACGGCCACCGAGCAGCCCAGGCGGTCGGCCACGCGCTTGGCGGTCTTCAGGCCGCCGGCGTCGGGCGAGACGATGACCATGTCTTCCATCGCCAGCCCCTTCAGCTTGAAGTAGTCGGCGATCATGGAGAGGGCGGTCATGTGATCCACGGGCACGCTGAAGAAGCCCTGCAACTGGCCGGCATGCAGATCCATGGTGACCACCCGGTCGACGCCGGCGGCCTGTATGATGTCGGCCACCAGCCGGGCGGTGATGGGCTCACGCGGGCAACTCTTCTTGTCTTGCCGGGAGTAGCCCATCCAGGGCATGACGGCGGTGACCCGGTGGGCAGACGCAAGCCGGGCCGCCTGGATCATGATCAGGAGCTCCATGAGGTTCTCGTTCACCGGCCGGCAGGTGGGCTGGATGATGAACACGTCGGCCCCGCGGATGCTCTCACCGTACTTGACGTAGATCTCGCCGTCGGCGAAGGTCTTGATGTCCACCCGGCCCAACTCGATGCCGAGCTTGTCGGCGACTTTGGCGCGAGCTCGGGGTTGCCCCGTCCCGAAAACACCATCAGCGAACGTTCGGGGGTCATCCGCGCGCACCGCCGCGGTTCCCGCTCTGCCATGCCCGCGCTCCTCCTTGTCTGCTGGTCATCCAATCGTACGGTATCACTGTTGGCGGCCGTTCTGCCGGGCCGTCCACGGCCCTTCGCGACCGCGACATGAGCCTTTCCGCCTCGGCCAGCTCGTCCGGGAGTTGACGCCCAGCACCAGCGCGGGGTCGGCCACCTTCGAGGCCGCCACCCTCCGCCCGCGCGCGCAGCCCGGCGATGACGTCGGTGAGGTAGATCTCCTGCTGGTCGTTGTCGGTGCCGACGTCCCGCAGTATGTCGAGGGTCTGGACGGGCCGGCAGCACGTACATGCCACTGTTGACCTCGTGGATGGCGAGCTCCTCCGCGGTCGCGTCGCGATGCTCGACGATGCGCAGCAGCGAGCCGTCGGCATCGCGCACGATGCGGCCGTAGCCGGTGGGATCTTCCAGTTCCATGGTGAGCACGGTGGCGGCCGCTGCCGGAGCGTGTGATCGCGCACCAGAGCCAACAGAGCCTCGCCGGTCACCAGCGGAGTGTCGCCGGGCAGCACCAGCATGTGCCCCGGCAGATCTGGGCGGCAGCGGCCAGCACGGCGTGGCCGGTGCCCAGTTGCTGCTCCTGCAGAGCGACCACGCAATCCGGCGGCAGGTAGCGGCACGCACCTGCTCGTGGCCGTGGCCGAGCACCACGACCGTACGCTCGGCTGCCACGGACCGGGCGGCAGCGAGCACGTGCAGCAGCATGGGCCGGCCGCACACCTGGTGCAAGCACCTTGGGAAGCTCCGACTTCATGCGCTTGCCCTGGCCGGCGGCCAGCACCACAACGCTGGCAGATGTGAGAGCTCACGCCGGTCTGCACCTCGATGAGCCTCTGTGGAAGAGAAGGGGAAGCTGGGGCGGCAGGATTCGAACCTACGAATGACGGGACCAAAACCCGTTGCCTTACCACTTGGCCACGCCCCACCGCTTCCGGCTCCCGGGTCACGCCCGAGAGCGCAGGAAGTATAGGTCAGCCGTCGGAGGGGTGTCAAGAAAACCCGCGTGAAGTGGTAGCCAGGTGGGCCTTGAAGCCTCGCTGCACCATGCGGCGGGCCACCTCCTCGGCCTTCTCGCTGGAAGCGCAGAGACCGAACAAGGTGGGACCCGACCCGGTCACCAGCGCGGCCGTCGCGCCCTCTCTCACCAGCACCTCTCTATCGGTGAGCAGAGTGGGGATGAGGCTGTAGGCGATCTTCTCCAAGTCGTTCTCCAGGAGACGAGCCACTTGGCCCGCATCCTTGGCCTGGCGCCAGTTCTTCCCGGCCGCGTCGGCCCGGAACTCGAAGACCGCCCGGTTCTCAAAGGGCTGCATCTCGTCAAAGGCCTTGTACACCCGCTCTGTGGACAGGTGCCGGTCGGAGGGCACCAGGACCAAAGGCAGCTCCGGCATTTCGATGGGCTCCAGGATCTCTCCCACTCCTCGCCCGATGGCAGGCCGGGGATCCAGGAAGAAGGCTACGTCGGCACCGATCTCCCGGGCCAGAGCCACCAGTTGCGTCCTATCGGGCACCGGTCCTCCGGCCTCGCTGATGGTCTGCACCCCGGCCAGAAGCGCAGCCGCCGCGTCGGAGCTGCCGCCGCCCAAGCCGGCGCCCACGGGGATACGCTTATCGATGTCCACCCGTCCTGTGAACACCCAGCCGGTGCGGCGCTCCAAGGCACGCAGGGCCTTGGCCGCTAGGTTCGACTCGCCTTCGTCCACCCGGCACTTGACCCGCAGGTCTCCAGCGGACCCGCCGGCAGGATGGGCCTCCAAGGTGAACTCCAGTTGGTCAAACAGGTCGAGAGGAGCGAACACCGTGAACAGCTCGTGCATGCCCTCGGCATCCTTGGGCCCCACCAGCAGGGAAAGATTGACCTTGGCCGGCGCCCTCTTGGTGACGTGCATAGTCTTTCGGTCCTTCCTGACCGGTGCGCTCAGGCGCCCCGCCGCGGCAGGGCACGCCCAGTGAGCATATCACCCCGTACTATCGACGCTTTCGGGCCCGACCGTGAGCACCAATGGGCTGAAAAGCACGCTGCGCATGGAGAGCCCGATGTCGAACCCCTCCACCGGGAAGTCCACGGTATCCTCGCGGCTCATGGCCGCGTACACATAGATGAGCGGCAGCCAGTGATCCGGGTTGGGATGGCAGAGCCTCCCGTCTTCGGTGCCCGGCCACAGGCCCAGGAGCCCTTGAGTGTCGCGCTCGACCAGACAGCGTCTCACGCGCTCATCGAAACGCTCCGACCAGTCCGGCACCGAGAGGTCGCCGGAGTGCATGCGCCGGAACGCGTCGCGAAGGTTGTGCGTGATGTTGCCGCTGCCGAACACCAGCACTCCCTCGTCGCGCAATCCGAGAAGTTGGCTGGCCAGTTCGAGATGCTCCCTGACGTCCAATCTGCCATCGATGCTGAGTTGCACCACCGGCACATCAGCCGGCGGATAGGACCACTTGAGCACGCTCCAAGTGCCGTGATCCAGACCGCGGTCGGGGTAGAGAGCAGAAGACTGAAGCCCCAGGAGATCCACCACCCGCTTGGCAAGGTCCGTGTCGCCGGGAGCCGGATACTCGATCTGGTATAGCTCCTCTGGGAATCCCCCGAAATCGTGGATGGTGCGCGGTCGCACATCCGCCGTCACGAACGTCCCACTCGTGTACCAATGAGCCGATACAGCCAGGATGGCCTTCGGCAGGGGAAGAGATCGGCCCAGGGCGACCCAGCCCTGGCTGAAGGCGTTGTCTTCCAACGCGTTCATCGGAGAGCCGTGCCCCACGAACAGAACGGGCATCCGTTTGTCGGTCAAATGAGCTCCTCACTGGGCGCCCAGTGGATCCCGGCTTCATGCGTCAAGTGATGATGCCCCGGGCACAGGAAGCGCAAACAGACGAAGAGAAGGCCTGGCCACCGTCGGAGCGTTCGGTTCGGGCTTCAGCCCACCTGGCCGTAGTACGACCCCGACAGCACCATGGACAGCGAGCGGGCCTCATTGCCCTGCACCTTCAACACCAGACGCCTCGGAGCGCCGCCCGGCCCGATGGGCACCTCAGCCTGGATGAGACCGGTCGGGCTGACAAATTTGTTCGAGACCGTCCAGAGCTTGCCTGCGCCGAACGCTCCCGCACCCGGGCCTTTGGCCACGGCCAGTACCTTCGGAGCGGGCCAAGACACCGTCACGTAGGTGCTCAGGCTCTCTGTCCAGATGCCCGCGCCCCACGTGCCCAGCACGACCAGGAGGAACGTCAGCAGCGCAGAGGCAAGGTAGTAGTAGGGAGGGTAGCCCCAGTGCCCGCCGACAGTCTCGACACACACGACGCCCGCAACGAAGCCCACCGGCAGGAACACCGCGCAGCTGACCACGCGCATCCAGGAGACCCACGCCGGTACCCGGCGGCCTCTCAGCCAGATGGTCTCGCCGTTTGTGCCTATCTGGCAGTCTCCGATAAAGCGGGATCCCCAGATCCCTGCGTTGAGGTGGGTGGCCATGGCCATGACGCAACGAGGCCTGCGACCGGACGGAAACGAGATCAATGGTTCACCTCCAGCGGGCGTGGCTCTAGAAGGAACATCGGCTCGCCGGGGTCGTGACTTTAGCCCTCTACCTCGCGCATCAGGCTCAGCAGGCGAGGCGCTCCGTGAGCTCCACGAACTGCCGCGGCATCCAGCCGCTCCGCCCGCACGTCCGCGGGCAGGCCCAGAGACGTCACGGCAGCAAGCGCCCGTTCCCGGGATAGGCCTAGGCCCGCGCTGAGAGCGTTCACTAGAGTCTTGCGCCTCTGACCGAAAGCTGCCTGGATGACGGCCCGCAGCCGCTCCGGCTCGCACGCCGGCAGTCGCTCGGCCGGCAGACGCTCGAGCACCACCAGGCTCGAATCCACATGCGGCCGGGGATAGAAGATCGAACGGCTCAGCGGACGCACCCGCTCGATGCCGGCGTAGAGCTGCACCCACACTGAGAGCACCCCGTAAGCCTTGCTGCCCGGAGCGGAGGCCATCCTCTCGGCCACTTCGCGCTGCACCATCACGCAGTAGCGCCGCACGCTGGGCAGCCGCCGCAGCGCTTCGATCACCGATGGACCGGCCACCGAGTAGGGCAGATTACTCGCACACAAGGTGGGGAGAGGATCTAGATCCTCGAGCGCGGCCTTGAGCACGTCCTGGAAATGCAGGGTCACCTTGGGGTCGCCCTGCAGGGTAGCACGGAGCGGCGCTTCCAAACTCCTATCAACCTCGAACGCGTGGACGTGCCGGACCACCCCCGCCAGCGCGACGGTCAGCACGCCCAAGGCCCGCGCCGATCTCCAGCGCAACGTCTTCGGAGGTGCATTCCAGGTAGCCGAGTATCACCCCGAGGATGTTGTCGTCGATGAGGAAGTTCTGCCCCAGGTCCCGCTTCGGCTTGATGCCGAACTCCTTGATGCGCGCCAGCGAAACCTGCCGGAGCCCCGACTCGCCGGAGGCCGGCCTGTCAGCCCCGTCCCTCGAACTCACGAGTCGCTCCCGGCGTTGCCCGCCAGCCGCGGGAACGCAGCCCGCGCGTTCGCCTCGATCTGCTCGGCCAACTCGTCCACGCTCACGCCGCGCAATCCCGCCACAAACTCGTACACGTTTGCCACCAGCCCCGGCCGGTTGGGGCGGCCGCGCAGGGGCACCGGCGTAAGCCAGGGCGCATCGGTCTCCAGCAGCAGCAGATGTGGCGGGCACGGCCCGGGCCGCCGCCTGTAGGTCGGCCGCGTTCTTGTAGGTCACATTGCCGGCGAAGCTGATGTAGTAGCCACGAGCGACCACCTCGTCGAGCAGTCCCGGCCACGAGAAGCAATGCAGGATGACGGTGAGCCCGGCCGCGTGCTCGGCCAGCGCGGCGAGCGTATCGTCGGCCGCTTCCCGAGTGTGCACCACCACCGGCAGGCCGGCCCGCCTGGCCAGGTCGATATGGCGGACGAACACCTCGCCCTGTACTTCGTGGGGCCAGTCGTCGTGGTAGTAGTCGAAGCCCGGTCTCGCCCACAGCCACCACTCGAGGATGCGCGGTCCAGGCCTCGATCGCGGCCCACCCGGTGGCCTTCACGAGACCCGCTTCGCTCGGGTGATAGCCCACGGTGGCATACACCTCGGGGAACTGTTCGGCCAACTCCACCGAGTGGCGCGAGCGGTCCAGGTCGATGCCGGACTGGATGATGAGGCCGACCCCGGCTTCGCGGGCGTCGGCCACCAGTTCCGCCGCATCCTCACGGCAGTGGTCCAGATGGGTGTGGGAATCGATGAGCATCACATGGTCACGGGTTACGGGGTGAGCGGCAGCCGGCGGGCGGCCCATCCGTCGCCGTCACTCCTCGATGCGAGGAAAGAGCGGAGCGCCGGTCACCACGGTCAGGCCGGCGGGAAGCAGGCCCCAGTAGGCTTCGCTCCAGGCCGGCGCGCGTGAGTCCGCGGCCGCGCCCAAGCCCAGCCGCTCCCGGATGGCCATGGCAGTCGTGGGTATGAACGGATACAGCAGCACCGACAACAGGCGCAGCCCCTCGGCCAGATCCCAAAGGGTGGCATCGAGCGCCGCGGTCGCGGCGCCCGGAGCGGCGCCCCCCGAGGTGCGCGCCGCGGCCCGCCGCGGCTTCCGCCGCCTCCTCCTTGGCCTGTTTCCAAGGCGCCTGCTCTTCCACGTAGCGGTTGAGCCGGCGCACGAAGCTCCAGATGGTCTCCAGCGCGGCGCTCAGATCCATGTCTTCGCAGTTGCGTCCGCACCGCGGAGCAGGTAGATGTCGCCTCGACGGCCAGCGGCGATCCAGGGTGGGCGTGCGGTGCACTCCGGGGCGTCGGCATACCCGGCGGGCGGCACCGGTACGGTGCCGCCACGGTACTTGCCGATCATGGAGGTGCTCCGCGACAGCAGGTTGCCCAGTTCGTTGGCCAACTCGCTGTTGTAGCGGGCCTTGAACCCTTCCTCGCTCACCATGCCGTCCTGGCCGAAGCTCACCTCGCGCAGGCAGTAGAACCGGAACGGGTCGGCGCCATACTGCTCGATCAGCGGGAAGGGGTCCATCACGTTCCCGCGAGTCTTGGACATTTTCTCCCCGCCAAGCTTCAGGTACCCGTGGATGAACAGGTGCTCCGGCAGCTCATAGCCGGCCGACATCAGGAGCGCCGGCCAGATGATGCCGTGGAACTTGAGGATGTCCTGCGCCATGAGGTGGTAGCTCGCCGGCCAAAAACGCGAGACAAGATCTTGCCCAGGAGCGTATGTGAGCGCGCTCAGGTAGTTGATCAGGGCGTCCACCCACACGTAGATCACCTGGCGTCTCGTCCCAGGGCACCGAGATGCCCCACTTGAGGGTGGCCCGGGAGATGGAGATGTCGTCCAGGCCCTGCTCGATGAACGAGAGCGCCTCGTTGTAGCGGTGGCGCGGGCTGCACGAAATCGGGATGGGCTCCGGTAGTGCTCGCTCGAGCCGGTCCTGGATAAGCCGAGAGACGGAAGAAGTAGTTGTCCTCCTCCATGCGCACCGGAGCGGTGCCGTGGTCGGGGCACAGGCCGTCGACCAGGTTCTCCTCGATGTAGTACGCCTCGCAGGCCGGGCAATAGAGGCCGGAATACGAGCTCTTGTAGATGTCGCCGGCGTCGTAGCAGCGTTGCACGAAATCTTGCACGTATCTCTCGTGCTGTGGGTCCGTGGTCCGGATGAAGAAGTCGTTGCTGGCTCCCACTTTGGCGCGCGACTTCCTTGAACTTGGCCACCACTTCGTCGACGTGCTGCTTCGGCGTCAGGCCGCGGGCGGCGGCCGCCTGCTCCACCTTGGTGCCGTGCTCGTCGGTGCCGGTGAGGAAGAAGACGTCGTCGCCCAGTTGCCGGTGGAAGCGCGCCGCCACGTCGGCGGCCGTGGTGGTGTAGGCGTGCCCGATGTGCGGCACGTCGTTGACGTAGTAGATGGGAGTGGTGATGTAGAAGCGCGCCATGGCCGGACTATTCTAACAGGCTGCTGAAGACGGACGTTTCGCCGCCAGAACTCGGGTGGGCAAGTGCAAGACGAGGACGCAGGGAGCGTGAAAAGCAGCGCTATAGACGCGACTGAGAACGAAATATTGCGCCGCCCAGTGTGTCCTTGCGGCCGCATGTCGCCGAGTGGCGGAGACTTCGGTCTTCAGCGGCCTCCTCGCATCGGGCCTCGGGGCGGCCCACGAGCAGCCGTGCGCTCGCGCGGCTCCCGAGCCTAGCAGCTTGAAGAAGCAAGTCCCAGCGCAAGGCCCAGGATCACGGCTATGCCGAAAGAGATCCAGCACCACATCTTGGCCCTGCGCGACGCCTCCTGCGCGCCCGCGATGTCACCGAGTGCCAGTCTCTTGTTGACCCTTGTCGCATTGACGATCGCGGCGATGGCAGTGGGCCAGAAGCAAAGGAGAAGCACGGCGATGGACCAGCCAAGGTAGTCGGGGATGCGGGGGACCGGACCCCGTAACGGTTGCATATGCGGCGGGCCTTGCTGGGCCCCGTTGCCGTGCCACTCCTGCATCACCCGCGGCGAAACATCCCCATAGAGTCGCGCGCCGCACGCTCGGCAGAAACTACCCTGGTCCCTCACTTCTTTGCCGCAGCCTGGGCAGAACATATCTTCTCCCGCGCTTTAGCTGCTCGCCCGCCCCGCCGCGACTGCGATGATGACCACCACGATCCACACAACCGCGATGATGAACGACACCCAACACCACATCTTCGCTTTGCGCGACGCCTCCTGCGCACCCGCGATGTCGCCGAGAGCCAGTCGGTTGTTGACCCTGGACGCGTTCACCACCGCTGCGATGCCGGTCGGCCAGAAGCACAGGATGAGCACCGCGATAGCCCAGCCAAGGTAGTTTGGTACGTTGGCGATCACCCCAGGCATCGCCGGCCGGTCCTGGGCGCTTTGGTAGGCCGTCTGCTGATTCTGGCCTTGCGCCCACTGCGAGCCTTCCACGCTGAGGGACCGGCCACACGCTTCGCAGAAACCGGCCTCGTCGCTGTTTTCCTTGCCGCAGCCCGGACAGAACATGTCCCCTCCTCGATCCCCTTGATAGGTTTGTGAGCCGACTATCGGCCAACTACAACGTAGCACACCAGACTTCGCGCGGGGAAACCGACCTCTCGCCGCCTAGTCGCAGATACGCCGCCCTGACCGCACAGAAAGGGGAGCCGGCCTCTCGACCGGCTCCCCTTCATCTCTCTCGGGCGACGAGCTGGCTGCTCGGTCGCTGAACAAGTCAGTCGCTGGTCAGACCGGCTTGCCGCAGGCCCTGCAGGCAGCGTCTTCAGGAGCAAGTCCGGCGCCACAGTTGGAGCAGAACTTGCCCGCTGCCGGGGGCTGATAGCCCGCGGGGGGCTGCTGATAGCCGCCGGGTGCTTGAGGATGGCCACCCATGTTCGGCAGGGCGAACTTGCCAGAACCGTCGTACGCGCCGGTCTTGTCCGTGAACATGAAGTACCCGAACACCAGCATGGCTAAGGCTGCTATCAGAGTGATGATCGAACCGGGCCGCCAGGACCAGGCGTCGAAGCCACCAAAGGGGGCCTTCGCGCAACCCACGATGCCCAAGATGGTCAAGAGGCCGCCGAAGCCCATGATGACCCAACTCTCCTTGTACCAAGAGGGAGTAGGTGTTCCTCTCCGGAAGAAAGCCTTCGCCACGATCCACACAACGGCGATAAGCATCAAGGAGAAGGTCGCCTTGCCGGTGCCGACTACTCCGGCGCTCCAGCCACTAAGATTGAGAGAAATACCCAGGATGCTGTCGGCGCTACCGCCGATTCCGAAGAGACCGCCCGCCTTTAGGTGCCACCACGGAATGCTCACTCCGATTATGGCCAGCACGAAAGCCCCGAGAACGCCCCAGTCCCACCTCTGGAAACGCTTCATGTCAAAGTTCATTCCCGCCTCCTGTTGTTCGCTTTGCCCACTCTTGAGTGTCGTTGTCTGCTGCTGCCACCATAAGCTTGCGGCAACCGCAATGTCAAGGCATCTGCCCCAATCAGAACGGGGGCAAACCCTACTGGCGGAGGCTCTGCGCGTCACTTCTCAGGCCGTCGGCCGCGCTCCCGGGTCTGCCATCTCCAAGGCCAACTCGTAGGCGACCTTCTTGGACATCCCCGTGAGGCCGGCCACGAGGCCGGCGGCCCTCTTTGTGCCTAAGCCCGCGGCCATAAGCTCGGCCAGGGCGCGACGCACCGCTTCTCTGTCGACGCAGGCCCCGCCCGCGCTGCCCCTGCCCGCGGCCGCCGCTCCAGGCCCGAGCCCTCCGGCCGGCTCCAGCACCAGGACTATCTCGCCCCGGACCGGGTCCGCTAGGTGCTCCAGGACCTCGGCGGCAGTCCCCCGCACGGCCTCCTCATGGATCTTGGTGAGCTCCCGACATACGGCCAGACGCCGCTCAGGCCAGCGCCCGCCGATGGCGGCCAGGGAGGCGCGGACGCGGCGGGGCGATTCGAAGGCCAACACAGTGGTCCCGGTACCGTCGAACCCGGCCAACTGCTCTATCAGCTTGGCCTTTCCGCGCGCCAAGAAGCCGACGAAGGCGAAGCGGTCGGTCGGCAGACCGGAGAGCACCAAAGCCGTCGATACCGCCGAAGGACCGGGTACCACCGTCACTGGAAGTCCCTCGGCCGCGCAGGCCCGTACCAAGGTGAACCCGGGGTCGGACAGCCCGGGCATGCCCGCGTCGCTCACAACCGCCACCGACTTGCCTTCCCGCAGGAGCGGCAGAATCGCCGCCAAGCGCGCTTCCTCATTGTGCTCGTGGAAGCTGATCAACCGGGCCGTGACGCCGTGCCGGTCCAGAAGGATGCGGGTGTGACGGGTATCTTCACAGGCCACCAAGTCGGCGGTCCGTAGGACCTCCAGCACCCGCAGAGTGACGTCGCCGAGGTTACCGATGGGAGTCGCGCAGAGATAGAGCACGCCGACGATCCGCCGATCAGCGGCCGGCCGAAGCCGGCGCCCCGTCGGCTTCGCCGCCGGCGGTCAGCCAGGCGACCCCAAGCACCGAGGTCAAGGCATCTCCTCCAGCGCGAAACGGGCGTCGTCCAGATCGTCCGGCCGGACCATGATGTCCTGCTGGCCGCATCCGTCGACAGTCAGGCCATAGACGACCGACAGGGCCTCGTGGCGCACGTAGGTCTCGATGCCTGCGCTACGCAGCCGGCCGACGATGATCTCGGCTTCCATAGGCGTCGGGACGGAGACCAGCAGGACGGGCGCGCCGGTGCCCCCCTTAGAGACCGAGTTCATCGGATACCTCCTGCATCGCTTTCAGGCCAAGGGCAAGGAACTCGTCAAGCTCCAGGCCCAATTCCGAACAGGTGGCTATGTCCTCCCGCCGCGCTCCCTTTGCGAACGAGGGCTCTTTGAAGCGTTTCTGCAGACTCTTGAGCGCCACCAGCGCCAACTGCTTCTCGGGGCGGATAAGCGCGGCGGCAGTGATCAAGCCTGTTAGACAGTCACAGGAGAACAGAGCTTGGTCCATGGTCGATGCGATGCTCGACCCGTTGTCCGGGTTGTGAGCGAGGATGGCTCGCAGCAACTCTTCGTCGGCCAGCCCCTCTTGCCGCAGCCACTCCACCGTCTGGATGCCGTGCACCTCCATGGTACCGGCGGTCTCTTCCGCATCGAGATCGTGTAGCAGACCGGCAAGCCGCCACTTCTGCGCGTCGCCGCCCAGACGCTCAGCCAGAGCCCCCATGATGGCCTCCGCGGCCAGCATGTGGGCCACCAGATTCTCGTTCTTCACTCGCGAGCGTACGAGCTGCAGAGCTTGGTCCCTATCCATCAGCGGACCTCGCCTGGCTGCGCCCCGGCGGCGCTCCCCGCCGGCCGACCACCGGCCTTGGCGCAGTCGTGGGCCAGCTTGGGCAACACCTTCAGGGCGATCTCGCCGGCTGCGCGTACGGCGGCCGCGTCCACATCAAGATGGGTGACGAAGCGCACCCGCTCGGGCGCCGCCACCCCGCAGAGCACTCCCTGCTCCTTCAAGGCCGCCACCACACACTCAGCGGTGAGCCCCATCCCAGCGACCGACACGATGAGAATGTTGGTCTGCACCGGATGGACCACCTCCACCCCCGACACCTGGCGAAGGTAGTCGGCCAGCAGGGCCGCGTTCGCGTGGTCGTCGGCCAGCCGGTCCAGATTGTTCTCCAACGCGTAGAGAGCTCCCGCGGCGATGATGCCCGCCTGCCTCATGGCCCCGCCGTAGCGCTTGCGGTTGTCCCGAGCCGCTTCGACGAACTCGCGGGTCCCGGCCAGGCACGAGCCCACCGGAGCCCCCAAGCCTTTGGAGAAGCAGACGGCCACGGAGTCTGCGGTAGCCGCGTAGGCCTCCAACGCCACGCCGCTGGCCACGTGCGCGTTCCAGAGACGGGCCCCGTCCAGGTGCACCCCGAGTCCGCGCGCACCGGCGAGAACAGCCAACGCCTGCATCGCCTCCAGCGGCCAGACTGTGCCGCCGCAGCGGTTGTGGGTGTTCTCCATCTCCACCGCGCCGGTATGGGCAAAGTGCTCCTCCGGCGGCCGGATGGCCCGCTTCGACGGCCTCAGACGAGAGCACTCCCAGCTCTCCCGGCACAGGCCGGAGCTGCAGCCCCGATAGGGCTGCCGCCGAGCCTCCTTCGTAATGCAGCACGTGCGCGTCTTCGTGGACGATCACCTCGTCGCCGCACCGCGTCAGCGTGCGCAGGCAGAGTTGGTTGCTCATCGTCCCCGAGGGCACAAAAAGGGCCGCTTCTTTGCCCAGCATGCCGGCCACGATCTCCTGGAGCCGCTTGATGGTGGGATCTTCGCGGTAGACGTCGTCACCCACCGGCGCCGCCGCCATTGCGCGGCGCATGGCCTCGCTCGGCCTGGTGACCGTATCGCTCCGGAGATCTATGGGCAGGCCGGTGGCAGTCATGCTTCTCCTTACCCTTTCAGCTGGTTTCGAAATCAAGCTGCGGCCGCCCAGTGCGCCTTGGCCGGCGCGATAGCACGTCCTCGGTCGCGTCAATAGCGCTGCTATTCACGCTCCCTCGAACCTTCCCTCGCGCTTGCCCAATGCGTCCCTTGCGGCGGAGCTTCATTCCGAAACCGTCTCTTATCGCGGCGTGGAATCCGGCAGGCCTCCGTCCACGGGGATGGTGGCCCCGGTGGTGGGAGTCTGCCGGGTGGCGAAGAAGAGCACCGCCTTTGCCACATGCTCCGCTGTCACCTGAGCTTTGAGCAGGTTACGGCCCTGGTAGTAGGCCTCGAGTCCGGCCTCGTCCAGACCCCGGCCTTCATCCGGTCGGGCCCCACCTCCGCCCACAAGCCCGAGCGACAGGTACCGCACGAGAACACCGCGTCGGGCGCCACCATGTTCACCCGCACGTCGTCTTCAGCAAGCTCCAGGCTTGCGATGCGGGCCAACTGATGAGCCGCGGCTTTGGTAGAGCTGTAACCACCGAACCCGGCCCCCGGGGCAAACACGTTCTTCGTCGAGATGAGCACCACGTCCCCACCGGTGCCCTGTCGCTTGAAGTGACGCGCGGCCTCGGCGAGCAACAGCAGCGTCCCCTCGACGTTCACCTGCTCGAGTTTGCGGTACTTCTCCAGGCTCAGGTCGGTCAGCCGGGCTACGTGAGCTACGCCCGCATTGGGGATCACCAGATCGACGCCACCCCAGGTCCGCACGACTTCCGCGAAAGCCTCGGCGACAGACTCCGGATGGGTCACGTCCAGCGGCAGCCCGATGATGCGAGCCGCGAAACTCGGAGCTGAGGGTGGACACCAAGGTGTTCAGGGGCTCCCCGGGCAGGTCGGTGGCGGCCACCAGACAGCCGGCCTCCAGCAGGCCCTGGCAGATACCGGTGCCGATGGCGCCCGCCGCCCCGGTGACCAGGGCCACCTGGCCGCGCAGGGGCTGGGCCGCTCCGCGTTCCAGCTTGGCGTGCTGCAGCGTGCGGTACTCCATGGCGAACAACTCGTCCTCAGGCAGCCCCCTGTAGCGCGAGTCCGCGGCGGCGATGGCGGCCTTCACAGCGATGGTGTGCACGGTGATGTCCCGAGTGATCAGCGACTCCCGTAGGTCGGGCCCCGCGCAAAACGTCCCCAGTCCAGGGATCATCACGACTCGCGGGCTAGGATCGAAGGTCTCGACTCCGGCAGGAAGGGCGTCAGCGTGCCGGTCCAAGTAGGCCTGGTACTCCTCGGAATACCTCTCCACCGCGGCCCGCAGTCGCTCCCGCAGAGCCGCCTCGTCGCCGTGAGGCACAGAGTCGATCCACAGCGGCAGTGCCTTGGTGCGGATGAGGTGGTCTGTGGTCAGGGGCGGGGTAACCAAGGCTTCATGGGCCCAAGGGGCGCTCAACACCGCAAGCATCTCCGGGTCGACCAGAGTCTGCAAGACGACCCGCTGGTGAGGCCGGTCGCGGTCGCCGCTATCCGCGGCCAGGAGGCCGCGCAGCATGGTCGCCACCTCCACCTGCCTGGAGCGGAGTCCGGTCCGCACCTTGGAGCCTGAGGCGGTCACCGACTCGCTCTCTGCACCCTCCTTTGGCACCGGGATCTTCGCGCCATGCGGCCCTCGGTTGTGCTCGAGGAAATGTTCCGCCCTAGAGACCAGGTTGATCATCACCTCATAGGAATCTCGGGCGGTGTTGCCCCAGGTCACGATGCCGTGATGCGCCCACACCATGCCCCAAGCACCGGGGCGGGTCTTCAAGGCCGCGGCCGCCGCCAGCGCCAGCTTGAAGCCGGGCGTGGTGTACGGCAGCACGATGACGTCGTCGCCCAGCGCTCCGGCGGACCACGGCCCCGCCGTCGTCCTGATTGGTCAGAGCCAGGATGGCATCGGCGTGGGTGTGGTCGATGTAGATGCCGGGGAGGAACGCGTGTACCAGCGCCTCGATGGAGGGAGTGGGACTGTCCGCCCGCAACAGATGGGCGCGGAGTTCGTCCACCATGGCTTGGTCGTCCAGGTCGGGCAGAGCCCGCAGCCGACGCAGGTACTCCAGATCCAGCCCCGGGTGACCGCCCGGCTCGATGGTGGCCATGTCGGTGCCCGAGGCCTTGACGAACACCGCCGTCAGGTCCTCGCCCAGGATGTTCAGCCAGCGCGCCTTGACCGAGGAGTTGCCGCCGCCGTGCAGCACCAGAGCGGGTTCCCCGCCCAGGAGCCGGCTGGAGTAGGTGCGGAGCGCCAAGGGCTCCCCCCACTCGGGGCCATAGCAGGCGACGAACCCAGCGGCTTCGTCTTCGGACCACCTGGAGCGCATCAGCCCTCCCTGCCTACCGCCAGCGTCGGAGCACGATGCGCGGGCGTTCGCGGCAGCCGCCTTGCCGTCGAACATCGCGCTGCCGGCCGCGATCAGGTCGGCCCCGGCCGCCGCCACCTCGGCGATGTTGTCCCGCGTGATGCCCCCGTCGACGCACACCAGGATGTCCCTGCCGGAGGCCTCCACCATCTCTTTGACCAGCGCGACCCTTTCCAACGTGCGCGCGAGCGAACTTCTGCCCGCTCCATCCCGGATCGATCGCCAGAAGCGAGATCATGTCCACCTCGTCCAGCAGGGGCGGCGTAAGCCACTCCAGCGGCGTGCCCGGGTTGAGCGCCAGCCCGCGGACGATCCCCCGGCCGGGTCCCGCGCTGTGCTCCAGACCCCCCAGGCGCTGCAGAACACGATGGATGTGCACCGCGGCCTCAAGATGCACAGTGATCATGTCGGCCCCGGCGGCCGCGTAGTCGGCAAGGCTGTCGAGCGGCTCGTGCACCATCAGATGCACGTCTTTGAGCAGCGGCGTGCGCAACCCCTTCACGTACGAGGGACCGACGGTCAGCTGCGGGCAGAAGCAACCGTCCATCACGTCGACGTGCACCACCCCGACCCCGGCCCGCTCCAGAGCGCGAGCTCCGAGCCCAGCTTCATGAGGTCGGCGCTGAGGATGCCCACGCTCACCGTGGGACAGAGAGACCGCAGCCCGGCGAGGGTCGTGCCTGCTTCGCCGCTACGCGGACCGTCTTCCACTTCGCCCTACTTCTTCTCGCTCTTCAGAGTGAGGAAGAGCTCGTAGGCCTCCTCGGGCTTCATGAGCTCGTGGACCACCTTGCTGACCGCCTGGATCATGGCGACCGGAGCCTCCGACTGGAAGATGTTGCGGCCCATGTCCACACCCGACGCGCCTTCGCTGACGGCCTTGTAGGCCATGGTCAGAGCCTCGAGCTCGGGGAGCTTCTTGCCTCCGGCCATGACGATGGGCACCGGGCAGGAAGCGGTGACTGGTCTCGAAGTCCTCTTCGATGTAGTAGGTCTTGACGAAATGCGCCCCCAGCTCAGCGGCGATGCGGCAGGCCAGCCGGAAGTAGCGGGCGTCGCGAGTCATGCTCTTGCCCACAGCGGTGACTCCCAGCACGGGCATGCCGTACCGGTTGCCCATGTCCACCAGCCGCGTGAGGTTGTGGATGGACTGGGTCTCGTACTCGCCTCCGATGAACACCTGCACCGCCATGGCCGCGGCGTTGAGCCGCAGGGCGTCCTCGATGTCCAGGGCCAGTTGCTCGTTGGAGAGTTCCTTGAGGATGCTGGGGCCGCCGCTGGCGCGCAGCACCACGCCTTTGCCGTAGGAGGACGGGCACCACGCTGCGGAGGATCCCTCTGGTGAGCATGAGAGCATCGGCATAGGGGGCCAGGGGCACGATGTTGACATCCACCCGCTCCAGACCGGAGGTGGGACCCTGGAAGTAGCCATGGTCGATGGCCAACATGACGGTGCGGCCCGACTCCGGACTGAAGATGCGGGCAAGACGATTCTGCATACCCCAGTCGAGAGATCCGGAGCCCTTCACAAAGAAGGCTGAGTTCTTCTGCGGGATATCGAGGTAGTAGTTCTTCGATTCCTTGACATTGTCGAGATCTGCCATCGATCACTCTCCGCGGGCGCTCACGTGGGACGGACCTCTAGATTCTATCAGGCCGCTGGGGAAGGAAGACTTTGGGCCGGCGTGAACAAAGTTGGGGTAAACGCCGTCGCTTTGCCATAATGATTGGCGAAAGGGGTGTTGATGAGATCTCGGAATCTGAGGGACGATACCCAGAAGTGAGCGAAGCCAGGTTCATAAGGTGCAACGAATGCCGGGCACTGAGCGAGCCCCGGGCGCTTTTCTGCGGCCGCTGCGGAGCCTCTCTCTACGGAAGGAAGCGCGGGGGACCCAGCTTCAGACGCCGGCGGCTCTCAGCCGCCGGGGCAGCTATGGGCATCGCTCTACTGCTTGCCCTGGCGGTGATCACCATCGCACTGGGCATCATCATCGACCGGTCGCTGCAGACCACCGAGAATATCGACCCCTATACAGGGCAGACGGGCACCGCGGCCATCATCGGGACGACGTCCACCCAGGCGTCCGGCACCGGAGATAGCGACACCTCCACCACGTTGGCCCCTGTCCAGGTGCGGCCCACGTCCGCCGACGCGTCGTCGGCGCTCAAGGCCACCTCCACCAACAGCTATCGGGCCACCAACCTCATAGATGGAGACCTCGCCACCGCCTGGGAGGAGGGCGTCAAAGGCCCGGGGCTGGGCGAGTGGGTGCGCTTCGAGTTCTCCCGCCCGCTGGTGATCGCGCGGATCGAGATCGCAAACGGCTACCAGAAGGATGACGAGCGCTTCCAAGGCAATCCCCGAGTGAAGACTGTCAAGGTGGAGTACTCCAACGGCGAGACGGAGTTGATCGACCTGGCTCGATACCGAGGAGTCCCAGAGCATCGACCCGAAGCCTCCGAGACGATCGATTGGGTGAAACTGACCATCGTCTCGGTCTACGAGGGCGATGAGTGGGAAGACACCGCCCTCTCCGAGGTGCGTATCTTCGAGCAGGCCCAGTAGCGGATCGGTTCGCCGTCAGGCCCGGGCGGACCGCGCAGGCCGCCGCTGTCCTTGAGTCCCTCAATCCCGGCCGGGACCGTCCTGATCTTCACGCGGGAGCGCCGCGCCCCGGCGGACCGCATCCTTCCCGTACTTCTCGCGGATGGCATCCAGCTTGAGGTCCAGCTCGCGCAGCAGGGGCAGTTCCTGGTCGAAAAGGTCGTCCTGCCAGGCCCGAGGTACCAGATTGGTGAGCCCCACCCCCACCAGACGCAGATGGTAGCGCCGCCGCCTGCCTTGCCGGAAGAGCGTCAGGGCCTCCTCGAAGAAGACCTCGTCCACGTCCATCGGCCGGTACAAGGTGTGAGAGCAGGTGTGGGTGACGAAGTCGGAGTAGCGGATCTTGATCGTCACCGTGCGCGCCTCCAAGCGCTTGCGCCGCAGGCGGCGGCAAACGTCCTCGGTGAGCGCCACCAGGGTCGATTCGATGAGGTCCATGTCGGACACGTCCTCCTCGAAGGTGTGTTCGCGCGAGATGGACTTCACCTCCTCACGCGGAGCTACCCGGCCGAGATCCTCACCCCGGGCCCGGTGAGCGAGCATCTCCCCCATCTCCCCGAACGACAGCCGCAGAAGGTGTGGCGGCACCTGGGCCAGATCGCCGACGGTGGCCACCCCCCTGTCACGCAGTTGGGCAAGCAGGGCCGGACCGACTCCAGGAAGCCTCTCCACCGGCAGCGGCGCCAGGAACTCCGCCTCCTTGCCCAGAGGGACCACGGTGAAGCCTCCGGGCTTGTCGTAGTCGGAGGCCACCTTGGCCACCAGCTTGTTGGTGGCCACCCCGACGGAGATGCTCAGACGGAGCTCGTCCGCCACCCGGCGCTGGATCAGCCGGGCCGTCTCCACCGGAGGACCGAACAGCCCCTCGGTGCCGGTGAGGTCCACGTACGCCTCGTCCAGGCTCATCCGTTCTACGAGCGGAGAATACTCGTCCAGCATGGCCATGAGCTTGCGGGAATACTCGTAGTAGAGCTGATGATGCCCGGTGAGATACACCCCGTGGGGGCAGAGACGCCTGGCGGTGCGGAGCGGCATGGCCGAGTGCACGCCGTACCGCCGGGCCACGTAGTTGGCGGTGGACACCACTCCCCGCTCGCCGCCCCCCACGATGACCGGCTTGCCCCGCAGAGAAGGGTCGCGGTTCTCCTCCACGGCGGCGAAGAAGGCATCGAAGTCAAGATGGGCGATGACCCGGTGAGCGGCTCGAGGCCGGACGATCTTGTCCCGCGCTTCCATAGCCACAGCATAGACAAACATATGTTCGTCCACAAGGGGTGGATCGGAAAGGCGGCCGGAGCGGCCAGGCTGAACATAGGTGGCCTCTTCGCTGAGTTCCGCCCCCGATGCCCAGTCGACCTTGGTCGTCCCGATTCTATATCCTCTATCGAGACAGAACGAGACCCGCCGACGCAAGAGGACTCACCGGCGATGATCACAGCGAACAGCGCGCCAGGCCAAAATAGCGCGAGTCTCCCCCTCATCGGAGGCCAGATCTCCACGGCGGGCGGATTCGCCGCAGTGGCCGCACGCGCCTTGGCCATGGGAGCCGAAGCCGTGCAGGTCTTCAGTTCCAATCCCCGCACTTGGCAGACCACCCCCCCTGACCCCGAGGGACTGCAGCAGTTCGCCACCGCTCTCCGTGAACTCCGGCTGCCCCTCTTCTTTCACTCCATCTACTTAATCAACCTGGCCTCTCCCGACGAAGCGCTCAGGCAGCGATCCGTTGAGGCCCTAGTCCACGCTCTGATGACCGGCGCCCTTGCCGGGGCGGCCGGAGTGGTCACCCACATAGGCTCGCACCGGGGAGCGGGGTTCGGCTCAGCTTCCGGCCTGGTGACAGGCGCGGCGCTCGCGTCGCTCGCGGCCGCCGCGGAGACCCTGGCCGCCCTCTCGGGCGGCGAAGCCTCCGAACGAGACCTTCCTCCCCTATTGCTGGAGACCGGCGCGGGTTCGGGAGATACCATCGGAGACAGATTGGATGACCTAGCAGCCCTACTCACGGCGTTGCCAACGTCTGCCGGCCTATGCCTCGACACCGCCCACTTGTTCGCCGCGGGCCATGCCGTGCACCAGGCCAAGGGACTGGAGTCCTTCCTGACCGCCCTGCGGCGCCTGGATCTGCTTCGCCGCGTCGGGTTGGTCCATCTGAACGACTCGGGCACGCCCTTCGCCTCCAGGCATGACCGCCACGAGAACCCCGGAGCCGGGCTGATCGGCCGGGCGGGTCTGGCTCGGGTGGTCCGACATCCGGCCTTGGCGTCAGTACCGTTCGTGCTCGAAGTGCCGGGACTCGACAAGCACGGCCCCAGCGCAGCGGAGATCAGCACGGTCAAGGCGATGAGGCGCCCGGCCGGGCGCCCGTGATCAGTGCTGCCGGGACGCCAGTGGAGCGGGAGGCTCCAACCCCACGAACAGAGCCTGCTCGCGGCGCATCATGTCCAGCAGTGCCAAGGTGACAGGGCCCGGGCGCCCGTCGCCGACGGTTTCCGTCCCTATCTTGACCACCGGCAGGATGTCTTTGGTGGTGGAGGCTGTGAAGACCTCGCATCCTGTGCCTGCCTGAGAGGTCACGTCGGCCAGAGCGAAGGCTCTTTCCTCCACCTGATATCCCGCCGCCCGGGCCAAACGCAGAGTATACAAACGCGTGATGCCTCCCAGAATACGGTTGCTGAGCGGATGCGTCCGCAGGACGCCGTTCACCACGGCGAACACGTTGGACGAACCCCCCTCCCGCACCGCCCCGTCGGGCGCGACGAACAGCGCCTCGTGAGCTCCCGCGCTCCGCGCTTCTTCCTTGGCCAGCACAGCCGCCAGCAGGTTGGTGGACTTGATGTCGCAACGAGCCCAGCGGATGTCTTCCACGGGATGGAGCACCGTCCCCAGCAGGATCTTGGCAGCCGCCGGCGCCGGGTTGGCCCGCGCGTAGGCAAACACGGTGGGATGTGGGGTCGCGGGGAACACGAACTCGCGACCGGCGACTCCTCGGGTGACCTGCAGATACACCCAGCCGTGCTCGATCCCGGAGCGGGCGACGAGTTCGGGCAGCACTTCTTCGAGTCTATGACCGGCGATGGCATCGGTCAGCGTGATGGCAGCCAAAGACCGTCCGAGACGCTGCAGATGGTCGTCCGGCCACACGAGCCGGCCGTTCATCACCTTGACCACCTCGTAGACGCCATCGCCCAACTCGAAGCCCCGGTCTTCAACGGGGACACGCCCCTCGGAAAGGGGCAGGAATCTCCCGTTCAGATAAAGCATCTCTACGTCCATCTGCTAACCTCGTCCCGATGATCGTCTACCGGCAAGCCACGCCCTCCGACACCCCCCAGATACTCTCCCTTCTGGAAGAGATCATGAGACTCCACGGCGTCGCTCCCCCCGACGCCGGGCCGCTCACCGCCACAGTCACGGCCATTCTCGCCGCCGATGACCACCTCCTGCTGGTAGCCGACCGGCAAGGCCGCCTGATCGCCATGTGCGCCCTCATCTTCTCGCTCAGCACCTGGTCGGCGGGGCTGGTGTGTGAGCTTCAAGACGTGCTGGTGACGCAAGCGTACCGCAGTTCGGGCGTAGGCCGGGGCCTCATTCAGTCGGCCGAGGCTATGGCCCGAGCTCGCGGTTGCGTCCGGCTGTTTCTCGCGGCGGAGTCGTGGAATCTGGACGCCCACGCCTTCTACCGCAGGCTGGGCCTCGCCGAGAAGACCAACCTGTACTACGAGCGAGACCTGCGCCAGGACCTACCTTAGGAACGCCGGCACGTCCAGGGTGTCGTCTCCGCCACCGCTCCCGCCGTCCGCATCGGTCCACTTCTCCTTGGGCAGCAGATCTGTGAACGCCCTGTCGGGTGGGGCGGACGCCCGCTCGCTGGAATCCGGGGTCTTCTGCCCGCCCGAAGCCGGGGCCTCCTGTCCGCCCTGATACGGAGCTGGTACCTCACCCGAATGGTCGTGCCTTGTAGCTATCTCCACCTGGGCCGTGAGGATCTCGTCGCTGGTAGCGTCGAACCCGGTCGCCACCACAGTCACCCACAAGCAATCGGCGAGCGACTCGTCCACCACGGCGCCGAAGATGATGTTCGCGTCGGGCGCGGCCTCGGCGGCCACAGCCTCGGCTACCTCGTTGATCTCATAGAGCGCCAGGTCGCCGCCGCCGCTGATGTTGAGGAGGATGCCCCTGGCCCCGTGGATGGAGGTCTCCAAGAGTGAGGAGTTGAGAGCCATCTCGGCCGCCTTCTGGGCCCGGCCGTCACCGCGTGCGTGACCGATTCCCATGTGGGCCGTACCCGCCCCGGTCATGATGGTACGGACGTCGGCCAGGTCCAAGTTGATCAGCCCAGGAACCGTCACTAGGTCGCAGATGCCCTGGACACCCTGACGGAGCACGTCGTCCGCCAGACGTAGGGCATCGATCATGGAAGTGCCCCTGTCGGCTACCTCCAGGAGCTTGTCGTTGGGCACCACTATGACCGTGTCGGCCCTATGCCTTAGATCCCGCACCCCCTCCAACGCCTGGAAGCCCCGGCGCTTGCCCTCGAACGAGAAGGGGCGTGACACAACCCCGATGGTGAGTGCCCCTTGGGACCTGGCGATCTCGGCTACCACCGGGGCGGCACCGGTCCCGGTGCCGCCCCCTTCTCCAGCCGTGATGAACACCATGTCGCTGCCTTTGAGCATGTTCTTGATCTCATCGTAGGCGGCCAGGGCGGCGTCGCGGCCCACCTTCGGATCGGAGCCGCCACCCAGCCCCTTGGTGAGGTCATGGCCGATGCGGAGTTTGTGGTCGGCCTCACACATGGCCAAGGCCTGGGAGTCGGTGTTGATGGCGATGAATTCCACGCCCTTGATGCTCGCCTCGAGCATGCGATTGATGGCGTTTGTGCCGGCGCCGCCGACACCGACCACCCTGATGACCGCGGGAAAGCTCCACGAGGGCTGGATGAGAGTGCGACGCCTTTGCTCCATGGTCCCATCTTGGGCGTCGGTGCCAACCATGTCCCCACCCGGTGCCTCGTCCCCAGCCTCGCCCACCGGTCCGTCCGGCTTCGGCGCGAGTGCCTCCTCGGAGGTCCCAGCGGGCAGAGTGCCCATCGGCGACTCCTCGGCGGGCTTCGCCGTCTCCGTCGCCAAGAAGAGAGCGCTCAGGCCGCTGTCTTTCATGCTAGATCTTCTTTCCATCGAGCACCTCTCTCGCAAGCTGGCGATATGCCTCGGCTGCCTGGCTTTCCGGCGCGTATTTCAGAACCGATTGCCCCTGAACAGGCGCTTCCGCGAATTTGATGGTCTTGTGTATCTCCGTGGTGTAGACAAGGTCGCCGAAGCTGCCCCGCAGCACTTCCACCGCTTCCTTGCCATGCACCGTGCGGGAGTCGTACATGGTAGGCAATATGCCCGCGATGTGCACGTTGGGATTGAGATTGTCCCGCACCAACTCCAGGGTCCGCTCTAGCTGGGCCAGACCGCGCAGAGACAGGTATTCGCACTGCACCGGGACTATCACCGCATCAGAGGCGGTCAGTGCGTTGATGGTGAGAAGGCCCAGCGAGGGAGGCGTGTCGATGAGCACGAACTCGTATGTGTCGCGCACCTGAAGCAGAGCCTTGCTGAGCGCTCTCTCCCGCCCTATCAGCGAGCTGAGAGCTATCTCCGCGGCCGCAAGGTCGATATTGGCCGCGGCCACATCGATCTCCTGGTGGCGGATGACGTCCTCTATGCTCACCCCGCTCACCAAGACATCGTACATGCTGGGGCGCACCGAGTCGGGGTCCAGCCCCAGGCTCATGGTGAGATTGCCCTGGGGATCGAGGTCGACCAAGAGCACGCTGTGGCCCATCTCTTGGAAGGCGACCCCGAGATTGAGAGTGGTCGTGGTCTTCGCCACGCCACCCTTCTGATTTGTAAAGGCCACGACTCTGGCCAAGCTATCCCCCTGCTCTAGGTGCTCAGCTCCGCTAGCAAGTCCTGATAGCTTTTCGTAAAGGGTAGACGAAATCCTTTGCCGACAAAGGAGACCCCGCCGAACGAGAGGCTACGGAGCAGCCTTGCCGAACCCCGTTTCGGGCAAACCGTCCAGCGGCTCCGGCCGCGGATGCGATTCGGAGAACTCCCTCAGATCCCGTAGGAAATCGCGGTTCTCGCGCACGTGCTCCCAGGCCCGGGCTATGAGATACCCCTGCAACTGATGCTTGCGGATGATGGGTCCTTCGTATTTGCGGGCCACTAGTCTACGTCCACTGTAGAAACGTTTGTGCGCCCGATTGATGATGTCCTGCAGCTCGTAGGGAGTCATCTGCTGGGGCCAGAAGACCACATGATGCCCATCGTACAGAGTCCAGTTCTTGGTGAAGATCCTGCCTTCGGCGAAGAACTGAGCCGTCTGCCTGGTGCCGGGCAGCGGGGTCAAGGCCAGGAACTGAGCGCTGTTGAGGCCGTGCTGTACCGCGAAGTCCGCCGTCATTTCCAAAGCTTCGCGCGTGTCGGAATCAGCGCCGAAGACGAACATGCCGTGCGTGCTGATGCCCCGCTTGTGAAGAGCAGCAAGGCCGCCGGCCATGTCCTCGATAGTCGATTCCTTGTGGAATTCCTTGAGGGTAGCCGGGTTCACCGACTCCAGCCCCAGATAGACGATGCGGCATCCGGCTTTGTAGAGCAGATCAAGAAGCTCTTCGTCCACAGTGTGGTCTTTGCATATGGAATCGACCCTGATCTGCGCAAAGAAAGGCATGGTGAGCTTCTCTTGTATCATGAGAGTGAGCAGCTCTTTGCCGCGGCGCCTGCTGATGAAGAAGTTGTCGTCGTAGAAGAACATCTTCTTCGGGTTCACCTGCTTGATGCGCGCGACTATCTCTTGCGGCTCGATGAAACGGACCCTGCGCCCGAACATCAGCACCACCGAACAGAACTCGCAGCCGAAGGGACACCCGCGTGACGTCAGTATGGGACTTGGATACACTTTCTCGCCGCCCACCACAAGGCCCATGTCCGGCCAAGGCAGGTCGGTCAACGAGGTGAGCAGAGGGCGATCGGCGTTGCGGACCACCTTGCCGTCCGCGTCGCGATAGGTGAGGCCCAAGATGCTCTCCAGGTTCCCCCGGCCCTGCAGATATTCCACCAGCGCAATAAGAGTCTCTTCCCCTTCGTTGCGGGCCACGTAGTCGCAAAAATCCATGGCTTCGCTGTCCAAGAAGGTCACGTGGGGGCCGCCCATGACCACCGGTATCCCCGCGTCGCGCACCCTCTGAGCGTAACGGTAGCCCCGCATCGCGGTGGAGGTGGTGGTAGAGATGCCCACTAGGTCGGCCGACAGGACATCGTCCCAGTTGACCTCGCTGAGGGCCTCGGCATAGATGCGGACTTCATGGCCTCTTTCGGTCATGAGGGCTCCCAGCAGAGGAAGGCCCAACCGCATCTGCTTGATGAAGCTATAAACGTGAAAACCCGGTGGGGCGGGTTCGATGAAGACGATCCGCACGCGTACCTCGCAGTTGCTTTGTGGAATACGCCTCGGGTATGGTAGCACACCCCCAATGGGGTCCAGCCGCAGCCGGAACTACCCGCGCGGCGCTACTCGGCCGCCTCCCCGAATACCAGAGGCAGGTCCACCCGAAAGCGCGTCAGGGCCCCCCCATCCACCAGTTCCACCCGTCCGCCCAACACCTCACAGATCTCCCACACCAAGGCAAGACCCAGACCGAAGCCGTCCGCCTGCCGCCCCGCCCGGCCCCTGTAAAAGCGGGAAAAGACCCTGGCTCGATCCTCCACCGAAAGCGGCTCGCCCCCGTTTGCCACTTCCAACACGAACCTGCCCCCGGCGCTCCACGCGCGCACCTTCACGGGGTCGGCGCCCCCGTACTGGACGGCATTGTGCAGTAGGTTGGCGATCACCTGCCGTAGCATGTCGCCGTCGGTCACCAGCAGGGCGCCGGCCTCGACCTGCACTTCCACCCGGCCCGGCTCCGCCAGCCCCGTTTGCACCAAGCGCTCGACTTCTTCTCGGACGAGGGCGTCCACGGCCACCGGGGACTTGGTGGGCTCGAACTGGTGAGAGTCGTAGCGTGACAGAGTGAGCAGTGCATCCACCAACCGCCTCAGCCGGGTGGACTCCCTGTGGATGGCGGCGGCGGAACGGGAGCGCTGCTCGGATGTGCCGGCGGTGCCGTCCAACAACGCCTGGGAGAAGCCCTGGATGGAAGTGAGGGGCGTGCGCAACTCATGAGCTGCAGAGGAGACGAAACCCCGCAGCGACTCTTCGCTGCGTTGGACCTCCTGGCGCATCGTCTCCAGACTGTCGGCCAGTCCCTGCACCTCGCCCGGGTAGGTGCCGGTCACCGGCTGCTCCTGCGCGCCGCGCGCGATGCCTCCGAGCGGCGAGCGACAGCCGGCGAAGTGGCCGGGTCATCCAGGCTCCCAGCGCCCAACCCACCAGCACGGCAAGCGCGATGGCTATCGCCCCAGCGATGAGGAGGGCGCGCAGGACCCCGCGCCGATAGCTCAGGGCGTCGGCTTTGGCCAGGGTGACGGCGGCCAGAGCCCCGAGCGCCGTCGGAGAAGACGATAGGCGCGGCCGCCAGCAGCACGGCGATCTCGCGCCTACCGGATGCGGCCTCCGCCTTGATGACCGCGGTGGCTTCCTGCGCGCCGCCCAACTCATCGGCCTGCACTCGCAGCCGCTGTTGGGCCTGCGCCCCGCCGGGGATGGCCCCCACCCTGGCCACCAAGTCCGAGCCGCGGAACACGGCTATTCCCGCCCCGGACGGCAGCGCGCGCAGATCGGAGCGCAGCAGCGCGGTCATGACCCTCGTCCCTGCCACCCGCTCCGGCAGAGACTCATCGAGTGACTGGACCTGCTCCGCCACTACCACCGCCTGGTCGAGCAACTGCTCTTTTTGCCGCTCCACCACGTAGCCGCCCAGGAACAAGTAGAAGACCGCCCCCACGACCACGAGCGTGAACAACGAGACCCCGGCCAGGGCCCCGATCAGGCGCAGACGGATGGAGGGCGCTCTACTCAACCGGCCACCTCGGGATCGGCCTTGTATCCCAGCCCCCAGACCGTCTGGACCACTCGTCCCCACCCACCGAGCTTCTTTCGAAGCTGGCCGATGTGGACGTCCACAGTACGAGCGTCCCCGTAGGCGCTGTAGCCCCAGACTTCCTCCAAGAGCCGATCGCGCGTCAGCGCCAGACCCCTGTTCACCAGCAGGATAGTGAAGCAGTTCGAACTCCTTTGGAGTGAGATCCACGAGGGCCCCGTCTACCCTCACCGTTCGCTCGGCCGGCAGCAACTCGATGCCCCCGAGCACCTGAGCCACGGCGGCCTGGTCGTCTTGAGCAGCCATCCTGCGCTGCACTGCCCGGGCCCGGGCCACCAACTCTCCCGGACTGAAGGGTTTGACCATGTAGTCGTCGGCGCCCAGTTCCAGTCCCAGGATCTTGTCCTGCTCGGCGTCACGCGCGGTGAGGATGATGACAGGCGCCTGCGAAAAGGCCCGCACCGCCTTGAGAACGTCGAACCCAGAGCCGTCCGGAAGCATGAGGTCGAGCACCACCAGGGCCGGATCGGTGTCTCGCACCAATGTGGCCCCCGTCTCGCCCAAGGCAGTGGCGTGTACCACGTATCCCTCGCGGCTCAGATAGAGTCGGAGAAGCTCCGAGATGGAGGGGTCGTCCTCTATCACCACCGCGTTGCGCCCGCCGGCAGGTTCTCGCATCGACGCCAACTCCGGCTCCTCTTCCTTCCCTCCATAGCCTTCAGGCGAGGGCGGCAGTGCCGACCCTCGCCTAGGTAGTTAGTCCTCGGAGTGCCGTTCCCTCTCAGTCGGAGCGGGAAGGCGGCTCCTGGTCATCCGCCGTTGCCGGCGCCACCCGCGTCAAGGTACTTGTTTGTTAGGTCGCGCAGTTGCTTGAGTGTATCAGCCAGGTCTTGGCGCGCTTCCTGGAGCGCGTCTCTCTTCTCTTTGGCTGCCGCAGCCAACTGATCGTACGAGGCCCGGTCGGCCGGGGTCATCTCGCCCCGCAGCAACTGCATGAGCTGCTGCTGCCGTTCGACACGCTTCTCCAGCCTCTCTTTGGCGGCCTGGCGCCGGTCCGCGGCCTGCCCTTGGAGCAACCCGGCGCCGACGCTGGTGGCCGTCGACAGACTGACGCCGTTTGTCGCCGGCTGACTGCCTGTGGCCGCCCAGGCCACTGCGCCTACGGACAGGAAGATGGTCACGGCCCCGATCACCACCAGCCATTTCTGCTTCCATATCCTTCTCATGATCTCTTGATCTCCTTCGCTGTTCGCGTCTCCACCCGTTTGGCGGTCCGGCTTCGACCGACCGCCAGCATCAGTGTGGGCGCGCAGTGTAAGAGAAGTGTCAGCAAATCCCGAAAGATACGTGAGGATCCCGATGCGGTGATGACCCCAACATGGCATCCGGTTCTTCGCTGGCCTCCCGTGGGATAATGGAGACGCGATGAAGGGGCACCCCTATACGACCTACAGGACGATCACCAGCCAACAGGACAGGCATCGGACCGGGCGGTGGACCGGCGGCCACCTGGCGTTCCTGTTCTCGGCCGTGCTCCTGCTGGCAGGCCTGGCCTTCTTCCTCACCCCCACCGGCCATGCGAACCTCCTGAACTTGGTGCAGCTGAACGGGGTGGTACGGTCGGTGCAGCCCGGGACCACGGCCTCCGATCTCACCGAGCCCCTGATACTGCAGGCCCGGAACGGCTCGGTCTTGGACCTCACGGGTGATGTGCTCACTCTCGCCGGAGGCTCTCCAGCTGTTAGCGAGGTGAACGATGGGCCCGTTGCGGCCCCGGCCATGCTCGCCGACGGAGCCACGGTGATCGTCCGACACGGCGACCCCCTGCTCGAGCAGATCCGGCCGGCCACCAAGGAGATGCCCTTTGCGACCAGCACCACCGGCCAGGGCAACATCGTTAGCCTCGCTCAGTCGGGTTCCCCTGGGGAGCGAGAGGTGTACACGGGTGTCTCCAGCGGCAGGGAGGCGGCGGCCATCGTCACCACCGCCCCGAGAGACACTGTCTATCGACTGGACGAGACTCCGCAGTCCGGACAGAAGCTTGCCGCCCTCACTTTTGACGACGGCCCTGGCACTCATACCAAGGAAATACTCGCGGCCCTGGCGGCCGCGCACGTGCCGGCCACCTTCTTCGTCCTGGGCAGCTCGGCGGCAGCCTATCCCGAACTCATCCAGCAGGAGAAAGATGCGGGCAACGAGGTGGAGAACCACAGCTGGAACCACCCCTGGCTCACCAAGGTCAGCGCCGCGGAGTTCGCCAGCCAGATCTCCCGGACCAACAGCGTCATCGGCGGCAGCAGGTTCCTGCGCCCCCCCTACGGCGACGTCAACGCCACAGTGAGGGCGCTCGCCTCTTCCATGGGCCTCCGCGTTGTCCTCTGGTCTGTCGACACCCGTGACTGGGAGCGCCAAGACGTCGCCGCAATCATGTCCCATGTGAAGGCTGAGACCAAGCCGGGAGCGATAATCCTGATGCACGACGGGGGCCAGGATCGCCTTCAGACGGTCGCTGCCATACCCGTGGTAGTGGACTGGCTCTTCGCACACGGCTATTCCCTGACCACTGTGGATCAGATACTTTGAGGGCTGAGCCACGCCCTGTCGGCACCGGGCGTTTTTCGTGTTTAGCATGACGCTGGCGGGGTAGTAGTACCCGAGGACAAGGCAACTACGGCCGCGCAGGTGCAGATGACTGCAAGACTGATCAAACTCACTGAGACGCCGCTAGTCGAGACTTGGGGGGATATCGACCATAGTACGTGTGGCGTTCTTGATACCGCCCTTGAGCAGGCGCTGAGTGCCTCACCGGTGATACTCATCGACCTCAGCGACGTGAACTACATCGACAGCGGTGGGTTGTCTGTCATGTTTTCTCACGCCCGCAGACTGCCTGAGAGTGGTTGGCTCGGCCTAATAGGAGTCAACGGCAACGTCCACCGCCTGCTGGAGATCGTGGGCGTGCTCGTTGACCCCCGCTTCCGGTTGTTCCAAGACCGCGAAGAGGCACGCGCAGCCGTGAGCGGAGGCCGCGCCTCATGACCGCCCACGAGGACCTTCACTGGATCGTCAAGGTCGAGGCTGAGACCGCCCGCTTGGGCGAAATACGGCGGTTCGTCGAGCAGGTAGCGCAGGAGGCAGCCGTCAGCGACGAGAGGGCGTTCGACCTGAAGGTGGCCGTTTCTGAGGCTTTCGCAAACGCCGTGGAGCACGCCCGGTGCGCACAGGAGTCAGTGGAGGTATCGGCCCGGCTCCAAGCCCAAGCTAGGCGCCTGACCTTTACCATCGTCGATACGGGCGTCTTCAGGCCACCCACGGCCGGCCGCGAGACCTTCGGCTACCGCGGACTGGGCCTGCCACTCATGGTCACGCTCATGGACGAGGTCAGTTTCTTCCGCTCCCCCGGGGGCGGCACCAGGGTGAGCCTGTCGGTGCACCTCGATCGCGAGCCAGCGAAGGTCTGAACTACCCGCTGGAGCCGGCGCTCCGCGACACCCGCAACGTCGGTCCGCCTTCCTCACGGATCATCCCTATCACCGCCGCGGCGAGCACGCCCTTCTCCTTGAGAGCGATCACCACTTCCGCAGCCCGCTCTTTGGCTACCGCGAGCAAGAGCCCGCCCGAAGTCTGGGCGTCGGCCGCTATCAGCCGCCACCAGTCCTCGATGTCCGACTCGAACTCCGTGAAGGGAAGCACGTGCTCCAGGTTGCGCTTCGTGCCTCCGGGCACAACGCCCTGCCCGAGCCAGGTCCTCGACTCCCGGCAGCAGAGGCAGTCTGTCCGAACCACAGGTCGGCGCCAACGTGGCCGGCCCGACACATCTCCGATCAGGTGGCCCAGCAGGCCGAAGCCGGTGACGTCGGTGACGGCCCGCACACCGTGTTCGCGGGCGACCTCGGCAGCGTCGCGGTTGAGAGTGCGCCATGGACGCCGTGGCGGCCGCGACCGCGCCTCTAGGAGCCGCATGCCGCGCTTGATGGCGGTGGCGATGATACCGGTACCCAGCGGCTTGGTCAGTATCAGCAGATCGCCGGCGGGTGGCTGCCGCGTTGGTGGATTGTCGCCCGGCTTGATGACACCGGTCACCGCAAGACCGTACTTGGGCTCGGGATCGTCGATGGTGTGCCCACCCACGATGGTGACGCCGGCCAACCGCGCCGTTTCCGCACCGCCGGCAAGGATGCGCCCCAGGTACTCGAGCGGCAGAGTATCGATAGGAAAGCAGACGATGTTGAGCGCGGTAAGAGGACGCCCCCCATGGCGTAGACATCGGAGAGAGCGTTGGCGGCGGCGATACGGCCGAAATCGTAGGGGTCGTCGACCACGGGCGTGAAGAAGTCCACGGTCTGCACCAGCGCGATCTCGTCACTCAGCCGGTAGATGGCCGCGTCGTCGAGCGTGTCGGCGCCCACCAGCAGGGCCGGATCGTCCGTCGGGGGCAGCATGGCCATGACTCGCCCCAAGTCCTTGGGGCCGAGTTTGCACGCTCAGCCGGAGCCGTGCGAGAGCAGCGTCAGCCTCGGTATCTCATCCATCTACCTTCACCTCCCTCCGCCTCTGTTCCGCGGTGTTCCGGCCGCGCCCTGGGGGCCAGACCGGACCCTTCAGCGAGCACAGTAACAGACCCGCTGCGAGCCGGACAACCGGTTGGGCTCGACTCTGTGCTCCCCCGGGCCGCAGTCCCCGGTTGACACCCATGCGCTATTGCAATATCCTCGCAACTGCGATGACTCATCATGCAACCCAGCACTCTTCACGACCTTGGCTACAGACTGACACCTCAGCGCACTCTCGTGTGGGAGGTCCTACGCGCGGGAGCCCCCCACATGAGCGCCGAGGAAGTCTGCCGCCTAGTGCAGCAGCAATTCCCGCACGTCAACATCTCCACTGTGTACCGCACTCTCGAGCTCCTGGTCGAACTCAGATTGGTGCGAGAGACCCGCCTGGGGCCCACCTGCCGCCTGTTCGAGGTGGAGGAGGAGGTACGGCACCACCATCTGGTGTGCGACGCCTGCGGCCGGGTGGTCCACCTGCACGATGAGGACCTTTCGGCCCTGCCCGAAGCCCTTCTTTCCGCTCACGACTTCGCCGTGCGCGAGTTCACTATCCACGGAGCGTGCGCAGACTGCCGGAAAGACCATCCCGTGACCACGCCGCGAGGTGCGCGACCATGCACATCCCCGACGGATTCATAGACATCCCCACTGCCGCGGCCACCGGCGCCGTGTCGCTGGGCGTGGTCGCCTACTCGCTGAAGAAGACAGGCAAGGAGCTGGCGAGAACGGACAGTCCCGCTTCTGGGCGTCACCGCCGCCTTCATTTTCGCCGCTCAGATGCTGAACTTCCCCGTGGCCGGCGGCACCAGTGGGCATTTTCTGGGGGCGATGCTGGCCGTCGCGCTGTTGGGGCCCTGCGCCGCGGCGATCGTCATGACCGTCGTCCTCGTCGTCCAGGCGTTGGGCATGGCGGATGGGGGCATCACCGCCTTGGGCGCCAACGTCTTCAACATGGGCGTGATCGCGGTGTTCGTCAGCTACGCGCCTCTTCTGCCTCTTAAGAAGCTCCTCCCCCGCACCCTCACCGGGCGGCTGGCCGCGGTCGCGGTGGCCTCGTGGGTCTCGGTGTCGCTTGCCTCGCTGGCCGCTCGCTCGAGCTGGCCGTCTCCGGGACGGTGCCTCTGGGACGTCGCCCTGCCGGCCATGGCCTCGGTGCACATGATCATCGGACTGGGTGAGGCGCTCATCACCACAGCGGTCGTCGCGGCGGTGTTCGTCGCCCGGCCCGACCTGGTCAAGGGCTTCGATCTGCCGCCCGCCGCCCGAGCGCCGGGGGACCCTCCGCCCTGGGCTCCGGCACATCCGGGCGGGCCCGCCTCTGGGCCTTCGTCGCTCGGGCTTTGGTGGTGGCAGTGGCTCTGGCCGTGTTCGTGTCGCCGTTCGCCTCGAGCTCTCCTGATGGCCTGGACGAGTGGCCGCGGACACAGGCTTCGCAACGGCGGTGGCCGCACAGCCCGTGTGGGACTCCTCTCCCTCGGGCGACTACCGCTTGCCCGGCATCCACAGTGGGAGAGTCGGCTACGGCATTGCCGGGCTGTCGGCACTGTCGCTCTCTTCGGCTCGTGCTCCTGCTGGGCCGCTTCTTCGGCAGACGTACGACTCAGTGCCTCTCAGGGCCGCCGACGTCGGCCTAGACGGCCGGCCTCCGACGCGATGGCGACGTCGAGCCCCTCGCCTGACGGCCGCCGATGACGGCCGGCAGTTTCTTGACGGAGCGGGATCGCGCGGGTGGGTTCCTTCACGAGCTGGACGCCCGAGCCAAGATCATCGGCTCATCGGGTCTCACCGTGATGGTGGTGACCACTCCCGCGAGCGCCATGTGGGCCTTCGCCCTCTACGCTGCCGTGCTTGTTTCCTCATCGGGCTCTGCCGCCTGCCCCTGCGGTACGTGCTGAAACGCGCGCTCATCGTCCTGCCCTTGTGCTGATGGTGGCCATCTTCCTCGCCCTTCTTCCACCAGGCCGGGCAGGGGAGCTACAGCCTGGGCGGCCTGCGCGTGAGCAACGTGGGCCTCTTGGTCCTCTGGAACGCCGGAGCCAAGGCGGTGCTGGAGGTGCTCAGCATGATGGTGCTGGAGTTCGACCACGCCTTTCGCCGACATGGTCTCCGGTTTCGAACGCCTGCAGGCCCCAGATCTGCTCGTGCTGATCGTCAGCTTCATGTACCGGTACAGCTTCGTCTTCATCGAGGAGGCTGCGGCGCATGCAGCAGGGCGATGGTCTCCCGGAACTACCGCGCCCGCTGGCTTTGGAACGTGCCGTGCCCTGGGTCACATGTTGAGTGCCCTCTTCCTCCGCAGCTACGGTCGAGGCGAGCGGGTCTACGTGGCCATGCTCAGCCGCGGATATGAGGGAACGTTCACGCGGTGTCGACACGGCCCTTCGGCACCGTCGAGGCCGCCTTCGCGGCCCATGCTTGCTGCGTGATCGCCGTGCGCGTTGTTCGCGTCGTTCTGGGGGCATCATGCGACCGGGCATCCTTCAGCCGCGGCCCCCGACCGTGCGTGCGCCCCCCGACGAGCCGCCACCGGCCATGGAGGCGAAGGATCTGCGCTTCACCTATCCAGACGGGACCGCCGTCCTGCGCGGAGTCGACTTCACCGTACGACCAGGGAGAGTCGGTGGCACATCATCGGGCCCGAACGGCGCCGGCAAGAGCACCCTCCTCCTCCACCTCAATGGCATCCTGCGCGGCACAGGAGACCTCCGCGTCCTCGGGCTCTCGCTGTCGACGGCAAGAATCTGCGCGAGATCAGGCGCAGGGTGGGCGTCGTCTTTCAAGACCCCGAGGATCAGCTCTTCTTGACCAGCGTCGCCCAGGATGTGGCCTTCGGGCCAGCCAACATGGGTCTCGACAAGGAGGAGATCGCGACGCGAGTGCAAGAAGTCTTTGGCCGCGGTGGGCATGGAGGGATCCGGAGCAACGGGCGGCCCACCATCTCTCGTTCGGCCAGAAGAAGCGCGTGGCCATAGCCACGGTGCTTGCCATGAGTCCTTCACTGCTCGTGCTGGACGAACCCTTCTCCAACCTGGACCCGAAAGCCCACCGTCACCTTGTGGATATTCTGCGAAGCCTGCCGGTCACCAAGATCATCGCCACCCACGACCTCCCGGCCGCGCACGAACTCTGCGAGAGGACTGTGATACTGGATGACGGCCGGGTCGTCGCCGATGGCCCCATCGAAGCACTGCTGAACGACCAGGCGCTGCTGGCCGCGCATGGCCTCGAGCTACCGTATGGGTTCATGCTGTCCAGCACAGATGAGCGGCGGCGGCGGCTCCAGGGGCATGACCACCCAAAGGATCAGGTAAAGGAGGATCCCCGCGCCCCCGAGCATGGTGATAGCCACCCATAGCACTCGGATAATGGTGGGATCGACACCGAAGTACTCTCCCAAGCCTCCACAAACACCGCCGATCATCCTCTCGGTCCGTGACCTTTGCAGGCGTTTTTCCATCTGCCCCTTCTTCTCGGACTCTCCCGGCAGGATTCAGCGATCGGAACGATCGGCGATCTGCTCCCGGTAGAGGTCGGTCTTGAACATCACGCATTCGCTGTTGACACAGAACCACACCCGGTAAGTGCTGCACTCACCGGTCGACCGGCTGACTCCGGTGCCCGTCCGCTCCTCTTCCTCTACCCGGTCGGCAAGAGGCTTGCCGCAGTTGATGCAGGTCTTCACTCCACTCATTCCACCGTTCACGTGCTCTTCCTCTCCGTGGGACGCTCCTGAGCGAGACGACGGCCGATGATCTCAGCCGCGACTCGAGCCCCAGGATGCTCCGTTATCTGGCCCTTGTGGTCCACTCCCATATAGAGCGACTCCCCAGCCGGCGTCACCTCAAGGACGTGCCACAAGCTCGCCATGATCAGCCGGCTACCGTCGAACGCGTGCGAAGTCTTGGTCGCGGCGCAACTCAAGAAAGCGCCCAGCCTTTCAGGACTGCCGGGCTTCGCGATGGCCTGCCCAAGAACGTACTTCAGCGCCCAGAACGGCTGGCACCGGTCGACCACCGTCTTGGGTAGCGACGGCATCCCTTGAAAGTAGGTCGGCGCCGCCAGCACGATCGAATCGGCAGTCCGCAGATGCGGATACAGGGTGTGCATGTCGTCTTTCAGGACGCAGACGCCGTCCTTCCAGCAGCGGTCGCAGGACTGGCACCCACGAAGGTTGAGCTCGGAGAGGGCGAACTTGACCACTATGGCCCCGTTGGCGCGGGCAGCGGCCAGACACCAGTCGAGCAGGGTCTCTGTGTTCCCGCCCCGCCGGGCGCTTCCAGCCAGACCAAGTACCGTCACCGTCACAGGCTCATCCCTCCATTGCCTTGACTCTGCGCGCCACTTCCCGTCCCAATTCCACGCAGGCTTCCAGTTCCGCCTCGCTGGGCATGTACTTCACCTCTATGGGGTCCAGCATGTCCAGACCCATCTCGCGCAACTCGGCGTCCAACTGCTTGACCCCTCCACCGGCCCACCCGCAGGAGCCGTAGACTCCACAGATCCGGTTCTTCGGACGCAGACCCTTGATGTAGGTCAGGAAGGCGCCCACGGTCGGGAACATGCCATTGTTCAGAGTGGGAGTGCCGACCAGGAAGGCGCGCGACTCTAGGATCTGGTGAGCGGCTTCAGACCGGGGGCTTGCACTGAGCCTGATGACGGAGCACTCCACACCCTCCTGCGCCACCCCGTCAGCGATGGCCATGGTCATCTTCTCCGTAGAGTGCCACATGGTGTCGTAGACCAGAGTGACTCGCTCGGGTGCCCGAAAGGTGCTCCAACGCGTATACGCCTCGACTATCCGGGCCACGTCGTCCGGCCGGCGCCAGATGACGCCGTGGCTGGGACCGATGGCCTCGATCTCCAAGCCCATCTCACCGATCTTGGCGAGCATCTTCTGAATCTGCCCTCCGAACGGCATCAGGATGTTGGCGTAGTAGGTGCTCGCTTCTTCCATGACGATGCTCATGTCCAGCTTC
>CAWASM010000002.1:0-621741 GCA_963784835.1 uncultured Actinomycetes bacterium | reverse complement strand
GCATGCTGTTCCTGCCTTCGCGCACCGAGGGTCTTCCCATGGCGCTTCTTCCTTGAGGCGTTCGCCCTGGGTCTGCCGGCGGTGGCAAGCAACGTGGGGGGCGTTCCGGAAGTGCTCGTCGAAGGGTACAGTGGCTTTCTGTGCGATCGCGACGACCCTGATACGATGGCCGGGCGTATCCTACAGTTGGCCGATGACGGCGCTCTTCGGGCCACGATGGGGGCCAACGCCCGGGATACGATACTCGCCGGGTTCACTGTGTCGGCGATGGTAGAGGCCACCTATCAAGCATACTTTGCGCTGGGGGAGGCGAACGGTGACCGCGACCGCCCGCTCGGGACGAGATTGAAGTACAGCAAGGCGGCGCACTTCTTTCTCTGCCTGTACCTGGGGTTCTACAACCGGTTTCTGACGTATTGTCCCTCGTTCACTGTGCGCCATTTCTTGCGCCGCATGTACCGGGTGCGCATCGGACGCCACACGAACGTCCACATGGGCGTGCGGGTGTTCGCTCCCCGGAGGATCACCATAGGTGACAACTCGGTAGTGCACTTCGACTGCATCCTGGATGGAAGGTCGGGGCTGGTGATCGGAGACTGCGTCGACGTGGAGCTACCAGGTGAACATCTTCACGCTGCAGCACGACATGGACGACCCCGACTACGGGACCAAGGGCGGCCAGGTCACGGTGAACGACTATGCCGTTCTGTCCGGCCGGTCGACCATATTACCCGGGGTGAACATCGGCCGAGGCGGGTCGTCGCCTCAGGGGCAGTCGTCACGGACGACGTGCCTTCCTACACTGTCGTGGGGGGAGTGCCGGCGAAGCTCATCCGCGAGCGCAGCCACGATCTGCGCTACAAGCTCTCCTACCGGCGCTACTTCCACTAGACCACTTTCTTAGTCCCCCGCTGTCTCTCTCGTCGTGCCACTTCCCGGACGTCAGAGCCGAAGATCTTCCTCCAGCAAGCGGAGGATCTGGGCTATTCTCACGCCCATGGTGTGGTCGCGCATCACCCTCTGTCTTCCGGCCTCAGCTATCACCCTGGCAGCAGAGGGATTGCGCAGGTAGAACGAGATCTTCTCCGCGGCCTCGGCGGCGGACGTAAACGACTCGACCTCTTTGCCCACTTCGAAGCACTGAGCCAGGGCCACATTGGACTGGCACAGTAGGAAAGCTCCGCTGCAACAGGTCTCGAACGTCCGCGGGTTCAGGCTGTCCGCGGACTGAGGATGCAGGATGTTCATGCAGATCCTGGTCTCGTTGTCCAGGCGGTTTATCTGGTCATGGGTCCAGTTGGAGCCTTGATGGAGGTGCCGAGCCAGGACTGGATAGGGGGACAGGTGCCGCGCCGCCCGCAGAGGATGGGCGTAGGAACGGAACGAACCCACAAAGCGCCCCTTAAGCGGCAGACCGGGCGGCAACTGGCCCAGGATCGACTCGAGAAGTGACAGGCGGTTGTCGTATAGTTGCCCGATGAAGGAAACGTCCCAACGGGTCTGCACGCCATCAAGAGGTCTGTACCAGCGAGGATCGGCCGCCATGGCTACGTGATGGCAGGGTACCTCGAGGGCGTCGAGGGCGGACGAATCGGTCCCCTCGAAGAAGAGGACAGAGTCCGCCATGCCGGCTCTCTCCAGGCCCCCTACGACTCCATGGACGCTGTCCATGAGCCAGAGGACCTTGGGGCACTGTACGCTTTCCAGCAGGGCCGCGTACTGGGCAAGAGGGATCGCGTCGGCCTTGACGAGGACAAGCAATTGGGCGGTCTTGGCGGCCTCGCGGGCGCCCTGGACGGCCCTGTCGAGCCACATTGACCGGAAGGCGGTCAGGCCCTTGCGAGGCAGAAGCTCCCACGCCATCGTCTGCCGGAGGCCCACCGGCGGTTCCGGATAGGCGAAGGAGACCGCCTTCACGCCGTTCTCCTCAAAGGCTCTAGCCACGCACTCAAGGTATGACCGGAACCACGGACCCAGGATCACCACGGAGTCGAGCTTCAACGGTCGGCCTCGGGTCTCAGCCTACGCCACCAGGACTCGTTCTGGCGGTACCAAGACACCGTCTCCTCAAGCGCGGGCCGGAAATCATGCTCCGGACGCCAGCCGAGAGCCCGGATCTTGCCGTGGTCACCGAATAGCGGCGATCGTGGCCCAGGCGGTCGGCGACGTACTGGACCATGTCCTCGCCGGCGCCCAGGAGCCTCAAGATGGCGTGGGTGATGAGGCGGTTGTCGACCTCGTTGCCCGCGCCCACGTTGTAGACCTGGCCGATCGCGCCCTGGCGCAGCACCGTGTCGAGCGCTCGGCAGTTGTCGAGCACGTAGATCCAGTCGCGGACGTTGACCCCGTCGCCGTAGAGAGGCACCTTCTTGCCCTCGCAGCAGGTTGGTCACGAACAGGGGGATGAGCTTCTCCGGGATACTGGTAGGGCCCGAAGTTGTTGGTGCTCCGCGTGACGAGCACGGGAGCCCGTGGGTGGTGTGGTAGGAGAGCACCAGCAGGTCGGCGGCCGCCTTGCTGGCGGAATAGGGGCTGGAGGGACAAGCGGATCGTCCTCGGAGAACGAGCCCGCGAGTGTGGAGCCGTAGACCTCGTCGGTGGAGACGTGGAGGAAGCGTCCGATGCCCGCGCGCCGGGCCTCCTCCAGCAGGACGTAGGTGCCCACGACGTTGGTGGTGATGAAGTCGTCGGCGCCTGGTCGATGGAGCGGTCCACGTGGCTCTCGGCGGCGAAATGGACCACGGTGTCGCACCCGCCCATGGCCGTCGCGCACCGCCTCGGGGTCGCGGATGTCGCCGTGGACGAAGCGGTAGCGTGCGGGGAAGTCCGCGCTCCACGTCGCGCGAGGTTCTCCGGGTTGCCGGCAGTAGGTGAGGACGTCCAGGTTGACGACGTGGTGTCGGGGCCGTTTGCAGGATGTGGCGGACGAAGTTGCTGCCGATGAAGCCGCAGCCCCCGGTCACCAGCAGTCTCTCGGGCGCAGGGTGGTGCGCTCCTTGGCCGCTGGTCGGGCGGGTTGGACGTCGGGCTCTATCACCCGTCTCTCCTGGCCCAGTCGTAGGGGATCTCGTGCGTGTCCGGCGGCAGCCGGTACTCGTCCGGGTTCGCTCGCGGTCGTAGGGGAGGTCGGGGACGTTGACCACCATGCCCTCCTGCTCCGACACGCACAGCCAGCCGTGGTAGACGCCCGGGGGGATGCGCACCAGAACCGGCGCGTGCACACCCATGTAGACCTCCTGGACGGCTCCCCGGGTGGGCGACTCCTTCGCGAGCATCGTAGAGGGCCAGGCGGAACATGCCGTGCACGGCGCACATGTGGTCGGTCTGCAGCTCTGTGCATGTGCCAGGCCTTCACCACGTCCGGGTAGGTGGTGGTCATGTAGACCTGGCCGAAGCGTGAGAAGAGCTCGTCGTCGCATCGCAGGATCTCCATGAGGCGGCCCCGGTCGTCGGGGATGACCGCTAGGGGCTTGATCTGACGCCCTCGATTTGACTGGCCCCGGTGCCTGCCATTTCTTGGGCCCCTCACCGGATCCCGGCAACCCGGTTTGCGTCTCTCGCTTCTCATCCGGTCTCTCGTCACTCATGTCTGCACCCTCTGTTCCTGGACTTCTGCGAGCACCCTGTGTAGGTAGGCGCCATAGCTGTTCATGCCCATTTCCGAAGCGTAGCGCTCGATCGCGTCGGCGCCGATGAAGCCCATCCGGAAGGCGATCTCCTCCAGGCAGGCGATCTTCAGCCCTTGGCGCTGCTCGATGACTTGGATGAAGTTGGCGGCCGCAAGCAAGGAATCGTGCGTGCCCGGTGTCCAGCCAGGCGATGCCCCGCCCAGCCTCTCGCACCCGCAGCCGCCCAGGGCGAGGTAGCGGCGGTTGACATCGGTGATCTCGAGTTCACCGCGAGCTGACGGGTGTAAGGCCCGCGGCGATCTCGAGTACATCGTTGTCGTAGAAGTAGAGTCCGGGGACCGCCCAATTGGAGCGAGGAGCGGCCGGCTTCTCCTCGATGGATATCGCGCGTTCCTCCACGGTCGAACTCCACCACGCCATAGCGCTCCGGGTCCGAGACCCAGTAGCCGAAGATCACAGCGCCCGTCGGTGAGCTGAGCCGCTTGGCGAGGCTGCTCGACAAAGCCGTGGCCGAAGAAGATGTTGTCGCCCAGGATGAGGCAGGAGGAGTCTTTGCCCACGAAGCTCTCGGCCGATGATGAATGCCTGTGCCAGCCCCTCGGGTCTGGGTTGGGCCGCTAGCTCGAGCGATATGCCAAACCTCTCGCCGTCGCCCAGCAGATTCTGGAAACTGGGCAGATCCTGCGGCGTGGAGATGATGAGGATGTCGGTGATGCCAGCCAGAGCAGCACCGAGAGGGGATAGTAGATCAGCGGCTTGTCGTATACCGGCATGAGTTGTTTGGAGACCACTCGGGTGGCCGGGTAGAGCCGGGTTCCAGCGCCCCCTGCGAGGATGATGCCTTTCATGACAGGTCTTGAAGCCTTTCGGATGTCGCGTCGCTTGGCGTGCGGACGCTCCGTTGAGCATCGTTGGGTCCTTCGCCCAGTAGTTCAACGAGGTAGCGGTGCAGTCCTTCCGGCCACGGTGGCAGGCTCGCCGCGAGTGACGCCGACCGGGTGCAGTCCAGGCAGCTGCTTCGAGGCCTCGGGGCCGCGGTGGGAAACTCTGCCGACTCGGCCGCCTCGATCTCGACGTCAAGGCTCGCCTGCCTAGCTACCTCCCGGGCAAGCTCGAGCCGGCTGGCGCAGCCGGCGCCGGCCAGGTGATAGATACCCTGAGCATCCGCGTCGACCAGCGCCAGGATCCCCTTAGCCAAGAATGGGGCGTAGGTGGGCGACCCCCACTGGTCGCTTACTACGCGTATGCGCTGGGAGCGGTCGGCCCAGCGGAGCACTTTGCAAGGAAAATTACCCGTCGCGGGTGCGCCCTGTCCAAAAAGCCAGGAAGTGCGGACGACAAGGGCTGTAGGCAAGCGCAGGGCCGAGGCCAGGACGGCCTCCTCACCCCAGAGCTTGGTCAAGCCGTAGTAGCTCAGGGGGCGGGGAGAGTCGCTCTCCGTGTAGGGCGTGTCCTTGCTTCCGTCGAACACGTAGTCGGTGGACAAGTGGACAAGACCTATCCGCCGCGTCGCACAGAACTCGGCGAGCACCGCCGGGCCTTCGGCGTTGGCAGCCCGAGCATACTTCCGGTCGGTTTCGCAGCGGTCCACGTCTGTGGCTGCCGCGCAGTTGATGACCAATCGGGGGCTCATCTGCCCCAAGACCCTGGCCACCGCGGCCTTGTCGGAGATATCTAGCTGGTAGCGGCTCAAGGCCGCTCCTTGGGAGCCCAGTATGTGGGCCAGGGCACTACCCAGCATCCCCTGACCGCCGGTGACGAGGATGGGAGTCTTCGGTACGTCCAGACTCATCGTGTCGCCCGCCCTCTCAGGTAGGCGACGTTGCCAGATGCCGCCTCAGATTGGGTCGCGGACCAGGCGCGCAGCCTCTCTCGGAGTGCGCTCCCGCCGTTCAGATGGTCGAGGAGCAGTCGGCCGATTGCAGCCTTGTGTTGTCTCAGCGCCCACGCATCCATCGGATCGGCCGGTAGCCCGGCCATCTTGGTCAGCGCGCTCATCTTGAAAGTCTTGGCCGAAAGGGGCACGACCGGAGCGCCGCCCGACAGGGCGAAAATGGCGACGTGCCAGCGGCCTCCCACGTAGCAGTCGGCATTTCCGACGATGTCTACCGCCTGCTGCAGTGGAGTGGTGAGTCCCACCAAGGGGAGACCGAGCCGATGCGCGACAGGACGCAACACGGGTTCGTCCACCAGATCCGACGCCACGAGCACGATCTGCCCGAGGTAGACGGAGCGCAGGTGCTCCACAAGGTCCACATAGTCGTCTACCAGGACAGCGCCCCCGTTTCCGGTGCCGAATATGGACGACCCACCCAAGCACACGTAGGGCTTCGCTGGGTCGAAGCCGGCCACGTCCGGCCAGAGGTCGAAGTAACTCAGGCCGCCCAGCGAGCGGGGCCCGATTCGTCCCGCGGAGCAGGTCGGAACCAGAAGGCCGTGTCCGGAGAGAATCGCCCGGTGCAAAACGTCTGACACCGCTCGACCGACATCTCCTCGCGGAACACCACGTCGTCAAACAAGGGGTAGACTTCCTGGGCGATCTCCCTGAGAGAAGCGTCGGAGAAGTCGGCCGTGTGGTTGACGATGATCACCGGCATGTCGAGGTGCTTCTTGAGGACATAGGCCATGAGGAGCTCTGTCCGGGCGATGAGCGAATCGCCGGTCATGCAGCCGTCCCCGTGTATCACCGCGATGTCGACGTTGCGAGCGGCGCCCAGGAAACCCGACCACGGCCCGTCCCCACGGGCAAAACGTTGAGCCGCTCGGCCGAAGCCGGACCACGCGACCGGGATGTGGTCGCCCGACAAGGAGCGAAGCCTCATCGCCAGCCTTCTGCGGGCTGAGAGCAGGATGGGGGGCGCGCTCTGCGCCAGAAGGTATCGAGCCCTACTCGGAGCTGCCGGTGCAGCAGCCGCAGCCGGACGGCCGAAGGTGGAGGTGCCCAACTCGAGCTCCGAGACCGAGGCCGTGATCTCTCCGCCAGCCTCCTTGATCATTGTCTTGAGCGAGTACGCGGCCGCCCGATCCCCCCAATTGGGGTTGCTCGAGGAGTCGTTGATCAGGAGGACACGCATTGCGAGAGCGCTCTAGGCCGCGCCGGTGGTCTCGACCAGAAGGCCGTGCTCCACCAACCGAGCTACGAGGGGATACAGGGTTTTCGCCGGGACTCCGATGATGTCGCTGAGGCCGACCAGATCGTTCGAGCCATCCGCGTAGGCGAGTAAATCCATCATCGCTCTGACCTGCCGGTACGAGTCCCTGGTGCCAAGAGTGGGATATAGGCCACGGCGGCCCAAATGAGGCTCGCCCAGGCAGGTGGTGAGGTAGAAGATGTTGTTCTCCAGAAGCTCGAGACAATCCCGTAGGACCGAGAAGCCGCCCTGCAATCCCGCCGGAGTGACGAAGCCCAGGTCGTCCAGCGACGTGTGGTACTCGGGGTACTCTTGGTACTTGGAACGCATCACCGAGACCACAGGCAGGTCGACACCGGGGCTGCAATACTGGCGCTCGTCGCTGGCTCGTTCCAGGAACGAGTAGCGGATGAAGCCCGGGTGCTCAGCCGCAAGGATGTTGAGCGCCACGCGGTCGGCAAGTGTGCCTCCGTATCTCGACGGCAGGTAGGAATACGCCCTCTCATCGCCGACGCAGGTCACGTTGAAACCCGCCACTGTGTTTGCCTTCAGTTCTTCCACATGCTCGCTCAGATAGGTGAGCGAGCCTATCGTTTCGGGGATGAAGACCAGGCGATACGTGTACCGGCGGGGCCGCTCCGCGATCCACTTCGCCAGCCAGGTGGTGACGACCGGGCCCGAAAGCTCGTTGTTCGCCAACGAGGGATGGCAGACATAGGTGGACAGAAACACCTCTTGAGGGGAGGCCCCCGGAATAATCAGCTCCCCGTAGGTTAGTGATCCGTTCTTGATGTCGCTGTCGATGACCACCCGGTACTCGCCGTCTTCGAGGGTCTGGCGCTGCCGGTGAGAGAGGCAGAACCCCCAGCGGCGCTCGTAGTACGAGGTCACGTAGGGGATGGCGTCGGGCTGGTCCTCGAGCGAGTAGAGGTGCTTCTGCAACTCGGCCAGAGATACGGTGGTGTCGACCGGCACCGAATAGCCCACGACGTGGAGGTTGTTAGCTCTGAAATCGACGACTCGCGCACCGGTGGCGTCCAGGACATATGCCTCCCGGATGCTCCACTCGGAGGGGACGGTCCAGTCAAATACCCTTGTGCCGGAGGGGACCTCGTGGATGGTCAGCGGTATGTGCTCCTGGATGATGCGGAGCGTCTCCCGAAGGCCGTCGCCGGTGATGCTCCTGCAGATAGGGAACAGACGGGCCGCCAGATCGTGCATGGCCGGACCGCAGGTTTCAGATCTTTCCATCGCGCAGGTCCTCCTGGGCCTGTCTGTAGTCCTCGTGCCGGCCCACGTCTTGCCAGTACTCGATGATAGGGAAGCCGGCGACCATCTGACCTTCTTCCACCAAGCGGCGGATAAGGTCGGTCATGTCGAAGCGACAGCCGCTGGGGATGTAGTCGCAGGCGCTGGGCTCCAGGAGGTAGATGCCGGCGTTGACCAGCAGTGTGATCGAGGGTTTCTCCTTCAATTGCAGGACGCGGACCTCATCGCATTCCACCACTCCGAACGGCACTCGGATCTCGTGGACCCGGACGCCGACCGTCAGCAAGGCACCATGTTTCTGGTGATGCCGGAGCATCTGCTGGTACGACACACCGGTGAGGATGTCTCCATTGATGACCAGGAACGGGCCGTCCGCCCTCTCGATGAGCCTCAGGCCCCCCGCAGTCCCCAGGGGCTCGTCTTCGTTGGAGTAGTTGATGCTCACCCCGAAGGCCTCGCCGTCGCCGAAATGCCGGACGATGCTCTCCGGCAGGTAGTGGGTGGTCAGGTGGACCTCGTGGATTCCCGAACGCCGCAATTGCTCGATGGTGCGCTCCAGAAGCGGGCGGTCTCCCACGGGGAGCATCGGCTTGGGTACAAGTTCGGTGAGCGGCAGCATGCGCTTGCCGTAGCCACCGGCCATGATCACCGCCGAGAGGTCCGGCTGAGAGTCGGCCACCAGATCCTTGCGGAGTAGGAAGTCCCGCAGATCCCCGTCCGTGTCTACCACGGGGAGTTGGTTGATGTCGTGATGGATCATCAACCCGAGGGCCTCCACCCCGGATATGGGGCCGTCGGTCACGACGGGGCTTAGTGTGGCGATGGTCTCGATGGTTGCGTCGAGCGGCACCTTTCGCAGGATGGCGCGACGGATGTCGCCGTCGGTGAGCAGACCGAGCAGTGTGCGTCCGGGCCTGCACAGCACCAGCGCCCCGGTGCCTGCGCGATCGAGTTGAGAGATGGCGTCTGCGATGGAGAGCTCGGGCGGCGCCACGACGCTCTCGAGAAACTCTTCAAGCTGAGTGTCCACGGTCATTTCTTGGGAGACGGGTCGGTGGCTGCCACCGAAGGGGAGTTCAGCACCCGTCGGGTGGATCGCCCGGTGGCCGGGTCGAGGTTCAGCACGGTGGTGATACCCCCGGAGTTGTTGGCTGCGACCCCGATGGCGCTCAGGGCCTGCAGAGGGAAGTGTCTCCTCGTCAAAGACATAGCGCCATTTGTGAAACGGCTCGTCGATATCGAAGTTGTCGTGGTGATAGCTGCCGGCCACGGTCTTGAGCGCGAGCCAGGGTTGGGGGCCGAACGTGGGGACGGTCGACCGGATCTCGAGAGCGTGGGCCGAGCCGCCCAGTGATGGAGTGATGCCTCCAGGTCGCAGGCGGGTTCCAGGGCCAGCCCTAGGGCCTCACGCATCGCGTCTATGGCCTCACAGAACTTCACTGACACGGAGGGGAACTCCCGGCCCACGCCTGCCAGCAGCCCGCGGACACCTTCGACATCGGGCCTGATGTCGCGGAAATCGTGGTCGGTGAAAGCCAGTATCACGGGCTTGCCCTCACGAGCCTCCAGAAAGGCCTGTCGAACGTCAGGCTCGCCCAGCAGGCGGTATCGAGTGCCCACGTTGAGGCACCTGGCGATCCACCGCCGGCAGTCGCCCCGTGTCTGGTAGTCGTCGTGCGCCGGATGGTATGGCTCCCAGGTGGCGGGGGCACGGCGCCAGTCACCCCAACGACCGTCCTCAAGGCCCGACTGAGCCCTGTCCTCTTCGGTGGGTGTTGTCGCCTGACTGGAGAAGTCGAACGGGATGAACTGCTCGAGGAACCAGTGACTGTCGGGGCGGATCACATGAAATCCGGGTCGATGGGCGGCGGGGAACCACTGTCTGTCGATGACCCGGCGGCAAAGGATCTGCTGCAGGCTGTCGGAAGACGTCCACCAGTGGGTGGCGCAGCGATGAGCCTCTCGCCGGAAGTTGTGGGGATGATAGTGGAAGTGCACACCGTCCCGCGGCGCCGCCAGGTCCCGGGCCAGCCCCAGGTAATGGTCGAAGACGTTGTGATAGCCGATGTCCCGTCGCCTAGGGTTGACGTCGTAGTCGACATGGTCCACGCAGAACCAGTTGTACACCCAGCCATAGCCTTGGGAATCGAGCATCCGGTCGCGGAAGCCGGCAGACATGCAGTCGGCCATAAGACCATCGACCTTGTCCCAAGTGTCGTTGTAGGCCAGCAGGTGCGGGTCGACCACCTTGCGCACCGCCGCCTCTTTGCCACCCAGGTCGACCTCACCGGCCTGCAGGCGGCGAAGCAGAGCAGCGCTCGGGCTCGAGGTCGAGCCCGAAAATGGCTCGAAGGCGCTCGAAGGTAGCCTCGATTGACTCGTGAAGAGGCCCCTCCGTATCGATGCAGTGGACGACGTGAACGGCGCTTGTCATCAAACTCCCCGACCCAGACTGCTCCGGTCTATTCCAGATCCTCCCAACGGATCACTTGGTCTTCTATTACATCATCGGCAAGTCTGCGTCCGAGTACATAGCGGAGTTCGTTTGGAGCTATGCCGGTGCCCGGGCGTTTGGCGTCGAGATCGTCCGTGGAAAGAACGTACCCGGCCGGCAAAGGACGCCGGGCGACCAAGCTCCTCCTGAACTGTTTGCGCTTCTCCAACTCAGCTTTGGTCACCGTGCGCCTGGCGCTTCCCAGAGACTGGAAGACTTCTCGCCCCTCCACCGCGATGATGCGAAGCTCACGCGGGTCGGCCGAGATGGCATGGTCCCAGCCGGCCATGTTCTTGTCTAACGTGAAGTGCTTCTCGATGACGGAGGCGCCCAAGGCGATGGCCGCCAGGGGGACGGAGGTCCCCAAAGTGTGGTCGCTGAAGCCCACGGGGACCTCGAAGGCTTCCCTAAGCGTGGCCATGTTGCGGAGGTGGATGGCGGAAGTCTCAGGAGGGTAGATCGAGACGCAATGGAGCAGGACGATCTGCTCGTTGCTCTCGGCGCGGATGGCGTCCAGCGCCTGCTCGATCTCTCCCAGAGTGGCCATGCCGGCCGATAGGAGCACAGGCCGCTGCTTCTTAGCAGCATAGGTCAGTAGCGGAAGATTGGTGACATCCATGGAGGCGATCTTGATGAACGGCACCTCGAGTTCGTCGAGGAGGTCGACCTCCTCCTGCGAGAACGCGCTCGAGCAGAAGGCGATGCCCCGCTTTTGGCAATGAGCCTGTGCCTGGCGATGTTGGTCGGGGGTGAACTGGTATGCCTTCACCATCTCTAGCAACGAGCCGAAATGTTTCTTCTTGTCGGAGTACTCAGGATTGCGGTTATATTCTTCGCGGGCGATGAGCGATGTCTCACTCCAGGACTGGAATTTGACCGCGTGAGCGCCCGCCTCGGCGGCCGCGTCTACCAGCCGCAGGCACAGGTCCATGTCGCCGTTGTGATTGGAGCCCACCTCGGCAATGACATAGGGAGGCAGACCCTCGCCGACGGTGATGTTTCCCAGGCTTACGGTCCTCATGCTGGCTCCTTCCGAGTGGTCCACAAGTATTGCAGAGCCGGGTAGGCGACGTCCGCCCACCACAGCGGCGCCGGCGCGGCGGCGTTTAGCTCCGCGACGTATCGATCGAGCCTCTCCGGGTCCAGAGCGACACGTGTGTGAAAGTTCTCGACGTCGGCTGTCACCAGGTCCAGCATGGCCAGGCGATCGGGCCGGGCACCGTCCGCGGGGTGGGAGCGGAGGAGTGCGAAGTGTCTACGCACCAGATCCGTGTCCGAGCGGACCCGCTCCGCGGTGAAGGGCAGTAGAGTGCGAGCTGTATTCGCCCCGTATTGCCGGTAGTCCATGCGTACCTTGGGGTCGAAGGTCAGCTGCGCACCAAACGACCAAGCCCTCGTTGCAAGGAACCAATCCACCAGGGTGATCTCGGCCGGGATCGGTAGGCAACGGCGGAGCGTGTCGGAGCGGAACGCACTGTTTGAGAGTCCATAGACATTGTGTCTGGGCAGGAGACTGTCCGGCGAGATGCCGCAGGGAAGGCTCATCACCAGTCCAAGGCTTCGGCCCCGCTCGTCGACGAGACCAAGGGCGCAACCGGTGACGTCGGCGGCGCGCAGCTCCCGGCGCGCCGCGGCCACGCGACTGGGGTGGAGCAGGTCGTCGCTATCGACAAGGACCACCTCTTCGCAGAGGCCTACGATGTGGGCCAGCGCTCTTTGCCTGACCTGGGCGGGTGAATCTCCAGGCTCACCCCGTATCCAGTTGACCTGCGGACTGCAACCCATGACTTTCTCGACCTGGCCGACATCCAGCCCGTCCACGCCGATCCAAAGTTGGAAGTCATGGTCGGTCTGACCCAGCACCGACTCGTACCATTCGCGCAAGAATGGCTCAACGCCTGGGTAGATAGTCGAGTAGAGTGCCAGTCCTGCTCATCGAGTACCGCCTAGCGGTCCCCGGAGAGGGCATCATGTCCGGCGAGACCCATCAAGATGTCTGCAAGCAGCCAGTCATCCTCGGTGTCGATGTCAAGCCCGTGAGTCCAGTCGATCTCCCAACCGGTCCTGTCCGGCAGGTGGAAGGTCCCCTCACTCCGCAGCGCGCCGGTGCGGGCCCACCACACGGCGCCCGTAGGGCAGAAGAGCTCAGGCAAGTCCTGGCTTCTCTGGGTGAGCGCGTCCGCGAAGAGCGGTCGGAGGGTCAGATCCGAGTCACGGCGCATCGCCCACCACGGGTTCTGCCAGCCGTAGCGCACGACCGAGATCTGAGAGTCGGCACCGGTATCGACGAACTGCCGGTAGCCGGCCACGACATCGTCGGCGGTGCGTAGGGGGCAGTTGGGCATCAACTGGCACACGTGCGCGTAAGTCTGGCCCGAGGGGTCAAGGCGCTCGAGGACGTCGATGGTTGCGGCGGATACGGGCGTCACGTCATCGGCCAGGGCTGGGTCGCGCATGAAAGGGACCTCAGCCCCGTGAGCCTGGGCGGCCTCGGCGATCTCGCGATCGTCGGTCGTCACTACTACCCGCTCGAAGAGGCCGCTGTTGATGGCCGCTTCGATCGTGTAGGCGAGCAGAGGTCTGCCGTGCATGGGGCGCACGTTCTTCTTGGGGAGGCGCTTCGAGCCTCCTCTGGCTGGGATCACCGCTAGATTGAGCGCTTCGCCGGCCTTCATCCCTGGGGCCCCGCCTTTCCTGTGAGTCCCTTGACGAGATCAGCAATCAATCGTGCCGATTCGCGACCAAAGGCGCCGCAGAAGTCGGCGACGTAGCTCTCGGCCGCCTGAGACAGCGCCGTCCGGTAGTCGGCGTCGTCCAGCAGTCGGCTGATCAACCCCGCGAGCTCCTCGGGAGTGCGGGCGTGTGGGCAACCCGCCGATTGTACGAGATCGCGGTCGTTGCCGGCCAGTTCCCCCTCGGGATCGAGCACGATCACGGGACGTCTCTTCACCAGGGCGTCACCACCCACGCCGCTACCTCGCACCACAGCGACGTCAGCCGCCGCCAACGATTCGTCAAGGGTAGCCTCCGTGTTCTCCATGAAGCGGACCCGCGGGTGGCGTGCGGCCACCTCCGCGTATACGAGCATACTCTCGGCAGGATGGAGGCGGACCATCCCGATGATGTCGGGCACGGCTTCGACGGCCGTGCAGAACTGCTCGGCCAGGCTCAGGCGTCCACGATCAGGAGAGGTCGCGAGGAGGGCCACTCGTGCGTTCGGACCCAGGCCTAACCGGATTCTCGCTTCTGGCCCGGAGTAGGAGAGGTCGCGACTGAGCCTGGGGCACCCTCCCACGACGATCCGCTCGGGGGGCTCGCCCGCGGCAAGAAGCTTCCGCTTGTCGGCCTCCCCCCAGCAGACGATCCGGTCGGCCAGCACGGGGGCGAACCCGATCGCTTCGGGGCCCATCACACCGTGTACCAGGGTGACGGTGGGTATCTGCACAAGTCTGGCGGCGAGTACCAGGCACGACCAGAGCCTGTTGCGGTCGTATTCGGTGAGTATGGCAGCCGGCCGGTTCTCTGCGAAGAAGCTCATGAATCCCTCGATCCGCTGGCTTGCGACCATGAGATCCAACGAGAGCTGGCCGAACGTGCCTGGGGGAAGGTGATAGCAGCGGCACACATCCTTGAGCAAGCGGGCCCATTCCGGACGGCAACTCCGGTACTGCCGCCGCCAATCATCGACTCGCAGACCCATGGCCTGCTCCCAATCGAAAGCCGGGACATCTGGAGGAAGTGTGGGAGCGGCACAGCTCCGTCCAATGAGCACTACGGCGCGTTCGGTCCCGATCTCCTGAAGCAACGGCCGCAGCATCTCGTCGAAACGTGGGGTCGACGTGTACCAGGTCACAAGCATCCGGTCGCGTGTCTGTGCGGCGGCCGTTCGGTCTCCGCGTCGTGGAAACAATCGGTGCCGCACTCTTTTGACCTGGGTCCATCCCCTGGTTGTCAATCGCCGGTCGCCATGTCCCCAGAGCAGGTCTATGACCAGACTCTCGTTGAGGGTCTCTCCAACCGGCACACCCCGGTACCGCAGCCGTGACAATTCCGTGCACAGTTCTCGAAAGGCCTGGGGAGTCAGGCCTGGGACGTCAGGCCCGGATCCACCGCGTTGCCCTCTCACCCGATCCCCCTGGCAGGGGCGCCTACGTAGGTGCCGGGGACAGTCAAATCGGCAGTCACCACCGATCCGGCGCCGACGAGGCAGCTCCCGCATATGCTCACACCCTGGATGACCACCGCGCCCGCTCCTACGACACAGTTGTTGCCGATGTTGACTCCACCGCTGACCGTGGCCCCAGGAGCGATGTGGACGTCGTCCCCTAGAGTGCAGTCGTGTTCGAGGGTGGTGTTGGTGTTGAGGATACAGCTTCGGCCGGCGACGGTGCCGGTATTGATCACCGCTCCGTCGAAAACCACCGTACCCGCGCCCAGGTCGACCTCGGTGTTCACCAACGCGTGCGGCGAGACGATGACCGGAAGGGCGAAACCGAGCGATTCGAGGCGGGCTTGAAGCCGCGATCTGGTGGGCGAGACGGCGATCTTGCCCACCCCCAGTATCGCCGCGGCATCTGGGTGGCCACGGTGAATGTCCGGAAGGATCCGGTCGTCGCCAAGGTAGGGCGCCTGCAGGAGAACGCCCCGGTCGTCGGCGTCCGTGTACCCGATGATCTCCCAGGAGGTTTTCCGCAGCACACTTATGAGAACCTTGGCGTGACCGCCCCCACCAATGACGACGATCCTGCTCGCGACCTGGCTCATCGACGACTCTCCTGACCGCGCATAGGCTTCGGGTCCCGCGACGATAGGCTACTCCTGGTCTGATGCTCCGAAACAACAGATAACACACCAAGGCCGATCATGCGCGGCCCATTCCAGTGGGGGGTGCGGCCCGGCGCTCTTTACGTTGTAGGTAGAGGATGAAGAGATAGTCGGCCACGACGTTGACCGCACGGCCGATCACCATGGCCTGCGGGAAGGCGGCAAGATAGACCGCATGGTGGGTTAGCAGGAAGAGGGCGCCGACGAAGGCTCCTATCCCCAGGGTCACGGCGGCCAGATAGAGATCTTGGCGTCTGACGACGTTGAAGATCGAGTCGAGCGCCCGAAAGCTGCCTATCAAAGCAATGAGAAGGCCCCACTGCATTGCCGGAACGGCGTCCACATAGTTCGGGATGACGAGCCGCACGAGCGGCGCCGCCGCGAACCAGCCTGCGACCACGACCACGGACAGGCCTGCGCACGTAGCCAACATCGGCTTGCGGGCGATCCGAATAAGATGCTTGGTAGTGCAACCGCCTCCGTATTCCTGGGACATGCGGGGGTAGACCACCTGCGCCACCGCCAATGGCACGACCTCCAAAGCGGAGATGGCCACCAGGACCATGGCGTAAAGCCCCATCCCCTTCGTGCCTGTGAACCTGAGCACCAAAGTGGACGTGATCACGCCCACCCAGAGCCCTTGGACCTGCCCAACAGCGAATATCGGCGCGCCTATCTTGAACAGGTGCCTGAGGTCGCCCCAGTCCCAGCGCGGTCTCACCCGCACCGGTCGCCAACGGAAGAGCAGGGCGGCGCTGGTAGCGGCCGCGAGCACCACCCGTAGGCACAGCCCGTAGAAGCCCAGCAAGGCTACAAACGCCAGGCCGACCAGCCCGGCGGCCCCTTCGGCCACGTTCGCCCGGGCCAGCTTGACGAAGTCGTGCGAGCTGCGAAAGGTCATCTGCAAATAGAGAGTGCCAAAGAAGAAGAACACAGCCAGGATACCGTTGGTGAACCAACCTGCGGCCTTCAACATCTCTCCATGAGCCAGATACCAGATGGCCACTCCCGTCAGGCCGGCGAAGACCACCGTTCCCACCGCAATGGACCAGGCCTGGGCCGCGGAGGCCAGACTGTGGGCTCGTTTCCACGTCTCCCTTGCCCACGAAGAACGGCAACTCCCGGTTGAGCCCGTTGAGGATGCCCAGCTGCAACATCGCTGCGTAGCCCAGGACCAGGCCGATGCCCGCGAATAGACCCAGGGTGGAGGGAGCCACCAGGCGGCCTCAGCAGGACCCCTCCGACCATGCGCATAGCCATAGCTATGAGGTTGCCTCCGGCCAGGTTGCCGGCCAGGAAGAAGACCGACCGGCGGGACGCAGCCTGGGTCGTCGCGGCCCCGGAAGGGGAACTCGCGGACTCGGCTGGGTCTACCAGGCCGGGGTAGCTACCATCGGCTCAGGGGCTCCATTACGGCCGCCTAGCTCTCGCCTTTGGTGGCAGGATCAGGCCGGCGGGGCCTGAGGCCGTGGGTCCGTCTCGTCGATGAGCGCCACCACCTCGGCGATCTGCTCGGGCGTGAGCGAGAGGGAGCAAGGCAGGTTGAGCAGCCTGTCGTAGAAGCGCGGGGCGTTGCTGATCTGGTAGGCCTGCATGCCCGGTAGGGCTTCTGCAGGTGGTTGGGATACCAGAGCGGGCGCACCTGGATGTCGGCGGCCGCGCAGGCTGCCATCAGCCGGGCCTTGGCGTCGGCGCTGGAGCAGAGGAACCCGTAGAACCAGCGGTTGGCCTCGCTCCACGCGGGCTGCTGCAGCAGTGCGCTCCCGGACCCAAGGCCTGCTCGTACAGGGCGAAGTTGGCGCGCTTGGTGGCGAGCGCGCTCGTCCAAAGTCTCCAGCTGCGCGAGACCGATGGCCGCCAGGACGTTGTTCATGCGGTAGTTGTAGCCGACGCTGTTGTGGATGTACTCGACTCCATCCTCTTTGGCCTGCGTGGTGAGGTAGCGGGCCTGCCTGGCCACCGCGTCGTCGTTGGTGAGGATGGCGCCCCCGCCGCCGGTGGTGACGATCTTGTTGCCGTTGAAGCTCAGGCAGCCGATGGGCGCGAGGCCGCCGCACTTCCTGCCCTTGTACAGGGAGCCAAGCGACTCGCTGGCGTCCTCGACGACGGCCAGGCCGTATTCGGCCGCCAGCTCGAGCAGCGGGTCCATGTCGACCGAGGTGCCGAAGACGTGCACCGGCACGATGGCGGCGACTCCTCCGGCCCGTGATCGCGATTGATCGTCGCGCCCGTCGCGCACGGTGCACTCCTCGGCCAGGAAGCGCCGCACGGCCTCGACGTCCAGGTTGCAGTACTCGTCGCAGTCCACGAACACCGGCCACGCGTCCACGTAGCGGACCGCATTGACCGGGGCGATGAACGTGACCGTGGGCACGATGACCTCGTCCCCGGGCTGCACGCCCGAGAGCATGAGGGAGATATGGATCGCGGAGGTCCCGCAGTTGCAGGCGACCGCATGCTTGACGCCGATGTAGTCGGCCAGCATCTCCTCCATGCGCCAGCACGTACTCGCCGTTGGCCGAGATCCAGTTCGTGTCGATGCAGCGCGTGACGTACTCGAGTTCGTGCTGGCCTAGGACGGGCTCGGAGAGTGGGATCATCGGTCGCTCACCCTACGAGTTGCGCGTACTTGGCGGCGTACGGGTCGGTGATCAGACCATCCCTGAGCGCGGCGGCGATCTCCCGGATGCCGTCCGCCAGGCGCATCTTCGGTACGAAACCGAGCGCGCCTGATCCGATCGAAGCTCACCCGGTAGTCGCGGGGATCTTCGTCCCTCTCCACGTAGCGAATCTTCACCGGGAGCTGGGCGGCCACTTCCTCGGCGATCATGCGCTTCTGGTAGTTCTCGTCGTTGGCGCCCACGTTGAAGGTCTTGCCGGCCACCAGGCCGCGATCCGACTCGAGGATCAAGGCGACAGCGCCGGCGATGTCGCGCACGTGGCAGTACGGGCGCCAGAACTGCGGACCGTAGATCTCCAGCTCGCCCTTCAGCAGGGCATCACGGGTGAACTCGTTGATCGTCAGGTCGAAGCGGGGGCGGAGCGAAAGCCCGTACACGGTCGCGAAGCGCAGGATCGTGAAGTCAACGGAAGTCGGTCGCTGCAGGAGATACTCCTCGAATCTGCACCTTCAGCTCGGCGTACAGGCTGACCGGGCCGGAGCGGGGCCTCCTCGTCGAGAAGCGCGTCGGACTCCATCTTGCCGTAGTTGCTGCAGGTGGAGGCAAAGACGAAGCGGCCCACGCCATGCCGCTCGCAGTGTTCGAGAAGGCCCTTGGAGCCCTTCCCAGATGGTGCGGGTGGCCAGCTCGGGCTGGGCCTTGCAGGCGGGATCGCCCACGATGGAAGCCAGATGCACCACCGCGTCGAAGCGGTGGCCGGCGAACAGGGCGTGCCAGCTCGGCTGGACGCAGATGTCGGTCTTCGCGGAACGTGAATGCTGCTGTGCGACAAGAGGTCGAGCAGGGATTCGCCCCCGAAGAGCAGGGCATCAGCGACGACCACTTGGTGGCCGCGCGACAACAGTTCGCGGGACACCATCGAACCGATATATCCCGCGCCCCCGGTGACCAGTACCTTGCTCACGCTACCTCCGTTGCTTCATGCTAGGCGACGTCGACTGCGACCAGGCAGTCTAACAGTTAATCGGCAGCGGACCCTCCTTGACTTATACTAGCGGCCGACAGACCGAGAATGCGTTCGGGACTGGGAGATCTGCTGCCAATGGCGAGAAGACTGACCGACATCACTCTAGCCCTGTTCGGCCTAGTTCTGGCGTCCCCTGTGCTGGCGATCATCGCTGCTCTTGTCCTCGTCAAGGACGGGCGGCCTGTGATCTACAAGGCGGACCGGGTAGGACAGCATGGCCGTCTCTTCCACCTGTACAAGTTCCGCACCATGGTGCCATCCGCCGGCTCTTCGGTGACTGTCTGGGCCGATCCTCGCGTCACGTCTCTCGGGCGGAGGCTTCGCCGGCTGAAGCTCGACGAGGTGCCCCAACTGCTGAACGTGCTGCTGGGCGACATGAGTTTTGTCGGACCCCGCCCAGAAGACCCCAGCTACGTGGCGCTCTACACCGAGGAACAGCGCAAGGTCCTTGCAGTGAAGCCGGGCATCACCGGCGTCGCCGCGTTGGAATACTCAGATGAGGAGTCCCTGTTGCGTGGCGACGACTGGGAGGAGACCTACAGGGAACGGATCATGCCGTCCAAACTCAAGCTGGAAGCGGACTATCTGGGGCGGCGGACCGCTTGGTCAGATGCGCAGCTCCTCGTGCGCACGCTCCTCAAGCTTGTGGGCCATTTGGGGAAGCAGACCTAGCGCTCCACTGCCGGACTATGCGCTCCAGGGAAAGTTCGGCCTGCGCCACGATCTTCTCAGCCGGAAAGTCACGCTCAAAGGCCGCTTTCGCCTGCAGACTTGCCTCGCGGCAAGTGTCCCGCCGGTCGAGCAGCTCCGCTACCCGCTGGGCGAAGCCTTCGGCGCCAGCATATTGCCACCCGCAGCGGTTGGACTGCAGGTACGATCCGGTCGCGCCGCCGATTCCGCTGAGCAGCGGTAGGCCGCACGAAAGGTACTCGCTCACCTTGCTCGGTATGTTGGCCAGATAGTTGCGCGTGGCGACGTATGGCGCGAGACCGATGTCCGACCGCTCCATGAGGGTCTTGATGCGCGCGCCGGAAACGTGGCCGGCAAAGTGCACAGTCCTTATGTCTGCCGAAGACTTGCGGACGTTCTTGAGTCTGTAGCCGTCACCGCAGATCACCAGTCGCAGCTGGGCTGCTCTCGGCCCAAGCAAGCGTAGGCCCGAGATCACCGGCCTGAAGTCGAAGCCGCTCCCGAGCGCGCCGAAAAAGCAGATCGTGAGCAGGTCTCTGTCCTCGCGCAAGCCGGCATCGTCCCAAGCTCTTGCAGCCATCGCCAGATCCTCCTGCCGGTATTCCGTCCGGAAGTAGGAGTGATGGGCGACGAAGTCCAGGCCGCTGCGCCCGCGTCCCGCGCCCTGTAGACCCCACTCGAGGAAGTCGTCGGTTATTCCTGATATCGCGAAAGCGCCGCGCAGCGCCCGGCGCTTCTGACGGAACATCGGCGACAGCGCCAACCGCGCAGGCCACCTCAGCCAACGAGGTGCCACGTCCACGAACACTTCAGGCCACATATCGCGGCAGTCGACGACCACAGGAAATCCCCGCGCGGCACCGACTTGCTGTGCGGCCTCAACCCATTCCAGGGCCGGGAGCGCAGCCAGGCACACGTCCGGTGGAGTCTCGGCCATCATCCACTTCACCAGCTGTCTTGCGGTGTACCGGTAGTGGCGGAGGCGTACCGGAGAACGGCTGCTCGGGTAGCCGGGCCCCGCCACCATGTGGAGCGCGAGTCCGGGTGCAAGAGAGACGGTCGTGTCCTCCCGGGTCCTGATCGTCTTCCGCATATGGTCCACGTTATCGGTCCACCAAACGACTTGATGGCCCCGGCGCTCCAGCTCGTGAGCCCAGATGCCGCCGCGTAGAAGGCGCTCCGTCGCTGAGTCGGAGGGCACTTGTTCGCTCACTGTGGCTATCCATATGCGCATGCGCTAGTCCGTTACGCCGATGTTCGCCAAGACCACTAGAGTGGCATCGATCTGAGCGGCCAAGGGGTTTCTCTCTTTCGCGGCCTGAAGGAAGGTCTGTGTCAGGCTGACAAGTTCTTGTCTGCTCATGCTCCGGTAGTGCTGGGCGGAATCGCGGGCCGGTGCATCCTGGGCGACTGAAGCAGCTGCCTGTCCAGGTTCGGGGACGCTGGGGACACCGGCGAGCTCCGACCAGTCACCCAGCCCAGTCAGGTTCACGGACAGATCGCTATACATAAAGGCAAAGCCCCAGTTCTCTGAGTAACCCTTGGCGAGAAGAAGGTCCAGAGTCGCGACCCCGGCGTGGAGACGTAGGGTCCAATCCGCCGGCTCGAGCGCGATGGCTTTCTCGTAGCTCGCAAGCGTGAGCGCGAGGTCGTCGAGCACCGCTCCCGCTTTGTCGGAGGCCCCTGTGGCCAAAGCATCTTGTGCCGCTCTGCGGTAGATCGAGGCTTGCGTCGAATACGGCGCGGGGTCCGTGGGCATCAACGACAGGGCCGATCCCGCGCGCTTGACGGCTCGGGCGGGGTCGGTGGCGGCCAAGACGAGCGCGGAGTCCTGGCAGAGGAGGGACGCGTACGGCAACCCGGTGGAGATGATCACCACCAGGGACAGCGCCACCAAGAGCAGGCGGAACACCTGAGACAGCGGCCCGGGCGGCCGAAACACCTCTCTTGCCCGACTTCTCCGTTGCTCGCGCCGTCTGTGCCGGCGGGCCTTACCCTCGTACTGCGCCGCCCGAGGAGCGATCATCATCAGGTTTTCGACCTCTATGGAATCGGCCAAGCCGGCGGACTCGCGTGGGGCGTCGACCTCCGCTGGCTGCGGGTCAGGCGGCGTGCTCGGCGCGCGCAGCCGGAGCCGGCGGCTGAGGCCGGGCCACAACACCCCGGCTCGGCCATCGATGCTCGCCACGCCGGCGGCCGCGAGGAGAACGGCAGGAATGCTGACTCCGGCCATCTGCCAGAGCCAATCGACGCTTGCATGAACAAGCCAGTAGGAGGCGCCCGCGAGCAGGGCCATCTCCCAGCCGTAGGTGATGGAGTCTTTGCCCCAACGGAGGTTGCATGCCGGGGCGGCTCTCGCGGCCTGCGCGCCGCTCGTCGGCCGCCGCCGGCACAGCCAACTCTCTCTTGCCCCCCGCCAGCCGGCAGCGCAGCGTGGCCACAGCATCCCGATCAAGATGAGAAGGATGCCTCCGAAGGCGAACACTCCTCCCACTATCCCAGTGTCGCCCAACACCTGGAGTTCGATCGAGTGCGCCTGCCGCGGCTTGTATGTCTCAGAAGTACGGAGCCGGTCGTATTGGAACACGAAGTTGTCCGCCCCCACTCCCAGCACCGGGGCGCTTTCGAACTCCTGCACGGCGACCTTCCAGATACCCACTCGACCGCTGGAAGTGAGCAGCATGAACCGAGTGTGGCTTTCGGGATCCGGCTCCTGCGCGGTTTGCCCGATGAATTGGCGCCAAGTCTGCGATGCCCAACTCATCGGGCCACCCGCATCTCGGGTCAGGGCGATCGATCCGTACACAAGGCCGGCCACAGCCGCCAGTAGCACAACGGTGCCAAAGATCGCCTTCATCGGTTTGGTGACGCGCACCCATTTCTCCAGCAAGGCAAGGATCATGCCGACAAAGCCGGCCGTCAGCGCCGCGGCCAGCACCGTGCGCACCGCGAGTGCTCCTCCGATCGACTCCGGCCCCTCGAGCCAGTACCGGTTGAGGCGAGGGAACACGTATGCCATGAGCAGGGCGGGTACCACCAGGTAGAAGAGTGTGCGCAGCCGGGCGGGGGAGATGACAAACGTGAGGATCGTGGATATCCCAAGAGTCCACAAGGCCCCGCGTGATTGAGTCATAAACGACAGCCCCAGCAGACCGGTGGCCAGACCCAGCGCGATGCCCCGCACCGGCGCTCGCTCTTCGGGCCCCGCCGCCAGCCACATGAGCGGCCAGAACATGACCAGAAGGAGCGCGGCGGCGTGGTTGGGGGCGCTGACAGGGTAGCCGAGGCGATTTCCCGAGTAGAAGAGTCCGGCTATGTTGTCCGTTGTGCCAAGCTTCCATACACACACTGCCAGAAGGACACACCCGGCGGCCATGACGAGGTAGCGGAACACTCTCCTTGCCCCCTGGTCGCTCAGATAGACGACGGCCAGAGCGAAGACCAACAGGTAGGTGAAGGTGCGTCCACTTTCCAGCCACACCCTGGTGGGCGAGTCCGCCCACACAGCGGAAACGGCTACCCAGATGCTGTATCCCCCGAACAAGACGAGGGCACCAAGGGACAGTTGCCCTGGACGGCGCGGATACGCCACCAACAAGGAGACCACAAGGCCGAAGACCCCGAGAGCCAGACTGGGCGGCAGCCACTGATGAGTGATGAAGCCGCCCGAGGAGTAGACCAGCCAAAGCCAGACAGCAAAGAGTACTGCTAGGGGCGCTCCCCAGATACCAGCTTTGCGAAGGCGGCTGCCGCTCTCAGGAACGGGGCTGCCGGCAGGCGACAATCTCCATCACCCGCCCGCTGCGCGTGGTCTAGTTCTTCTCGGTGGGGTTTTGAGGCCGCGAAAGCTTGCGAAGCGCCACGCCACCACCGATCAAGGCGACCACGATCACCGCTCCGATCGCGATCTGGAAGCCGGTGAAGGGATACTCCTCCCGGCTAAGACGGTCTTTCACCACGTCGTCCAGGCGTTTCTTGAGGTCGTCGTCGGAATACTGAGCCAGGCTGGCGTCGTTGAGATAGGCCTTCAACTCGGCGTCGGTGTAGCTCCGGGTAAGCTTGCCGTTTGCCGCAAAATCGTCGTAGATGTCCTGCGGGGTCCACCCGGCCAAGGCCACCGTCGTCAATAGGAGATTGATGACTATCGCGCCGACGAACAGAAGTACCAGCTTCTTGACCATGGCCCCTCCTCGATTTCACGAATACCGTCTGCTGACAGGTTTCTCCACCCCGAATCTACCGATATAACCTAGCAGTATACCACACCTTCAATGTCTACAGTATCACTTGAGTGTATCAGCTCTACCTACAGTGAAACCCACACTCGATGTCACCGGCATCGGCTTCTCCAAAGGCAACCCCTCTAGAGGAGCATACTCCGGGACGCAATCCTGGAGGGCGACCATGATGGCGCGCCGGTCGCCATGCAGCTCGGCTAGGGCGATCAAGTCCTCTACCGAGCTTTCAAAGTGGGGGTTCCTACCGCCGCCGGCCCGCCCGCCCGCCCTGGCGCACACCTGCTTGACCAGGGGATGCGTGGTCGGCAGGGCTTCCTCATACACATAGGTGAGCCTCTCGTCCAGCTTCTCCCCAGGGCGGAGGCCTGAGAACTCCACGCCGAGAGACCGCGCCTCGTCCTTCCAATAGAAGTCGATCATCCGCTGGGCTAGGTCGATTATGGACACAGGGCTGCCCATCTCCAGAACAAAGGTGTTCAGGGAACGCTCTCGATCCCGGCCTAGGTCATCCAGCATGATGGCCGCCTGCAAGACCAGCTGGACGGCCTCTTCGATCAGCATGAAGTAGCGGGTCATTTCCGGGTGGGTGATGACCAACGGGCCGCCGTTTTCGATCTGGCTCTTGAATATGGGGATGACGCTCCCTTGGCTGCCCAGCACGTTGCCAAACCGCACCGAAGCAAACATAGTCCCAGGGTGCCGTGTGCCCAGGTCGCGCGCGATGAGCTCACCTATCCGTTTGGTCGCGCCCATGACGTTGCAGGGCTCGACCGCCTTGTCGGTGGAGATGTTGATGAAACGCTCCGTGCCGTATCGGGCCGCCATCTCGGCCACCATGCGAGTCCCCTTGACGTTGTTGAGCACGGCCTCATCGGGACTCAACTCCATCAGGGGGACGTGCTTGTATGCCGCGGCATGGAAGACCAGCCGCGGTCTGTGGAGGGCGAAGATCTTCTCCAACTTCTCCCTTTGAAGGATGCTGGCCGGGTAGAGGACATAGCGCCGGAACCCTTGGTTCTGAAGGCGCTCGTGGAGGTCGTACAGAGAGGATTCGTCGTGATCGATCATCACCAAGCGCCCGGGATCGAACCTGGCGATCTGGCGGCACAGTTCCGAGCCTATGGAGCCGCCCGCGCCCGTGACCAGCACCGTGTGTCCTTGGATGAACTCGGAGAGGGCCCCGATATCTATCTCAACGCTCGGCCTGCCGAGCAGGTCCTTGATGTCGAGATCGCGGGCATCGTCCAGACTTACCTTACCCGACACCATCTCGGCCAAGCTCGGAAGGATCTTGATGGGCACGCCCGCTGGTTTGCAGAGGCGGTAGATCGAGGCGACTTGCTCGGCCGTTGCCGAGGGGATGGCGACGATGACCTGCGTCACCCCCTGCTTTTTGGCCACAGTGGGAGTATCGACCACCCTGCCCAAGACGGGCACGCCCTGTATGGACATGTACTGCAGGTCGCTGCGATCGTCGACTAAGCCTATCACCCGTAGCCCAAGCGATGGGCTGCGCTTGATCTCGCGGATCAACATGTCCGAGGCCTGTCCGGCTCCGACCAGGAGCAGGCGCTCGCAGGGCTGCTCGGGTTGCTGGATGATCTCGTCTTTGACGCGGCGAGAGAAGCGGGACCCGACCATCAGGGTCACAGCGAGCACGCTGCCTCCGATGACCACTGACCGGGGAGCCAGATAGCCGGCCCCCTCGGAGAAGAGTGGCCAGACCACCACGAACAGGAGGAGCATGGCGAACGCCAAAAGGCCAGATTCCGCCAGCCGTATCGCTTGGGAAAGACTCATGTACCGGCCCACGATGGAGTAGACGCCTGTGAACCAGTTGACTACCACATGTGTGACCACCGCGATAACAGCGAAGAGGGCGAAGCCCGCCGACCAAGCTTTCCAGTCGGTGAAACTCCCCGCCGACCGGAAGTTGAGCGCCAGATAGTAGGACAGAAGGACGATGGCGACATCAGTCAGCATCGCCCACGCGTGACGGGCACGCGGCCAACTCGACCGTTTGCCGCCCATCAGTGGATCCCGTCCCTGCGCGGTCGCCTCAGCGGAGTCGGGTTCATCAGGGGTCCGGACCGGCATTTCTCTTTCGGATGAAGTCTTTGCGTGATAGTCGACAAGATATCTCATTCACTCTAGGAAATAAACCGTTCGTGAAGACATATCGGCCTCTGAGACCAAACTCTGAACCCCCTCGACGGCTCGGCGACGTGCACATTGAAGGGAGAGTGGGCGGCGGGATTGACAGGTTGGGCGGAGAAACGTACCGTGTAGGCGTGAGACGACCCAGATAGAGGAGGCGCCGTGACTGACGTCATGAAGACTTGCGCAAGCTGCGGTAACACTCAAGCGGCCGGAGATTTCTGCGAAAAATGCGGCACTCGCCTGGCGGCGCCCACGGCTGAGGCACCGGCGGCCGCAGCGAACGCAGCGTATCAGGCACCGCCGATGCCGCCGGCCCCCGGGGCCTACCCGCCCGGCGCGTATCAGCCCGGAGCGTATCAGCCCGGGGCCTACCCGCCCGGCGCCTACCCGCCCGGCACCCCTCCCCCCTATGGATATGCCCCCCAGTACGCCCCGCCGCGTGAGCCGGGGCCGTGGAGCAAGCTGTTCGACCTCTCCTTCCAGGGGTTCGTCACGCCCGCCATGCTGAAGGTCCTGTACTTCATCGTCCTGGGCACCATCGGAGTCTTTCTAGCGTTCAGCATCGCCTGGGGCTTCATGTTCACAGGGAAGATAGGCGCCATGTGGCTCTTTGTCACGATAGCCATAGCCGCGTTCCTGTTCTTCACTACCCGGATCCTGTTCGAGCTGGTCGCGACGATGCTGCGTCACAGCGACGAGGCCAAGAAGGCCGAGTAGTAGTCTCGAGGTAGGTGAACTCGATCGCTAGGGCGATCGGGAGGCAGAGCGGATCAGGAGGCCGCCTTCGAGCGGCCTCCTTGCGTCTCCGGCTTCAACTCGTCCGGGTACCTATTCCTTCGTAGGCGAAGCCCAGTCGGACCAAGGCCTCCCCGTCCAGCGCGTTGCGGCCGTCGATGACGATGGGCTGAGCCATGCGCTGTTTCGCCGCTACCCAATCCAGTTCCAGAAACTCGCCCCACTCGGTCACCAGCACGCAGGCATCGGCCTGTTCCAGAGCGATGACGGCGGAAGAGGCGAATGCCATCGCAGGTAGGATGGCCCTCATGGCGTCCATGGCTAGGGGGTCATAGCCGATCACCCTAGCGTCCTCGGCCAGAAGCCTGGAGGCCAAGATGATCGAAGAGGCTTGGCGGATGTCGTCGGTGTTGGGTTTGAACGAAAGCCCAAGGAGCGCGATGCGTTTGCCGCGCAGCTCGTCTCCCAGATGGCGCTTGAGCTTTCCGATCACCCGCCGCTTCTGGAGTTCGTTCACCTCTATCACGGCGCTGAGGAGCTGGAAGTGGTAGCCCGAATTGGAAGCGATCTGCTTGAGGGCCGACACATCCTTGGGGAAGCAGCTGCCGCCGTATCCGATGCCGGCCTGCAGGAAGTGCGGGCCGATGCGCTTGTCGAGGCCCATCCCCTGAGCGACGACGGTGACGTCCGCGCCGGTCATCTCGCACACATTGGCGATCTCGTTGATGAAGCTGATCTTGGTCGCCAGGAAGGCGTTGCACGCATACTTGATCATCTCGGCCGAGGCGACCCCGGTGATGAGCACGGGGCAGTCGATGCCCGCATAGAGGGCGGCCACCCGTTCGGCCGACGCCCGGGCTGTCGGCGCCGATCACCACGCGGTCGGCTCGCATGAAGTCGACTAGGGCTGTGCCTTCGCGCAGGAACTCGGGATTGGACGCGTAGTGGATGTCGGGCAGGCCGCGTTCGGCCAGCTTCGCCTGCACCAGCGCTCCCGTGCCTACCGGCACCGTCGACTTGACTACCAGGACGTGGTCCCCATCGGTCGGAGGCGAGGTTGTCGAGGGCCTGCCAGATGCGGGACAGATCGGCGTCGCCGGATGGGGTCGGGGGCGTATCCACGCATATGAAGATGAACTCGCCCGTCGAGTAAGCATGGGCGGCATCGGTGGTGAACTCGATGCGCCGACGGTTGGCAGCGATCAGTTCGGCAAGCCCAGGCTCGTAGATGGGGACCCCACCGTCGCGCAGCAGACTTATCTTGCCGGCGTCGACGTCCATGGCCACGATTTCATGGCCCAGATCGGCCATGCAGGCGGCCGTGACCAGACCCACATATCCGGCGCCGACTATCGTCAGCCTGCTCACGCTAGTTTCCTCCTTCTCGACTTCCTGGCCTCACGATACGCGAGAATGGTCTAACTCGTCTAGAAGGCTGCTGAGAAGCGAAGTCCCGGCCCCCAGAACGCACTGGGCGGCACACTACTTCGTCCTCAGTCGCGCCCGCCGCTATTGGCGACGTCCTCGTCTTGCGCGTGCCCAGAGCGCTCTGGCGGCGAAACGTCGCTTTTCAGCAGCGTGTCAGCTCGCGCCCAGGAACGCCAGTATGGCGCGGGTGAGCGCCTGGACGATCTTGTCCTGATAGGCGGCTGTAGCGAGCAACTTGTCTTCGGCGGCATTGGTCATGAACCCGATCTCGGGGAGGATCACGGGCACGTCCGACCAGTTGAAGCCGGTCATGTCGTCTGCTGGCGTCTATGCCGCGGTCCTTGGCGCCCGTCGCCGCGATCAGCTCGTCGCTGGGCGAGCCGGGCGGCTCGCTTGGAGGCGGCGGCGATGTCATCGGTCCAGCCCTCGATGGAGGCGGGGTACAAGACGTGGATGCCGTGGACGGCCGAGTCGGCGTTGCCGTCGGCGTGCACTCGGACGAAGAGGTCGGCGCCGGCCTTGTTGGCCATCTGCGCCCGCTCGACGTTGGAGATGTCGACGTCTTGACTTGTTCGGGTCATCACCACCTCGGATCCCGTGAGCCTCGAGCGAGTCCCTGAGCTTGAGCGCCACGGCCAGCACCAGTTCGCTCTCCGGGGTGCCGGTGACCACGCTCGCGGTGCCGCTGCTGACCTTTGCCTTCTGCGTGGACGAGCCGGGTCCGACCGGCTCCAAGCTGGAGTCGGCTTTGGCCTGATGGCCGGGATCGATCACCACCACCAGGCCGGCGGACAGGCGGATAGTGCTGGAAGTCGTGGGAACTGCCGTGGTCGTGGTGACCTTGGAGGTGGTGGTCGGTGCGGCGGTAGTGGGTGGGACAGTCGCAGCCGTGGTGGTGACCCGCAGGGTAGTGGCATCCTCCCCGGGGCCGGCCCCGCTGTCATCGGTGGTGCCGCTGGCCGGTGTGGTGTTGCCGCCGGCGGAGGGGCCTGCCGTCAGACCGGCAAGGGTCTGATCGTCGCCCCCCCGTGAAGCCAGCACGACGAGGGCCGTGATAAGGGCCACGAGGACGAGAGCGCCCAAAGAAGCCAGAAGCAGGCGCATCCTCCGGCGGCGCCTGCGTCGAGCCTGGAAGCGCTGGATCATCTCCCTTGTCTGCCTGTCCCGCACCGGCGGGGTTCTCATGGAAGCTCCTTCGCTGCGCAGTCGCTCTTCCGAGGCCAGCGCCTCCTCGGCAAGGCGCACAGCTTCGGCGGCGGATGACGCATATCTGACGTCGGCCGGCCCGTCAGCCGTTCTCCAGTCGCCAACCTCCTAGTATCACAACAGGGCGGCCGATCTTGGCGGCCAGGCCGATCTCGGACAGGGTGCCGTAGCCGCCCCCGACGGCAATGACCGCGTCGCCGGAACTCACAACTGCCAGGTTGCGGGCGTGCCCCATCCCTGTGGTGACGACATGATCTATATGGGGATTGGCGAGAGTGCGATCGTGGCCGGGAAGGATGCCGATGGTGGTCCCGCCCTCTTGCTTCGCGCCGCGGGCCGCGGCCTCCATGACTCCGCCCGACCCGCCACAGACCAGAGTGGCCCCCTTTCGGGCCACCAACCGGCCGAGTTCCTCGGCTAGCGCTTCCTCAGCGGCTCCGCAGAGGCTTCCGCCGATCACCGCGATATATCCGAGTTTCATGACCCCAGGATAGCATCGTCCCGCAGCATGGCTCCTAGCAGCCGCAGCGCCGCCTCCTTGTCGAGAGGCTCGTTCCAGTTACCGCATTTTGGTGACTGGACGCACGAAGGGCACCCGGATTCGCAGGGGCAGTCTCTTACCAGGTTGCGGGCGTCGCGCAGCCACTCCGGAAAACGCTCGAAGCCTTGCCGGGAGATCCCCACTCCGCCCGCGTGACCGTCGTACACGAAGATGGTGGGCTGCTCGGTCTGGCTATGGACGGGCGTCGACAATCCACCGATGTCCCAGCGGTCGCACATGGCGAAGAGGGGTAGCAGCGCGATGAGGGCGTGCTCCATGGCGTGTATGGCCCCGGGTAGCCGCACCAGGTCTTCCGGCGAAGAAAGGAGATCAGCCGGGATCGTGAACCACATGGCTTCGGTGACGAACTCCTGTTTGGGCAGGTCGAGTTCTTCGGTGCCCAGTGTCTCGTCACCGCCCAGTCGCTTCTTCTGGAACGCAACCACCTGAGTGCTCACTGCGATCTCGCCCAGATGCAGAGAGACCCGGCCGCAGGTGGTCTGCATGTCTTCTCGGATGATACGGGTATCGGTCTCGCGACGCGGTAGGGTCTGATAGTTGTCCCAGAACGGCCGGACGAGGGCGGTGCGTCCATCGAGATCGAGCGAGGTGACCAGGTAAGAATCGCCCATGTGCAGGTAGACCGCACCCGGGTGGAGCGCTGAGAACGCGGTCTCGGCGCTCTCGGTGCCTACGATGTCCCCGGTATCTTGTTCGACGATGGTGTACTGGCCCCCCGCGGCAGACCGTAGCCCGATTCGGGCCGCCGGAAAGTCACTGCCGTTGTAGAACCAGGTGCCGTTCTTGGCACGCAACAGGCCCTCTGCCTCGCCCTTCTCCAGAGCGGCCGGGAGGCCGGGCCCGAAGAACTCCCGGTCGTCAGCCATGAGGGGGCCTTCGTAGGCAGCCGCGGCTAGATGATGGGAGTGGATGAACGGGTTGGTAAAATCGATTGTGGCCGCTTCCACCTCTCGCTCGAGCAACTCGCCCGGATGCTTGACGAAGAACTGCTCGAGGGCGTCGTTACCGGCTACGAAGACGGCCAAGCTCTCGCCCTTGCTCCGTCCCGCCCGTCCCCACTGTTGCCACAAGCTGGCCATGGTCCCCGGATATCCCACGGTGATGGCGGCGTCCAGAGCGCCGATATCGATGCCAAGTTCGAGCGCGCTGGTGCTCACCACGGCCAGTAAGTCGCCCCCAAAGAGCTTGGTCTCGATGTGGCGGCGCTGCTCGGGAGTGTATCCCGCTCGGTAGGGGGTCACACGGTCGGCCAGACGAGGGTCTGTGTCTTTCAGAAGGTCGACAGTCTGCTGGTAGATGACCTCCGCAGCACGCCGCGATTTGGTAAAGCAGATGCACCGGACCCCGTGCCGCACGAGTTCGGCGAGCAACCCGGCCGCCTCGCCACCGGCGCTTCTCCTGATGTTGGCTTGGCCTTCGACAAGGGGGGGCTGCCAGAACACCACCTTGCGCCGACCGACAGGAGCGCCGTCGCCACTGATATGGGCGACCTCCAGTCCGGTGAGGTTCCGCGCGTGCTCTTGCGCGTTGCGGATCGTGGCCGATGCCAGGATGAAACGGGGCTCGGCTCCGTAGAAGGATGCCACTCTCCGCAGCCGCCTCAACACGTTGGCGACGTTGCTGCCAAACACGCCACGATACGTGTGGGCCTCGTCGATGACCACGTAGCGGAGGTTATAGAAGAAGTCGTCCCAGTTCTCATGGCGGGGCAGAAGGCTGACATGGATCATGTCGGGGTTCGTGAGCAGCACGCGGGCCTTCCGGCGGGCGGCCTGGCGGGCCGCGGTAGGGGTGTCGCCGTCGTAGGTGGCGATCTCGACGTCCTTGCCGGCTAGGAGCCTCAGCCGGCGCAGCTGATCCTGTGCCAGGGCCTTGGTGGGGTACAGATAGACCGCCCGGGCGTGGGGGTCGCGTAGCAGGCCGTCGACCACCGGCAGGTTGAAGCACAAGCTCTTGCCCGAAGCTGTACCTGTGGTGACCATGCAATGCTGTCCCCGCTGCGTCGCTTCCCAGCACTCGGCCTGATGGGTCCACAACTGGCTGATGCCCTGGGCGGCCAGGGCATCAGCCAACTGCAGGTGCAGGCCCGAAGGAACCGGGACCGCCTTGCCCGGGCGGCTAGGGAGCACGGTGTCGGTCGCGACCTGGGGAAACCGGTCGTTAGAAAGTAAATCGAACAATCCCAGCTTCACCCGCGCCTGCCTTGAGAAGAGCGCTGCCACCCGGCCTCCCTGCTTGTGCTCATGTTGCCATCATCGGTCGGAGAAGCGTAGCCGCCCGCGGCCGACCGCGACATGCGACTAAGGTTGCAGAGCGGCGGGCGCGCCGCTGCGGAGGGTCACCATGACAAGCTGCGCCGAGGCCATGATGCGGATGGGAATGAAGGAACTCGTTCCGACGCCGTTGGATATGATCACGGTGGTGGCGCCATTGGACACAACCCCCGTGCGGTACTTCTGTCCGAAGTCGGAGGGAACGCGCGGAGCCCACAGCCCAAAAATGGTGACCTGCCCTCCGTGGGTGTGCCCAGATAGCGTCAGGTCCACGGCCCCGGGCGGGATGCTCTCGCTGAAGTCAGGGTTGTGAGACACGAGCAGGACGAAGTCCTCCGGCCGGGAGTCTCCGAGGGCGGGGGCAAGTTGCGGATTGCTCTCGGTGTAGTCTGCGACGCCACCGATGCGGATGCGTCCGCCGTTCTTCTCGATCCACACCCCGTCGTTGCGCATCAGCGTGATGCCCGCGCTGTCCGCCGCACGGATCAGCCGATCGAGAGTGGGGTCGGGGTCGTCATACTCACCATAGTCGTGGTTCCCGGCCACGGCGAACCGGCCCAGAGGAGCGCGCAGGCGCGCCAACTCGGCGAAGCACGAGGCCTCATAGTCCACGTTGCGGTACACGTAGTCTCCGCCCAACACGATGAGGTCGGGCTGGAGCGCGTTGACACGATCCACCAGGTCAGCCACTCGCTCTTGCGAAAAGAGCACTCCCCGATGGATATCGGTGACCAAGGCCACGCGGACGCCGTCGAACTCCTTTGGGAGGTCGGCGCCCGTGAAGGTGTACTCCTTGACCTCGAGGTGGTAGGTGTCAGCGAAGCCGTAGACCATCGTCAGCACCGCCAACAGCAGAGCGCAGATGCCCGCACGTAGCCACCGCTTCCGGCGCCGGCTGCGGGCCGGCAAAAACCTGGGAGACACGCCGGCCGGCCAGTCCCTACCGGGGCACGCGAACGAGATCGCGCTGGACCAGCAGCTCCGCTATCTGCACCGCGTTGAGCGCGGCGCCCTTGCGCAGATTGTCGGCCACCACCCACAGATTGAGTCCATTCTCCACGGTGGGGTCGCGCCGGATGCGGCCTACGAAGGTATCGTCCTGGCCCGAGGCCACGATGGGCATCGGGTAGGCCTTGTTGGTGGGGTCGTCCACCACCTTGACGCCAGGGGCCGCGGCCAGCAGCTCCCGGGCTCGCTCGACGCTGAGCGGACGCGCGAACTCGAGGTTGACCGCTTCGGAGTGACCGTTCTGCACGGGCACGCGCACGCAGGTCGCCGTGACGGCGATGGTGTCGTCGCCCATGATCTTCTTGGTCTCGTCGACCATCTTCTGCTCTTCCTTGGTGTAGCCGTCTTCGAGGAAGACGTCTATCTGTGGCAGGCAGTTGAACGCGATCTGGTGTGGGTAGACGTTGGCTTCTGGCACTTTGCCGGCGAGGACAAGCGGGGTCTGCTCGAGCAACTCCCTGATGGCTTTGGCTCCAGTGCCCGAAACAGCCTGGTAGGTAGAGACGACCACTCGGGTGATCCCGGCCTCGTCATGCAGGGGCTTCAGCACAACCACCATCTGGATGGTGGAACAGTTAGGATTGGCGATGATGCCCTTGTGCCACTGGACGTCGTCCGGGTTGACCTCTGGGACCACCAAGGGGACGTCCGCCTCCATGCGCCAGGCCGAGGAATTGTCCACAACGACGCAACCGGCGGCGCGGGCGAAGGGCGCGAACTTGAGCGAAGTGCCGCCCCCCGCCGAAAACAGGGCCAGGTCGATGCCCTTGAAGCTGTCGGGGGTGAGTTCCTGACATACGACTTCCTGCCCCCGGTATTCAAGTCGGGTCCCGGCGGACTTGGCCGTGGCGAGGGCGGTCAGCTCCTTGACCGGGAAAGCGCGCTCGGCCAGGATGCTCCGCATGGCTCTTCCAACGGCGCCGGTGGCACCCACGACCGCGACTCGATACTCGCTTCTCACGACTCCTCCTTGCTTCACTGACGGCCGGGAGATTCTAGCATCGGGCGGTAGGCGCCGTGCTGTTGAGGGGTCGGCCCGCGTGAGAACGCCGGGCCGGGGAGCGGTCAGCCGAGTTCGTGAAACGTCAGTCTGAGGATCTCGGCCACTGCCTCGGCCTGGTACGGGCGCTTCAGGACAGCCGCGAAGCCGTGTTGCCCGTAGCCGCGCACGTCCGAGTCGCTGGTCACCGCCACCGGGGCCTTGAAGCCCAGTTCGCGCAGAGCGGCCGTTTGCGATAGGCCGGAGCCCGAGGGGGTCACCAAGTCGACCACGGCGAGCACCATGGGCAGAGGCTCTCCTCCGGCACCTGCCACCGCCGCCGCCGCCTCGTCCATAGAAGCGCAGCGGGTGGGCGTATAACTCAGATCGGTGAGGATGCCGGCCAATTCGAGTCCCCAGGGCTCGTCCGAATCGATGATCAGTACACGTGGAGCGGGTGAGCCGCCCTCGCCGATACCGTCGAGAGGCTTCGGCGTCGCAGTCGCCGCCGTGTCGGCACCGGCGCGGCTCATGGTAAGCCGTTCCTCGAGTTGTTGTATCCGTCTTTGTAGGGAGAGGTCTTCCGCCGTGATGATCGTGGCCGAAGAGTTGCCCACGATGTCCCGGAATGGTGCGATCTGGACGCGGACGTCAACCTGTCCTCCGTCCTTGCAGGTGAGGCTGGTCTGACCGGGATCGAGAAGCATCGAGCCAAAGGGCTGGGTGTGCCCTAGGACCTCAGCGGTCTGCCATCCTGTCAGGTTCTCGGCGGCCTTGTTCCACATGGTGATCCGGTCCTGCCGGTCTATCACCCAGGTGGCCACGGGCGCGATGGTGATGAAGGCCTCCAGGTCGGCCACAGCATCACCGCGAGATTGCTCCGCCCGGATGCGCGAGATGGCGTTGCCGGTGATGGCTCCCAGACTGCGGAGAGCCGCTCTGGCGGCCGGCGTGATCTCTTGCTCGGTCGAACTGCCCATCACGAGGACGGCGACTCTCTCCCCTCTGTGGATGATGGTCACCATCTCGAGTGGAGGCTGACCTTCATCGGTGCTGCAAACGGAGCCTGCCCGCCCCAGATCGTCGGCGGCCGCCAGGAGCCCCAGCCGGTCGGGAGGGACCTGCCGCTGGGCCACTAGGTCGTGTCCGCCTGTCTGCTGGTCGATAGAAAAGACGCAGCCCCACTCGACGCCCTGCACGCACATCGCCGAGTCGAGGGCCTTTCGGAGGGCCTTCTGCATGCTCTTTGTGCTCACCAACGCGGCTTGTAGGTCGGTCTCGAGGTGGGCGAGGCTTTCTGCCAGCTTCTGCTCGGTGATGTCCTCGACGACCTCGATGAAGCCCGCCGGCTGGTTGTCGGGGCCGACAACGGGGTGAGCTCGGATCCGGGCATAGTAGCTGGTGCCATTGTCACGGCGGCCCATCGTCTCGGTCTCATGCGTCTCTCCGGTGGCGAGACAGAGGCGACCCGGACAGTGAGGACAGGGGTCGTCCCGTCGCTCGAACTCCCGGTAGCACTTCTTGCCGAGCAGCGCTGTGATCGACTTCCCGTAGAGCCGTTCGTTGGTCCGATTGACCATCACCAGGTCGAAATCCACCGAGATGAAGTTCATCCCCGGCTCACTGCTGGGGATGACGATCTCGGGTAGGTCTTCGAGGGGATTGCTCATGCTCTGATTCTACCTACCCGGGGCGGTATCGCCATACCCCCAGCGCAAAGAGCGCCAGTATCCATATCCAGACTATACCCATGGGGTAGAGCACGTTTCCGATCCCCCAGTCTTTCAAGATGATCCCGTGCAGTGAGTCCATCACCCAGGCCGAAGGCAAGAAGTGGGCTACCCGCGAGAACGAGGCCCCGGTGACCTCGAGAGGGAACCAAGCTCCTCCCATGGCGGCGAGCAACTGGGCGGAGATGACCGTGGTCGCGATGACAGCCTGCTCGGAGCGGAAGATGGTGGATATGAACAGCCCGAAGGCCGAGGCCAGCATAGACAAGGAGACCATGGTGACGAACAGGGCGAGAGGGCTGTTGAAGTAGTCGACTCCGAAGGCCAACTGGCCCAGAAGCACCAGAAGCAACTGCTGAAGGAAGGTGATGATCATCATGGCCACTATCTTGCCCGCCATGATCTCGCGCGCGTGCACTCCGGCTACGCTCAGCCGGCGGAGCAGTCCCTGGCGACGCTCCCACACCATGGTCGTGGCCACGCCCAACAGGCTGAACAAGACCCAGTTGACCATTGAGCCCGAGGACGACTGTGCGAACCCGCTCGCAATGGTCTCGCGGGTGCTTCCCGAAGCCACGGTCTGCACCACGACCATCGGGTCGGCCAGTTGGGCATCCACCAGAGAGCGGGCGGAGGCGGAAAGGGCCTCGTCGACAGTGACACCGGTGGCGAGAGACACCTGCTCCACCACTGTCTGGGCGGCTAGTATCCCAGTGTTGAGCCATGACACGGCGTCTTGGACGGCCTGTCCTACGGACTGGGCGCCAGTGGAAGTCTCATCTCTCACGAAAGCCAGGGTCACGGGTGTCCCGGACGTGACTGCGGCTCCGAAGCCTTCGGGGATGATGAGACCAGCGGCGGCTCTTTCTCCGTGAACAGCCTCGTCGACCTCGGCCGGGCTCATGACATTGACCTGGAGCAGGGAGGATTCGTTCAGTCGCTCCACCAGTTGCTGCGCCTGGGGGGAGCCGTCGCTGTCGGCGACGGCGAGGGGTAGGCCGTTGGTCTCGGCTTGGCCGAACACCAGACCAAGGACCACGGTGAAGATCACGGGGAGGACGAGGGTGAAGAGCGCAGCCAGTCTGTCGCGCCGGTTCTCCAGTAGCTCCTTGGTGGCGATGTACCAGAAGCGCCTCAAGCGTACCGCCTTCTGAAGAAAAAGGTGGCGATGGCGAAGAAGACCAAAGCGAATCCCAGGGCTACGACTACGGGCAAGGCGATGCTTCCCCAGGAGCCGCCGTAGAGCAGATCTCTCCAGGCTCGCATCAGCCAACCGAGCGGGCTTAGACGCTGCACGACCGCGTATGTTCCGCCGACGTTGACGCCTCCCGTGAAGTTGCCGCTGATAAGCCCGAGGAAGACGAAGACGGCAGAGCCAACGGCTCCCGCCTGAGCGGGCGTCTTGGCGAAGGACACGGTGAGCAGCCCCAGCGAGGCGGCCACCAACGCGCCGGTCAAGATGAGCACCAACACCGGTCCTGGAGCGCCCCAGTGCGCTCCCAGGAGCAGCCTACCGGCTGCGACCAGGACAACGGCCTGCACGAGCACGACCAAGAGGACGGCCAGGTACTTTCCACCCAGGATCATGCTGCGAGGCGTAGGCGTGGTGAACAGGCGGGGGAGGGTGCCCTCGCGATGTTCGTCCAGGATGCTACGTGCGGGAGTGGCGGCGCCGAACAGCATGAAGAACAGCATCATGCCCACCAGGACCTGGCTGGCTATGTTGGGGCGCTGCTGGTTCGCGATACCGGGTATCTGTGGGTCTCGCCCGGCCAGCGCGACCAGGGTCTCTGTCTGTGACTTGGCGGCGTAGGCTTGGGCGGCCGCCGAGGCCAGGGTAGATAGAGCCTTGGGGTCGCTGATACCTTTGGCGACCGCCAACTGGGCGGAAGCGGCCGCGGCAGCCCGGGCCCCGTTGAGCGACTGCACGGCTGACTGCACCACCGCGTCAACGATGGCGGGACCGATGGTCAAAGTCGGATCCTTGTAGACCTGCACAGAGGCAGCCGCGGATCCGGTGGTGGTCAGCGCCGCCGTAAGCCCGGCGGGGATGATCACGGCCGCGCCCGCTTTGCCGCCATCGACCAGGGCTCGAGCCTCCTCGGCGGTCTGCGTCTGCGTAACCGCCAGAAGGTCGGAAAGGTCGGGATTGGTCAGAATGGCCGTGAGGGTGACCCCGGCGGCCGGGGCGCCCACCCCCGTTCCTTGGTCGAGATCGGCCACCGCTATCTTGGTGGCTGAGATAGAGAAACTGTTGCCCGAGCCGAAGGCGGCGCCGAGGACGAAGGCCAGCAACAGTGGAGCCACCAGCATCATGACTACGCCAGCAGGACTACGGTAGGTGTGTCGCAGGTCTTTCCAGGCGATGCTGAGGGCGCGCACGGTGGAGGTTCCAGTGCTCGACTAGTCTCGAAGTGCCCGGCCTGTGAGGTGGAGGAAGACCATCTCCAGGTTAGGCTCGGCCAGGCTGATCTCGGTGATGCGCGCACCCGCCGCCCGAGCGCCGTCGAAGAGCCGGGGGATAAGCGTGTTCGCGTCGTCGGCCCCCAGCCACATCCGTCCATCGTCGGGCTCCGACACGGTGGACACTCCCGGGAGGTCGCGCCACTGCTGAGCCAGGGTCTCGGCTTCGCGGTCGATGGTCAAGTCGATGCGGGTGCGCTCTCCCACCAGGCGCACGAGCTCGTCCTGGGTGCCCACCGCTATCATCGCCCCATGGTCCATGATCCCGATGCGATCGGACAGCTCCTGAGCCTCTTCCATGTAGTGTGTGGTGTAGAGCACCGTCACTCCGCTCGCGTTCAGATCTTTGACCCCGTTGAGGATTGAGCGGCGGCTCTGAGGGTCGATGCCCACTGTCGGCTCGTCCAGGTAAAGGAACCGGGGCTTGTGTAGGAGCGCCGCGCCGATGTTCACGCGGCGTTTCATGCCTCCTGAGTACTTCTCAACACGGTCCTTCTGCCGGTCGAGAAGGCCTATCAGCTCCAAGACCTCATCGACGCGCTTGTTGAGGACGGCCCCGCGGAGGCCGTACATCCGCCCCCAGAACAGCAGGTTCTCCCGGCCACTCAGTTGCTCGTACAGCGCGATGTCCTGTGGCACCACTCCGATCAGGGCCTTGACCTTGTCCGCCTCGGTGCTGACCGAGAAGCCTCCCACTCTTGCCTCACCCTCGTCGGGCTTGAGCAGGCAGGAGAGGATCGAGATCGTGGTGGTCTTGCCGGCTCCGTTGGGACCCAGCAGGCTAAAGATCTCGCCCTCCTCGATGGAGAAGGAGACCTCGTCCACAGCTACCGGTCCCTTTGGCGGGTCGAACTGCTTTCTTAGCCCCTCGACGGTGATAGCTGCCATGTCCCCCTCGCCCCTCACTGTGTTGCGTCGCCCGGTCTAGCTGAAGATCTCCTCGCGGCTCGCCATTCCGTCGTGGAGCTTGAAGGCCGCGTGCAGCGCCTTGACCGCGGTTTCCGCATGCTGCTTGCGTATGACGCAGCTGATCTTGATGGAACTGGTGGAGATCATCGCGATGTTGATGCGATTGTCGGCCAGGACCTCGAACATCTTGGCCGCGATGCCGGGGTAGGTCTTCATGCCTGCACCGACCAGGGTGATCTTGGCCACTTCTTTGTCGAGGTCGAATGACTCGAATCCCAGCTCCGGCTTGAGGCCATCCAGGACCGCGGTGACCTTGGGAAGGTCGGATTCGGCCGCGGTGAAGGAGATGTCTGCTGCTCCGTCCGCCGAGACGTTCTGGATGATCACGTCGACATTGACGTTGGCCCGGGCTAGAGCGGCGAAGACCTTTGCAGCCATGCCCACTTCATCGGGCAGATGGTGGACGGTGACCTTCGCGTCGTCGAGAGCGTAGGTGACTCCGGATATGATGGCCTGTTCCATACCTTTTTCTTCCTGTCCGATCAGTGTACCGGGGGCATTGGTGAAACTGGAGCGCACCCACAAAGGGACATCGAAGCGGCGGGCCACTTCGATGCTGCGTAGCATCATCACCTTTGCGCCTCCCGCGGTGAGTTCCAACATGTCGTCATTGGAGATGAAGTCCAGCTTGCGGGCCTCGGGAACGATGCGGGGGTCGGTGGTGTAGATGCCGTCCACGTCGGTGAAGATGACGCAGGCCTCAGCGCCAAGAGCCGCCGCCAGGGCGACGGCGCTGGTATCAGAGCCGCCCCGCCCGAGCGTGGTGACATCCTGCTCGGTGGAGACTCCCTGGAAGCCGGCCACCAGCACTATCTTGTCTTCCTCTAGGGCTTGCCGGATGCGGTGGGGCCGGATATCGAGGATCTTGGCCTTGGTGTGGACGTTGTCGGTGACGATGCCGGCCTGTGACCCGGTCAGGGAGATAGCGTTGTAACCCAGCTCGTGGCAGGCCATCGCAACGAGGGCGGCCGAGATGCGCTCGCCTGTGGAGAGGAGCATGTCCATCTCCCTGGCGGGCGGGTTGTCGGAGATCTCTTTGGCGAGCTCGATAAGCTCGTCGGTGGTGTCGCCACGGGCAGAGACCACCGCTACCACTGGATGACCGTCCTTGCGAGCGTCGACGATGCGGTTTGCCACCCGTTTGATACAGGTGGCGTCGGCTACCGAACTACCCCCGAACTTCATCACCACGATGTTCGTTCGCTCGGATTTCACTTCGGGTCCGCCGCCGATGACGACGTACTGCGAACCGAGCGCGTCTTCCGGCGCACGTTGCTTGGCCGCTCTGGGGATGTGCTTCGTCAGCCACCTGGATCAGCGCTCCACTAAGTAGATCTTACGGGCCGGAAAGATTCTAGCGGATTTCCGCCAGATGAGAGTCAAAGGTCGCGTCGTCCGGTCAGAGCCCGGCCCAGGGTGACCTCATCTGCATATTCCAGGTCTCCACCCATGGGGAGACCTGCTGCCGGCCGGGTGATACGCAGCCCGCCTGACGAGGTGAGGTCCCTAAGCTCCTCAGCGACGTAGAGCGCCGTGGCTTCTCCGGCCATGTTCGGGTTGGTGGCGACGATGACCTCGCTCACCTCCCCGGTTCGCACACGCTCGAAGAGCTCGGCGAGGTGAAGTTTCTGGGGGCCGATACCGTCGAGGGGGGACAGGGCCCCACCCAGGACGTGATAGAGGCCCCGGTACTCGTGAGTCCTCTCGATGCTGACGATGTCGTTCGGCTCCTCGACCACGCAGATGGCAGTCAGGTCGCGCCCTGCGTCCAAACATATGGCGCAGAGCTCCTGCTCGGTAAGGTTGAAGCACGTTGAGCAGAAGTGCACCGTCTCTTTGACGTCGATCAGGGCCTGGGCCAAAGGAAGCGCTTCCTGCGGTGTCAGCTTGAGCAGGTGAAAGGCCAAACGCTGAGCGGTCTTCGGCCCTATGCCGGGTAGCTTGCTCAGCTCGTCGATGAGCTTCTGGACCGCCGGGCTGAACATCAGCGTCCTACCAGGTCAGCTCTAGGGAGGGGGCGTAGAAAGGAGCCGGCACCGATCAGAAGGGCAGACCGGGTATGTTGAGACCCGAGGTCACTCCGCCCAAGCGCTTGTTCGCCAATTCCTGAGCCGAACGCAGAGCTTCGTTGGTAGCGGCCATGATGAGGTCTTCGAGCATCTCCACGTCGTTCGGGTCGACGGCTTCAGGGTCGATCTTGATGCTCTTCAATTCCACGGCTCCCGTGACCTGGACGGTCACCATGCCTCCGCCCGCGGAAGCCTCGACTATCTCGTCGGCGAGGTCCTCCTGCGCCTTGGCCATATCGGCCTGCATCTTCTGGACCTGCTTCATCATCTTCTGATAGTTGGCGTTAGGGTTCACCAGCTTCTCCTCAGTTTCCTAGCGGGAAGGACCGTCATCGATGACTTCGGCGTCGAACACCTGTTTCAGTGCTCGGATCAACTCGTCGTTGCTGAGGATTCTAGCATCTTGCTCCGCCGCAGCCGCCGTGGGCGCGGTCTCGGCAGCCAGCCTGGCGATGATCTTCAGATCCTTGCCGGTGACCTCTCGCAGCGCTTCACGTATGACCCTGGGGTTATCCCCATGGGCTATCTGATTTGCCTGAAAGCCGTATCCGGCGGGGAACTCGATCACCAACTCGTCACCGTTCAGACTCTCGGGCCGTCCCTCCCCCAGCACCGCGGCTAGACTGGTCTGGCGCTTCCGTACGGCCTCCACGACGACGAGCCAGGCCCGGCGAAGATGGTCGATGTCGGGCTTCACCTTCGCCGCTTCGGCATCACCGAGGGGCGTAGCCGTCATGGCGTCGGCGAGGTCGTTCGTGGTCTGATGCTGCAGGACAGCCTCGGCCGGCTCGGCGGTCTGGGCGACCACCGCGGTCGCCACGACCGCCTCCTCCACGGATGGCGCTGTCGGAGGGGCCGTGCGTGCCGCCGCCGGGGCCGCAGTGGGTGACTTGTGAGCCTGGATAGGCTCCACGAGTGCGGAGGGAGCGACAGGAGTCCGCGGCGCGGCGGCTGAGCCGGCGCCGCCGGTGTCTCTGGCTCCTCGCACCCCGGGAGCTGTCACCTTGATGAGCACCAGTTCCAGTTCCAACCGGGGGTCGGACCCCTGGCGGATCGAGCGGAGGGCCTCTCCCAGCAGGTCGATGAACTCCACCAGATGAGCGGCCGAGGACTTGGCGGCCTGGCTGCGCAGCCGGTCCAACTGCTCCTCGGTGGCCGCGATGCTGGCCGGTGTGTCGGCCGCATGTTTCGTGACGTACAGGTCGCGCAAATGGCCGAGCAGATCCTTGATGAACTGGCTGTAGTCGGTGCCCCCCTGGCTCAGTCTGTCCACGAAGAGAAGCGCGCCCCGAGTGTCGCCCTCACGCACCGAGTCGGCTATCTCAAAGAGCAGGTCGTGCTGGACGATGCCCAAGATGTCCAAGGTCTCCTCCAGAGTGATCTTGCCTCCGGAGTAGGTGGCGAGTTGGTCCAAGATGCCGAGGGCGTCGCGAAAACTCCCTCCCGCGGCCCGGGCGATGACCAGAAGGGACGTCTCAGGCACCTCGATCGCTTCCTGGGCGGCGACTTTGGCCAGAACCTCCACCACCTCCATGATCGAGGGCCGGCGGAAGTCGAAGCGCTGGCAGCGGGAGAGAATAGTGGCGGGGACCTTGTGCGGCTCAGTGGTGGCCAGCACGAAGACCGCGTGCACCGGCGGCTCCTCTAGGGTCTTGAGCAGCGCGTTGAATGCCTCCGAGGTGAGCATGTGCACCTCGTCGATGATGTAGACCTTCATGCGACCTTCGACCGGCGAGAAATGCACCTTGTCGCGCAGGTCGCGGATATCGTCGATGCCCCTGTTGGAGGCGGCGTCCATCTCCACCACGTCCATGGCGCTGCCGCGGCGGATGGCCTCGCAGTGTGGGCAGGTGCCGTCGGGCGTGGGCGTGGCCTTGCCCTCACCGGAGTCGCAGTTGAGGGCCATGGCCAGGATCTTGGCGGTGGAGGTCTTACCTGTACCGCGGGGCCCCGTGAACAGATAGGCGTGGCTGACGCGGTCCTGGTTGATGGCGTTGACCAACGTGCGGGCTACGTGGTCCTGCCCGATGATGTCTTCGAAGCGTGCCGGCCGGTACTTGCGATAGAGAGAGACTGCCATGCGCCGGGGGGCTCCTTGATCCTAGCTAGAGGAGAAGTGGCGCGATTATATCAGCCGCCTCGGGCGGTCCCGCGGCCTCGTATGCCTCCGCGGCAGAAAGAAAAAGCGACCGTGCACCCACCTCCGAAGACAGACCTCCGGGCGCCCGCCGGCAGCCAGCTCAAGCCAAGCTACCCCACGGCACATGAAAGAGTCCGCTTAGGGCTGCTACCTTCCGGTCCTGACCCGGTTCACGGAGTTCCATTGCGCAGGACCTGGCCGTCAACACCACACACCGGCGTCGGACCCCACAGACCCGCTCCTCGGGTGGGAATTCAGCCCCGCTAAAGCGGATTGCGGGAACAGGGCACCGCTGGCTCCCCACCTAGCACGGTCGCGGGGAGTATACAGGAGGGTTGAGCGGTCTAGGCGGAGTGGGAGGGATTCGCCGCGCTTGCTTCGCAATCGCCATCCTCGCGGGTTCGGGATCCGGTCCCTGTGGGAGGTGCTTGCCCTTATGTTCTCAGGTCAAAGGCGGAGTGGGAGGGATTCGAACCCTCGAGACGGGTTTAAACCGCCCACACGATTTCCAGTCGTGCTCCTTCAGCCAGCTCGGACACCACTCCGCGTGGCGCATTCGGCCCCAATAGGGCGCGATTATAGCCCAAGCGGGCAGGCACACGCCTCACAGCCCTTACGGGCACTAAGGCCAGGTGGGTTGGCCCCCGACCACCAAGGTCCAGGCGATCAGGGCGACTCCTGCCAGGAAGGTGCCCGGCACTACGAAAGCCCCGATGGGATCGCGAGTGACTTCCGAGGGGGGCAGCGACCAGAGACAGACCGCACTCAGGATAGCGCTGGCGATGATGGCGGGGACGATCTGTTGCGCTCCCACGCCCAGGTAGACGATGGCAAAGCCGTAGGTCGCCAGCGAGCCCAATATGAACATCCCTCGCTGGAGCCCCGCGATGCGCTGGCCCGCCCCTTGCCCGACGACGATCAAGGCGACTGTGGCCAGGAAGAAGCCCAAGCCGAGGAGAAGATAGCCTATTTGGATATCCAGGAAGGCGATCTTGGCGGCGAACGCCCCGCGTAAGAACGTCTCCGGGAGCGACTGTCTGATGGCGTGAGCGGCCACGTGCATGCCGTGCCCTATCAGGCCGATGCTCAGGCCGATCCAGAAGATCCACGCGAAAGGACTGGACAGAGCCGAGTAGACGTTGAGAGTTCCCCGGGCGGACTGCGTCAACGTCAGGAACAGCCTGGCGAAGGCCAAGGCGCTCAAGGCCGGCAGCAGAACCAAGAGGACCAGGTCGACGATCCCGATGGGCCATGATCCCGTCGGGGCCGCTTGTCTCGAGGTCAACCCTTGGAAGAGCTCCCAAGCGACAAAACAGATCATCAGCCAGAAAACGTTCCGGGCAACGGGGGCCGTGGTCCTCTGCTGGCTCATGCCTGATCTCACTCAGTGGGCTCCTCGTGGTCGGGGGTGGAACGCTGCTTCATCGCGGCCATTCTAGCGCGCCCAGGAGACGGGAGTCACCGGGGGCCCGGGCGGCCTACAGCGATGAAGGGTAGGAGAGCCTTGCGTTCTGGAGGATATCCAGGGAATTCTTTCCGGTACCAGCGGTGGGTCTTGATGGCGCGCGGAGCAAGATTGGCGATGGTCCAGACCAGGAAGGCCAGAGCTCCCAGGTTCCAGCAGGCAAGTGCCCAGCCCGCCCACTCCATCATCTCGCCCAGGTAGTTGGGGCAACTCACGTACCGGTACGCGCCCCCGTAGGGGATCTTGTAGCCGGTGCCCCCTCCAGCGCGCAGACCGATGAGCACCTTGTCGGAGTACTGGTTGAGGGCGTATCCGGTCCAGAAGAGGAGAGCCCCGATCACGAACCGCGGGTCCCACAGCCAGGAGACGCCCAATTCCGGTCCCAAAGTGAAGAGATAGCGCCCGTTCAGGTAGCCATTGCCCACGTTGAAGACCGCCCCCATGAGGATGACCGAGACTGTGGTGCTTGGCCGGCTGCCGCGCACGCGGAACGGGTAGATCAGCGAGCGGTGCACGTAGTGAGCCATGAAGAACACCAGCAGGACCAGGCACACCGGGTTCGTCTTGCGTGCGCTGAGTCCGAAGAGGACCAGAAAGGTGATGAGCACCGGGGTCTCCATGAGTATCCATCCCCAACGCGCGCTGATCTTCGGTCCCCATCCGCTGCGGGTGAAGCGTCCATAGGGGGCAGTGACGAAGAAAAGGGCGACGAAGGTGACCACGGCCAACGCCATCCAGGCTATGACCAACCAGTGGCAGAAAGTCGTCTCGCTCATAGTCAGCACTTATACCACCTGGCGCGGTCTGGCGCGCGCCCGTGTGCGCATGTAACCTGGCCGAGTGCAGCAGATCATCAACATCATCGGCCCCACCTTCTTCGCCATCGCGCTCGGCTATCTGCTCAGAAGAGTCACCCACGCCCGCGCCGGCATACTCATCGATGTGGTCATGTACATCGCCACGCCCTGTCTGGTATTCGTCTCGATGTACTCGAGCGTGGTCGTTGTGGGAGAGGCCGCGCGTCTCTGGGCGTCGTACCTGATCATCGGGGTCGGGACCTTCGCCATGGGTTGGCTGGTTTTCGGCCTCTTCGGCAAGCGTCGCTCCTGGCGCTCAGGCCTCTACTTGCCGATCGTCTTCGCGAACACCATCAACATCCCCCTGCCCATCATCTACCTGGCCTTCGGGGATGAAGGGGTGGCCAAAGCGGTGCTCATGTACATCCCCAATGCGCTCATCATCTATTCGCTCGGCATCTACATGGCGTCGGGCCATGCTGGGTTCAAACAAGGTCTCGCGACCGTGCTCCGTACTCCTCTGATCTACGCCGCTGTCATCGGCTTGATACTCAACGTCACCGGCAGCGCCATGCCGGAGGTAGTGACCACCGCCTTCAAGTTCGTGGGCCAGTCCGCGGTACCCCTGATGTTGCTGGTGCTGGGGATGACCATCGGTGACGTCCGCTTCAATCAGATGCCCCTGACGCTTGGGGCGAGCGTGATCCGCATGGGCGGGGGCTTCGCCATGGGGTTGCTGGCGGTCTGGCTTCTTGGTCTGACCGGGCTGCCCCGAGCCATCGTGCTCTTCGAAGCGGCCATGCCTGGCGCGGTCCTGGTCTCGCTCTTGGCCACCAAGTACAAGAACGAAGCCGAACTTGTCTCCTCGATCGTTCTGACCACTACCCTGATGAGCATCGCCGTCATCCCTGCCTTGCTCTACTATCTGACCTAGGAAACGCGCGCCGAAGACCGGGGCGCCGGTGCAGGGAGGTTCCGCATTGGCAGAGAACGAACGGAATCGCAGCATCGTCGCGAAGGGGATCGCCCGCTACTTCGCCGATGTCAAAGCGGTGGACGGGGTAGATCTGAATATCGAGTCGGGCCGAGTCTTCGGGTTCTTGGGACCCAACGGCTCGGGCAAGACGACCACCGTGAAGATGCTCACCACCATCCTGGCCCCTACGGCGGGCACCGCCAGGGTGGGCGGCTTCGACGTGGTGCGGGAGCAGGATCGGGTGCGCTCGCTTATCGGCGTCGCTCTCCAAGAGGTCGGCTTGGACGGGCTTATGACCGCCCGTGAGATGCTTGCGCTCCAGGCACGCCTGTTCACCGCCGATGCCGCCGGCGCCCGGACGGCCGCCGAGAGGCTGCTCAAGACCGTCGCTCTTGACGATGTCGACCCGAAGAAGAAGGTGGGGCAATTCTCGGGAGGCATGAAGCGAAGGCTCGACCTTGCCCTCGCCCTTGTGAACGACCCGGACATCCTCTTCCTCGATGAGCCCACCAGCGGCCTCGATCCGGTCAGCCGCCTGGCCATCTGGGAGGAGGTCAGGCGGCTGAACTCCGAGCGGGGAGTCACGATCTTCCTCACCACGCAATACCTCGAGGAGGCCGACCGGCTGGCCGACGAGGTGGCCATCATCGACAAGGGCAGGATCGTGGCCCAGGGCGCGCCGCGTGCCCTCAAGAGGGAGATCGGCAACGAAGTCGTGACACTCACTTTAGGGTCGGCCGAGGCGGCCGGCCGGGCCGCCTCGGCGCTGGCGGCGCTGGCCCCTCGACAGCAACTCTCGGGACGCGACCTGCTCTGCTACTTCGCGACCGCCGCCGACAAGCTGCCCGCCATCGTCCGAGCCCTGGATGAGGCCGGAGTACCGCTCGAAGGCCTCACGCTGAGCGAACCGACCTTGGACGACGTGTTCCTGCGGGCTACCGGGGCACGCATGACAGCCAAGGAGGAGGAGACATGATAGAGATCCTGCTTCTCGTCCGGCGGTCGCTGCGCAACAACCTTCGCGTCCCGGCGGCGCTCATCCCTAACATCGCTATCAGCGTCTTCTTCCTGTTCGTGTTCAACGCGGGGCTCTCGTCGGTTGCGAATCTGCCGGGCTTCAAGGGCTCGTACCTGGCCTTCATCATCCCGGTGTCTATTGTGTCGGCTTCGGTCGGCGGCGCGGGCAGCGCCGGGCAGTCGCTGGTGCGCGACATCGAGTCGGGGTACTTCACCAAGCTGCTTCTGACCCCGGCTTCGCGGCTGGCCCTGGTCTGGGGCCCGATGATCGCAGGAGCCATCTTGCTGGTGGGGCAAGTGGTGCTCATCCTTGCCCTGGGACTGGCTATGGGCTTGAGGGCGGCCGCCGGACCGGCGGGCCTCATCCTGGTGCTCATCTTCGCCTTTCTCTGGGGCATGGCCTTTGCAGGATACGCGGTGTTCATCGCTCTCAAGACCAAGAACGGAGCGGCTGCCGAGGCGGCTACGTTCGCCTTCTTCCCCCTGATCTTCCTTTCCACCACGTTCGTGCCCAAGGAGTACATCACCGCCACCTGGCTCAAGTGGCTGACCACGGTCAATCCCACCACGTACATCTATGACGCGATGCGTTCTCTGCTCATCGACGGATGGCGGGCGCAGCCGCTGCTGATAGGTCTGGGGGTGGTGCTGGCCTTCGGCACGCTGACGGGGGTCATGGCGTTGCGCCAGGCTCGACGGGCGACTCGGCTGGGATAGGGGGCCGGCAGTGGCAGACCAAGGCCGTATCCGGTGAATCCCAGCCCCTACCTGAGGGACGGACGGCCGTTCCGAGTGCGCGCCATCGTCTTCGACTTCGACGGCACGCTGACCAGCCCCGGCGAGATCGATTTCGCCGCCATACGCGAGGCTTTGAGTTGCCCCCGGGGTGTGGGGCTGCTGGAGTTCCTCGAGACCGTCACCGATCCGGAGGAGCGGCGGCGCAAAGAGGAGATACTCGCGGCAGCCGAGACGGAGGCGGCCGGCCGGTGTCAGGCGAACGCCGGAGCCCAGGAGTTGGTGGCTTGGCTACGGCTGCAGGCGATCCCGATGGCGATCATCACTCGGAACCGGCGCGAGGCTGTGGACGCTGCGTTCGCGCGTCTGGAAGGCATAGAGCCGGAGGACTTCGCCCTTGTGGTGACCCGAGACCTCCCCCTGAGACCGAAGCCCTCTCCGGCCGGAGTGCAGTTCATCGCCGGGGAATTGGGACTGGATACAGGCAACATGCTCGTGATCGGCGATCATGCCTTCGACGTGGAGGCGGGGCAGCGGGCTGGAGCGTTGACGATGTTGCTTGGGAACGACCGCCGCGGAGACTCAGGGCCGTCGGGAGCCGACCTGACGGTGCAGACCCTGGGTGAGGCCGCTCGTATTATCGGCTATGGTCTGCCCCTCCCGGCGGGCAAGCTTCCTCCTGAGTTCTTGGAGGAGGGCCTGACCGGCATCGCCGTTGCCGATCCGGCTGTTTTGATCGGGGCCGGCATCGGTGAAGACGCCGCTGCCTTCGACGTGCGTGAGGTCGAGGTACTCGTGTTGGCTTCGGACCCAATAACCCTGGCCGCGGACTCCTTGTCCCGGTACGTCGTCTTAGCCAATGCCAACGACGTCGCCACCGGCGGGGCCACCCCACGCTGGCTTCTCACCACCCTGCTCTTTCCTTGTGGCACCAGCGCGTCGGAGATCCTTGCTCTCGTGCGCGACATCCAGGCAGTGTGTGTTGAATGCGGGATATCCCTGTGCGGGGGCCATACCGAGATCACCGACGCGGTGTCGCGACCCGTGGCGGTCGGCACCGTGGCCGGCACCGCGACCGCGGCCGACCTGCTGGACAAGAGGCAGATGCGGGAGGGTGACCTCGTGCTTCTCACCAAAGGGGTGGCCGTGGAGGGCACGGGTCTCCTCGCCCGGGAATACGGGGATCGTCTGGCCAAGGCAGGCCTCCCCGCGGCGGAGATCGCGGAGGCGGCCCGCTTCCTGGACAGGATCGGGATCTTGGAGGAGGCGCGCGTAGCCCGCTCCTGCAAGGGAGTAAGCGCGCTGCACGATGTCACGGAGGGAGGGTTGGCCACCGCGGTGCGAGAGCTGGGCGCAGCCGGCGGCCACCGGCTGCGCCTCCAGGTTGACAAGATCCCCGTATGCCCGCTCACGCGGCGCGTCTGCGAGGCCCTGGGTCTCGACCCCCTGGGTCTTATCGGGTCGGGCAGCCTCCTTGTCACCTGCTCCCCAGCGGACGCGGGAGCGCTGGTAGCCGCGATCGGTGCGGCCGGTATCGAGGTCGCCGAGATAGGGGAGGTGCTAGGGCTTGGCGAAGGGGTCGAGGCCTTCAAAGGTGGCATCCCCGTGGAGTGGCCCGTCTTCGCAAGAGACGAGGTCTGCCGTCTAGGTCGTTAGGCACTACCGAATAGTACGGCGATACCGTATAATAGTCCAAAGATGAACGCCCACCCCACCACTTCCCTGAACGACCGGTTTCGTGCCGTCTACTGGCGTGCACTGCAGGAGCTGGATACCTTGCGGCTGCAACAGTGGGAGCAGTCGCAGCTGACGCTGCCGCAATTGCGGGTGCTCTTCCAGGTGCGGCGCTCGCCTGGCATCACCACCGGCCAGCTCAGCCGCAACATGCGCATCACCATGTCGACTACCAGCGGTCTTGTGACGAAGCTGGTGGACGGAGGCCTCGTCGCTCGCAACAGCAGCCAGGAGGACCGGCGGCAGATTCCCCTCGAACTCACCGAGGCGGGGCGGGAACTGGCCGGCGAACTGGCCGAATACACTCGCCCGTTCTTGGACAGTCTGGCCGACGAGCTGGAGCAGGATCTGGAGCCCGTGGTGACGGCCCTAGAGACCTTGGCGGCCGCGGCAGGACGGGTGAGACTCCGATGAGGATCCCTCGCCTGAGCCGGACGGCCCTGAGCCAGGCGTTCCGCTCGCTTAAGAATAGAAACTACCGGCTGTTCTGGTTCGGCCAGATGATATCCCTGGCCGGCACGTGGATGCAGGATGTCGCCCTGGGCTGGTTGGTGCTCGACATCACTGGTTCCGCGGTGGCTCTGGGTCTGACCATGACCATACGCTTCCTTCCCGCGCTCCTGTTTTCTTTGCACGGCGGAGTGCTGGCCGACCGCCTGCCCAAGCGACAGACTCTCATCATCGCCCAATCGACCCAGTTGGTTGTCGCTCTCATCCTGGCCGTGCTCACCTCCACCGGGCTCTTGACCGTGGCGATCATCTACGTGCTCGTCGGGCTGCGCGGGATGGTGGACGCAATCGAGGGCCCCACCCGGCAGGTCTTCGTTCCAGAGATGGTCGGGATGGCCGACCTGCCTAACGCTGTGGGGCTCAACTCGACTCTCTTCAACGGCGCCCGCATCGTCGGCCCCGCTATCGGGGCGGTGATCATCAGCATGCTGGGGATGGCGGCCTGCTTCTACCTCAACGCGGCCACCTTCGTCGCCGTCATAGTGGCACTGGCCATGATGCGCCCGAGCGAATTGCACAGGGTCCCGCGCGCTCCCCGGGAGAAGGCCTGGCGCCAACTGCGCGAAGGTCTGGGCTACGCCCGCTCGACCCCTGAGGTGATGGTGATCTTCTTTGTGATGAGCGGCATGGGGACGTTTGGCATGAACTTCCAGACGCTTCTGCCACTCATTACCAAGCGCGTGCTCCTGGCGGGGCCTTCTACCCTGTCGCTGCTCTTCGCGGCAATGGGGGTGGGATCGGTGATGGCCGGATTGGTGGCCGCCTACCGGGCCAAGTCCAGCCGGAAGTTGCTACTGGGCGCGGCGGGCTGTTTCGTGGTCTTTTTGGGGCTGACAGGGCTCTCGCCGTGGCCGGCAAGCACGGTGGTGCTGCTCTTTCTCTGCGGTGTCACTGCCAACCTCTGCCTGACGGCCGCCAACACCCGGCTGCAGTTGCGGGTGCCGGGGCACCTACGGGGCCGGGTCATGGGCATCTACATCCTGCTCTTCATCGGCACGACACCCATCGGCAGCTATCTGTCCGGGCAACTGGCCGAGCACCTGGGAGTGCGGGCCACGGTATCGATCATGGCCGGCCTATGCGGCGCTCTGGTAGTCACGGGATGGGTCTACGCCCGGAGGGCTATCCAAACAGGCGGGCAAGGATCCGATCCGGAACCTGCGCTTCCCTTCTAGCCTCGTCGAGCGGCGACCGACCGCCGCCGGGCCTTTTGAGAACGACTGGGGAGCGGCGTAAGCTGGGTGACTCCCACAACATCGTGGCGTGCGCTAAGTAGAAGGAGGAGAGGTGCGCCGTTTCAAGTCGATCTGGCCTCTGCTTGCCGCCGTGATAGTGCTGTCTACTCTCGGCGCCGGTCTTGCCTGTCAGGAACTGCAGGGCGATCTCTTGGAACCGGCGGGCGGCGGACCGGCGCTTTCTCCCCAGACCGTCACCATCACAGACGGCGGTACCACCGCCGGCACAGGAGCCAGCAGCCCGAGCAGCAGCGCCTCCGGTAGCGCCGGCTCTGCCGGCCTGGGCGACGCCTACTACCCTCTGTCGGGAAACGGCGGCTACGACGTCGCCGAATACGAGATCACCTTGACATTCGATCCAGCGACGGGCCGGCTGTCGGGGACTGCCGTCATGGTCGCCACGGCCGTCCAAGATCTCGGCTCTTTCAACGTGGATCTCTCGGGCATGGAGTTGGGAAGCGTGGAAGTCGACGGAAGGCAGGCGGAGTATCAGCGGGAGGGCCAGGAACTCACCGTGGAGTGCCCGACGCCGGTGGAGAGGGGCGCCACCTTCTCACTTGAGATAGCCTACTCGGGCGTCCCGCACCCTGTACAGGACGCCGAAGGGGAGTCCCTGGGCTGGCAACAGGAGGGAGGGTACGTGTACACGGTCGACGAGCCGATCGGGGCGGCCACCTGGTTTCCGGCGAACGACTATCTGACCGACAAGGCCACGTACGCTATCAGTGTCACCCTGCCCAAGCCGTACACGGCGGTGGCCAACGGGGTCCTCACGACCGTCGAGGATGTGGGAGAAAGCCGGACCTTCGTGTGGGAGATGAGGCAACCCTGCGCAAGCTATCTGGTCGCGTTAGCGATAGGGGAGTTCACGGAGATGAAGATGACCGCCCCCAAAGGGGTGCCCATCCGCGACTACTTTGCCCCCGAGCTGGCGGAAGACGCGGCGTCCTTGTTCGGGCGCACCGGGGAGATGCTTACCTTCTTCGCCCAGCTGTTCGGTCCTTACCCGTTTGATGAGTACGGAGTTGTGGTGCCCGACACTGAGACCGGGACGGCCATGGAGAACCAGACCATGTCGCTCTTCGGGCGGGACATGTTGGAGGAGGGCTTGGCAGACCCCACCTTCGAATATGGCTACATCTCCCACGAGTTGGCCCATCAGTGGTTTGGCGACAGCGTGACTCCCGAGCGGTGGCAGGATATCTGGCTCAGCGAAGGTTTCGCCAGTTACGCGAGCTGGCTCTGGGTGGAGCATGACCTCGGCGCCGACGAGATGGCCGCCTGGGTGGATTGGGCCATCCATGAGGTGAGGAGCGTCGAGGACTCGTCGGACGCGGAGCCGCCGCCTGGCGATCCGGGGGCACAGGACCTCTTTGGGACGAACGTCTACGAAAGGGGGGCACTGACCCTTCACGCCCTGCGGCTCACGGTGGGCGACGCCGTGTTCTTCGGGATCGTCCGCGAATGGGCCACCCGGTATCGCTACAGCAACGCGAGCACCGAGGACTTCATCGCGCTGGTCGAAGAACTCACCGGGCATGTGGCCGGGTTCGACGCAGCGGCCTTCTTCGCGGCCTGGCTCTACGACGAGCGCATGCCGGAACTGCCGAAGCCCGCGATCGGCGCCGCCATGACGGGGATGTCGCGCTTCTCAAGGGCCAAGATCGCGTCTCTGACCGCGGGCAGGAGCGAGGTCCGCCGGCCGGCGTTGTAATCGTACGAGACCACGATCGCGTCACCCTCCGCGGCCAGTCTGTCCAGCTTGCGGCTGAAGGCGGCATGCTCCATCAACACCCGGTCCTCTCCCAGCGCGGCCACCCTAGTCCCCACGGAGAGCGTGTCGGGATAGGTGACTGGCACCTTGAACCGGCATCCGACACTCGCCAAGATAAGACCGTACTCCTGCCACGAAGGCCCGGGAGTGTCCATCCCCAGCGCCACCAGATACTCTATGCGGGCTGTCTCGAAGTACTGCAGGTAGAGGGTGTTGTTCACATGCCCGAGAGCGTCCATGTCGCCCCAGCGCACGACCACGTCCACCACTATCGGATAGTCCTTCAACATGGCCTCTCCTGCCTTTCGCGGCCGAACGGGGGGATTGTACCGCGAGAGTCCCAGGTGCATCCGGCCGGCAATACCGGTAAGCTAGTGCCCGGGCGCAAAGGCCGGGCACGAGAAAGGAACCGACGATGAGAGACCCACGGGTGGAGGTACTGGCCGGCAACCTTCTCGACTATTCGCTCGAGATCAAGCCGGGCGAGAAGCTGCTCATCGAGGGGGAGGCCGGCTCCCTCGAACTGATGTCGGCGCTGGTGGAGGCGACGTACAAACGGGGAGCCCTGCCCTTCGTCCACCTGGGCGATGCTCGTCTGCAGCGGGCCTGGCTCCTTGGGGCCACGCGGCCGCAGATGGATCTTCGGATCTTCTGGGAGTTGCACAAAGTCAAGGATGTCGATGCCTCGCTGTCGATCATGGCCGGAGACAACGCCGCCGAACTGGCGGATGTTCCGGGCGCCACGCTGGAAGCAGCCCGTTTGGCGGCGAAGCCGCTCATGGACATGTACCTGTCCAAGAAGTGGGTGCTGCTTCGCTTCCCCACTCCCTCGGCTGCTCAGGCCGCGGGCATGTCCACCGAGGGATTCGAGGACTTCTGCCTGGCCGTCTCCAGTCTTGACTACGCCCGCATGGACAAGGCCATGGACCCCCTGGTGGAGCTCATGGAGCGCACCGACCGGGTGCGGGTGACCGGGCCGGGGACTGACATCAGTTTCTCCATCAAAGGGATCCCCATACTCAAGGCATCCGGTCAGAACAACATCCCCGATGGGGAGGTGTTCACCGCTCCCGTGCGCGACTCGGCCAACGGTACGATCGTCTTCAACACGCCTTCGCTTGAAGACGGCATCACGTTCGAGCGCGTCAGCCTCACGCTCAAAGACGGGCGGGTCGTCGATGCGGACTGCAACGAGCCGGAGAAGCTTCGTGAGCGGCTGGATACCGATGAGGGCGCCCGCTATCTGGGCGAGTTCGCCCTGGGGCTGAATCCTCTCATCAAGAAGCCGATGAAGGACACTCTCTACGACGAGAAGATAGGCGGGAGTCTGCACCTGACTCCGGGTCGGGCCTACGATGACGCCGACAACGGCAACCGGTCCGGCGTCCACTGGGATCTCGTCCTCATCCAGACTCCGGAATGCGGCGGCGGCGAGATCTACTTCGACGAAGCCCTGGTCCGCAAGGATGGACGCTTTGTCTTGCCGGAGCTTGAAGGGCTCAATCCTGAGCACTTGGTGTAGACAGGCGGCAGACGGGGGATGTCTAGCCGTATGGCCACAGTGACGAACGATATCGGCATCATGGGGCTGGGCGTCATGGGCAGCAACCTGGCGCTCATCTGGTCGGCGGGCCCAGAAGGATGATCGCGTCCGTTGGGGCCCCACAGAGCCGATCTGTGGTCAGGGTGTACCCCGATCCGTCCACCATGGCGCTTGCAACAGCCGCGCTCATCGTCGAGGAGGCCCGGCGCGCGGTGAAGACCCGCGGCCGATTCACGTTAGCTCTTGCGGGAGGAGCGACTCCGAGGGATACGTACGCGCTTCTGGCGCTGTCGCCCTTTGTTGATCTCATGCCCTGGGAGAGCCTGGAAATCTTCTGGACTGACGAAAGATGCGTGGGCCCTGCTGATCAGCGCAGCAATGAACGGATGGCCCGCGATGTCTTGCTCGATCATGTGCCTATCCCGCCGGACCGTGTCCACCCGATGGGATGCCCGGCGCTCGGCGCGGGCGAGGGTGACGTCCAGCAAGCAGACGCCGAACGCGTCGCCTGGGACTGCGCCGACAGCTACGACCGATTGCTTGAAACCTACTTCTCACCGCGCGGCGAGCCAAACGCTCCAGGCCTCGATCTGGCACTGCTGGGGCTGCGGCGTGAACGGTCACACGGCTTCGCTGTTCCCCGGCTCGAAGGTCCTGCGTGAAGAGAAGCGGCGATCGGCGGCGCTGCTGGTCGACGCGGCCGCCGGCAGCGGCACCACCGCCGCCGGCCAGGCTCTATGGCGCATCACGTTGACGGCCGCTTTCCTCAACCAGGCGAACTCGGTGGTCTTTCTTGTCAGTGGAGCGAACAAGGCGAGCATCGTCAGGGAAGTCATCGAGGGGCCGGGCGCTGCCGCCCGTCTGCCGGCTCGGCTCATCGATCCCAGAGGTGGGAGCCTGCGCTGGCACCTGGACGACGACGCGGCCGCACTGCTTGACGCGGGAAGGGAGACCAGTTGAGCAAACCCCCTCTCTCAGACGCGCTTGTCTTCTTCGGCGCCACAGGTGATCTGGTGTTCAAGGAGATCTTCCCAGCTCTGCAAGGGCTCGTCCGTGACGGGGGCGTCGGCCTGCCGCTGATCGGAGTAGCTCGGTCACCCTGGGATGTCGACCGACTGCGGGCCCGGGCCAAGGAGAGCCTCAAGAGCAAGGGGAGCTACGACCCCGCCTCCTTCAAGGAGTTGGCGAAGCTGCTGCACTATGTATCGGGGGACTATGGAGCTCCGGAGACCTATGCCAAGATCCGCGAGGCACTCGGCCCCGCGCGTCGACCCCTCTTCTACCTAGCCATTCCGCCGAGTGTCTTCTCTGTGGTCACGAGCGCGTTGGCCGCTTCCGGCTGCGCGGAGAACGCCCGGGTGGTCGTGGAGAAACCTTTCGGCCGCGATCTTGCCTCGGCTCGCGCGCTGAACAAGACGGTGCTCGAGCACTTTCCAGAAGAGTCGGTCTTCCGCATCGACCACTTTCTGGGAAAAGAGCCGGTACAGAACATCACCTATACGCGTTTCGCCAACCCGCTGCTCGAGCCCATCTGGAACCGCGATCACATCCATAGCGTGCAGATCACCCTTGCGGAGGACTTCGGCGTCAAGGAGCGGGGGGGATACCACGAAGAGGCCGGCGCTATCCGCGACGTGATCCAGAACCATCTGCTTCAGGTGCTGGCCATCGTGGCGATGGATCCACCGGGCGCCGGGAGCCTCGATGCGTATCGGGACGAAAAGGCGAGAGTACTTCAAGCCGTCCAGAGCCTGAAACCCAAACAAGTCGTGAGGGGACAGTACTTGGGTTACCGATCGGCGCCTCATGTGGCCGCCGATTCGACCGTGGAGACCTACGCGGCCCTAAAGCTCTCCATCGACAATTGGCGCTGGGCCGGGGTGCCCTTCTACATCCGGGCCGGGAAGCAACTTGCCACCACCTGCACCGAGGTGTTCGTCGAGTTTCGCCGGCCGCCCCGGGAGGCTTTCGGCGAGACCGTGCCGCCCGGTTCCAGCCACGTGCGCATGAGGATCAGCCCAGATATCGTCATAGGCATGGGCATGCGTGTCAAGGCTCCGGGGGAACGCATGGTGGGCAGCGATGTGGAACTCATGCTTACCTCGTGTCCAACCAACACTCTGCCGCCCTACCAGCGCCTCTTCCGTGACGCCATCAACGGCAATCCGGAGTTGTTCGCCCGGTGGGACGGAGTAGAGGAGTCGTGGCGCATCGTTGACAAAGTGCTGGATGATGCGGGTCAGGTCTACCCCTATGAGCCGGGCACCTGGGGGCCCAAGGAGGCAGAGCGCCTTACCGGCAAGGACGACCGCTGGGTCGATCCGATCCCCGCGGACGGGACTATCTGCTGATCATCGCCGAGACTATGCGCCGACCGGTCCGTCACCGGGGTACTCACTGACGCGGGCGGCCGCTTCACGCCAGAACGGCAAGCCGCTTGCCGATGCGCCAGCCCAGTCCCACGAACAGCCAGGCGAAGACGCAGACTCCGGCGGTCACGCCGACAGCGCCCAGCCGGGCAAGTCGAGGGCGAAGAACTCGCGCGTGAACGGTATGACGAACGCCCAGCGCGAGCAGCTCCACCATGGCAGCGACCAGCCCTAGGCGCCAGCCACGCAGCGGTCGCTCTATCGCCGCGATCACCCGCCAGCCGACCACAGCAGAAGATGACGGTCTCCATGGTCTGGGCCTCGGCCACGGTCGCTCCCATCTTCGCGCAGCAGCAGGTACGACACGCAGCATGGTGATGGCGGCCAGCAGCCCGGTGGGAATGACGAACCGGGCCACTCGGAAGACGAAGCCGGGGATGAAGCGGCGGGGGTTGGGCGCCAGGGCCAGGAAGAAGCCGGGTATGCCGATGACCAGAGCTGTCGATGATCGTGAGGTGCCGGGGCAGGATGGGGTAGGCGATGGCGGCGCCGCCACCGCGATGGCCAGGAGTGCCGCCCAAACGCTCTTGGTGGTGAACAGGTTGCGCCACCCGCTCGATGTTGGCTGTCACCCGTCGGCCCTCGGCCACCACGCCGGGAAGGGTGGAGAAGCTGGGAATCGACCAGCACCAGCTGCGAAACGGCCTGGGCGGCCGCGGTGCCGGTGCCCATGGCGATGCCCATGTCGGCCTTCTTGAGGGCCAGCACGTCGTTGACGCCGTCCCCGGTCATGGCCACGACGTGCCCCCGGCTCTGCAGCGCCTCCACCATGGCAGCGCTTCTGGTCGGGATTCACCCGGCCGAAGACGGTGGTGGTCTCCATGATTCCGCCAACTCCTCACCCTCGGGAAGGTCGCGGGCGTCCACGGCCCGTTCCGCGCCCGGGACTCCCGCCTTGGCCGCGATGGTGGCCACCGTGGCGGGGTTGTCCCCGGAGATGACCTTGATCTCCACGCCCTGCTCCCGGAAGTAGGCCAGGGTCTGGGGAGCGTCGGCGCGGACCCGCTCGCTCAGGATCACCAGGCCGACCGGCTCCAGTCCCTTCGGGAAGGACCTCGCCGCTAAGCGGCGCATCGGTGCGGCGAGAGCAGCAGTACCCGCAGGCCCTCGTCGGCCAGGTCCGCAGCCGGTTGCGAGCTGTGCGCCGCGGGCGGTCGGCGGCGCACGCCGCCGGCCACGATCTCCGGCGCCCCGAGCACCCAGGAGCCGCGGCCGGCGATGCGCGCGGCGCTCCACTTGCGGGCCGAGGAGAAGGGCACGGCGTCCTCGACGGTCCACCGCCGCGGGCCGGCAGCGCCTTGGCGATGGCGTCGAAGGTGGAATTGCGCCCGGAGGCGCGTCGCCGCCATGGACCCGAGGACCTCGCAGCGCCAGCGCGTCTCGCCTGGGGTCGGCGACGTTTCTCGCCGCGCCGCGCCGCCCCGGCGCCGGCGCGCCCGCCGGTCGCACGAGAGGTTCGAAGCGCTCGAAGGCCGGATGCGGCTCGGTGATGGTGCCGGTCTTGTCGATGCAGAGCACGTCCACCCTGGCCAGGCCCTCCACCGCGGGCAACTCGCGGGTGAGCACCTTGCGCCGCGCAAGGGTCATGGCCGACACGGCGAAGGCGATGCTGGTGAGGAGCACCAGCCCCTGCGGCACCATGGCGACCAGCGCCGCGACCGTGTTGTTCACGCCTTGCTCCATGGTCGCACCCATGCGGAACTGCGCCCAGATCGAGAAGGGCGCCCACCGGGATGATCCCCATGCCGATCACCCGCAGGATGCCGTTGATCCCCACCATCAGGTCCGAACGCAGCCGTACGTAGCGCTTGCCCTCGCCTGTCAGCCGCTGCGCGTACGCGTCGGAGCCCACGGCCGTGGCGCGGAACACGCCGCTCCCGGCCACCACGAAGCTGCCCGAGAGCAGGCGATCGCCGGGCTCCTTGGCCATCGGCACCGACTCCCCGGTGAGCAGCGACTCGTCCACCTCCAGGCTGCTGCGACTCGAGGGTCTCGCCGTCGGCCACGATCTGATCGCCCGCCGCAGATACGCCAGGACGTCGTCGAGCACCACCTCGGCGAAAGGGATCTCCGGTCTTCGCCGTCCCGGATCACCTTGGCCGCGGGGGCGGTCAGCACCGGCGAGCCGGTCGAGGGCGACCTTGGCCCGCATCTCCTGGACGATGCCGATGCACGGCGTTGATGACGATGATGCTGCCGAACAGTCCGTCCTTCCACGAGCCGAACACCATGATGGCCACGAACAGCACGCCCAGGATCAGGTTGAACCAGGTGAAGACGTTGGTGCGGACGATGTCCCAGGTGGTGCGGCCGCCCGGCCGGGGGGCCGCGTTGGTCTTACCGGCGGCCAGCCGTTCGCGGACCTCGGCGGAAGTGAGGCCGGCCAGGGAGGGGGCGCTCTTCCCTGCGGAGGCGGGCGCCCTCGGGACGAGTCCGCGACCTTGAGGTGAGCGTGTCGCTCATGAGCCGCACCTCTGCTGGTACACGGCCACGTTCAGCCAGCGGCCGAACTTGAAACCGACCTCCTCTCCAGCAGCCCTGCGCGGATGGAACCCTGTCTTCTCCGCCAGGCCGCATGCTGGCCTCGTTCTCCCCGGCGATCAGGCCGACCAGGGTGTGCAACTCGTGCCGGCCACCGAGCGCGACAAGCTCTCGAGTAGCGCCTCGCCCACGCCCGCGCCGCCGCGCCCGGCCTCGACATATACCGAGACCTCGCCGGCGAACCGGTATGCCGGCCGGGGAGCGTAGGGGCTTATCGATCCCCATCCCAGTACCCGGCCTTCTTCTGCCCACACGATCGCGGGGTAAGGCGGGACGTGCTCCGCGAACCAGGCCCTCTGTCTCTCCCTCGAGCGGGGCTCGAGGTCGAAGGTGGCCGTGGTGTTGACCACCGCGTCGTTGTAGATCGCCAGGATCTGCTCGAGGTCGGTCTGTGTCGCTTCTCGTATGCCCAAGACTCCTCCAGAATCGGGCACGGCCCGCCGCCGCGCGTGCCGCTCGAGGGTACCCGTCCGGTAGGCAGGTCCGCGACGAGGCGAGTTCGCGGAGCCGGCGGGCCCTACGCCAGCAGGCGCAACTCTCCGCCTGCATACAGGGCGAAACTCGTGGAAAGGGTCAAGACTCCGATGGGAGTGCCGCGCTCTGGTCCTTGGCCAGGAGAGCCATAAATCGTCCTGAAGCGCAGTTGTCCGCCAAATCTGCTTGGAGGCGCTGCCGGTCGATCCCCGGCAAATTCTTGTCCCTCTCCTCCCAACTCGGTGAGCAGCTCCTCGTCTTGCGCGTACCCATCGCGCCCTGACGGCGAAACGCCCCTCTTCATCGGCCAGCTAGAGTCCCAAGCCCCCGGGAGAAGCGGCGGGCCCGTTCGGACTGGTGCGCCCTCCCGGCCGGTGATGTCCAGGCGGAGCCAGCGCCGGCGCTGAGCGACGGCCACGGCTTCGTCCAGCAACTGTCGCTCGATGTCCTGGCCCCGGTACTCGGGCCGCACGTACATCTCGTCGATGACCCCGTATTCCCCGCCGGCATAGAGGGCGAAGCACTGGGTCAGCAGGAGGATGCCCACCGCCACGCCGTTGGTCTCCTTGGCTAGGACGGCCAGGCAGCCGCCCCGGGCCTTCTTCGGCCCTTGCTCGGTGTCCAGGCTTCTGCGGATGTCGGCGTGGAGCTTCTCGCGGTTGACCCACGGGATGTTCCTCCCTCGTCTTCCAACTCCATGAGCAGCTCCTCGATGAGTTCGAGGATGGCGTATACCTCGTGGGGCTGGGCAACCTCTATGGTCAACTCGGTCATGGCGCCTATGCTAGCACCCTGGCGCCGCGGCCCGCGGCTTGGTCGCGGTGAGCGAGAACATCGAGCGGGATCTCGGGCACACCTTCCGGCAGCCGGTAGGCGCCATCTCCGTCTCTGACCATCCAAGGGAACCACTGCCAGAACAAGTATGGGTACTCCCGTAGCGAGGTAAGGTGAAGCCCGGCCTCGGCCAGCGAACCGTCACGATCTCCTCGAAGGAGTGCTGCCAGGAGTAAGAGATGCCCTCGAAGTCGGCGTCTGGGACGGCATAGGAGCCTTTTTCCTCCCAGCGCAGACCTTTGTCATCGAAGTACTCGTAGCGAAAGCGAAGCTCGGGCTCGGTCATCTCGTCGTCGAACATCCCCGTGAAGGGGTGGGAGTCGGCCAGGAAGAAGGTCCCGCCCGGCCTTAGAGCGCCGGCGACGGTGCGGGCCCACGGACGGAGGTCGGGCAGCCAGCGAGAGCGCCCCGTGCGAAGTGAAGACCACGTCGAACCGGTCATCGCCGAGTTGGGCGAGCACGGTGGCCGTATCGGTGACGTCGGCGCAGATGAAGCGGGCCTCGATGGCGAGTTCGCGCGCCAGGCGCCGGGCGTGATCGACTGCCTTCTCGGAGAAGTCGACCCCCGTGACCCGGGCGCCGCGGCGCGCCCACGACAGGGTGTCCAGCCCGAAGTGGCACTGCAGATGGAGCAGCGACTTGCCCTGGATTTCGCCGACCCCATCGATCTCGACCGCGTCGAGGGTGTCTCGACCGGCGCTTGAAGCCTCCACGTCGTAGAACTCACTGCCAGACATGGAGTTCGGTCCAGCCCTCCCACAACTCGTGGTTGGCTCGAATCATGGTCGCGGTTCGAGCCGGCGTCCGCTCTGTGTTCGGCGTCGAGCTGCCAACGTGCTTCTACCTGTGGCGCCTGCGCGCGCTGCCGTTGTAGACCAGGCGCGGCTTGGGCTTGACGGCCGTGCGGTCGGCGTTGGGGATCAGCCGTTGCATGTAGGCGAAGCCCTCCAGGTCGCGGCAGGGCAGGGTCTGTCCGAGCATGACCTCGATCTCCCGCAGCTCGCCGGCCTGCTCCGCCGCCAGGAAGCTGATGGCGGTGCCGGAAGCGCCGGCGCGGGCCGTCCGGCCGATGCGGTGGACGTAGTCCTGGGCCTGCGGAGGGCAGGTCGTAGTTGATGACGTGCGAGATGCTGTCCACGTCGATGCCGCGGGCCACGATGTCGGTGGCCACGAGCACCCGGTAGGTGCCGTTCTTGAAGCCGTCGAGAGCGTGCTGGCGCTGCGCCTGGGTGCGGTTGGAGTGGATGGCGGCGCCTCTGATGCGGCTGCGCTCCAGATGGCGGCAGACCCTGTCGGCGCGGTGCTTGGTGCGGGTGAAGACGAGCACCCGGTCGAGCTTCTCCTCTTCGAGCAGGCGGACGAGCAGGTCGGTCTTCTGCATCTCGGCCACCGGGTAGACGGCCTGGGTGATGGCTTCCACCGGAGTGGCGCTCGGAGCGCACCTCCACCGCGACGGGATCGTCGAGCGTCGGCCCGGCGATGCGCATGACGTCGTCTGGACAGTGTGGCGGAGAAGAGCATGTTCTGGCGCTTCGCCGGCAGCAGAGCCAGGATGCGGCGCACGTCGGGCCAGAAGCCCATGTCGAGCATGCGGTCGGCCTCGTCCAGCACGAGGATCTCCACGTGGGAGAGGTCGACGTCTCTGCGCTGGCTGCAGGTCGAGCAGGCGGCCGGGAGTGGCCACCAGGAGGTCGACGCCGCTGCGTAGCTTCTTGATCTGGGGCTCGTAGCCTACGCCCCCGTACACGGCGGCCACGCGCTGGCCGGTGTATCGGGAGCAGTCGCGCGCCACCTCTTCGATCTGGCCGGCCAGTTCCCGGGTGGGGGTGACCACCAGCGTGCCTATGTACCTGGACGCGCCGGCGTCGGTGCGGCACCCATCCAGTTGCAGGGCGGGCAGGATGAAAGCGGCCGTCTTGCCGGTGCCGGTCTGGGCGCAGCCCAGGAGGTCACGCCCGGCGAGCGCGAGGGGGATGGCCTGTTCTTGGATGGGGGTGGGTTCTGTGTAGCCGAGGCTTTGCACAGCCTTGAGGAGGCCTGGGTCCAGGCCGAGGTCGGCGAAACGTCATATGTGATAGCTCCTTGCCGTGCGTCTCAATAGGATGCACTGCGGTCATAGACGCAGTTGATCCATTGAGCTTCGGTAAAAGAGCGCGGGGACAACCGTGTCTGTAATATTGTCTGCCGAGTATACAGCATGTCTGCCCGCTGACGGAAGGACGCTAGCATCTGCCGGGGAAAGAGCATACGCTAGACACCAGCGCACCGGTTTCGGCCGGTCACTTCGAGACGGAGGGGAACACCATCAAGGCACCGGCAAAGCATGGATGCGCTGGAGTGATAGCCGCTATTCTCGTCCTCGTGCTGGCCTTGGCGGTGACAGCCTGTGGCGGCCTGGGCGGCGGCACCGAGACTACCGTGGCTGCGTCTACCACTGCCGCCCCCACGACCACCGCTGTGACCGAAGCGACGACCACCTCCGCGGGCCCGGCGACGACCATCGCCGTGACCTCCACCGCGGGGTCGTCCGAGGCCACTGTGACCACTGAAGAGCTGTCCAGCGCCGAGACGGTCTTGCCTGACGGCAATATCAAGGCCATGGGCTATATCAAAGAGGTGTCGGGAGATGGCGGGCGCAAGATCAAGATCGATTTCGTCGAGATGCTCACCGGGGAAGAGGCCAAACAGGCGGCCATCGCCGCCGGTGACATAGGGCCCGACGAAGACCTGCCGAACGACTACTACATCAGGAACGTCAACCCTCTGATCAGGGAGTTCGGGGTGTCGGCTTCGGTCGCCATAACCACGGCGACGCGTAGCGGTGGACCCGACGAGCCCGCCACCTGGACCGAGTTCATGTCGTGGTTTGGCGGATCTCCCCCTGCGGGCACGGAGTACTTGCACGAGATGCCCTGGTGGATCGTGCGCGACGGCAATACCGTGGTCAAGATCGACGAGCAGTACATCCCCTAGCGGTCGGCAGGACTAGAGCGACGCGAGCAGATCATCCGAGACTGGAGGTATCACCATGGAACTTGGGCCGAAGAAAGCATATCGGGGCTTGGTGTTCGCCGTAACTGCACTGCTAGTCGTCTTGCTGGCGGCCGGCTGCTCGAACCTTCCCGGCACCGACACCGACTGCCGGCGGGGGAACGACCATCGTTGGGGACACCACCACCTTGGCGAGCGACACGACCACGGGAGGCGTGACCACGACCACGCTGGCTCCTGCGACCACTGTGGCTCCTGCGACCACAGTGGCTCCTAGCACCACCTTGCCGCCGGCGGCTACGACCACTACCGTGTCCCTCTCCAGCGCCGAGGAAGTACTGCCCAACGGCCATATCAAGGCTATGGGTTTCATCAGCGCTGTCTGGCTCACCGGCGGCGGTAGCGTCCGCCACCTCAGGATCGACTACGCCGAGATGCTGACCGGGCCGGAAGCCCTGGCGGCCTTCAACGCCGCCAAAGCGGCGGGAACAGAACCGGCGGATGCGACGTTGGATACCGACTACTACATAAGCAATGTGAACCCCCTACTGCGGGAGTTCGTGGTCTCGAACACGGTGGTCATCACCACCGCGACCAGGTGGCCGCCGCACGACGGCATGACCGCCCCGTGCTCCTGGTCGGACTTCTATAACTTCTGGAACCTCGTCGGCCCGCCGGCGGAGGGCGACAGTCAGATGCCGCATGTACCCTGGTGGATCGAGCGCAACGGCAGCACCGTGGTCAAGATCTCCGAGCAGTATCTGCCGTAGAGAAGACCGCCCCCGGGCGGCGCCGCCGATAGGGACTGTCGGTCCGCAACGCCGTCGCGGCCCGGTCGCGCTGACTAGCTCCGGTTCGCCCTCTTGCGGTCCTCGGCGGCTAGGATGGCTTTGCGGACCCGCACCGTCTTGGGGGTGACCTCCACCAGTTCGTCGTCGGCGATCCATTCCAGGGCCTGGTCGAGGGTCATCTCGCGCGGCACCTTGAGACCCACGTCGATCTCCTTGTTCTCGGAGCGGTAGTTGCCCAGCTTCTTGGTCTTGGTGGGGTTGCAGGCCATGTCGCCCGAGCGGGAGTGCTCACCGACGATCATGCCGGCGTAGACCGGGTCCATGGGCGAGACGAACAAGCGTGCCCCGGGCCTGGAGGTTCTCCAGCGAGTACCCGGTGGCAGGACCGTCGTCCATGCTGACCAGCGAGCCGCGGTCGCGATGGCCACCTCGCCGCGCCAGGGCCCGTAGCCCACGAAGCGCGACGACATGATGCCCAGCCCCCGCGTGTCGGTGAGGAAGTCGCCCCGGTAGCCGATGAGGCCGCGGGTGGGGATGGTCAGCTCCAGCCGCACCATCCCGGTGCCGGTGTTGTGCATGCCGATCAGCTCGCCCTTGCGCTGGGCCAGCTTCTCGATGACGACGCCCTGGTACTCGTCGGGGACGTCGATGGTGAGCTGCTCCATGGGCTCGAGCACGCGGCCGTTCGCGTCCGTCATGGGTGATCACCTCGGGCCGGGAGACGCACAGCTCCATCCCCTCGCGGCGCATCTCCTCGATGAGGATGCCCAGGTGCAGCTCGCCGCGGCCGGAGACCTTCACGCCGTCGGGACGGCCCAGGTCCTCCACGCGCAGGGCCACGTTCACCCGCAGTTCGCGGTCGAGCCGGTCCTTGATCTGGCGCAGGGTGACCGCCTGGCCTTCCTTGCCGGAGAAGGGACCGTTGTTGATCAGGAAGAACATGGAGACGGTCGGCTCTTCGATCTCCAGAGGCGGCAGCGCCGGATCGTCCAGGTCGGGCGCCGGAAAGCGTGTCGCCGATGGTGATGTCGGTCGGGCCCGTTCACCCAGACGATGTCGCCGGCGTCGGATCTCGTCCACCTCTTCGCGGTCCGAGCCCGCGCGTGACCCAGAGGTGGGCGCTGCGGGTGTTCTCGGTGCCGGTGACCTCCCAGTCGTCGTCGCTGCCGTGCTCGTGGCCGTCCAGCGCGTGGACGTGCGCACCAGTTCGTCACCCCGCCGGTGGGTGCCTTCGAGCACCCGGCCGCAGCCGATGCGCCCCAGGTAGTCGCTCCAGGCCAGCGTGGAGACCTGCATGCGGAAGGGGGCGTCGAGCTTCGCCTTGGGCGGCGGGACGTCGTTGATGATGGTCTCGAACAGCGCGTCCATGCCCTCGTGCGGGTCGTTGTCGGGGTCCTGCACGATCCAGCCCTCCAGAGCCGAGCCGTAGACCACGGGAAAGTCGGCCTGGTCATCGGTGGCGCCCAGTTCGAGGAAGAGGTCGAAGGTCTTGTCCAGCGCGCCGATGCGGATCGGCGTTGGGCCGGTCGACCTTGTTGACCACCACGATGGGGCGCAGCCCGAGGCGCAGCGCCCGCATGAGCACGTAGCGGGTCTGGGGCATGGGCCCTTCGTTGGCGTCGACCAGCAGCAGCACGCGAGTCGACCATGGAGAGCACGCGCTCCACCTCGCCGGAGAAGTCGGCGTGCCCGGGCGTGTCGACGATGTTGATGAGGTAGCCGCCCCACTCCACCGTGCAGTGCTTGGAGCGGATGGTGATGCCGCGCTCTCGCTCCAGGTCGTTGCTGTCCATGACCCGCTCTTCGACCCGCTGGTTGTCGCGGAACACCTGCGCGGCGCGGAAGATGGAGTCGATCAGCGTGGTCTTGCCGTGATCGATGTGGGCGATGATGGCCACGTTGCGGATGCGCTGCGAAGGATCAACGGTTTTGGCAGGGGGCATGAAGCTTCGGGCTCCTCACTGGGTACAGGCGGACACTCTACTCGGGCCACCGCGCACCGGCGCGGGACAGGAGATTATACAGCCTCGAGCGTCGCACGCGCCGGAATGCCTTCCGACGCTGCGGGGCAGAGTCTCTAGGCCTGGCCTCGCGACGGCGAGGTACGAGTCCAGCACCGCGAGATTGGCCGCGAAATCGTCTCGTCCCAACCCCATGCGGAAGTGGCTGTCGCCGTAGTCATAGACGGTGGCAGGCAGCAGCAAGACCCCTGTGTCCTGCAGCACCCGGGCGCAGAAGGCTTCGGCGCCACCGGCCCGACGCCCCGGCCGCAGCGCCGCCCGCCCCGGGGTGACCGGAGTCCCGCACCAGCCGGGGGAAGCAGACCGTCCCCGCCTGCGGCGGGATCCAGGCGAATGTGTCCGAGCGCCGCGCGAAGAACGCGGCCGCTGTATCTCGGTTGCGCAGCACGCGCTCTCGGTTTGCGGAGAGGATGGCATCCTGCGACCGCAGAGCCATCAGCGCCAGGAGCTCGCCCGGTGCGCTCGAGCAGATGGTGGTGTAGTCCTTGAGGGCCATCATGCGGTCGAGCAAGGGCCGATCATGGGTGGCCACCCAGTCCGATGCGTAGGCCGGCCAGCCCGAACGCCTTGGACATGCCTGAGAGCGACACGGCCTTCGCGTAGCGGTCCACCGCGGCGGGCAGACGCACGTCATCGACCGGCTCGAGAAGCCGGTACATCTCGTCGGAGAACAGCCAGGCGCCGGCCCGTTCTACAGCGGCGATCATTCGGTCGCAGTCTATCCGTGGCGGCAGGGACCCGGTGGGGTTGTGGGGGAAGTTCCACACCACGAGCTTGGTCTCGGGGCGGAGAAGTCCTTCGAGATCGGCAGGGTCGAAGCGCCAGGTCTCGCCTTCGGTGGGCTGCCAGAGGCTGACCTCGCAACCTACGCTGCGGGCCAACTCGTAGAGCGACTGGTAGCCTGGGAAGGTGCAGATCACGTGGTCGCCCGGCTCGAGCAGGGCGTTCATCGCGAGGAAGATGAGCTCCTCAGGAGCAGCCACCAGCACCTCGTCGGGCTTCGCCGACTCGTAGATCGCTGCGATCTCCTCGCGCAGCTCGGGCAGCCCCTGAGAATCGGTGTAGCCCAGGCGCAGATGGTCCCACAGGCCCGCAGCTCCTCGTCTGCCTCGGCTATCAGGTCGGCCATGGCCATGCCCTGGCAGTCGGAGGTGGAGAGCAGGTAGCGGGCGCTGAACTCGTGGCGGGCGAAGAAGCGCTCTAAGGCGAAAGGTTCAGGGAACAATTTCCCGGGTCCCCTGTCTCGGAGTCTCCCTTGCGCTGGTTTCACCAGTGAGGCGGCGACGCCCAGCACGCAGAAGACTGTGAAGATGGCGAAAGAGATGCGCACACTGGTCAGCAGATGCGGATGGTCAGCGGGCGCTATCTCATGCCGTCCCACCACGATCGCCAACACCATGGTGGCCAGGCCGATGCTGATGGTCTGTCCGGCCACGCGCATGGCCGCCAAGGTGGCGGACGCGGTTCCCACCTGCACTTGTGCACGCTTCCCATGATGGTGTGGGCGATGGGCGAGGCGAAGAGGGCGAAGCCGATGCCCAAACGCACAGAGTCATGATGATGTACCAGTAGGGGGTGGTCTCGGTAAGGAACACGAAGGCTAGGAGTCCAAGGACGGTGAGGCCCATGCCCGCGGTGGCCAGCAGTCGGGCGTTCGAGGCGGTCGGCAAGTCGGCCCGCCATCACCGAGAGAACAGCCTGGAAGAGCACGCCGGTCGCCAGGATGTATCCAGCCCGTTGGTAGTTCAGGCCTCGGTTGTACTCAAGGTAGAGGCTCATGAGGAACGTCATGGCCGCCGTGGCGCGTAGTTCACGAAGGCGGCGACGTTTGAGAATGCGAAGACCCGGTTGCGTCGCAGTAGATCGACGCTCAGTAGGGGGTCGGCCGCCCGCGCCTCCAACCAGAAGAACAGAACGAACCCCAGGACCCCGGTGGCGACGAGTATGGCCCCGAGCAGGGCGGGCAGGTACGAGAACCCGATAAGCAGGACCGGGAGGGCCACGGCCCAGACAATCGAGCCCGGCACATCGAAACGCTCCGTTTTTGGCTCTCGCCATTCGATCCCGCGGAGCTTCCAAAAAGCCGGGACGGTGTTGATCACACCGAGGACTCCTATGGACACGAACAGGGCCCGCCAACCCGCGTTCTGAATGATGATCCCGCCTAGCACCGGGCCCAGGGTCATTCCCAGGTACACGCCACCCGTCAGTATGCCCAGGGCCTTGCCGCGGGTCTCGGGAGAGAAGGCAAGCGTCACGATGGCCATGTTGGTGGAGAACAGCAGGGCTGCGAACAGACCCTGGAGCGCGCGCATGATGAGGAGCACGGTCGCCGAAGGCACGGCGGCGGACGCGAAGGACGTGACCGTGAATCCGACCAGTCCGATGAGGAACACGCGGTTGCGCCCGTAGAGGTCGGCTATCCGCCCTACCGGCATCAGTATCGCCCCGGCGCCGAGAGCGTAGAAGAGGGGAATCCAGCCGAGCGTCACCGCGGAGACATGGAAGTCCGACTCGATCGACTTGAGCGCGATGTTGATCGACGATCCCATGAAGGTGGCGACGAACCCGGCCATGGTCATGACCGCGAGAATCCAGTTCTGTCGAGAGCGCTCCATCGTCGTACAGCGTATCAGCGTATGAGCCTCGTACGCTGGATGCGCGGGGTCGGTGGCAATGGACCTTGCACCGGCGTTGCGTCCGCTTCATACTACGCTGATGGCCGAAGAATCCTGCCAAGAAAGACCGTTCACGCGTCTTCCGCTGTACGCCACCACCTTCTTGGTGGGCGTGGTTGTGATCCCGTTGGGGCCCCTGCTGGACCCCATCCTCGCCGACTTCGACATCCCAAGGGCACAGGGCGGGCTGATATCCGTGGGTTTCGCGGTGGGCATGCTCATCGGCGTCATCATCCTGAACTTCTTCCTGGCTCGCGTGCCCGTGAAGTGGGGCTTGATCGGGGCGGCGTGGGTGCAGACCTTGGCTTTGGCGGCATCCGGGCTTCTGGCGCGGAGTCTCTGGTCGCTCATCATCGCCTACCTGTTCGTGGGACTGGGGTGCGTGTTCCTCAACAGCCTGCCGGGCATGTGGGTCTCATCGCACGTCAAGGTCGGTACCAGTCACGCCATGGTGGTGCTGCTTCTCTTCTTCGCCATCGGGATGATGGTCGCGCCCATTGCCATCGGGGCGGCGCTGGGCTGGGGTGCGCCCTGGAGGTGGGTGTTCATCTTCGAGGCGATCCTGTCGCTGATCTTGGCCGTCGTGCTCACCGCGATGCCGGTATCGGATATCCGCGGGAGGGAGAACCTACGCTGGCGTCAGATCCGCGACGTGGCCGGCTTCAACCCGCGGCTGTTGACGGCCATCTTCGTATCGATCTTGTTCTACATTGGAGCGGAGTTCATCCTCAACGTGTGGCTGGCCAAGTTCGTCATCGATGTCTTCTCCGCCTCCAAGGGTGTGGCCAGCCAGGCAGTAGCCTTGTTCTGGGGCGGCCTCGTAGCCGGTAGATTGATCATCATCCCCCTGTCCAAGAAGTTCCCGGCCTCGCGGCTGCTCATGACGGGCACCGGTCTGATGGCGGTGTTCGCTCTGGGGCTGGCACTTTCCAGTTCGCTGACCATGGCGATGGTCATGGCCTTCTTGAGCGGCTTGGGCGCCTCTGCCTCCTATGCTCTCATCGCCAGTTTCGCCGGTCGGTTCCAGGCTTGGCATGCAGGGGTGGTCTACTCGGTCGTGGTGTTTGGGGCTGCGCTGGGGCGCATCATCTTCCCCTACTTGGTAGGTCCTCTAGCCGACTCACTCGGATTCCGGGTGGCCATCGGTCTAGCCTTCGTGCTGGCGGCAGGAGCCTCGTTGCTGTCGCTTGCCCTGCGTCGCACGTCCGGAGAAGGGATGGGGGCCGGCTGACAGGGGTCGCACTGATGACGGTGCCCAGGGGGCTTCCGTCCGGCGGAGTCCGTGCCCGGTCCTGTATACTCCAGGATTCCTTGACCAAGAACATGGGAGACCTGATGAGGGCGAATCTGGTCAGCCCCTCGTCGGCGCATCTGTCGTACGCTATTCGCGACATCGTCAAGTTCGGCGAGCAAGTGCGCCGCCACGGGGTTGAGATAACCTGGGAGAACATAGGCGATCCCATCGCCAAGGGCGAGAAGGTCGCCCCCTGGATCCGAGAGATCATTCACGAAGTGGTGGAGGTCGACGACTCCTGGGGCTACTGTCCCACAGAGGGCTTCATGGTGGCGCGAGAGGCACTGGCCGCGCACGTGAACGCGCGTAGCGGAGCCCGGGTCACGGCCGAGGACATCATCTTCTTCAACGGTGTGGCCGACGCGGTGGCCAAGGTGTACGGCTTCTTGAGCCCGCACGCGCGGGTCATCGGACCTTCGCCTGCCTACAGCACCCATTCGTCGGCCGAATCGGCTCACTGCGCGCTGCCGCATCTCACCTATGACCTCGACCCGGACAACGGCTGGCTGCCCGACCTCGTCGACCTACGGCGCAAGGTCGAGAAGAACCCGTCCATCGCCGGGATCCTTCTCATCAATCCCAACAACCCCACAGGCGCGGTCTACCCCGTGGAAGTGCTGGAGCGGATAGTGGCCATCGCCCGCGAGTTCGGGCTGTTCTTGGTGGCCGACGAGATCTACATCCACATGGTGTTTCCCGGCGTGGAGACCGTCCACCTGTCGGAGGTCACGCCCGACGTGCCGGCCATCGTGATGCGCGGCATCTCCAAGGAGCTGCCCTGGCCGGGGTCGCGCTGCGGGTGGATCGAAGTGCTCAACCGGTCGCGTGACCAGAACTTCTCTGCCTACGTAGATTCGCTGGTCGCCGCAAAGCGGCTGGAAGTGTGCTCCACCAGCGGTCCGCAGCTTGCCGTGCCCCGGGTGTTCGGCGATGCCCGCTATGCGGGGCACTTGGCCGCGCGGGCCAAGATGTACTCGCGAACGGGCAAAGGAAGCTCAGGAGGCTCTCGGATCGATCCCTGGGCTCAAGGTCAATCCGGCCCAGGGAGCTTTCTACATGACCGCTCTCTTCGAGCACGGGGCACTCGATGGCGACAACAGGCTGCCCATCGCCGACAACACTCTGCGTGAGGTGGTCGATAGACAGTGCAAGGGTGCCGCTCCGGACTGGCGTTTCGTCTATCACCTGCTGGCGTCGAAAGGCATCTGCGTGGTGCCGCTCACGGGTTTCTATACGCCGCATCCCGGCTTTCGGTTCACCCTTCTGGAGACCGATGATGCGAAGCGGGCGTGGATCTTCCAGACACTGGCCGCCGCTGTAGGTGAGTATCTGGAGAGCGGCCGGGGCCTGACCTAGACCGGCGCCGGAGGGCGACTGCCGCTAGGCGTAGAGGCGGTCGCCCTCGTTGATGAGTGCGTCGACGCGCGACTTCATAGGGTAAACCGCCACCGGCAATCATGCCCAGCCGGCCGCTCGCCGGGCGGGGCGAAGTCGCAGTGCACCTGGATGGTGGGGTCCACCTGCGCGGCGATGCTCAGAACTCGCGGCGGTGCATCTCCTCGCACTCATACTCAGGCAGATCACGCTTGCGGCGGGCTTCCTGAGTGGCGCAGCACGGCACAGTGAGGACGATCTCGTCGGGCGATTCTTCGATGTGGTACTCAAGGAGCAAGGTCCAGGGATAGAGACGCAAGACTTGGAGAAAACCCTGCAGGCCCTTCTCGGTGATCTTGAAACGGCTCATCAGATCGCGGGCGGCCAGACCGGAGACGCGCGACCAGACCCGCTCGTTGAGCTCCTCGGCCTCAGCGTAGGCTGTAGCTCCTCGGTCGTGTAGAGGAACCAGAAGCCGTCGACCACCCGGTAGTGCCAGAGCAGGAAAGCGAGATAGCTGCGCAGTTCGGCGAGCTTCCATGGTGTCGAAGCGCGAGAGTCCATGTTCCGAGCATAGCGGAATCGAGCATAGCGCCGGCGAGGCTTGTCAGGTATGCTGGCGGACATGAGAAAGGACCTCCGCTCTGCACACGGCTGGGAGTGCTCATCAGCGTGGCCGCGTACCTTGTGGCCCTGCGTGGCCGCAGTGTTGGTGGTGCGCGCAGCCAGCCTCGGGCATCCGCTGGCCGATCTGGCACTGGGGACGCTTGTGGCGACCGTGGTGGTATTCCTCGTCTCGGTGGTCGCGACAACTCGAGCATCTACGACCCCTACTGGAGCGTCCAGCCGCTCGCCATTCGCCGGGTACTACCTGTGGACCGGCTGGGGCGACGGGGCCGGCATGGGCGCACGGCAGGTCATCGTCGTGTGCTTGGTGTTTCTGTATGCGCTGCGGCTCACGAGCAACTTCTACCGGGACTGGCCGGGGCTGGGCAAGGAGGACTTCCGCTACCGGTCGTTCCGCGAGCGCTTCGGCCGGGTCTACTGGCCGGTGAGCTTCGCTGGGCATCCATCTCTTCCCCACGGTCATGGTGTACCTGGGCTGCCTGCCGCTGTACGCGATCATCGCGGCCAGGGACCGACGGCTGGGCTGGCTGGACTGGCGTCGGCGCGGTGGTCCGCTGGGGGCGATCGTGCTGGCCTTCGTGGCCGACGAGCAACTGCGCGCTTTCCGGGGCGACCCGGCGAAACCGGGCCGGATCATCGACAGCGGACTCTGGGCCCGCAGCCGGCACCCGAACTACCTGGGGGAGATATCGACCTGGTGGGGGCTGTGGCTCTTCGCCTTGGCCGCGGGCTTGAGCTGGTGGTGGACGGTGGTCGGGGCGGCCGCTATCACCGTGATGTTCGTCTTTGTCGAGCATCCCCATGATGGAGCGCCGGCTGTTGGCCACCCGCGCCGGCTACGCCGAGTACCGGGAGCAGACGCCCATGCTGGTGCCGCGGATCTTTGGCAGGGCGGCCCGGACGGAGCGAAGCGACCCGCTACGTAGCTTCGCACCGCTGAGAACCATGCCATGAAGACGCTGGAAATGCTACCGTGCGTTCACGGCCCGCACCGCCGGGCCTTGGCAGGGCAACTAGCGGTGGCGACTGAGCACCGCATTCAGGGAGGACCGAGTGGGAGAGATCATCGACATCGCGATCGTGGGCGGAGGACCGGCGGGACTGACGGCGGCGCATCTACGGCGCGAGGGCTCGGGCGAAGACGGTGGTCTTCGAGGCCGGCCTGACCGGAGGGCAGATCGTCTCGGCGTCCTGGGTGGAGAACTACCCGGGCTTTCCCAACGGCATTCAGCGGCCAGGAACTGGCCGACCTGATGTTCCAGCAGGCGCGTGAATGCCGGCGCGGAGTTCCAAACCATCTCTCCGGTCGAGGCTATCCGCGCCGAGGGTTGCGACTTCGTGCTCACCTGGTGGGCAAGGAGAGTGGCCGCTCGGGCCGTCATCCTGGCCACCGGGGCCATCCCCAGGAAGCTGGGAATCCCCGGAGAGTCCGAGTTCACCGGCCGAGGTTATCGTGGTGCGCCACCTGCGACGGGCCCCTCTATCGGGACAAGGTCGTGGCCGTCATAGGCGGGGGAGACTCGGCCACCCAGGAAGCCGTCTATCTGGCCAAGATCGCCAAGGAAGTGCACCTGATCCATCGCCGTGACGAGCTAAGGGCGACCGAGTGTCTCCAGGACCAGTGCTTCTTCAACCCGCAGATCACCATGCACCTCTCGTACCTGCCTCGAGGAGATCGTGGGCGAGGGGGGCAAGGTATCGGGCCTGAGTCTGCGCTCCAAGGAAGACGGGAGCGAGAAGGTCCTGCCGGTGGACGGGGTGTTCGAGTTCGTGGGGATCGATGCCCAGAGCCAGTCTCGTCGCCGACCTGTGCGATTGGACGAGCAGGGCTTCGTCGTGGTGGATCACAATGGTCTGACCTCGCACGCCGGGCTGTACGCCGCGGGTGACGTGGCCGACTACGAACTCAAGCAGGTGGTCACGGCCTGTGCCCGCGGGGCGCTCGCCGTGTACGGCGCCGTTCGCTACCTGGAGACAAGGGTCTGTCCAACCTGATCTGAAGCATGGTGGACAGAACCCAGTCAGCCCCGGACCCGGAGCGCGCTGGGGACAACTTCCACAGAGAGCGGCAGTGAACCCAAGGGATCGCCGTCCACATCCAGCAGGTAGCGCCGTTCCGCGTCGTCGTCGGCCAAGGACAGCTCGAGGCGATGGCAGGGGAAGTGCTGCACCGTGCGCTCCTGCAGATGGCGGCCCGAATAGACCTTGCGGATCTTGACGGCCAAGAAGAACCCGTTGCGCTCGTTGATGGTGATGACCTCGAACCTTCCGTCACCGAGAGAGGCCATGGGGGCGATGTCCATGCCGCCCCCGAACCACCGGCCGTTGCAGATCGCTATGAGGTGAGCCTGGATCACCTGCTCACGCGTCTCGCCCTGCCACGTGATCCGCGCCAAGAGGGGCTCCTTCTTGCCGGCCAGAACCGCGCGCAGAGAAGCCAGATAATAGGCGGCGCCTCCCCCCAAGAAGGCCGGCGCGGTCTGCACATAGTGATCGACCAAGCCACCCAGACCGGCCGAGAGCACGTTGACGAAGTGACGTTGCACCCTTGCCCCGTCCGAACCCGCGAACGACGCGCGGCCCACGTCGATGGTCCGCTCTCGTCCGGAAGCAAGCGCTTCGATGCAGGCCTCTGCACCAGGACCGAGGCCAAGGCTGCGGCGGAAGTCTCCCCCAGTGCCCAGGTTGATGAGCCCGACCGCGGGCTCGGGAGCGTCCACGGAGCCAGGGGCTGGCTCCCCAGCACGCCGGGCGGCCATGACTCCGTCGACCACCTCGCTGAAGGTGCCGTCGCCTCCCACGGCGACGATGAGATGGTGGCCCCCGCGGGCGCCCTCCAGAGCCAGCCTGCGGGCGTCACCGCGGCAGGTGGTCTGAAGCACCACCAGCTCGCCCAATGCCCGCTCGGCCAAGGAGAGGGTGCGCGCCAGGACCTGCGCCCTGGCGCGCACCCCGCACGCCGGGTTCACAATGAGGAGGGGAGGAGCCGCCATGCTATACAGGCCTGAGATCGGGATGCATCGCGTACAGCCAGTGCAGCCACACTTTGCCGAGGTCGGGCCTATCGAGTGAGTTGCCCGCGACCAGCGGCACGGAGTCGAGAAAGGTGCCGTCCAGAGTGAAGTCCAACTCCCCGAGCGGGTCTCCCACGTGCACCGGCAGGACCACCTCGTCGAGCAGCCGGGCCTGGGCTGTTACCACCTCGGAGGCGCCAAGGCGCATGGCGCATGCCTGCTGACTCACCAGGCGGACCTTGCGGCCCAGAGGATCCGACAAGTCCAACTCCGCCACCAGCTCGCCTCTGTCTACCAGGACCGTAGGAGGGAACTGGCTCATGCCGTATCCGAGAAGGGCCTTGGTCTCCTTCCAGCGGGTGTCGTCATCGGCCGCTCCTAGCAGGACGGTGATCAAGGACACGCCATCGCGGGAGCCCGAAGTCACCATGCAGTAGCCGGCGTAGGGCGTGGACCCGGTCTTCACGCCGTTCACCCACGGCAACTCCTTCAAGAGGACGTTGCCGTTCTTGAGTTTGCGCACTCCCTGGTCCACGCCCGGATAGGGAAGGTCGTATTCAGTGGTGGCCACTATCTTCCTGAACGTGGAGTTCCTCATGGCGTATTGAGCCATGGTCGCCAGGTCTCTGGCTGAGGAATAGTGGTTCTCGAGATGTAGTCCGTTGGGATTGGCGAAATGCGTGTTGGTGAGACCCATCTCCTCGGCCTTCTCGTTCATCCTGTTGACGAAGGCCTGCACGCTGCCGCTGGTCTTGATAGCCAGAGTGAGCGCGGCGTCGTTGCCGCTGGGTATGAGCATGGCGTACATCAACTGCCTGACCGTGAGCACCTCTCCGTAGACAAGACCGGCCAACGAGCCCGCGGTGCCGGTTACGCTTTGGGGCACGACCACCTTCTGGTCCAAGTCCAGCGACTCCAGCACTAGGATCGAGGTCATGATCTTGGTGGTGGAGGCCATCGGGAGACGCTCGTCCGGCTGTTTCTCGAAAAGAACCGCGCCCGTTTCGGCGTCGATGACGATGGCCGCGGTGGCACTTATGTCGGGGAGTTCTTGCTCCGCCGCCTTGGCCGCCGAGCTGATGGTCTTGGGGGGGAACGTGCCGGCAGCGTAGGCCGGAGTGGACGACGCAGCCCCGAGCAGGCCGAGAGTGACTGCCATCGCCACCGCCGTCAGGACTGCGGCACGCAGAACAGTCACTCTCCGGGCCGGCCGTCGGCCGACGCCGGCCTCGCTCCCCGACGTGGGAGATCTCATGGCAACACCGTGTTGGTCCGTCTCCTCACCGCACCCATGGTAGCGGTTGAGGGGCATCTGGGCTACTGCAGAACGGCAGCCCGTTCGATCACGACAGGCACGCGGGGCACGTCGGAGTGCGGGCCGTGAGTACCGGTGGCTACTTGGGCGATCTCGTCCACGACGTCGAGCCCCTCCACGACCTTGCCGAACACCGCATATCCCCACCCTTGAGCATCCTTGGACGTGTGATCGAGGAAGCCGTTGTCGGCGAGGTTGACGAAGAACTGGCTGCTGGCGCTGTGCGGTTCGGAGGTGCGGGCCATGGCCACAGTGCCCCGCGGTCGTTCTTCAGCCCGTTGTCCGCCTCATTGACGATACTGGGGTTGCTCTCCTTCTGCTGCATGTCGGCCGTGAAGCCACCGCCCTGGATCATGAACCCCGGTATCACGCGGTGGAAGATGGTCCCGTCGAAATGACAGGACGACGACATAGGCCAGGAAGTTGGCGGCTCGAAACCGGGGCCTTTTCCATGTCCAGTTCCAAGGTGATGTCACCAAGCGAAGTACTCAGCAGCACTCGGGGTTTGCCTGCGCTTCCATTTGCTCGTTCTCCTTGCCCGACCTTGAGTAAGCCCGATGGGGGCCGATCGGTGTCGCGTCTCCTAGCCATCTATGTTCGCACACCAGAACCGGCCTCGTGCCGTCCACGCCGCGCTCTCTTGGTAGGATGCATGAAGTGAGACCCCGAGCGAGGAGTGGAACATGCAGGACATTCCCAAGCTTGACCCCGATTCGCTCTCCGAGCATGCGACGGTCAACCGCGAGAGTCTGGAACGCCGACAGCGACACCTACCAGTCCGATCACGGCCCCCAATTGGCGGGACCGAGAGGGCCCGGCTGGGGAGTGTGGCAGATCCCCGAGGCCGAGTTGCAGGTGTTGGGCGACGTGAAGGGGCGAGACATCCTGGAGCTGGGCTGCGGAGGGGCGCAATGGTCGATCGCTCTTGCCCAGCTGGGCGCGCGGCCGGTCGGGCTGGATCTGTCAGACAAGCAACTGGAGCACGCTTGGCGGCTCATGGCCGGTGCCGGGGTCTACTTCCCCTTGGTGCATGCCAGCGCCGAGGCGGTCCCATTGCCTGACGAGAGCTTCGACGTGGTCTTCTGCGACTATGGCGCGATGACTTTCGCCGATCCATACGCCACGGTGGCGGAGGTGTCTCGTCTGCTGCGGCCTGGCGGGCTCCTAGCGTTCTGTGGCGCTACCCCTTTGGTCGAGATGTGCTATCCGGACGACAGTGATCACCCTGGTGACCGGCTGCTCTTGGACTACTTCGGGATGTGGTCGCTGAGGTACGACGACTACGTGGAGTTCATGTTGCCCTATGGCGCTTGGATTCGTCTGTTCCGCGCCCACGGGTTCGTCATCGACGACCTCATCGAACTCCGCCCCGGCCCCGAGGCGACGAGCAGCTTCCGGGACGACTCCGACCGGGAATGGTACCGGCGGTGGCCTGGGGAACAGATCTGGAAGGTACGCAAGGAAGTGGCCTGCGAGCCGTAGGGGTCTCCCTCCGCTTTGAACGCGAAGGTCCGCGAACCGCTCCAGAAGACCCCTACGGCTCGCAGGCGACCTTCCCGCTAACGGGATGGCCCTCGGCGGGCGGCCTTCCGGGTGGCCTTCACTTCGCTCGGCCACTCGGACCTCGCCCCGCGTTGCTGCTGGGGCTTCGGTCTAGGGCCTCGTCTCTGGCTCTGCCGCGGGGACCTCGGCTTCCAGTTCCGTCACCAGTTCATCCAGGAACAGACCTACATCGGTGACTATGCCTATGGTCTGCCAGCTGCCTCGGTCGGAGAGCTTTATGGCTACCGACGGGTTGATGTCTACGCAGATCGTGTGCACGGCCGCCGGGAGCAGATTGCCGGTGGCGATGGAGTGGAGCATGCTGCAAAGCATCAGGCAAAGGCCAGCGCCGCGCACGTGCTCGCGCATGGCCTGCTGGGCCTCCACCGAGTCGGTGATCACGTCGGGGAGAGGGCCATCGTCGCGGATGGAGCCGGCAAGCACGTAGGGCACTCCGCGCCGCACGATCTCGTAGAAGAGGCCGCCGGTAAGTACGCCCTGCTCCACAGCCCGGCGGATGCTCCCGCACTTGCGGATGCGGTTGATGGCGCGCAGATGATGCTCGTGGCCGCCTTCCACCGAGTCGCCCCTCAGAAAGATCGATGCCTAAGGAGGTGTTGAAGAAGGCCGACTCGATATCGTGCACCGCTATGGCGTTGCCGCCGAAGACCATGTCGATCCAGCCACCGGAGACCAGTCTTGGCGAACGCCGGCGCGGCGCCGGTGTGCACCACCGCTGGTCCCAGGACCGCGACGATCTTCTTGCCTTCAGCGCGGGTGTCGCGCATGAGGCCGGCCACCTTGGTGACCACCAGGCGCTTGGGCTTCTCCGACGAGATCGACGAACCCATGAACTCGAAGGCGCGGGAGGCGCGCTCTCGCTCCAGCGGCATCACGCGGATCCCCTGGGTTCCCACGGCTATTGGATCTCCGGACCTCACCTGGACGAGAGGCACCGTGCGGGCGTCTCCGGCGGCGTCGACAGATGATTCCGCAGTCCATCTCCGGCCATCTGCACCGGGATCCAGTGCCCGTTCGAGCGAACGAAAGTCTCAAGATTGGTGGTGGAATAGAAGTCCTCCGGGAAGACACCGTCCGCCGGTGCGGGCTCCAGGCGGACGTCCTCCTGCTCGACGATCTCACTCCGTCCTGCTGCAGGCTCCGCAGGATCGCATGCAACTGCCCTCGTCGGGCGCGGTGACACGCAGCAGAGCGATCGAGGGATCGTTCTTCTCGCGCCCGATGCGGAAACGCAGGATGCGATACTCGCCGCCGTGTTCGAGGATCTCGTCGAGCACCCGGGGGAGCAGCAGAGAGTCGATGATGTGGCCTTCGAGCTTGATGTCTTCGTATGCCTTCATACCGGCATTGTAGACTGTTGAGCTTGGGGCGGCAAGCCGCTCGCCGGTGTGCCCCCAGCGCCGGCCGCCCCCGCCGGCAGCGAGACTCAAGTGCCACAGCCACAGCGCCGATAACGTGTGCAGTTGAACTGTCGTTTCGTGGGATCTGCGGAGGGAGGTTCTTTGTTCACTACGCCGGAAGACCTATCTGCTTGTGGGAGTGGCCATCCTGCTGGCCGCCATGGCCGTCTACGCCGTCTCTCAGGTCGTTCTCGTGCGACACGGGCAATGGACGAGCGAAGTCTTCGGGTTCGCCGCCTCTCTCATCGGCGTGGTGCTGGCGCTTGGAGTGGCGATGTCGGCGATAATCGAAACCTCTCTGTTCAGGCAGCTATCGCCAACTGAACGAGCAACTGCAGCGCCTCACCTCACCAGATAAGCGATTTCCAGCCGACCGCGACGAGCGGCCGGGAGGGGTTCTCCGTGCTTGCCAAGAGGATTGAGGTGGGCTTCTACGGACCTGGGTAACACTCGCGTCGAACAGGAGCAGCGCGTCGAGTCATGGCCGCGGCTCTCGAGGAACTGCAGATGCGGCACGACGACCTCGAAACGGCGCACTGCCAACTGCAACAACTGCAAGAAGCCAGCGCGTCGCTCGGCGGCAGCCTCGATCTGACTGGTGCTCTTGGCCAACTGGAAGAAGTGGCTCTGGGCATCTTCGACGCCGACGAGGTCTGGCTGCTCCGTCTTCAGGCCGAACAAGAGCAACTGACCGGCCTGCGGGGTTTTCCAACCACCCGGAGGGCTACATGCGTCTGCCCTCGCTCTTCGGCTGCTGGGGGACGGAAGCGTCCATGTCGTGTGGACTCGACAGCCTGCTCAAGAGCGTCTTCCGGGAAGCGGGCCGCTATTCATCGACTCTATCACCGAGCTCGGAAAGGCCGAACGTGAACGCTTCTTCGAGGCCGGATGCGCCGGACCTCGAAGCTTCCATTCCCTCGCGGTGATCCCTCTGGTGGCCGAAGACGAGCCCGTAGGGCTGGCCATTTCGGCTTCAGTGCAGCCGACCCGCTTCTCGAACGATCGCGAGTCCACCATCCTGCTGTTCGCCGGCCAGGTGGCGCACGCTCTGGAGAACAACCGGCTGTACGAAGAGATCAAGGCGCTTGGCGAGGTCGACTCTCTCAGCGGTCTTCACAACCGCCGCAGGGTCGCTCGAGCAGCTCGACATCGAGGTCGCGCAGAGCCCGCCGTTATGAGGGCACCTTCTCTATCCTGCTGGCCGACATCGACAACTTCAAGAACTTCAACGAGACCTAGGGCAACCCGCGGGCGACGAAGTCATCAAACGGGTCTCCGGTTCTTGCACGGACGGAACCGCACCACCGACTTCGTGGGCCGCTTCGGCGGAGACGAGTTCATCATGATCCTCCCCGCGACCTACGGGCGGGCGCGGCCACCGTGGCCGACCACATGCGCCTGGCTCTCGGTTCGCAGCCGTTCATCGCGCCCGACGGCATCCGCGATCCCTCTGCGGCTGAGCTTCGGCGCCGCCTCGTTCCCCGAAGACGGGCACGACGCCAGTCTCGCTCATCGCCATCGCCGACGCGAACCTGTATGAGTCGAAGCGCTGGGGTGGCGACACCGTCACGGTGCGCCGCGAGAACCTCGGCGGCGAAGCACATCGACGTCACGGGTTTCAGCACCCTGGACGCGCTGGTGAGCGCGGTGGACAACAAGGATCACTACACCCGGCGGCACTCGGCTCACGTGGCCGAGCAGGCGCCGGATCGTCGAAGTCGCTTGGCTTCAGCAAGGACAAGCAAGACACGCTTCGGGTCGCCGCCCTGCTCCACGACGTGGGCAAGATAGGCCTGCCCGACCGCATCCTGCGCAAGCCCGGACGCGCTCACCCCCGAAGAAGAGGAAGCCGTGCAGCAGCACTCCCTGCTCGGAGCCTGATGGTCTCCCAGCACCTGCCCGGCACGATGAAGTGCGCGAGGCCGTGGTCCACGCATCACGAGCGTTGGGACGGTTCGGGTATCCGGCCAAGCTGAAAGCCCGCAATATCTCGCTGCTGGGCCGCATCCTAGCCGTAGCCGACGCCTACTCCGCCATGATCACCGATCGACCCGTACCGGGCGGGTCTGCCGCTGGAAGCCGCCATAGGGGAACTCACCAGGGCAGCGGCACCAGTTCGATCCCGAAGTGGTGCGCGTGTTCCTGACTGCCTTGAATCAAGCCGGCGGCGCAGCCGGAGGCCCAAAGCGCGAACGGATCCGCGGTGTCTCAGTGGTGGTCAACCCGCGCGGGTAAGTCCCTCGAGGCCTACTCTGCGACGTATCACCCCCGTCCCAGGGGCTCTGTCACTCGTCGCTTGTCTAGTATGCCTCGCACCAGAGCTCGTAGTACGCCTGCGCGTGCTTGCAGGCTGGGCACTCGTCCGGCGCCGTCGGTGCCTTCGTGGATGTAGCCGCAGTTGCGGCAATGCCACTTGACAGTGTGTCGCGCTTGAACACCCTGCCGTTCTTGAGTTGGCCAGGAGCTTGCGGTAGCGGAGTTCGTGCTGCTCCTCCACCTCGGCGATCTCTGTGTAACGAAGTCGCGACGTCGGCGAAACCCTCTTCTTTGGCCACCTCGGCGAAGGCCGGGTACAAGTCGCCCCACTCTTCCTTCTCGCCCTCGGCAGCCGCAAGAAGATTCTCGGCGGTGCTGGCCGTCTTGCCGGCTGGGTAGGTGGCCGTGATCTCGACGGGCCCACCTTCGAGATGGTCGAAGTATATCTTGGGCGTGTTCCCGCTCGTTGTCGGCCGTCTCGAGGAAGATCGCGGCTGATCTGCTCCAGCCCGTCCTTCTTGGCCACGCTTGCGAAGAAGGTATAGCGATTGCGTGCCTGGCTCTCGCCGGCAAACGCCTTGAGCAGGTTCTGTTCGGTCTTGGTCCCTTTGATGCCCATCGCCTTCGGACTCTCCTTTCGATCTAGTACCGCGGCTGATCTATTCCCACGACGGCGGGTGTCCAATCCCCGGGTCCGTCACCCGGGAGGTCGTTTAGCCGCGCTCGAGCGCCCGTCCTCCCGCGCGTCAGCCGAGCGGCGCCAAGGCGTTGTCGATGTCGGCGATCAGATCCGCTGGATCTTCGAGTCCCACCGACAGACGGAAGACTCCCTTGCCCGCGAAAGCCCGGTATGACTCCTCTTGCTCGGGGGTCAGGTGGAAAGACGAACGCAACAGGTCATCTGTGTGCAGGTAGCAGATCAGGAGCGGTTGTGCCCCAGAGACACGGCGTAGTGGATGATCTCCAGCCTGTCAGAGAGCAGCCGGGCCGCCGCGAGACCATCGTCCACCTGGAACGTCAACATGCCCGAGAAGTTGCCCATCTGGCGTTCGGCCAGCTCATGCTGAGGGTGCGAGGGGAGTCCAGGGTACATGACCCGAGTGATCTTGGGGTGGGTCTCGAGATGCCGGGCGACGGCCAGAGCGCCCTCCTGGTGGGCGGCCATCCTGATCGGCAGTGTCGCCACGCCGCGCATGATGAGCCACGCATTGAACGGGCAGATGATGCCCCCGGTGTGGATGGCGATGGTGCGGAGCCTGTTCATCATCTTTGTGTTCGTCCGCTGATGGCGCCTCCGATGGCGTCACCGTGGCCGCAGATGTATTTGGTGAGCGACTGGATGACGTAGTCGGCGCCCAGTTCGAAGGGACGCATCCCTATGGGTGTGGCGAAGGTGGAGTCCACCGCCACCGGGACGCCGGCGCTGTGGGCGATCTCGACCACCGCGGCCACGTCGGTCAGACGGAGCAGCGGGATTGACCGGCGTCTCCAGATACACCAGACGGGTGTTTGGGCGGAGAGCGCCCCGCACGTTTTCGGGATCGGAGGCGTCGACTCGCGTGACCTCGATTCCCAGGTTCGGGCAGCTTCTGGTTGACGAACTCTGAGGCGGCGGCGTAGGTCACGTCGCTCATCACCAGGTGATCACCGGCTTTGAGGGTGTGCAGGAACAGAGCAGTGATAGCTGCCACCCCGCTACCGAAGGCCACGCATGCCTCCGCGCCTTCGAGCACGGCGACCTTCTGTTCGAGTTGGGCGTTGGTGGGGTTGCCCCACCGCGTGTAGACAAACGGGGTCTCCTCCGACATGTCGTCGGCCGAAAAAGAGATGCCGGGCTCGATGACGAAGGTAGTCGACATCACCAGGTCTGGGGCCGACGCTCCGGTGAGCGGATTGGCAGGCGTGCCGGCATGGACGGCGGCGGTCCTGACACCCACGGGCCGAGATCCACCGGCGGGGTGAGCCTTCTTGGGAGTGAGGGGCGTCTTCAAGTGATCTCCAGTGGTCTTCTTGCGCATCGGGCTCATTGTGACATAGAGTGGGGACATCGGGGACCGTGAGGTCCGGGCCTTGGTGGAATGGAGGGGATATGACGAACTGTAGGCAATGCGGCGCACCGCTCAACCCACAGGAGCGCTTCTGTGGCTACTGTGGCACTGACCAGATGGCGGCTCCACCGCAGGCCGTGTACACCCCGCCGCAGGCGCGCGCAGCAGGTGGCGGCAGCTTGGCCCGGGCGGCGATGGGTCTTGGCATCGCCGGGGGCTTGCTGGGCATCGTCTGGGGGGCGCTGGGCCCGTTCCTGACCAACCAGTGGCCGGGCTCGTTCCAGTGGAGTGTATACGGGACCTCGGGCCTCAAGTGGGTATCGGTGCCTCTGGCCATCGGGCTGGTTCTCGGCCTGCTCGGGATAGTCGGCGGTGTCGGTGGCGCCCAAGAATCGGGCGGTGGCAGCGGTCGTCCTCCTGGTCTGCGGCATCGTTGGGTTCCTCGTGGGCCCGTCATGGGTCCCGGCGGGGACGCTGCTGCTTGCGGCCGCAGGTCTGGCCATCGCCGACAAAGGCTGACAGAGCGGCCGGGTAGCCGGTCGACGGATCCCGGCACCGTGCGGGGCTAACCGAGGATGACCCCCAAGGCGGTCTGCCAAGTGAGTCTCTGCGGTCGAGCAAGAGGCCCGGGTGCCGTCATGATCGGTCCTACTTCGAGAGAGTGCCTACCACCGGCATGCGCGCTAGATTGGAGCGCATGTTGGCGGGGGCCTGAGTGATGATGTCGGAGAGGTCTTTGCCCGCCATCGCGCCCAAGGCGCAACGGGCATGCTTTCCGTCAGGCCACATGACGCTGCCGCTGACGTCGTAGACAACGCCATCCACAGCCACATAGGCCGGCGTTCCGCTCTGGCCATCGAACTTGGAAAGCTCGGCAAGGGTGAAGGTCCTGCCGGTGGGGCCCGTCGTGCCAGGCCCGGTGCTCACAGTCGTCGTGCTTTGGCTGACTTGGCCGCTTCCGCCGCATCCGGCCACCCCGAAGAAGGCGAGGGCAGCGATGACGATCACGGCGGTCCAAGGCATCCGGGTGGTCCAGGGTTTCATGCGTGCCACTTTCCCCGGTTGACTGCGAGAGAAGACCGGTGGACTCCGTCGATGAACACGAGGCTGACATCGGCGGCGCAGACGGCCGTCAGCCTCCATAGGCCCAGGTGTCGCCGAGGTCGCGGTCGTCGGTGCTGATCCCTCCGAAGAGGATGATCTTGCCGTTCGCTTCGTCGTAGACCATGGAATGGCAATCCCGAGGATCGGGAGCCGCGCCCTCCGGGCTCACATCGGTCCAAGTATTGGCGACGGGGTCGTAGGCCCAAGTGTCGTTGAGTTCGCTCTCGCCGTCAAAACCACCGAAAAGCACCATTCTGCCGAGCACGGGGTCGTAGACCGCGCGATGGCCTGAGCGCGGCGAAGGCGCGTTGCCCGCTGGGGCGAGTTCCGTCCAGGTATTGGCTGCGGGATCGTAGGCCCACGAGTCGTTCAGTTCGTAGTCTCCATCCCAGCCGCCGAAGAGGATCATCCTCTTCGTTGCCGGGTCGTAGACCATCGAGTGGCGGTCGCGGCCGGAAGGTCCGTCGCCGGCGGGGCTGAGATTTGTCCAGGTGTTGGCTGCGAGACTATAGGCCCAGGTGTCGCTGAACTCGTTGTCGGGGTCCCATCCTCCAAACATGATCATGGAGCCCGAGTACGGATCGTACACGAGGGAGTGGCCTTCGCGCGGAGCCGGGAGCTCGCCGGCGGGGTTCAGCTCGGTCCAGGTGTCCGCGGAGGGGTTGTAGGCCCAGGTATCGTTCAGCTCCTTGTCGTTGAGGGAATCCCATCCTCCGAACAGGATGGTCGCGCCCGTCTTCGGATCGTAGGCCATTGCGTGGCTGGCGCGGCGAGCCGGGAGATCGCCGGTCGGGTTCAACTGCGTCCAGTTGTTGCCGGCGGGATCGTACGACCAAGTGTCGCCGTAGACCTCGTCGACGCTCCATCCACCAAAGAGAAGTGCCCGTTGGTCCACCGGGTCGTAGACCATGGCCTGATCGACACGCGCGGCCGGCGTGGCGCCGCCGGGGTTCAGATCGTTCCAGAAGGCAGGCGCGGGCGAGGAGGTTGTGGTCGTCGTCGCCGCGGTCACCGTGGAGGTCACTTCTACAGTGGTGCTGGTCACCTTGGCGGTGGTCGTGGTCCTCTTGGTGGTCACGGTCGTGCCGCCAGCGTCTCCGTCGTGACCTCTCAGACCAAAGTAGAGGCCGAGACCGGCTGCGGCGAGCACCAATGCGATAAGCGGGATCAGCCAGACCCACATGGACGTGCCGCTCTTGTTCTGAACGCCGTACTGCCCCTGGTAGGGCGGGTAGTACGCGGCCGGTGGGGCCGGGGCCTGCCACGGGGCAACAGGTTGCCCGCCGCCAGGATAGGCACCCTGCTGAGGGGCAAACGGCGCAGCCGGAAGAAGCCCTGGGATCTGCTCGGCCGGGACCCACTGGGGCAACTGTGGGTTCCAGACCATGTCGACGGCGGTCAGCGCGCCGGTCTGGGCCAATGAGAGCAACTGCTCCCACGACATCGGACCTGTATGCTGCCCCGCTGCCCCGGCTTTGGAGTAGTACCAGACTGAAATGGAGCCCCCGTTCACATCTGCCTCCCTGCGCGTCGCTCGGTCGACCCGGCCGCCTCAAGTATATGACCGAAAGCGTTGTAGCGACACGGCGGATCGTGCGGCGCTCTGTACTACTGGCGCCGAGTCTGGCAAGCTAGAAGCGGCGCCGCAGGCGGCGCCAATACCACGCCGCGGCGGGCGTCGCGCGCAGCTCCGGGGAAAGGTTGGATCACCATGGCAAGGACGACCGGCAAGCAGGCCCTGATCGAACTGATGCGCCGGGAGGGCGTGGAGTATGTGTTCGGCATCCCGGGGGCCACCGAGATCCATTTCATGGACGCCCTCGAAGAAACCGAGGACATCCGCTACATCCTCGGGCTTCACGAAGTGGTGTGCGCCGGCATGGCCGAGGGCTACGCCCGGGTCACCGGCAAGCCCGGGTTTCTCAATCTGCACACCGCCTCCGGATTGGCGGCCGCCACGCCCATGCTTTACAACGCCAAGCTGGGCGGAGTGCCGCTGGTGATCACTGTGGGCCAGAACGACACAAGGCTGCTTCAGTACGATCCCCAGTTGACCGGCGATATCCTGGGCATAGCCAGGCCTCATGTCAAGTGGTGCGCCGAGCCGGTCTATGCCGAGGACCTTCCCACGGTCATGCAGCGGGCGTTCAAGATGGCCTTGCAGCCGCCCACGGGCCCGGTCCTGGTCTCGCTGCCGCAGGACGTCTTGCAGCAGCCGTTCGCAGCGCCGCTCGCCGCTACCCCACGGGTCTACTCGCGGTTGCGAGGGGACTCGGCGGGGTTGGCCCGGGCCATCGGCATACTCGCCGGTGCGGAGCGGCCGGTCTTGCTGGTGGAGAGCGGAGTAGCGCGCTGCGACGCCCTGGCTGAGGTTGTCAAGCTGGCCGAGTTGGCCGGCGCCCGTGTATACCAAGCCTGGATGGCCGACGTGAACTTCCCCGTCGATCACCCGCAGTATCTTGGTGATCTCGATCCTACTGAACCCGGCGCGGCGGAAGCGCTAAAGGACGTCGACGTGCTGGTGGGCGTGGGCTGTCCCATGTTTGCCCAGGCCTTCTACAACCAGGAGAAACCTTCCCTGGCTGGAATCACCATCGTCCAGATAGACGAGGATCCTTGGGAGATAGGCAAGAATCTGCCGGTGGATTGTGGGCTCCAAGGCGACATCAAGGCGATCTTGACCGAGTTGTGCGCAGGGCTGGAGGCCGTGCTAGTCGCCGAGCCGGAAGAGGCGCGAGCACGGGTGCGCCGCAGGGTGGAACATATCGCCCGGCAAAAAGCGGAGGCCGACGCGACGCTGCGCGCCAAGTGGGCGGAGGAGCAGGACGCCGTCCCCATAGCGGCCTCACGCGTCATGACTGAACTCCGCGAAGTGGTCACGTCCGACACGGTGGTGGTCGACGATTGCTGGTCGTCTTCGGGGTTGCTCAGACACATCTTGGCTCCCTCCCGGCCGCGGAGCTACTTCCGCTCACGGCACGGGGGAAGCATCGGCTGGGGTCTGCCCGGCGCCCTGGGCGCGAAACTAGGCTTGCCCGGCGGTCGGGTGATCGCGGTGGTGGGCGACGGCAGTGCGGCTTGGTCGATGCAGAGTCTGTGGACGGCCGCGCGCTATCGGATCCCGGTGACCTGCGTGGTCATCAACAACGCCACTTATGGCCAAGTCAAGATAGTCCGCAAGGTCGTGTTGGGAGACTACCCGTTGCGCGAGAAGCACGAAGGGATGGAGCTGGATCGCCCCGTGATGGATTTCAGTCTGTTGGCGAAGTCACTGGGCGTGGAGGGCGAACGGGTGACCACCCCAGAGCAGTTGGGCCCGGCCCTGAGGCGCGCCGTGGACTCCGGCGAGCCCCGTGTGGTGGAGGTCATGGTCGGCTGGTAGGGGCTCGGCGGCTCAACGGCGAGTGGCCTTGCTGGGGCGCGCCTTTCTCGACGCGGAGCGGGCTTCGTTCTCCACAACACGCGCCTGCACGAGCCGAGTGACGAGGTCCGCCGGCAGGGGATGTTCGGGCTGGAAGCGGATTGTGCCGGCGGAGGTGTCGTACTGCTTCAACTCGTCCGCGAAGGCGGCCATGGCCTTCCGGCTCATGGCGAAGAAGCTGCAGTGGTGCTTGAAGGCGGCGAAGGCTACCAGCAGACCCTCGTGCTTCAGGGTCGGCATGCCGTAGCTGATGGTCTCGGTGGCCAGTGGAGCGGCAGCCTTCGCGACCCGGCGCAGGTCCTCGAGAGCGCCGCGGGCGGGCTCCGGGACGGGAGCGAGGTAGCTGTCGATGTCATCCGCCGGCGCTCTCATCCGCACAACCCGCCTCTCGTCAGAGATTGACCAACTTGGCCGCTCGAAGCATCGTCTCCGAGATCGCGTACATGTTCGAGACCTCCCCGGTGGCCACCTTGTCCCTGAGCTCGAAATGGCCCAAACAGGTGCCGCACAGGAGCATCTTCACCCCCTGGCTCGCAAGCATTCGGAGGTCGTCGAGCGCTGGTGAGTCCTCTGCGGCCAACTGCACCCCGCTGTTGAAGAAGATGAGCACATCGGGTCTTGGTTCGACGTCGATCATGGTGTGCAGGTAGCCTCTGAGGAGCACCCGGCCCAGTTCGTCGTCACCTTGTCCCATACGATCGCTCGAGATGGCGACGACGATCGGTCCGGAGCTTGGCGCAGGCTCGCCGACTAGTCTCTCAGCTTCCATGTTCCGTCTCCTTTGCTGTCATTCTCATTGTGTGGTCGTGCACGGCTTCTACTCGTACATCGGCTGCTGCGAGCACCCTCTCGGCCCGTTCAGAGTCGGCGAGGGCCACCCGCAGGCAGACGCCGCACTGGGAACTCAGGGCGCGGGGCACGGGGATGAGCGCGCACACGATCCCGGCTCTCTGAAGCACAATCTCCCCTTTGGTGGCGTGTGACGCCGAAGGCACGAGGAAGAGGCGGTGAGTGGAAGTGGAGCTCACTCGGGTCCGCCGCCGGCCTCGTCGTCGTCCGGGTCGAAGGGAGCGTCTGCATCATCGGGGGCGGCACCGTCGCGGGCGACGCGGCGTATGGAGTCGACCGCGCGATCGACCTCGTCTTTGGTCGTGAACGCTCCAAGTGCGAACCGCACTGTGCCCGTGGGAAAAGTCCCGAGAGTCCTGTGAGCGCCGGGGCTGCAGTGCAGACCCACTCGGGCGGCGATGCCATACTCTTCGTCCAGCCTGAGTCCCACCTCGGCGGGGTCGAGGCCGGCTACAGTGAACGACACCACCGGCAACTGCTGGGAAGCGTCGAGCGTTCCCTTGACGTCCACTCCCTGGATATCGCGCAGGCCCTCAAGCAAACGGGCGGTAAGGGCCCGTTCCTTGGCGCGCAGGTCGTCCACCCCCTGTTCGGTCAACCAGCGCACTCCTGCTTCCAGTCCGGCCAGCCCTACGGCGTTCATGGTGCCGCTCTCGAACTTGTCGGGGAGGAAGTCGGGCTGCGTCTCGGCCGCGGAGCGGCTGCCGGTCCCTCCACGCAGCAATGGTCGCAGGCGACTCACGTCGACCCGCTCGCCGATGACCAGACCCCCGGTCCCGGTCGGACCGCACAAGGCCTTGTGCCCGGTGAAGGCGAAGAGGTCAGCGCCGAGATCGGTCAGAGAGATCGGCAAGGCGCCGGCCGACTGCGCTCCATCTACGAGCAGAAGAAGGTCGTGGGAGCGGGCGAGGCCGGCCACCTCTGCCACTGGCAGCAGAGTGCCCACGACGTTGGACGCGTGGGTCATGACGATCATCTTGGTCGCGGGGCGAAGGCTTCGTTCCACCTCGGCGGGGTCGAGCATTCCCTGGGGAGAGCAAGGCGCCACTGTGACCACGACTCCCTCGGCCTCGAGTGCGCGGAGCGGCCTCATGACCGAGTTGTGCTCCATGCTCGTGGTGACCACATGCTCACCGGGGCTGAGCAGGCCGCAAATGGCCAGGTTCAGGGCGTGAGTGGCGTTGGCGCAAAAGACCACTCGCAAAGGATCGGCCACACCCAGCAGACCGGCCACCGCTTCTCGCGCCCGGTAGACCACCCGGGCGGCTTCTATCGAGAGGCGGTGGCCGGAACGGCCGGGATTGGCTCCCACCTCGCCCAGGAAACGTCGCATGGCCTCCATCACCTGTGGTGGCTTTGGCCAGCTGGTGGCGGCGTTGTCCAGGTAGATCACCCGATCATCTCCAGGAAGGCTTCTACCCGGGTGGAGAGCTGACCGATGTCGCCCATGGAGTAATCGGTGTCGATGCGCAGAGTCGGGATCCCGGCAGCCTGAATGGCTTTGGTCAGCGATGTGGCCTCTATCTGGTAGGGGGCGCAGAACTGCAGATTGCACTGCACGATGCCGTCCACCCGGTACTCGCGGGCCATGCGGATCACTTCCTCGGCGCGACCGGCATTCGGGGTAAAGCAGGCACAGTCGATGTCCAGATACTTGTCGGCGAGGGCCGCCATCATCCCATCAAGGTCGTTGGGGGTCTCGTCCACCAGCTTGGCGTAGTAGCGGGAGCCTGTGCACATCTCCTCGGCCACCACGACGGCTCCGGCCTTCTCGATGACGTCGTAGGTCTTCCAGTTGGGGATGGACATAGGCGTGCCGGTGACCAAGATGCGCGGCGCTTCCGCGGGGACCGCACCCTGGCCCGCCGCCACCCGGGCCTCCAGCTCATCGGCGATCTTCTCGACCATGGCCGTGAAGCGGGGCACGTCATCGTAGAAGGCCACCTGCACGGCCAGCAGCGCATCCTTGCCGGAGATTGGCGACGGAGACGCCTTGCGCGCGGCGTTGAGACGCTGAAGGGCCCGGCGCTTGTCGTTGACCTCCTTGATGGCCGCGGCCAGGTTCCTCGCGGTAAGCTTCCGCGCGCTCACCTCTTCCAGCTGCGCGGTCAGCCGCTCGATCTCGCCGCGCCACAGAGCCAGGTCGGCCGGCCGTTTCATGTTGGGCAGCTCCATCACATGCACGGGGGCGATCTCGCCCAGCAGCTCGTAGGCCTTCTTCTTGCCGTCGCAAGTGGTCTCTCCCACCACCAGATCGCAGGCTTCGGCGTACGGGCACACCTTGCCCAGCTTGAAGCCCATGGCGGACTTGATAAGCGCGCAGGTGTTCTGAGGCAGGATGCGCTCCACCTCTCCGTAGGCCCACTCCGCGCCTGCGCAGAGACCCACACACTGGCCGCCGAGAGCGCGGATGATCTCCTCCGGCACGTAGAGGCAGAACGTCCCTATGACGGTGCCGCCCGCCGCTTTGTGATCCACCAGTTCTCTGATCCTCAAGCTGTGGATCTCGCTCAGCACGAAGTCGAAGTAGCTCATGCCTTCCGGACGGCCGGTCTGGCTCAGATAGGCATCGTTATAGAGGACGGGGATGACGGCAAGCAGCGCGTCATGTGCGGGCAGGTCGAGTCCCAGAGATTCCCACATGGGACGATAGTCGGTAACAGGCCGATCCACGGTCTCCTCCTAGTCTTAGGGCTGCCGGTGGACAAACCACCCGGACGCGCCTCAGGGGAGGAGAAGAGATTCTACCTATCTACTCACCGGGGAGGCTGCGGCGTGGTCGCCGGCGACAGGCCTGATGTGACAACGATGGTCAACGGTCGAGGGCTTTGTGCAACCCGTGCACAGGGGAGCGTTCGGTCAGGTCTTGGTCTTGGCGATCATTCCGCTCACCTCCCTTGGGGATGCTGGTTGCGGTTTCCAATGATACCGGAGAGGTCATCGGTCATGCGCGGGCATGGGCCGGTTCGTCCCCCGTGCGGCGCAAGGTATACTCTACTGTGTACCGCGGCCAGATACGCCCCGCTGTCGGCCACGGACAGCGCTTTTTGTACCGATCACAGGAGACCAAGAAGATGCAGACTCGTTTTGAGCACCTGTTCTCGCCCACCAGCATCGGCAAGGTGCAGTTGAAAAACCGCATCGTCAAGACCGCGGCCCAGACTTACTTCTTCGAGTCGGGCGAAAACCGGGTCGGCGCTCTCGCCAAGGGCTTCTACGGAGCGGTAGCGAGGGGCGGTGCCGGTCTGATCATCACCGAGACTCCCGCGATGGAGTGGCCGCTGCTCGAGGAGGGCGACCGCCGCTTCCGCGTAGACAATGACAAGTACATCAAGCAGCTCGCAGAGCTGTCGGCCGAGGTCCACAAATACGGCGTCCCCATCTTCACCCAGCTCTACCATCGTGGTCCTTGGAGCGGCATCTACGCGCTCATCGCCGAGCCGCTGGCCGCCTCGGCGGTGACCTACCCCTCGCCGTTCGACGTCCACGACGACAAGCCCCCTCACGTTCTCACCATCGACGAGATCGAGGAGTTGGTCGACCGGTTCGCCTCCGCTACCTCCCGCCTCCAGCAGGCCGGCTGGGATGGCATCGAGATCAACGCCGCGGCCGACCACCTGTTCCACGGCTTCTTGTCTCGCTTCTGGAACAAGCGCGACGACAAGTACGGACCGCAGAGCATGGAGAACCGCACCCGCTTCATCGTCGACGTCATCAAGGAGATCAAGAAGCGTTGCGGCCAAGACTTCCCTGTCCAGATCCTCATGAACGCCATCGAGGTCGGGCTGCCCGGCAACGAGGCTCTGAGTATCGAAGAAGCCAAGGAGATCGCACGCATCTACCAGTCGGTCGGGGTCGATTCGCTCCACGTGCGCTCCCACTGGGCGGGCATGCACCAGGGCTCGTACAACCAGGAGAACATGTTCTATCCCGAGCCCTACATCCCCCTCAAGGACTTCCCCAAAGAGCTGGATTGGAGCCACCATGGCGCGCTGGCCCAGGTGCCGCTGGCACCCATCGATCAAGTCGGTTGTCTCCATCCCGGTCATGACCGTCGGCCTCATCGACGCCGACTCCGGCGACGAGATAGTCCGCTCGGGCAAGGCCGACCTCATCGGCATCAACCGCCGCTTCTTCGCCGACCACGACTGGGCCAACAAGGTACGCGAGGGCCGGCTCGAAGACATCCAGCCCTGCACCCACTGCGGCACCTGCAACAAGAACTACAACGAGGCGCGCTACTGCCGCATCAATGCCTGCTTCGGCAGCGAGTCGTACGACATGGCCCCGCCGGCAGAGAAGAAGAAGAAAGTGGTCGTGGTCGGCGCCGGACCCGCAGGCATGCAGTCGGCCCGCGTAGCGGCTGCCCGGGGTCACGACGTGACCCTATATGAGGAGGGCGGATATCTGGGCGGCGCCGTGGCGCTGGCGTCCATGGTGAAGGGCTTCGAGATCGAAGAGCTTCCGAAGTTCCTGGACTTCTTCCGCACCCAGGTCAAGAAGAACGGCGTCAAAGTCAAGATGCACAAGCGGTTCGACGACGCTGCCCTCGTCCGTCGAGAAGCCAGACGTGCTGGTAGTGGCCGCGGGCGGCGTTCCCACCAAGCCCAATGTCCCTGGGTACGAACTGAGGAACGTCGTCAAGACCGCTGAGCTCTACAAGCTGCTGAGGCTCATGATCCGGTTCGTCGGTCCGCAGATGCTTCGCAAGATGACGGCCATCTGGATGCCGGTGGGCAAGAAGGTGGTCATCGTCGGTGGGGCCATCCAGGGCTGCCAGCTGAGCGAGTTCTTGATCAAGCGGGGCCGCAACGTGACCATCGTCGAGGAAGGCGAGGAGCTGGGCGAGTGGTTGGTGCCCGAGCGCAAGACCCGCCTCTTCTACTGGTTCGACCAGAAGGGCATCGAGCGCCTCACCGGTGTGAAGCTGCTCAAGTTCACCAAAGAAGGGCGTGACCATCGAGTACAAAGACGGCAAGATCCGCCTGCTCGAGGCCGACACCATCATCCCTGTGCTCCCCTTCTCCCCCAACAAGGACATGGCTGAGAAGCTGCAGGGCAAAGTGAAGGAGATCTACACCATCGGCGACTGCGACAGCCCGGCGGTCATCCCGGATGCCACGAAGGCCGGCTGGCGCGTGGGGAACGAGATCTAGGCAAAGGTGCGGATCACCGGCCCGGGCGACCGTTTCAGCGGTCGCCCGGGCCGTTCCATTCAAGGGGCCGATGTCGGCGGCCCCTCTCAGTTCAACCCGTGGCCGGAAAGCAGGAGTCGACGACCGAACACAGCCAACTCCCGCTCGGGCGGCGTGTTGGCGGTGTTGAGCACAAGGGCGGTGTTGGCCGCGAGCAGACCCACCGGCACTCCTTCGCCGCCGTCGTCTTCGAGAAAACTGTAGGCCACGCCTGGACGCAGCACGCGATCGACCCAGCCTGTGAGGATTGCGGGAGGTTGACCCCACCAATCTGGATGCACGATGACTATGCCGTCCGCCGCGGCGATCTCCCTGCAGTGAGCGGCCACCTGGGGTGGAAGCTCCGCGCCGGCCGGTATCTCCTCGCTCGGCAGGAGGGGTGCGAAACTCTCCCTGTAGAGGTCGTGGAAGTCCACCTGGTGACCGTTGGCGCCTAGCTGTTCCGCGGCTGTCGCGGCCAGGGCGTGGTTGCAGCTGCCGGGTTCGGGGTGGGCGAGTATGATCGAGATTCTCATGACGCCAAGCATGCCATATCTTCATCCGGGTGCGCGCCGCCGTCGACACGGAGGCGCGCGGCCTTCTATGATGGACAGAGAAGTCCGCGGACCGGAACCCGAGGAGGCGCCCCATGGGTGAGGCGATCGCTCAGATAGTGGTGGGACTTGTCGAGCTGCTCTTCGGCAGGCGGCTATTCTGGCTGTTCGTGGCGGCCGGGGGCTTTCTCTTCGGCTGGTTTGTGGTGCCCGCCATCCACTCGGGCCTGCCGACTTGGGGTCGTGTGGCCATCGGAGTGGCGCTGGGCCTGATCCTGGCGGGGCTGGCCAAGCTCTTCACCAGGGCGATAGTGGCCCTGGGGGGCTTCCTGATCGTGGGACCCGCGGCGGTGATCGCTGTTGACCGCCTGGGTTGGTCGGTGGTGCAGGGGAGCAGGGACTACTGGATCATCTTCGCCATCGGCGGGGTCATCGGGGCTGCGCTCCTTGGCATGTTCTTCAACTGGGCGCTGATAGCGCTGAGCGCCCTTTTCGGGGCGGGAGCCACGGTGGCCGGTATCGAATACTTCACCGAGCCCTGGCCCAAATGGGCGCAGATCGTCGGAGGCGTCGTGCTGCTGGCCATCGGCCTGGTGTTCCAGTCCAGGAGTCTCCTGAAGCACAAGAGCAAGCTCATCGGCTTACCCTAGCCTCGAGACCTACCGGGAGGCGCAACGTGCCAAGCAGCGATCCGTACCTTCGTCGATTCATACGCGCCGTGTCCTCGGCGCTCGTTCCCGGCACGGGTCAGTTGGTCGGCGGTGCGCGCAGGCGGGGCTTCGTGATGCTGGCGGTCGCGCTGGCCCTTGCCATCTGTGCGGGAGTCCTCCTCCTGCAAGGGGTGGATCAGCTCCTGGTGTGGTTGCTCGAGCCTTCGTTGCTGCTGGCTCTACTGGTTGTGGATGTCGTCGTGCTTGCCTTTCGGCTTTACGCGGTGGTGGACGCCTTCCATGAGCGCCCGCCCGCCGGGCAGGCACGCGACGGCCGGCCGGCGTCCCTGAGGACCTTCTTCGCCGGGGCCGGTCTGGGACTTCTGCTCCTGTTCACCGTCGCGCCTCACGCGGTGGCCGGCTACTACGCCTACGTGGAGTACGACCTCCTTACCACGGTGTTCGTGAGCGACAGCTCCGACACCACCATCACGTCGCTGCTTCCCGCGACCACCGCGCCGGCCGTGACCGGCAGTACGGTGCCCGCCGATTCGACTACGAGCACCCCGGCGACTACCATGACCACGGGTGCTCCCGTCAACTCCGGTGACGACGGGCGTCTCACCATCATGTTCATAGGCACCGACGCCGGGTACGGTCGCAAGGGAGCGAGGGCCGACGTCATCATGGTGGCCACCTTCGACCTCAACACCGGCCGGGTGGCCCTGTTCGGCATCCCCCGCAACGCCGGCAGCATCAAGCTCGGTGACGCTGCCGCGCAGGCACTTGGCACGGACGTCTACCTCAATCTCATCAGCTCCCTCTATTCCGACGCGAACGAACACCCGGAGCTGGATCCGGCAGGAAGGGACGCCGGGGCCATTGTGCTCCGCGATGCCGTGAGCAAGATCCTCGGCATTCCCGTGGACTACTACGCGGTGGTCAACATGGGTGGTCTGGTGGACCTTGTCGACGCTTTCGGCGGCGTCACGGTCAACGTGCCGGAGAGGCTCTGGGTGCGGCTCTCTCCTCCCACGCCGGAGTACGAGTGGAAGGTCTACGATATCCAGCCGGGTGTACAGCACCTCAACGGCCTCGAGGCCTTGGCTTTCGCCAGGTCGCGCACCGGGAGCGATGACTACGTGCGCATGGGCCGCCAGCGGTGCGTCATATCGGCTCTACTCGATCAGAACGGCATGGGTGAGATGGCCCTCAAGTTTCCTACGGTCGCACAGGTCATCAAAGAGAGTGTGGAGACCGACATTCCCATCAGCGCGCTGCAAAGCCTGGTGGCCATCAGGTCGGAGCTACAGACCGACAAGATGATCACAGTGGGCTTCACCCCGCCCCACTACATCACCGGCCGCAACTCCATGGGCTACAACATCCTCGATCTAGCGCTGGTGCAGGCCACGGTCAAGCAGATCGTCGACGACCCCGATGCTGCGCGGGCCGCCCTGGGCTCCGACTCCAACCTGGACACCACCGACTGCTGGAAGATCCCGAAGTAGTCCGATCCGCACCGCTCCGGCGCGGCTCTTCCTCATGTGCGGTTGCCTGCGCCGGCTGCATAGACGGGGTCTCCGCACGCACAGGACTTGCGGTCAAGGGCTGCATCCCGCCTCATGTTGCATAACCAGGGCAAATCATGCTTGCGCTTGGCGCTTCGGCTGTGAGAGATTGGATTCGCGACACTTCCCGCGCGAAATCCCGAGCAACGGGGGGCTTTCCGCAGGGCGGCAGCTGCGAATGGGAGCTAGGCACCGCAAGGAGGAAATGGCATGGCTGAGGAAGTCAAGAAGTCCGCCGCGGGGGAGATCAGCGCCGAACGACAGAAGCTGAAGCGCTCACTCACTCTCCTGCCCCTATTCGGCATCATCTTCTTCACGATTTGCGGCGGGACGTTCGGCATCGAATCTCTCTTCAGCTACTCAGGGGCCGGTATGGCCTTGCTCCTGATCTGCATCATCCCCTTTGCGTACAGCATCCCCAATATCTTCATGGTGCGCGAGATGCAATCCATGATGCCCGTCGAGGGTGGCTACTACCACTGGGTCAAGCAAGGCTACGGCAAGAAGGTCGGACCCTTCGCAGGCTTTCTCACCGGTTGGATGAACTGGGTGATGTCGTTGGTCGACGTGGCCATTTACCCGGTCTTGTCAGTGGTCTACCTGAGCTTCTGGGTCCCCCAACTGACCGACGGCGGCTGGGGTATGCCGGGGTGGGTGGTGCAGTGGCTGGCAGCGATCGCCATCATCCTCATCATCCAACTTCTACAGATGCGGGGCGTGCGCTTGGCCGGACTGACCAGCATCGGCATAGGGATCGTCCTGTTTATCCCGCTGATCATCATGAGTGTACTCGGCTTCTACAACTGGGGAGTACACGGGAGCAGCTTTCACATGACCTTCCTGCCACAGGGCACCGGGTTGACCGGCGCCTTCTCTGTGGGGTTGTTCGTCGTGATGTGGAACTACATGGGCTGGGAACTACCCACCTCAGCGGGCGACGAGATAGTCAAGCCGAAGCGCACCTACCCTCTGGCCATGCTGTTGGTGCTCATCGCCGCGATCGCCACCTACGCGATCCCCACGGTGGCTGCTCTCTATGGGGGCGCCGGCGAGGACAACAAGGTGATGCTCTGGGGACTCGAAGAAGAGGATGGCATCGGGCAGGTGCTGCTGGACGGCGGCATGACGCAGGAGCAGATGGATGCCGCCGGGGTCGATCCCGACCAGTACCGAAGGCTGGATGCTGCCCGATATCGCCAACGGCTGTGGCCGAGACGACGACGCATCCGGGCAGTGGCTTCGCGGGCTTCTTGGGCAACTTCATGATGGCCGCAGCGGTACTCAGCATGATCGGCCTTCTGGTGGGCAACAGCGTCTCGGCCACCCGCATTCCCTTCGCTGTGGCTGAGGATGGGATGGCGCCCAAGTGGTTGGTCCGCGTCCACCCAAATGGGGAACGCCCTGGGTGGCTATCGTGGTCACCGGCTTCTTCTTCTGCGTCTTCTCGGTGCAATGCCTTCGCGTCGTCGGTCGTCGTGGACGTGTTGCTCAACTCGCTCACCCTGCTTCTGGAGTTCTTCGCCCTGTGGATACTGCGTTTCACCAAACCCGACATCCCGAGGAGCAAGATTCCAGGTGGCTGGATCGGGACTGTTCATCGTCACCTTCTGCCGGCGGCCGTCATCATGTTCGCCATTGTCAGTCAGGTGGGCGAGGAGGGCTGGATGTCCATCTGGTCGAGCCGCCATCGCTATCGCCATCGGGGCGATCGTCGTACTTCCCGTTCAAGCACTACCTCAAAGACAAGCGTGGCGTACCGGATATCGACCCGTACACGTCCGATGAGGACCGCGCCGAGTCGGCCGCGGCAGCCTCGACTGTGGAGGTCTGACATGAAAGTGCTGCTGGTTGGTGTCGGCGGCGTCGGCGAGGCCATCGCCGTTCTCACGAAGGACAAGCCCTGGGTGGAGAAGCTGGTGCTGGCCGACTACGATGTCGACCGGGCCAAGGAGGTCTGGACGAAGCTGGGCTCGCCGGCCCACATGCCGGTGGAGTTCATCGACGCGAGCGACCAGAAGCAGATCGTAGCGCTGGCCCGCAAGCACGGGGTCGACATGATCCACAACGCGGTCGACCCGGTCTTCAACGAGGCCATCTTCGACGCCGCCTACGAGGTGGGCTGCAACTACATGGACATGGCCATGACCCTGTCCACCCCGCATGCCACCGACCCCTACAACACGCCCGGAGTGAAGCTGGGCGACTACCAGTTCGAGCGCGCCGAGAAGTGGGAGAAGAAGGGCCTGCTCGCCTTCGTGGGCATGGGCGTGGAGCCAGGCATGGCCGACGTCTTCGCCAAGTACGCCGCGAAGAACCTCTTCGACGAGATCGACGAGATCAGCGTGCGCGACGGCGCCAACCTGGAGGTGCGGGGATATGAGTTCGCGCCCAACTTCTCCATCTGGACCACCATCGAGGAGTGTCTCAACGCCCCGGTGATCTGGGAGGAGGGCAAGGGCTGGTACACCACCCCGCCCTTCTCGGAGCCCGAGATCTTCGAGTTCCCCGAGGGTATCGGCAAGGTGGAGTGCGTGAACGTGGAGCACGAAGAAGTGCTGCTGGCGCCGCGCTGGATCAAGTGCAAGCGGGTGACCTTCAAGTACGGGCTGGGCGACGAGTTCATCAACGTGCTCAAGACCATCAAGATGCTGGGCCTCGACAACCGCTTCCCCATCGACGTCAAGGGCGTGAAGGTGGCGCCCCGCGACGTGGTGGCCGCCTGTCTGCCCGACCCTGCCCATCTGGGCGACCAGATGTTCGGCAAGACCTGCGCCGGCACCTGGGTCAAGGGCACCAAGGACGGCAAGCCCCGCCAGGTCTACCTCTACCAGGTGGCCGACAACGAGACCTGCATGAAGGACTACGGGGTGCAGGCGGTGGTCTGGCAGACCGCGGTCAACCCGGTCATCGCCTGGGAGCTGCTCGAGACCGGGGTTTGGAAGGGCGCCGGCGTTCTGGGTCCCGAGGCCTTCGACCCCGATCCGTTCATGGACCTGATGCCCAAGTACGATTTCCCCTGGGGCATGACGGAGATGAACGCCTGACGCCCGCACATGAGAGAAGGAGCGAAGACCCAATGACCGCAACACCGGTCGAGATAGACAGGAAGCGCATCGGCGAATTGACGGAGCGCGAGGAGAAGCGGCTGGAGCAAGAAACGCCCAAGTCGTACGAGATGTTCAAGCGGGCGTCCAAGTCGCTGGTCAACGGGGTCTCTTCCACCTACCAGATGCGCGACCCCTATCCCATCTACTTCACGCACGGCAAGGGCTCGAAGATCTACTCGGTCGACGGGCGCGAGATCTGCGACTTCCACAACGGCTTCGGCTGCATGGTGCAGGGCCACGCGCACCCGGCGATCGTGGAGACCATCAAGAAGCGCTGCGAGCTGGGCACGCAGTTCGCCCTGCCCACCGAAGACTCGTTCATCGTGGCCGAGCACCTGGCCAAGAACTTCCGCCTACCCAAGTGGCGCTTCGTGAACTCCGGCTCCGAGGCCACCATGGACGCCATCCGCATCGCCAGGGCGTACACCGGCCGGGAAGGCGTGCTCAAGATCTTTGGCTCCTATCATGGTCATCACGACTACGTGATGGTGAGTCTGGGTGTTGCCGATTTCGGAGACATCGGCCCCCGGGACAACTACAAGTCCATTTCATACGGCGCCGGCATCCCCAAAGCCGTCATCGAGATGACCTCGGCGGTGCCGTTCAACGACGCCCCCATGCTTGAGGCCCGCATCCACCACCTGATCGAGGAAGGGCGCAAACCGGCCTGCCTCATCATGGAAGCGGCCATGATGAACCTGGGCGTCGTATTGCCCGAGCCCGGCTACCTGGAGGCGGTGCGCGATATCACCAAGAAGCACGGCATCGTGCTCATCTTCGACGAAGTGAAGACCGGCATCTGCACGGCCGCTGGCGGCGCGGTCGAGCGCTTCGGCGTGGTGCCCGACATGGTCACCTTGGCCAAGGCCCTGGCCGGCGGACTGCCCTCCGGCGCCATCGGCGCCAGCGAAGAAGTCATGGATGTCGTGCAGAGCGGCAAGGTCTACCAGGTGGGCACCTACAGCGGCAACCCGCTCTCCATGGCGGCGGCCCGCACCAGTCTTGAAAAGGTGATGACTCCCGACGCCTACAAGCATCTCAACTACCTGAACGACCGGCTGATCACCGAGATGGACGCCTCGCCCACAAGCACGGCTTCCCCGGCTACACGGTGGGCATCTCGTCCAAAGGCTGCTTCAACTTCGCCACCGGCAAGATCACCGACTACGAGTCGTTCATCAAGTACCAGGACGTCGAGCTCTGCTACCTGGCCTGGCTCTACAACATGAACCGCGGCGTGATCATCGCCCCGGGGCGCGAAGAGGAGTGGACCCTCTCGGTGCAGCATACCGACGAGGACATCGACCGCTACGTGGACGTGTTTGAAGATCTGGTCAAAGAAGTAGTCGCCTAGCTCGGGCCGACTGGCCTCACCGGTAGCGCGGCGCCGCTCTGGGTCACGCCGCGGTCAGACCCAGCAGGAGGAGAGATGTCGACCGAGGAGCTCCTAGGCAGCGAGAGCAGCCAACGTCCCGCGAGGCGTGTCCAACTACTTCCCGGCCTTCGCCGACCACGCCAGCAATGCCGTGATCACCGATGTCGAGGGCAGGGAGTACATCGACTTCGCAGGCGGCATCGGCGTGATGAACGTAGGGCACTGCCATCCCAAGGTGGTCGGCGGCCGTCAAGGCCAGTGCGAGCGTTTCTCCCACACCTCGTTCAATGTGATCATGTACGAGTCGTACATCCGGCTGGCGGAGAAGCTCAACCGGGCTACGCCCGGCGACCTGCCAAGAAGACCATGTTCGTCAACTCCGGCGCCGAAGCCGTGGAGAACGGGGTCAAGATCGCCAGGCACTACACCGGCCGCACCGCGGTGATCGCCTTCGAGGGAGCCTTCCACGGCCGGACGCTGCTGGGCATGAGCCTCACCTCCAAGACCCATCCCTACAAGACCGGGTTCGGGCCGTTCGCCTCCGAGGTATATCGCATCCCCTATGCCTACTGCTACCGGTGCCCGCTGTCGCTCAGCTACCCAGCCTGCGGGGTCAAGTGCGCCGAGCTTCTGAGCCAGGCCTTCGTGCAGTACGTCGAAGCGGAGGCCGTGGCCGCCGTGGTGGTGGAGCCCCTGCAGGGCGAGGGCGGCTTTGTCGTACCGCCGCCGGAGTACCTGCCCAGACTCAAGCAGATCTGCGAACAGAACGGCATCGTCTTCGTCTGCGACGAGATCCAGACCGGCTTCGCCCGCACCGGGCAGGATGTTCGCGGCATCGAGCACAGCGGCGTGGTGCCCGACATCATCACCACGGCCAAGTCCCTGGGCTCGGGCTATCCCTTGGCTGCGGTCACCGGTCGCGCCGAGATCATGGACTCGCCGCCGCCCGGAGCCATCGGCGGCACGTACGGCGGCAACCCGGTGGCGTGCGCCGCCGCGCTGGCCGTGTTCGACATCGTCGAGGAAGAAGGGCTGTGTGCCCGAGCCGACGCCATAGGCGGCAGAGTGCGCGAGTGCTTCGCCGGTCTGCAGGCGCGCTATCCGGTGGTGGGCGACGTGCGCGGACTCGGGGCCATGGTGGCCATGGAACTGGTGGAAGACCCGGCGACCAAGCAACCGGCGGCGGCTCTGGCCAAAGAGGTGCGCATGGCTCTATTCGAGAGGGGCGTGCTCTGTTTGACGGCCGGGGCGGGTGACAACGTGCTGCGGGTGCTGCTACCCCTGACGATCGCGGACGAGACCCTCGACACGGCGCTCGCCAGGCTGCGCGAGAGCGTGGAAGCTGTCATGGAACCTGGCAAAGAGCTGGGCGCTACGCAAAGGCTCAGGTGAACCGAGCGGGAAGGCATGAACGGAGCCGCGAACGAGGCCGCGAACGAGGCCACACAATCTGAACGCGTGGAGTATCTGGACATACTGAGAGCGCTTTCGATGCTGTCGGTGGTCTTTCTGCACACTGTGGCCGGCAATCTCAGGGCCAACTACGGGTCGGCCGTGTGGCATCTGTCCAACGTTCTCTCTTCGCTGGTGGACACTGCCGTCCCGCTATTCTTCATGATATCCGGCGCTTTGCTGCTGGGCAGCGCCAAGACGCTGTCTCTGGACTACACGTTGAAGAAAAGGGTGCCCAGAGTCCTCGTGCCCTTTGTCGTCTGGTCGCTGGTCTACGTGGCCTACTACCTCGCCGTGAGTTGGAAGGTCAATGGCGCTCCTGATATGATCCGCCGCCGTTGACAGACTCAAGAACTTCCCGGCCAAGCCGACCGCGCTACATCTTTGGTTCATGTACGCGCTGATCCCCTTGTACTTTCTGTCTCCCCTGATCAAGAGGATGACGGATTCTGTTGATCGCAGGCTGGTCATCTACCTGGCCGTCATCTGGGTGTTGTTCTCCTCCTTGTTGCCCACATTGGCGGTGTTCCTACCCGCGGCTTACCGTCCCATCGTTGTGCTGAACAGCTCGTACAACCTGATCTTCATGGCAGGTTTTGCAGGCTACTTCATCTTCGGTCATTTCTTGGCAAAGGCGGCCTGGAGAGTGCCCAAGAAGCTGTCGGTTGCGGTGATCATCGCGGATACGGCCGCCATATCCCTGGGCACTTGGTGGAAGACCCACTCGTCAGGCGTCTACACGGAAGCCTTCAAAAACTACGCCGGGGTCTTCACACTGGTACTGACGGTGGCGATCTTCTTGTTGTGCAAGGATCTGATGGCCGGCCGCAAGCTGGGGAGAATCTCTCGGCCGGTGCTCGGGTTCATAGTGCCGATGGCCTTCGGCGTCTATCTGATGCACCTTCTTGTCATCGACCTGCTGTCAAGGGCCTTCCATTGGTGGCCCGCAAGATCTGTGTGGATGATGTTCGGCACCTACGCATTCGTTCTTGGCGTTTGCGTAGTGGGTATATTCGTGATTCGCGCCATCAAGCCGCTCTGCTACGCCTTCACAGGACAGAGATACGAGGGTTGGCGCAGACGCCGATGATGGGCAGGGAGTTCTCGCCACGCAGGCTCCCCCCCCGGGCCAGTCGAACGCTCGATCGCGAGGAAGTGCGCCGCCGGATCCTCGGGAGTTGCCCACCGGTCGATCAGGACCAAGCATCGCGGGAGCCGGGAGTGCCGGCCGGAGTGCTCATCGGGCTGCTCGGACATCGAAGTGACCCTCAGGTCATCCTCACCCGGCGCGCGGCGCATCTGAAGAACCACGCAGCTGAGATCAGCCTTCCGGGAGGGCGGGTGGAGGCGGACGACCCGGGACCAGAGGCGGCCGCGTTGCGGGAGGCCTTCGAGGAGATCGGACTGCCACCCGACAGGGTGGACGTGCTTGGCTGCCTTCCTTCCCACCTGACGGTATCCCAGTTTCGGGTCTATCCGTTCGTAGGTTGGATCGAGCCGCCGCTGGAATACGTCGTCGACGCATACGAGGTGGAAGAGGTCTTCGAGGTCCCGCTGAGCTTCGTGCTCGACCGGTCGAACCACCACTGGGAAGACGCGGTCCTCACCGGCCGGCGACACGGCTTCTACGTTCTTGACTATCCGGGTCACCGCATCTGGGGAGCCACCGCTGGGATCCTGGTCAGCTTGGCGGAGGCGCTACGGTAGGAGCGTGAAGACCGAGCACCCGACTCCAGCCCGCCCCGGCCGATCGCGCATATGCCTCCTACCCCGCCAGTGTGGCTGCAAACACCTGCCAGGCCAGCAGTGCCTTGGCGGTGAGGCTCAGGGCGATGTAGACCTTCTCGCCGAACAGGTAGTCACGCCAGCGGCCCACTTGCTTGTACTGCAGCACCATGTTGATGGCAAAGATGTTGAAGAACACAAAGAGCGAGGCGATGATGCCGTACACGAAGCCGGGCGGGTTCGCTCCGCTCAGTCCTGGGCTGATCACATACACCACCACGGCGATCCAAGGGATCACGCCGGCGAAGCAGCCGAATAGGAAGGGCATCCAGCTAGGGTTGCCCGGCCTCTCGTACTTCTCCATGAGGAGCCCGAACAAGATCATGCTGGCGTTCACGCCGAAGACCCCTAGCAAGGCCGCGATGTCGCTTACGCCGCAGATCATGACGATGAGCACGATCATCAGCGAAGAGGTGATGGAGTACTCGATCCAACGCCCGAAGTTGCGCTGCCGCAGCAGGTTGCGCTTGTACCACCCGAACACGCCGGGCGAGGCCATGATGAGGAGCGCCAGGCCCGACAAGGCCAGGAAGGCGAATACCCCCCAGGCCAGCGGGAAGTCACCCAGCTTGGTCGGCGCACCGGCCGGTGTTCCCGGAGGGCCGGCCATGAAGTTGCCCACCACCGGCAGGCTGAAGCCGTTGGCGAGGACCGCGATCACCACCGCCTGCGCCAGCAGGACCGCGCCCACCACGATGTTCCACCAGCGCAGCTTGCGCAGACGCGCCGCCACTTCTCCCTTGACCGCGCCCAGCTCCAATGTGTCCTCGGCTGCTGACATGCCTCGCCTCCTCTTTCGCGACCTCGCCGCGAGCGTCAAACGCCCGCGGCTTTCTTCCCATCAAGGGCTTCCTGCACGGCGCTGCCGTCCAAGGTCTCGTGCTCCAGCAACTCCTTCGCCAGGGATTCCAGAGCCTTCCGATGCTCGCGAAGCAGCGCCTGAGCGCGCTCGTACTGCTCGGAGACCAGGGTCCGCACCTCGGTGTCGATGATCTCCCGGGTGCTTGGGCTGAGCTGGCTGCTGTCCTCCATCACTCCGCCCATGTACTGAAGCTGCTGGCCCGCGTAGCGGACCGAACCCAGCTTCTCGCTCATGCCAAACTCGGTGATCATGCGGTGCACGAGTTCGGTGGCCTTCTGGATGTCGTCGCTGGCCCCGGTGCTGATGGTGCCAAGGACTGTGAGTTCCGCGGCCCGTCCGCCCAACATGACGGCCACCCGGTCGGTCAGCTCGTCAACGGTGAGGATATAGCGGTCCTCGGTGGGCATCTGTAGGGTAAAGCCGAGAGCTCCACGGGAATGAGGAATGATGCTGATCTTGGAAACCGGGTCGCCGTGGGGCACCAGCGCCGCTACCAGGGCGTGCCCGGCTTCGTGATTGGCGACCGTCCTGCGCTCCTCCTCGTTCATCACCCGGGACTTCTTCTCCAATCCGGCGACGACTCGCTCCATCGCCGCCTCGAAGTCCTTGAGACTGACCGACTGAGCCTTGCGCCGCGCCGCCAGTAGCGCTGCCTCGTTTATGGCGTTGGCCAAGTCGGCCCCACTGAATCCGGGGGTGATGCGAGCGGCTCGCTCGAGGTCGAAGTCATGCGCCAACTTGACGCCCTTGCTGTGGATCTTGAGGATCTGCACTCGCCCGATGAGATCGGGGTTGCCCACCTCTACCTGCCGGTCGAAGCGGCCGGCCCGGAGCAGGGCCTTGTCCAGCACTTCGGGCCGGTTGGTCGCAGCCATGATGATGACGGGTCTCTCCGCGTCGGTGCTGAAGCCGTCGATCTCGGCGAGTAGCTGGTTGAGAGTCTGTTCGCGCTCGTCGTTGCCGCCGCTCATGCCTATCCCCATGCCCCGGCTCTGGCCAATGGCGTCGATCTCGTCGATGAAGACGATGGCCGGGGCTGCCTTGCGGGCCTGCTCGAAGAGGTCGCGCACGCGGGCGGCGCCTACCCCCACGAACATCTCCACGAACTCCGAGCCGCTACTCTCGAAGAATGCTACTTGGGCTTCACCGGCGGTCGCCTTGGCAAGCAGAGTCTTGCCGGTTCCGGGCGGGCCCACCAGCAGCACTCCCTTGGGGATGCGGCCGCCCAGGTGCGCGAACCGCTCCGGGGTCTTGAGGAACTGGATGATCTCCTGCAGTTCGGCGATGGCCTCATCCGCTCCGCCCACGTCCTTGAAGGTGACGCCGACCTTTTCGGGCTCGACCTTGGTGGCTTTGCTCTTGCCCACCCCGAAGATGCCGCCCGGGCCCCCGCGTCCGGCCGCGCCGGCCATGCGCCGGTAGATGAAGACCCAAACCACCCCTATGAGCAGGAAGGGCAGCAGGCTGATAAGAATGCTCCCGATGGGGCTGGCGGGCCCGCTGAACGAATATGTGACCTTCGCCGCCTCTAGCTGCGGCACCAGATCCCTGTCGGTTCCAGACTGATTGTTGGTCTTGAAAGCTACCGGCTTGGCTGTGGAGGGGTCAGTGCCTCTGAGAGTGCCGGTGATCGTGTTCTGCCCTATGACGGCCGTCAGTACCTGTCCCGCGGCTATCTTGGCTTTGAAGTCGCTGTACTCCAGTTGGGTGGAGGGCGTCGAGATGGGTCCGATCAAGTACTGCTGGAACAGGTAGAGGGCCACCAGGCCGATCACCACGTAGCTGACAAGGTGCCATAGTCGCCGGTTCATCTGCCGGCGGCGCTCGTCTTCGTTCGAAGGACCTTGCTGAGGGGTCCCAGGACGGCCTCCGCCGGCCTTGCCCTGGGTAAGATCGGGGCGATTACCGCTCTGCTTGCTTCCGGCCGCTTGATGGCCGGTCTTTTCATCCATTGCCATGGTTGAGTGCTCGCTTGGTCGAAGGGGCGCGGGGCGCTCGAGAATCCAAATGGGGAAATCCCACTCCCGACATGTTTACCTTGGCATCGGTCAAGCTAAACGGACGCCACGGCTACGCTCAGCTTTGGCGTCTCCTGCATGCGGATGTTATCCAGTCGCTCCTGGTATGGGCGAGGGCGAAATGGGGGAAGATGAACCTGCAGAACCAACCAGGTTCGGGGGGCGCGGGCTCATCCGACTTGAACGGAGGATCATGTCCAGGCGATCCATCGCAGCCGTTGCATCTCTGGTGCTGTTGTTCGCGCTTGTCGCAGTCCTGGCTGCAGGGTGCGGAGGCGGGGGCACACCAACGACCACCGTCACCGGGACGCCGGCGAGCACGACGACTGTCACCGCCGGCATCCCTGAGACCACCACCACCGGGATCCTCGAGACCACCACCACGGGGGTGCCCGTCTCCTTGGAGCCCATCGTGGTTCCGACCTTGCCGGCGGTGATCCCCGGGTACACCGAGGTCGACCCCGCGACCGGGCTGCATATGACGGGTACGCCCACGGTGATCGACCTTGCCACTTACCGATTGGTGGTCACCGGAAAGGTCGACCGGCCACTCAGTCTGACCTACGACGACCTTCGCCGTCTGCCCAAACTGACCGCTTCGCCTACCTTGATCTGCGTGGGTGAGTTCACCGACTACGCCACCTGGTCCGGCGCGTCCCTCAAGACCATACTGGAGATGGCGGGCGTGCAGCCCGACGCGAAGAGCATCAACATGAAGGCGGCGGACGGTTACACTGTTGTTCTCGGGCTCGAGAAGGCTTTACGGCCGGTGAATTTCCTAGCCTACGAGTTGGAAGGGCAGCCCTTGCCGGTCTTGCACGGCTTTCCGCTGCGCGTCGTGCTTCCGGGAGAGAACGGCTACCTCTGGGTCAAATGGCTCCTTGAGATAGTCGTCAAATAGGTCGCTGATCCGGAGAACGCCGGCGCGAAGGGGCAAGTCATGAAGGCAGTGGTGTTTGATAGGTTCGGCGGGCCGGAGGTGCTGCGATATGCGGACCTGCCGGTGCCGGCTCCGGGTGAGGGCCAGGTGCTGGTCAAGATGGCTTCAGCCGGTGCGTGCAAGGCCGATTGGCGGGTGCGCACCGGCCGCTGCCAGTGGCTCACCTGTCCCTTCCCTGTCACCCTGGGCTACGAGGGAGCCGGCACTGTAGCCGCCCTGGGCCATGGAGTCACCGGATTCGCCGTCGGCCAGCCGGTGCACGTGTTGCATATGGCCTGCTACGGCACCTACACCGAGTATATGGCGGTGACCGCCGCCGATGTGGTGGAGATGCCGGAAGGCCTCGACTTCGACGCTGCCGCCTGCGCTTTCAATTACTTCGTCGCCTGGGGACTCGTTCATCAGATAGTCGAGGCAAACAGGGCCAGACCCTCTACATCGGGGGCGCGGCCGGCGGCGTAGGTACAGCCGTCATCCAATTGGCGCTGTTGATCGGCATGAATGTCATCGCCAGCGCGAGCACAGCCGCCAAGTGCGAGTATCTGCGGAGTCTCGGAGTCAAAGACGTCTTTGACTACAAAGTCGAGAACGATGTGGAGGCGGTCAAGCGGCTGAGCGGCGGCCGGGGAGTGGACTACGTCTACGACCAGGTGGCCGGCCCTGAGTTCTGTCGCCAGTTCGACATGCTGGCCACCTACGGGCAGATCATCCTCTACAACTACCTCGGCGGCTATCCGCAAGACAAAGAGATCATCCACATCCTCCAAAGCCGGTGCGAGGGCTGCTACGGCCTCCGGTACTTCTCCATACACGTCCACGACACCGATCCCGAAGGGTTCAAGCAGGTCAAGCGCAAAGTACTGGCTCTCATGGCCCAGGGCAAGATCAAGCCACCTATCTATCAGGTCTTGCCGCTGGAGGAGGCATCGCGAGCTCACGAGATGCTTGAGGCGGGTGAGGTGCTGGGCAAGCTGATCATGCGGATAGGAAGCTAGAAACGGAGCGCTTCGGCATGCGGCGCTGGTACGCGGTCACGGGGAGGCACTTGCGAGTGGTCCATCCAGAACGATCGGCTTCATCGTCGCGACCCGCGGCGTGGCTGGACCTGGGCACCGAGGAGTACGACCGAGCCTTCGCCATCCAGACTAGGCTGCACGCCCTCCGTCTAGCCGGAGAGATACCCGACACCGCGGTGGTACTGGAGCACACTCCCTGCATCACTTTCGGCCGGGCGGCGCATCGTGAGCACATCCTCGCCACCTCGCGAGAGCTTGAGCATCTGGGGGTCACGGTGCACCCCACCGACCGGGGTGGCGACGTCACCTATCACGGTCCGGGCCAAGTGGTCCTGTATGCCTTCGTCGACCTCACCCGCTACGGCAAGGACGTACACGCGCATGCCCGCCGGCTCGAACAGGTGGTCATCGACGTCCTGGCCTCGTACGGAGTCGAGCCGGGCCGTAGGGCCGAGTATCCCGGGGTCTGGACCGAGCAGGGCAAGATCGGGGCAATGGGCATCAAGGTCAAGCGTTGGGTGACTCTGCACGGCATATCGCTCAACGTCTCGCCCGACATGAGCCACTTCGCGTTGATCGTCCCCTGTGGCCTCAGCGACCAAGAGGTCACGTCGCTCACCCGGCTACTGGGGCGTCCCGTGGAGGTCGCCGAGGTCAAGGCGCGTCTGAGGAGCGCTTTCGAGCGCGTGTTCGGTGTCAGGCTGGCCGATGTCGAGAGGGCTTCGCTGGGACTGTAGGTCGCGAGGCGGGCCACAGGTCCAGGCCGGTTGTTCCTACTACTTTCCCGTTCCTGAGATCTTCCACGCTGGTGGCTTGGAACAGACCGTTGAGGAGATCGGTGGCCGCCTGCCACAGCGGCCGCGTGGGGCAGGTCCCCACCCTCTCGCAATTGCCGGCGATCCCGCAAGGGGCCGGCATCAACTCTCCCTCGACGGCCTGAAGCACCTCGAGAATGCTGATGGACTCTGCCGGGCGGGCAAGACTGAAGCCGCCGTCCCTGCCACGGTGGCTTCTCGCCAGCCCCGCCATGCGAAGAGCCATCAAGAGCTGCTGTACATAGGCGGGGGAGATGCCCTCGGCTTCCCCGATCTGGAACTTGGTCAAGGAGCCTTGGACGGGTTGCGCGGCCAGAAGGACCATGATCCTCGTCGCGTATCGACCCCTGGTCGAGATGGCCATCATCTCAGTCCCTCCAACCGCCTAAAAGACTATTGACATACTCATCTTAGTCATGTATACAGTGTATTGGGCGCCCCGTCAAGGATAACAACGACTAGTGGGGGCCAGTAAACGCAACCCGGCTCGAGTAGTCAGGAGGTCGATCATGAAGAAGTGGGGCAAGATGAAGAAGTGGAGCAGATTGATCGCGGTGGCAGTGGTGATTCTCGGTCTGGTGAACGTGGGCATCGGAGCCACTTTCATCGGTATCGGGTTCAGCAAGCACCATTACCTTACATCTACCATGGAAGAGGAGCAGATCACCCTGGGCATCGGTGAGGCAGGGCAGACTCTGGCGCCTGATGAGGTGGTCGACACGATGAGCGAAGCCCAAGCGGCCGGCGACATCGTGCGCGGTCATCGTCACGCCATCGCTCCGACCTACGGAGACCTGCTCGGGGGAGAGAAGTTCGACCCCACCAATCAGAAAGAACTCACGTACGCCCAGGCCATGAACATCGAGAACTACTTGTATCTGGCCGCGGCTTCCTTCGGCATCACCTACCTGGCGATGGGGGTCGGCGCTGCCCTTCTACTCGTAGGGATCGCGCTCATGGCGGTAGCTTTCGTCCTGTACAAGTGGGCTAGGCGGGTCTTCGACGATGCAACTCCGGCTGCGAACGCTCCGGTGGAGACCACGGCCTGATCCGGTCTCGTCTATGACGGCCGCCTGAGCACTAGTCACACCTGGCTGATTCGGGCCTTGAGGCCCCGCTCCGGTTCGCCGGTGCGGGGCCTCGTAGTATGCTGGTGGGAGTCAGGCACGGTCAGGTACAGGGAGGAAGGTGCGCAATGGCCGACTCGGTGGGAGCAGCTCAGCGGCTGAACGAAAGGATCGCGGTCGTCACAGGCGGCGGCGGGGCCAACAGCATAGGCCGGGCTATATGCCTGCGCTACGCCCGGGAGGGCGCGCGAGTCGCGGTATTCGACATCAACGCTGCCGGGGCGGCGCAGGTGGCCGAGGAGATCGAGGAGGCCGGCGGCACGGCGCTGCCCGTTGTCTGTGATGTGACCGATCTGGACCAGTGCAGGGCCGCGGCGAAGCGCGTGGCCGAGACCTGGAACGGCCGCATAGACATCCTAGTCAACAACGCGGCCTTCTTTGGAGGAATGGGGGCGTGGCGCCCCTTCGACGAGTGGTCCACGGAAGACTGGGACAAGATGCAGATAGTGAATGTGCGAGGTATGTGGTTCTGCACCCAGGCAGTGTTCCCCTATATGAAGGCGCAGGGGTACGGCAAGATCATCAATCTCACCTCCTCCTCCTTCTTCGAGGGCGTGCCCGGATTCATCCACTACACCACCAGCAAGGGCGGAGTCATCGGGTTCACCCGCTCGCTCGGCAAAGAGCTCGGCCAGTTCGGTATCCGCATCAACGCCATTGCGCCGGGGTTCACCATGTCCGACGCGCAGCTCGAACTGACCAAGGATTACCCGGAGTGGTATCAGCACAACAAGGAGAAGCAGGCCTTCCACGAGCGTAACGAGATCCCCGAAGACCTGGCCGGTCCCGCTTTCTTCCTGGCCTCGCCCGACAGCGACTTCATGACCTGCCAGACGCTGCTGGTCGACGGAGGGGCTACGCCGAACTAGGCGAGCGCCGCCGGTCCCGCGGCCCGCGGCGGGCGTGCTGCCTCTCGTAGCTGCTAAAATCGAAGTGCCGTCAACTGAATCGATGGAGGGCATTCCCGGTGGTCGTTGGGCATTTTCGTCTGCCCATGTGCCAGGTGCAAGAGCCTGGCTTGATAGAGCTGTTGGAAGAAACGGTAGGACGACTGACCGCCGTTCTCGGAGTCCTCTCTGGTGACCATACTATGACCAAGGCTCTGGAAGTCTTGGCAGTACCGGCGGCGAGATCCTGTTTGTCATTGTCCAGCCGCTCACGTCTGCGGTAGCGGGTCTCATGGGGCAAGACGGACAGTGACGACGGAACGCACCCGGTCGGTCTCCCTTCCCCTTGGGGCCTTGGCTCTGGTGGCTCTTCTCTGGGGCTACAACTGGGTGGTGGTGAAGGTCGGCCTGCAATACGCCGCGCCTTTCACCTACTCCGCTCTTCGCAATCTCATCGGGGCGGTGGTTGTGTTCGGGATCGCCGCAGTGCTACGTCGGCCACTGAGGCCTCAGGCCCTGGGAATGACGGCTTTGTTCGGTCTCTTCCAGACTGCGGGATCCGCTGGTCTGGCCATGTGGGCGGTCCACATCGGAGGTGTCGGCAAGGTCTCGTTTCTCACCTATACGATGCCCTTCTGGCTCCTGCTGCTCGCCTGGCCGGTTCTGGGCGTACCGGTACGAGGTGCTCAATGGGCCGCTGTGGGGCTCGCTCTTCCCGGTTTGGTGCTTGTGCTCGAGCCATGGGACCTGCGAGGGCTTGCCAGCAGCCTGCTGGCAATCGGGGCTGGGATCTCTTGGGCCATCGCGTCGTTGATCGTCAAGCGTCTGCGGGCTAGTCGGGAAGTCGAGCCGCTTTCGTTCATCGCCTGGCAGGGCATTTTCGGATCGATCCCCCTAATAGCGGTCGCCCTGCTTACCGCGGAGAGCTTCCCGATCTGGAATGCGAGCTTCATCTCGGCTCTCACCTTCAGTGCGGTTCCCGCCAACGCCCTTGCTTGGGTGCTTTGGCTCTATGTGCTGGACAAGCTGCCCATCACCACCGCCGGTTTCGGCAGCTTGGCCGTTCCGGTGGTGGGTGTTCTGGCGGCTTGGATCCAACTCGGCGAGCGTCCAGGGTTGCTGGAAGGCGTGGGCATGGGTTTTCTCGTGATGGCGCTGGCGGTCCTCACCTCGAGGGAGTTTCGCGAGAGCCGGCAGCCCCACCGGCCTCGCCCCTTCGTCAAGCCCGCGCCATCGGGCGCGGCTTCGTCCTAGCCAGAAGCGGCACGTTCTGGGCCCGGCGGGCTCTTTCAGACATCGGCCCGTGCTGGCACTCGCGCGGGCACCTGCTAATATCGGCGGGACGTCCGCCGCAGCGAACAAGGAGCCGACACGATGTCCCACGCGAGTTTTCGCCTGATCGTCCGGCAAGGGATCAACCCGGGCAAGCTAGATGAGTTCAAGGAACTTGCCCGCAGGTCCATCGAGGGCTTGGAGGCCGCCGAACCGGGCACTCTGGGCTATGAGTGGTTCATCGCGGAAGATGGCAGTGAGTGCTATCTGAACGAGTACTACGCCGATTCCGAGGCCTTCCTCACGCACTTCGCCGGTGTGGGGCCCAAGATCGTCGCCATGCTACGTATCTCTCCGATGATCGAGGCAGTGGTCCTTGGGGATCCCAGCCTGGAGGCGCGAGAAGTCCTGTCGAAACTGGGAGCGAGGTTCTACTCTGCGCACGTCGGTTTCGCGCGCTGACGGTAAGGAGCGCACAGTCATGACCTACGGATATGCTGGAAAGATGCTGTTCGTCGACCTCACGAACGCCGCGATCACCGAGGAGACGCCCGATGAGAGCTTCTATCGAAGCTGCATCGGGGGGACGGGCCTGGGCGCCAGGGTCCTCATGGACCGCATGAGGCCAGGGGCCGATCCTCTGGGCCCAGACAACATGCTGGCCTTCGCGACGGGCCCCCTCACCGCCACGGGGGTGTACGGCGGAGGCAGGTTCATGGTCACCACCAAGTCGCCTCTTACCGGGGGTTGGGCTGACTCCAACTCCGGTGGCACCTGGGGGCCGGCGCTCAAGAACGCCGGCTACGACGCCGTGTTCTTCACCGGGGCTGCTGAGCGCCCCGTCTGCTTGGTGATCGACAAGGGCAAGGCCCGCCTTGCATCCGCCGATTCTGTGTGGGGCAAGGATACCTACGAGACCGACGACATCCTTCAGTCCGAACTGGGAGAGCCCGGCAGTTGGACGATCTCGTGCATCGGGCCCGCCGGCGAGCAGTGCTCGCGGCTGGCCGGCATCGTCAACGAGAAGGGCAGGATCGCGGCCCGTTCGGGAGTAGGGGCCGTCATGGGCTCCAAGAAGCTCAAAGCCATCGCGGTGCGGGCGGCGAAGGGGGCGCGCGTCCCCGTGGCCGACAAGGAAGGCCTGAGAGCCGTCCAAAGAGGCTACAGCGAGATGATCAAGAAGAGCGGCTTCATGAGCGGGCTCACCGCTGCCGGCACCGGTGGGGGGACGAGCTTCCTCGTGTCCATCGGTGACTGTCCCACCAACAACTGGGCGACCACCGGCACCGACTCGTTCCCCACGGCGAACAAACTCGACACAGCCAACATGGACGTCTACAAGCTCAAGCCCTACGGCTGCGCCGCCTGCCCCGTGCGTTGCGGCGCCCTCGTGCGCATCGATGAGGGCCCGTATAAGAGCGAGGACGAGACTCATAGGCCCGAGTACGAGACCTTGGCCGCCCTTGGCGCCCTGTGCCGCAACGACAGCGCTGAAGCCATCATCCGGGCGAACGAGATCTGCAACCGCTACGGCATAGACACCATCTCGGTGGGTGGAACGATCGCCTTTGCCATCGAGTGCTACGAGAACGGGCTCATCGACAAAAAGGACACCGGTGGTCTGGAGCTCAACTGGGGCAACTCGGCCGCCGTCGTGGCTCTGGTGGAACAGATGGCCAAACGCGAGGGCTTCGGCGCCGTGCTCGCCGACGGTTCCAGAGTGGCGGCCGAGCGCATCGGCCGGGGCAGTGAGCAGTACGCCATGCACGTAGGCGGCCGGGAGTTGCCTCTCCACGACCCGCGGATGAACGTCGCGATGGGCGTGTTCTACATCTCAGATGCCACGCCGGGGCAGCACTGCGGGTGCGCGTCGATGGGGATGCTCGACCAGGGCGCGTCTCTGGGGAGCGACCCTCTGCTGCAGTCTGACTCCACGGAGGTCTATGGCTCGTACGACAAGAAGGGCGACAACTACGCACGGGGCGCCGCCTACTGGCAACTGCTGAGCTCCGCCGGGCTCTGCGCGCTGTATGCACAGTTCGACACTCCGCCGGTGGTGGAATTGCTGCGACCGGTGACCGGTTGGGATATCGACTGGGCGGAGGGGCTCAAGGCTGGGAAGCGGATCCTCACTCTGCGCCAAGCCTTCAACGCCAGGGAAGGGCTCACCCCCGACGACTACCGGTATCCGAAGCGGTTCGACGAGCCGGTTGGCGCCGGTCCTGCCGCCGGGCAGCGTCCTCCTCTCGAGAATGTGCGGAAGGAGTACTTCAAGGCTATGGGTTGGGACCCGAAGACCGGCAAGCCGCTCCCCGCGACTCTGGCCGATCTTGGACTGGACATCAGAATGTGACCACCCGCCTGGACGCCGGAAGGGAGATCGACAGTGAAGGTAGTCACTATGCGGGCGAAGCCCCTCGTGAAGTGGTCCTGTTCGAGTGAGTAGTGCAGAGGACTACGAAGGCCCCGTGTGCGCCCTTTGCAGGGTGGCCGCCTGCGACGCCGAGCCTGGGACGAAAAGCCCACCGAGCTTCTGCCCCATGGTGGCCGAACCGGAGCTGCTGCAAGGGGTCGAGCGGACCTATCTCGCCGACCCGGAACTGCAGCGCATGGCTGCCGAGTCGGCCCGCACCGAGGCGGCCGGGTACTGCAAGTCCACCAGGGTGGAGGAGATCATGGACTTCGCGCGGCGCATGGGTTGGCGCCGCCTCGGCATCGCTCACTGCATCGGCTTGATGCAGGAGGCCAAAGCGGCCCAGAGCATTTTCACAGCCGGTGGGTTCGAGGTCTTCACCGCATGCTGCAAGGTGGGCTCCATCGACAAGGAAGCGGTGGGGGTCCTTGACGAAGAGAAGGTGCATCCGGGGCAGTACGAGCCTCTGTGCAGCCCGGTGGGGCAGGCCGCCCTCCTGGCTAAGGCCGGCACCGAGTTCAACGTGGTCATCGGACTGTGCGTGGGACACGACAGCATGTTCTTCATGCATTCCAAGGTCCCGGTCACCGTTCTGGTGGCAAAGGACCGGGTACTCGGCCACAATCCGGTGGCCGCGCTCCATACCAGCCACTCCTACTACCGGCGGCTGACCCAGGGGGGCTAGCGGTCTTCCGCCTCGCGCGTATCTAGTGCGTGGTCTCCTCTTCGACGAGGCCCTCAACGTGGTATTGGCGACGAAGCTTGGGTTTGTCTATCTTGCCGGTCGCGTTTCGGGGGACCGCGTCGAAGATGATCCGCCGGGGGCGCTTGTAACGGGGTATTGAGGCGCAGAAGTCCAGAATCTGCTGTTCCGTGCAGTCGTAGCCCCGCTTGAGCTGGATGATGGCGGCCGCAATCTCTCCCAGCCGCTTGTCCGGCAGGCCGATGACCGCCACGTCCTTGACTGCCTCGTGCTGATGGAGGAAGTCCTCCACCTGCACCGGGTAGATGTTCTCACCGCCGGTGATGATCACGTCCTTCTTGCGGTCCACCAAGTATATGAAGCCGTCCTCATCGGTGCGCGCCATGTCGCCGGTGAGCAGCCACCCGTCCTTGAGCACGGCGGCGGTGGCCTCCGGGTCGTTGTAGTAGCACTTCATGACCCCGGGGCCTTTCACGGCCAGTTCGCCCACTTCGCCCGCAGCGACCGGCTCACCCGATTCTGTCGACGATCTTGGTCTCCCACAGGTAGCCGGGTCTCCCGATGGCGCCCACCTTGTGCAGGTTCTCCATCCCCAAGTGCACACAGCCCGGGCCCACCGATTCGGTCAGCCCGTAGTCGGTGTCGTACTGGTGGTGAGGGAAGCGTTCCAGCCAGCGGTGCACGAGGCTGGGGGGCACGGGTTGGGCCCCCATGTGCATCAGCCTCAACTGCCCCAGCTCGTAGTCGTCAAGCTTCACGTCTCCGCGGTCGATGGCTTCGAGGATGTCCTGCGCCCACGGCACGAGCAGCCATACGATGGTGACCTTCTCGTCGGCCATGGCTTCGAGGATCCACTCCGGCTTCGTCCCGCGCAGCAGCACGCCCTTGCTTCCTACGAGCAGGCTGCCGAAGCAGTGCATCTTGCCCCCGGTGTGGTACAGCGGAGCGATGCACATGAAGTTGTCTTCCCTGCTCTGGCCATGGTGCTGCTGCTCCACCACCGCGGAGGACATGATGCCCCGGTGGTCGTGCAGTATCGCCTTGGGGAAACCCGTCGTCCCCGAGGAGAAGTAGATGGCGGCGTCGTCGTCTTCGGAGATCTCGATCCGGGGAGCCTCTGCCGAGCATCCGGCGACCACGCTGGCCGTAGCTCTCGGCAAACGTCGGACAGGTGCCGTTGACGAAGAACCGCGGGTCGACCTGAGGGATGCGGTCGACGATGGCCTCCACCCGGCCGATGAACTCCGGTCCGAACACCAGCGCGTTGGCCTCGGCCAGCTTGAGGCAGTACTCGATCTCCTCGGCGGTGTAGCGGTAGTTCATCGGCACGGCTATCGCTCCGGTCTTGAGGATGCCGAAGTAGATGGGCAGCCATTCCAGGCAGTTCATGAGAAGGATGGCGACCTTCTTGCCCTTGCCGATGCCCCGGCTCAGCAAGAGGTTGGCGAACCGGTTGGCGGCTTCGTCAAACTGCCGCCATGTCATCTCCCTGCGAGAGTGCTCGAACGGGTTGGTCTCCATGAGTTCGTACTCGCGCCAGGTGACTTCCCGCTTCTCTTCCACCTCAGGGTTGACCGCGACGAGGCAGACCTCGTCCCCGTAGAGCGCGGCATTGCGCGCGAGCACCTCAGTGATGAGCTTCATCCTACTGCCCCTCTGACGGCAGCGAGGATCCTAGCCCTGTCGGGGATGGCGAACTTCTCCATGGGCGGGCTGAAGGGGATGGGCACGTCGAGCGCGCAGACCCTGGCCGGCGCGGTCTTCAAGGCAGCGAACGTAGCCGGGTGGGAGGTGACCAGGGCGATGATCTCGGCGGCCGCCCCGCAGGTCTGGCAGGCTTCGTCGACCACCACCAGCCGGCCGGTCTTTCTGACCGACTCGCGGACAGTCTCGGCGTCGAAGGGCACCAGCGTCCGCGGGTCGATGACCTCCGCCTCGATGCCCTCGCCGGCCAGCTCTTCGGCGACCGCCAGCGCTTCGTGCACCATCTTGGACAGAGCGACCACCGTCACGTCGCGTTCCTCTCGTTTCATGTCGGCCTTTCCGAACGGGATGAAGTACTCCTCTTCCGGCACCTCGCCCTTCGTTGTCCCCAGGAGGATAGTGCTCGAACGAGACCACCGGGTTGTTGTCCCGCAGGGCCGTTTTCAGCAGCCCCTTTACGTCGTAGGGGGTCGCAGGCAGGATGATCTTCAGCCCCGGCACGTTCATATACATCGAATAGGGGCTGATGGAATGTTCCGCCGCGGCGGAGATGCCGGCGCCGACCGTCATCCGGTACAGGATGGGGAATCTGGCCTGTCCGCCGAACATGTAGGTGATCTTGGCGGCGTGGTTGATCATCTGGTCCATGGCCACGAAGCCGAACGTGGCCATCCGGATGTTGGCGACGGTCCTGAACCCGGATCCCGCCAGGCCGATGGCCGCGCCGACGAAGTTGTTCTCGGCGATCGGGGTGACCCGGACGCGGTCGGAGCCGAACTCCGTCTGCAGCATCGCGGGCAGGTCGGTGGACATGTGGACGGTCCGGGGATCGCGGCGGAACTCCTCCTGGTGGCCTCAGTGATGGCCTGTCGTTGTAATCGCTGATTCTCCTCTCATGCCGAATACACGTCTTCCAGTGCATCCTCGGGTGCCGGGTAAGGACTCTCCACCGCGAAGTCATGCGCCTCTTCGACCTCGTCCAGGATCCTCGTCGTTGATGCATCTCGAGATCCTGGCGGGTGATGAGTATATCGCCGCTCAAGCAGCTTGTTTTCGTAGGCCGCGACCGGGTCACTTCTTGTCCCAAGCTTCCATCTCTTCCCGGGGACGCAGGTCCTCAAGCGCATCGGAGAGGAAATGTTTGTGCCAGCGGTAGGTCTTGCATTCCAGGAAATAGGGGCCTTCACCGCGCCTTAGTCGTGCTCACGGCCTCCTCGGCCGCCAGGTAGACTACCTCGACGTCGTTTCCGTGCACGGCGCGCGGGGGATGTGGTAGGCCTCCGGCATGCGGGTGATCTCGCGGGCGGCCAGAGAGTACGAACGCGGCGTGTTCACGCCGTAGTGGTTGTTCTCGCAGACGAACAGCAGGGGCAGCTTCCAGATTGAGGCCAGGTTCAGCGCTTCGTGAAACTCCCCTTCCTGGCAGGCCCCGTCGCCGAAAAAGACGGCGGCGATGTTGCCTTTCCCCTCCAGCTGAGCGGCCATGGCCGCCCCGGCGGCGATGGGCAGACCCGGCCCCGACGATGCCGTCCGCCCCCAGCATGCCGATGCTGAAGTCGGCGATGTGCATTGAGCCGCCCTTGCCTTTGCAGTAGCCGGTCTTCTTACCGTAGATCTCGGCCATCATCCGCTTCATGTCCGCGCCCTTGGCGATGCAGTGCCCGTGGCCCCGGTGGTGGCTGACGATGCGGTCCGCATCACTCAGATGGGCGCATGACGCCGGTGGCGATGGCTTCCTCCCCGATGTAGGAGTGGACGAAGCCCATGATGTTGCCCGCGTGGTACTCATGACGCAACCCGCTCTTCGAAGCGACGGATGGTCAGCATCGTGGTGTATAGGTCGATCTGCGTCTGCCTATCGAGGGCCAAAATGACCTCCAGAGTGGCCGTTGAGCGGCAAATAGTCTATCAGGCGGGAGACGGGTCCAGCGGGACCGGCTATAGTCTGAGAGGGTCGGTTCTCGCCCAAAGCGACAAGGAGGGCTGATGGAGACCGCCGCTGTCAAAAGACCTGGCTCGGTGTGGGCTCTGATGGTGTTTCTGGCCGTCCAGGCGATCGGCGCCATCGCCGGCGGCATCGGGCTCGTGCAGGACCCGGTGGAGAACATCGGGATGCCGCTCAGCATGCTCGAAGGCAGTCCCTTCAGCGACTACCTCGTACCGGGGTTGATCTTGCTCATCTTGGTAGGCCTTCTTCCGGCCGTGGCGCTGTACGGAGTCGCCCGACGTCACGCGTGGGGCTGGTGGCTGGCGGTGGCCGCGGGTGCCGGTTTGGTCATATGGATCATCACAGAGGTGGTCCTGTTGGGCTATCTGCCCGGCACCGGTCTGGGTCTACAAATTGGGATGGGACTCCTGGGCGTGGTGGTACTTGCGCTCGCGCTCCTACACGCTACGCGGAGCTTCTTGGGAGTGCGGGGCCTGTAGGTTCGTGAGCTTCTGGTACCTAATCGGGATAGCTCTGGCCCTGGCGATGGACGCCTTCGCCGTGTCCCTCGCCGCGGGCACCCAGGTAGCGAAGCTGGACGTCGGACATGTCGCCCGTCTGGCCCTCAGCTTCGGATTCTTCCAGTTCATGATGCCGGTGCTTGGGTGGCTCGCCGGCCGGGGGCTCTCACGGTGGCTGGCGGCATTCGATCACTGGATCGCGTTCGGCCTGCTGGCTGTCATCGGGGGCAAGATGTTGTGGGAGTCGTTTCGATCCTCCGATTGCGAAGTCAAGGACCCCACGCGAGGCTGGCGGCTTCTCACCCTGGCGATCGCGACCAGCATCGACGCTCTAGCGATCGGCCTCGGCCTCGCTTTGCTCGACGTGTCAATCTGGATCCCAAGCGTCGTGATCGGCGTGGTCGCGGCTCTTCTCAGTGCATTGGGAGCCTTCATTGGCGCTCGTCTGGGATGCTGGTTCGGGGTCTGGGCCGAACGGTTCGGCGGACTGGTGCTAGTCGGGATCGGCGTGAAGATCCTGGTCGATCACCTCACCTGAAGTCGACCGCGGCAGGCCCTCGCTGGTGCTTGATTGCGGGATGTCACCCATACGGAGCGCTTCACGGCCGTTGCTTGACAAAGGTCCCTTCTTGCAGCTCCTGCCAGGCAATCTCGAGTTCCGCGGCTGTGTTCATGACGATCGGCCCGCCCCAAGCGATAGGCTCGCGTAGTGGTCGACCGCTGACGAACAGAAAGCGGGCGCCCGCGCGCCGGAAGCCACCGACATGCGGTCGCCGTCGCTGAGCAAGACGACCGTCCCGGAGCCCGCCGAGATCTCCTCACCCGGTTCCCCGTAACTAGCCGCGCCGGCGAACAAGTAGGTGAATACAGTGTGCCCCGGCTGCGTGTCGTGACCCCATCCGGCGTTGGGCTCCAGCGTCACGTCGAAGTACTCCGGGTCGATGACCACGTCGCGCACGGGCCCGGTGATGCCGTCGACGGTGCCGCAGATCACTCTGACAGTGGCTCCACCCGAACGAACCGAAGGAATCTCGCCCGTCTGGACTCCCAGGTACCGGGGATGGATCATCTTGCGTGCGGCCGGAAGGTTCGCCCAGAGCTGGAATCCACCCATCCGGCCTGTTGAGGCGCCCCGAGGCATCTCCTGATGGATGATGCCGCTGCCGGCCGTCATCCACTGCACGTCACCAGCGCCGATGGTGCCCTTGTTGCCCAGCGAGTCACCGTGGTCGACCTCGCCCTCGATGACGTAGGTTATGGTCTCGATCCCCCGGTGCGGGTGCCAGGGGAAGCCAGCCTGGTACTGGGAGGGGTCGTCCCCGCGGAAGTCGTCGAGCATGAGGAAGGGGTCAAAGAGGGTCTCCTGGCCAAACCCGAAGGCGCGGTGGAGATGTACTCCGGCCCCTTCGATGGTGGGCCGGCTCGGAGCAGCCAGCGCGACTGCGCGCAGGGACATGTCGTTCTCCTTTCGAGCGACCGCCGGCGGCGGCCAGGCATCCAACAGGGTGCCTCGAGCCGTGAGGGCGGGGCCACGGAATCGCGTCCTTCACTTCGCGGCACTCTAGTGTTATTCCCACGAAGCCTGCATATCAGGCCGCGACAGAGCTTGACAAACCTGTAGCTGGAGTGAGAAGTTGTAAACAGTGTGGTCGTATAGACGACCCACTGTGCTTCTCCGAGCTGCCGAGCCTAAAGCCCCGAAGTGTCGAGGCCATGGCGAGCAGCCGCAGTGACCCTGATGGGTCCAAAGGTACGGACGGAAACATCCGCGCCTTCCATGGTGAGAAGGAGAGCGCGCCGGTCTGTACGTCTGCGCGCCCTCCCGGGCGCTTTTTTTATGGGCGCAGGCCGCTGAAAGAGCGACTTCTCGCCGCGAGAGTGCGCTGGGCACGCGCAAGACCAAGACGCAAAGAGCGCGAATAGCGGCGCTATTGGCAGCCTAATAGGAGGTGATCGGCTAAGACGGGCTTCGAGGGACTGATCCGATGAGAACTCACCGACAGAGAGGATTTTCCATGAGAATGAATCACAGGCGCGCGACGTTTGCCGCCTTGGCTGTGTTACTGGTGCTGGGGCTCGCCGTTTTGGCGGCTGCGGGAGTGTTGGTGGCATGTGGCGGCGGGGACGAGACCACCAGCACCGCGGCGGCGCCCGCGACGCAGACCACCGTGGCGTCTACCGACATGACAACCGGCGGAGCAGCAGGCGCGAGTGGCACCATCGCCGTCAAGGGCTTGGTCGACAACCCGATGACCCTGACAGTCGAGGTGCTTGAGGGAATGAGCCCGGAGACGCTGACCATCGAGCACCCGAAGAAGGGCCCCACCGAATACACGGGTGTGAGGTTCAGCGCCATCCTCGAGGCTCTGAAGGTGCAAGCCGCCGCCAAGACGGTGGTGCTGACCGCGAGCGACGGCTTCGCCGCTGAAGTGCCCTTGGCCGACATCGCGACCAGCACCGACGGCCTGCTGGCCATCGGTGACGACGGCGTGCTCTCGTCCGCGTTCCCCGGCCTGGAAGGCCAAACCTGGGTCAAGGATATCGTGTCCATGGAGTTCAAATAGCGCACCGGCAACCGCGGCCCAGGAGGTCTTCTATGAAGCGGACAAGGATCATCGGACTACCGGCCTTGCTGGTGGTTGTAGTCGCTCTACTCGTGCTCGGAATGTCGCAGGCCGCCGGGTGTGGCTCTGACGGCTCCGGCGACGCCGTCCTCTCGGTGGTCACTTCGTCGGGCACCCAGACCTTCACTCTGAAAGACATCAAGAAGCTGCCGGCAGTGGAGGCCTACGGCGGAATCAAGAACAGCGCGGGCAACATCACACCACCCGTCAAGTTCAAAGGCGTGGCCCTTACGGAGTTGCTCTCGTCACTGGGCGGTCTCCCGGAAGGCGCGGGCGTGACCTTCACAGCCAAGGACGGCTATGAGATGACCATGTCGGCCGAGCAGGTCCAGACGGGGAAGTTCATCACCTACGACGTGTCCACCGGCGACGAGAAGACCATCGACGACCAGTTGCAGCTTGTGCTGGCATACGAGATGGAGGACGAGGCCCTGGACCTCGAGAGGGACGGCACGTTTCGGTTGGCCATCCTCAGCTCAGAAGGCAACGAGGTCACCGATGGCCACTGGTGGGTCAAGTGGGTGACCCAAGTGGAGGTCAAGACCATGACCGCTGAATGGGCTCTTGCGGTGAATGGAGCGTTGCAGGAGCAGGTAGACCGAGGCTCGTTCGACTCGTGCTCAGCACCCAAGTGCCACGGTGTCTCGTGGAAGGATGACGAAGGAGTCACTTGGTCCGGAGTGCCTTTCTACTATCTCGTAGGGCGCGCGGACGATGAGACCAAACACGACAACGGCGCTTTCAATAGCGCGCTGGCGGCCGAAGGCTATCCGATCGAGGTCGTAGGTGCCGATGGCTACACCGTCACTCTGGACTCGAGCGACATAGCCCTGACCAAAGAGTACATACTGGCCAACAAGATGAACGATGAGGAACTCACCGGCGAAGACGCCCCCCTGCGTCTGGTGGGTCCCGCTGTCGACAGCAAGACGTCGGTAGGCGGTGTGCTGGAGATCCGCCTGCTGCTCAAGTGAGCCCCCGCTTCCTATTGCCGAGGGCGGCGGTGACGCGTTCGGCGTCACCGCCGCCCGGGCTCGTCCCGTCTCGCAAGCGCCGAGGTGGTCTCTTGACGGCCATGATCTTGGCGCCACTCCTGCTCTGTCTGCTCGCCACAGCGGGCTGCGGTCGTGGCGGCAGCGATGAAGGCAACATCCGGGTGCTTTACGCGGGCAGTCTCATCCTCCCGTTCGCGGACATCGAGAAGCAGTTCGAAGCTCTCCACCCCGGTATCGACATCAACAGTGAGGCGCACGGCAGCATCCAAGTGCTCCGCCACGTGAGCGACATCCACGAATCGGCCGACGTTCTCATCAGCGCCGACTCGCAGCTCATCCCTCTGCTGCTCTACCCGAGCGAGGACCCCGATACGGGCAAGCCCTACGGTAGCTGGCGCATCGACTTCGCTACCAACGAGATGGCGATCGCCTACACCGGCGAGAGCCGGTTGCGGACGAGATCACCGCGAACAACTGGTACGACATCATCACTAGGCCCGACGTGCGCTTGGGCATAGCCGACCCTCGTTTCGACGCCAACGGCTATCGTGCTCTCATGATGCTCAAGCTGGCGGAGGGGTACTACAACAAGCCCACCCTGTTCTTCGACGCCTTCGACGGCCAATTCACCTCGCCCGTGACCGTGGAAGACGAGGGGCAGCAGGCGGTGATCCACGTGCCCGAGATCCTCGAGACCAAGTCGGGTGCTAGGGTCGTCATGCGTGCCTACAGCGTCCAGCTTCTCCCCCTACTGGAAAGCGGAGATATCGACTACGCCATCGAGTACTTGAGCGTGGTGGAGCAGCACGGCTTGCAGTACGTGACGCTTCCGTCGGAGGTGAACCTGGGCGACGAGAATCTCGGTGATCTGTACGGGAAAGTGCGGGTAGATCTGGACTATCAGCGCTTCGCTACGGTGAAGCCGAGTTTCGTGCGGGCAGTAATCACATACTCGCTGACCGTCCCCTCGAACGCCGGTAATCCAGAGGCGGCTTCGGCCTTCGTTTCGTTCCTGCTGGGGCCGGAAGGGCAGGAAGATCATGGACCAGTACCATCAGCCCATGTTCGCCAGCCTCGCTGCGATAACCTGGACGCTGTGCCCGGAGAGTTGAGAGGCCTTTGTACTCCTCCTCCGTAGGGTCGCACATGCCGGGCTCCCAAAGAGCGAAGAAGGAGAGGGATCGTTGAGGCGCGACCCCGCGGGCTTTCGCCGTACCGGGTGGATCTACTGGACGGCAGGCACTCTGCTGCTGCTCTTTCTCGCGCTCCCCCTCGTGGTCACCGTGGTGGATGGGGGCTGGAAGGAACTGGCCCAGGTGGCACGGCAGTGGGACGTGCTCCGCTCGATCGGGCTCACCTTCCTGGCGGCGCTCATCGCGACGTGTGTCGCATTCGTTCTCGGTACTCCCCTGGCCTACCTGCTTGCCCGCAGGGACTTTCCGGGCAAGACCGTCGTTGAAGGTTTGATGGACATTCCCCTGGTAGTTCCCCACACCGCGGCCGGTATCGCTCTGCTGATGGTATTCGGAAGGCATGGGCTCATCGGCCGGCCCTTCGCGGCGCTGGGCGTGTTTTTCACAGAAAATCTGGCCGGCATCGTCATCGCCATGCTGTTTGTGGGCGTCCCCCTGTTCGTCAGTTCGGCCCGGGAAGCTTTCGGTCTGGTGGATGCCCGGTTGGAGTACGTCGCGCGGACTCTGGGAGCCTCGCCTTGGCGGTCGTTTTCCCGGGTCGCTCTTCCCTTGGCCCGGCGGGGGGTACTCGCGGGGGCGGTGCTGATGTGGGCGCGGGGCATAAGCGAGTTCGGCGCCATCGTGATCTTGGCCTACAACCCCAAGACCATCTCGGTGTTGACGTATGAACTCTTCAGCGGTCAAGGCCTGCGTGTGGCCCTTCCGGTCGTCGCTCTCTTGATGTTGATCGCCCTGGTGGTGCTCATCGTGTTCAGGGTCGTCCTGCCCCGCGGATCTCGCGGGCAGAGATGGCGCAAAGGCTGATAGGGATGCTGAGACTCATGGACGTCGCCGTAAACTTGGGGATTTCTGGTCTCGACGTGGGCTTCCTCGAACTCGAGCCCGGTGAATACGTGGCGATCCTTGGTCCCAATGGCGCCGGCAAGACGGTCCTTCTGGAGACCATCGCGGGGCTGCATGCTCTGAAGAGCGGCAGGATCGAGTTTCGACCAGGTCACGGGCTGGAAGGACTAGTTCCTTGCCGCCAGAGAAGCGCGGGGTGGGTTTTGTCTACCAAGACTACCTGCTGTTCCCGCATCTGTCGGTGGCCGGCAACATCGGTTTCGGCCTGCGGGGCCCTTCCTCCGCGGTGGAGCGCAGCGCCCGGGTGCAGGAGATGGCGGCGCTGACGGGGGTCGAGGGGCTTCTCTCACGCCGCGTGGGAGAGCTTTCGGGGGGCGAGCAGCAGAAGGTGGCGCTGGCCAGGGCGCTTGTCATCCGGCCCCGGCTGCTTCTCTTGGACGAGCCCCTCGCCGCTCTCGACCGGTCGGCGAGGCGGGAGATGGCGGCGGAGGTAAGGCGACTGTGCCGGGATTTGGGGGTGACCGTCCTGCACGTGACACACAGCCTGGAAGAAGCGGTTTCGCTGGGAGACCGAGTCGCAGTGCTGGCCAAGGGGAGGCTGCTGCAGGTCGCGCCGCCGGCTCAGCTTCTGAGCCGGCCGTTAGACAGGCAGGTGGCCGAGCTGGTGGGCTGCGAGAACTTCCTCGCCGGGACGGCTGCGGGCGCGCAAGTGACGCTGGCAGGCGGGCCGGTCCTTCGGACGGCCGCGCAGGCACAGGGCGAGGTCACCGTGGCCTTGAGGGCGGAGGACCTTGTGCTTGACAGCGCGCTCGATCCGCCCGGTGGGCTTGCGGGATCCCCGGGCGCCGAAGCGCCGGATGTGGAGGCTAGCCGGTTCGCCGCGCTGGTGGAGAGCGTGGACCCGGGCCCGGCGCATTGGACCGTGAGCGTGCGCTCTCTGGGAGGCGACGCGGTCTTCAAGGTCTTTGTGATGCCTCCAGCAGTGGCCCGTCTACGGCTGGCGCAGGGCTCCCGGGTCTCTGTGAGTGTGGAAGCGGAACGAGTCTGCCTCTTCCCGTCATAGCGAAGGAGCCCTCTTGCGAGGGCTCCTTCGTGGTCAAGCGTTGGTCATCTCTGAGACCGGGCATGCCCGGCGCGGCTGTCTAGCTGGCTGCTAGGGCAGAAGCGCCTTCACCTGGGTCGGCACAGGCTCTACCACCGCGAGGAAGGTCACGCGCTGCACCGCCAAGCGGTTGGCTGTGATCTCGGCGGAGATGGATGAGGGCACAGGTCCGAAGGCCGGCGTGAGCAACAAGATGCCGTTGTTCTGGGCCAGGAACGGACCGGCCGCCAGGGCATCGGGGAACTTGTCTCCGGGAGCCAGGGCGAGATTGGCGAAGGTGAGGCCGGCATAGGCCTTGCTCCACTCGGCGACTTTGACGTTGGTCTGATAACGGTCGACGCCGGACAGGTTGGCGAGGCCCGTGACCGTCAGCGGCAGGGTGGCGTAGGTGCCCACCTTGATGGCCTTGGTGATGCCGAGTTCGTTCAGCGCGAGCGTGGTGCTCAGGTTGAGCGTGATGGTGCTGCCCGTCAGGAGGATGGGCCACTTCTTGGCGGAGGCGAGGGGCGAGACCGCGGTGGCATCGGGGAACGTGTCTCCCCGGGTGATGATCGCGGTCGCTGCAGTCAAGCCGCCCACCTTCGTCGCAAGTGCGTTTGCCACTTTGCGGGACATGTCATAGACGTTGCCGAGAGTTCCGCGGATCGTCGAGACCGTGGCAGTGGGCAGCGCGGCCTGGACCGCATTCCGGATGGTGTCGGAGAGACCGATGCAGATCACGAAACTGGGATTCAAGCGCAGGATCTCAGCGCGCACTCCGTTGTTGAGGCCGATGGTGGGGGTGAGCAGGACCGGCCCGCCGTATGCGGCCGCCAGCGGTGCGCCGCAGAGGGCCTCTTGGTACGTCTCTCCCGGCGCCAGCACAAGGCCGGCATTGGCCGGTAGGGCTCCTGGGAACATGGCCTTGGAGATCCTGATGGCAGTGTCGAAACGGTCGGTTCCGCGGATGCTTGTGTAGATGATCCCGTACGTGTAGTCGTCGGCCGCTGTGTTCGCAGTCGCTCCGCCAGGAGTGGTCACCTGCACCTGCACCAAGCCGCCGGCATGAGCTGGGGCGGTGGCCGTGATCTGGGTGGGCGAATCCACCGTGTAGGTGGTGGCATTGGTGCCGCCGAAGGTGACGGCCGCCGGCCCGCTCATGTTGGCGAAGTTGGTGCCGGTGATGGTGACGATGGTACCTCCGCCACTTGGGCCGAAGTTCGGGTTGACGGCGGTGACGGTCGGCAGTGGCAGGTAGGTGTAGTCGTCCGCGGGCGTGTCAGGGCTCGCGCCTCCCAGAGTGCTCACTTGCACCTGCACCGTGCCGGGCACATAGGCCGGCGCGGTGGCGGTGATCTGGGTGGGCGAATCCACCGTGTATGTGGTGGCATCGATGCCACCAAAGGTGACGCCAGTGGGACCGGTCAAGTTGACGAAGTCGGTACCCGTTATGGTGACGATGGTGCCTCCCGCGACGGGACCCATGTTCGGGACGACGCCGGTAACTGCCGGCGCGACCGCGTAGGTGTATTCAGAGGAGGGGCCGCTCGTACTGCTACCGCCGAGAGCATTCACCTGCACCTGGACCGGCCCCACTGCGTGCGGCGGTGAGACCGCGGTGATCTGGGTGGCCGAGTCGACTACGTAGCTGGTGGCGTTGAGGCCATCGAACGTAACGGCATCGGGGGCGATCATGCCCGCGAAGTCAGTGCCCATGATCACCACGGTGGTGCCGCCCGCGGTGGGGCCACCGGTGGGAATGAGTCCGGTGATGGTGGGTGCGGCCGGAAGGGCGCCTGTGACGGCGTTAGCAGAAATGGACTGGACCGTGACTTCCGGATACTCACCACCATAGCCCACCATGTTCTTCGCGATCACCCGGTACAGAGTGTAGGAGGCGGTGTAGGCGCCGTCTACGTAGACACGAGTACCGTGGACGTTCGCCATATCCAGTGGCGAATCGATTGTGGTCAGATCCTCCCAGGTGGTGCCGTCGGTCGACCGTTGCACCACGAACGACGTCTCAGTGATAGAGGCGTCGTTCCAGTAGAACGTGAGCGAGGTGCCGCCTCCGTCGGGGAGGGCTACGACGCCGTCCGGCGTGTATGGCGGCAGTGCGACAACCACCGGCCGCATCATGTCCATCTCCTCATGGCTGAGGATGTGGCAGTGGAGCATGTACTCCCAGCCGAAGTTGACGATCTGGTTGGTGATGGCGCTGGTCGGGTTGCCGTTGACGTCGGTCGAGTTGAACATCGACGTATCGCCCAGTGGCATCATCGGGTTGAGGGGCCGGACGCAGTTGCTGACCTCCCAGGGCGAAGTCGGGATCACGGGCCGGATGGCGAAGTAGGTGTCTTCCAGCGGGCTGACGCGCACCGTGTCCTTCCACCCGAGTTCGTTGGCGTCGGGTGGGATGATGATGTTGTCCCACGTCACCCGGTTGAGGACCTGGACGTCGTACAAGTGGAAGTGGATGGGGTGGGTGTCTACGCCGTTGTGCGTGATCTTCCAGATCTGTGTCCCGTCATCACCCACGGCTATAGGCGTGAGTGTATCGGTCGACGGCAAGTCCGTGGCGTCGAAGATCTCGGTCGGCGGATTGACGAACGGGTACAGGACGACGTTCTGGGTCGCCGGCGTGGCCGGGACGACTTCGACCCCGATGTTGCCGGACATGCGGCCGTAAGGCTCGAAGTTCGTCGAGTTCATCTCGTCATGAAGTGCCTTGGGCTCGATCTTCACGCCGATCTGGCTGCCCATCAGGGTGTCAAAGTTGAACGTATCGCCGCCCTGTTCGTTGATCCGCGCGTACCCATCGCACTGGGCGCTTGGGTTGGTGGGACTGTTGCACCAACCGGCGCTGATGAAGCTAGTTCCATAGGCGGAGTTATAGGGGGCCTGCCCCACTATGATCGGGTTCTGGCCCGACTCGAACACGCCCGAGCCATCGGCATGATGCTTGAAGGCATTGTTGAGCGCGGTCAGGTTGTACGTAGGCGCGGGTGTGCTGGCTGCGACCTTGACCTGCATGATGGTGCGGGTGTTCGGCCCATAGCCGGGCAGGACGATCGGGGCGCCGTTGGGGCTCAGGTCGGGACCGCCGGTGTAGTAGTCGTAGGTCGAAATCCGAGCGGGGAACGCTGCCGGTGCGTCATTGTAGAGAATGAGCGTCTTGCCGGCATACTTGGAGAAGTCGACGATCACGTCGGCCCGCTCGGCCGGCCCCAGTAGCAGGGAGTGCTGGTCGACATTGCCGACGTCGAAGCGGGTTGGGTCGATGATCCAAGTTATCGGTTGGTTGGGTATGACGGCCGGAGCCGGAAGGAAACCGCCCTCGGAGCCGATCTGTATCCAGCTGGGTCCGACTGGGCTCTTGCTGGTGTCGGGCGTCGGGAAGATGTTCGGGTCGGTCTGGGCGGCGGCGACCTCGGAGGCGTTCAACGCCACTTCGCTCAGGGTGCCGGTGGTCGGGTCGGCTACGTACCACTGCAGGTTCCAGAAGCGGTCGTTGGCTGCGTTCAGGATCCGCAGGCGATAGGCTTCAGGCTGAACGGTCGTGGTCGGATAGGCCGTGCCGTTCACTATCGGAGTGTCGTTGAACTGCTCCATCCCTGCGGAGTTGTTGGGCGTGCCGGGGATCTGAGCCGGCTCGCAGTAGGGGTCGACGTCGTACTGCCAAGTGCTGGGATCATCGGCGCTGCATGGCACCGCCAAGTCCGTGGACCAGTCGTCCGCCGTGCCTCGAGTCATGTCCGGTCCCAGCGGGTCCTTGTTGTAGTACGGGTTGTCGATGGCCCCATAGGTCGGGCTAGAGGGCGGCCAGAACCAGGGGCCGTAGAACCAGCGGCCGTAGGCGCTCATGCCTGAGGGATCGCCTGGGTTCTGGGCGGGCATGTATACATGCTCGTACCAAAGATCACCCTCGCTACCCCAGCGGGTGTAGTCCCAAGTGGGATCCTGCTCGGCCATCTGGGCCGTGTTGGGCACGAAGGTCCTGTCCTGGATGACGAGCGGGATCTCGTTGTCCCCGGTCGGGAGCAGACCGCTGTCGATCAGAGCCTGCTCGGTGGCGTCCCGGATGATGTATCCGGCGGCTTCACCAGCGTACACGTTGAGCCGGGTGATGCCCCACGCGTGGTCGTGGTAGAACATCAGCCGCGCACTCTGCTGGTTGGTGTAGTAGAAGGTGGTGCAGCCATCGTCGTCGGCCGAGCACTCCGGGACGCCGGGAGGAAGGTTGCCGCCCATCATGTCGGGGACCTGGGAGACCGCGACGCCTTCGGGCCACCCGGTCTGCTCGTTGGCGGGAGTGATCCACTGATGGGGCTGACCGTCGGAGATCCACGGAGTGATGCCGCCGTGGAGATGGATGCTGGCCCGCGTGTCCGCGAAGCACTTGGTGCGGTCCCTACTCAGTTCGCCACAATAGGGGTTGCGGACCTGGTCCAGGACGCTTCCCATATCCATGGGAGCCATCATGTCCATCGGGCCCATCCCGGCGCCCATGAAGGTGGTGTCCACGGGTATGAACAGGTCGCCGTCTGAGCCGGTCGGCAGCAGGTTGTAGAAGACTATCCTGACCGCCCGGTCCTTCTGCGCCTGGATTATCGGGCCCATGTAGTGGGGGTCGTCGACTGCGTAGGCCTGGACGCCGTTGATAAGCACCGGCGCTGAGGTCCCGTCGAGCAGGTCGTTCTGAAGTGGGACATGCTTGCTCCAGGAAGCATTCTGAGGAGTCTCGATCTGCACGTACTCGCGCGACAAAGTGCCCTGCACGGGCAGAGACGAGCTCATCCGCTCCCTATGCTGGACAAGCCCGATCACGTAGTAATCCGCATCGCCGCCGAATCCACTCGCCACGGTGAAGGTGTCGGTGTCGGGCACAGCGAGAGGGATGTGTTGGCCCAGATTGTTGTCTGTGCATCCGACCGACGGATCGCACAGCTGCGGAAGGCCGTCCTGGAACTTCTTGATGCCGCCGGGGGTGATGTACGCGGATCCTGCCGCGGTCAGATTGATGGCGGCCAGACTGCCGGCACTTACGAACGCGGTCGCCGAAGCTCCGCCTCCACTACCTCCGGGGTCCGAGATAGTGACGGCGGGGGCCGCGATATATCCGCTGCCGTAGGTGTCCAACATGATCGACTGGATCGTTATGGTCGTGGTGGCCACGGCCTGAGTGAAGGTCCCAACTGCGTGGGCTATCGGACTGAAGATCGTGCCGTCTCGAATGACGACGTTCGGCGCGGACGAGTACCCCGATCCGGGGCTGTCGACCACTACGCCTGTGATGGCGCCGGTGATCGCATCGAAAGTGGCGTGCGCCTTCGCCTGCGTGCCGTTGGGATCATCGGGCAGGTCGAAGTCGACGGTCGGGAACGTGTAGCCGAGTCCCTCATTGCCGGCGCTGATGATCACCGAGTCCACCCCGCCGTAGGCGGTAGCTGTAGCGGCCACCAAAGGAGCGCCGACTAGAGTGATGTTGGAGGCGTCGGCCACACTTGTGGCCGATCCCGCCACCACGTTCGCCGCGAAGGAGTAAGTGCGCGTCTCACCCAAGACGGGGAAGCTGTTGCCATCGACGGTGATGGTAGTCCCCTGGGCGGGCGGCTCATTGGAGGGGCTGCTGAAGAGGCTGCCATCCGGTCCCTCGTCGAAGGGAACACCGGCTCCGTAGAAAGCTAGGACGTCGCCTGCATGGACAGCAATGTCAGGGACCGGATAGCGGACGACCTCTGATACGGCCGGATCGGCCAGTGCGGGCACCGTCAACGCCCCACTATCGTAGATGACTTCATACTGGCCGGGCGCTCCGGCGACAGGCCGGAGGACATACGCGGTGAAAGTCTGCCCGGCAGAGGCGGTGGCGCCGCTCTCGGTCGCCGCCTGGTTCAGGCTGAGGAATTCTGTGAGTGTGCCCTCGGGCAGCGGGGCCGGAACGATCACAGCGACCGGAGCCGCATTCGCAGCCTTGGGGTCGGTGGCATTGGCCCGATCTATGAGTTGGTTCCCCACCTGTACGAGGGTGCCGAGGCCACCGCCGCCAACGAGGGTGATGGTCGGATTCGTGTAGCCCCCGCCGGCTGCACCGACTTGAACGCTGGTCACAGCGCCTGACGGATTGACCACGGCGTTGGCGCCGGCGCCCGTGCCGGCTCCGGTGATGCTCACCGTAGCCGATGTGTAGCCGTTACCCGGATTGGTCAGAGTGATGCCGGTGATCGCGCCCTTCGCGCCTACAGTCGCCACAGCGGTGGCGCCCGTCCCGTTGCCGTTGATGGTTACCGTCGCATCTGGAAGCGTAAGCGGGCTCAAAGCCCAGTTTGGCCATGGACCGAAGTAGTGAGGGACCTTGGACTCATCTGTCGGACTTGCGGGTAGAGCCTCGCTTTGGCCCACGTGCAACGCGACGACTGTCATGATCGCCGCGAAGACGACGAAGAACACGACGCTGATCTTCGCCCAAGATGTCCTCTTCAGCACCCTGTGACCCATCAATGAACCCCCGATCTCGCCCTTCCTTTTCTGGACTGCACGCGCTCGCAGTGCCCCCCGCGGGTCGCGTGTGCGCTTGTTACCCCAAACCGAAATGCCGGTAAACATGTGAAGCGCCGACCCATGTCCATAGTCGCTCCTATATCTTTCAGCGTCGCGAGAATCAAAATCTGCCAGAATGGTCGGTGATCGACAAAAGGGAACGCATTGAAGCGGAGATCTGCGAGTGCCGTCATACGGAGGTGGGCTCCCTGGGTCGCGGGTACCGTGGTCCTAGTGGTGGCCGGCCTTGTGCTCTCGCTCGCGACGGGTGCGTCTTCGAAGGTGCCGTCAAGAGCTCAAGAGCCGGTTGCGAGCGACATCACCTTCGGGCTACGAGACGCCCCCGTGGTGCTGATCGAGTATTCCGACTTCGAGTGCCGGTTCTGCGCCGGGTATTCCGGGATCCTCGCCCCCCTGCGCGAGAAGTACGCGGGCCAGGTTCTGTTCGTCTTCAGGTTCTTTCCTCTGGAGAACCATCCCAACGGGATGGCCTCGGCCCAAGCCGCCTACGCCGCCTACTTGCAGGGCAAGTTCTGGGAGATGCACGATCTGCTGTTCCAGAACCAGGAAGACTGGTCCGGGGCTTCCGATCCCACTCTGTATTTCGAGGCGTATGCGAGCGTGCTCGGCCTTGACCTGGACGAGTTCCGCGCGGACTATGCAGCCGAATCGACCAGGGCGTTCATTACCAGCCAGAAGGACGAGGGCAAGAGCGCCGGGGTGGAGCACACGCCCTGGTTCGTCATAAACGATTTCGTGGTGGCCCCCAGGAGCGTCCAGGAGTTCGAGACTCTCTTCGAGGAGGCGGCACGATGAGAGTGTCCTCCGAACAAACTGCGCCGGAGATCAAGGTCGTCATGGCGCCCGTCAAGAGGGGACCGTTCTATTGGTCCGTGCGCTACACGCTTGTGGTGCTGGCCCTTCTCGGTTTCTTGAGCGCCCTGTATCTGACCCTGGTTCACTACCGGGGCGGAATACCGCGCTGCTACGTGGTGCAAGGCTGTGACATTGTCCAGACGAGCAAGTATTCGGCCATCGTGGGCGTGCCCATCGCCCTTTTCGGCGCCGCCTACTTCACTGTCATGTTCTACCTGGGGATCGGCCTGATGGCGGGTCCGACTCGGAAGCTGGTGCTCGCGTACCGACTTCTTTCGTACGCCGGCGCTCTCGCGGCGATCCCTCTGTTCCTGCTCCAGGCGGCGGTGCTGCGCGCGTTCTGTACCTATTGCCTTGTGACCGAGGTGGTGCTGTTCTTCTTGTGGGCAGGCAGTTTCGCCGTGAAGCCCCCAAGTCCGGCAGGTGCGGCCGCTACTGGGACCTCTTCACCGCGTGCGAAAAGGCGCAGCCAGGGCTGATAGGATAGACGACCGGCATACTCTTGTGGCCCCGACGGAGGACTCATCATGGCAGAAGGTCGAGCGAGCGCCGGTCTTAGCGGGCGCGCCGGTTTCGTCGAACGGTACGGCGCTTGGGCGCTCATCGCCGGCGCCTCGGAGGGTCTCGGCGCCGCCTACGCCCGGGCGCTGGCGGCGCGCGGCATGGACTTGGTCCTTGTCGCCCGGCGTGGGGAACCTCTCGAGGCCTTGGCACGCGAGGTACGTGATACCTACGGGGTCGAAGCCCGCTGCCACGCCGGCGATATTGCTGGACAGGAGTTCTTGGAGACTCTGATCGCCTCTGTCACGAGCCTCGATCTGGGTGTCGTCATCTGCAACGCCGCCCAGTCCCCCATCGGCGCTTTCGCCACCCGAGACAGCCTTGAACTCATGCGAGTGGTCGACGTCAACATGCGCGCTCCCCTGACTCTGCTGCGGGGGTTGCTCCCTGGGATGGTGGCTCGGGGCCGTGGCGCCGCGATACTCATGACCTCCCTCACCGGCAACCAGGGAACGGCCGGCATCGCTGCCTATGCGGCCAGCAAGGCGTTCCTGCGGGTGCTTGCCGAGAGCCTCTGGTATGAGCTCAAAGACCAGGGGGTCGACGTGATGGCCTGCGTGTGCGGAGTGGTCCGCACTCCCGGCTACCTGGGCGCGGCCGGCAAGGAGGCTCCGGGCGCTCTTGACCCGGAGCAGGTGGTCAAGAGCGCGTTGTGCGCCCTCGGCCGGAAGCCGGTGGTCATTCCCGGGTTCATCAACAAGATGGCGGCCGCCGTCATGACCAGGCTGCTTCCCCGGGGAGCGGCCATCGCCCTCCTGGCGAAGTCCACCGCCAAGTTTGCCCAGTTGAGAGACACCAAGGGGGCTTGATGACAGGCTTCGCAGCGGGCTTCTTTGCGCCCTGGATCATCTACACACTCATCTTGGCCCTCCACATGGTGCTGCCGGCCCGCAAGGTGGCGGGCTACGTCGTCGACCCGGCCAGCGGCCGGCCTTTGCAGTACCGGCTGAACGGGCCGCTGGTGCTCGTGGCGCTGGCTCTGCTCTGGGTGGTGCTCGCCCGCACGGGCGTTCTCGCCTGGGATTGGCTGTACGTGCACCGCTGGTCGAGCCTGATCGGGTCGGGCGTGCTCGGGGTACTGTTCAGCCTCGCCGTGGTGCTGAGCGCTCCCAAGACGGGCCGCTCTCTGGCGGCCGACCTCTACTTTGGCCGCGCCGCCAACCTGCAGTTCTTCGGGCGAAGGGTCGACGCCAAGATGTTCCTCTACCTCGTGGGCGCCTCCATGCTGGTGCTGAACCTCCTCTCCTTCACGGCGCACCACATCATCAAGTTCGGGGATGGCTTTTCACCCGGCGTGATCTTGTACTGCGTCCTCTTCGCATGGTTCGCGTTCGAGTACCTGGTGTTCGAGCGAGTGCACCTCTATACGTATGACATCTTCGCCGAGAGAGTCGGCTTCAAGCTGGGCTGGGGCTGTTTCACCTTCTACCCATACTTCTACGCCATCGGTCTGTGGGCGACGGCTCACCGTCCCGATCCCGGCACTCCGTGGTGGCTGCTGGCCATCTACGCTCTCGTCTTCTTCGCTGGCTGGGCAATATCCCGGGGCGCCAACATGCAGAAGTACAACTTCAAGACCCGGCCGGAGCACGCGTTCCTGGGCTTCGTCAAACCTCGAGCTTTGACCGACGGCTCCCAGACGCTCCTCTGCAGCGGATTCTGGGGGATCTCCAGGCACGTGAACTACTTGGGCGAGATCCTGGAAGCGGTGGGGCTCACTCTGGTGCTGGGCTATCCCGGAGTCTGGATAGCGTGGCTGTATCCGCTGTACTACGTGGCCCTCTTCCTTTCGCGAGAAAGGGCCGACGAGCGGCGCTGCGCGGCGAAGTACGGCGAACTCTGGACGGAGTACGCGCGCTACGTGCCGCGGCGGATCATCCCCTGGCTCTACTGAACTCCCGTGGTAGCATCGTCAGCCGAATGAGCGCAAGCGACTCCCGGAGATGCCTCACATGAACCTGCTGCAGGCCATCGGCAACACGCCCCTGGTGGAGCTTGCGAATCTCAATCCGAATCCCGATACCAGGATCCTCTGCAAGCTCGAGGGGTGTAACCCCGGCGGCTCGGTCAAAGACCGTCCGGCCCTATATATGATCACCAAGGCCGAGGATAGCGGCGAGCTCACCAAAGACAAGGTCATCCTCGAGCCCACTTCGGGCAACACCGGTATCGCCATAGCCATGATCGGCGCGGCCAAGGGCTACAAGGTGGAACTTTGCATGCCCGAGTGTGTCAGCACCGAGCGGCGCCTCATCCTCGAGGGGCTCGGCTCCCAGGTCATCCTCACGCCGGCCAAGGACAACATCGACGGAGCCATCCGGCAGGCCCATGTGCTCATGGAGGCTTTCCCGGGCAAGTATTACCTGCCCAACCAATACGACAACGAGGCCAACGCGCAGGCCCATTTCGAGACAACCGGTCCGGAGATCTACCGGCAGACCGAGGGGCAGGTGGACTGCTTCGTAGCCGGTATGGGCACCACCGGCACCCTGATGGGAGTGGGCAGATTCCTCAAGTCGGTGAAGCCTTCGGTCAAGATCGTGGGCGTCGAGCCGGCGATGGGCCACACCATCCAGGGTCTCAAGAACATGACCGAGTCTATGGTGCCCGGCATATACCGGCCCGAGCAACTGGATCAGAAGGAGATCGTCGAAGACGGCGAGGCCTTCGAGACCACCAGGCTCCTTGCCACCAAGGAAGGTCTGTTCGTGGGCACCTCGGCCGGGGCGGCTGTTGCGGTTGCTCTGCGCCTAGCCAAGAAGGCCGGCCGGGGCACCATCGTTGTGATCCTTCCTGACAGGGGCGACCGCTACTTGAGCACCATGCAGTTCCGGTCGGTCTGCGCGAAGTGTCCGCCGTGAGCGTCGGGGCCGGTTAGGCGATCTCCCTTTCGCGGACGCATTCTGTCTTGATGAGCCGCACCAACTCTTGCAGAGCTCCGAACACGTTCTCGCGAATGTCGCCGGCGACGAGCACTCGCATGATGTCCTCGCCGACGGCGAGGCGACCCTCGTTCACCCATACGCGCAGGGCGACCACCCCGGGCATCGTCTGGACCTGAAGCACGACCTCCCGCAGGCGATCATGGTCGTAGGAAAGGTCCATCCCAACCACCGGCGATCCGTCGCGGGACGTACCCCGGACGACCCCGTTGTGCGCGAGGTACATGCCTATCCCGACGCTCTCCGAGGAGCGCTTGATCTCGTCCAGCCAGGTCTCGAACGTCGGACGGTCGTCCACAGTGCCCTCCTTGTTGATCACACCCGCTCGGCGGTCCCCAGGTGTGACTCTCTGGCTAGAATGCACCCAGTTGGCAGTGCTGGACCTTTAGCCCAAGGTGTTCACAGGCCGCGGCAACCGCCAGCTTGGACAGGCTGAGCTTCTCAGCGATGTCCCAGCAGCCGGCGCAGTCGATCCTGCCATCAAGCGCCGAACCGGTCAGTTGCGCGCGCAAGTCGTCGGCCACCTCGGGCGCCGGCTTGACGATCCGCTTCTCCGGCGAGTAGCCGAACAGCCCCATCTGGCAGTGGTAGATGCGTAGCTCCAGTAGGTCTGCGGTCTTGCCGATCTCGGCCGGAGAGACAGCGAACTCCGCGGCGATATCGTGGCCCACCGCGCAGCCGATCCGGCCCTCGTCGGCGCTCTCGGTCAGGGCGGCGGCGATAGCCGGATCGTAGTCGGTGCCGGTAGGGTGCTTGGCGCTGTACTTGCCTGCGTCTTCGTGGGTCATGACTCGCTCCTCACAAGATGGGCCGCTACGAGACCAGCCGGTTGACGGCCTCCCAGTATTTCTCACTCGTCTTCTTGACGACCTCCGGGGGCAGGATCGGCGCCGGAGGCTCCTTATTCCACTTGATGGCCTCGAGGTAGTCACGCACGTACTGCTTGTCGTAGCTCGCTTGGGGCCCGCCCGGCTTATAGGACTCGGCCGGCCAGAAGCGGGAGGAGTCGGGGGTGAGGATCTCGTCGATGAGGATCAGCTCGCCACTCTCCAACAGACCGAACTCGAACTTGGTGTCGGCGATGATGATGCCCCGCTCCAAGGCGTAGTCGGCGCAGAAGCGGTAGATCGCCAAGCTCAGGTCGCGGACCTTCGTGGCTGTTTCCGTGCCGACCAAAGACGACGCCTGCTCGAACGAGATGTTCTCGTCGTGACCCGACTGGGCCTTGGTGGAAGGGGTGAAGATGGTCTCTGGGAGCCGGTCGGACTCTGCGAGTCCGGCGGGCAGGGGAAGGGCGCAGATGGTCCCTTGCTTCTGGTATTCCTTCCAACCCGAGCCGGAGAGGTAGCCTCGGACTATGGCTTCTATCACCAAAGGCTGGGTGCTGCGTACCAGGACGGTGCGTCCATCGAGTTCCGGATAGTACCAGTCGAGTTCCGGATACCATTGGGGACCGGGGTTGCCGTCGACGATGTGGTTGGCGACGATGTGCTCCGTCTTCTTGAACCAGAAGTTGGAGATCTGGGTGAGGATCTTGCCCTTGTCGGTGATGGGGGTGGGCAAGACATGGTCGAAGGCGGAGATCCGGTCGCAAGCGACGATGATGAGGTGCTCGTCACTTGGCCGGTAGACGTCACGCACCTTGCCTCTCCGTAGGAGGGTCAGGCCCCGCTGCTGAGATTCGAACATGGTGGAATGCGTCACGGCTGCTCCCTTCCTCTCTCGTCTGCGTCTCTTCTGCGGTCCCCGATGGGTTCGTCGAGAGGGATGTTATCACCCCGTTTTCACATCACTCGTTTGCGCGTACACCGGTCGTCCCGTTCGTTTACTATGGAACAAAGGTCCAAGCCGACATAGGGAGACAAACGGTGGGTTACTTCAACATGCTGGCCGCTATTCCCGGTTTCTTTCTCAGCTCGCTGTTCTTCTGGCTTCTGTGGGACCCGATCGCCGCGAGGATCGGCCTTCACGACATCAGCTACACGACCGCCATGCTGATCATGGTCACGCTTTGGATAGCGGTGGCACCGCTTGCCGCCGCAGGTCGCGGCAAGGGGAAGTAGTCCGTTTCCCTGGCTAGCCATGCGCACTAGTCAGTCGCCGGTCGTGCTCCCCTGACCAACGCCGGTGGAACGTGCCGCCGCTCACGGATGAAGAGCGTGCAGACCAAGGCTACCGCCGCGAAGACGGCTGAGAGAAGGAAGCTAAGGTCGTAGCCGCCCGTCTTGTCGAAGATGACGCCGCCGAGGTAGGCCCACACTCCCCCGCCCAGCATGTGGACGGTGGTGATGAATCCTGAGATGAAGCCGATGTGAGTCGAGCCGTACAGCGCGCCGACGAGCGTGGTCGCCAAAGGAGCCGTCACGAGCAGGGTGAGTCCGAAGCCCAGCGAGAATATCCAGAAGGGCGCCTCTCCCTTTACGAGCAAGAGCATCACGAACAGGGCGACCCGCAGCGCGAACGTAATGATGATCGGAGTCTTGTTGCCGATGGCGTCGGCAGCGGGGCCGGCCAGAAGGACGCCGACCAGGCTGAGGAGGCCGAGCCAGGCCAGCATGCTGGCCGCGACCGCGTTGGAGAGACCATAGTCGGTGACCATGGGCACCAGATGAGTAGTGATGAGGAAGTCGGCGCCCCCACAGACGAACATAGCCGCCGCGAACAGCCAAAGCGAGCGGCTGCGCATGGCCTCCGACAGAGTCAGGTCCCGCCGAGCGCCCGCCTGCGGGGGCGCTCCGATCGTGGAGAGCGTGGCACGCCGCGGCGAGCGCCGGTCGTGTCTTCCGTAGGGTCGCAGTCCTAGTCTCTCGGGAGTGCCCCGGATGACCGCGAACGCAAGGGCCAGGTTGACCACCAGGGAGAGGCCGGCGATCCAGAGGCTGGTGCGCTGCCAGCCGGAGACCACGATCATGTCCGAGAATGCCGGCATCAACAAGAACTGGCCGAAGCAGTTGCCCGCGAACGCAAGGCTCAACGCCAACCCCCGGCGCTTCTCGAACCAACTGCCCATGAGCGGGCCAAAGAGGGCGACTGTGGTCCCACCGAGTCCGGCCGCGTTCAATACTCCGTAGTAAAGAAGGAACTCCCAAAGGGAGCTCATCCGCGTCATGAGCGCGAAGCCGGCCGAGAACAGCACGGTCGACCCGGCGATGATCCACTTGGGACCGTAGCGGTCGAACAGGCGGCCGACGACGACGATCGCCGCGGCATACACAGCCAGGTTGAGGAAGATAGCCGAAGATACCGCGCCACGGCTCCAACCGAACTCGGCCGTCATGGGCTTCATCATCACGCCGATGGTGAAGCGGCCGCCCGCGTTCAGAAAGAGGATGACGAACGAGGCGACAAGGACGTACCACCCGTAGAACAGGCGGGGTCTACGGCTTCTATCGCTCATGCGTCTGGCCGCGGAATGCTACTGCAGAGCTGCCTGCAGGTTGGCCAGTATGCGTTCTCCGAGCTTGATGTTGAGCGCCGCATTCTGTGATGTCTCGTACTGGTCGGCGTCGAAGGCCACCACGATGTAGTAGCCCTGATAGTACATGTGTAGTTGCCCGGTGTCTTTCAGGGTGAAGGCCTGCTCGCCAAGGTCCACCGGGGCTGTCTCGTCGCCGAGCATGTCATGCTGAAACGAGAACTCGCTCAGGGCGGTTTGGCCCGCTGCGACGACGTCGCTGGGTTTGAAGCCGTCCTGATGGACCTCGACCAGAGCGTGGATGCCGGTGCCGTCGAGGTCGTAGGCATAGCGCTCGGAGATGGTGCCGCTCGCCGGGTCCTTGAAGAGAGAGCCCTCATCCATGGTCACCGCGAACCCGGTGATCTCCGAGGCCTCGGCTGCCGAGAGGAGATCACTAGGTGCCAGCACGGGTCCGCCGGCCTGTTGCGCCGCGTCGTCGGAGCCGGGCGGCGAGGACTCAGAAGTCTGCGAAGCGTCGGTGCTCACGGAGGCCGAGATCGCGTCCGTTGAGGAAGTCACAGCCGTCGAGCCGCAGCCGGCGGCAAAGGTCAGCGCTATGACCGTGAGCATAGCAATCGTTGCGAACCAGACCACCTTCTTCATCTTCCACTAGCCTCCTGATGTGTTGGCGGGCACGTCATCGTAGCAGATGACAGTCCATGGTCCCGGGGCCGCGACAGTGGTCCGGAGCGGCTTCAGACCCTGGCCGGCAGGTCAAGAGCGCCGGGGGGTCTGCCGATGATACATACGCGATGAATGGTCAGGCGCTCACCACCGGCAAGACTCTCACCTGGAAGCTAACCTTCCAGTGGGTCGCCGGCATCCTGGTTGCGGGCCTGCTGGCCGCGCTCACCTACACGCATGCAGGCTGGACCCCTTGGCTGTCAAACGTGGATCTTGGCATCCATGAGTTGGGCCACATGCTCACGCAATGGGCGCCTGAACTGCTATGCCAGCTGGCCGGGTCGTTTCTTCAGGTGGCCGTCCCGCTTGGTCTTGGGGCCTACTTCTGGTGGCGCCACGATCGCCTCGCCGTCGTTCTGATGGCCGCCTGGGCCGCCGAGTCACTCAACAACGTCTCGGTGTACATGTACGACGCAACCCGCATGGTGCTGCCACTCCTGGGCGATGACGGCTCCGGCGCGGGCCACGATTGGCACAACATCCTCAGTCGGCTGGGGCTCCTGGAGCATACGGACGCCATCGCCTACACCGTGCGCGGGCTGTCGATCCTGCTATTCGCGGTCGCGTTCGGCCTAGCCGTCTGGTGGTGGGCGAAGGCGCGAAGCGAGTCTCTCAGAGAGCGAAGCTCGGGAGTCGCTTTTCCACCGTTTGGTTTCTCAGCGTGACGTAGTCGGGCAATCCGTCCTTGTAGGGCGGGTAGTCCTCGCCCTGGATCAGCGGGATCAGGTACTCGCGCACGTCCTCGGTGATCCCGAAGCCATCTTCGGAGATGTAGGTCTCGGGCATCATCTTCTCCACGTTCGCCACCTCGGACAGATCGGCCGAGCCCACTTCCCACACGTACGGACTGGCAGACCTGCGCACGATGGTCGGCATCACGGAGTTCTTGCCTGCCAGCGCCAACTCCACCGCGGCCTTGCCCACGGCGTAGGCCTGCTCGACGTCCGTCTTCGAGGCGATGTGGCGGGCGGAGCGCTGGAGATAGTCGGCGACGCGCCCAGTGATACTTGAGGCTCAGACCCTCGCGGATGATGTCGGCCACCACCGGCGCGACGCCGCCCAAGCTGCGCGTGACCGAAGGCATCTTTCGAGCCCTTGATCCGCCAGGAACTTGCCGTCGGGTCCCTTCACACCTTCCGAGACCACCACGGTGCAGTACCCGGACTGCTTCACCAGCGAGTCCACCTTGGCCAGGAACCGCTCCTTGTCGAACACGACTTCGGGGAAACAGGATGACGATGGGGATCTCGGTGTCCGCTTGTCCGACGCCAGACCGCCTGCCGCCGCGATCCAGCCCGCATGGCGGCCCATGACCTCGAGCACGAAGACCTTGGTGGAAGTCTTGGACATGGAGCGGACGTCGAAGCTGGCCTCGCGAGTGGAGACGGCGATGTACTTGGCCACGGAGCCGAAGCCGGGGCAGTTGTCGGTTATCGGCAGGTCGTTGTCCACTGTCTTGGGCACGTGGATGGCCTGGATGGGAACGTCCGCTAGTTTCAGCAGAGTTGCGAGACTTTGAGGCAGGTGTCGGCGGAGTCCCCGCCTCCGTTGTAGAAGAAGTAGCCGATGTCGTGAGCCTTGAAGACCTCGATCAGCCGCTCGTATTCACGGCGGCTCTGCTTCCAGACTCTTGAGCTTGTAGCGGCAGGATCCGAACGCGCCGGAGGGCGTGTGGCGCAGCGCGGCTATGCGGCGGCGGACTCCTCGCTGGTGTCGATGAGGTCTTCGGTCGAGCGCGCCGATGATGCCGTTGCGGCCGGCGAACACCTTGCCGATCATGTCCGCATTGTTGGCGGGCGGTCTCGATGACGCCGCACGCGGACGCGTTGATGACGGCGGTAACCCCGCCCGATTGCGCATAGAAGGCGTTCTTCTTGGCCATGGCCTTGTTCGTCTCCTCCTACGTGGGTACCGAGAGCAAATGATACGCCGGACAGGCCCGCGGCGACCGCGGAGACCCTCTTTCAATCTATGCGGTCTCTTTACGCGGCCCCCCCTGCCGGCAACGAGTTCTTGACCATGCTCGTGGTTGACTTGAGCCAAGAGACGTGAGGAGGGATGGTTTCAGTGGACGCCGTGGCCTTGATTGTTGCAGTTGCCTTCTTCGCTTTGTCGTGGGGGCTCGCGGCGGCTCTCAATCGGCTGTAGGCAACGGCATGCTGGTGGTGAGCTTGATAGTTGCAGCGATCCTGCTTGGATATCTGCTCTACGCCTTGATACGGCCGGAGAAACTCGGATGACCGCCCAAGGCTGGCTGCAGATCGTCCTCTTTCTGGGCGTGGTCCTTGCTGCTCGTGCGACCCCTCGGCGCCTATATGGCCAGGGTTTTCGAAGGCAAGCGCATCTGCGGGCTGGATCGGGCACTCCGCCCCGTGGAAAAGCTCATCTACAAGCCGGCGGCATCGATCCGCAGAACGAGATGGGCTGGAAGAAGTACGCCGCCAGCGTCCTCGTCTTCAGCCTGGTCGGGTTTTCTCGTGCTCTACCTCCTGCAGCGCATACAGGGCTGGCTGCCCGGCGGTCCCTCGGGACTGGGGAACGTCAGTCCGGACTTGGCCTTCAACACCGCGGTCAGCTTCGTGACCAACACCAACTGGCAGGCGTATGGCGGCGAATCAACCATGAAGTATCGTCACCCAGATGGTGGGTCTCACCGTGCAGAACTTCGTCTCGGCGGGCGTCGGGCATCGCCGTAGTGATTGCGTTCATCCGTGGCTTCTCCCGCCGCACCACCGACTGGTTGGGCAACTTCTGGGTGGATCTGACTCGAGCGGTTCTCTATGTGCTGTTGCCCCTCTCCCTCGTCCTCGCCATCGTGCTGGTGTCGCAGGGAGTCGTCCAGACGCTCGACCCCGTCACAGAGGCCCGACTGGTGCAGCCGCTCGCGACCGCTGAGCGGCCAGACGGTCACCTCGCAGACATCGCGGTCGGCCCTGCGGCCTCGCAGATCGCCATCAAGGAACTGGGCACCAATGGCGGCGGCTTCTTCAACGCGAACTCCGCGCACCCGTTCGAGAATCCCACGCCGCTCACCGACTTCTTGGAGCTGGTGTCGATCATCCTCATCCCGGCGGCGCTCTGTTACACCTTCGGACGCATGGTGGGGAACACCAGACAGGGCTGGGTGGTTCTGGCCGCAATGATGATCATTCTGCGTGGGGATGATCGCGCCGCCTACTACTTCGAACAGCAGGGCGTGCCCCAGGTGGCGCAGCTGGGGGCCAATCTCGATGCCGCCGGCGGAACCACGACCGCTCAGTCCGGAGGCAACATGGAGGGCAAGGAGGCGCGTTTCGGCATCGCCAGGCTCGGCAGCCTGGGCCGTCGCGACGACCGGCGCCTCCAACGGGTCCGTGAACAGCATGCACGACTCGTTCACGCCCCTCGGTGGCCTCGTGCCCCTGGTGATGATCCAGCTGGGGGAGGTGGTCTTCGGCGGAGTCGGATCCGGACTCTACGTGATGCTGGTCTTCGCCATCGTGGCCGTGTTCATCGCCGGTCTCATGGTGGGCCGCACGCCCGAGTACTTGGGCAAGAAGATCGAGACGTACGAGATGAAGATGGCCTCCCTGATCATCCTCATCCCGGTCATCGCCATCCTGGTGGGCACCATGATCGGCGTGGCGACCGGCGCGGGAAGGTCGGGTGTCGGCCAATCCGGGCGCCCACGGCCTGAGCGAGATCCTCTACGCCTTCACCTCGGCGGTGGGCAACAACGGCAGCGCTTTTGCGGGCCTCTCCGCCAACACTACCTTCTACAACATCGCCCTCGGCATCTGCATGCTCATCGGACGGTTCTGGATCCTCGCGCCCACTCTGGCCTTGGCCGGATCGCTGGCCAAGAAGAAGCACGTCCCCGCCGGCGCGGGCACACTGCGGACGGATGGACCGGTATTTGTCGGCCTCCTCATCACGGTAGTGATTGTGGTCGGAGCGCTGAGCTTCTTACCCGCTCTCGCGCCTCGGACCGATCGTGGAACATCTGATGATGATCCACTAAGGGAGAAGCCATCGCATGACCGCAGACATCCGCGATTCCCAGCCTGCATCCAGGCGTCCCGGTCCGGAGAGGCGCTCCTTCGATTGGCGGCTCACTGGTGTGGCTGCGCTTGACTCCCTCAGGAAGCTCAACCCTCGGGTGCAGCTACGCAACCCAGTGATGTTTGTCGTGTGGGTGGGGGCCCTGCTGACTTTCGTGTTGTTCATCCAAGCCGTGGCCGGGCCCGGGGAAGCCTCTCCCGGCTTCATCCTCGCCATCTCTTTGCTCTTGTGGTTCACGGTCATCTTCGCCAACTTCGCCGAGGCGCTCGCGGAGGGCCGCGGCAAGGCCCAGGCCGACAGCCTGCGAAAGGCGCGCAAGGAGATAGTGGCCACCAGGCTGGCGGATGCCCGCCGTGACGCGCCAGCCGGAAGCCGGTCTCCTCGTCGCTGCTCGCGCGGGGCGACTTCGTGCTGGTCAAGACGGGTGAGTTCATCCCCGCCGACGGCGAGGTGGTAGTGGGCGCGGCCTCGGTGGACGAGAGTGCCATCACCGGGGAAAGCGCGCCCGTCATCCGCGAGAGCGGAGGCGACCGCAGCGCTGTGACCGGCGGGACACAGAGTCCTCTCCGACTGGCTGATCGTGCGCGTGACCGCCCAGCCGGGAGAGACATTCCTTGATCGCATGATCGCCATGGTGGAAGGCGCCAAGAGGCAGAAGACCCCCAATGAGATCGCCCTCAATATCCTGCTGGCCGCACTGACCATCATCTTCTTGTCGTGGTCGTCTCACTGCAGCCGATGTCCGCGTTCAGCGTGCGACGCCGCCGGCTACGGGAGCGGTTGTGTCGATCACCATCCTCGTGGCCCTGCTGGTATGCCTGGCCCCCACTACCATCGGCGCTCTGCTGTCGGCCATCGGGATCGCCGGGATGAACCGCCTGAGCAAGGCGAATGTGGTGGCCATGTCCGGGCCGGGCGGTGGAGGCCGCCGGAGACGTGGACGTGCTGCTTCTCGATAAGACCGGCACCATCACGCTTGGCAACCGCCAGGCAACGGAGTTCGTGCCGGCGCCCGGGGTCGACATCGCCGAACTGGCCGACGCCGCCCAACTGGCCTCATTGGCCGACGAGACCCCCGAGGGCCGCAGTGTCGTGGTCCTGGCCAAGAAACAATACGGTCTCCGCGGCCGCGGAGTCGACGCCCTTGGCGCTACGTTCGTGCCCTTCACGGCCCAGACCCGCATGAGTGGGGTCGATCTGGACGGCCGGCGGATCCGAAAGGGAGCCGCGGACGCCGTGGAGGCCTAGGTGAAAGACCAGAACGGGGCTCTGCCGGAGGCAGTGATCGACGCGGTGGATGCCATCGCCCGCGCAGGGAGGCACCCCGCTCGTCGTGGCCGACGGGGCTACGGGGCTCGGTGTCATCCATCTCAAAGACATCGTCAAGGGCGGGATCCGCGAGCGGTTCCACGATCTGCGACGCATGGGCATCAAGACGGTCATGATCACCGGGGATAACCCTGTCACGGCTGCCTCCATCGCCGCGGAAGCGGGCGTGGATGACTTTCTGGCCGAGGCCACCCCGGAGGCCAAACTGGCGCTCATCCGCCAGTATCAGGCGGATGGGCATCTGGTGGCCATGACCGGCGACGGCACGAACGACGCGCCGGCTCTGGCCCAGGCCGACGTGGCTGTGGCCATGAACACCGGTACGCAGGCGGCCAAGGAAGCCGGCAACATGGTCGATCTGGACTCGAATCCCACCAAACTGCTCGAGATCGTCCACATCGGCAAGCAGACGCTCATGACCAGAGGATCGCTCACCACCTTCAGCATCGCCAATGACATCGCCAAGTACTTCGCCATCATCCCGGCGGCTTTCGCCGCGACGTATCCCCAGCTGGACGCGCTCAACGTGATGCGACTCACCACTCCTCAGAGCGCGGTGCTCTCAGCGGTCATCTTCAACGCCATGGTCATCGTCTTCCTCATCCCTCTCGCGCTCCGCGGGGTCAAGTACACGCCTCGGCCGGCCGCGCAGTTGCTGCGCAACAACCTGCTCATCTACGGGCTGGGTGGCCTGGTGGTGCCGTTCGCCGGTATCAAGCTCATCGATCTCCTCCTGCACGCGGTGGGCGTCGCATGAGGGGACGTGCTATGCTCAAGATGCTCAGGCAAAGCGTGGTGGCTCTGGTGGCGCTGGGGGTTATAGTGGGGGTTATCTATCCCCTAGCGGTCACAGGAATATCGCAGGCGTTCTTTTCCCACAAGGCCGGAGGAAGCATGATCGTCCAGGACAACAAAGATCGTCGGCTCCGAGCTGATCGGCCAGCCGTTCAGCGATCCCAGGGTATTTCTGGTCGCGCCCCTCGGCGACGGCGCCGGTCCCCTACAACGCGGCGGCGTCCGCGGGCTCCAATCTGGGGCCCACCAACCCGCGCTCCTCCAGCGCGGTGGAAGAGCGCATCCAGGCCCTGCGCGCCGCCGACCCCGGGCAACGCGCTGGTGCCGGTCGATCTGGTCACCTCCTCGGGCAGCGGTCTCGACCCCCACATCAGTCCCGCCGCGGCCGAGTATCAGGTGGAGCGCGTGTGCAAGAGCCAGAGGGCTGACGGCGAGATGTCGTCAGTGCCCTGGTCGCCAAACACACCCAGGGCCGCCAATGGGGCGTTCTGGGCGAGCCGCGCGTCAACGTGCTGGAGCTGAACCTGGCGCTTGATGCCCTGTCGGGCAGTGATTCAGCGGTGGAGGACCACCGGCCCGACCCCGATAGGCTTCTGGAACAACTCCAGGCTGATGAATCCCGGCTAAGCACGCGGGGCAATCTCAAGATCTTCTTCGGCTACGTGGCCGGGGTGGGCAAGACCTACGCCATGCTGGAGGCCGCCCAGCACCTGGCGGCGTCCGGAGTGGCGTGGTGGCCGGGCTATGTCGAGCCACACGGCCGGCCGGAGACGGAGGTGCTCCTCGAGGGGCTGGAAGCGCTGCCTCCGCTCGTTGCTCGAATACCAGCGATGACGCTGCATGAGCTCGACTCGACACGGCTCTGAGCGCAGGCCCGCGTTGCTTCTCGTGGATGAGCTGGCCCACACGAACGCCCCAGGCCCGAGGCACGCGAAGACGCTGGCAGGACGTGCAAGATCTGCTGGGCGCCGGCATCAACGTCTACACGACACTCAACGTGCAGCACTTCGAGAGCCTCAACGACCTCATCGCTCACATCACAGGCGTCCAAGTGCGCGAGACCGTCCCCGACGCGGTGTTCGACGATGCTGATTCGGTCGAGTTGGTCGATCTACCGCCTGGGGAGCTGGTCGAACGGCTTCACCAGGGCAAGATCTACATCCCGGCCAAGCCGAGCGCGCGATGAAGGGCTTCTTCACCCGCCCAAACCTGGGGGCGCTGCGAGAGATCACGCTCAGGCGCACGGCCGATCGCGTCCATGCCCATCTGGAGACGACGCGGCTGGCCTCCGCGGGGCCTCTGCAGACCTGGGCGATCTCCGAGACCCTGCTCGTCTGCGTGGGCCCTAGCCCAACCTCGGCCGATGTCATCCGCACCTCTAAGCGGATGGCCGCTTCGCTCAGCGCCCGCTGGATCGCTGTGGGTGTGGAGAGGTCGCGTACCGACGGCCCCGGGAACCTTCGCCAGCAGCCGGCTCACGGAGAACATCCAGCTGGCTGAACGCCTGGGTGCCGAGACGGCGACGATCAGCGGCGACGACATCGTGGCCGAGACTCGTCAGCTATGCCCGGTCGCAGAGCGTCACCAAGATCGTCATTGGCAAGACTGCCGAGCCGCGCTGGAAGCGCCTGTTCCACAGGAGCATTGTGGACGACTTGCTCGAGCGGAGCGGCGAGATGGACATCTACGTCGTCCACGGCAGGCCAGGAGCCGGAGGACGCGCCCCCAGCCCGGCCCGTCGATGCACGCTGGCTTGGCGGGGGTACGTCTGGGCACTGGTCGGGCTCATCATTGTCTCGCTAGCGGCCTGGGCCTTCCGGGACATCGGTTTGGCAGAAGCCAACAAGGCGATCGTGTTCCTGCTGGCCATCGCGCTTATCGCTGCGCGTTTCGGCTTGGGTCCAGGCATTCTAGCCACGGTACTGGGGGTGTTGGCGTTCGACTTCCTCTTTGTGCCCCCATACCTCACCTTCGCGGTAGCCGATGCGCAGTTCGTGATCACCTTTGCGGTTATGCTCGTGGTCGCGCTCATCATAAGCACGCTGGCGGCCCGCTTGCGCCGGCAGGTCCATACTTCCCGGGCCCGGGAGCGGCGGCTAGAAGCACTCTACCGCCTGAGTCGGGAGCTCTCGGCAGTCTCCGGCACCCATCAACTTGCGTCAGACGCCGCAACGGGAGGTGTCTGGCATATACGGCACCGAGGCGACCATCTATCTTCCCGGGGAGAGGGGCAGACTGGAACCGGCTGTCTCCACCGCGAGAGCTATGGCTGCCGATTCCCGCGAGCAGGCGGTGGCGACATGGGCATTCGAACATGGCCAGCTTGCCGGCAATGGGACCGACACGTTGCCTGATGTTGCCGCTCTCCACGTGCCGATGGTCACGCCACGAGGCACAGCCGGCATTCTGAGTGTCAATCAGCCGGAAGACGAATCCTTGCTCTCGCCGGAAAACAGGCAACTGCTGGAGACACTCGCCACCCAGATCGGGACCGCGATAGAACGAGACGAACTGGCCGACGAAACGCAGAGGGCACTGCTGCAGATCGAGAAGGAGCGGCTGCGCAACTCTCTCCTCAGCTCCGTGTCTCACGATCTGCGGACCCCGTTGGCGGTGATTGCCGGAGCAAGCAGCGCTCTTCTCGAATTGGGAGCATCGGCGGACGTGACCCAGCGGACGGGGCTGCTGGAGGAACTGGTCGAGGAGTCCAACTCGTCTGGCCCGGCTGGTCGACAATCTACTCAGCATGACCCGCCTTGACGCGGGAGCCATCGAGGTCGAGAAGCAATGGTTCCCCCTCGAGGACGTCATCGGCTCTGCGCTGGGGCGACTGCGCAAGGAGTTGGCCGGTCGAATCATCAACAAGGATCTCGCCCCCGACTTGCCCCTCATACCGTTGGATGGCGTGTTCATAGAGCAGGTGCTCGTCAACCTCTTGGAAAACGCTGTCCGATACAGCAGTCCCGGCTCGCCGATCGACATCAGTGCTCGGAAGAAGAACAGGAGTGGTAATCGAGTGTGAGCGACCGCGGGCCCGGCTTGGCAGAGGGCGAAGAGGAACGCGTCTTTGAGAAGCTGTTCCGCGGCACTGCATCCGCCGCCTCGAGTGAACGAGGAACCGGATTGGGTCTCGCGATAGCTCGAGCGATCGTCAGCGCGCACGGCGGACGGATCTGGGCAGAAAACCGCCCCGGCGGAGGAGCCACTTTCAGCTTCCAGCTCCCCTTGGGAGAATCGCCGCCCGATCCCAGCGTGATCGAAAGGGAGGGGATGCAGACATGAGCGACCAGCGACTCGCAACGCCGGCACGCATCCTGATCATCGAGGACGACCGGCCCATCCGGCGGTTCTTGGAGGCGGCCTCGCCAACGCCGGCTACGAGGTGGCTGAAGCCGAGACGGGGCGGCTGGGACTGACCCACGTGCTCGCCCGGGTGCCCGATCTCATCGTGCTCGATCTTGGGCTTCCCGACATGGACGGCATGGAGATCATCACCCGGGTGCGCGAATGGTCGCAGGTGCCCATAGTCATCCTGTCCGCCCGGGGTCGCGAAAACGACAAGGTAGACGCTCTCAACGCCGGAGCGGACGACTACCTCACCAAGCCTTTCAGCGTGCCCGAGTTGCTGGCCCGCATCCGGGTGGCGCTGCGTCACGCGGCCGCGCTCCGGAGCGGAGGGCGGGAGGAGACGTCGCTCTTTCAGGTGGGTGACCTCGTGGTCGATCTGGCCGGCCGGCGGGTATTGGTTAGAGAGGCAGAGGTCCATCTGACGCCTCTTGAGTACCGTCTGCTCACCACCCTCGTCAAGAACCCGGGCAAAGTGCTCACCCATCGGTTTCTGCTCCAGGAAGTATGGGGCCCGGGCTACGCGGACCAGACCCACTACCCCCGCATGTTCATCGCCGGGCTGAGACGCAAGATCGAGGATGATCCGGCCGAACCGCGCTACATAATCACCGAGCAGGGAGTGGGATACCGCCTGGTCGAGGAGTGAGCCGCATGCCCGACGATGGGTCGCTCCAGCCGCTCCCGCGACGAGCGCATCGTCCTTGAAGATTTCCGGGTCACCTGCCTAACATAGCCGAGCATGCTCACAAGCCCGAACAACGCGGTGGTACCGCCTAACTCGTGAACGACCGTTTCCGCTGGTCTCTGAGGAGCCCGGCGGGCCGTGGGTTCGTCATGCTCGCTGCGATGCAGGTGTGCTACGGCTTCGCCTACAGCGCCCACAGCGGAGTCGTCACCAACTTCTTCGAGGACGTTCTCCACTTCAGCGGGCCTCAATTCGGCTACATGACAGCTATCCGCGAAGTCGGCGGGCTGACCCTTATCTTGCTGATGGCGCTGCTCTACCGGGTTTCGATACAGCGGCTGACCTCGGGCGCCATGCTCTTTCTCGGCATCGGCCTCGGTCTGTTCGGCCTCGCCGGCAGTTTCAACGCGGTCATTCCCTGGATCCTAATCAGCAGCTTCGGGCTGCACACCATACTGCAGACCCAGTACTCGCTCGGCATGAGCCTGACCACGCAGGAACGTACCGGCCACGTGCTCGGACGCATGGCGGCTTTCAGCCAGGCGGGCACGTTCGCCGGCTTCTTGGCCGTGTTCCTTATCTTCCATTTCCACTTGCTCTCCTACAAATGGACCTTCATCGTCATCGGTCTGGTCGCTTTTGTCGGCGCCGTAGCCATCTTCCGTTTTCCTCACCTGCACGATGGCGAGGAACGCAAGGTGGCGCCCAGGCGGGAGCCGATCGTCTGGCGCAAGGACTACCGCTACTACTATCTGCTCAACCTTCTGGACGGCGTGCGCCAGCAGATCTTCTTCTCGTTCGGGCTCTGGGTTCTGGTCGATCGCTTCAAGCTGACCGTGTCCGAGATCTCTCTTCTCCTGATGGCGGTCACGTTTGTCTCCATCCTGTCTTCGTCGTACTTGGGAGGGCTGATCGATCGCCTGGGTGAGCGGCGGGTCCTTCAGGCCGTGAACATCGGCTACGTCGTGGCGCTGGGCGGCTACGCTCTGGCAAACGACGTCTACCTGGCCTGCGTCTTCTACGTCATCTACTCTTTCATCGTCCCGTTCTCCACCATCGGGGCTGCCACCTATCTGCGCAAGATCGCGGTGCCGGAGGAGATCGCTCCCAGCTTGGCGATGGGCATCACCATCCTGCACGCGACGGCCGTTGTGGTGCCGGTGGCGGCGGGCATAATCCTCAACTACGTGGGCTACCAGATCCCGTTCTTCATCGCCTGCGGCGCTGCGCTCGTAACCGTGGTGGTCACGCAGAGGCTGAACCCGTCCGCGCAACGGACTGCCGCCCGGGTGGCGCTGGACGAGGCCAAGGCCGCGGCGAGCGCGTTAGCCGAACCGGCAGCTATCGACACGGGAGTCACCCTCTAGCGGCCATAGGTCCCCCCGGAGGGTGCCGAGCAGGCCGCCCTCTACCGGACCACCACTGTTCCCTTCATCGACGGATGGATGCTGCAGTGATAGGCATATGTGCCCGCTGCGTCGAACTTGAAGCTGAAGGTCGCGCCATTGGCAAGGTCGCCACTCTTGAACTCGTTGTTGTCGCCTACCACGGTGTGGGTTGCGGAGTCCTGATTGGTCCAGGTGACGGTCTCGCCGACCTTGATCGTGACGGTAGCAGGGTCGAAGGCGAAGCTCTTCATGGTCACCGCCGCGCCCCCGCCTCCTGAGGTAGTGGGGGTGCCCGCGGTGGTGACGGCACTGGAGGTCGTTGCGGTAGTGACTCCGCCGCAGGAAGCGGCTAGCAGACCGACCATCAGGAGAACCGACAGGGCAGCCACCAGAATCAGGACTCTCCCTTTCGGTGCGGGGTTGCCGGGAAATGGGGAGATTCGCCTCATCATTCTTCCTCCTACCTTATGGATCACAGACTTGGCCGTACTGTTCCCTCCGCGAAACGAAGCCACACAAACCCCGGCCCCCAACCTACGTGGCTGGTCCCCGAGGCTTACGTGCGGCTTATGTCGCCGTCGCCGCCAGGATCGTGACCAGCCCGCCAAGGTGACTCCTGCAGGAGACGACCTCGAACCCGGTTCTCTCAACAGCCTGTCGGAGTTCGGTCGCGCTGAGGAACTCGGCGGCCGAGACCTTGAGATAGTCGTGCAGCTCTCTGTCCCTTGCGAGCCAGGAGCCCACTCTCGGAAGAACGTGGCGAAAGTAGTAGTGAGCGGGAGTGGCCCAACTAAGAGGCGCCGGACGAGTGAACTCCAGGACCACCAGGCGTCCCTCCGGGCGAAGGAAGGAGCGCATGCGGGCAAGGGCGGCGCCGACATCCGCGACGTATCGCAAACCCCAGCCCAGGAACACGACATCGAAGTCTCCGAGGCCCAGGTCTTCGCTGAGCAGGTCTCCGGCGATGAACTCTATGTTCGGGCGAGGCCCCGTCCGGCCCGCGCTGCGCCGCGCCAAGCGCAGTCTCGCCTCGTGCAGCATGACCGGACTGAGATCGGCCAGCACCAAACGGCCCTCATTTCCCAACAAGGGCAAGGCCCGTTCGGCCAGACCCCCGGGGCCGCAGAACGCGTCCAGCACTCTGTCCGTTGGCTTCAGGTGAGCGGCTGCCACTACCTCCCTCCGCCACAGGACCACCTGTCCCGCACTGGTCACCATGTTCACCGATTCGTAGTAGCGGGCGCTGTTGTTGAACAAGTCTCGTAGATAGGTGGCATCGGTCGGCGTCCGGATGTCCCGCTCGGGTGAGCGGCTCTTCCCTCGCAATCTCCCAAGAGTCTTCATAGGGCGTTCCGTATGGCGAAGAAGACGAGCACCGCGACAAAGGCAAGCGGGGGAAACAGGCTGGCCCGATTGAACATGCGCTGGGACTCCTTTTCCTGAGGTGACCGGACAAGACTGAGCGCGGGGAGCGTGATCGTCCAGATTGCCGCCGCCACCAGGAGCAGCCGGAGGTAGAGACTGCCTGGCTGCAGGGCAGCGAGCGGAAGGATAGCGGTGGTTCCAACCAAGATCACTCGGGCCGCACCACTTCGGCCCGTGGACGGTGGCCAGCGTCTTTATCCCTAGCGGGGCGTCGTGAGACCTATCCGCCAGGTCGTTGGTGAGGTTTCGCCCGAATATCTCCCAGAAGGCAAGAAGAAAGAAGAACGCAACGGCGCAGAGATCGAAGTCTCGCACGGCATACCACCCGGCCAGCGCCCCCAGACCCACCATCGCTCCCGCTGGGACGGTCTTCAGCCATGTGCGCCGCTTGAGCGCGCAGTAGACGACCTCCAAGCAGACGCAGCCAGCGAAGATCAGGGCGCAGCCCGGCCGAAGCCAGTAGGCGAATCCCAGGGCGATCAGACCGAGGACGACAACCCAGGCAACGGCTAGCCTCAGAGAGAGCACGCCCATGGCTACGGGGTGACGCACGGCGACAACGTCGATGTCGTAGCCTTCCGCGATCTTCGGCGAGGTCGACGAGCGGACGGCTTCCCGGTCGACCCGCAGGTCCAGCAGATCGTTGGAGGCGTACACGCACAACATGCCGGCCGTGGAAGCGACCAATCCCAGGCCGACGACACGGAGCGAGGGGAAACCGCCCAAGGCGAGAAGGGCGGCCAAACCCGGCTGAGCGACCGAGAGGATTGCTTGGCGGCTGTGCGAGAAGTCGAAGAGTAGGGAAGCCTTGCTGCTCGCGATGCTCGCTGCCAAACCTTCCTCCCTTGCATCTCGGGGTCGTAGTCTCAGGGACATACCCAAAGCGCTGATCATCGATTCTACTCGCCCGGAGGTGGGCTCCCCAACCGTCGAAGAACAGCCTCCGCTGGCTGTGGCTCGGGGCCTGTGGTCGTCCTCGTTACCTGCTCTAGTTGAGCACCCGATTGCGAAAGCCCCTGATGCCCAGCCAGAGAAACAGGGCGCAGAGACCCGACCATGACCGGGTAGATCACGTACAGGTGCATATGCGGGGCCATGGTCAAGGCCGCCCGAAACCCCTCAGTCACGTAGATGAGGGGATTGAAAAGCACCAGAGATCTGCAGCCACGACCAGCCAACGACCTTAACCGGCGCCAGTGCGGTCCAGGCATAGTAGGTGCCTCCGAGGAAGGTCATGGGGAGGATGATGACGCCAAAGAGGATGGGGACCTGCCGTGGGTCGAAGCGGGTGCCGAAGGTGAGCCCCAGGGCAGCGCACATGATGCACGCCAACGGCAACATGGTAAGCAGGATCGGCCAGTGGACGGTCAGATTGATCTGGATCGCATTGGACGTGCACCACGGCGGCGATCGGGAAGACGAGAGCGGCCGCGATCAGCCCCTGGATGGCTCCGGCCGTCACCTTACCGACGGCCACCATCCACACGGGCAGCGGGGCAAGGACTCGATCCTCGATCTCCTTCGTATAGCCGAACTCCTGGACCATGGGTAGAGCAACGGATTGGATGCCCTGGAACATGATGGAGAGCCCGACCACTCCGGCCACCAGGACTGCGGCGAACTCCGATGCCGCGGGTCCGGAGCCTCCGACGGACTCTCCGATCTTGGGAAACACGTAGAGGAAGACGAACACCAGGAGGAAGGGCTGGAGGATGCGTGCGGGGGATGAATATGCCCAGAGTCTTGCGAAGCACGACAAGATCTCGCAGCAGCAAGGCTTGCAAACGCGGTCCAGCTTGCCGCCGCCGCCGAGCGGGATGGCCTGGGGACCTCGCAGACGGTGGTCCTGAGCGGGGCGGGGGTCTCGGTGGACATCACTCTCGCAGCTCCTTGCCCGTCAGATTGATGAACACGGTCTCGAGGTTGGGCTCGGCTACCGACAGATCGGTAACGGTGGCCCCGCCGTGCTCGGCGGCGCTCACCACCTGCGGCAGCACTCCGGCCGCACCCTTCACGTGAAGCTGGATGGTGCTGCCCACGCGCCCTGCCTTGAGAGCTCCCTCGACCCGCTCCTCGAGACCACGAGCGAGGACATCGAGGTCGCCGGTCGCCGAAATGGTTATGATGGTGTCCGCGCCCACGGAAGCCTTGAGGCCCTCAGGCGTGTCCAGCGCGAGGATGCGACCGTGGTCCATGATCGCCACCCGGTCGCACTGCGAATCCGCTTCCTCCATGTTGTGAGTACTGAGAAAGATCGTCGGGCCTTGGTCGCGCAGCCCACCCAGGATCTCCCATAGGGCGATCCGGCTCTGCGGATCGAGACCGGCAGTCGGCTCATCGAGAAACAGCACCGACGGCCTATGAAGAATGGCCCGGGCGGCCATGAGCCGCTGAGCCATGCCTCCCGAGAGAGCCATGACCGGAGCTTTGGCCCTGTCTGTCAGCCGGAACAGCCGCAGAGACTCTTCGGCGGCCGTGCGGGCCTTCTTGGCGCTCATGCCGAAGAACCGGCCATGGAAATAGAGGTTCTCCCACACGCTTAGAGCGCGGTCGAGAGTATTGGTCTGGGGGACCACCCCTATCACCTGTTTGGCCAGTGCCGGGTGGGCGACCACGTCGATGCCGGCAACGATGGCCTTTCCGCTGGTGGGGATGACACGAGTGGTCAGCATGCCGGCGGTGGTGGTCTTGCCCGCGCCGTTGGGGCCGAGCAGACCGAACACCTCTCCCGGAAACACCGCCAGGTCGAGTCGGTCGACCGCCAGGATGTCGCCCGGGAAACGTTTGGTCAACTGCTCGCAGCAGATGACCGCCCAGGCCGGCGTCGAGCCGCCGGCCTGGGCCAACGGGACCGTGGTTATAGACATCTGTCCCTCGCTGTCGAACTATGCGGACTCGCCGCCGTTGGGCGCGGCTATTTGCCCGTAAGCGTCTTCGCCACGGTCGCGACCACGTCGGCCGGGATCATGAATCCTATGTTCTCGGCTCCGGTGCTACCCGGGGGAAGGTATACCTCCGGCATGCCGATGAAGCGACCTTGCGCGTCGAAACACCCGCCCCCGGAGTTGCCCGGACTGATCGCCGTGTCGATCTGGATGAGTCCGGTCAGGGTCTCGGTCGCCGAGATCTGCAGAGTGCGGTCCAAGCCGCTCACGATGCCAAGGCTTACGGTGTTGCGGAAATCCAGGGGACTGCCTATCACTGTTGCCCACTCCGCTAGCTGCACGTCGCTCGACTTGCCGAAGGTGACCGCGTTGAGGCCGGTCTTGGCCACTTTGATGGCGGCGATGTCCCTGGCTGCATCCTCACCTACGACGGTGGCCGGAACCTGCGAACCGTCACTGAACGTCACCACGATCGTCTGCCCGGAAGTGATCGCCCCGTCCAGTGTTACCACGTGGTCATTGGTCAAGATGTAGCCATCCGAAGTGTAGACGATGCCCGAACCTACTCCCGCGCCGGATTGGCCTCTCACAGTGCCGCTCACAGAAATGTTCACGACGCTCGTGTACACGGCGTTCATCACGTCTTGGGCCGGGCTGCCCAAGTCGGCCTGCAGGTCGCTGTGACCGGTGGTGGTCGTGGCCTGGCCCGAACTAGTCGTGGTGCCGCCGCTGCAGGAGGCCACGACTACGAGCGACGCTATCATCAGCAGCCCCAACAGAGACAGGCGAACCCACCGTCGTTTCTGCCTCGAGCCCAGAGACCCTAGCCGCTCTCCACAGCCGCGTACCCATGTCCACTCCTTCCCTCAAGAACAATCGACGGGTCAAGACATACCCGGCTGCGGACGAATTCATGCGCCTGGTTCCTGAGTCGACGCGGGTCACGGTCACGCAGGTCGAGTCGCGCGTCAGCGACTCGCGGAACCGTTGCCGATCTTCCTCCAGGAACGGGGCGGGTCCCGTGGTGCGTCCCCCCGCGCGACGATGCCGCTGCTCGGCGTGACGGATGGCCAACTCGGCATCGATAGTGGCGAGCAAGTACTGGCGGCCTCGAGGACTTAAGGGGCGGCATCCTCGGCCCAAAGCCATGGCTGCGAGCCCTGTGTCGTTTGTCACCACGATGTCGCCCGGAGCCAGCCGGGGCACCATGGCAAAGTCGGCGGAGTCTCGTCCGGATGCCACTTGCATGATCTCCACCCCCGCCCTTCCGGCGAAGTGGGACAGGTTCTGCGACTGGTTGGCGACCAGGACGACCGGCAGCGAGTGCGACCGCGCTATCGCTATGGCGTCACGTGTGACCGGACAGGCGTCTGCGTCGATGAAGATCGTGGTCATGGTCAGACTATACTAGGCATTCTGTTTGGGCAGCGGTCAGGAAGTGAAGGTTCGGGGCGCTCGCACCAAGAGAGGGCGCCCCGGCCGGCTGGAAGCCGAGCTTCCCCGACTACCTCTTCGTGTCGCTCATCAAGCGTTCTAGCCTACCGACGCCATGCTCTCCCCGAGGCGCGCCAAGCTCGTGATGGTGATCGAGAGCTCACTTTCGTTCGTCATCGCCGCCAGGCTCGTCGCCCGTGCTGTCAACATCGCTCGGGCATGAGGAGTCGGCGCGACGCGACTCATTCCCGCCGATAACGGGTATGTGACTGCGAACGCCTAACGCTAGGAGGAAGATGTCGTGGCAGGTCAGGCAGACAAGGCGAATGGTCGTGTCAAGAGGGCCATCGGTGAGTTGACGGACGACGAGGACCTGAAGCGTGAAGGCGACATCGACAAGGCCAGCGGCAAGGCGAAAGAAGCATGAAGACAAGTCCTCTGGCAGGAAAGCCCGTCGACCCTTCGATGCTGGTCGACGTGCCCAGACTGATCACCGCCTACTATGCCCAGACCCCCGATCCAACGGTCCCGGCGCAGCGGGTGGCGTTCGGCACTTCCGGACATCGCGGCTCGGCCTTCGAAGGGTCCTTCAACGAGTGGCACATCCTGGCCATCACACAGGCGATCTGCCAGTACCGCAAGCAGCACAAGATCGACGGTCCTTTGTTTGTGGGCATCGATACGCATGCTCTCTCGGTGCCAGCGTTCGCCAGTGCGCTGGAGGTCCTCGCGGCCAACGGGGTGGACGTGATGATCTCGCAAGGCGATGAGTACACCCCTACCCCGGTGATCTCCCACGCCATCCTTACCTACAACCGGGGACGGAAGTCGGGACTGGCGGACGGCATCGTCATAACCCCGTCGCACAACCCGCCCCGCGAGGGTGGCTTCAAGTACAATCCTCCCAACGGGGGTCCGGCAGACCCCGCGGTGACCGGCGAGATCGAGCAGAAGGCCAACCAGTTCCTCGAGGCTGGTCTGCGGGGAGTGAAACGGACTGCTTTCGAGAAGGCTCTCCGCGCCTCGTCGACGCACCGGCACGACTACCTGGGCGCCTACGTCGGCGATCTCGGCGCCGTCATCGACATGGGCGCCATCCGCCACGCGAAGCTCAGTCTGGGTGTGGATCCCCTCGGCGGCGCAGCCGTTCACTACTGGGGGCCCATTGCCGAGCGCTATGGACTGGACGTCACAGTGGTCAATGAGGCCGTCGACCCGACCTTTCGCTTCATGACCGTGGATTGGGACGGCCAGGTCCGCATGGACCCTTCGTCTCCATATGCCATGCAGAGGCTGATCGCTCTCAAGGACCGTTTCCAGCTTGCGTTTGCCTGTGACACCGATGCCGACCGGCATGGCATCGTCACCCGCAGTGCCGGGCTGCTGCCACCCAATCACTACCTCGCAGTCGCTGTCTACTACCTGTTCCAACACCGGCCAAAGTGGTCGCAGGACCTGGCGGTGGGAAAGACCGTGGTGAGCAGCCGGATGATCGATCTCGTGAGCGGAAAATTGGGCCGTCAGCTCTACGAAGTCCCGGTGGGGTTCAAATGGTTCGTGGACGGCTTACTTGACGGGTCACTTGGCTTCGGGGGAGAGGAGAGCGCAGGCGCATCTTTCGTTAGGCTGGACGGCAGCGTATGGACGACAGACAAAGACGGCATCGTCCCGGCCTTGTTGGCCGCCGAGATAACCGCGCGCACCGGCCGCGATCCCGGGCAGATCTACAAGGAGCTGACCGACGAGTTCGGCGAACCCGCCTACGAGCGTGTGGACGCGCCGGCGACTCCCGAACAGAGGGACATGCTCAAGAAACTGTCGCCGCAACAGGTCCAGATGAAAGAACTGGCCGGCGAGCAGATCCGGACCGTCCTCACCAACGCGCCCGGCAACGGCGCGCCATCGGTGGGATCAAGGTGGTCGCTGACACCGGCTGGTTCGCGGCGCGCCCGTCCGGGACCGAGGATATCTACAAGATCTATGCGGAGAGCTTCCGGGGAGCGGACCACCTGCGCAGCATCCTGGAGGAAGCGCAGACGATGGTGGACGGCGCCTTGGCGGTGAGGACCAAGGACTGACATGGGCGTGACCAAGAACGTGGCCATTTTCAACCTCGTCGCGCAGCTGGTACTCATCGTCGGGGTCTGTGCAGGGGCCTGGCTCGCCCGGCGGCGCAAGTTTGGCCGGCACTGCCTGCTCATGAGGGTCCTGATGGGCGCGCAGATCCTGTTGATCGGCGTCATCGATGGCCCCGCAACTCGTCCGCTACCTCAGGGGTTGGAGCGGCTTCTCCGCATTCACCGTGGAGCTCATCGTCCACCATGTGTTCGGCCTCGTCGCGCTCGCCCTGTGGGTCTACATCAACCTAGCAATGACCGGCGTCGTGAAGGCGCCTCGCCGCTACAAGCCGTTCATGTGGACCGCGCTGGCCTCGTGGGTCGTCTCGCTCGGACTGGGGGCGTATTTGTTCTGGTACATCTGGCGGTGAGCGCCTCGCCTCCCTACTCGTAGCCCTCGAACCCCTCGGCTTTGATCGACCCTGCCTCGATGCCCCAAGCTGCCAGCTCCTCCTGCATAGAACGGACGAACGAGGGAGGGCCGCTCAAGTAATAGGCCCAGCTTGTCGGCCAGGGCAGTTCGCGCTCCAGCACCGCCCGGTCGATGCGCCCGCGGTAGCCCTGCCAATCCTTTCCCGGCTGGCTGATGACGTGGACCACCCGATATCCGGCGAGCCTCCTCTCCAGGTGCTCCAGCTCGGCGCGAAAGGGAATGCTGTCCTCGGAACGGTTGGCGAAAAGCAACACGATGGACTGGGGGATACCCTCGGAGGCACTCCGCCTGTCTGATAGCCAGCGCAAGATGCTCCGCACGCAGGTGATGCCGATGCCGCCGGCGATGAAGACCAGCTGCTTGGGGTCGTCAGGCAGCGTGAACGCGCCGTAGGGGCCCTCCAACTCCACCTCTGCGCCGAGCGCGAGAGCGTCGAGAGCATTCTTGAAGTCTGAGCCCCGCATGCGGGTGGTGAACTCCAATTCGAGCTCCAGGGGAGAGCCGGAGTAGGAGAAATGATGGGTGTAGGGCTCCAGAGGGCCGGGGAAGGTGACCACGAACCACTGCCCCGCCCGGTATTCATGCTCCGGCGGCCGCTCCAGCCCGAAGCTGACGATGTCAGCGACCCGGGGATCTTCTCGATCAGCCGGCTTGAGTATGTTTGTTGACGGATGACCGCCTCCTTTGCCCTACTTTGGTCCGTCTCCCACGGCGCCCGCCGCGCAGTAGTAGCCGTCCACCAGCCCGTACTCCTTGAAGACCGCACAGTCACCACATAGACAGCCCCGCTTTGCTATCTTCTCGGCGCTTTTGCCGGTGGCGCAGAAGAAGCTGCCTTCGGCGGGCGAAGACGGGCAACCGCCGCAGATGCATCGCGCGCTGTTCTCGGATGTATCCAGTACATTGCTCATGGGACCTCCGCGTCAGATCGATAGTCCAGGGATGCGCCCGGTCAGCGCAGCCCAGTCGGCGCCCAACGACTTCTGGATGAGTCGCGCGACTCCCGCAAACGCCTCAGCGGACATCACCATCTGCCAGATGCGGGTCATGTTCTCCCGGTCGTCCAGACCCAGAAGAGGAAAGAGCCACGCGATCAGTTCCGGATAGCGGTCCTGGGGGACAGTACTGGACATGAGCCCCGCTGCTTTGCCCTGGTCGGCCGCAGAGACACGCTCTCTTATGAGTCTGTAGAGGTGCTCATCCTCCTTGTCCAGGTGGATGTCCAAGTGGAACTTGAACGCGGCCGTAGCCCGCGCCGTCTCAAGAGTGTCGCCGGCGGAAAACGCCTTGTCTAGAGTAGCGAACGCAGCGTCCAAGCCGCGATGGTCTCTCAGGTACGCCTCGGCGACTGAGGGAGCTACCTGCTCCAGCGCCGGGAACATGGCTAGCTCCTCACCACTGGCGTGGATCACCAGCACTTCGTTGAGGAAGCGGAAGCGCTCGACAGTGGCTTCAAGCTCCGTTCCGCCCCGGGCCGTCTCCAACGCCGCCCGGTCGATGTTGGCGATATCGCGGCGGAAGGCGTTGTGAAATGCCGTGACCGCGTCAAGCGGAGTGGTCATGATCTCGGTGTCTCTCCTGTGGCTCGCGCTCGGATTTCGAGAGACCTTCTACCCAAGAATGGGAGCAAACACGCCTAGGGAAGTCCAGGAGGCTGCTAAGCCACCGACTCGGTGATCGCATCTGGACCAAGGCCTTCGGCGGCGGGTCTGCGAAGGATGGCGAGGAAGGTTTCGTACCACTTGCGGATCCAGCTGCGTGCCCGAGACCCGCTTCAATTCCTCCCGGGCCTCGGCGGGGGTGAGGGCCTTGCGATAGGAGCGGCCGGCGGTCATGGCCGAGTACGCGTCGGCTACGGCAAGGATGCGGCCCAGGATGGGGATGTCCTCGCCGCTCAGACCATGGGGGTATCCGCTGCCCGTCATAGCGCTCATGATGGCTTCCCATCGCGGCGAGCACGTCGAGAAGGCTGGGTATTTCTTTGATGATCAACTCACCCAGGTTCACGTGCTGCTTCACGATGTGGTACTCGTCGTCGTTCAGGCTGCCCGGCTTCCGCAGTATGCGATCGGGGATGCCGATCTTGCCCACGTCATGCAGAAGGCCGGCAATGCCCAGACACCGCACCGTATCTGCGGGCAGGCCCAGTTCCGCCGCCAACGCGACGGCCCGGTCGCTCACGTCGTCAGAATGCTTCCGCGTATAGTGATCCTTGCCGTCCACAGCCGTGACCAACCCGTCCAGCACGGTGAAGATGCCCGTCGAGTCCCCAAGACGCCCCAGCGCGACGTCCCCAGTGGTGACGCAGTTGCCACCCTGTCCCTTCGAGATGTACATGTTGGCGTCGGCGGCGGCCAGCAACTCGCCAACGTGCCGACCGTCGAGGGGGTAGGTCGCGACTCCGTAGCTCATGCGCAAGGGCACCTCGGACTCACCGTCAGGACACCAGGCGAACTCATCGAGCGTCTGCTTGACTCTTTCGATGGTCTTGAGCGCGTTCTGCGCATCGGTGTCGGGCAACAGGGCCAAGAATTCATCTCCGCCATACCGCCCGACGAAGTCTCCCCGGCGGACGGCTTTCTCGAGGATGGCCGCCACATCTTGAAGCACCTGGTCTCCACTCGCGTGGCCGTACGTGTCATTGAAGAGCTTGAAGTTGTCAAGGTCCATCATCACCACTGCGAAGTGGCCGGCCGAACGCTCGCTTCTGGCCTGCTCCTTCTCCAGAAGGGCGTTGATGCCGCGGTGGTTGAGAAGCCCCGTGACGGGATCGCGCTGGCTCAAGAACTTGGCGTCGTCGTACAGACGGGCGTTCTCCAGAGCCACGCCCATGAGAGCGGCAAAGCTGTCGGCGAGCGCCACCTCCGCCTCGGTGAGAGGGGCGCGGCACTTGGTGGTGCCGAGGCACAGCACGGCCAGCACTTGCCCTCGCAGCATGACCGGCACGATCAGGGCGCAGGTGAAGGCGCCTTCCCCGGGACCGGCATGAACGACCTCGCTCTCCGTTAGTCGCACTGAAGTCCTGGCGATAACAGCTCGCTCCAGCGCGGGCGAGGTCCGCACGATCCTCTTCAGCTGAGCGCGGTTTCTGCGGGTCAGACCCTCGCTCCCCGCGATGCCAGAGCCTGGAGCCAAGGGAAACGGCACGATGATCCCGCCGTCGCAGCCGGTGGTCTTGCACGCCATCAGGATGCCTACGCGCTGGACTTCGGACGCCGTGAGGCAGTGACTGATAGCCACGGCTGCCTCATTCAGCCTGGCCAGGTGCTCCTTCTCTGTGGCGAGAGCGCGCTCCCACAGCTTGCGATCGGTGATGTCGAGGGCCACGAAAACTGCGCCCAGCGATTGGTCCGTCCGCTCCTGCAACAGCGAAACGGAGACGTTGACATCTATCGGACTCCGATCCCGCGGCTTCCAACGGGTCTCGTGCTGGCGGATGCCTTCCCCCTCGACGCATCCGACAACAAGGTCTCGCCAATCCTCCGATGACGCGAAGATGTCATTCAGGGTGAGGTCCAGCAGTTCGGCACTCGTATATCCAAGGAGGCTGCTCGCCGCGTGATTGCTCATCTCCACCCCGCCGTCCATGCGGGTGACGAGCACCGCTCCCTGCATGGTGGCGAGAATCTGCCCGGCCGCGAAGGTAGGTGTCATGTAGACGAGACGGTGGCGTCTCTCCAGCAGGAAGATCACGCCGAGGAACGCGAGCACGGCAACGTAGCCGCACGGATACACGGGTATCCCGTATTTCGCGGGGAAGTCCACCGCGGCCAAAGACATGACGAGCAGGGCCAGAAGGGACATGCTGATGCGCCGGTGGGAAGAACTCCCCTTGGGCGCTTGACGGAGCTTGACGGAGAGCAGAACGACCCCGAAGACGATTATGGCCGCGTAGTAGCCCATGAACCAGAAACCGGCCGCGCCGTAGGTGGGGTAGTAACCCCACCACTGCCTCTCGACGCCGGCGATCAGCAGGTCTGTCTCGTTGGCCAGGCCCACGAAGGCCGCGGCCACGGCCATGGTCGCCCACAGCAAGACCCTGAGGCGCTGGTATAGGCGAAGGGCCACCAAGGCATACAGGGAGAGAGTCGCCGGGAGCATTGGTACCCCGATGTAGGCCACCCGCGTCCAAAACAGTGCGGTCTCCGGGCCGGCGGAGCAATATGCGACCGCAGAGGCGCCCAGCCAGATACTGATAGTGGCCGTGACGAGACACACCGCGCCGCCCACGGGCGACATCCGTTCGCGCCGCAGCACCAGCACCCCGACCACCAGACTGCTCAGGGCCGTGAGTATGAGCGGCAAGGCAAACCAATTGAAGGCGTAGTTGTTCACAACCCCTTGTGTATCGACCTTTCTCCGGCTTGGCTTTAGTCACGGAGAGCGCAAACCGGGGTGTGACTGGGCGGCGTTCATGCACAGATCGGTCCGGGATCTGCCTCTCTCAGCCCCATCCGCTCCCCGTAGTACCATAGAGAACGCCAGGCCACGATGGGTGACCGCCGCACCCTAGGGGAGGACAGCATGAGGTATCGGCCATTGGGACAGTCGGGATTGAAGCGTCGGTGGTGGCCTTCGGAGCATGGGCGGTCGGCGGCTGGTTCTGGGGAGGCGCCGACGAGCAGGATTCCATCGAGGCTATCCGCAGGGCTCTCGATGTCGGCATCACCCTGATAGACACCGCTCCAGCCTACGGGCTGGGTCTTTCGGAGGAGATCGTCGGCAAGGCCATCCAGGGACGGCGTGATCGAAGTCGTCCTGGCCACCAAATGCGGACTGGTGTGGCATACCGGGACAGGGCACCCACTTCTTCGATGAACTGGGCAAGCCCGTCCACCGCTACCTCGGGGCCGAATCCATCCGCTACGAAGTGGAGCAGAGCCTGCGGCGCCTGCAGACCGACGTCATCGATCTCTACCAGACTCACTGGCAGGACGACGACCACGCCAATTGAAGAGACGATGGCGACGCTGCTGGATCTCAAGCGGGAGGGCAAGATCCGTGCCATAGGGGTGAGTAACGCCACCATCCAGCAGATGGATGAGTATCGAAAGAGCGGCCCGGTCGACAGCGACCAAGAGAAGTACAGCATGCTGGAACGGGGCATGGACTCGGATCAGCTCCCCTACTGTGAGCGCAACAACATCGCGATGCTCGCCTACTCGCCGCTGGGGCAGGGGCTGTTGACCGGGAAGGTGACCGTGGACCGGGAGCTTGCCGAGGGTGACATGCGTGCGCAGAACCCGAGGTTCAGCCGGGCTAATCGCAAGGAGATCCTTGCTTTTCTGGAGGAGATCCGGCCCTTTGCGGACGCCCATGGCGCTACTGTGGCCCAACTTGTGATTGCGTGGACGCTGGCTCAGCCGGGGCTTACCCACGCCCTGGTCGGCGCCCGCAACCCACTGCAGGCAACCGAGAATGCGGCCGCGGGTGACGTCGTCCTGGCCGAGACAGAATCAGCGGCGATCGCCGAGGCACTGACGAAGCTTGGCGCCTGTGCATGATCAGAAGGATTTAGATCAACGCACGTGGCTCTGGGCCACCTGAGATTCCAAGATCTCTCGTTGTATCGTGGCCTCATGCTTGATGCGTCGGGCCAGGGTTTCCCAGGCTCTGAACACATTCTTGCGGACGTCACCCGCGACCAGCGCCCACACGATGTCGTCTCCCACCGTGAGCCTGCCCTCATTGACCCAGGCGCGCACCGCTATCACTCCGGGCATGGCTTCGACCTGAGCTATCACTTCGTCCAGGCGACCGTGGTTGCACTCCAGCTCCATCGCCGACACGGCAGAACCATCGCGGGAAGTCGACCGGACCACCCCATTGTGGGAGAAGAAGACCCCGATGCGCGGGCTCGTGGGGTCATTCTTGATCTCGCTCACCCACACCTGCAGCTCCGGTGCCAAATCGCTCATCGCACTCTCCTCCTCCGCTTGGGGCCGGTAGAGCCGCCTCGGTTGCCTACGCAGGATGTGCTCACGACGTGAACAGCAGCAGATCTCGGCGCGGCAGCCCCACGGTGACCGGTTGATCCACCTTGACGCCGAACCTTCGTAGCAAACGGCGGCCGACGCCGATTTCCAGGGCCAGGTCCAAGTCATCCGCCTTAAAAAGGATGGTCACGTCCGTGCCGGTCACCGATACCGAGGTGAATCGGCCTCCAAGCATGAACTCACCCGCTTTGGGGGGATGGTCGACGTTGCGGAGCACCACAAACTCCGCCCGTATGCCCACAAAGACCGCTTGGCCAGCCACCGGCACCGGACTGCCGTGCAGCAAGGGCACGTGCAGGCACCCCCCAACCTGGGGACAATCGACCAACACCGCCTGGCCCTCGACGCCAACCACGGTGCCTTGGAAGATGTTACGGATGCCAAGGTACTGTGCGACCGCCAAAGTAGCCGGGTTCCGCCATACGGTATCTCTGTCGTCGCTCTGGTGGATCTCTCCGTCTATCAGAACTGTCACGCGATCGCCCAGGAAGAACCCCTCGGAAAGGTCGTGAGTGATCATCAGAATGGCAAATCCGTATTCGGCCTGAAGTGACTTCAGTAGCCGCCACAGCTCGTGACGCAAAGACTCATTCAGCGCTGCGAACGGTTCGTCTAGCAGAAGAAGCTGTGGCCGGGCGGCCAGTGCCCGCACGAGGGCGACGCGCTGCCGTTCCCCGCCGGACAGACTGTCGGGGCGGCGACCAAGGAAGGCTCCGATGCTGGTAGCTTCAACAAGAGCATCAAGGATGGGCTCGAACTCGGCAGGCCGCAGACGGCGGGCCCGCGGACCGTAGACGATATTCTCGCGCACGGTCAGATGGGGGAACAGATCGAGCCGCTGAGCGAGATAGCCCATGCCGCGTTTCTCGATGGGGACGCCCACCAGGTCGTGCCCAGAAAGCTCGATGCGCCCGCTCGCCAGCGCTCGTACGCCGATGATCACTTCGAGCAGAGTGGTCTTGCCTGCACCGGAGGGGCCGAGGAGCACGTGGCTTTGCCCCTCGTCCACGCTCAGCGAGATGTCCTTCAGCCGAAATGTCCCGGCCCGTGCACTGACGGCGTCAAGTGTCAGCACGGCGCTCTCGAAAGAGGAACTTCGCTGCATAGAGAGCGGCCAGCCCGATGGCTAGAAGGACCAAGATGAGTGCCACCGTGCCTTCGATGTCCGCGCTAGAAAGACGCATGAAGATGGCTACGGGCAGAGTCTCGGTTCGGTAGGCCATCGTGCCGGCGACCATGATGGTGGCACCGAACTCTCCGATGGCCTTGGCCCAGGCCAGCACCCCGGAGGCCACGAGTCCTCGCCGCGCGAGCGGCAAACAGACTGTGAAGAAGGCCCGGGCGGGAGAGGCGCCCAGAGTGCAGGCCATCGTCTCGTAGCGCGACGGCACCTGGTCGAAGGTCGTCTTCATGAAGCGCGCCGCCACCCCCAGGATAGTGATGAACTGGGCCAGGACTATGCCGGCGAAGGCGAACACGAACTGGACGAAATGCTCCTGCACCCACTGCCCCATCGGATTGCTGAAGAAGATCAGGATGATGGCGCCAAGAGCCGCCGGAGAGACGATGATGGGGAACTCAAGAATCGCGTCGATGGCCTCGCGACCCCGGAAACGGTAGCGCGAGAGCGCGTAGGCCGCTGGCACCGCGATCAGAAGGGCGAGCCCCGTCGCCACAGTCGCGGCGACGAGGCTCAGCTGGATCGAGAACAACACCCGTTTCGAGGACAGCGCTGTGAGCACCGCCGATCCGTCGAAGAAGTAGAACAGGGACGCGATCAGCAGCCCATAGATCAGGAGCACCGCGAGGGCGCTCAGAATGGTCACACGTCGGAACCGCACGGGTGTCCCCCTACTTCGTGACCCAATCGGCCGGCAGTGTGTACTCGCCGCCCACCGGTTTCGTCTCACCGATGTAGGCGAAGGCTTGGTCCGGAGTGATGAAATAGCCGTACTTGGCGAAGATAGCCTGGCCCTCCGGGCTCGTGAGGAAGTCGATGAACTGCTGTGCCTTTGCCTGATTCTTGGTGTAGCTCGACACGGCGATAGGGATGTAGCCGACGCGCGGAATCTGCGACTTGTCGAGAGCCACGGTCTGGATCTTCGTCGGGTCCCAGTCTTGGAAAACACTCCAGCCGATCACGGCATCCACTTGCTTGAGGGAGATCGCCGTGGCTGTATGCTCGCAACTGTCGGTGTAGTTCAGCAGGTTCGCCTTGAAGGCCGTCATCTCCGCGGCGGTGAGATCGCCTTCGAGGAGCTCCACCGCGTAGAGGCCGACGCACACGGTCTCCGGATTGGCGATGGCCAGCTTGATGCCGGGCTTGGTCAGATCCGAGAGGGTCTCGATGTTTTTGGGGTTGCCGGCCTGCACGTTGATAGCCGGCACTACATAGGCGATGCGTTCTTCCGTCTCCGGAATCACGTTGCCGTCGTTCTTGGCCTTCTCCATGTAGTCGGACGAGCCGGGAAAGTATAGGTCGCCCTCCTTGGCGAGCTTCATCTGCGAGAGCACCTTGCCCGAGCCCCCGTAGACGACTTCGACCTTGATGCCCGTCTTCTGCTCGAAGGTCTGAATCGCTTCTTCGGTCGGAGGTTTGCTGGCGGAGCCTGCGAACATGACCAGGGTTTCGGAGCTAGGCGTGGGGGTGGAAACGGTCGTCGAGATAGTGGACGCAGAAGCCGCGGTGGGGAAAGTGGAAGACGCGTTGGAGGCCGTTGTGGAACAGCCGGCGACCGAGCTGACCAACGTGACAAGGAGCAGCAGAAGGACGCAGAAACCAAGGGTTCCCGCGCGAAGCGGAACTCGCGACACGATGCACCTCTATTGATTGACGTTGGACATCACGCAAGGTCGACCAAGCCCGCGTTAGGACAATCATGTTATAGCGCCACCTACGACCGCGTCAAGGAGCACCGGCGCAGGCAGGTGTCAGTCAGCTAGTTCGGCGAGGGCGGCGAGTTCAGCCTGAGCCGCCGCGGTGAGTTTGGTTTCAAGGGCAAGGTACCGGGCCACGAGCTTCTCACCCAAGGGCGTCAGGCGAGCTCCGCCGCCACCCTTTCCACCGCTCGATGTCTCTACGACAGGTTGCTCGAAGCCACGGTTGAGTGTGTCGATGAGAGCCCACGCCCGCTTATAGGTCATGCCCAAAACTCGCGCGGCGCTGCTTATCGAATGACCTTCCCCCACTTTGCGCAGCAGTTCGATCTTGCCGGAGCCGAACGTGATCGCGTCTCCGATCGAGACGTGGGGAGGCAGCATGACCGCTTGATGACTTGAGTTGTTCACATTTCCATGTTATCCGACGAGGTGACTCGACTCAAAGCCCGGGAGTGGGCGGTGCACGAGCACTCCATGGCGAAGCAGCCACCTCAATCCGAGGCCGACTTCCAGAAGCGTCGGGCAACGCGAGCGACCGGGTAGGCGACCGATCAGCAGAAGTATCGTGTTTGCAGGGGAAGCTTTGTCATGATGACAGCGGAAGTGGCCCGTACCGGATTTGAACCGGTGATCTCCGCCTTGAGAGGGCGATGTCCTAACCGCTAGACGAACGGGCCAAGCTGCACCCCAGCCGCCAGGCGCTGCCTGGGCGCGAACGCGTACTCTACCCGGGGGCGCGCGGGCTGTCAACCCGCGGCTATCAGAGTGTGGCTGCGGACTGTGCTGCCTTCAGGCGCGCCAGCGTGCGCTCCCGGCCGAGAAGCGCCAGCGATTCGAACAAAGGAAGAGACACCATCTCGCCGGAGATAGCCACGCGGAGCACCTGAAACACCTGTTTGGGCTTCGCGCCGAGCGCCTCGGGCAGCGCCCGCAGAGAGTCCTCGATCATCCTCGGAGTCCACGCCTCGAGCGCAGTCAGCGTGTCGCATGTCGCCGCGAGCGTGAGTCCCGCGCCCTCCTTGGCAAGAACCTTCTCCTTTGCCGACGCATCGATTAAGACGTCTTCGCTGAACAAGAAGCGGACCATGGGCACGATGTCGGTGATGCGCTTGAGGCGCTCGGAGACGAGAGGAGCGAGTGCCAGGTACCAATCGTGCCTGGCCTCGAGGTCGCCCGCGGAAGCTAGCCCTGCCTCTTCGAGCCAGGGGAACACCCGGGCCGCCAACACCTCAGGCGCCATATTCCGGATATAGACGCCGTTCATCCATTCGAGCTTCTCGAAGTCGAAGATGGCCGGACTCATGGAGATCCGCTCCAGCGAGAACTGCGTCTTCAGGACCTCAGGAGGCACGATGGTGGTCTCTCCGTCGAGGGACCACCCAAGCAATGCAAGGTAGTTGAGCAGCGCCTCGGGGAGGTACCCTTCGTCTCGGAACGCCTCTACCGACGTCGCGCCATGACGCTTGGAGAGCTTCTTGCCGTCGGCCCCCCAGATCATGGAGAGATGGGCGAACATCGGCACGGGATAGCTGAGGGCCTCGTAGACGAGCACCTGACGGGGCGTGTTGGAGAGGTGGTCGTCGCCCCGGATGACGTGGGATATCTGCATTTCGGCATCATCGACCACGACGGCGAAATTGTAGGTGGGACTTCCGTCGTCGCGTACGAGCACGTAGTCGTCCATGGCGGTCGCTGGGAAGATCGTCTCGCCGCGGACCACGTCCTCGACGACGATGTCGCCCCGCTGGTCTGGTACCGCTAGGCGCCAGACATGGGGCTCCCCGGCCGCAAGGCGCGCGGCGATGGCCGCGGGATCAAGTCGCCTGCAAGTCCTGTCATAGCCGCCCACGCCCTCACTGGAGCGCGCGGACGCCCGTTTGCTTTCTAACTCTTCGACGGAGCAGAAACAGGGATAGGCGCTGCCGTTGGCCTTCATGTGTTCGAGGGCGGCTGCGTAGTTGCCGGTGCGCTCCGTTTGGAAGTAGGGGCCATAGGGCCCGCCGACTCCGGGCCCTTCGTCCCAGTCGATCCCCAGCCACTCAAGGGAGCGGAGGATCTGCGCGGTGTTCTCTACCGTCGAGCGTCCGGGGTCGGTGTCCTCGATGCGTAGGATGAACGAGCCGCCGTGGCGACGGGCAAACGCCCAATTGTAGATGGCTGTGCGCGCACCTCCGACATGGAGAGCGCCGGTAGGGCTTGGGGCGAAGCGAACGCGAACGGAGTCAGACATTGGCTAACTATACCGTCGACGAAGCGGCTTGTCGGTCGGCGGGTACTCCGCCGATGCATGAGGCGGTTCCAGGGGAGCGACTTCCGAAGGTGGTGTGGGTGAACCCGTTCTTACTGCCGAGCTTCACGAAGTACATGAGGTCGTCCACCATCCTCACCAGATGCTCACTTGAATCAGGCGCCTCGAGACAGGTCAAAGCTCCGATGCTGAACGTGATGGGCCAACCCTTCACCCGCATCTCTTCCAGCAGCCGGTCCCTCACCTTGGCGACGACGGCCCGAGCGGCCCGCGCGCCGGTTTCCGGGCAGAGGAAGGCGAACTCGTCTCCGCCCATCCGGGCTACGACGTCGGTGTTTCGCAGTTGGGCTCTCGCGCAATCGACCACCGCCCGGAGAGCCGCGTCGCCCGCCATGTGGCCTTGCGTGTCGTTCACGGCCTTGAAATCGTCGAGATCCAAATAGGCCGCGGTGAGGGGGTGCCCGTACCTCCTGAGCCGGTCCAGTTCGCCATCGGCGAGTATGTAGAAGAACCGGGAGTTCACGGCCCCGGTCAGGCCGTCGATGTGGGACAGTTCTTCAGCGCGCCGCATTGCGGCTTTCAGAGCCGCCACAAGGAACGTGATTACCAGAAAGAAGCCTAGGCGGATGCAGGTGTTCCACACCGGCACCAGCGAACTCGAATAGGGGTTGCCGGCGGCGATATCGGCGGTCAGCCAGGCACCGGCAGAGACGAAAGCTATGACTACTCCCCGCGCTCGGCCCGAAAACCAGGTGACAAAGGCAAGTGGGAGCACATAGAAGAGCGAGAAGGCCAGTTCGTACTCGGTGAAGAGGTCGAGAATGCCCACCAACCCGGTGCACGCGATTCCCGCAAGCAGCACCACATATGGCGGCATGCTTGTACTTGCGAAGAACGTTCGAAACCTCATCGCTCCACCCGATCTACCCATACGGGACCGCCGCAGTCTTGGTCTACATCCCGCTCGCATATGTTTTCGGCAAATGCACGAACATGCGTGAAGCATTGGCACGGTTCTCACTGCCTGCAGAAGCGCCGTGCGTCACGCGGTCGTCTGCGTCTTCCCTCTCAGCAGCGACCGTACCGCGTTCGCCTGCTCGTGTCTGAACTCCGACAAGACGACGTCGCCCCGATTCTCAAGCGCTGTGGCCTCGACCTCGATCGCCTGCGCGACGAGTTCGACCACACGATCATCCAGGTCACCCAGCTTGAGCAGCGAGGCCAGACTCTGGGGTGCAAGGCTCGAGGCCAGATCCGGGTCCATAGTGAGCGCGGTGCCGATCGCCTGTCCCGCGAGTCGGCAGTGCGCTTCAGGGTCCTTGGCGCCGAGTCTCTCCAAGGCCAGGCGGACCATCGCGCTGAGTTGCTCGATGAGTCGCAAGACGTAGTCGGTCTGGTATGGCATCGCTCACCTCCTCAAGCAACGGGCGCGGCCAGCCAAGCCTTGAGGGTCGGTAGGCGTTCGAGCGTTTCCTCGTAGCCTTGACGGTACAGCGCGTCGAGCTTCATCTGGTCTCGCTCCATGCGGCCGACGACGATCGGCCGCATGGGCCGCAGCACGAAGGCCTCGCCGGTCCGCTCCCGCGACGCCAGACGGTCGAGACAGGCGTTGTATTTCACAGCGCGCTCAAGCACCGTGCTTCGCACCGCCGGGTAGCGGGAGAGCGCAAGGCGCGACAGGAGCCCCAGACTTTGGGGGACCATCCGGTAGCCCTCGTTGCGTGTCAGCACGACCACATTACGCGGGTTGCCGTCGCTGATGGAGCGTTCGATGGGTATCGGGTCGCTCACACCTCCGTCGAGATAGCGCCGCCCCTCGATCTCGACCGGCGGCGAGATCACCGGTATGCTGCACGAGGCCCGATGCACGGTGTTTATGAACCAGCGCGCATCGTAGTCGCGCTGGCAGAAGTAGCGGGGCCGGCCTGTCGCGCAGTCTGTCGCCGCGGCGACGAGGGTCTGCGCGGCATCCTGAAAGGCCTCGTAGTCAAACGGCGCCAACTCGTCGGGGAGCGTCTCGAAGAGAAAGCGCATGCCGAACCAACTGCGTTCGCGCAGGAGGTTGGCGTACCCCGCATAGCGCGGGTCGGCGGCGAACTCCACGAACACCTTGTAATTGCGTTCACGCTGGCCGACGACGTAGTCTGCGCCCGCGTTCGCTCCCGCCGAGACCCCGATCACGTAGGGCAAGGCGATACCCTCGTCGAGAAACGCGTCTAGCACCCCCGCTGTGTAGGCCGCGCGCATGCCGCCGCCCTCAAGCACGAGGCCGACGCCCGGCACAAGAGCGGGCTCATGAGCGGAGCGGTTTGGACTCACTGTGTTGCTGCCCTTTTGCACGTCGGTCATGATAGCAGTGCGTTCATCTCGCCCAGACCGAGGCGCTATGCTTGGGGCCATGAACGAAGACCACGATCTCCAAGTCGACAGACGCCAGGGCGGTGATCGGCGACGTCGTCGCAGATACCGTTTCCACGATCGACGGAGCGGTTTTGACCGCAGGGTCAACGGGGTGAAGATGGGGGTCCTGAGAAGGACTCTGTTTGCGCTGCGGGACCGGCCCAATGCGCTTTGGCTGCTCCTAGCCGCCGTCAACGCACTGAATGTGGCCGACTTCTCTCTCACTCTCGGGGTGCTCGACTCTGGTGGTGCGGAAGCCAATCCCGTCATGGCCTCGCTATTCGCGATGAGTTCGCGCTGGGCCGGGGTGTTCAAGGTGGTGGCTGTGTTGGCGGCAAGCCTGCTTGTCTGGGAAAACAGGCGCTACCGCAAGGCGTTGATCGCGGGCCTGTGTATGCTGCTGGTCTTCGCTTGCTTGTTCGTCTACCACATCTTCGGACTGGCGTTCTTGAGCTAGCGCGGGGAGACCAGTCCGGACGCTCCTCCAAGCTAGGAAACGCTTGAACAGAGGCCACGCGCCGACCACAGCACGTGGTGCTCGATGACCGCAGCGATGCGGTCGGGCGCCAAGATGTAGCGGGCACCTTTCAGCTTGATCGCCTCTCCGGGCATGCTGTGCACCACCGAACTCTCCTCGTCCTGCGCGATGGTCACGGCTCCCCTATCCCGCATCAGCCGCAGTTCCTTGGCTCCGTCCCTGCCCATTCCGCTGAGCAGGATGCCGACGGCGCGGGGGCCGTACTCTGCAGCCACCGAGCGGAAGAGCACCGAGATCGAAGGCCGCGAGCCGTTCTCAGACGGGGCATTCGTTCAGCACCAGCCGGCCGGAGCCGTCAACTGCCATGTGCCGATCGTCGGGCGCCAGGTAGACCACACCGGGTTCGAGAGGCATTCCGTGCTCGGCCACCTTGACAGGAACTCCGGTGGCATCTGCCAGCCACGCCACCAGGCTGCTCTGGAACCCGCGGCTCAGGTGCTGAACGAGTACGATCGGTACCGGGAAGGGCCGAGACAGTCCGGCCAGAAGGGTCTGAAGGACAGGGGGCCCGCCCGTCGAGGCCCCGATCGCGACGAGTTCGATGCGGCCGCCCGCCGACGGCTGGATCGGCAGGGGCGCTGTGCGGGGAGCCGCTGCCGCGGTTGCCGCGACTGCGGGCACGGACGCCGTTCGCGGAGGAGACGGCGGCTCCCTCGTGGGTCCCCGCCTTTGCCGGATGCCCCCGTCGTCTGACCACCTTGACTTCGGACATGGCCCGCACCGTGCGGATGAGGTTGCGGTCGCTCTCCCTGGTCCTGCGCACCGAAGTCCCCGCGGGTCCAACTGGCAAGTGTCACCGCTCCCGTGCTCCAGGGCCTGGATCTCGAGAGCCGTTGACGCACGCGTCTCGCCTGCTTTGTCAGCATGATGATGGGCACGGGGTGGAGGCTCATCATCTCGCGCACCGCGGCGAAACTGCCCGGGTCCGGGCAGTGCGCAGTCCACCAGCACCGCGGTGGGGGTGATCTCGCTCCAGCAGGCGCAGGGCCTTCTCGACGGTGCCCGCCTCGCCCACCACGTCTATGTCCGGCACGTCATCGAACACCGCGGAGTCGCTCGCGCGCTCCGCGGGCGACCGATCGACGATCAGCAGCCTGATCACGTCCGCTCGCGGCCGTGGCATCACAGCAGGCCGCGCGCCGTCTCCAGCAGGGTGCCCTGAGTGAACGAGCTCTTGGCGAGGTACGCGTTGGCACCCACGTCGACGCCCCGCTCTTTCTGCTTCCTGCGACTCCATCCGGTCACCAGCATCACCGGCATCCGGGAAAGCCGCGAGTCGCCGCGGATCTTGCTTGTGAGTTCGAAGCCGTCCATGCGAGGCATCTCGATGTCGCTGATGACCAGATCGAAGTCCTCTTCGTGCAGAGCCGAGAGGGCGTCCACGCCATCGACGGTAGGCCGCACGTAGTAGCCGGCGGCCTCCAGCACGTTCTTGAGCAGCATGCGCGAGGTGATGGAATCCTCGACGACGAGCACCGACTTCCTGCCGCCGTCCGCGTTCGATGCAGCCCGCGATCGCGCGACGTCCTCCGCGTAGCCCCGCCGCGAGCCGACTGGAGAGGTCGCTGATGTTCATGATCGGAACGACCTTGCCCGACCCGATGATCGTCCCTCCGGCGATGTTTCGCACCCTCTACGAGCTGCGGCCCGAGCGTCTTCACGAGGACCTCTTGCTCGTCGAGTATCCGATCCACCGCGAAAGCCACCCGGTCATCGCCGCTGCCCGCAACCACCACCTGGATGTAGTCCGACACGTTGCGCTGTGGCTTGAGGGGCAGGTCGAGCACCTCGTGCATGTACACGAGGGGCAGCGTGCGACCCTCGAGCTGGATGGTCTCGTGGTTCTCGACCATACGGATGTCTGCCCTTGTGCACGCGCACCACCCGGTCGACACCGACCACCGGCATGACGAACGGCCAATCGGAGACCTGGGCCAGGATGCCCCGGCTGTGGCTAGAGTGGCCGGCACGGTTATTCGGAAGATTGGCTCCCTTGCCCGCAGCCGTCTCCACGGTCACCGACCCGCCCAGATTCTCGACCTTCTCCTCCACGATGGCGAGGCCGAGTCCTCTGCCGGATACCTGCGACACCACCCGGCTCGTCGAGAGACCTGAGGCGAAGGCGAGGCGCAGGGCTTCGGCATCGTCGGTGGCCTCGAGTTGGACTCTGCGTGCGCAGACCCTCGCGCACGGCGACCTCACGCAGCCGCTGTACGTCGATCCCGGCGCCGTCGTCCGAGACGCAGATCTGTATCTTGTTGTTCTCGAGCCGTGAGACCGCGATGACGAATCTGGCCGCGCGCCGGCTTGCCCAGTCCCTGTCTCACTTCCGGGGATCTCTATCCCGTGGTCCACGCCGTTGCGCAGGATGTGGGTGAGCGGGTCCTTCAGGTTCTCGATGATGCGCTTGTCGATCTCGATGTCGGCCCCGGTGATAGTCAGTTCCACCTGCTTGCCTCGGCTGCGCGCCAGATCGCGGACCATCTTAGGGAAGGCTAGAGAGCAGCGACGACACGGGCAGCATCAGCACGCGCTTCATGCCGTCCACCAGCTCATCCACCATGGGACCGATCGCGCGGCGTTCGTCGTCCGCCGACTTCGACAACATGCGGACATCGGCGGTCAGGCCCTCCATGAACGCGGAGTTCCACTCCAGGAACTCGTCGAGCTTGTCCCGGTCGCCGCTGATGCGCGCCTGGTACCACTCGCGCTTCCAGATCTCCAGTCGCGAGCTGACGTCGCGCAGGGCGGTCGAGCGCTGGCCAGTGGCCATCTTGAGCGAGATGAACTCCTCGGCCTGCAGCATGAGCGACTCCAGCTTGCTCGTGGAGACGCGCACGGTATCGGTTGCCGCCCGCATCTCCTCGGAGACCGAACCTCCGCCCCCGCCTGGATTGGGCCTTGGGTTCTCCGCCTGGGCGGGCATCGTGCTGGCCTTCTGCTGCTCCGGATCGGTGAGGGCCGAGAGCTTGGTGATAACAAGAGAGGCGCGCTCGCCTTCCGCCTCTTCACTCACGAGCAGGCATCCGTGCAGGCAGTCCACGCATTCGCTCAGAGTGTCGATCACCGCTGGAGTGAGGGCGAGAGTCCCGTTCTTGAGCGCAGCGAGCGCGGATTCCAAGCTCTGACACACAGACGCCGTCAGTGCGTGCTCGACTGCCGCGGACGCGCCCTTGAGGCTGTGCGCCTGCCGAAAGAGGACCTCGATGAGAGCCCGGGCGGCCTCGACCTCACTCGCGGTTTCGAGATCGACCACGGCTTTTGAGAGCACCCTGATCTGCTCTTCGCCCTCCTGACGGAAGGTCTCCATCAAGTCTCGATAGAACTCTTCATCTTCGTCGTGCATGTCTGCCGCCTAGGCTTTGGCTTTGGAGTCTACGAGGCGTTTCAAGCGAAGAGCCAGTTCCTGTAGCTGCCGGACTTCCTGCTCGACCTGCCGCGTGCCCATGACCGACTGGGTGCCGGCCTGGTTGATACTGCCGATGGCCTGGCTGATCTGCTCCATGCCTGCGAGTTGCTGCCGGCTGGACGCCGAGATCTGCACGGCGGACTGAGCAGCCTCGTTCGCGGCGTCGGCCAAGGACAGTGTGCCTTCTCCCGTCTGCTCGATCTGATGCCTGCCCGCCGCGATGGCCTTGTGGCCCTGCTCCGCTGCTTGTACGGCCATGTTGCTGGCCTTCTGGATCTCGCTGAGGATAGTCCGCACTTGAGCCACGGCCTGCTTGGACTGCTCGGCCAGGCTCTTGACCTCCTGTGCCACCACCGTGAAACCCTTCCCTTGGTCTCCGGCCTTGGCGGCTTCGATGGAGGCGTTGACCGACAGCAGGTTCGACTGCTCGGCCAGGTCGTTCACCGTGGCGATGATCTCGCCCACAGCTTGGGTCTGGTCGCTCAGCCGGTTGATGGCTTCGGCCACCACACCCATCTGGGTCTGTATGCGCTCGAAGGCGGTGACAGTCTCCTCCACCGACGTCCGTCCGGTCTCGGCGTAGTGAGCGACGTTCTGCGAACTGTCGGCCACCTGGGTGGCTTTCTCGTTCGCGAGCAAGGCAGTCTGTTTGACCTCCTCTACCGTGGCGGTGGTCTCGTTGGTGGCCGCGGCGGTCTGTGCTGCGCTTGCGGCCACCTGGGACGCGATGGCAAGCATCTCGTTGGCCGAGCTGTCGATGCCTGCGATAGCGGCCCGCAGATGCCGGCTGACGTTGCGGGGTATGGTGATGCTGGCGAACAGGCCGGCGACCACGACAACACCGGTCATGATAAGCATCACCAGCCACATGACGTTCACGTTCGCAACAAGGCGGTCGGCTTCCGCGATCGCCTTCGCGTGCTCGGTCTCATAGTAGGCGGACGCAGCTATGGCGAGTTGCTGTCCCAAGGGAACGACTTCCCGGGTGAGCCGGGTGAGTGCCAGATCCTGCTGTGTCCCGGCGATAGCTGTCGCGGCCTGGATGCGGGTATCGTACTGTTCGACCAGGCCCTGTAGGTCCTGGACCGCGGCCAGATCCTCCGCATCGACTCCCTTCATAGCTGCCACCGCGGCTAGGGCCTCCAACGCCGCGGCCTTGTCCGCCGCCAACTGATCAAGGGCTTCCGTGCGAGACTCCTCGCTGGCGGCGACGACGGCGACTATGGCATCGGTCCCCATGGCCGAGGAAGTCACGGCCACCTGGCTTGCGGCCTTGACCTGCCCCAGCACCGTGTCACCGTAGTCCTTGATGCCCGAGCGCAACGGCGCGAGTACGAGCACACCCACCACGACCATTGCGATAATCAGCACCAGAATCGCGGCGTATCCCACCACTATTCGCCGTATCACCGTCATTTCGCGTCCCTTCACTGAAACCTGTTGATAGTCCCGAAAACCCTGCTTGCCTAGGAGTCGCCGCGCACGAGGAGATCCTCGGATGACAGAAGCTTCCCGGCATCGAGTACAACGACTCTGTCCTTGGTGACCCCCTCCAGGTACTTCTCCCGTCTTCCGGACAGGGTCGGCAGCGTACGCTGCCCCTCGTCCGCGTCCACTGTGTACACTCCCGTGACCTCATCGGCCAGAACGGCCAACTCCATGTCGCCGTGGTGAAGGATGATGGCCTTGTTGAGATTGGTGAGGCCCACGATCCCGAACTCCAGCAACCGACGGATGTCCATGACCGACAGTATCCGGCCGCGAAGGTTGAACACCCCGAGGATGTGGGCCGGCAGACCAGGCAGCGGAGTGATCTCTGTGAGAGTGAACACCTCGCGCACATACGACGTCCGGAACGCATAGCGCTCTTGCCCCAACGTGAATTCCAGTATCTCGTAGATGTGGGCCCCACCCGCGTGCGTCTCCGGGGGCCGGGCTAACTCCTCTGCCCGAGTCCTCAGGGTCGCGCGGGTCTGGGCCGCGTCCGGCTCTTGGGTAGACAATGCGTTCATGACACACACTCACTCTCCATCAAGGACGCCACCGTCTCGGCCATCTCGCCGGCGGTGAGGCCGTCCGATTCCGGCAGGACCGAATCCGACGGCATCCGCTCGAGCTGTGAAAGCGCCGCGCGAAAGTGTTTGGCGGCTTCTGTCGACCGCGATTGGCCGCGGGCTATCGCGCCCAGCATGACCCGCGCCAAGGTGAAATTCCCGTCCAAGAACAGAGTCGATTGCAGGGCCCGCTCCGCCTCGTCAGCTCGTCCCAGTTCTTGCAGGATGCTCGCCTTGAGGTAGTACATCGAGGGGTTGAGCTTGTCGGCTTCCTGCGCTGCCTCACACCGAGCGAGCGCCAGGTCCAGTTCACCTTTGTCGGCAAGCAGGCGAGCTTCGGCGACCGCCTGCCTGGACGCTTCCCGCGCGCCGGACCCTTCGTCCTCCCGCCCGGCCGTTGCGGGGGCTTGGCGCGGCTGAGGCGTCGCGTCAGGATCCAGGTCATCCTTGCGTCGCCCGGCACGATTTGGCGCGGGGTCGGCGATCCAGTCCGACCGGCGCCGCCTCTTGACCACCTCCGTGCCGGTCCCCGGCAGTTTCGCGGATGCCGGCGGGGTCGGCAAGGGGGGCGCCTTCTTGTACAAGATCTCCCCGTCAGTCACGATCTGAGCGAGATCCTGCTGGATGTCGCGCGAAGTCTCGCTCGGGGTCACAAGGAGGTATCCCCCTTGCCTCAGCGATCTTTGCAGTCGGTCGGCCACCAGCGAGGCTGTGTCTCGGGAGAAGTACATGATCACGTTCCGACAGAGGATGAGATCGAACTCGCCCATGCATGTGTCCGGCGATGGGTAGCCGTCTTCGGCGAGGTTGAGGTATTTGAAGGTCACCATGTCCCTTATGCTCGGGCTCAGCCGGTAGCGGCCGTCAGGTGTCCGAGTGAAGTACCCGTTGACTACCCAGGACGGGGTGCCGCGGAATGACCACTGGGTGTATTCAGCCGTGCTCGCGCTGGCGAACGCTTCGGGGTTGATGTCGGTGCCAAGAATGGTGACGTCCCAGGAGGCGATGTCGGGGATGAGGCGCGATACCAGTATGGCCAGTGAGAAAGGCTCCTGGCCGGCCGCGCACCCCGCGCTCCATAGGCGGAGCCTGCGGGTGGAGTTCTGCTGGGCGGCGATCAACTCCGGCAGCAACCTGGACTGCAACATGGAGAAGGTCTCCGGTGTCCGGAAGAAGTGAGTCTCCCCCACCGTCAGGTGCGTGGCAAGGGCCTGTATCTCGCGCTGGCCGAACGAGCCCGCCAGGAGGTGGACCACGAGCTTGTGGATGTCCTCGAATCCAAGGCCGACCGCGGCTCTTTCGAGGCCGCGCGTGAGATCAGGCCAGCGCTCCTCGGGAAACTGCAGGCCCATCCGCTGCGAGATGAGGGCTGCCGGCTCTGACAGGTCGTAGCTCATGTCATCTGCAGTTCGGCTAGAACCGAAGCGAGATCCGAGTCGCCGGGAGATTGATCGTAGAACACCACTCGCTCCAGATCGAGAGCGTAGACGAGGCCCACATCCAGGGGTGCGACCTTGCGCAGACAGCGCCCCCCCGCTCCGTGATCGCGAGGGGCCGACCCGCCCGAGACTTCAACGGAACCGAGGGCAGCGTCCACGGGAACGATCACTGAGATGCCCGGCGTCCGTGCGACGATGAAGTGGTCTTCCAGCCGGATGTCGCGGCCCGGGCGCCCAAAGCGCAGCCGTAGATCTATGACCGGGAGAACCCTACCCTGTACGTTCACGATGCCGCGGACGTGCGCGGGTGACTCTGGCAGTGGTTTGACCTCGACTGCGCGCACAATCCGCTCGACCTCCCCGATATCCAAGGCATATACCTGCTCGTCGACCAGGAAGAGGACCCAGGTCTCCGCGTACCCGTCTGGAACTGCGCCGACCGCCGTGGCTGCAACCGGCTCCGCACACGCCCACGGACCAGATGACTGCATGATTAGACCGCCTCCTTTGCAGAATAATGCCCGGTTTGGGACCACAGGCCGGTGGCGCGCTCCCGCAAACAGAGCCCATTCCTCCACGAATATCGGCCGACCAAGCTCCGGGCTTTACTTTGGGTGCCCGGCAGCCACCGGACTCGCACGGCAGACGACGAAGCCCGGTGCCGGTCGATGCAGGTGGTACAGTGATTTGCGGTCGCGAGTGCAGGGGACGATGCGGCGGTCCGCGAGGACCGTGAGGCCATTCACTACGCTAGAAGCCATGTAGGGAGAGGATTATGAAGCGGTACGGCGAGAACAACCGAATGGGCATCGAAGGCAAGGTGGCGGTGGTGACCGGGGCAGCCTCGGGCATCGGAAGGGGCGCTGCCATCGTGTTCGCCCGCGAAGGGGCGAAGGTGGTCGTCACCGATGGCATCAATATCGAAGGTGGGCGGGAGACGGTCCGTCTCATCACGGAAGCCGGCGGGGAAGCCACGTTCGTCAAGTGCGACGTCTCCAAGGAAAGCGACGTCGAGGCGATGGTGGCAAAGACGGTCGAGCTTTACGGCTCGCTCGATTTCGCCTACAACAATGCGGGCGTCGGTCCAGACGGGGTGCGCATCCCGATAGAACCCATCATTGAATCGTCCACCGAACTGTGGTTGCAGCACCTGGATGTTAACCTCACTGGCGTGTATTTCTGCCTGAAATACGAGATGAGGCAGATGACCAAGCAGGGGAGTGGCGCCATCGTCAACTGCTCTTCGGCTCAAGCGCTCCGCCAGATCCCCGGCTTCGCCGCCTATGGCTCCACCAAGACCGGTCTCGTAGCCCTCACCAAGGTGGCGGCTCTCGAAGGAGCCAAATCCGGTATCCGGGTCAACTGCGTGTGCCCCGGCCCCATCGCGAATACCATGCTTTCCGACAACATCACCTCATCGATGAAAGGCATGCGCGAGCGGATGATCGAAGGGGTCCCCCTGCGCCGCATGGGTGATCCCGAAGATGACATGGGCGAGGCCGTCCTGTGGCTTTGCTCAGACGCAGCCTCGTTCATCACCGGGGCCATCGTCCCGGTGGACGGAGGTCTGGCGATCTAGGGTCAGATGCCCACCCGCAGTGCGATCTTTTCGGTCGACGTGACCCCTTGACAACCGGATAGCGTGACCCATCAAGTTGTGTCGAGTTTCGAAGTGATGGAGGCGAAAATGGCCGACGACAAGTACGCACAGTATTTCTTGAGGGAGCCCTGGGGAACCCCCAACAAGGCCAACCAGGACCCTGACCAGCCGGTGTACATCGGAATCAACCAGGAAGGCCCTGCGGAGGGATGGGATGAGCCCTTCACACAGGTACTTCGCCCGATCTATCGACCGTTCCTCATGATACCCAAGGCGCACAGCCACAACTGCGCTGAGTTCCTCTACTTCATCGGAGGGAACCCGATGGATTTCAGGGATTTCGGGGCGGAGATCGAGTTCGTCATGGGCGAGGGCGATGACGCTGAGACCTACACCATCACCAGCACCACCTGGGTATACATCCCCAAGGAGCTGCCGCACTGCCCGCTCAACTTCAAGAGGGTGGACCGGCCGATCATGTTCGGGCACATCATGTTTGCTCCCGGATTCGCGTCCACCACGAGCTTCAACCCAGACAAGAGTTGACGTGCCAACGTTCGCCTGGCACCTGACATCTGGCGAGCCCCGGACCATCCATCGGCTTGGTGCATGCGTGCGCCGGCGCCGGCAGGGCGGGCAGGACTCAAACTTGCGATGATCATCGGACGTGACGCGGTGGCACCCTTCGACTTCAACGGGCTGAGCATCCGCGACTACACCGCGGATCTCGAGGTCAGTTCGTCTTTCGCGGTCATCAGCGCCGCGCCGGGCGCCTCTCACGTGGCGACCTGGTCCAAACGGTCGGACAAGTACTACTACGTTGTCTCAGGCGCCATCGAGTTCACCGACGCAGCCGGCACTTGTGAGCTTGGGATGGGTGACTTCTGCTTCGTTCCCAAGGGCGAGCGGTTCTCCTATCGGAACGCGAGGGAGGAGTGTGCGACGCTCTGCCTGTTCCACACCCCGAACTTCGATCTCGACTCCGAGGTTTTCGAGGATTCGTAGTTGGTATCCTGGAGTGTAGCATGCCAAGGTTGAGCGCGGGGGACTGGCGCCAAGAAGGAGAAACCCATCGTGAGTGACGATAGTAGTCGTGTCTGCCCAGTTGGACTGGCCGGTGGTCTCGACAACAGCATCCGGAGATGGATCCAGAACCCCAAGAGGATCTTGAGACCATATGTCACCGAAGGAATCACAGCACTTGATCTTGGTTGTGGTCCGGGGTTCTTCTCCGTGGCCATGGCGCAGATGGTCGGCAAGTCCGGCGGGGTCATCGCTGCTGATCTGCAGGAAGGAATGCTTAGACAACTGAGCAGCAAGGTCAAAGGCACGGAACTTGAGGAGCGCATTTCACTACACAAGTGCGAGCAAGGAAGAATCGGAGTCTCAGAGGCAGTTGATTTCGTCCTCTGCTTCTACATGGTCCACGAAATACCAACGCAAGACGTGTTCTTCAGAGAAATCGCGGCGATACTGAAACCAAACGGGCGGGTTCTCGTAGTGGAACCGCCGTTTCACGTGTCCAAGGCGGCGTTTGAAGCTACGATCAAGGAAGCTCAGGACGCCGGCCTGACGCCTGTTGAACGGCCCAGGGCGTTCGTCAGCAAAGCAGTAGTCATGAAGGCAACTCAATGACAGTCGTATTCCAAGACGCCACAGAACGCGAAAGTCATCGGGCGCGTCAACAGCGGGACAGTGGATGTCAGCGTGCGTCTGCTAGAAAGGCAAGACAACGTCCTGGCAGTGAGCGGCATCGACGGGCTGGATGGGACGCTGCTTCTCGACATCAAGCCCTACCTGCCCAAGTGCGATGTGGTGGAGTCCGCGCCGATGGGTTGGGCTGCCGATCTGCCGGCGCGTCCGCAACCGGGCGTCGGCGGGCCTATTCCAAGCGCTGGATATCTCCCGATCCGGAGATGCTGCTCTTGACCTCGGGGTTGCCCGCGTACTGGACGTCTCCGCTGCCGGAGATGTCTACGTTCAGTTGCTGACTCACGCTGACTTCGACATCCGCCGATCCACTGCACTTGATCGTGGCTACGCGGCTCTTCATCTCGCGGGAGCGAAGGTCCGAGGAGCCGTCGCATGTGAAGTCGAAGACATCTGCAGTACCCGACAGGGTTACGTCGCCAGAACCCGAGACCCGGACAATCAGGGTCTGAACGTTCAATTCGAGCGTGATGTCACTTGAGCCGCTTCCCGACACTTCGAGCTGGTCGGCTACCAGCGGACCCTGCGCCTCGACATCTCCGGATCCGTGCGCTTCGATCTTCGTCAAGTCGGTCACCGTCAGGCGGTAGGTGACTTGGTTTCCCGCACCGAACGGCCAGCCGGCGTACCAAGGCCCATCATAGTCCAGCGTGAGGGTGCCTCCGCTGACTGTGGTCTTGACCCTATCAAGGACATTCTTCTTCCCTTCTACCACCAGGCTTGGCGTGGAGCCTTGCGTGATGACCAGGTTTCCCGATCCACGCAGGTCCACCGCAGTGAACCCCGATGCCGCGCGCTGTTCGGTGGCGATGGGCCCGCCGCGCGACACCGCGTACCCGATTCCGATCCAGGCCGCAGCCAGCACTATGACGACCGCGACAACGATCAGGGTCGCGACGACTCCTTTCGACATCTCTTCCTCCCAGCGGGTGCGTTCCGCATCTGTCTACACTAACTACCTAATAGTACGAGTAAATTAGTAATAGTCAAGCGGTCGCATCAGCGGCCTGTGCGGACTTCGTTACGCATCCACCGAGGAAGCGGAGCCCGTGACGGCGCTCCTCTCGTGGTGGCTGCCGGCCTGCATCATGAGGCGGAAGCGCGTGTTGGCGGTCTGCCGGTGACCGCTTCACTCTACGTGAGTTCGGCAGACCCCGTCGCGACTGGAGGCATACGGAACCCTTTGACTATCAGCCATATGGCTAGGACGATCTCGTTGGCGCCTATCGGGAGATTCAAGACGACTTGGACCGTCGACATCGAACCGACGACATCAAACAGTACCAACATGGCTGCCACAGTGCCCAAGGTGACTGCGCCAACACCCCAGGCCGCCAACCATCGAGGGACGAGCCTCGTTTGATAGAAGACGCAGTAGTACATCAGGCCGCCCAAGTAGAAGGCCAATACTGCCGTGAGCCCGGTCCAATCGTGCGCTGCTTTCAGGAGGGTGCCTGACGTATGAAAATACCCCGGATCGCCGGCACCGGTCTTCACGAATTCTTGGCTTAGCTTCAGTAGCAGGAGTACGCTGACCGCACCAAGCAGATAGAGCATCCCCTCGATGACTCTGAAAGCAACGGCGCCGATGGCCAGACCCTCACGGAATCTTCTAAGCACTGGATAGAGCGAGACTGCAATGCCGGCACAGGCAAACGCAGCAATGAAGAGAAGAAGCACGCCTGCTGTCACTTGACCTTGGTGCTCAGAGATCTTGGTGAGATAGTCCGTGCCATCGAGTGATCCCAAGAAGACAATGCTCAGCGGGCTCGCGATCAACGCGATCAGGAATAGTGCTCCCGCGACCCTCGCGGTACCTCGGTATGTGTTCACGGCGGACTGCCCCCATTGCTCGGTTCTAGACCACACGGTCGGGCCGCACCGGCCCACTGTATCACGCACTGTTTGCGCGCAGGCGGGCCCAGGCCCGAGCCGCGCGGCCGAGGTTGAGCGATCAAGTCATGCACGAGGCCAAGGCTCTTGGCCGCGATCGCATCCACGCCTATCCCGCCTCGCTTCCCGCCCCTCAGCCGGGGCAGGCTTTCGAGGCACATCGCTGAGTGGTGCCCGCCTGGTCTACGTAGGTACAACGTCCTTGCCAACGCATCTTCGATTATGATTGGCCGTCCCGAAATCGGGGACCTAGTCAAAGAGCGGACGGCGGGTCGGAACGGAAACGAGTGGTAGGAGGCGGCATGGCGCGTAGATGGTGGACTCTGGTGGTGGTCTGCGTCGGCATATACATGTTGCTGCTCGACCTCACCATCGTGAACGTGGCGCTGCCCGATATCGCCGCGGTCTTCAAGTCCTCGCTCTCGGCGTTGCAGTGGGTGATCGACGCGTATGCGCTTGCCCTGGCGTCGGTCCTGTTGACCGCCGGGGTCTTGGCCGACCAGAAGGGGCGCAGGCTACTGTTCGTGATCGGGGTCGTGGTGTTCACCGCCGGCTCCGCATTGTGCGGCGGCGCGACGGGCATGGTGATGCTGGCCCTCTCCCGCGCGTTCCAGGGCATCGGCGGCGCCATCATGTTCGCCACCTCGCTGGCCTTGCTCTCGGAGTCGTTCAAGGGACCGGAGAGAGGCATCGCTTTTGGGATATGGGGTGGCATCACGGGACTTGCGGTGGCTACGGGGCCCGTGATCGGGGGGGCGCTGGTGACCGGGCTGGGCTGGCGCTGGATATTCCTCGTGAACATCCCGGTGGGGGTCTTCGTGTTCGTGCTCGCCCTGCTCCGAGTCGACGAATCGCGCGACCCCGAGCCGAAGCGTCTGGATGTCCCCGGTTTCATCACCTTCAGCACCGGCCTCTTCGCACTCATCTTCGCGCTTATCCGCAGCAACCACGACGGGTGGAGTTCACCGATCGTGATCGGCTCGCTGGTCGCGGCAGTCGTGCTTCTGGGAGCGTTCGCCGCGGTGGAGTTGCTGCGGCGCGCCCCCATGTTCGACTTCAAGCTCCTCCGGGTGCCGACATTCGACGGGGGGTTGGTCGCCGCCTTCGCCATCTCGGCGTCGATCTTCGCAATGCTCACCTACCTCGTGCTGTGGGTGCAAGGGGTATTGGGACTCTCTGCTCTCGCCACCGGCGTCCGCTTCCTGCCGCTCTCGCTCTCCATATTCTTCACGGCCGCGGTGGCGGGGCGACTCACATCTCTTGTGCCTACCCGGCTCCTCATCACTCCCGGATTTGTGCTTGTGGGTATCGGGTTGCTGCTGATGCGAGGCCTGACCGTCACCTCGGGCTGGACGCACCTCCTGCCCGGCATGATCGTCAGCGGTGTGGGAGCCGGACTGGTGAACGTGCCTCTGGTCGCGACCGCGGTCGGTGTGGTGGCGCCTCGTCGTGCCGGTATGGCCTCCGGCATCAACTCAACCTTCAGGCAGATCGGTATTGCGAGCGGGATCGCCGTCCTGGGGACCATCTTCGCCGGCCATATCCGCTCGAACGTGATCGCCGACCTGGCGGGAACGCCGGCAGCCGGCTTCTCGCAGCAGATAGCCGACGGCGTTTCGAGCGGGCAGGTTCAGGCCATGATCGCACAGGTGCCGGCGGCAGCCCGGCAGGCGGTGGAGTCGGCCGCCCGCGCCGGGTTTGTCGACGGTCTCAACCTCATACTGCTCATCACCGGGTTGCTCACGTTCCTCGCGGCGATCGTCTCCTTCTTTTTGATCCGCGAGAAGGACTTCGTAGAAGGCCAGGGTCGTGCGCCACGCGCGCCCAAGGTAACCGTCGGCTGAACTGTTTCCGCGGCCTTCTCCAGGCGACACAGAAGGAAGGCATCGGCAGTCACGTCGCCGGAGGCCTGACACGACCCGCTTCGCCGCCGCATGGACTCCAGAGGTCGCCGAGGTGCGCCCCCAACAGAGCCACGCACCTCGCGTGCGGCCTTCTCCGAGGACCTATGCTCTCAGGCCTCTATTGCGGGCCTTCTCCGCAGGCTCCACAGGCGCCTTCTACGCAGTAGTACCCGCCAAGCAGATCGTATTGTTTGAAGACCGCACAGTCTGAGCAGATGCAGCCCCGAACGGCTGGTGGCGTCGCGCTCTTGCCCCTGGCGCAGAATAGGGCATCCGCGCCCGGATACGATGGACAGCCGCCGCAGCTACACTGTGCCGCGTTCTCCTGGACGTCTCGTACGATGGTCATGTGACTCCTCTCAAAGGCATTCGGTACTATCGGTGATTCCAGGACGGCCGGATAACGAAACCCTCGACGAGAGGGCTGACCTGCTATCGGGCTTAGCAATGGAACGACCGGGGAACACTGTTCGCAGAGTGAAGCCACTTGACCAGTGTGAGGGACAGCGATGAATGCGACGAACTCCGCCGATGAGTCTCTCGACTGCATCGGCCTATTCTGCCCCGAGCCGCTCTTTCAGACCCGCGAGGCCATGGATGGCCTCGCCGTAGGCCAGATCCTCGAGGTCTTGGCGGATGACCCGGCTGCCGAGGAGGACCTTAGGAGGTTCGCCAAGCGTACCGGCCATGAGGTCGTTTCGGTGGAGGACCTGGGTGAGCACAAGAGATTCCTGATCCGCAAGGGGAACTAGGAGGCGATCACCGTGAAGGACTCGAACGCGATCCTCTACGTGCAGACGAGCAACGATCCGACCCGTCAGTACTCTCCGCTGGTACTCGCGCAGGCGGCGAAGGCCATGGACCTGGATCCCACTGTCTACTACCTGGGCATGGGTCTGGTCATACTCCGGCCCGGCGAGGCCGAGAAGATGACAGCTCGGCTCGTTCCCGACTGTGCGGGAGATGCTCGACAAGACCATGGCGATGGGCATCCCCATTCTCGTCTGTGAGGCGTCCAAGCAGATGCTTGGCTGGGAGAAAGTGGAGCTCATCGAGGGCGTGAAGATCGTGGGCGCGGCCACCCTCAACGATCTCGCGCTCGACGCCGGCGCGACCATGTGGTTCTAGGCGGGCGCCCGATGGTGCCTTCAGGAACGAACGAGGTCTACCTGGACTACCAGTCGGCACGTCCCGTCGATCCCCGGGTCGTCGAGGCGATGCTGCCATACTTCACCGAACGCTTCGGCAACCCGGCCTCTCTGCACGCCGTGGGCGACCGGGCCACAGAGACGCTGGAGAAGAGCCGGGCCGACGTTGCCGCCTTCCTCGGCGCGACGCCCGAGGAGATCGTGTTCACCTCCGGCGCCACGGAGTCGAACAACCTGGCGCTTATCGGCTACGCGCGCCGCAACAAGCGATCGGGCGGCCACGTGGTCATCACGGAAGTCGAGCACATCTCCGTGCTCAACATCGGCAAGTACCTGGAGCAAGAGGGCTTCCGGGTGACCAGGGTCCCTCCCGACCAGTTCGGCCGGATCAACCCCGATAAGCTCCGGGCCCGGATCACCGACGACACGATCCTGGTGTCGGTGGGATGGGCGAGCAACGAGATCGGCACCGTGCAACCCATCGCCGCCATCGCCGAGATGCTGCGCGGCACCGGTGTGGCGTTCCACGTGGACGCGGTCGCGGCGGAAGGCCAGCTGCCTCTCGACATGGGCTGCCGTGCCTGTGGACCTACTGACCATCTCGAGCAACGACATCTACGGCCCACAGGGAGTCGGAGCGCTCTACGTGCGCAAGGGGATACGCCTGGCGGCGGTCACCATGGGCGGCGGGCAGGAGCGTGGGCTGCGGTCGGGCACCGAGAACCTGGCGGGCATCGTGGGTATGGCCGCGGCCGCCCGGATCGCCGCCGAGGAGCTCTCAGCCGAGGGTCCGAGGCTGGCCGCCTTGCGCGACCGGCTCATACAGGAGGTGCTCTCCACCATACCGGACTCCCACCTGAACGGCCATCCGGTAGAGCGGCTTCCCAACAACGCCCATTTCCGTTTCGAGGGCATCGAAGGTGAGTCGCTGCTCCTGTCCTTGCGAGACGAGGGGATAGCGGTGTCCACCGGTTCGGCCTGCTCGTCGAAGACCCTCGAGCCATCTCACACCCTCATCTCCTGCGGGCTGCTTCACGAAGAAGCCCACGGCTCGCTCGAGTTCACCTTCGGGCGCTTCAGCCAAGAATCGGACGTCGATCGAGTCATGGAAGTCCTGCCCGGGATCGTCCAGCGGCTGCGGCGGCTTTCACCTCTCTACAAAGGCAAATAGGAGGACCCCATGAAATCCACGCAGTACTCCGAGAAGACCCTGGACCACTTCCGGAATCCCCGCAATGTGGGCACGCTCGAGGGTGACGACGTCGCCGTGGGGCGCGTCGGGAACCCTGTCTGCGGCGACCTCATGGAGATGTACGTGCGCGATCAAGGACGACCGCATCGACGACATCAAGTTCCAGACCTTCGGCTGCGGGTCGGCTATCGCCACCTCCAGCATGATCACCGAACTCGTCATGGGCAAGACGCTCGACGAGGCGCTCGAGGTCACCCGGGCCGACGTGGCCGACGCCCTCGATGGTCTGCCGCCGGTCAAGATGCATTGCTCCAACCTGGCGGCCGACGCTCTGCACGACGCTATCAAGAACTGGCGCTCCGGCACGAAGCTTGAGCCCCTCAGCGCCGAGGAGATCGCTGCCGCCGGCAAGGGCTGCGGCACCCGCGAGGTGACGGTCATCGCAGGGAGTCGAGGAGTACGCCGGCAAGGGAGTCTACACCGCCGTCGATGACGTCTCGGTCTTGGCCGACAAGCGCGTGCTCGTGCTCGACAAAGGAGTCGCCTCGGCCCGCCTGGCCCTCGCGCTCACCCGCGTCACCCCTCGGGTGATCTTCCTCACGGAGCTCGAGACGCTGGCTCTCCCCGAAGAGGTCGTGACCGAGATCAAGCGCTCCGACGTCAAGGTGCTCTTCAAGTCCCGCCTGCTCGCCGTGCGCGGCGAGGGTGAGGTCGAGAAGGTGCTCATCCACGACCTGGACGAAGACAACGACTACGAGCTGTTCGTCGACGCGGTGGTGCTACTCGAGACCTGAGCGTCTCGGGGTCGCACTTGGAGTCAGATCTACGGTTTCGCCGCAAGCACAAACGGGCAAGAGAAGGTGGCGAGCTCGATGTGCCCAGAAAGGAGTCCCTCATGGATGAGATCGTCAACCTCGTTACTCAGAAGGTCGGGATATCCCCGGAGCAGGCCCAGAAAGCGGTGGCCACAGTCCTCGGGTTCCTCAAGGAAAGACTGCCAGCTCCCATTGCCGAGCAACTGGCCAAGGTCGTTGCCGGCGAGGGCAGTGGCTCCGGGGGCCTCGGTGGAGTAGCCGGGGCTGCCGGGGACGCGCTCGGCGGGTTGTTCGGCAAGAAGTAGCCCCTCGTTCTCCACGGCCGGCTGTGGTCTGTCCGACGGCCGGCACTGCGCCGCGCGAGGTTGAATAGTCGATAGTCCTTAGTTTGTGGCCTGTACGGGCGGAATGGGGGAAGCAGTGACGACACCGAGTCCGGGCTGGGAGATACGAGGCACCTACAACGAGGCGTGCGCCTCCGAGGGCCATTGTCCTTACTACTTCGGCCGAGACAAGGAGGGCGGATGCCGCTACTTCATGGTCTTCAGGATCACCGACGGGACAGTCGATGAGGTAGATCTCGCGGGAATCGTAGTCGCCTACCTGGGCGATCTTCCCCACTCTACCTACGCCGAGGTGCAAGAGAAGGGGTCCGAGGGGGCGATCTACATTAGCGATAGTGCCACCGCCAAACAGCGCTCGGTTCTCGACTCGCTGGTCGTGGAGGCCCTCGGCGGCGTTCTTATGAAGAGAGTACTCGGTATCCACTACGTGGCGATCACCGTCGAAGAGGGCGATGGGTGGGTGCACTTTCGGATGCCGTTGGGAGAGATGAGGATGGAGTCCACGAAGGGCGGCGATGGCAGCCCCGTGCGCCTGGAAAATGCGACCCTGCCGTTCTTGTCGAACGTCATGGCCGCCCACACTCCCTTCTGGCACTGGTCGGATCACGACAGGCACTTCGAATATCGGAATCGCTGTGGAACCTGGGCGGATTTCCGTATGGGCCCGGCACCAGCGGGGTGAAGATCACAACTGTCCGCAGCCTCGTCGAATGACTGGTGTCACTCTCCATCCCGCGATGGCGAGTCTCCCGCCGGATTGCATCGAGTTCTCCTCAGAGGCGCCAAGACCCGGTCTCGAGACCGGGTCTTGGCGTGTGAGTCTCAGCCGCTCAAGCCTTCAGACTGTCGCTCGCTTGCGCTGACTGGTGTTCTTGCCGGCTCTTCAGCAAGTACTCGATGTACTTGCGGATGTAGCGCATGAAGAGGATCGCACGGTCTTGGGCAAAGAAGGTCGCGGTTCCTGCCTCCGAGATAGGAACAGGGAACTCGAAACCGCACTCTGTCGCGTACCACAGCTGTCCGTCCCTATAGAACAGAAACGAGACCTTCTGGTTGTCTTTGACCATGTCCTTGATGCTTCTCGTATTGAGGCCGCTCATGCCGTGGCTCCTGTCTGTGATATCAGATGGATCAAGAAGGAAGTGGCGGCCTGGAGCCTCGGCTCTACGGAATGCAGCATCCAGCACGAGGGCAAACGCAGCATTCTCTCGGTGGACTCGACTTGCGCGCAGAGTCGGAGGCTAGCGAGCCGCCGGCGAATCCGGAAAGTCGTCCGGCTGGACGACCGCACCTCGTTTGAAGAAGAAGCGATGGGTATTCGCTGTGCGCATGATTGCGGGATTATAGCCCGCCCCCTGAGGCGCGTCAAAGCTCAGGCCCGGTGGAACTGGGGAACGATGGAGTAGGCGTCGGTGCGAGACTCGGCGCGCTGACTCCGCCCTAGCTAGGGTCGCTCTTCAACTAATCTTCGTCACCGACAAGAAGCAGCGGCGTCACCTTCACCATGTGTATGACGCTTTCGGTAACGCTGCCGAAGATCATCCTATTGAGGCGGCTCTTGCCGCGAGTGGCCATGACGAGCAATTGGGTCGGGTTGCCTTTGAGGTAGTCGATGATAGCCTGGGCGGGGTCTCCGGAAAGCACTTCGGTCCGGACCACCAGACCAGACTCTCTGATTGGTTGAGCGAGACCATCCAGGTACGTCTTCATTTGCACACGATGAGCGTCCAGATCGTTCAGCGCCTCCCGAGTCATGGGCATGTAGGGCACGTCCACCACATGGAGAAGGACCAGTTCGCTCTCGGCACCTCTCTGCGTCATGATGTCGAGGGCATGTGGGATCGCCGCGCCCGACTGCTTGGAACCGCTCAGAGGGACGACCATGCTGCGCTTGGGCAGCACATCCGCGATGACCTCCTCGCGCAGTTCGGTCGGGACCAGCCAAACGGGGACTTTTGAGGCGTGAACGACCTTGTTGGTCACTTCGCCGAGGTCCCAGGCCTTCACCCCGGAGCTCCCGTGGGTGGACATCATGACAAGGTCGATGTCGTTCTGGTCGACGAATTTGAGAATCTCCTCGGCCGGATACCCTACGACGACATTGCCCCTCGCCTGGATGCACTGCGCCGTCGAGTCCTTGCCGTAATTGGCGCTGAACTCCTCGGCTTTGGCACACAATTCCTCGGCCATCCGCTCCATGTATGCGCGGCGCATGGGCAACTGGGCGACTTCCTGCGGACTGCATACATGCAACAACTGTACGTCGAGATGCATCCGGCCGGAGAGTTCTTGAGCGTAGTCGAAGACCACTTCGGCCAACTCCGAGCCATCCAGTAGAACCACCATCTTCGTGTACATGCCCGTTCCTCCTCGGTGCAGGGACTGCACGCTCAGGCCCTTTCCCATTCCTCTGCATGGTAGCAGCCGTCCTGCCATGCAGGGCGAAGGAGTGGGGTTCTTGTGTCCCGTCGTTTGCACCCTGCTGTCATGCAGGTCAGCATCACGAAGAAGTGGACTCCATGGCGACTCTATTGCCGCAGCATCCGTACCTCCGCAGTCGCTAAGGCACACTTGCTGGAGGAGGCGATACTGCGGAAGAGCTCGGAGAGGCGCAAGAAGCCTCACGCGGCACGCCTGCACGTAGGGCGATGGTCAGGTACCATTACTACTATGGTGGACGTGCTGGTGCCGGCGTTCAGGGTGGGGGAGAGAGCCTGTGTTCAAAGATCTTCGGAGCTTCCTCGACCTACTCGAGCGGGAGGGCCAACTAGTCCACTGCTACGACGAGCTGTCGCCTGAGCCGGAGGTGCGGGCCCTCATGCGGGGGGCGGCCGACATGGGGCCCACCAGTCCAGCCGTCATGCTCCACAACATCCTGGGCTACCGAGGGAAGCGGTTGGTCGTGAACGTGCATGGCTCTTGGGCCAACCACGCTCTGATGCTCGGGATGCCGAAGACGACAGGACTCAAGGAACAGTTCTACGAGATCGACCGGCGTTGGGACGCATACCCCGGCGAACTGACATGGGTGGATGATCCAGCGTGCCGGCAGGTCGTACTCGAACGAGGGTTCAATCTGCTGGAGTTGCTGCCGCTCTGCAAGATCAATGAGCACGATGGGGGCTTCTATCTCTCCAAGGCGTCGGTGGTCTCCAACGATCCGGACCGTCCCGGAGACCTCGACACCGAGAATGTGGGCATCTACCGGTTGCAGGTACTGAGCGGGGATACCCTGGCCATGCAGGGCCTCCCGTTCCACGATGTCGCCGTTCACATCCGCAAGGCCGAGATGCGAGGTCAGCCTCTGCCGGTCGCGGTCTGCCTAGGGGTGGATCCGATGCTCAGCCTCATGGCGAGCACCCCACTTCAGTACGACCGATCGGAGTACAAGTACAGCGCGGCGCTGAGCGGCACGCCTCTCGAACTGTGCAAGACCTCCGACGGCAACCTCGACGTGCCGGCTGGGGCGGAGTTCGTGCTGGAGGGCGAAGTGGTGCCAGGGGTGCGGGTGCCGGAGGGTCCGTTCGGGGAGTTCACCGGGGGGTACTCGGGCGCCCGGCGCCAAGTGATGATCAGAGTGAAACGCGTGACCCACCGGACAGATCCGATCCTGGAGAACCTCTACATCGGCCGGTCGTGGAACGAATGCGACACGCTGCTCGGTCTCCCCACCTGTATTCCCATCTACAGGCAGATCAAAGAGACGATGCCCGAGGTGAAGGCGGTCAACGCCCTCTACCAGCATGGGCTGACGGCCATCATTGCCACCGGAAGCCGGTTCGGCGGATACGCGAAGTCGGTGGCTTTTCGGGCGGCCTCCACTCCTCACGGCATCGCCAACATCAAGAACATCATCATGGTCGATGGCGACGTCGATCCATTCGACCTGAATCAGGTCATGTGGGCCATGTCGACGCGCATCCGAGGACCGCAAGACGTGATCGTCATCCCCGGCACCCCCGGTCATCCACTGGACCCAGGCTCTGTGCCGGCCGGAATGAGCTGCAAGGTGATCATCGACTGCACCACCCCGGTACCTCCGGAACCAACGATGCGAGACGTAAGGAGGGTGGGCGCCATCGAAGGGGCAGCCTACTTCCAGGGACTCATATCAGACCTGCAGTCGGACCTAAAACGCAAGAACGGTGGAGTCGGCGGATGAAGTGCGTCCGGTGTATCGATGGCGACGTCGAAGTCGTGGCCAGAGCTCCCGACGGTAGCGGAGCATGGGAGATCTTCCGCTGCACCCGCTGTAACTACGGCTGGAGAAGCAGCGAGCCGGAGAACATCACCGACCCGGCCAAACGTGACCCGTTCTTCCAGCTGGAGAATACGGACCTCTCCACTTTGGCAAGCCCATTGCCCTTGCCCTGACCTCAGCCGGCCGGCTGCGGCGCAAGAGCTCGGCCACATCAGCCTGTCCTACCTCGTCGACGAGGAGCAGTCTCTACCTCGCGCGGACGCTCGCTTCCCCAAGTACCTCGGTGAGTTGGCGCGCGCGCTCGGGCGTGTACATGGCGAAGGCGAAGCGAACCTCGTGTCCGTGCTCGTCGGGGGCGAAGAACGACACCGCCAATCCCGGCTGCGACCGGCGAACCGAGCTCCCATCCGGTAGGCCCAGCCATCGAATACCTGTGCGTCATCTGGGACCGCTCGGTCAAACAGGCCTGACTCTACCCGGCTTGCCCTACGCAGGATCGCCCTCACGGAGCCGTGCCGTGTGAACAGGCGGGTGATTGCAGAACACATCACTCCGACCGCCACGATGGCGACCACTGCGCTGGTGATCCACTGCCAAGACTGCATGTCGAACATGATCCCGCCTCCCCCAAAAGCTCTGTCACCAGGGCGTCTTTGCCCGTCGATCAAGGCGGCGCTGTCGTCGTGGTGCCCGACCACTGCGCATGCGCGCCTTCCGGGGCACTCAGGGGGTCAGGTGCCCCTGGCTGGAGCTGAGTTCATTCGCGCTAGTGGCCAGAGCCCGTTCCACTGCTCTGTAGCGAAGTTCGATAGTACTGAGATCATTCGGCTCAGGTACCGACTCTTGGCTCGCTCGCCAAAGCATCTGCGCTTGGTGCATCAGCGCAGTTCGATGCGACTCGTGCTGTACGCCGGGGGTGAGCGAGGCGATAGCCTCGAGCAGGCGGAGGATCACCGGGACGCTTCCCCTCCCGTATTGTCGTATCTGGCTGAAGGCCGCGTCAACCAGGCCGGAGTAGGTCAACGGATAGGTGACCAGCCTCACCTCGCCTTCGTAGCTCAGGACCGCGGGAGGGATGCGCCGGCCCCCGACCATTCCCAGACCATCGGCGAGTTGATCGATGCACGCGATAGCCGTGTTTGGATCGTTGATCCCCGGGGAAAGCGAGCGCACGGCTATCTCCACCAGTTGGTCGATCGCAGACTCCACGTCCGGATTGAGAGATCTCTGCGTCCCCAGGATGAAGCACTCATTCAACTCCCCCACGAGTTCCTCGGTTGGCGTCACGTCCGGCCACGCATCCAGCAGCTTGCTTCCCTGGATCAGGAAATGCCCCACGCGGTGCTCGAGACGGAGCACCAGTCCGTTCTCGTGAGCCAACTTCAGCAGCCGGTCATGGTCGATCGCCTGGATGTATCCACTGCCTCTCGGCCGCGATCTCCTGAGCTCCCGAAGGGAAGCCTTCAGGCAGGCTCCGGCCTGGCTGCCGCTGCTCTGACCGGTTGCTCTCCGTCTGGGGAAAGAGATGGTCGATGGCAACGCGCAGCTCGCGGCCGCTGGTGGCCACGATGGACTCCGCCCTTATCGAGAAGACGGCATGATGGATGAAGTACACGAGCAGGCCTACGCCGGCCACGGCGAAGAGAATGACCCACCGTAAGCGAGATATAGGGTACGAACTGTGGAGAGCCGGTGCTCCGCACCGTGCGCAAGACGAGAAGACAATAGATGAACGCGGCCAGAAACGTGCCCAGCACGAGCTGATATCCGCGGTCCCTGATGAAGTTCCTGAGCAAGCGAGGCCCGAACTGCTGCGAGGCCATCGAGAGTCCCACGATGGTTATCGAGAACGTCAGCGCGGCCACCGTGATCATTGATCCAGAAATGGTCGAGAGAAGGACGCGAGCCCCTTCCGGTCCTCCCTGGTATATCCAGCCGGGCACCAGGGCCCCGCTACTTCCGACGGCGTGATCGACCCAAGGCAGGAGAAAGGCGAGCCCGATGGCAGCGGTCACCATTGCGGCGGGCACGAACCAGTAGTTGTTTATCAGGCGGCCCCTCAAGCGCGTCACCTTCACCTGCACCGGCGTTGGATCCTAAGCGTATCTCATGCGTCACTCCTCGTTCTCCCACCTCTCGCTCGAGGCGAAACCCGCAGGAGCGATCCACCAGTCCGGTCGGGCTCATGCGCGATAGCGCTTGAGACGGCTGTGCACTGTCAGACGCTACTCCGGGGTGTGGGTCCGGTCCAGCACCTGGCGCACCATGGTCACCAGAGCCTCCGGGGTGAACGGCTTCTCAAGAAGGTCGACTCCTTCGTCCAGGCGCCCGGCACGGCCAAGGGCCTCCCGCGCGTAGCCCGATATGTAGAGGACCGGCAGGTCCGGTGGCTCTGACTGACGATGCCGTGGATCACAGCCAGGCCCAGGCCGCTGCCCTCGCCGAAGGCTTTGGTGGTAAAGAACGGTTCGAAGGCATGGGCGAGGGTCTCCGGTTCCATGCCCACCCCGGAGTCGGAGACCGAGAGCATCACATAGGGGCCGGGGGCGACTTCCGGGTGGGCTCTGCAGTACTCCTCATCTAGTTCCACGTTGGCGGTCTCCAGGGTGAGTCGGCCCCCGGCGGGCATGGCATCGCGAGCATTTATGGCCAAGTTCATGAGCACCTGTTCGAATTGATGCACGTCTATCTCGGCATGGCCCAGATTGGCGTGCTGCAGGCTGACAAAGTCGATGTCCTCACCGAGAGTGCGACGCAACATCGCCTCCATCCCGGTGAGGACATCGTTGAGCAAGACCACGTCGGGCCGCAACGCCTGGCGGCGGGAGAAGGCGAGGATCTGCTTGGTAAGAGCGGCGGCTCGTTGGCCTGCTGCCCTTATTTCCACCACGTCATCGTTCCAAGCCGTAGTTGCGAATTCAAGGTCGGAGAGCAATAGCTGGCTGTAGCCCAGGACGGATGTGAGCAGGTTGTTGAAATCGTGAGCAATGCCGCCGGCCAGTTGACCGACCGCTTCCATCTTCTGGGATTGGCGGAGCTGCTCCTCGCTCTCCCGGAGGGCCTCTTCGGCTGCTTTGCGTTCGGTGATGTCACGAACAGTCGCTGTCACCTCGGCGGCACCGCTCGGAACCATCCGAGCTTCATAGTCTCGTGCACCCCGGACCGGAATATCCATCTGGTATTCAAAGGCCTGCATCACACCTGTCTCTAGTGTGATAGCGATCTGCTGGTCAATAAGATCGGCGAATTCGGGCGGGGTGATATCTCGGTTCCGCTTGCCGACGATGGTCTCCTCGGCTTGCGCATAAAGGTCGGCGCTGTCAGCCCGATAGTCCAGATATACGCCGTGAACATCCATGCGGAATACCATGTCTGGTATGGCGCTGAGCATCGCCTGAGCGCGAGCCTCACTCGCCTGCAGCGCCTCTGACTCGGTACTCGCTGCGCGTCTTCTGGCTCCCCGTTTCCTTTATCTCGGCCAGGATTCCAAAAGCCTCAGCCAGTTGGTCATCGTCGAGCAATGAAGGAAGACTGAGGCTAGGGATGTCCTCCTGCTCGTAACCGAGAAGCTCCAGAGCCGCCGGGTTGGCGCCAAAGAACCGTCCCTCGAAATCATGCAGGTAGACGCAGTCGGGGGACTCAAAGAGGGCGCGGCATCGTTCCTCACCCTCCCGCAGTGCTCTGTTGGCCTGCCTGGGCTCCGAAGACCGCCTATTTGGCTGGCACTCGCAGCAGCCCATCCCACAGGGTCCTGCGGTACTATCAGATTAGTCGTGGTCGACAGCTCTGCACGTGGCCTCGAGCCGGGACCCAGGATCCAGTCCCGTCACGTTACCGATCTAGGAGAAGGGCAGACCCATGAAGCTGATCGAAGTCCTGGACTCACGAATGAGCTTCTCATTCGAAGTCTTCCCACCCAAGACCGATGCGGGCATGGAGAAGCTCAGGGAGGCACTCAAACACTACTACAGCTTCAAGCCGGACTTCATCAGTTGCACATATGGAGCGGGGGGCAGCAATGCCGGTCGCAATGTGGAGATCTGTCAAGCCATCAAGGAGGACGGTGTAACCGAGGTCCTCACGCATTTCACCTGCATCGGCAACTCCAAGGAGAAGATCGACAGCGAACTCGAGAACTACCTGTCCCTAGGCGTCGAGAACATCTTGGCCATGCGAGGTGACTTTCCGGCCGGCTCTGAAGGAACGAACGGTGACTTCAGCCACGCCGATGGACTGATCAGGTACATAAGGACGAAGTTCCCAGATTTCTGCATCGCCGCGGCCTGCTATCCGGAGAAGCATATCCTGGCCCCCTCGTTTGAGGCCGACATCGCTCATCTACGCAGCAAGCAGGACAGCGGAGCCGAGTTTCTGATGTCGCAGTTGTGCCATGACGTCGAGGCCTTCGAGGCCTTTGTTTACCGCATCAGGGAGGCCGGGATAGACATCCCGGTCGTGCTTGGGATCATGCCGGCGCTCGACAAAGACGCCATCATACGTATGACCCTGATCAACGGTTGTTCGATCCCCGCCGGGTTGGCCGCGATCATAGGCAAGTACGGTGACGATCCTGAAGAGTTCAGGAAGGCAGGCATCGCGTACACGATCGAACAGATCTACAGATACATTGCCGCGGGGATCGGCGGACTGCACATCTACACGCTGAACAAGTGGGACGACGTTGAAACGATCATGATCGGCTCGGGAATCCGCGAGGACGCATAGCTGGGAGGGCCATCCGCAAATGTGTCTCTGACCCACTAGCTCATGAACGGCATGACAACGCCCTTGATGTAGCCGGGCTTCATGCCCAGATTGTCTTCGAAGGCCTGGCCTATGTCCTCCAGCCTGTACTTATGGGTGACCAGCTTCTCCATCGGGTAGATGCCCTTCTTCAGCGCCCACATGGCCCGCTCCAGTTCACTCTGGTGGTTGGTGGACATGCCGATTCCCTGGGGGCTGTAGATGATGGGGCACTTGATCCAGTTGAACAACTCATAGGTGTCGGGTGCCTGGTGCCATCCCACGAGGATGACCTTGGCCCGGTTGGTCTTGATCACGTCGCCGGTCATCTTGATGCCTATCGGGTGGCCGACGACCTCGATGGCTACGTCCACGCCCCGGCCTCCGGTGATCTTCATGACCTCCTCGACCACGTCCACCCTCGAGGGATTGAGGGTCATAGTGGCTCCCAGTTCCTCGGCCAACTTGAGACGGCTGTCGTCGAGATCGGCGACGATGTATTCGCGCAGCTTGGGAGAGGAGACTCCGGCGATGATCCCCAGACCCATGAAGCCCGCGCCTATCTGGAAGACGTAGTCCCCGAACTCCGGGGTGGTGGTCCGCGCGATGGACATGCAGCTCATCAGTGGCTCACCGAGAGCATATTCGAAGGGGATGCCGTCCGGGATCTTCTCGATGATGAAGCCGTGCCCCCGGTGGGCGGCGAACTTGGTGGGATCGACGGCCACGTATTCGCAGTAGGCGTCGTCGGCGAAGTAGCCGGTTATGCGGTCGCCCACCTTGAAGCCCTTCACCAGCTTGCCGACTTCCACCACGGTCCCGGCAGGCTCGTGCCCAGCACGGCGCGGGAAGGGATTGGCCTTCTTCATCTCTTCACTGTAGGAGTCTTTGAAGGCGGTCATGTCGCTCGAGCAGACTCCGCACGCCTCGATCTTGACCAGCATCTCGCTGTCGGTGATCTGCGGGGTCGGGATGTCGCGGATTTCGTACTTGCGGGGCGCCACAACGAACGCTGCTCTCATCTTTCGTACTCTCCTTTGGACGCGTGACGCTGTTTGCTGACGATCACCGCCATGTTGGGATGATAGCGCCGACGGCGGCGGCCTGGCATGTCGTGTTTCATGATTACATGGCTTCGTGCTTGCCCCCGAACTCGCCCGAGGTAAGCGAAAACCCGGCCTCACGGACCGGGTCATGACATGCCGTTCTTGGCTTTCTGAAGCGGAGAGGGGGGGATTCGAACCCCCGGTGCTCTTGCGAGCACAACGGTTTTCGAGGGCTCTGCTCTAGGTCCGGTGACGGGTGTCTAGTGTGCATGGATACCGTTCTGTGCGGCGGGAATACCGCTTTGGTGGTGTCCTGTCCGTCTAGGGGGGGAGTCTGCCACCAAGATGGCACCAAGATCTGGAGGCGCTACTCCGTCCATCCCGCGGCCCGGCGCATGCCAGCCGCCCTCATCGGGGGAGATGCCGAGGTGGTACTTGACACCAATCTTGCCCACAGTGATGTCTGGCCTGATCGAGAAGTCCTTGCCGCCTGGTCCCAGGGGTATGCCACTGTTCCAGCGGGTCTGACTACAGGTTGTTCGGAGGCAAAGCGGGCGGGTAGCACGAGATATCATGTCATAGCCGAGCGGTGTTCTCGGGTTCTCCGGCAATCGTCGTCGCCCGGCTCGCGCTCACGAGTCGGCGCTCTATCGATTCGTTCGGTTACAGGTACTCGATACGCGTGGCCACCACCGACACGCGCTTGCGTTCCTGTCTTTTTCATACACGTCCTGGCGCAGGCTGCCTTCCACTGCTATACGCCTGCCTTTGCTCAGGTGGTCTCCCGCGGCCTCGGCCTTGGTGGCAAATAGATACCTGCGAAGCGGCGCCTGCAGACAAAGTTGACGAGACGTTGCGGGCTCTCGCCGACATCGGTCCAGAGGGATGGGCAGCCTCGAGCGTCAAGGCAAAGTGCGACATTTCGACGTCGTCATTGACCGCGTGATCGTCTATCCGAAAGAACAGCCCAGGAATCGTTGGGCCCCTCCGCACAAGATCAAGGTGCTCTGGCGCTGAGCAAGCGGCTTTGCGACCCCTGCTGCATGCACAATTGCTAGTTTCGCCGAGGCGAGATTAGCAATTGTGCAACAATGTGCTCCAGTAGGTTCGACTCCGGGGCGGGTTGTAGACGCGCAACAATCAGTCGGGGTCATAGGGTTCGATTGCCTTGATGGTCGTGCCGTCGGGCCGGACGTCAACATGGATGGTGAACTTGACTGGTTGCTGGCTCTCGGCCACTACGAAGCGCAACTCGGTCTTCCGCTTGGTGCTTGACGTGAAACCTGTTGTGGCTCCTACCGAAACTGAAACGGGGTCATGAAGCGACGCGAGCATTTGAGTGAGATCCTCCTGAGCTGAAGGACCAACCAGCGCTCGGACCTCTTCAAGGTCGACTTGCCCATTGAAGTAGGAGAGGACAGCGTCACCCAGTTCTTCGGCCGCATTTGCGCTGGCTACGGAGCGGGCGTTCAACCCCAACCAGTCTTCTTCGTCTGATTCGCACGAGGCCAGCATGCACACGGCTGCGAGCAGGACCGAGCACAACATGAGGAGCGATAGGAATCGACCTGACATTGAGCGCCCCTTTCGGTCACGTATCCCGCCCTCATCTGACGCATCGCCGGATGCATAGGCTCCGCCGTATAGGTCGCTTCGCGACAGCTTGACTTTGCCAATCCCGCGACTCGAGCGGACCCAGGGCGCCGATGGCCGTTTGTAGGCCGCCGGCGCCCCAGTGGTCCTCACTCTCATGCCGTACCGGCTAGCAGAACCGAGGGCATCCAAGTCCCGCCTAGCCCGATGAACGGGGGTATCCATTGCCTCCGCGTTACATGGGGCATCCTACAGTGGACGCGCCATCCAATCATAATTGGGTGAGATCATCCAGTTGGAATTATAGACGCCATTGCTGAATACGCTGCCGTTCGCTCTCAGGACATTGTTGTACTTCGAAATACTACCCGTTTGGGAGTACCAGCTGCCTCCGATGCTTTGCTGCAGTTTAATTGCGGAGTGGTGATTGGCTGGGTCATGAGGCGCATTGTACGGGTCGTCCGCGCCGATTTCGTAGGCGCTCTCACCATAGCCACGCGCTTGGGTTCCCCAATAGAGTTGTGACACGTCATAACACAGATTAGCATTATCGTAATATAGCCACACATATCCATTGGACTTAACGGCTATTTTCAGATTATGGGTTTGTGAGCTATAAGGAGTGGGGTTGCCACGGGTATTGTCTCGTACGACCCTACCTCACCTTGGGCAAGAACGACCCCTTTTCCGGTGATACTGTCGGTCACCCCGTATTCAACCGTTACTGGAGCCTCCAGCTGCTTTGCCAGTTTGGCCGCAGTCGCTGTGGAACCTTCCTTTGCGAAGACGGCGCCGCACACGGCGAGGATACAGACGACTGCAAGCAGACCAGCTACCAAGAAACGCTTCATGTCCACTCCATTTGGCAAACAAGAGATGATGAGGCCCTTGACCGTTGACTAACAGGCAGCAGACATCAACCAGGCGGATTCATTGATCCCCCCCTTTGTCGCGTCTTTGTGTCTCCAGAAGACCGACTACGAAGCCTTTCCCTTTGCTGCGTAGTCGTCTGACGTTCGATTACGTCAACGCGATGATGAGCATAGCAACGTCTCCTATGCGCAGTCAAACGGTGGCGGATTCGTGCTCTTGCCCGCGAGGCGCACGACCAGTGTCTGTGTTTTGACTGAGTGAGTGCGAAGTCCGCCTCTTCGACACATTGTCTACAGAGTACGAATCAATGCTGCAAATTTACGCTTTTTGAGACTTGCTGGATTGCGCGCCGAAGCGGTGGATACCGGCAGCGATCCTAACGAGCAACGGCTTCACCCGGACCGACGGAGCGGTCCCGGTCGAATACATGCGCTAGTCTCGAGCCTGTCGGCGGCGGCAAAGAAGCACCTTCACACTCAGCGCAGCCGAACGACTCGAATGGCCGTCCACTGCGGAGAGAGAACTTGGCTCATCAGCTCTACCTCATTCGGAGCGAAGACCATAGGGAGGACGAGATCGCCGAAGATTTGGAGGTTCTGGTCCCAGTCGTACTCGCCCGGCGCGAGCACCTCGGGCACTCGCACAGGCGCGAGATCGGGAAGATGGTAGCCCACCTCATTGGCCACCTGGAACAAGTCAAAATGGTCACAGGGCCCTTGGCCTTCCGCTAGGAGAAGCACCACTTCCTCTATGACGCCAGGGAACACCCTTTCCTCGAACAGGACGACGCGTACCTCGGCGAAGTGATCCAAAAGAAACCGGCGCACGGGCGCTGCGTAGTTGACGCTGAGCAATTCGGCTGGTAGCACGAGCGCCAATCGCCCGCCGGTCCTCAAGAAGCTCGTTGCGTGGACCACGAACGGAGCCTAAGAGCTTGAGAGGCTGGGGACCGCAACCCCTTGTTCAAGTGCAGCCTCCCGCCCCTTTGTTCTCGATGCTCCTGTGAAGTCCTGATAGCGCACGAATGGCGGATTCCCGATCACGGCCTCGACCCGGGGTGGCGAATCCGGAGATCCAGCCCGGAAGTCAAAGAAGTCCCCCACATGGATGGAGGCGAGTAAGTCGGAGGCGCCGGCAACGAGGAGAGCGTTCCGAGCTGCATCTGCCGAAGGCGAGTGAAGCTCAACGCCAAAGAGCGCGCCCGGAGCTTGCGCGCGAGATAAGCCGAGTGCTCTTAGTCTCCTAGCCGCGGAAAGCAGGAGCGCCGCTTCCTCGCACGATGGTTCAAGAGCTCTGTCTTCCGGCTCGCGCATCGCCCACTCCGTCAAGAAGTCGGCGAGCAACTGAGGAGTGAAGACAATGTCCAACACCGAGTTGCTCCATGGGCCAAGTCATTGGGACCGAACCCGGCAAGGCTCGGTAGCGGCCGGTCCAGGACGGGCAGCGGTCTATCAGAGCCCCGTACCGAGACAAGCCTGCCATGGTGGTTGGGGGGTCGAGATCGGCGAAATACTGCAATACTCGGCCAGGTATTGCAGTATTGCGCAAGTGCGGGGACCCCCCTGTCTCTGAGGTCCTCCCCGGTGAAAGCGACGTGTCATCCCGTCCATCTCGTGATCATGCGTGTTGTTGAGTGTTGTTGAGTTTGCCACCGAGTCGCCACCGAACTCCCCTGATAGACGCAACAACCCGGCCTCACGAGCCGGGTCCCCACGTCGCGTTCTTGGCTTTCCTAAGCGGAGAGGGGGGGATTCGAACCCCCGGTACGCTATAAGCGCACAACGGTTTTCGAGACCGCCGCATTCAACCGCTCTGCCACCTCTCCGCGCGGACGCCCCGCGGGGCGCGAAGCGGAGTATAGCGCGAGGAGGGGCGCTGATAGAATCGACATGCAGACGCTTGTCCCTCAGCCGTCAGGCAGGTCGCCCGCGATGACAACCGACAGAGTGAGAGAGATCGAGCAGAAGATCGCCGAGCTCAAGGCGCGATGGCCGGCTCATTCCGTGCCACCCCGACTGTGGGAAGAGCTGGAAGACCTGGAAAGCGAGCTTGCCGAGGCCAAGCAGGCCGGTGCCGAGGAAAACGATGGCGGGCAAACGGGTTCTGGTCGACTACAGTAAGTGCGACCCGAGTCAGTGCGAGGGCGGGATCTGCACTGCCGCTCTCGCCTGCCCCCGCAAAGCGATGGGGCAGGAAGCCCCCTACGAAGTCCCCATGCCGCCCTCCGGCCCCTGCAAGGGCTGCGCCGAATGCGCTCTTCACTGTCCCTCCAAGGCGGTGCGGCTGGTCACGGAGGGCTGACCTGGGATGCGTGACTCGGTGCTCCGCGCGTTCCCCGGCGTCGCGACCGCTTTCTGGCGGCTCGTCTTTCTCTGGCGCCGGCCAGCGCCGCCGCCCTCTAATGCCGGTGCCCGGAATGCCTGCCTTTCGCCGGCAACCCGACCGGCGGCAGCGCGCAACTGCTGCCGGCGCACTCCCCTCCAACGGTCTCTAGCTCGAGGGTGACGTGGCCCACGCCGAACGTGCCGGCGAGCATCGCTTTGACAGCGCCCACGATCGCGCAGGCCTCGGAGACAGCCGCGTCGTCGCGCACCTCCATATGGGCCGAAAGGGCTAGGTCGTTGGACGAGATCGACCAGATGTGAAGGTCGTGCACGCCCTGCACTCCCGGCACGGCGAGCACGGCCTGCTCCACCGCGGCGAACTCCAGCCCTTCAGGCGTACCCTCCATGAGCACGTTCACCGTGCTGCGGATGATCCGGACGGCTTCGCGCCCTATCCAGAGCGACACCAAGACGGAGACGATGGCGTCGGCGTAGCTCCAGTCCCAGAGGTAGAGGACGACGCCGCCGAGCATGACCCCCAGGCTGGTGACGGCGTCACCCACCAGATGCAGGAAGGCGCTGCGCATGTTGAGATCGTGGCCGTGGGAGCGGAGCAGCAATGCCGCCACGCCGTTGATCACCAAGCCGCCGGCGGCGAAGATGATCACCCACAAGCCCTGCACCGGTTGCGGATCAAGGAGGCGCCGCACCGCCTCCACGATGATGTACACCGAGATGGCGACGAGCACCGCCGAGTTGAACATGGCCACCAGGATCTCGGCCCGCTTGTAGGCGAAGGTGCGGCGGGGGGTGGCTCCGCGCCTGCCGAGTCTGACCGCCCAGAGGCTGAGACCCAGTGCGACCACGTCGCTCAGATTGTGGGCGGCGTCGGAGAGCAGTCCCAGGCTGTTGGCGATGATGCCGCCGACCACCTGCAGCAGTGTGATGACCAAGTTGAGTCCGAGGCTGACGATGAGGCGCCGGTCGGGGGCGGCACCGAGCCCTGGGCTGAGGGTGGGTACGCGATCCCTTCCGAGGCCCGCTCCGCGCCCCGCGACATTCTCCTCTGGGCTACTTTTCGCAGGGAGTCCGATCACCGGACTACGATCTCCTCCCCCACTCTGACGGTCTGGTAGCGCTCGCCAAGGGCGTCCTTGAAGGCGGCCAAGGCCCAGTCACAGCTGTCGTGGGCCGAGAGGGCGACCAAGCCAAGATCGAGGTCGGCCAAACGTGACGCCGCCTGCCGCGCGTCGCGTCTGGTGATGCGTTGCCACGGTAGCTTGCCGTTTCCGATGATGGTCTGTCCGCCCTTGCCGACGCGCGAGCCTGTCACAGGAAAGTGCAATCCTCCGATCACGCCGTACAGAGGCGATCCCGTGACTGCCTGGGCTCGCTCGACCATCCTCTGCAGCGACGGGTGTCCGCAGCCTACGATCGCCACGATACCCTTGTCTTTCACGTCGATCAGCAGCAGGTGCTCTGCAACGGGTCCCATCCACCAGATCGCACGGGTCAGCGGCCCGCTGCTTGCCGTCCCTTCGGCCAACTTGCGCGGCTCGGTGACCACCTTCACTGCGGCCGAACTGTGAGTCATGGGGGCGGGAACATAGGCGGGGATGCCGTTCAACGCCACCGGCTGCCCGGAGAGGGCGAAAGTGCGTTCCCGCATCTGACGCGGACCGCCCACGTGATCGAGATGCAAGTGGGATATAAAGACCGCGTCGATCTCGAAGGGCGAGACTCCCAACTGCTCCATGTTGCGAAGAAGGGGGGAGGGATGCTCTTGCCGGGGGTTGAAGCCTACGTCGAAGAGGATCTTCTTGTCATCAGCGGTGATCAGATACGAGACGCCCGGTTCCCCCACCAGCCCTTCGCGCGCAGGGTAGAGGTCGATCAAGGGGAGGACGGAGAGGTGCGAGACCGCGCCCAGTCCATTGAGAGACCCGGGTCGCACCTGCTGCCACTCGCGGTCGGCTTGCTTGCGCTCGCGGAGAAAGGCAGCCGTGGTCGCCGGCCGCGTCAGGCCCGCCAGCGCCCAGTAGACGGCGTACGCCTTGTCCTTCGCCTTGCCCTTCAGGGTCACGGCAGCTCTCTCCGGGGCAACACGGCCGTCGGTGACCCGCCGGTCATAGTACGTCCTGCTCTCGTCGCTCCGCGAAGAACTCCCGCAGGAGCCGGGCAGCCTCGATGGCGGACACTCCGGCGCGGACCTCAGGTTGATGATTCAGCGCCGGATGGTCGACGATGTTGAAGACGGTGCCTGCCGCTCCGGCCTTGGGGTCGTCGGCTCCGTAGACCAGTCGCCTGATGCGCGCCAGCACGATGGCTCCGGCGCACATGGCGCAGGGTTCCAGGGTGACATAGAGGGTGGCCTCCTTGAGCCGCCATCCGCCCAGGATGCCGGCGGCGTCGCGAAGCACCAGCATCTCCGCGTGGGCTGTGGGATCGTGGCGCCGCTCACGCTCATTACCCCTGGCGGCCACGACCTCCCCGCCCACCACAAGCACTGCGCCCACAGGCACCTCCCCTTGTGCTGCCGCGGTACGGGCCTCGTCGAGGGCCAGGGCCATCAAGCGATAGTCTTCGGCTTGGGAGGGAACGGTCACGGCGCCATGCCTTTGCTCTGGTGGTCATTGCTTGACGCCAATGATACAGGGACCACCCCAGTGCGGCGCGCCTCAGGCTGCCCGCCGCTCCACGCGCAGTCCGCTCACCTGGCTGACACTGCCGTCCCTGTGAAGGATGCGCAGGCCGCGCACCGTGTCCTCACTGATGTCCAGGTAGATGGCGGCCACTCCGTCCTGCGGTGCCTCGAACTCTATCTCCTGCCGAGTGACTGAGAACTTGCGAAAGACCACGTAGGCTACGCACGCCATCAGAACGACTGTGGCTACGACGGCTGAAATGAGCATGAGACCCTCCCGAGCAACTTGGATCACCTTGAAAATCAGCATAGCCGACGGGTCGGACAGGAAAGTGCACGGCCCCCGCGTCGGACCGAGGCCGCGGCGCGTCGTCGCCACCCGGTCCTCTTCGGCCGCTTGCCGGAGCCACACCACTCACTGGAGTCGCTCACCGGAGCTGCTGCGTCGGCAATCAGTATGGCCTAGCCCCTTGACTCAGGCCGAGTTTCGCTGCTAGGTTGCTAGGAGACTCACAGGACAAGATCAACACACGACCATTTCTTCTTGGGGGTGCCAAATGGCCCGCATCGAGTTCACCGACAACTACCAGGACCTCTCCACCGAAAGCGGATACCAGTTCAAGTTCGTCTGCGAGAGCTGCGGCAACGGCTACATGTCCAGCTTCGTGGCCAGCAAGTCCGGCGTGGCTACCGGGCTGCTGCGGGGCGCCGGCAGCATGTTGGGCGGCTTTCTGGGCAGCGCCTCGAACGGCGCCGACCAATTGCGCGACCTCGTGGCCGGTCCGGCCCACGACAAGGCGCTGCAGGAAGCAGTGGAAGAGATCCGGCCGTTGTTCGTCCAGTGCAAACGCTGCGGCCAATGGGTGTGCCGCGAAGTCTGCTGGAACACGGACCGCGGCTTGTGCACAGCGTGCGCTCCCATGGCGCAGCGGGAGATCAGTTCTCTGCAGGCGCAGATCACGGTCGAGCAGGCCGGGGAGAAGCTCCGCCAGCAAGACCTCACGGCCGGACTCAACCTCAGCGCAAGTGCGGTGGTCATCTGTCCCACCTGCGGCGTGGAGAACGAGGGCGGCAAGTTCTGCCAGGAGTGCGGCGGCTCACTGGCGGCGAGTACCGAGTGCCCGCGGTGCGGCACCAAGTTCAAAGCCGGCGCCAAGTTCTGTCCGGAGTGCGGCGCTAAGACCAACTGATGGCCCGCACCGGTCGGTTCAGCTTCGAGGGACGTTCCGGGACGGTCGAGTGGTCTTTCGACGGAGAGTCGCTCGTCGTCTCCCCTGAGGACGGAGGCCCGCTCTCCTTCGCCGTGAAAGAGATGACCGGCGTGTCCGGCGATGGCTACACGGTCCGCGTGGGTCTCGAGGGCGCGACAGCTCCGCTGGAACTCTCCATGCTCGGTCACGACGGCCCCACCCTGCTCGAATCGCTGCGCCGGGAGTGGACCAAAGCCCGCGCGAAAGTGCTGCGGCTTGGAGGGTCGGGCGACGGTTGGCCCACGTCCGGTCAGGTAGCCGGTCTAGACGGGCAGGGCGCTCAGGGCGCGGCGGAACCCTTCAACGCCCTGGTATTCGAGGACCTGATGGTGGTCGCTCGCGAAGGCCGGGATCTCGACCCCCTGTTCCTTGCCCTCGTTGAGAAATCCGCCTTCGACGAGGCCACCTACACGGTCCGCATGGACGAATGGCCGGGACAGAGCGTCGTCTTCTCCAAGTTGGCAAAAGAGACCGACGAGTTCTTGCGCCGTCTGCGCGACAACCGGGCGCTGTTGTCCGAAGAGACAGTGGCGACACTGGCCGCGAATATCCCGAGCGTCCCCGCGGGGCCCCGAGCCATCTTGGCCGGCACGTGGATGCCAGGCCGACTTCTCGATATCTCAAGAATGAACACTCTCTGTCCGGGGTTCGAGCAGGCCTTCGGCAGCGAGTGGTCGCCCTCGCTGCTGCGGTGCGAGGAGGGCGCCTACCTGTTGGAGTGGGCTACTGCTGGGTCCACCTGGCTGGGTTGCACGCGCGAAGCGGAAGCGGCCGGCGAGGGCGAGCCCGATGAGGGCGGCGCGGCCGGAGGAGGCGAAGACGTTGAGACAGGGGTGGCTCAGAGTGAGCCGGTCCCAAGCGAGCCGGCCGTCGCCAAGCCGGCCACGCCCAAGCCCGCGCAGAGCGACACCGCCACGAGGCCACTGTGGATGCTGGCCGGCAAGAAGGGTACCTGGTTCTTGGAGGCTCTCTCCATCGAGGACCACGCCACCTACTGCTTCACCGGCGGCGATGACATGCCCGCTTTGGTGTCGCGCCTGCTCTGCGCTCCGCAGTTCTCCAAGGAGGCTCTCTACAAACCTCTCAACGAACTCACGGGTGACAACGCCGACCTGGCCATCCCGGCCCGGTCTCTAGGCTTCCTCGCGGAGCTACGAAGGCGGTTCAAGCAGCGGGTCATCCACCAGTCGATCGAGGGCTGGAAAAAGGAGATTGACAAGCTCGGAGGGTGACGCGGCTGGGGCGGCGGCTCGTCGGATCGACTGCGACCCGTGGGGGGGTTCCCACAAAAGAAAAAGCGAGCCCCGAGTGAACTCGCTTTTCGCCTTTCAACGGCTCCCACTGCAGACCGGTCTCAATGTACTCCGCGGTCATTTGTCTCCGCGTTTCCTCCTCCGGCCCCCTTGTGAGTTCCTCAGACGCTGCGCTGGACTCTCGGGACTCTGGTAATGATTTTAGTCCTCCTGGCGGGGAACGCAAGGCCCCCCAGACCTCTCTCGAAGAGGAAAATATCGGTCTGTGCGGGTGGCCTCAGCGGCCCCTTCAGCCGCCACCAGCGGCCTCCTTTGTTCATGCGGGTTTGCGGGTCGTCAGAGCCCGACTGCGCTCAAAGAAATCGCTCACCACCTGCAAAAAGGCACAAACTGTCCGTGGATGGATGTAGAGAGCTCGCCATGGGCGGCGCGGCGGGCGGCGATGCCCCCGGCCAAATCCTGGCCGCCGCCGTGGTAGGCAGTCGCAGGCAAGCCTCCTCGAGCCTCGAACCGCTAGAGGTTCCTAACGATCGACGCCAGGAGCAACAAGCCGAGGCCGGCTATGGCGAACCAGAACGCGTACTGGGCCAGGGCGGAAACAGTGCCGAAGTGACCGAGCAGTGCAAGCACGCCAAGAACCAGCGAGATCGTCCAAGTTATGACCTTTGGAGAACTGACCTTCATCTTCGTATCCCCTCTCACATCGGCATTCGTCAGGTGCGAGCCAACGAAGCCTGGCTGCTACGCCGCCGCCCCGATCCTCCCGAGGCCCTTATTCCTTTCCTTGGGTATACCTTCGTCGACCCAAGGCTAAACCTCTCCTGCCGACTATCACCGCCGGATGCGTCGAAGAGACCATGAGGGTCGGCCGGCGGCCTCAACTCGCCTCCGCCGAACATACGATGGCGCATGGCAGACACTGGATTTGACCCGCCCCACTGACCCCGTAGGCCCAAGGGCCCGGTAGGGTCAATGGGGCGCTTCTACCTATTCCAGGGTGCCGGTGATGGGGAAGGCGTCCACGTAGATGCCGGTTCCTCCCGAGGCCGGGTCCATGCTCCCGTCGCACTCGATCTTCACGTAGTGGGTCCCGAGGTCAAGGGGGTCGGCCGCCCAGACTATCTGCTGATAGCCGGGTTCCGAGCTGTAGCAGTCCACGTACACGAGCCGCGCCCAAAGGCGCGGGCGCTGATGTCGACACGTTCCGAGAGGTGCGCCGGAGAGGATTCGAACCTCCGACCTCTGGTTTCGTAGACCAGCGCTCTATCCAACTGAGCTACCGGCGCATGCTGGCGGAGAAGGAGGGATTCGAACCCTCGATAGGGGCATTCACTCCTACACTCGCTTAGCAGGCGAGCGCCTTCAGCCTCTCGGCCACTTCTCCACTTGACGGCTAGGCCCGCCGCCTCAGCGAGCGAATATTCTAGCAGAGTCTCCGCATGGCCAGGTCCTGGACTGGGTAACGTAAGGATCACGGCAGGTGGCGCCCGCCGGTCGCGAGGGGATCACTCACCACTAGGAGGCAGCGATGAAGCTCAGCGCGCGCAACGTGCTCAAAGGCACGGTCGTCAGTGTGAACCACGGGGCGGTGAATTCTGAGGTGACCCTGCAACTGTCGGGCGGAGCGCAATTGGTCTCCATCATCACCAGGCAGTCGGCCGAAGACCTGAAGCTCACGCCGGGAGCGGACGCCTACGCGGTGGTCAAGGCCAGCAACGTGATGATCGCGGTCGACTGACGACGATGTCCGCCCGCCGGCGGTATCGCCCCACGGACCCGTTCGCCTGCGCCGCACGGCGTCCGATCGACAAGTAGTGCGTGCCCCCGAAGGAGTGAGCCCCCCCGGCCTCGAATGAGATAGCGTAGGGTGATGCGGGCCGCAAAGGAGGTCTCCATGTCCGGATTGTTGCGGATGGTCCAGATCGTCGTCGTGGTGGGAGCGCTTGTCGGGGGCGGCATGGCCTTATGGCGCAACCGGGACAAGGTCAGAGAGACCTTGGATTCTTTTGGCGGCCTCTCCGGAGTCCAGGACTCTACGGGCAGGCTGCTGGAATCCGTCGGCCCCCTGAGCGGTCTTGTGCGCCAGTTGGCCACCATCAAGAGGTAGGAAGAAGCTCTCGCCTCACGCGCGGTTCGACCGAGGCGGGTCGGTCGTCGGATGCTAGTATCGGTATCTGATGCTGCCAGATCCTCGGAAGGACGTTCGATGAAACCTAGCGCTCGTCCCCAGAACCATTGCTTCTCCTCCGGCCCGTGCGCCAAGCGGCCCGGTTGGAGTCCCTCCGCGCTCGAGGGCGCGCTGGTGGGCCGGTCGCACCGCTCCAAGGCCGGCCGGGCCCGCATCCAAGAGGTGATCGACCGCTCCCGCGCCCTGCTGGGCGTGCCCGACGGACTACCACCTCGGGCATCGTGGCCGGCCTCCGACACCGGAGCCATGGAGATGGCCATGTGGTCGCTCCTGGGGCCGCGCGGGGTGGACGCCCTGGCCTGGGAGAGCTTCGGCCAGGGCTGGGTCACCGACATCACCAAGCAACTCAAGCTCCCCGACGTGCGGGTCGTTCGGCGGCCGATTACGGGCGCATCCCCGACCTAGCCCAGGTGGACTGGGACCGCGACGTGGTCTTCACCTGGAACGGCACCACCTCGGGGGTGCGCGTCCCCGGACGCCGACTGGATCGCCGACGATCGCCGAGGGCTGGCCATCTGCGACGCGACCTCGGCGGTCTTCGCCATGGACGTGCCCATCGCCAAGCTCGATGTGGTCACCTACTCCTGGCAGAAGGTGCTGGGCGGCGAAGCCCAGCACGGCGTGCTCATCCTCAGCCCCCGGGCGGTGGAGCGCCTGGAGACCTACCAGCCGCCCTGGCCGCTGCCCAAGATCTTCCGCATGACCAAGGGCGGCAAGTTCATGGAGGCCATCTTCAAGGCCGACACCATCAACACGCCGTCGATGCTCTGCGTCGAGGACGCCCTCGACGGTCTCAAGTGGGCCGAGCCGAGATCGGTGGCCTGCCGGAATTGGTGCGGCGCAGCGAGGCCAATCTGGCCGCGGTGGCCGCCTGGGTGGAGCGCACCCCCTGGGTGGACTTCCTGGCCGAGGACCCGGCCACCCGTTCGTGCACCTCCATCTGCCTCAAGATCGTCGATCCGTGGTTCACTGGGCTGGCGGCGGAAGAACAGGGCTCAGAGCGTCGAAGAAGGTCGCCTCCTCTTCTTGGAGGCCGAGGGCGTGGCCTACGACATCGCCCCCTACCGCGAGGCCCCTCCCGGCATACGGCTGTGGGGCGGAGCGACGGTGGAGCGGTCCGACCTGGAGGCCCTGTTCCCCTGGCTCGACTGGGCCTACGCGGAGGTCAAGGGCGGCTAGCCGACCGAGCGCGTCGGCGCGTCGGCGGCCCCCGGGGCTCGCGGCGCGCGGACCGGCACGGCTACATCGTGTCAGGCCTCGGCCCGGAGTGAGGGTGGAAGCCTCAGTCGCTGCCTGAGTCTCCTGGGAGTCGCCGTTTCGGCGGCAGTAGTGCGTAGCGGTGCGCTGCTGTCGGTCGAGGCGGTCGCCACGGTGTCGGTCTTAGCGTCGGCGGTCACATCTTCCTTCATAGCCGACTTCAGTTCGTCCCCGCTCTCTTTCAGGCCCTTCTTGAAGCCGGTGATCGAGCGCCCCAGTGACTGGCCCATCTCGGGCAGCTTCTTGGGCCCGAAGATAAGCAGGGCGATGATCACAACGATCGCGATCTCCCAAGGACCAATACTAGACATGGATCACACTCCTAGCCGGACGATCCCGCAAATGCAGACGGGGCATTATCGCACCTAGCCGCAGCCCGCGCCCGCCTAGAAGAAGTCCTTCAGCCGCCGGCGGATGTCGGCCATGGTCACTGTCCCGCCGGGTCGGCTCCTGGCCCGGACTCCCCGAACGCGGGTCGGTCTCGGGGGCGAGCACCTCCGACGCCGGACGCAAGATCAAACGTCTGGCGCATGCCCTCGGTCAACGAAGCGCGTGAGCTGAGCGCATAGCCGTGTACGTCGCTGAAGCTGCGGGGATAGGTGTAGTAGCGCAGGGGGTAGCAGACATAGAGCCAGTCCTTCGCCCGGGTAAGGGCCACGTAGAACAGGCGGCGCTCCTCCTCGATCTCCTCCAGCTTGCCGGTGGCCATGTCGGAGGGGATGTTGCCATCGGCGGCGTGGATGACGAAGACCGCGTCCCACTCCAGGCCTTTGGCCGAGTGCATGGTGGAGAGGATGAGAAAGTCCTCGTCGAGCAGGGGCGGGCCGGCCAGATCTTCGGTGTAGGTGGGCGGGTCGAGGGCGATCTCGGCCAGGAAGCGGGCCCGGTCGGGGAAGCGGGAGGCCAGCCACTCGAGCTGCTCCAGGTCCATGAGCCGGGCTCGGGCGTTGTCGTAGAGACGCTCCAGCAGCGGGGTGTAGAAGAGCCTGATCCGCTTGATCTGGGAGGCGAGATCGCCCGGCTCGCGACCCCCGATGCCGGTCATGAGCGACACCAGGCCGTTCCACGAGCCGGCGGCCGCGGCTGAGGGCGAAGGGCAGTCCGACCAGGCGGCGAAGCCGAGCGGTGCCGGCGCCGGGTGCCCGGGCGTTGCCTGATGGCGCAGTCTCGGTACGCGTCGCCCGCAGGTCGCCGTCACCGGCCGGGGTGCGTCGCCACCAGCCGGTCCATGAGCGCACGGGCCTTCTTGGGCCCGACGCCGGGCAGCAGCATGAGCACCCGAGTGCCGGCCATGAGGTCGCGCGGGTTCTCGGCCAGGCGCAGGAAGGCCATGAGGTCTTTGACGTGGGCGGTCTCGACGAAGCGCAGCCCCCCGTACTTGTGGAACGGGATGTTGCGCCGGGCCAGCTCCAGCTCGAGGGCCAGGCTGTGATGCGAGGCCCGGAAGAGCACCGCCTGGCGGCGAAGGGCGAGGCCCGCCTCGCGATGCTCGAGCACCTGGCGGATGATGAACTCGGTCTGCTCGTCCTCGTCTTCGCAGGACACCAACTGGGGCTTGGCTCCGCCGGCGCGCGCGGGACCATAGGTCCTTGGCATGACGCTCGGTTGCCGCCGGCGATGACCTCGTTGGTGGCGTCGAGGATGGGCTGGGTGCTGCGGTAGTTCTGCTCCAGGGTGACCGATGCTGCGTGTCGGGGAACTGCCGTGGGAAGTCGAGGATGTTGCGCACCGTGGCCGCCCGGAAGGAGTAGATGGCCTGGGCGTCGTCACCGACGCACGGTGAGATTCTTGCCTCTCGGGGCAGAGCATCTCCAGGATCTCGGCCTGCAGCGGTTGGTGTCCTGGTACTCGTCGACCAGCACGCAGTCGAAGCGGCTGTCGGATGGAGCGGGCGGCTGCGGGCGTCGGTCAGCAGGCCGTGCCAGAAGAGCAGCAGGTCGTCATAGTCGAGGACGCTCTGCTCGCCCTTGCGGTCGACGTAGGCGGCGAAAAGCCGGCGGAGGTCTTCGACCTCGTCCTTGCACCAGGGGAAGTGGGTCTCCACCGCCTCTTCGACCGACTCGCGGGCGTTGACGCAGCGGCTGTAGATGTCCATGCAGGTGCCCTTGAGCGGGAAGCGGCGGTCGTTCTTCGAGAGGCCCAGTTCGGTGCGCAGCACCCCCATGAGGTCCTCGGCGTCGCCCCGGTCGAGGATGGTGAAGGACGGGTCGAGACCGATGGACCGCCCGTGCAGACGCAGCAGACGGGTGGCCGTGGCGTGGAAGGTGCCGCCCCAGACCTTGCCTGAGGCCGCGGGGCGGGCTGCGGTGGCGGCGGCCGAGCGTGCCACCGGGCTCTCGTCTGCTCCTGGCTCGCGCCCGGCGGGTCTCCGGCCTCGAGTTCGACGGAGGATGCCGTCCACCCGGCGCAGCATCTCGCCGGCCGCGCGTCGCGTGAAGGTCAGCAGCAGGATGCGGCCGGGGTCGGTGCCGGTGGCGATCTTGTACGCCACTCGATGGGCGAGGGTGGCGGTCTTGCCCGTGCCCGCGCCGGCCACGATGAGCAGAGGGTCGTCGCCGTGCAGGACGGCCCGCCGTTGCTGGTCGTTAAGTCCGGCAAGGATCGCCCCGATGGGAGTGCCGATCAAGGTGTCAGTCACGTTGGGCTGTGAACCTCTCCTCTGTCGCCGACTGTGCCTGTTTCAGCATACAGGTAGCTTCGGACAGGAAGATCACTGGCGGGCGGCCAAAGCGGCCACGCCGGCCGCCTCCCGGCCGGGGTTGCCGGGCGCCGGACGGTGTAGCTACCGGGACATCAGCCCCGTCTGCGCCACCGAACGCACTCGGATGGCCGCCTCGTTGGCCACGGGGCAGTAGTGTTGGCACACGCCGCAGCCGTTACAGCGCTCGGGAACGACGCGGGGCAGTTTGACGCCCGTGCCCTGGCCGGGGCCTTGCTCGTTGCCTGCTCCCTGGCCGCTCCCCCCCGTGTCAAAGACTATCGCCTTGTCGGGGATGGGGCAGAGTTCCTGGCAGACAAGGCAGTCACGACCCTCCGACCAGGGGATGCAGGTGTTGTGGTCGATGTAGGCCCGGCCGATGACCTTGAGCCGCTTCTCCTCGAGGCTGAGCGCGTTGATGGCCTGGGTGGGGCAGACCTTGCCGCATTCGTTGCAACTCCATTCGCAGTAGGCACGGCGGTAGTCCATCTGCGGGGTCATGAAGCCCTCGACACCGGCGGCGAAGACCGCAGGCTGGATGACGTTGGTGGGGCACACCTTCATACACTCGGCGCAGCGGGCGCAGGTGGCCAGGAAGTCCAACTCCTGGCGGGCGCCGGGGGGCCGGATGAGGAACTTGTTCCGCTGGATGCGTCCCAGACCTGTGTAGAGGAAGAAGCCGGCCACAAAGGCCAGGCCGCCCGCTTTGAGCAGAGCCCGCCGGCTGGGATCGTGCACGTGCTGCTTGCGGGGCCTGCGGCCCCAGCGGATGGCCCCGTGCGAGCAGGCGTCGGCACATTCAAGGCCTGCTTCGCAGCGAGAGCAGTCGGTGGAACGGCCTCCGTCACGGACGGCGTCCATGGGGCAGGCGGCGACGCACGCCTCACAGAGGGAGCAGGCGCTCTCGTCGACCACCCTCCCGAAGATGGCCGCCCGGCCCATCAGGCCCAGGAGAGCTCCCAGCGGGCAGAGGTGGCGGCACCAAAGGCGGCGCTCGATCCAAGAGAGAGCGAGGATAACCACGAACATGATCAGCATGACCAGTTGCAGCTTGTAGGTGAGGCCGTCCTGAAAGACAAGACGGCCGGTCAGGGTGCCGGTCACCGAGTCGACGCCGCCGCGCAACGGCGGCGCCAGATAGAGCAGGTCACCGGCTAGGCTGAGCCCCCTGTCGATGGCGGGGTAGACGATGGTGGTGGCCGCCCGGGTGAAGAGCGACAGAGGATCGAAGAGCAGGAAGACGGCGCTGCCGAACAGGATGAGCATCACCACCACCACAAGCCCGAACAGGGGCACCTGGCGCAGCACCCCGCGTGTCCTCAGGCCAGGGTGGCGTTCGCGCCGCGGGCCGAACAACTCGATCGCAAACCCCAGCGGGCAGACGTACCCGCAGAAGGCTCGGCCGAAGAACAGTGGACTCAGCAGTACCGGCACCGCCAGCAAGAACTCCCAGCGGAGGATGCCGTTGGCCAGCGAGTTGACCGCCAGCAACGGGTCGCTGAGCAGGAAGCCGCTCAGGAGGAGGGTGCCCAGCGGCCAGATGGTCAGGGTCAGAAGAGCGAAGAAGAGGAGAAGGAAGAAGATTTGAAAAAGGCGTCTATATCGGTGGATCCCGCGGCGGCGGCCCTTTGCCCGGACGGGGCATGTGCCGCTCGTTGTCTCTGGTCGGAGTGCGGTGTCGGGTTCGTCGGCCGCCATCAGGCGGTCCCTTCGAAGATGCTGTACTTGGCCAAGTCGATCTCGCCGAGGCCCCGGGCGTTGGCCTCCACCAGGCTGGGCAGGTCGGTGGGCTTCCAACCCATGATGGTGCAGCCGTAGGCGTCCACGGCTACCTGGCTGGTGCCGGCGACGCAGGTCTTGCGCAGTTCGATGTCCTTCAGCCTGCCACCGGAAGGTCCGTTGCGAACCATGACCCGGTAGGCGTCCAGGATGACCAGGTGTGGTTTCACCAAGGTGTTCAGGTCGGTGATCTTGCGCGGGAAGTCGATGTGTATCTGACCTCGCGGGTCGCCCATTATGCCCATGAGGTTCTTCATGGACAGGGTCAGGCCGGCCATGCCGTGGGTCTTGCCGATGGGGACGTTGATGAGGGTGTCGGCCTCCAAGGCGTCGGCGACCAGAGGCCAGGAGGTGATGGCTACGCCTTCGGGGATGTCGACGCGCTCGAAGTTGCGGTTGCTCAGGTACTTGAGCGTGCCCCCGGCTCCTCCACCGCCTGCGCAATCCCGATTCTGGAAGGCGGCTCGAGGGCTGGTGGTGGGATAGTCGAGCACAGTGACCTGGGCGGCGCCGGCCTCTAGACACATGCGCACGATCTCGGCGACGACAAGGGGATTGGTGTTGACGGCGTACTCGGGAGGCCTGCCGGTGAGCACGTTGGGCTTGACCACCACCTTGGCGTCCCGCTTGACGAAGCGCTCCATGCCACCCAACTGAGCGACGGCGGCGCGTACGTTCGCGCCCGGTGAATCGCCGCGGAACACGGCCAGATCGGGGACGGCAGGGGCGGTGGTGGTCGGCCCGGCCCCGGCCTGGGAGGAGGTGGTGGTACTGGGGATAGCGCCCGTGGTCGTGGTGGCAGCTCCGGTCGTCGACGTGGAGCGGCCGCCGCCTCTGTGTCGTCGAAGGCGGAGCCTTGCGACTCTGACCAGCGCAGCAGGCGGGCGCAGCCGGAGGCGGCGGGGGCCAGGGTGGCGACAGTCAGCCAGCGTCCTGTGGCCAAGAGAAAAGTCCTGCGATCTATCTGGCGCATGATGGCGGTATCTTACCCTTGTTTGCGAGACTCATATGGCGGATACATTAGAGGGCAACGGCCGCCTGCTGGGTGCGGGCAGCACAAGGCGTCAGAAGGTGATCATGGACGACGATAGACCTATCGGCCGCCGGACTTTCATCGGCCTTATGGTCGCCGGCGTGGCCGCGCTGTTCCTGGGCAAGGATCTGTTCGCCTGGCTCGGGCGCCTGGGCGGGAGCGGGAACTCGAAGGGGACGACCGGCTTTCGCATCAACAGTGTCGCCCCGGCTCCGGCATTCGTCGAGGACACGTGGCGCCTCACCGTGGACGGTCTGTTCCGCAGACCTCTCTCCCTGACCTTCGCCGACTTCACCGCGCTCCCTCAGGAAGAGCAGACTCAGGACTTCTATTGTGTCGAGGGCTGGGGGGTGCCCAGCGTCGTGTGGAAGGGAGTGACCGTGAAGGAGCTGATGAGCCGGGCAGACATCGATCCCTCGGCCACGCACTTGATCTTCCATTCGGGAGACTCAGCGCACTACACCGACTCTCTTACCATCGAGGAGGCCGGGCGACCCCAGACTCTGCTAGCGCAGGGCCTGAACGGTGACCCGCTGATCGCCGACATGGGCAGCCCCGTCCGGCTGATCATCCCCGCCAACTACGGGTACAAGTGCGTCAAGTGGGTTGTGCGAGTGGAAGCCGTCGCGCTGGGATCCGAGGGCTACCTGGGCTACTGGGAGGAGCTCGGCTACCCGGCGGACGCGACCATACGATGAACAGGTGGCGGCGGATAGAACGAGGGGCGCACTGGCTCTATGCCCTGCTCTTTCTCATCTGTTTGGTGAGCGGACTGCTGATGTGGATCCCGGCCACCCGCGGGTGGCTCGGTGGAGCCAGGCTAGAGGTATCCCAGCGTCACGCGGTGGCCGGGTTGGCGATGGTCGTGGTGCCCCTGCTCCTGCTTGTGATCTTCGACCGGAGGCGGCTGCGGAGCGGGCTGCGGCAGATGGATCGCTGGAGCGCCGACGACCGGCGCTGGTTCCGGGCGGCTCTGCGGGGCCGGGCGCTGCGAGGGGGAGCCATGCCCCCTCAGGGCAGATTCAACGCGGGCGAGAAGGCCAGCACCATTCTGGTGGCCGCGATGGCAGTAGGCTTCGTCACCACCGGGGCGTTCTTGCTGGCCAAGACGAGTCTGCCGCCCTGGCTGGTGTCGCGGGCGCTTTGGTTGCATGGCTTCCTGGCCATCGCCGGGATGGCTCTGTTGGCTGGGCATCTGTCCATGGCTCTGCTTACCAGACACGGGCGCGCGTCGCTCAGGGCCATGTTCACCGGCAAGCTGTCCGAAGAAGTGGCCCGGGAGCGTCACGCTTTGTGGTGGGCCCAGAAGGCGGAGGCGCCGGCCGAACGGCCGGACGGTGAGCCCGGTGACGTAGGCAGCGGATGAGCACGGCGGACCGCGGGACGCAATAAGGGACCATGCCCTTGCGGTAAGATGGCTGGGATCACCCGAGTCTACGGGAGCATGTTGTATGGCTTTTGAGAAACTCAGGAATCTCCGGCCGGTCAAGCGTTACCGCTCCGAGATCTACGTGCTCATCTCGCTGGTGACCTTTGCCGTCTCGGTGCTCGTTCTTCGAGTGGTCCTGAGGCTCACAGGGTACGCGCAGATAGGCGGCGACACCGTGCACATCGCTCACGTGTTGTGGGGCGGACTGGCCCTTTTCGCGGGTGCGCTGTTGCTCTTGGTCCTCTCCAATCGCTGGGCATTGACGGTGGGAGCGGTGCTCACCGGCGGTGGAGTGGGCCTCTTCATCGACGAAGTGGGCAAGTTCATCACCAGAAGCAACAACTACTTCACCCCGGCGGCCGCTCCCATCATCTACGCGCTCTTCCTGACCACCGTCCTTGTGTACCTGCACGTGCGCCGCCCACCCTCGAAGGACGTGCGCGGGGAGATGTATAGGGCCTTGGAGCAGATCTCCGGGGTCCTCGACCACGAGATGAGCGGGCACGACCTGCATGTTCTCCGCCGCCGTCTGGAGTCGCTGCGGTGTTCGACCGGCGACGAGGCCGTGCGTCGGCTGGCGGAGGCGATGCTGGAGTTCGTCGATGCCCAACAGCCGCGCATGGCCGAGACCGCTCCAGGGAGGGCGCAGAGGTGTTCCGCGGCCGTACGGGCCTGGTGTCGCAGATCCATCACTCGCTCTTGGCTGCGGGTGGTCCTGGCCGTGTTCCTCTTGGGGCTGGGCCTCTACTCGGTGCTGGACATCGCTTTGCTGGGCTTCCTCGCGATCGCGCCCAAGTCGGAGAGCGCCGAGATCCTGCGCGCTCTGGTCTCCCCCGGAGAGATGGCGGCCTTGGGGGACAAGATCTGGTTCTCGGTCCGAGCCATCTTCGAAGGGAGCGTGGGCCTCATGCTGCTGGCGGGAGGCATCCTCATCGGGATGCGGCGCGAGTGGCGGGGCCTTAACGTCGCCGTCACCGGACTGATATGCGGACTCACCGTGGTCAACCTGCTCATCTTCTACGATGATCAGTTCGAGGCTCTCATTCTCACCGGCTTGGAGTACGTTCTTCTCTTGGCGGCTTACTTCTACCGCCGGCTGTACCTGGCAGAGGAGAGCGAGGAGGCGGGACAGGCCGGAGCACGGGCCGAGAGGAGTTTCGCTGAGGCCCTCCAGGAAGCGGCGGCCGAGGCGGTCTTGACCAGGGACGCGTCGTGATCGCGCCGGGGTCGCGTTCTCCCGAGGTCGAGTCGGGCAAGCAGATATGCATGCGCCTACACCAGGCCTCCCGCGATCTTCGTCTCTATCCTGAGAACCACCCCACCACCCAAGGGGCCATGGACAGGCTCCTGGGCTTGGTGCAGACGCACATAGACAGCTTCGGGTCTCTGCTGCTCCAAGTGGAGGAAGACCGGCTGCTCCTGGAGGATGAAACCGTATACGATCAGAGCGGCACCACTGAGAACCTGGCCTTCCTCATGTTCCGCGACGGCATCCGTAGCCTGGCTTTCCACGAAGGAGTGGAACTTGGCGAATTGGCCGGTTTCGTAGATTGTCTGGCCCTTGGCGACCGGCTGGCGGACCTCGACCATGATCTGATAACCGCTCTCTGGGAGCAGGACTTCATGCACATCGAGTACGAAGTGGTCGACCCGTTCTTGGGGGGAGAGGGAAGTGGTGGCGACGCCTTTGACGAGCTCAAGGACACGGTCATACGCCGCCTGAACGAGTTGACCACCGTGGGCGGGTCGAGCATGAGGGCGGCCGGCGGCGACTCGAGTGACAACGAGAATCGAGGGGTCGTCGGGGGCGAAGGGAAGTCTGACTCTTCGAACGACCAAGCGGACGCGGTTGATCCTGAGGCGGTTGCCCTTACCACAGAAGAGTTGCAGGTGATTGACTGGGAGTTGGCCGATCCCACGGCTCTGTTGTATGACTTCGCCGTGGTTCTGCTAGAGATCATCGGCGATCCACAGTCCCTATCCTCCGGTGAAGAACGGCTGGTCGACTCCCTGGTGATGGTGGTGCAGCAGTACTTGGACGACAAGAACATAGATGGCCTCGAGCTGGTGGCCGACCGGTTGGACGTCTTGGAGGAAGAGGGCCGTCGCTCCGCCGGTTCCGCCGACGAGCTCCTGGGCCGGGCCGCCACACCCGAGCGTCTGTCGGGCTTGATCGCAGGCCTGCAGTCGGCGCCGCCCGAAATAGCAGGCCGGTTGGGGCGATTCCTCCAACGCATGCGCGTCTGTGCCTACCCCACGTTCCTAGAGATACTCGCCACCAGCGATGACAGGGCAGTCCGCAAGCTGGTGCTCGACCTGCTGCGCGTCACCGGTGGCATCCCGACGGAGCACCTGCTGCCGTTCATGAACGACCAGCGCTGGTATGTGGTGCGCAACGCTGTGCAGTTGGCCACCGACTCCGGCGACGTCGAACTGGTGGGTCAGCTCGAACGGCTGCTGCATCATTCCGATGCCCGCGTGCGGAGGGAGGTCATACGCTCCCTAGACACCTTCGCCGAGAAGCGCTCGATGCCGCTATTGTTGAGTGCGCTTGACGATGAGGACTCCCCGGTGCGGATCTTGGCGGTCCGCAGTCTGGGCCGGGTGGGTGACGCCCGTCAGTTTCCCTTGGTGCTGGGGCGGGTGGAGTCGCGCGACTTCGAGAGCCGGCCTTCCGAGGAGATCGAGGCGTTTCTGCTCACACTCGCGCTGCTGGGCGGGCAAAGGGCGGTGGGGACTCTGAACAAGTTCTGGAAGCATAGGATGTTCGGTACGCACCCGATGGCTCTGCGGCTCGTAGCGATCCAGGCTCTCGGCGCCGTGCGGTCGGACGAGGCGACACGAGCATTGGCCGAGGCTGCGCGATCAAATGAGGCTCCCATACAGCGGGCGGCCGCGCGCGCACTCGGCGAGGCCCAGGCTCGGGCGCGGAGTCCACGCGGATGACCGAGCAGGGCAAGTCCAGGTCCGAAGGGCGGCGAGGGCAGCTACTGGCGCTGGCCCTTGCCTCCGGAGTGCGCACGGCAGGCTACTACGATCCTGGCAACGTGGTGATGCGGCAGGCCTGCGCTACCCTCTACTCCCTGCTCACCGAGTTCGCCGAGGACGAGGGAGTCGCCAGCATCGGGGTGCACAGTCATTGTGCGTTCGTGAACAAGGGCCGGGTCCCGGCCTCTGTCGCCACCTACGGACGCTTGGCCTTTCTATTTGAGCTCTACGAGGAATGGGGCATCAATACCCTTACGTTCTACCCCGGTCTGACCAGCGACGAACTGGCGCGGGCGCTCGGCCTGATCGCCCGCAACCGGCCCAGCGAGCAATCACCCAACCTGGCCGGGCTCCTGCTCTCCCACGGTATAGAGGAGGTAAAGGCCGAAACGATATCCGCGGGGAAGGGCCGGCAGTTCCAGCCCGCCTCGCCCATCGTGGCCTATTCGGCGGCCATGCAGTTGGGAGTGGATCTGGGCGCGGCCACGGGACCCATCGAGGCGGGCACCGTCCGCCGGGCCCGGCACGTCACCCAGGCCGTTGTTGACGAGATCCTGCGTGATGCCAGCTTCTTGCTGACTCTCACGACCATCAAAGACTTTGACCAGTACCTCATCCTGCATTCCACCAACGTGGCCGTCCTATCTACCGTGCTGGGCCAGCGGCTCGGACTAGACAAGGCCATGCTGGGGGAACTCTGTCTGTCGGGTTTTCTCCACGATGCCGGCAAGCTGGGTGTCGACCCCGACGTTCTGAACAAGGCCGGGTCGCTTGACGCCCAGGAATGGCAACAGATGCGACGCCACCCTATTATGGCGGCCAATGCGCTGCTCAACAGCAGGCGTCTCACGGCCTCCAACATGCGCTCGGTGGTGGTGGCGTTCGAGCATCACCTCAACTACGATCTGAGCGGCTATCCCCACACCGAGATCAAGAAGAGCGTGTCGCTGTTTGGAGGCATCGTCTCCATAGCCGACCGATACGACGCGTTGACTACGGCCCGGGTCTACAGGAAGGTCAATCTCACGCCTCCAGAGGCCCTGGTGTACGTGGTAGAGGGTTCGGGCAAGCACTTCGACCGGGTGTTGGTCAAGCTGTTCGTGGAGGTCATGGGCATCTATCCGCCCGGCTCGGTGGTAGTGCTGAGCCGGGGCGAGGCGGGGGTGGTCTGCCGCCCGCCGGCGATCGGTTCGCCTTTGGATCGTCCTCAGGTGCGGGTGATCGTGGGCGGGGAGCCCGGCTCGGTGATCGATCTTGAAGACAAGGAGAACGGCGCGTACGTGCGCAGCGTCATCGGGGTGCTCAATCCCTCCAACAAGGGGCAGATCCCCGCGGTGGACCCCGCGATATTCACTTCCATCTAGGAGGCGGCCAGGCGCTCGGCCGCCTTCGTCTCCAGGGCCAGCCCCATGGTGTTCGGGTCGCCCTGGAGTAGCGCCTTCGTGGGGCAGACCCGCACGCAGGCAGGCTCAAGCCCGTTCTGCAGACGGACGCTGCAAAGGTCACATTTCTGCATGGCGCCGTCCTTGCCGAAGCGGGGCACGCCGAATGGACAGGCGATGGAGCAACTGTGGCAACCGATGCAAAGATCTGCGTCCACCGCTACCACCCGGGTGCCCGTTTGGCGGCGGATGGCGCCGGTGGGGCAGGCCAGCAGACACGGGGCGTCTTCGCAGTGCATACAGGCCAGGGAGACGTAGCGCAGCCGGGCGTCGGCCCCCGCCCCGGTCTCGACCTTGAACACCTGCCGCCAAGCCACGGGCTCGTCGCCGGTCTCGAGGTCGTTCTGGTCCATGCAGGCCACCGCGCAGGCGAAGCATCCGGTGCAGCGCTCCACATCCAAGTAGAAGGCGTGACTCATGGGGCTACCTCCGTCCCTATGCTGATTGGGGGCTCCACTTTGCTCACCGAGCAGAGCGAGGCCTTGTAGCCGGGGAAGCCGGAGATCGGATCCAGGTAGTCGCCATCGAGTAGCGTGTTGACGTCGGCTTCCAGGTAGTCGTGGAACATGTGTACCGTCCCCGGGTGGGCAAGTTCGGTGATGTTAGCCAGCACCTGGATGGAGCCGGCCGGGGTGGAGATCGCGATGCGGTCTCCCTGGACGATGCCAAATGCCTTCGCGGTCGCCGGGTTCAGGTCGGCCGCGGCCTCAGGGCGCAGACTGCGGGTCCACGGGAGCCGGAAGGTCCTTGAGTGGATGAACATAGGAAGCCGGGTGCCTGTGCCGAGCACCAGCGGAAACTGCTGCGCCATCTCGGGACTTGCCTCGGGGCTGAGAGTGGGTTCGCGATAGATGGGAAGGGCGTTGTGGCCCGAGACGGCGGAGTATTTCTCGAGCAGTGAAGAAGCGAATTCCATCTTGCCGCTCGGAGTGCGGAAGCCGCTCTGCTCGTACTTCCTGAAGCTGGTGGCCAGGGGAGAGGGCACCGGCATCCCGGCCGGGTGCTTCTTGAGTTCGGCGACGGTCAACCCGCTTGGCTCGAGGATCCAATCCAAGGCATCGTCAAAGACCGCGCCGAAGTCCGGGGCGCCGTTCGCCAAGAAACCTCGGCCAGGTGTGACTGGCGGTGAGGCGGCGTTTGCGGAGGCGCCGTCCTCCGCGGGGCTGAGCCGGCCGCGCCGGCGCTGGCCGCACCGTCAGGGTTGAGCAGAGGGTCGTCCAGCCCCAGCTTGTGAGCTAAGCCGATGATGATATCGGTGTCGGAGCGGGACTCGCCCAGGGAGCGATGACGGGAGTGGTGAGCACGACGTACTTCTGTGGGTAGCAGCGCAACTCGCTCCGCTCCACCGAGCTAGCAGGCGGGCAGGACGATGTCGGCATGCTTGGCCGTATCGGTGAGGAACAGGTCGACCACACAGACGAAATCCAGCTTGTCCACCGCGGCGATGAGACCGCTCGAGTCGGGCCACATGCGGTGGTTCATGCCGAAGCCCACCAGCGCACGCAGTGGGTAGGGCTGCCCGGTGTTGATCTGCCGGGGCAGGTCCATCGCCTGGCCCTGGTCGATCATCTCCGTCCACACCGGGAAGCGCTCTGCCCCGAGACGGGCGGGCATGTCTGCCCATGGCCGAGGCAGCTCGAATTCGTGCTCACGGGTGGTGAAGCCGGCGCCAGCGGTCTCCAGCCAGCTAAGCGGCTGCGACACGTTGCCGCCCGGGATGTCGAAGTTCCCCGTTAGGCCCACAAGCGCGGCGGCCGCCCTCTGGTTCTGAACGCCGTTGGTGTGGTGGACCACGGGCGTAGCACTGGGCATCATGGCCGCCGGCTTGGTGGTGGCATAGAGCAGCGCTGCTTCGCGTATCAGGTCCGCCGGGCACTCCCGTGATGGTCTCGGCCCGCTCTGAGGGTGAACTCCGCTGTGTAGGCGCGGAACTCATCGAAGCCACGGCTCCACTCCGAGACGAACTGCTTGTCATAGACACCCTGCGCCGATGATGACGTTCGCCATGGCCAGCGCCAAGGCGCCGTCAGTGCCGGGCCGCAAACGCAGGTGCAGGTCGGCGATCGCCGCTATCGGGGGACTTGCGCGGGTCGACCACGATGAACTTGACTCCCCGGTCGCGGGCGTCCAGCAGGCGGCGTGCGTTGGGGGTGCACGCATAGAAGGGGTTGCCGGTCCAGACCAAGACGCATTTGGCGTTGGCTATGTCCGGTGCCGCCAGGGCGCCGTAGTCGAGACGCCACCCCATGGCCATCGCGGTGAAGCAGGAACTGGATTCGGTGCTGTAGTTGGGGGATCCGAACTGGAGCGCGAGCCGTTGGAGGAAGGGCCGCGGCTGCTTCGGGTACCCGCAGTAGAAGGCCACCGATTCCGGCCCGCTCTCAGCCTTGAACCTTTGCAGGTTGCCGGCGATGGTGTCCAGAGCTTCGGCCCAGGAGACCGGCTTCATCTCGCCCGAACCCCGGGGGCCGACCCTTTTGAGCGGGGTGCGCAGGCGGTCCTCGTGGTAGACCCATTGGCGCTGCGCGGAGCCTTTGGAGCAGAGGGTGCCCCCGCTGTGGGGGTTCTCCTGAGTGCCCTCCACCTTGATGATCCGCCCGTCCTTGACGTAGCAGTCAAGTCCGCAGATGCCGGTGGGGTCGCAGAGCGTACAGACCGACTTGCGGACCTCGATCCCTGTCGCTTCGCCCGGGATCTTAGCCTTGATCATCCGTTGAAGCTTGTCCACGTCGCCTCCATGTTGATGAACGCGCCAGGGGGGTGCCTTCACGAGCGCGAATTCGTCCAGAGGCCGATTATCTCACGACGCCTGGAGGGGATGCCCAAGTACACGACGGTTTCGTCCCGCTTCGCCCTCCGGTAGTATGGCGACCGGGGTGATCTCAGGAGGACCATGGCCGCGCTGGTGGCTTTTCGGTCTGGTGCTCACCGCGGCCTCGGCTATCTGACCGCATACTTGGTCCTGGCTGCCTTCGGCCTTGCCGGCGCCGCAGGCTCGTTCTTCTTCAAGTTGCCGGAGAAAGCGAGGGTGACCCAGGCCTCAGGCAAAGATTGAGCTCTAGCGATCGCGGGCGCGGACTCGAACGACTTGCGGCAACACGCGTCTTCTCCACTCAGGGTGGCTGGCCCTATAAGCCAGGCCTGCTAGGGCAAGGACGATGAACACTGCGAAGATCACCCGAGCCGCCACCATGGTCGTTTGGGTGCCGATGGCGAGCGCATGTACCATCCCCACTGTGAACACCACGTAGGCCAAGACGTGCAGCCGGCTCCACACCTGCGGCAGGAACCGCCGCAGAAGCGCCGCGGCTAGCGCGACCAGCAGCGTGAACAACATGATCGGGCCCAGCACGAAGGACCCGTGGTTGAGCATGCCCCAGTGCTCGCCCAGGCTGGGGATCAGCAGCGCGAAATGCGCGACGAGCAACGAGAAGGCGACGACACCAAAGCTTGTGTGCGTGAGTTGGAGTCTCTTGGGTCGGAAGTAGCGGCGCAACACCGGACGGAAGGCGCCGGTCATGATCTGAAGGAACAGGGCGCACATGCCCAGGAGCGCTGCCAGGCGACTGAGCGTGTGCAGGGTCTCGTCCATACCGGCGCCTATGTTGGAGAGATCCGAGTTGAGCAGCGCGAAGGGTACCGCGAGCACCGCGAGCACGCATATGAGGGCGAGAAAGATCCTGGCGCCCGAACCGCGCGTCTTGGCCGTCCGGCTGGTGCTTTCCTCGTTCATCATGGGCCTCCCTGGGTTTGGTGACACAGCGCTGACTAGAAGGGTTTGAGCAGAGCCTTGCCCATGCTCCAGGCGTCGCCGATGCGTTCGCCCAGGGCCCAGTAGCCGTTGTCGGGCATTGTCAGCACGAACGGGCGGAGTTTCGTCACGTCGACCACTCCGTTGGTGAGGATCTCCTCGCTGGCATAGACGTTCGCGACTTCGCCGATGAACAAGAAGTCCTTGGGCAGGTTCACGATGTCGTTGAGCCAGCACTCCATAGTGAGAGGGCACTCTCCCACCATGGGCGCCGAATCGAGTGCGCCTTTCATGACCTCGATGCGCGAGGACTTGTCCTGTCGTGGCCGTGGACGAGCCCGCAGTAGTCGGCCAGCGGCGCCTGATCGACACTGGGGAAGTTGACGCTGAACTGATCGTACCTGTGGATACCCTTGGCCGAATGCTGTCCGTGGCCCATGGCTAGGCCCAGCAGGGGAGGGTCGGAGTTGAGCTTGGTGATCCAGGAGGCCGTCATGAAGTTCGGCTTGCCTTCGACGACGGTGCCCACGATGACCACGGGCATTGGAAAGATGTCAAAGCTTCTGCCGATGTTCTTCATGACCGCCCGTCCTCCAGGTGTGTCGCGCGCACGAGGTCTCGCGTGACTCATTCCCCAAGTCGAGGCAAATGACACTCCTGATCTGGCGGAGGCGGGGAGGTCACGTCGGCGCCGCGGGTGAGGCTAGTCTTCGGAGACGGGGACCGCCGTCACGGACGGCTCGGTGGAGGGAGGGCCGGTGTGTTCCCGGCGAGTCAGCTGCGCCTCGGGCGAGGTGTGACGGACCATGATAGCGCCCACGACGGCTCCCACCAGCAGCACGATACCCCCGACCAACATGGCCCGGTGCATGCCGGTGGTGAACGAGTCTTTGATCGCGGCGTCGATCGCGACCTTGATCGCGGCCATCTTCTGGTCGTCGAACCCGGGAATCGCGGGCATCGTCCCCTGGCCCCGTCCTTCCTGGGCCTGCTTGGCCACCTCACTGGCGATCGCCGGGGGCAGGCCCAAGCGGTCCAAGGCGGTGGCCAGCGAGGAAGCGAAGCGGCCGGTCACGATCGAGCCGAGCACGGCTATGCCGAACACCCCTCCCACCTGCCGCATGGTGTTAGAAGTCGCTGAGGCCATCCCGGCGCGGGCCACCGGGACCGTGCTCATCACGGCGGTCACGATGGGGCTCATCACCAGACCGGCTCCGGTGCCGAGCATAGCCAGGATCCACCAGTAGTGGCTGTAGGGCGTGGTGCTCTGTACGGTCAGGAAGGCAAAGAGGGCCCCTCCGACGAGGCACATGCCGACGGTTATGGGCACCCGCGCGCCGATCCGGCCGACGATGCGGCCGGAGAGGATCGCGAAGACCATCACGGCCAGCGTGGAGGGGAGTTGCCGGACCCCAGCCCCGATCGCCGAGAAGTCCTGGACGTTCTGCATGAAGAGGGCAAGGTACATCAACATGCCGACGAAGCCGAAGCTGATAAGCAGGCCCACCACGTTGGCGCCCGTGAAAGTGATGTTCTTGAAGAAGTCGAGTTGGAGTACGGGGCTTCTGGCCCTTCTCTCCCACAGGGCGAAGGCCGTGAGGGCCACCGCGGCGGCCGCGAAGAGCGAGACGATGAGGGCCGAACCCCACCCGTATGTGTTGGCTTCGATGAAGGCGAAGGTAAAGGCGCCCAGGCCCACGACGGCGAGGGCCTGACCGGGAAGGTCGAGGCCGCGCCCCTCCGGGCTCTTCGATTCAGGGACCACTCGGGCTGTAACGGCGATCGCCGCAAGACCTATCGGCACGTTGAGGTAGAAGATGCTCTGCCACCCGAAGGCGTCCACCATGACCCCGCCCAACACCGGCCCGACGGCAAGGGAGATCCCCGAGACCCCCGCCCAAATGCCGATGGCCTGTGCCCTCTCCTTGGGTTCCTGAAAGGTGTGGGTGATGATCGCCAAGGTGGACGGCATCATTATCGCCGCCCCCACTCCTTGGATGACGCGCCCGGCGATGAGCATGCCCACCGAGGGGGAGAGTGCGCAGAACAACGACCCACCCGTGAACACCGTCAGTCCGACCAAAAAGAGGCGCTTGCGGCCGTAGAGGTCGCCCAGAGTGCCTCCGGTGAGCATGAAGGTCGCCAACAAGAGGATGAACGCGTCGACTATCCATTGGAGCTCGGAGAACTGGAGCGCTCATCTCTTTCTGGATGGTCGGGAGCGCCAGGTTCACCACTGTGTTGTCGAGCATGACCATGAAGAGGCCAAAGCAGGTGGCGCCCAGGGTGAACCATTTGGTCTTGCGGTCGTCGCGAAGCATGGTCGGGGAGACTACCACACTCCGCCCGGGACACGGATGAGTTCCGGCGGATCCAGGCAGCTACACGGGAGGAGAGCTCGAATGCAGCGTAGCCTAGACGTCAGGCATGATCTCCCCATCGAGGCCGATCATCACGGTCTTCACCGGCACGTCTACCTCGGAGAGTGACACGGCCTGTTCCACTATCCGCTTCAGTCCACCGCAGCAGGGCACCGTCATCAGAGCGACCGTGATCGACCGCGGCCCGTTCACCCTTATCAACTCGGCCAGCTTTTCCACGTAGGGAGTGACGTCGTCAAGCTTGGGACAGGCGATCACCAGCTTCCGCCCTTTCAGCAGATCGTTGTGGAAGCTGCCCCGGGTGAAGGCGGTGCAGTCGGCCGCCACCAGCAGGTCGGCGTTCTTGAAATGCGGAGCCTGAGGGGTGGCCAGGTGGAGTTGGATGGGCCACTGGTCGAGTTCCGACGGGGCATGGGCAGCGGCGGCCCGAAGGCCGGCGGCCTCCTCGGCCGCGCCCAGTCCTGGGTGCACGTGGAGGGCCGCTTCGGCGCCCCGGGTAAGGGCGACATGTTCCCGGGCGGCTCCAGGGTCGTAGGCGGCGCTATCCCGCTCCACGACGGTGAGCGCGCCGGTCGGGCAGACGTTCAGGCACACGCCCATGCCGTCGCAGAACAGATCGCGCACCAGTGTGGCCTTGCCCTCCTCGTCCAGGGATAGGGCGCCCTCGGCGCAGGCCGTCGTGCAGAGACCGCACCCGTCGCAGAGGTCCCTGTCAATCTCAACGATCTTTCTGGTTCCCACGATGGCTCCTGTTCATGTCGTGCCTCTTGTGGTCTCTATCTCCATAGGACGGCACTGTCGAAACACTGTTGCTATCCTTTGGCCATGTCGAGCGAGCGATCACATTCGGCCGCCACGGCCGCTCCGTTGGCCCGTGAGTTGGCTGCCGCGCTCTCTGCTGGCGGCTTCACACATCGGCTGGCTCCAGCGCGGGTCATGGCGGGGCTCTTCGAGACCGTGGCCGCTCTCCGAGATCAGGGGTCGCTGGCCACCGGGCTATACGACGAGTACGAGCACTACTTCCGCTTCACGCCGCCCTCGGAGGTGGCCGAGCCACGCACCCTGATCGTCGTCGCGTGGCCGTCGCTGCCCGTCAAGGTGCGTTTTCACCTGGACACCGGGCCTCTGGAAGCCATCGTCCCGCCTACTTACATCTCCTCCCGGGAGCGGGAGAAGTGCCTCCGCACCGTACGCTCGGTGCTGGACCCGGCCGGCTGCTCGGTGGGCCGGGCAACGGGACCGGTGAAGCTGCTCGCCGTCCGCACGGGCCTGGCGCAGTACGGACGCAACAATCTCGCCTACGTCAAGGGCTTGGGCAGCTACGTGCGATTGGACGCGTTTTGTACCGACGCGGACCTGGGAGCCACCGAGTACGAGAACAAGGGGAGCGAGCTCATGAGCTGCTGCCCCCCTTGCCGCAATTGTCACCACGTCTGCCCCACGGGTTGCATCCCTCATGCCGGGTCCGTCATCGACGCCACGCGCTGTCTGACCTACTTGAACGAGCACGAAGGCCAGTGGCCGGCCTGGCTCGACCCCGGCGTCCACAAGTGCCTGGTGGGTTGCATGCGCTGCCAGGAGATGTGCCCGGCCAACCGCTACTACCTGCGCAAGGAGAAAGTGGTGGCCGAGTTCGACGAGGAGGAGACCCGGATCATTCTCCAGGATCTTCCTCCGAAGCGGCTGCCCGTCGCTCTTCGGCAGAAGCTTGCGGCGCTGGACCTAGACGAGTACTCGCCGGTGCTGGGTCGGAATCTGCGGGCGTTGAGAGACGCCTTGGGCGAGTCAGCCCCGGCCTGACAGACCATCTCGGGGCCGCCGTCCCGGGCTGCGACGTCCTGTGCTATATGTCTTGTTTTCCCGTGCATTAGGGAGTATATAAGCAATCATGCAAGTACGGGATAAAAGCACTTCGACAGAAGGCGGCTCTGTCACCATTGATATGCGGCCTCTGTTCGCCATGCACGCCGAGATGTGCCAGGCGCTGGCCAACCAGCACCGACTTGCCATCATGTACATGCTCAAGGACGGCGAGAGATGCGTGGGCGACATGGCCGCCGAGTTGGGGATCTCGGTGCACAACGTCTCCCAGCACCTGCGCATCCTGCGGCAAAGGCTGCTGGTCCGGTCGCGCAAAGACGGTCAGACTGTCTACTACTCCGTGACCAACCCCAAGTTCGTCCAGGCCTGCGGACTCATACGCGAAGCTCTGGTCGAGGAACACAGCGCAGAGGGCGAATCACTTCGGGCCGCCGGGCTCGTGGATTCCCTTAACCTCACATCCGGCCCGGACGCCGGAACAGCAGGCTGACCTCGCCGCGCATCTCGCGCGGTTTGGAAAAGAAGCAGACAAGGGGAAGAAGAGAAGACGATGATGACCACAGATGGAGGCGGTTCCATGGATCTGAGCACGCTGCAGGGGCAGAAGGTAGTCGACGCCAGGGGCACGTCCTGCCCGGGACCCATCCTGGCCGCCAAGAAGGGAATGGCCGACGTCAAGGTGGGCGAGATCATGGAAGTCCTTGCCACCGACTCCGGCACTCAGAAAGACCTGCCTGCCTGGGCCAAGAAGATGGGGCACGAGTACCTCGGCTTTGTGGAGGTGCCGGGCTACATGAAGCTCTTTGTCAAGAAGCTCAAGTAGGTATCGGGGTTCTTAGCTGTGGGGCAAGGCGAAGGCTTCGCGCCCAAGATACTGGTCTTCTCGACCAACAACATCTCCGATCCGGGCATCGACCTGGCCGGCAGTTCGCACATGCACTACTCACCCACCGTGGAAGTGATAAGCGTGCCGTGCTCCAGTGGCATCAAGCCGGATTGGATCGTGTACGCCATCGAGCAGGGTTTTGACGGGGTGTTCATCGCCGCCGACGGCGAGGAATGCGCCTATCTCCCCGACTGCAGCGAGCGCACCGCCAAGATCATGGCCGATGCCCAGGGTCTCCTGCAGGCAAAGGGCCACGACCCGAGACGGGTGAAGATGGCCGCCATCTGCTCGGTGTGCGCCGATCCGTTCGTCAACTACATGCAGGAGTTCTCCAAGATGCTGGCGGAGCTAGGACCGTCCGGAGAACCCGTCGGGGTGGTGGCAGCGTGAAGTACGATGCGCTGATCATCGGAGGCGGCATAGGGGGTATGGAGTCCGCTCTCAAGCTGGGCGACATGGGCTACAAGGTGCTCTTGGTCGAGAAGGACTCCAGCGTCGGCGGAAAGATGATCCTGCTGAGCAAGGTGTTTCCCACCTTGGACTGCGCCAGTTGCATCTCCACCCCCAAGATGGGGGCGACCATCCATCATCCGAACATCACCGTTCTCACTTACTCTGAGGTGGACGAGCATCCGTGGCGATGGCAAGGGTGGATTCCGTGCCAATATCCGCCAGAAGCCCCGGTTTGTGGATGAGGCTGCCGTGCACCGGCTGCCGTCAGTGCGAGATGGTCTGCAACGTGGCGGTACCCGACGAGTTCAACGCCGACCTGGTCTCGCGCCGGGCCGCCTACATACCTTTTCCGCAGGCGGTGCCCAAGAAGGCAGTGGTGGAACGGGCGGGCACCTCGCCCTGTACGGCGGCCTGCCCGGCTGGGATCAAGCCCCACGGCTACGTGGCGCTCGTCCGCAGCGGTCAGTACGAGAAGGCCTTCGAGTTGGTCTGCGAAGCTACCCCGCTGGTCGGTAGCCTCGGCCGGGCCTGCTACGCACCCTGCGAGGAGGAATGCACCCGGGGCACTCTGGAGGGATCGCTCTCCATCCGCAGGCTGAAGCGCTTCATCGCCGACACGCACTATGCCAAGGAGAGGGCGCCGGTCGAACTGCCACCGCCCAATGGCAAGAAGGTGGCGATCGTGGGTTCCGGTCCGGCCGGCCTGACGGCGGCCTGGCATCTGGCGCGCAAGGGATATGAGGTCACGATCTTCGAGGCGGCCTCACAGCCCGGAGGCATGTTGCGACTGGCTCTGCCGCCCTATCGTCTGCCCAACGAGGTGGTCGACGAAGACGTGGCCAACGTCACGGCGTTGGGCGTGACGATCGTGACCGATTCGCGCGTCGACGATCTCGAGGCGCTGAAGGCCGAGGGCTACGACGCCGTCCTGCTGGCCATCGGCACCCATCAGGCCACCAAGCTGCGGGTTCCCGGCGAGGATCTCCCCGGCGTCATGCGCGCCGCCGACTTCTTGAAGGCGGCCAAGCTCGGCGAAGACACTGGACGTGGAGGACAAGCGAGTCGTGGTGGTCGGCGGCGGCAACGTCGCCATCGACGTGGCGCGCACGGCCCTTCGGCAGGGGGCCGGCGCCGTTCAGGTGGTCAGCCTCGAGTCGCACGAGATCATGCCCGCGCATCCCGCAAGAGATCGAGGAGGCGGAGGCGGAAGGCGTGACCTTCAGGAACTCGTGCGGGATCGCGTGGTTCGAGGGCGAAGAAGCGGTGCGGGGCGTCGAACTCTGCACTGCGTGTCGGTCTACGACGAGCAGGGGCGGTTCAGCCCGCAGTACGGGGAAGGTCACCATAGGGAGCCTGGCCTGCGATGTCGTGGTCGTCGCCGCGGGCATGAGGCCTGACTCCGGCGCGTTCGGGCTTCCGATCAACGCCTCAGGGACCATACAGGTGGACAGCGGCACCCTGCAGACGAGCGTACCCCACGTGTTCGCGGCTGGCGACGTGGTCCTGGGTCCCTCGATGATCACCTCGGCCGCCGGCCAAGGCCGGCGGGCCGCCTTCATGATCGACCGCTGGCTGCAGGGCCAGGAACTCGACCCCGGCGAGTTCGACGGCGCGCTCCCCGTCGATGGACAAGGACGCGGTCTTGGCGCAGACAGGCGACCTACAGCCAGATCCAGCCCGTGAACGCACCGGGGCGGCGTGTCCTTGGCCCCGGGCGAGTTCTATCCCGGACGAAGAGACCATGACCGAAGAGGAGGCTCTCCACGCCGCCAGCCGCTGCTGTGGATTGCGGAGTCTGCTCCGAATGCCAGCAGTGCGTCGCGGTGTGCCCGGCCGACTGCATCCACCTGAAGATGCACAGGGAAGCGAGATGGAGGCCGAGGTGGGGACGGTCATCCTGGCCACCGGCTTCACGCTCTTCCCGGCCGATGCCAAGCCGCAGTACGGCTACGGCCGGTACAAGAACGTCATCACCGGCATGCAGATGGATCGGCTACTGGCTCCCACCAGGCCCTACAACGCCGTGATCCGTCCCGGTGACGGCAAGATCCCCGACAGCATCGCCTACGTCCTCTGCACCGGCTCGCGCGACGAGACCGTGGACAATCCCTTGTGCTCCAAGATCTGCTGCATGTACTCCATCAAGCAGAACCAGTTGATCATGGGGGCGCTGCCTCTGGCCGACGTCACCGTCTACTACATGGATGTCCGTTCGGTCGGCAAAGGCTACGACGAGTTCTACGAGCAGGCCAAGGCCATGGGCGCCAACTTCGTCCGCGGGCGCATCTCTGAGATATCCGAGAAAGAAGACGGCAACCTTGTCCTTTCGTACGAGGACATCGAGAACGGGGGCGGGTTGGCTCAGGCCGAGCACGATCTGGTGGTGCTGGCCGTGGGCGTGCAGCCGAGCGCCGATGTGCAGCACCATGTTCCCCGAAGGGGGCCCCTCCCTGGACGAGTACTTCTATGTGGGGGAGGCCGACGAGGACCTCGACCCCGGCCGCACCGACATGCCGGGCGTCTTCGTTGCCGGCGCGGCGGCTGGCGCCAAGGACATCCCCGATTCGATCCTGCACGCCGGGGCGGCGGTCGCCCAGGCAGCCGCCTACCTGGAGAAGGCGGTGAGAGAACGAAGGTGACGGCATGAGCGACGCGCAGGATCGGGCGTCTACGTCTGCCAATGCGGAGGCAACATCTCCGACTACGTCTCCGTCGATGATGTCGTAGCCGCGGTCAAGTCCGAGCCTGGCGTGGTGGTGGCCCGGACGGCGATGTTCACCTGCTCCGACGCCACTCAGCAGGAGATCATCGAACGACATCGAGGAGCAGAAGCTCGACGGCATCGTCGTGGCCTCGTGTTCGCCGAAGCTGCACACCTTCACTTTCCGCGACATGGCCAAGCGAGCCGGGCTGAACCCCTACGAGTACACCCAGGTGAACATCCGGGAGCAATGCTCCTGGACCCACACCGACGACAAGGTCGGGGCGACCGAAAAGGCGGCGCGGCTGGTGCGGGCGGGCATCGCGCGCACGCGGCTGACCGAGCCGCTTGAGCCGATCGTGGTGGAGACGGTGCCCAAGGCCGTCGTCATAGGGGGAGGCATCGCTGGTCTGCGAGCCGCCCTCGGTCTGGCGGAGATCGGCCTTGCCGTCTTCCTGGTGGAGAAGGAGCCTGAGCTTGGGCGGCTGGGTGGGTGGCTTCGGAGAGATGTATCCCCACGGCAAGAACGGGCGCGAGTTGGTGAATGCGCTGGTCGAGAAGGTCCGCAGAGCATCCGGCATCACCGTGTTCACGAGTGCTGAAGTCGTTCGCAAGGCGGGAAGCTTCGGCAACTACGAGGTGGCCATCCAGGTCGATCGCGAGCCGCCGGAGACCGTCACCGTGCAGGCGGGCTCGATCATCGTCGCTACCGGTTTCGACTCGTACCAGGTCCCGACGGTGAGTTCGGGTACGGTCTCGAAGGCGTCGTCACCCTGCCCGAGTTCAAGAGGCTGGTCGATTCGGCCGACGGCCCTCTGGAGTTCCACGGCAAGCCGGTCAGGAGCATCGTCTACATCTACTGCGTGGGCAGCCGTCAGCCCGAAGGAAACCGAGTACTGCTCGCGCTACTGCTGCACGGCGGCCGTGCACGCGTCTCTAGCGGTGGCCGGGGACGTGACGAGCGGCCTGGAGCGCGGCGCTGGAAGGCCGCGCCAATACCATCTCTATCGCGACATACGCACGTACGGCAAGTACGAGCTCCTCTACAACGAGTCGCGAGAGAAGGGCTCCCTGTACCTGCGCTTCCCCGACGACGAGCCCCCGGTGGTGGAGAACGCCGCGGCGACCGGCGGGGACTACGGTCTGTGTACCACGCGCGACCTTCTGACCGGCGGCGAGGAGCTGGCTATTCCCGCCGATCTCGTGGTGCTGGTGACCGGCATGGTCCCCCGCGAGAACGACGAGCTGGTCAAGACGCTCAAGCTGCCGGTGGGCAACGACGGGTTCTTCAACGAGATCCATCCCAAGCTGCGGCCGGTGGAGACCGTGGTGGACGGGGTGTTCATCTGCGGGGCCTGCCAGAGTCCCAAGAACTCGGCGGAGGCTGTGGCTTCGGGACTGGCGGCCGTGACGCAGAGCGCCGCCATCCTCAAGCGCGGCTACGCGGAACTCGATCCGCTCATCGCCGTGGTGGACACCGAAGCTTGCGCCTGGTGCGGGCTCTGTCTGCAGGCGTGCCCCTACGAGGCGCCTCGGGAGGTCGAGGTGGACGGCAAGGCCGTGGCCTTCATCGACAGGGCGGCCTGCAAGGGCTGCGGCGGCTGTGTGCCGGTCTGTCCCAAGAACGCCATCGACCTGCAGGGCTACACCGACGCTCAGATACGGCCATGATCGACGGCCTGCTGCAGGAGGTGGTGCCATGCCAGCCGTGAAAGCACCCGGCGATCGTGATCGGGAGATCATCCGCGACGAGCACCTCATGCGCCGGCGGATCCTGGAGGCACTGGAGTCGGGGCCGCTCACGGTGCCCGAGATCGCCGAGGCTATCGGCCGGCCGCGCATGAAGTCGTGTTCTGGGTCATGGGCATGCGCAAGTACGGTCACGTGGCCGAGATCAAAGAGGCGAACGACGATGGTTTCTACTCTACCAGGCCGTGCAGAAGGAGGGCGACATGAGCACCCTCGTCAATCCCGGGCTGGCCGCTGAGGTAGGGAGCCACGAGGAGTTCAACGCCTCCGCCTGCATGAACTGCGGCGTGTGCACGGCCGTGTGCCCCATGGGCATCGAGGTGCTGCCGCGCAAGCTGTTCCGCTACGTCCTGCTGGGCATGGAGGAGCAGGTGCTCGAGGAGATCGAGAGCGTCTACTCCTGCCTTCTCTGCAAGATGTGCGAGGTCAACTGCCCCGCCGGGGTGCACATCGCCGAGAACGTCCGCTCGCTGCGCCATCACATCAACCGCAAGGTCTTCGGACTCTAGGAGATAGGCCATGCCGCTTCCAACAGGCGACGTCATCGGCATCCTGGCGGACAACCTCCGTCTCCGCAGGTCGGTGCTGCCCATATCTCACAGAGGAACGCAACCCGATGGGCGCGCGGTCTCGATCTGCCACGCGGGGGAGAGACCGTGCTCTACACGGGGATGATGTATCAGCTGATCCCCTACATCGAGGGCCTGGTCAAGGCCGAGAAAGGGCCTGGGCGATTCGCCGCTGGCCAAGCTCACCTCCCTGGGCCGCAAGATCAACCGGGTGATCAATATCAGCGCCTTCTTGGTTTGCGGCCGTCGGCCAAGCTCAAGGCGCGTCTACGACCAGGTGCCCATCAATGTCGCCGCAACTGCTGCAGGCAGGCGGGGTCGAGTTCGGCTACCTGTACGAGGACGATCTGTATTCGGGCGCGCTGGCTCACGACCTGGGCGCCGACGAGGTCGTGGCGGAGCATGCCCGCCAGGTATACGAGGTGTTCAAGAAACACGGCGTGAAGACGGTCATCACCATCGACCCGCATACCACCAACATGCTGCGCTCGGTCTACCCGAAGCTCCTCCCCGGCTACGACATCGAGGTCAAGACCTATCTCGAGGTGCTGGCCGAGAAGGAGCTTGTGCCGCCGACGATGCTCTCGGGCGAAGTCGTCATCCACGATCCCTGTGTCTTCGCCCGCTACGAGAGCATCGTCGACCAGCCGCGCAAGCTGCTGGCGGCCGCCGGCATGACTAGTCAAGGAGCCGGAGAAGTCGGGCCGCATGACCTGGTGCTGTGGCGGACCGGTCGAATCGCTCTACCCCGCGAAAGCTCTGGCGAACGCCCAGAAGCGGGTGGAGCAGCTCAAGGCGGCAGGCGTCGGAGGTGGTCACCATGTGTCCCATGTGCTTCGTCAACCTTAGTGGCGCCGCGTCCGACGACGTTACCTTCAACGACATCTCTCACTACCTGCATCGCGCGTTCGTATCCTGATCAGACCGGACCGGAGGATAGCCATGGACACCACCAAGAAGACGATCATTCTTTTCAGCGGCGACTTCGACAAAGCCATGGCGGCTCTCATCATCGCCAACGGCGCCGCCGCCATGGGCGACGACGTGACCATCTTCTGCACCTTCTGGGGCCTCAACCTCCTCCGCAAGACCAACAAGGTCAAGACCCGCGGCAAGAAGCTTCCTGCAGGTCATGTTCGGCAAGATGATGCCTCGCGGCCCCGGCCATCTCGGCCTCTCGAAGATGAACTTCTGCGGCCTCGGCGCCCCTCTCATGAAGATGGTCATGAAGGTCGGCCGATGCCATGTCGCTCGAGCAGTTGATCGACAGCGCCCGGGAGCAGGGCGTCAAGTTGGTCGCCTGCACCCTTTCGATGGATATCCTGGGCTTCAAGAAGGAAGAGCTTATCGACGGCATCGAGTACGCCGGCGTGGCCGCCTATCTGGGCGAAGCCGACGAGGCGAACGTCAACCTGTTCATCTAGAAAGCTTGGGAGACCGCCGCCCCGGGCGCGACTAGCCCTCCGGGCTGCTCCTGGCTTTCGCCGCGGCCTGAGCCGCATGTTCTGCGAGACGTTGTATAGACGCCGCTCTGAGAGAAAGCGACTTCGCCATCAGCTCAAGTGCTTCGATGCCCTGAGCAGTGATGACGTACACGCGCCGGCTGGGCCCGGATTCGGGAGTCTGCCAGGAGGAAGAGACCAGTCCCAGTTCCTCCATCTCACGAAGCAGCCTGTACATGCTTCCCGCGTCGATGCAGACCAGATCTGCGGCCAAGGCGTCGATCTGCTGGACCAGATCGTAGCCGTGGATGGTCGATTCGGCGATGGACGCCAGTATCGCTGCTTCCAGCACCGATCTGCGGTAGCGTCCGCCACCGGCGCCTCTGCCCCCCGGCCCTTCACCGCCGGGTCCGCCGCCTGGCGCTCCGCAGAAGCCTGCTGCGGCTCCTTGTCTACCTCGTCCCCGGGGTCCACCCGGACCGGCATTCATGATCGATCATCGCCCCGTTCTAATGTCGGCTCTTCCAAGGATGAAGTCGTCTATCGCTCGGTGCAGGGCTGTCGCCGCGTGGTTGGAGCAATGCTGCTTGGGTTCCGGCAGACCTCCCAGGGCACTCATGATATCAAGGTCGTCCAACTGATAGGCCTCTTCGACGGTCCTGCCGGCAGCCAACTCACTCATCATGCTACAGGTGGCAATGGCCGCGTGACAGCCGAAGACCTTGTACTTCACCTCGGCTAGGATGTCGCCATCCACTCGGATCCAGACCTTGAAGCAGTCGCCGCACTCGGGGTCACCGACCACGCCCACGCCATCGGCGTTCTCGATCTCCCCCACATTGCGTGGGTTGAGGAAGTGTTCGAAGACTAGTGATCGCACACGTTCTCTCCGGTCACCGGGGCGGCCTCGTCCTCCAAAGCCAGGATGGGTGCCAGAGCCTTCGCGAACTCCTGAGCGGCAGGGCTCTTCGAATAGTGATAGACATAAGGTTTGCCGGCGTCGCCCGCCTCGACGATCATGGGGTCGAGGGGGACACTGGCCAGCAGCGGGACACCCGCCTTGGCGGCCATGGCCGCGCCGCCGCCTTTGCTGAACACGTTGGTGACCTCGCCGCAATGCGGGCAAACGAAGCCGGCCATGTTCTCGATCACACCGAGCACCTTCAGGTCGAGGAGCTCACAGAACTTGAGCGAACGGCGCACGTTGGTGAGCGCAGTCTCCTGGGGAGTGGTCACGACGATGGCGCCGTCCATCTTGCCGATCGCCTGGCAGACGGCCAGCGGCTCGTCGCCCGGTGCCTGGAGGCGAGTCGATGATCAGGTAGTCGAGCTCTCCCCATTCGACCTCTCCCAGGAACTGCTCGATAGCCACGGCCTTCATGGGGCCCCGCCACACGACCGCGGCGTCGCGTTCTCCCAGCAGGAAGCCGATGGACATGACTTTGAGGTTGTCGCCCACCTCGATGGGGAAGAGCACCTCTCCCTCGATCTCGACCGGCAGCCCCGCCAGGCCCAGCAGTTGGGGGACGGTGGGGCCGTGCAGGTCGACGTCGAGCAGGCCCACCTGCTTGCCCTCCAGCGCGAGAGACGTGGCGAGATTCACCGCGACCGTGCTCTTGCCCACCCCACCCTTGCCGGACAGGACGATGATCTTGTGCCCGATCTGCGCCATTCTCTTCTGTACCGCCGCCCGCGTTCTTGAATCGCCGCGCCGCGGTCGTTGTCCGGCTGCGAACAACCCATCTCTATGCCTCCGTCCTGTTCTCTAGCATTCTATCCAGCGTCTTCCACATTGCTCGTATCTGGTCGGCGACAGGACTGCCGCCGTATTCCACGATGCTCTTCCCCTCCACCTGCGCCCGCACGACCGCGTTGTCGTAGCTCAGTTCACCCACCACGGGGAACCCGCGGGCGGCGCAGAGCTCTCGGATGCGGTCGGCCATGTCCGGGTTGAGGTCGCTCTTGTTGATGCACACCGCCAGGGGAAGGCCGAAGCCCTCGACCAGATCGGCCGCCCGCTCCAGGTCGTGCACGCCCGAAACCGTCGGCTCGGTCACGGCCAGCACCAGATCGGCTCCGGTGACCGACGCGATGACCGGGCATCCGATGCCGGGCGGGCCATCCACGAGCACCAGGCCGGCATCCATCTCCTCTGGCCAGCGTCAAGGCCTGGTTCCTCACCAGGGTCACGAGCTTGCCCGAGTTCTCGCCGCCGATATTCAGTCGCGCGTGCACCAGGGGACCGTGGCGCGTGTCGGAAACGAACCACTCGCCTCGCTCGGCCTCCACCATCTCGACCGCCGCTGGAGGTGCAGACCCGGGCGCAGAGCCCGCAGCCCTCGCAGGCGAGGGGATCGACCGTGTAGGACGATCTCCCGCTCTTCGCCTCGGCCACGCGGATGGCGTCGAAACGGCAGTGCTCCATGCACTGGCCGCACGCGCTGCAGCGTTCGGGGACGATGCGCGCCTCCTTGCCCGACATGAAAGGCTCTCGGTGCCTGGCGCTGCGGATCGAGCACCAGATGCAGATCGGCCGCGTCCACGTCACAGTCGGCAAGCACCTTGTCCGTGACGAGGCGCCAGGGCGGCCACGACGCTGGTCTTGCCGGTGCCCCCCTTTCCGCTCAGGACCACCAGTTGCTTGGGGCGCGGTATCGGAGGCGCTCACGACGCCATCACCACTCTCGACGCCGCGCCCGCAGATCGTGGATCGCGAATCGCAGCGGAGCGATCGGCGGCGAAGGCTGCGTCGGTGGCGGAGAACACCTCTCCCCGCGAGCAGGCCTCGGCGATCCGCCGGTCGTCTGGGATCTCCAAGAGGATGGGCACGCCCTTCGGCGGCGCAGAAGTCGTTCACCCGGGAGTCCCCGATGCCGGCTCGATTGATCACCACTCCGCAGGGGATGCTCCATCTCTCGGGCCGTCTGCACGGCCAGCCTGAGGTCGTGGAGCCCGAAGGGGGTGGGCTCCGTCACCAGCACGGCGAAGTCGGCGCCTCGGAGGGTCTCGACGGCCGGGCAGGCGACCCCAGGCGGCGCATCAATGATCACGGTGTCGAGGGCGGGGGCCGTGGCCAGGTCTTTGACGGCCCGTGATGACCGGCGTGGAGCGGGCCTCGCCCACATTCAGCCGCCCCCAGCGGAAATAGATGCCGCCCACCTCTCCCGCGCCGACCATCCCGATCTCGCGGCCGACCTCCGAGATAGCCTCTTCGGGACACACATAGCGCACAGGCCCCACAGCCGTGGCACAACTCCGGGAGCAGCAGAGGCACTCCCGGCAACGCCAGCAGAGCGTGGAACTCACAGGCGCGGGCGCACAGCCCGCATCCCGTTGCAGGCCGTTTCGTCGATGACGGGTATGGGACTGCCCACCGACTCGGTGGCGTCGAAGAGGGCTTGAGATAGAGGTGACAGTTGGGCTCCTCGACATCGCAGTCGAGGAGCCCAACGATGCTCATCGCCGGCAAGGGCCACAGCCAGGTTGACCGAGAGCGTGGTCTTGCCCGTGCCTCCCTTGCCGCTGGCTATGACGATCTTCACTTAGTCTCTAGCTGCTTGAGCCGCTTATCCACAGTCTCCATCATCGACTTCAACCGCTGCGCCTCTTTCTTCAGCAGCGGGATCTCGTCGTCCGGCTGCAGAAAGGGTCCCGCTTCTTGGTCCGCGATCGCGCTGAAGGGGACACCGGTGGCAAAGAAGCGGTTCCGATGACCGCGACCGCCACCTGGGCCCATGCCACGACCGTGCCTACGACCCGCGAGTCTGGCGAAAGCGCCGCGGCCAGAAGCTGGGCTTATGGCGGCATCTGGGTCCGATTGCCCGTCGCAGTAGCCGGCCGCCCTTCCTGTCATGGGGCCTTCGCCCAGTGGTCCGGTCCTGTCTCCTCTAGGCATCTCTCTACCTCCTTGAGTCTCTCTGAACGCATGCTCTTGTAGGGAGCGTCTTCGGTCGGTCTACCAGTGACCGTCCACGTCCGCCGCCGACGTGTGCTTCAAATCTCCCGCCTGAAAGGCGGCGATAGCCTCGGCGACCGTTCCCTCGGGAGCCAAATAGACGTGAACACCGCCGGCCTTGAGGGCCCGAAAGGCCTTGGGTCCGCAGTGGCCGGTGATGAGGATGCTGGCATTGTTGTCTATGACTGACTGCGCGGCCTGAATCCCCGCGCCCTGAGCTGCATCTATGCCCGCTTGGTTGTCTACGGCCGCGACCAAGCGGTCCGGCGTGTCCACGATCAGCAGGTACCGCCCTCTCCCGAAACGTTGGTCGATCCGACTTGATAGATCCGGCTCGGTCGCTGTGATGGCAACTCTCATTCCGTACTCCTCTGTTGCGCTGGCTGGTGACATCGCCCGACTTTCACTTGGCGGCTCTGCTCCGACTGAGCGGGCCCCGACGTTCGCCCGGTCCTTCGCCGCCCTTTCTGCCCGGTCCTCTCCATCTGCCTCCAGAGAGGTGATGGCTCCCGTGAGGCACACAACTGCGCACCGGCCACACGAATTGCAGCTGCTCTCGTCGATCGACGCTGAAAACGTGTTCACCGAGATCGCTCCTCGGGTGCAGGCGTCCAGGCAAAGGCCACAGCCGGTGCATAGGTTCTTATCAACGCGCAACATGTGCTCTCCGTCAGCTAGATGCAAAACACATCTATATATAACCACCATCTGCCTCTGAGGTCAAGTGGACTCGGCAAGGGCGGCGACGGGGATAGGTTCCGTGCGCGCTATCTCTCTCGAGCGAACGGCCAGGCCATGATGCCGCCCTCCATCACCCGTACGTTCTTCCAGCCGTTCGCCTCGAGGATGAGGGCCGCTTCATAGCCGCGCAGAGATATCTTGCAGAAACAGATGATCTCCCTGTCCTTGTCGGCCGGCAATTCATGCAACCTCTTGCGCAACGCACCCACCGGGATCAGCGTCTCGCCGATGCCCAACCGCATGGCTTCAAACTCGTCTGGTCCGCGCACGTCGAGCAAGAAGGGAGGCGCCGTGGACTCCGCCTTTGCCTTGGTCTCCGCGGCCGAGATACCCTTCAGCCTGCCCTTCATCTTGTTCTGCATCAGATGAGCCGTGGCGATGAGATGATCGATGGCCAGCGAGAACGGCGGCGCATAGGGCAGATCCGAATTGACCAGATCCTCCACAGTCAGATGCCCCTGTATCGCCATAGCCCACTGTGCTACTTGTTTGGCCACCGCCCCGGGGCCCACACATTGCGCGCCCAGGATTCGGCCGGTCACTCGCTCGGCCACCAGTTTCGTCACCAAGAGCTTGCCGTTCATGAAGCCGGGTTTGTCGGGACTGGCGTTGATCACCGTGACGATGTCGGCAAAGCCGTTTTCCAAGGCGGCCTGCTCAGAAAGGCCGGTGGTGCCGGCGGTGAAGTCGAATATCTTGCAGATGCCGGTCCCGATGGTGCCGGGAAAGGTGACGGTGTTGCCGAGCACGGCATTCTCCCCGGCCACCCGTCCTTCGAGATTGGCGAGATCGCCGTAGGGGGCGTGGACGCGCTTGCCGGTGATCCGGTGCGCGATCTCCACGCAATCACCAGCCGCGTAGATGTTGGGATCGGAGGTCTGCATGTACTCATTGACCACAATGCCGCCCTTGGCACCCAATTCCAGGCCGGCTTCTTTGGCGAGAACCGTGTTCGGAGTCACCCCGATGGCAACTACGGCCAGTTCGCAGGGGAGTTCAGTGCCGTTGGCCAGCTTGACGCCCGTCAGCCTCCCGTTCTCCCCCAGGAAGGCGACCAGGCCGTTGCCCGTGAAGACGTTCACGGACTTGCTGCGCAGATGGTTCTCCACCAGCCGGGCCATCTCCCAATCGAGGAAGGTGAGTAGTTGCGGCAACAACTCGACCACGGTTATCTCTATGCCGGCCAGGTTGAGCGCCTCGCAGGTCTCTATGCCGATGAGGCCGCCGCCGATCACAACGGCCTTCTGGATCTTCTTCTCGTCCCTGATCTTGCGCAGGTAGTCGGCATCACGGATGCTCTGGAGGGTGGTTATGCCCTCGAGATCGTGCCCGGGAACTCGCGGGATGTTGGGGACAGCTCCGGTCGCCAGAACCAGCGAGTCGTAGGGTACCTCGTCCGTCTGTCCCGTCCGGAGATCTCGACAGAGCACGGTCTTGTTCGCGCGATCGATCGATATCGCGTCGGTCTCCGTGCGGGCCACGATGTTCTTGGCGTTCATGTAGTAGATCGGGTCGCGCACCACTCCGGTGGGGCTGCATAGCAGCTGGTTGCGGTCGTCGAAGAAGCCCCCTACGTAGTAGGGATAGCCGCAGGAGGCCATCGAGAGCTCCGGGATCCTCTGGATGATGGTCACCTCGGCGTTCTCATCGATCCGTCTGGCTTTGGCCGCCGCCTTGGGACCTGCAGCCGAGCCCCCGATGATCACGATCCTCTTCTGACCAGTCATGTTCAGTCCTCCAGTGTCAAGCGGATACCGCACTCCTGACATCTCTCAGCGCTCCATAACAGCGAGTGCACTTGATGGAGCCTGCGGTGTCACCATAACTGTACTATCATCTAGATGCACATACCAGTTAGCTTGCCAACACACCTATGGAGGAGCTCATGATCGCGGACGAATTGCGTGCCCATCTGCTTTCCAGCCTGGGCGAGCAGCATCTCGTCGACGTTCGTATAGGACTCGGCTACACCGCAGTCATGCTCGAGGATGGCAGTGTCGGTGTGGCGTACACGTTTCGGGAGAACGCCACAGCAGGCTGCTCAGTGTTCAAGGGGCGGAGACCTCTGGTGGGCCGGACGACCACTGAGGTCCTGGACTATCTGGGATCCATCGACGCGCTGGAGTCGACGGTGGGCCTGGCCGCCGCCAACGCTCTCGCCAACCGCCCGGCACCCGAACAGCAAGAGGGGGATATCCTCGAGATGCTCACGGTAGGGTCCGAAGATCAGGTGGGCATGGTGGGGTATTTCGGTCCGTTGGTCGCCCCGCTCGAGAAACGCGTCAGGGCACTCACGATCTTCGAGCGCAACGCTGCTCGTTCGAACCGGGTGCTGCCGGCAGAGGAAGCTCTCGAGCGGCTGCCGCACTGTGATGTGGCCATCATCACCTCCACCGCACTCGTCCTGGGAACCCTTGACGGTCTGCTCGAAGCGGCGTCAGGCTGTCGCGAGGTCGCACTGGTGGGTGCCTCTACTTCACTCGCGTCCGCGGTGTTCGCCTCTCATGGGGTCACCCTGCTCTCCGGTGTTACAGTGACCGATGGGCCCGGGATCCTCCAGGTCGTGAGCGAAGGGGGCGGTATGGGGTTCTTTGGCGGACGCGTCAGGAAAGTGAATGTCAGGCCGCAGCCTGGGCAGACGTCACAGTAGGCCTCGACCGGGCCGAGGGCGGATCATGACGGAGAACCGGGCTGCAGCAAGAACGATCGTTGTCGGCGTGCTTGTAGTCATGGTCTTCGCAATGGCGGTTGTGTCCTGCGGCTCTCGTGCCTCCTCCGACCCCTCGGTCACGTCTGCGTCTGGGCCCACCACTCCGGCGCCCTCCTCCACGACGCTCGCGGCCGCCACGACTCCCTCGAAGGGCACCGCTACCGTGCTGGCTACTGCTCGGGCGCCGGTGACGATCACGATCCTCTACGACAACACCGCTACATACCCAGGTACCCGGGCCGACTGGGGCTTCTCCTGCCTCATCGAGGGTCCCGAGAAGACCGTACTGTTCGACACAGGCAACGACGGCGACATCCTTCTCGACAACTTGGACACATTGCAGATCGAACCGGAGGCCATCGACGTGGTGGTGCTTTCCCATGATCACCAAGACCACACCAGCGGGCTCGCGCAGCTCGTGGCCGTCAATCCCGGCGTCACCGTGTACTACCCAGCGTCGTTCTCGGAGGCGACCGTGCGCTCAGCGCGGGAGGCGGGAGCATCCCTGGTGCCCGTGAATGCTGCTACGTCTCCTTGCCCGGGCCTCCTCGTCACAAGCCCCCAAGGTAGTCCCGGTGAGTCGGCTCTGTTGGTCGACACCGGGGAGGGGTGGGTTCTTGTCGCGGGGTGCGCCCATCCGGGAATAGTGGAAATGACGGCCGCCGCCTCGGGACTTGTCGGTGAGCCGATCTACGCGGTGTTGGGCGGTTTCCACCTCATGTCTTCCTCTGCCGGACAGGTGGACCGCATCATCCAGGGGCTTCGGGATCTCGGCGTCGAACGGTGCGGACCGGCTCACTGCACGGGGAAGGCGGCGATAGCTCAGATCACGGCGGCGTTCGCCGGCGGAGCCATCGAGATGGGCGTGGGCGCGATCATCAGCTTCTGAACCTTTGGCGCGGCAGAGGGGGAACCACCCCGAGGCGGTTCAGAACTGGTAGCTCATGCCCGACGCACCGGCTGACACTCGTTCTCCCAGAGCTTGGAAGAGCGCGGCAACAGCGGATTCACCGGTGCAGTGGCACGGAACCAACATGTCCGGCGCAAGCAAACGTAGCGCCACGACGCTTCGGGTCAGGCGCTTGTCGTCGGCGCTCAGCAGATGGAACCCCCCGATCACGGCACGGACCCTCGCCCCGTCGGTCAACTTGCGGACGCAGTCGAGGGTGTTCACCAGGCCAGCATGGGCGCATCCCATGCATATCACCAGCCCCTGGTCTGTCTGGATCCAAAGTGCCAGGTCGTCCTCGATGAGATCGGGACGCGTCGGTTCCGGGCCGAGATAGAATGGCCCACCCGTGTCTTCATAGCCTGTCAGGCGGGGGATGGGACCGGTCACGCCGATCGTCTCGGTCAGCATGAGCGGCTCCCGGAGCAGGTGAATACGGTCCGAAGAAAATTGCGTGAGTGCCTCTGAAGCCGTTTGCGGTATCCCGATGAATCTCGCCTTGCCGTCACGCACCGCGTAGCGAGGCTGAACGACTCCGGGATGGCAGTAGACCTCGATGTCCCGGGCTCGCTCGAGAACGTGGGCGATCCCGCCGGTGTGGTCGTAGTGACCATGGCTGAGGACGAGGATATCGGTTGTGGCCACGTCGATGCCGAGCGCCTGGGCGTTGTTCTTCAGCGCAGGTCCCTGCCCGGTGTCGAAGAGGATTCGCTTACCCCCGCTCTCTATCCACAACGACAGGCCATGCTCAGAAGCAAGCCCCGAGGTGGTGTTGTTGTCGACCACGATGGTGATCTTCGTGTCCATGGATGTCGCCACTTCCTACGTCAACAGACCACTCGACGACTCGTCGCGGCTGCACCGACTGAGCGTGCTGGGCAGCCGCGACGAAACCAGCTTTGGAGTTGCCTATTCGGCCTTGGTCTAGGTCTCAAGATCCGACAAACGTTTTGGCAGCCGGTCTAACCGCGTCTGGAGAGCGCGGCGTAGTACATGTTGCGCCAAGCCCCTGCTTGCGCCACCTTCTATGGAATGCCGGGGCTGCCTGTTCACAGGCAGCCCCTTGAGAGACGCGGCTCTCTGTCGTCACGCCTCTCTGATCATCGTAGTCCCGCACTTTGGGCAGGGCTTCCGGTTGCAGGGCTGGCCCGGAGAATGAGGTTCCCGATAGCCACAGCTGGGACAGACACAGAAACCGCTTGGCCCAGCGGCAAGGGGTCCACCCGCTCTGCCTCCTCCGCTGCCGCCCCGGGGAGGCCCGGTCTTGTCGCCTCTCGGCATAGCGCACCTCACTTTCGATAGACACGGTTGGTGGCCGTGTTCTACAGTCATCTAAATCATACGCCAAGCTAAATGCCATTACCATCTATTGCTATTCCACATGCAACTCCAGTGAGGCCCCGCGTTCGCGCAGATTGATTGTCAGGGCGCACCGGTGCCGCTTGCCCGCCGCGTGCGGACCTCAGCTACAGACTCAGGGCGAGTGCGCGGGCTCGGTCTTCTATACTCTTAAGATCCTGCTCGCTGGGGAGTCCCTTGATGTTCCCCATCCTGCCCAAGGTGCTGAGTTCCTCGGACCCGTGAAATTCGGCCAAGACGTACCATTCATCGACGACGACGAAGCCAAGGTGCTCAAAGAACTGTCCGGCATACTTGCCCGCCGGGATCGCCTCCCTGATGCCTGTGTGCGGTCCCGAGTAGGTGCAGAATATCAGGGCGTTCTTGCCCGGCACCGCAGGGGCGCCAGGGAGGACCCGGTCTTCCTTACGATACTGGGCGAACTTGGCATTCAAGAATTCGTCCACCGGTCCTGGCGGTCGCCAACTGTATGAGGGAAACCCGAGACACACCAAGTCGTACTCGAAGAAGTCTATATCCGCCGCTTCTTGGACCCTTCTGCCGACGACGGCCATGCCTCCAGCTTCGAGGCCGGCGCGGATGCTTGAGGCCACCTTATCGGTGTTGCCGGTCTTGGACCAATGCAGGACGACGGCTCTGTTCATCTCTTTCCCTTCTTGCCCGGGAGGTCTCTCTCAAGGCATCGCGTCCCGAACCTTCGCGTTGAACTCATCTTGAGCGTAGCACTCACAGCCGAGCCAATCCCAGTTCCCTGGGTGGGCGGCGCTGGCAAGAGTCTCCCGCTACTACTCGCTGAGGTAGCCTCCGGTCGCTATTTGATAGGTGTCACCTTGTTGGAGGCATCGCCGCAAACGAATCGGCCCCGAAAGGTGCTAGACTAGATGCGAACAACACTTAGCAGGAAGGAATCAATATGTCGGAATCGGCTGCCCCCTCGAAAAGGGTAATAGCAGTACCTTCCCAGACCCCGGGGGGTCTCGAGGCGCAGCGCTCGGGGCACTTTGGCCATTGTGACTGTTTCACGTTGCTTGAAGTGAACGTCGACGGTCTGCCCAAAGTGAGCGTCGTCGCAAACGCCCCCCATCAGGAAGGCGGATGCCTTGACCCAGTGAACATGCTCGCCTCCCTTGGCGTTACCGAGATCGTGGTGGGAGGCATGGGAGCGCGCCCTTTGACGTTCTTTGGTGAGATGGGCATCACTGTATATGCCGACCAGGATCTGCCCACAGTGGGAGCAGTGGTGAATGCCCTTCTCCAAGGCAGCGTACCGGTGATGTCCGCCATGCAGGTGTGCGGCGGCGGAGGAACTTGCCACTGATGGGAGGAGTGCCATGGCTGAGCCCAAGGATGGTTGCGTAAAGCCGGCGGGAGGTCCGCTCGGAATCTCTCCAGGGACTGAGAAGGGAATCTCGAGCTCGGCCCCCGCGGTCGAGGAGGTGGCGAGAAAAGTGATAGCTCGCGTAGGTCATCCAGCACCGGATTTTGAGGCAAACGCCTATTTCGAAGGGGGCTTCAAGAACGTCAAGCTCTCCGACTACAAAGGCAAGTGGCTGGTCTTGTGCTTCTATCCGGGTGACTTCACTTTCGTCTGACCGACCGAATTGTCGGCGGTCGCCGTCAAGTACCCCGAACTCCAGGCCATGGGTGTCGAAGTTCTGGCTATGAGTGTCGATTCTCGCTTCTCCCACAAGATCTGGCAGGAGGAGGAGCTGTCCAAGATGGTCGAAGGGGGAGTGCCGTTCCCGATGCTCACCGATGGAGGAGGCCGCATCGGTGACGTCTACGGTGTCTACGATGAGGCCGCAGGCGTCGATATCCGAGGCCGCTTCATCATCGATCCCGAGGGCACGATCCGTGCGATGGAGGTGCTCACTGCTGAGGTGGGTCGGAACGTGATGGAATTGATCCGGCAGATCAAGGCCTTCCAGCATGTTGTGGCCACCGGCGAGGTCACGCCCTCTGGCTGGCAACCTGGGAAGCCCGCCCTGACCCCAGGCCCAAGCCTGGTAGGCAAGGTCTGGACCGTGTGGAAGCCAGAGAAGGCGTTCGACTGAGCGAAACCCCGTCTCCACGCGCCGGCTAGCTGTCGAAGCCGATTGCGAGCGAAGGCCCTGCGATACCTCTCGGGACCTTCGCTCCCTTGGCGCGGGGCCTAGAGCAGACCGACCAGCACCGAGATCACTCCGCCGGCCAGCACCACCCATAGCACGTCTATCTTGAACCGCAGCGCCGCGAAGGTGGCCGCGGCAAGGGCGATGGTCCACCACTGCCAGGAAACGCTCAGGCCCAGACGGATGGCAACTGCGATGAGCAGACCCACGAACGATAGCAAGATGCCGGTTATGGCTTTTCGAAACCAGCGGTTGCGCTTGAAGCGGTCGAAGTAGGGCTCGACAAGGACCAGGATCGTGAACGAGGGCAGGAAGATGGCCGCCGTGGCCACTACTGCACCCGCGAACCCGGCGAACATGTACCCGACGAAGGTGGCGGTGATGACTATTGGCCCCGGGGTCACCTGGCCCAAGGCGATGCCGTCAATGAAGGTCTTGGCGTCTATCCAATGGTGGACGTTCACCACTTCGTTCTGCATGAGAGGGACGGATGCGAAACCGCCGCCGAAGGCGAAGAGATCGACCCGAAGCATGGTCAGGGCCAGGTGGAACAGCGGCCGGTCGAGCGCGAAAAGGACGCCCATCGCGACAACGGCGGCGGCCAGCAGGATGGCCACCAGCCTCAGGAAAGACCTCTTGAGGTCCGTCTGGCGCGGCACCACCTGGGGACTGCGGCTGCGGTCCAGTATTCGCGGGCAGAGCAAGACCGACCGCCGCCGCGGCCAAGATCACATAGATGGGGTGCGCCCCGAAGTAGAGGGCTGCTGCCGCACCGGCGACCACCAGAAGCCCCCACCACTTCTTCACAGTCGAGAGCCCGAAGTTCAAGGCTGCGTTGGCTATCAGCGCCACCACCATGGCCCGTAGGCCGCTGAACAGCGAGAGGATCAAGGGCGCGTTCTGCCCGTATTTGTAGAGCGCGGAAAGCACCAGCATGAGCACGAACGCCGGCGCCATGAAGCCAAGGTAGGCGGCCGCAGCTCCCGAGAACCCCCGTGCCTTCAGACCGACGTAGGCGGCGCTCTGCATGGCCGTCGCCCCGGGCAGGGTCTGGCAGAGCGCCAGTCCGTCGCCGAACGATTCCCCGCTGAGCCAGTGCTTCTTGTTGACGGCCAGATCCCTGATGTACGCGACGATGGCCGGGCCGCCGAAGGCAGACAGCCCGAGACGCAAGAACGGCAGGAAGATCGCCCGGAGGCGCGGGGCGGAAGGGCTCGAGTGCGGCTCACCCGGAGTCCGCTCGCCCAAGGCGCTATTCTCCGTGGTGATACTCACCGTGATGATGTCCGCAAGTGCATGAGGGCCTGCTGCATCGGGCCGTCCATCTCATTCCTCGCACGTGGGCCAGAATCGACCCGGCCACAGGCGTGGGTCCGTCTTCCACACGTAGCGCTTGGCCCCCAGCCCTACTCTATCTTGACCCCGCAGATCTTCTGTCCCCGGGTCCCCACCACGATCATGTTGCCGTAGGCGGCGGGGGAAGCCTCGATGTTGGTGCCCAGATCCAGGGTGGAAAGCACCTTGCCGGTGGTGCCTTCGATCAGGAACATGGTGCCCACCGAGTCACACTGCACGATGTAGCTCTTGCCGGCCGGGGTGTAGATGGCGATAGGCGAGCTCCAGCAGTAGTTGGTCATGTCTAGTTTCCAGACTTCCTCGCCGGTCTTCTTATCTAAAGCGACCAGGATCCCGGAGCCTGCTCCCGGCGTGCGGGCGATGGGGTAGATGACCAGATCCGCGATGTCTTTCTTACCTAAGACAGGAGTAGCCTGCACCCCTCCGGAGACCCCGCTTATGGTGTAGCAGGGATAATCCGGGGTCTTCCACACGATCTCGCCGGTGGCGGCGTTTATCTTCCATACCGGGATGCCGCCCTTGCGGGTGGTGCCGCTGCCGGTGGCGGTGATATGCAGAGAAGTGGAGATGTAGATGTAACAGGTGCCGGAAGCGGGGTCTTCTTCGAAGACAGGCGTGGTGTTGGTGTCGTCAAGCACGTCCTGCGCCCAGATCATCTGCATGGTGTTTAAGTCATAGCACATGAGCTTGCCGCCGTTATCGGCGATGTAGAGGTAATGCTTGTAGATGACGCCGGAGTCTTCCATGCCCCACCAGCGGTGGTTGGGGGAGTTGTCTCCGCTCACACTGTAGTCGGGGGCGGTGTAGCGCAGCTTCACCGGTTCCTCCGGGTCCACCGTGAGGGTGCCGGCGACGGGATCGTAGGCGGTGTTCAGGCGGATGGTGTAAAGGATGCCGTTCTCACCCGGCTCGATTATGGTGTCGGCTTTTGCGTCAAAAAGAGCGCTGGAGTCATAAGCATGCCAGGCCCTGAAGGAGAGCGGGTCGGGCTTGGTGCCAAAGGTGTAGAGCTGTTTTTGGTCGATCAGGCTGTAGAGCCGGGCCCGTACCGCCTGTCCGCCGGCGGCATCGTCGCCGTGGCCTACAAAAAGCAGGGGGGTGCCGTCGGGATAGAGGCTGCCCGTGCCTTTAAAGGGGCCGCCTCCGGTGTTTATGACCGGGCGGGTGGCGCTGCCGTCGGAGAGATCAAGAAAGTAGATGCGGCCGTCTAGACAAGGGTAGATGACCTCGATGAGGTCAGGGTCGGCCTTCTTTACGTCTTTTAAGTTCATTATCTGTTTGGTGGCCTCAGGCCATTTGACGATGAGGGGCTGTCCGGTCCAGCCCGACCCGGTCCAGGAACCTTCCCCGCCGGGCTTGGGCACGCTGCCGGAGGGGACGCTCCACTCCAGGGTGAGCTTACTAAGCGTCACCTCAGCGGTGCCGTAGGTGGGGCTGTCGCGGTAGTTGTTGCCGCGGAAGGTGATGATGCCCTCCAGAGCCGTGTAGGCGTCGCCCGGTCCGAAGTCGATGGGGTCGGCTCTCGTAAAGGAGGCCACCTTCTGGCCGTTCACGTAGGTGCCGGTGGAAAGCTTAAGAGCGGCGGGGGTGGTGTCGGCGGCGGGGGCGACCGTCATGTTCACGGTGGGTAGGGTGGTGGTGGTGGGTTCGGTGGAGGTGGTGGAACTGGGCGACGAACTGGTAGTGGACTGCGCGACCGAGGACTCCGTCGTCTGGCCGGAAGTCGACGAAGTCGAGCCTCCGCCGGGCCAGAGATATATCCGTACTACAGCGATGCCGGCCACCAATACGACCAGACCGACGACGAGCAACGCGCGGCGCCAGGCTCTCGCCCGCCTGAGCCCGGAACTCATGTATTCCGACCGTCGACCTTGGTTCATCGGTCCTGCCTAGGTTTCGGACTAGCGGGAACGCATGCGTTGTCTGCGTGCCTGCTAGCGTACCTATGCCGCACTGGCGCAGTGTATCAAGGAACCCCCGTGAGCTCTCATACGCCTAGAGAAGCCAGCGGCCACTGCCTGATATGGACGGACTTGCCCGTGGGAGAATACCGAACTAGTGAGGGCGCGAAGTGCGGTCCTTCTGCCCCCGCGTCGACCAAGGCTGCCTGTTAGCTCGGACCTGACACGGTGGTCTACTCTGAAAATCACACCCTCACTCACCTGACTACCTAAACGAACAAACGTCTCTTGGGTGGCCTGCTAGGCAACTACGGAAAGCGCGATCCAGTGAGCATCGGCCATGATGTATGGACCGGGCGGCGGGCCCTGATATTGCCCGGAGTCCATGTGGGCAACGGTGCTGTCATTGCGGCGGGGGCTGTGGTGACCAAGCCTGTCCCACCGTACGCAATTGTGGCCGGCGTGCCGGCTGCGGTGGTAGGTCAAAGGATTGACGACGAGCTGATTCCCTTGGTTGAGTCGCTATCGTGGTGGGACAAGAGCGACGCGCTGCTGGAGGAGATCCGGTGGCTCTTTGAGATGGACCTTGTCACTGAGAAGGATGCTGCCGTGGAGAGACTGAGGGAGATGAAGTAGACGGGTCGACCGGTGAGCAAGGCGCCAGTCGGGGTAGCAAACCACAATATCCCTGCAAATCAGGCGGAGGGGATGGGATTCGAACCCATGAGACCTTGCGGCCTGCCGGTTTTCAAGACCGGTGCGATCAACCAGACTCCGCCACCCCTCCGCGCCTTGATGCGGCCTGCTGGGCCGGGCCCGTGGCCGGGCGCGAACAGCGGGAGTATAGCTCCTAGTAGATGGGGCCGCCTCCGAGATCGCGGCCGTATTGGATGGTCGTGAGGGCGGCTATCAGGATGATCGTCAGTACCCAAAGGGCGATTCCGATGCCGAGCGATACCCAGCACCAGATCTTGGCGTTGCGGGACGACGCTCGGGCTCCAGCGAAATCTCCACGGGCCAGCTTGTTGTCTACCTGGACGGCGTAGACGACGGCAGGGATGCCGGTGGGCAGGAAACAAAGGATCAGCACGGCTATGGCCCAGCCCAGATAGCTGGGAATGCGCTCGCTGGCCTCATAGGTGGGCAGTGGGCGGTACCGGGGGGCCTGACTTGCGGCGGGCCACTGGGCTGCCTGCAGCTCGCCCCCTGGAGGCACCGCGTAACCGCTCAGATCAAGGCCACAGGCGGCGCAGAACCGATCCGGTTGCCTGCTGGCGGCCGCACATCGCGGACAATACATCCAAGCCTCCTTCGCCCCGACTCAAGGGTCACGTCCCCGGTCTGCTCCCCATGGTAGGCGCTACGGCCGGGAATGGGAACTCGGGCGTGTGCCGTTCCACCGGAGGAAAGAGCGGGCATTTGGCGAAAATCCACCCACGAACAGTCTTGCAGCATGGTGCGGGTATCTCGATTGGCGGAGGCCGGAACATGAAGGCAGTTTATGTCGGATCGGTCCATGGCTATCGGTCTCCGGTCTACAGGCCGGGCTGCGGTTGGGCAGTCAGTGGTGCCGACCGTCACATCGGGCGGGGACCGTCCGTGTTCGCGCGCCGGCGGTCGGCCGGGCTGGGCTCGCTCATCGCGTCCGATCGGCGGCACACCGGGTTCAAGACGAAAGTCGCTATCGTGGCGGTGCTCGTGACCGTTGTCGCCTTGATGATGATCCTATTGGGAGGGGACCTTCACCTCTAACCCGCGACTCGCCGGCCCTCCCACACGATCGGATCCACTATGAACGACCGCACCACCCACGCCATCGCTAGCGACTCCATGATCCGCCTGTTCGGGATGGAGGTCGAAGAAGCTTCGGAGCAACTCACTCGGGTCTCGGCTGTGGTGACGGAGGAGTGCCTACAGTTGCACGACCTCGCCCACGGCGCCTTCATGTTCGCACTTATGGACGTGGCTTTTGCCTTGACCGTGAACGCCGACCTGGACGCGGTGGCGGTGCAGTGGAGCATCAGCCAGTTCCGCTCGGCCAAGCTCGGTGACAAGGTCACAGCGGAATGTCGCTTGCTTCATGGCGGGCGGCGCCTCATGGTGGTGGATCTTCAAGTCACCGGAGCTCAGGGCAAGATCCTGGCGAAGGGCCAGGCTACCGCGCTCCCGTTGGGCTAGAAGGCTGCTGAAAAGCGACGTCCCGGCCCCCAGAACGCGCTGGGCGGCACATACTTCCTCCTCAGTCGCGCCGCGCCGCTATTCGCGCTCCTTGCGTCCTTGTCTTGCGCGTGCCCAGCGCGCTCTGGCGACGCAAGGTCGCTCTTCAGCAGCCTACTAGACGGAGGGCCCTTCTCCCGTGCTCAGACCGGGCGCCAAGATCCCTGGAGCCCGTCGTGCCAAACGTATCTTCTCCGCGGCCAGCCGGGGAGACAGTCCCACTTCGTATATCTCAGGATTGCGGAGCCGGCGCAGCTCCTCGGGCAACGCCGCCACCTGCCCGCACGCCCTGGCGCGGACGTCCTCCAGGGAGGGGGACGCGCCCACGCGCTCGCCGTCACGCATGACGGGCCGCAACAGTGATTCGCAACGAGTCGCATCCCAAACCGCCCGCAGGAACGACAGGTCGTGGCGCTCGGCGAAAGGTACCGGTTTCGCGGGCTGTCCCGGGTCGATGACGTCGGCTGGTTCCTCCGCCAGCCGGATGAGATCGGCCAGGGGCCGGCCATTTCCGTCGTAGTAGCGGACCAGGCGCTTGCGGCCTGGGTCGGTCATCTTGGCGGGGTTGGAAGACATCTTGATCCGTGGTTCCCATGCGCCGTCGTTCTTTCTGCACGGCCACCAGCTTGTAGACCCCGCCCAGAGCCGGGTGATCGGACGAGGTGATGAGGTGGGTCCCCACGCCCCAGGTGTTGATGGGAGCCCCTTGCCGTTTGAGGTCGGCGATGAGGTCCGCGTCGAGCTCGTTGGAGGCGACGATGCGCGGATCGTCGAAGCCGGCCTCCTTGAACATCCGGCGAGCTACCTTGCTCAGCCGCGCGAGATCACCCGAGTCGAGGCGGACCCCGGGCCGTCCCACCCACCCGGCGGCGCGGAGCTCCTTGAACACCTGCACCGCGTTCGGCAGCCCCGAACTCAAGGTGTCGTAGGTATCGACCAGCAACACCGGGTTCTCAGCGTCTTTGACGTAGGCTCGGAACGCCTCCAGCTCGGAGTCGAAGCTCATCACCCAAGAATGGGCGTGGGTGCCCTGCACCGGTATGCCGAAGATCTTGCCGGCCAGAACGTTGGATGTGCTGTCGGCTCCCCCGATGTAGGCCGCCCGGGAGCCGCCTAGAGCGCCATCCGGTCCCTGGGCTCGGCGCAGCCCGAACTCTACCAGTGTGTCGTTGCCGCAGGCGAGCCGGATGCGCGCGGCCTTGGTGGCGATGAGGGTGGGGTAGTTGAGGCTGTTGAGTAGGGCCGTCTCCAGGAATTGGGCCTCGATCAGCGGCCCTTCGACCTGGACCACAGGCTCGTGAGGGAAGACCACGGTGCCCTCGGGCACCGCGTCGATGGAGCAGCGCGGCCGGAAGTCTCGCAGGTAGTCGAGGAAGGCGTCATCGAACGCGCCCAGACCCGAGAGATAGTCCAAGTCCGACGTGGTGAAGCGAAGGTGTTGGAGGAGGTCAAGCCACTGCTCCAGTCCCGGCGGAGATGGCGAAGCCATTGTGCGGAGGGAGCTCGCGGAACGTGTAGGCGAAGCAGGCGGTCAGGTCTTTGCGACCCGTCCTCCAATAGTCGCCCATCATCGTGAGCTGGTAGTAATCGGTGAGCAGAGCCAGGTCCTCCCGCTCTGCCCAACGCTGGGAGACGTCCTGTCTATCAGTCATGTGTTCCACCGGCTCGCCGCTCCTCGTCATAGGCTGCGGCTGGGCGCTCACCTGAATCTTCTAGCCGGTCGGAGACAACACGCGATGACACCGGCCTTCTCCATCTCCGCGAGGGCACGCGCGGTGCCTTCGGGGAGATCCCGCGTACGGCGTCCTCCACCAGATACACCTTGAAACCGGCCGCACATGCATCCAGCGCCGTCTGGCGAACGCAGTACTCCGTAGCCAGGCCGGCGACAAACAGCCGCTCCACCTTGCGCAGCTTCAGGAACGTCGGCCAAGTCCAGCCGGTCCACCTGGAAGCCGCTGTAGCACTCCTGGCCCTGGTGTCGTCGCCCTTGCTCACCAGGATGGCGTTCATCGGCATGTCCAATCAGCATGCCACATCGCACCCGGAGTTCCCTGGACGCAGATGTGCCGGCCAGGAGCCGTCGTGGATAGACGGCTGCGGCGAGAAGCTGGTGTGATCGGCTGGGTGCCAATCGCGCGTGTAGATCCAGCGACCGAACATGGGGACTATGCGATTGATGACCGGGACCACCTCGTCGCCTCCCGGCACCGGCAGCGCCCCGCCAGGGCAGAAGTCGCGCTGCACATCTACTACGAGGAGGGCGTCCCTCGCCCCAGTGAAGATGATCTCACCGACGGCTGCGCCCGGCTGTGACTGGTCACTGCCGGTCTTGCTCATCGCCCTATGGTCTCCATGCCGGCGGGCATAAGCGGTCTGAGCACCGCTGGGACTTCCACCAGCCCGTCCTCGGTCTGGTAGTTCTCCATGATGGCGATCATGGTCCGGCCCAGCGCGACCACGGTGCCGTTCAGGGTGTGCAGGAGATACGCGCCGCCCTTCTCTCCCTTGGCGCGGACCTTCAAGCGCCGGGCTTGGTAGTCGGTGCAGTTGGAGCAGGAAGTCACCTCGCGGTAGCGCTGCTGGGTGGGGAGCCACGCCTCCAGGTCGTACTTCTTCGCCGCGGGCGCGCCCAGGTCACCGGCGGCGATGTTGACCGCCTGGTAGGGCAGACCTCAGCTCCTGAAGCACCTCCTCTTCGATGGAGCGCATGAAGTCGTGCTCCTCCACCGACTTGTCGGGCGCGCAGAAGCTGAACATCTCCACCTTGTCGAACTGGTGCACGCGGAAGATGCCTCGCGTGTCCTTGCCGGCCGCCCCTGCCTCCCGGCGGAAGCAGCTGGAATATCCCACGTAGCGCAGAGGAAGGTCGGCCTCGTTCAGGATCTCATCCATATGCAGCGCCGCCAGCGGCACCTCCGAGGTCCCGACCAGGTTCAAGCCGTCGGCCTCCACCCGATACACCTGCTGCATGTCGGTGGGGAAGAAGCCGGTGCCGTACATGGCTTCGTCACGCACCAGCACGGGCACTATCACAGGCCGGAAGCCTTTCGCAGAAAGCTTCTGCAACGCGAACTGCACCAAGGCGAACTGCAGGAACACCAAGTCGCCCTTGAGGTAGGCGAAACGGCTGCCCGACGTGCGCGCGCCTCTGTCCATGTCGATGAGCTCGTGGGCGTCGCCAGGTCCAGGTGGTCCAGCGGTGTGAACGAGAAGGCTCTGGGGGTGCCCCACCGGTGAAGCACCACCGAGTCCTCTTCGCCGCCGCTGGGGGCTGTGGGGTCGGGCAGGTTGGGCACTCTGGAGCAGACTCCTCCTCCAGCGACGCTTCCACCATCCTTGAGCTTCGCCTCGAGATCCTTGATCTCCTCGCCCACCTCACGCATGGCCTCGATCTTGGCGGTCGGCGTCCTGCTTGTCCCGCTTGAGCCGGGCGATCTCCTCGCTCACCGAGTTGCGCAGGCCACGCCGCTCCTCCACCTCCACCAGGAGTCTCGCGGCGCAGAAGGTCGAGTTCCAGCAGTTGTTCCAGGGCCGCCTCGGCGCCGGCGCCCCGGCGGCGCAAGGCCTCGCGCACCGATTCGGGATCGCTGCGGATGAGCTTAAGATCGAGCATGCGACCCTCCTCAGGTACGGGCTCGTCTTTGCGTTCCTAGCGAGGCGGCTGCTTGGTCCAGGGGCCGGCCCACCGGGTAGCTTCCCAACACCGTCAGACGCGGCAACTTGCAGCAGCAGGCAACGTAGGGCGTCAGCTATGGAGAGCGTCGTCCACTTTGCCCTCCATGTCGACGATGAAGATGTAGTCGCCCAGCCTCCGCTTGGAAGGTCGCGACTCGATCTTGGTCAGGTTGATGTGCCGGAAAGCGAACTCCTGCAGGATCAAGAGCAGAGCGCCCGGCTGGTCCTTGACGATCTCGCACACCACCGAGGTCTTGTATGGCTCGAACCAGTCCTGGCGCTCGCGCTGCCGGGCCAGGAACACGAAGCGGGTCTCGTTGTCGGCATGGTCTTCGATGCCGGTCTCGAGTATGGCGCAGCCATACATCCTCGCCGGCCAGCTGGTTGCCGATGGCAGCCCAGGGCTCCTGCACCGATGCCACCTTCTCTACCGCGTTGGCGGTGGAATTGGCGGCCTCGATCTCGCGGCCCGGCAGGTTGTGGCGCAGCCACCCGCGACATTGCCCGATGGCGTGCGGGATGGGAGATCGACCTTGGTGATCTGATCCAGGGACACACCGGGACGGGTCAGCAGGCTCTGGCGGATGGGAGCCGCACCTCCCTGACTATCTGCAGGTTGTCGATCTCATGCGTAAGCATGTCGAGCGTGGCCGAGACTGAACCTTCGATCGAGTTCTCGATAGGGACGATGCACAGTCGACCGTCCCCGACGACACCGCCTCGATGGTCTCCTGCATCGACCCGAAGGGCTGGAACCGCCGGCTGCGTCCGCTCGGCGTCCTCTCGTCCAGCGTCGCCCTCAGGGCCTCCTCGGTGAAAGTCCCCAAGGGACCCAGGAAACCCACGACAGTGGCCGCCACCGGCAACGGCTCGGCCAACGAAGAAGTCGGCCAGGGAGTGAGGCCGGGCCTCGCCGGGTCACAAGCCACGCGGATCTCCCTCGTCGTCGTCGGCGAAGGCGGAGGACCATCCATCGTCGGGTCGGAATCTCGAGGACTCGTCCTCAAGCCCGTCTCCAACTCCTCGTGCGGCCTAGTCTCTGTTTGCGCTGCTGGACGAAGTGCTCCGGCCAGACTGACAGCCGGCGGTGTCGGAGTCTCCGGCGCGTCCCAGCCTTTGGCCGAGGCCGGGACCGCGCCCTCCACCAGGGGAAGGCCCTTCCGTTTGCGCCTTCGGTTCTCTCGCTCCAACTCCCGGTCGTTCATGGGGCGCAGGCCGGGCAGTCCGGTCGCCATCGGCGCGCCATCATCCGCCGGGTCCTCGTCGGCACGGGCGTAGTCCTCGTCGGGAGCGCCCTCGACTCTCGGTCGGATGGTGAACGGCGTGCTTCCTCGAGCCTGGCTGACCGCGTCGCTCTCTTCGGGAGCCAGGGGAATGTCGGCCTTGCCCGTCTTTGATCAGTTTGACGTACATGCGGGCAAAATCGCGGCTGACCACGGTGGTGATGACCACACCGTCAGAGGCCGCGTTCAAGAACGCGACGGCGGTGCTCTGTCTCCCGCCCAGGTCGTGGTAGGCGTCAAACCGGACGATGCCCACTCGAGACAGGCAGCCGTCTATGCGCACGTCGTGGTCGCGGGCAGCCAGAGTCAAGTCCTCCAGGGCCAGGCGCATGTTGGTCAGCTTGTCGTCCACGGCCGACACATGCTCCACGATGTCTACCGAGCCCCGCGAACCCATGATCACGTACTGATTCCGGCGATACCGTTGCAGCGCCCTGTAAACGAGCGCCAAGCCCGTCGCCGCGACTGCAGCGACCGACGAGGGCTAGGATCGCGATCAACTGGTATGGCTGCACTTATGTTTCCTCCGACCACTACATCTTGAAGATGACGTGGGCTTCTATCCAGTTGTTGTCGGGGTTCTTCTCCCCCTGCACCGGCCCGGCTTCCACGCGCAGAAGTGCCACGTCGCCGTACCCGGACGGATCCACGCCTTGAACGTGAACTCTATCTCTGTCTTGGCCTTTAGCGAGGGGATCTTCCCAGGGACTTCTCTGAGGTTGGGCCGATGCTGAGGAGCTTATGGTGACGACTACCGGCACGTCGACCTCGTCCATGTTCCCTTGGTTCTCCACGGTCACCACGAAGGTCAGAGCGTCGCTCATAGTGAGGTTGAACGTGCCACCGGCAGTGATCTCCTTGTTGTCGGGCATGGCTACCACTTTCTTCAGGGCAACGCCGTGTACGGCGTTGCAGCACGCCGGTGCTCTTGAGCCGGGCCAGGATGGCGAGCACCTTGGTCTTCGAGGCGAGGTTCGGGTCGGTGAAGAACTGGCTGGACGGGGCGATGACCCCGCTGATCTTTTTCTCGGCCAGAATCTTGGCAGTCTGGCGCAGGAACACCTCGGCGTAGAGGAAGTCGGAAGAGGTGAGGTAGTACAGCGCGTGCTGGATCGCCCGGGCCGGGACCTCCGTGTCCTGGACCTCGAGGGCGTTCGTGATCGCGTCCTTGAGATCGGACACGCCCTGTCTGCCGGAAGTTTATTACCACCAGGAACATCTGATGCACGCTCGTCGACCATGTCCTTGGGAGTCTCGAGCTTCTTGGCCTCCACGTCCAGTTGCTCGCAGGTGGCGATAAACGCGTCGAGTTGGGTCTGGATCCTGCTGCGGTTGGTGTCGCCCGGGTTCGTCAGCAACTTCGCCAGGTCGGCGCCGACCGCGTCCGAACGCTCGAGGATGTCGGCCACCGCCACCATGTAGCGGTTGTAGTCGGCGGCCTGCCTTCCGGATGAGCGCCCCTGGCGGCGAACACGATGACGACGATCAGATGACGATGATGGCGACCAGAAACAAGAGGAGCCGGATCATCGGCTTGGGCAGTTTCCTGCTTCGGCCGCCGTTGTCCGCTCCCCCGGTATCTAATCACTGATCGATGTCGTCTCTATCCAGATTGGTCATAAGCAACGGCATGCAGAAGATGATTGATGGTGGGCGAGGGGGGACTTGAACCCCCATGAGCGTAAGCTCACTAGACCCTGAACCTAGCGCGTCTGCCAATTCCGCCACTCGCCCGGAGCGACGACGAGTATAACATGGCTCCGCCGGAGCTAGACGCTGCTTGACCCAAGGCGTCGAGGTAGAATGGAGTCGTGCGTCGCCAACAGAGGCTGGGGTCCGACCCGCAGCCGATCAACGTCACAGAGCTACAGCCAAAGGAGCGCTGCATGTACTGCCCTGACTGCCATGTGCCGTTGCAGGCCACCGAATACCTGGGCGTGCGCATCGACGAATGCCCCGAATGTCTGGGTCGCTGGTTCGACCGCGACGAGCTGCGCCGGGCCAAGGATCACGCCGACCCCGACCTGCGCTGGCTTGATTTCGATGTCTTCGCGGGTGATGCGAACGACTCGCCGGCCTGTGCCAGAGGACGCGACTGCCCGCGCGACCTGGTGAAGATGGGCGTGATCGTCTACGAGAAGTCCGGCGTGTGCGTCGACAAGTGTGACCAGTGCCTGGGCGTCTGGCTGGACCACGGGGAATTCGAGAAGATCGTGAAGCACCTGGAGCACGAAGTCGACACGGAGACCGCGGCGCAGTACCGTGCGGAGGCCAAGAGGCAACTCACGCAGGTGTTCAAAGGGCCCGAGGGACCGCTCTCAGAACTCCGCGACTTCTTTGCCGTCCTACATCTGCTTAGGACTCGCGTCGGGGTGGAGCGGTCCGGCCTGGTCGATGCTCTCAACACCGTCTGGGTGATCAACCCTTTCAAGTAGCCCGTCGCAGACGGGATTGTGCTCTCCGGAGGCGAACTAGTACTGAGTCGCCCAACGATATACTGGAGCCATGTCCGAGACACCCCTGCTGTACGACCGCTATCAGATCGTCCACAAGCTCGGCGTCGGGGCGTTCGCCACCGTCTATCTTGGCCGACGACCTGCAAATGGGCCGGCCCGTGGCCATCAAAGTGGTGGAGCAGGCGGCGGATGTAGACGACCGGGTGCTTCGCGAGGCCCACGCCGCTTCCAAGCTGAACCATCATCACATCCTCACAGTCTACGAGATGATCCGCGAGCCGGACAGGACCTGCCTCATCACCGAGTACGTCCAGGGCAAGACCCTGCGCCAGCTCTACCGGCAGCAGACGCTCAGCGACCTCGACATCGTGGAGATGGGAGTGCAGCTGTGCCGCGCCTTGGAGCACGCCCACAAGCGCGGGGTGGTCCACAGGGACATCAAGCCCGAGAACATCATGCTTGTCGACGGGGAGCCCATCGACGTCCGGCTGATGGACTTCGGCGTCGCGCAACTCGAGGATCGCACCTCCATCACCATCGCCGGGGACCTGGTGGGTACGCTCGCCTATATGTCGCCGGAACAGAGTGTGGGGGGAACGTCGACTCGCGCACCGACGTCTACTCGCTCGCCCTGACGTTGTATGAAGGCTTCACCAGGAGGAACCCATTAAAGGGCAAGAAGCTCCAGGAGCTGTTGCTCGACGTGTCCAGGCCGGAGATCCCCCCTCTTTCGGCCAACCGTCCCGATCTTCCCGTCGCCCTCTCCGACGCGTTCCGCAGAGCGATGGCTCAAGACCGGCACGCCCGGCCCGACGCCGCCGACTTCGGGCGACTTCTTACCCAAGCTGCGAGGGAGATACCGGAGGAGGTGCCGGACGAGCGTCTGGCCACTCGGGTGCGGCAGCGGCTGGTCCCTGGTCCGCTGGACCGCGCGCGACTGGTCTATCTGGGGCAGCACTTCGTGGCGGCTGTTTTTGCGTTGTGCTGCTTAGCCTATGTACTGCCGCGGGTGCCGTTCTACCCGAAGGCCGTGATCATCCCTCTGGTGGCCCTTCCCACCTTCCTGGCTCTGATGTGGCCGTTCGGGGGCGGCGTGCTCACGCTCGCTCTCTTGTCTCCGCCTATCTTCGCCTATGGCGCAGGCTGGGGGGTGGTCTACGTTGTGCCCGCGGCCGTCACCATGGGCTTGTTGCGCTGGAAACGGCGCGAGTGGGCGGCGCTGCTGCCCGGGGCCGTGCCGGTAGCTGTGGCCTGGGGACTGGGTCTTGTCTTGCTGCCGCTGGCGGGCGGGTTGCTGCGGCGCTGGGGAGCTCTGGCCGGCTTTCTCAGTGGGGTCGTTGCTCGTGGTGACGGGAGGGCTGATGGGATGGACCTATTTGCCCTTTGCGTTCAATCCCGGCCCGGGCGCCACGCTCACTGTTGCGAAGCACGCTGCTTCCCCCTGGGCTGTGCTCATGGAGATCGCCCGCTTCCTGGATCTCCGTCACGAAATGGCTCTCCAGATCCTGCTATTTACTGTCCTCGCACTTCCCTTGTACGATTGGATGAGCCGGTTCCGCATCGGGCGGGTGTGGGGCGCGAGCGCATACCTCATTATCGTGTTCCTGGGCTTCGTGCTCCTGCCTATCCTGGCTCTGGACGTGCCCGTGAGGCTGGGACCGTTTCTGGTGACGTTCGGACCGTGCGCTATAATCGCTTTTCTGCTCACTTTCCTAAGTTCATCTGAGCGCGAAAGACCTGTGTAGGAGGAAGCTCTGATGTGGTCGCGGCGACAGGGGGAGCCCCGCGGGAAGAACGCTTCGAAGCTGTATGTGCAGCCGTCCGAAGTGGCGGGTAAGCTCGTCAAGGAAATGGAAGACGACAAGGTGGCTCGGGGTGCGCATGTGTCGGTCCGCAACCGCTACACGGTGTACCTCTGCCGGGAGGACTACGAGCGTTGGCACCGCCAAGAGGAACAACTGGTGGACAAGCTGGAGACGCATCTCAACCGGCACATGCGCAGCAGGGGATATGAAGCTCCTGGTGCTATCGATGTCAAGCTGCTGCCCGACCCCGATCTCAGGCTGGGCAACTATGGCATCTACGCCGAACGGGAGATGCCGTCCGGGGTCGTGCGAAAGGGAAGAGCGGGTTCCTCCCCGACCTCGGCCGGTGGAGCCGGTCGCGCGGCGGCGGGAGCAGCCGGCGTAGCGGGTACAGGAGCCGCCTTGGCCGGTCGCGTTCCCGGTGGTTCAGGGCTCGTGGGCGCAGGCTCGGCTGGAATGGCAGCGGCTCGTGCCGCGGCCGCACGGGCGGCGGCGGCACGTGAGAACGAAGCCCTCTCGGTTCCGAGTCCCGGTGCTGCCATGGCCAAGTCCGGCGCCGACGTGGAGGCCGATGACGCCTCTTCCAGCCGCGTGTCTGTGCGTCCCGAGCGCCCCGTGTCGGCGCCACTCCAGCCAGAGCCGCTCCGTCCCGTGACTCCGCCCCGCTCCCAGCAGGCCGCGGGCGTAACTCAGGTCATCTCGGCGGAGGACGTTGCCGATCTCGGCCTTGCCAAGCAGACCATCGTGCTTCGGTCCAACAACCAAGAGTACGAGTTCAACAAGGGCCGCGTCATCGTTGGTCGTTCACGGGACGTAGATTTCCGGATCGACAACGCCGACGTTTCTCGTCGCCATGCGGCATTCTTCTGGTCAGAAGGCAACGTCATGGTCAAGGACCTAGGTTCTACCAACGGGACGATGGTCAACGGCTATCCGGTGGATACCAGCATCGTACATCCGGGCGACGTGGTCTTGGTGGGAGACTGCTTCATCACTGTGGAATCCAGGTAGAGCCCACGGACCGGAAGAGGGGCCCATGCTGGAAATAGTACTGTTGGCCGGGAAATTCATTTTCCTCATCGTCCTCTATCTCTTCATCTACAAAGTGGTGCGTTCGACCACCCGCGAGTTGCGAGCGGCCGCGCCGGTGGCAGCGAGGCCGCAGTGGCAGGCTTCGGGCGGAGTGCAGACGAGCGGCGGGGCGGCTATGCGGGCCGGCTCGAGTGTTCCTACGGCGGGGACCGCGATGTGGACCCTTCGCGTGCTCAAGAGCCCCACCATACCTGTGGGAGCGGCGTATGCACTCAAGCTGGGTGCTCACGCTCTGGCCGGCCGCTCCCCCGAGATGGACATCTTCCTGGATGACACCTTCGTCTCGTCCAAGCATGCGCTGTTTGAAGTCACGGCCGACGGTCTGCAGATGGAGGACCTCCGGAGCACCAACGGGACGCAGGTCAACGGTTCGGACACCGACGGCGCCGTGCTGCTGCGACCGGGAGACCGGGTGGACGTAGGCGACACGGTGTTTCAGGTAGAGGCGGAGTGATGCGCCTAAGAGCGGGTGTCGCCAGCGACTGCGGTCTCGTCAGACCGGCCAACGAGGACTCGTTCTTGCTCAGACCGGGGCTCTACGCCGTTTGTGACGGCATGGGGGGCGCCCGGGCGGGCGAGGTGGCTTCGCAGATGGCCTGTCTGGGGCTGGTCGGCTTGGATCCTGCATCCGCGGGGGAGGAGGATCTTCGCCGGGCGATCGTGAGCACCAATAAGGCCATCACCGGCCGCAGCGCGTCGGAGGAGCATCTGCTGGGCATGGGCACCACGATCACGGTCGCTCTGGTCAAGCAGGAGAGTCTCATCGTGGCCCACGTGGGTGACTCGCGGGCCTACGTGGTGCACGCAGGTGAGTTGGCTCAGGTCACCGACGACCACTCGTGGGTGGGAGAAATGGTGCGCAGGGGCGAGATCACGCTGGCGCAGGCAGCGGTGCACCCGCATCGCAGTGTCATCACCCGCGCTCTAGGCACCGACGGCGACGTCATCCCGGACACCACCGAGGTCCCGCTGGTTCCGGGCGATAGGTTGCTGCTGTGCAGTGACGGACTCACCGGCATGGTCACCGACCAGCTCATAGAGGAGTTGCTGCAGCAAGGCGATGATCCGCAGGAGACGGCCGATGCGCTTGTCCTAGCCGCTCTCGCCGGTGGGGGTGAAGACAACGTGACTGCGATCGTCGTGCATGTCGAGTCCGACCTGGACTCGACGGCGGGCGAAGACGGCAGGCAAGCGGTCGATGACCGCATTCTCTTTGGGCCCGCTGACAGAGGCGCATCGGTGGCTCCGCCCTCGCCTCGCTCGAAGCGCGCCGCCTCCGCGGTGCGAGAGCGCCTGGGCCGGCACGTCACCCCGCTGGCACGGCCGGTGGCGGCGGCGCCTGCCTCGTCTGAGGTCGACTCCGCCGAGTCGGCTCCCGCGGAGCCGGCCGGCGCCGAGACGGCCCCGCCGCCGGGCCCGGTCCGATCGAGGTGGCAGAGCCGTCTGAGGCCCCGGTCACTGAGACCGCGGCTCCCGTCCCCGAGTTGGAGTCGAAGCCTGCCGCTGAGGCGCGCACGCCGGAAGCGGCACCGCTGGATCTACTGGACCGTCGTCGTGGTCCTAGTGGTCGCGATCGCAGTCGGTGCTTTGCTTGGTTCAACTCCACCGTCTACTACGTGGGCGCCCACGACGGCAAGGTGGCTCTCTATCAGGGGCTTGCCGGTCAGCCTCCTCGGCATCGACCTGTCTTCTGTCCATCGAGCAGAGCACGGTGGACTACGAGTCGTTGACACCTACATGCGGGAGAAGGTGGACTCCCATAACCTGGTCAGCAAGGAGGAGGGACAGCAGTTCCTCCGCACACTGAGCGGCACGCAGTGAGTCTGCGCAACCGGGAGCTCGTCTTCCTGATCCCAGCGCTGAGTCCTCACCACACTGGGGTTCGCCCTGGTCTACACCGAGAAGTCCTCCGCTCTCAGCTGGTCGTCGCTCACCTATGGGGCCCTCTTCCTGGCTCTGTTCGTCATCGCTCACCTCGGGCCGGCGGTTGCTGGCTGCCAAGGCCGATCCGTACCTGCTGCCGGTCACGGCCCTGCTGTCCACCCTGGGTATCGTCCTCATCTACCGGCTCAACGAGGACTCTGGCTCTCAAGCAGGCCATGTGGCTGGTGGTGGGCCTGGTGGCCTTCCTGCTGGTGCTGGCCTTGGTGCGCGACCTCGAAGTGACTCGTGCCGGTACCGCTACTCGATCGGCATCCTCGGTCTTCTGCTCCTGCTTTTCACCGCCATCTTCGGCCGGGAGATCAACGGAGCCCGGCTCTGGGTGGCCATCGGGCCGATCGCTTCCAGCCGGCGGAATTCGGCAAGATCCTGCTCGTCATCTTCTTTGCCGCCTATCTGGTGGACATCCGGGAGGTGCTCACCGTGAGCACCCGCCGGGTCCTGGGCGTGCCCTTGCCGCCCTTCCGCTACCTGGCGCCCCTTGCTGACCATCTGGGCTGCTCTCGATGGCGCTCATGGTCTTCATGAAGGACCTGGGCACCAGTCTGCTCTTCTTCGGCGCCCTGCTCGCTCTGCTGTATGTGGCCACTGGGCGTTTCTTCTACGTGTTGGTGGGTCTGGTCCTGTTCCTGGCCGGGGCGACGGTGCTCTACTTCATCTTCCCGCACGTGCAGACCCGGGTGGACATCTGGCTGCGATCCCTGGACAGGACCCGAGCGGCAAGGGCTACCAGATCGTCCAGTCGCTGTTCGCCCTGGCCGGCGGTGGGCTGTTCGGAGCGGGGTCTGGGCCAGGGGTATCTCATCCTGCAGTCGGGGCACACCATCATCCCGCACCTGGAGACCGACTTCATCTTCTCGGCCATCGGCGAGGAGCTGGGTCTGGTGGGGGCGGCGGGTATCATCCTGCTCTACCTCATCTTCATCTACCGGGGCTTCCGCGTGGCGGTGCGGGCCAAAGACGACTTCTCGCCGCCTGCTGGCCACGGGGCTCACCAGCATCTTCGCGCTGCAGGCCTTCCTCATCATCGGTGGGGTCATCAAGCTGATCCCTCTCACCGGGATCACCCTGCCCTTCGTGAGCTACGGCGGCAGCTCGATCGTGGCGAACTTCGTGCTCTGGCCCTGCTCTGCGGTTGAGCGACAAGGCGGGCTAGATGGACACGAGCACTAGACCCCTCCGCCGCCTCTTCTTCTTCTTCGTCCTGCTCTTCGTGGCCCTGCTTGTGCAGCTCACTTATGTGCAGGTGTGGGCCGCGCCCAAGCTCAAGGTCAACCCGCCGAACACCCGCGCCATCGAGGAGGAGATGAAGGTCGAGCGGGGGGTCATCCTCTCGGCCGACGACGTTGAGCTTGGCCGTCAACACCAAGGAGGGCCAGTACTTCTTGCGTGAGTACCCGCAGGGCAGTCTCACCTCCCCCTGGCTGGGCTACAACAGCCTGCGGTACGGCCGGGCCGGGGTCGAGCGGGTCTACAACGAGGAGTTGACGGGCCAGTCGGGCATCCTCGGCATCACCAGCTACTGGGACAAGCTCCTGGGCAAGCCGCACCGGGGCGCCGATCTCAGGCTGACGGTCAACGTGGCCGTGCAGCGGGCCGCGGCCGAGGCTCTCGGGGACCGCAAAGGAGCGGTGGTGGCCCTCGACCCGCGCACCGGGGCGGTGCTGGCCATGGTCTCGTATCCGCGCTACGATCCCAACAAGATCGACGCCATATGGGCGGACCTCAACTCTGACCCGGGCACGCCGCTGCTCAACCGGGCCACCCAGGGTCTCTATCCACCGGGCTCGGTCTTCAAGATCATCGTGGCGGCGGCGGCGCTCGAGACGGGCGCGGTCACCCCAGCGACCCAGTTCGACGACACCGGCAGCTTCACGGCTGGAGGCTTCCATGGTGCACAACTACGGCCAGACAGGTCTACGGGGAGCACGACTTCACCGATGCGTTCGCCAGCAGCATCAACACGACCTTCGCAAAGATCGGGGTGGATCTGGGCGCCGATACGCTTGCCAAGTTCGCCGGCGCATTTGGCTTCGGCGAAGGCCCGCCCTGGCCGTTGGCCGCGTCCGCCAGCAGCTTTCCCCGCCCCGGGGGAGCATGGACGTCGCCCATGTGGCTCAAGCAGCCTTTGGCCAGGGCGAGGTACTGGCCACTCCGCTGCAGATGGCCTTGACCGCCGCGGCTGTGGCCAACGGCGGCAAGATCATGAAGCCCTACATCGTCAGCCAGGTGATCGGCTATCACGTCGACCGGCCTCGGGAGACCAAGCCGGAGGTCTGGCTCACGCCGATCTCGGCCAAGACGGCAGCCACGCTGAGGGACCTCATGGTCGAGGTAGTGAAGCGGGGCACAGGAACCGGGGCGGCGCTTAAGAGCGTCCAGGTAGCGGGTAAGACGGGTACCGCCGAAGTGGCTGACGCCGAATCACACGCCTGGTTCGCGGCCTTCGCGCCCGCCGAGGACCCCCAAGTGGTGGTAGTGGTACTGGTCGAGAACGCCGGCACCGGCGGTAGCGTAGCCGCCCCGATTGCGCGCAAGGTCATTGCGGCGGCTCTCGGGCTTTGACCTCTTCCTGTGACGCGCCATGGCGCCCCAGGGTAAACTTGATAGTTGGCACGAGAGAAGGGCAAGGGACTAGAAGATAGTGATAGGACGAGTATTCGACGATCGCTACGAGGTCATCCGCAAGCTTGGCAGCGGCGGCATGGCCGACGTCTATCTTGCTGATGACCGTCACTTGGGCCGGCAGGTCGCTCTGAAGGTCTTGCACGCGCGCTTCGCGAACGACGACCGAGTTCGTGGAGCGTTTCCGGCGCGAAGCCAGCAGCGCCGCCGGCCTCAACCACCCCAACATCGTGCAGATCTACGACCGGGGCGAGGCCGAGGGCACCTACTACATCGCCATGGAGTACCTCGAGGGGCGCTCCCTCAAGGAGATCATCATCAAGTACGCTCCGCTCGAGCCCCGACCTGGTGGTGTCGATCTCCAGGCAGATAGTGGAAGCCCTGCGCTTTGCGCACCGCCGGGACGTCATCCATCGCGACATCAAGCCGCAGAACATCATCGTCGACAACGAAGGCCGGGTGAAGGTCACCGACTTCGGCATCGCCCGGGCGGGAAGCGGCTCCACCATGACCGAGGCCGGCTCGATCCTGGGCACCGCCCACTACCTGTCGCCCGAGCAGGCCCAAGGCCAGCCGGTGGAGGCCGCCTCCGACCTCTACTCGCTCGGCGTGGTCATGTACGAGATGGCCACGGGCAAGCTTCCGTTCAACGGCGACAACCCAGTGAGCATCGCCATGCAGCACGTGCACGAGCAACCGGTGGCTCCGCGCAGCCTGGTGCCCGACATACCTGCGAACCTCGAAGCAGTCATCTTGCGGGCCCTGGGCAAGCAGCCCGTCGAGCGCTATCTCACTGCCCAGGCTATGCTGGACGACCTGTGGCGGGTGCAGGACGGCGAATCAGTGAGCGCGCCCGTGAGCTTCCAGGAAGAAACCACAAGGGTGATCACTCCCGCGGCGGCGGCCGCTTCCGTTGCTCAGTCCACCCAGATCCGCCACCGGACGCCGGAGGAGCCGCCGGCCGCTCCTGAGGTGCTATATGGCGAGCGGCCGCGCAGGGCCAGCGTCTGGCCTTGGCTGTTGGTGATCGTCCTCATCCTGGCTCTCGCAGGGACCGCATTTGCCATCTTCTCCAACTGGGGGAGCGCCGCGAAGGAGAAGGGGGTGGTGCCCGGGGTGGTGGGAATGAGCCCGAAGGACGCGGAGTCCGCCATCAAAGCGGCCGGGTTCGAGTTCAAGAACGAGGGCACGCAGCCTTCTGCCGACATCGCGGCCGGCCTGGTGGCCAACCAGGTGCCCAAGGAAGACACCGAGTTGACCAAAGACGAGACGGTCACCGTGTGGACGTCCTCTGGTCAAGGGCAGGTGAAGGTGCCTCCCCTGACGGGCAAGTCGCGCCAAGACGCCATCACCATCTTGGAGGGTATGGGGCTGGACTGGCACGTCACCGAGGAGATCAACGACAACGAAACCCCTGAGAAGGTACTCCGGCAAGATCCTCAGGGTGGAGTGATGGTTGACGCGGGTACTACTGTGGAGCTGTGGGTCGCAGTACCCAGTTCCACGGTCATAGTGCCGCGGGTCATCGACTCTAGCCAGGCTGCCGCCGAAGCTCAGCTGATCGGGGTGGGCCTGGTGCCCAAAGTGGAGTTGGTCGATTCCACCAAGCCGGGCCTGACTGTGGTCGGCCAGGATCCGCCGGAAGGTACCGAGGTACAGCGCGGGGCCACAGTGATCATCAAGGTGAGTAACGCCCCGCCGCTCAATACCGTCGTCGTACCGGCGGTGGGGGGACTGGGGATGACTGTCTCCGAGGCGAAGACCATCCTCTCATCCTACCAACTGCGGGCCAAGATCAAGTATGTGGAGACGCCGGACTACCCCGTCGACACCGTGATCCAGCAGAGCCCGGCCGCGGGTGTGGTGGTGCCGATAAACAGCTACGTGGAGCTGACCGTGGCCAAGAAGCCCGCGCCTACGACGACGACGACGGCGCCGCCGGTGACGACCACCACGACCACCGCGCCGCCGGTGACGACCACCACGACCACCGCGCCGCCGGTGACGACCACCACGACCACCGCGCCGCCGGTGACGACCACTGTCCCCTAGACCCTTCGACAAAGTGAGCGCCGTGAAACCTCCGACTTTTCAAGAAGTGCTGCTGGGTCTGCAGGAGTTCTGGGCCAAGCAGGGCTGCATCGTGTGGCAAGGGCACCACACCGAAGTGGGCGCCGGTACCTTCAACCCGGCGACCTTTCTCAAGGTCCTGGGCCCCGATCCCTGGAAGGTGGCCTATGTAGAGCCCTCCATCCGTCCCACCGACGGCCGCTACGGCGAGAACCCCTACCGGCTGGGTCATTACTACCAGTATCAGGTGATCATCAAGCCGTGTCCGGACAACATCCAGGATCTGTACTTGGCCTCCTTGGAACACCTGGGCATCAACTTGGCCCAGCACGACGTGCGTTTTGTCGAAGACGACTGGGAGTCGCCCACTCTGGGCGCGTGGGGCTTGGGTTGGGAAGTCTGGATAGACGGCATGGAGTGCACCCAGTTCACTTACTTCCAGCAGGTGGGCGGCATCGATCTCGATCCACCCAGTGTGGAACTGACCTACGGCACCGAGCGGCTGGCCATGTATCTGCAGGGCAAGGACAGCCTCTTCGACCTGGAGTGGGTGCCGGGCGTGAGCTATGGCGACGTGTACAAGGCCAACGAGGCCCAGTGGTCGGTTTACAACTTCGAGTTGGCCGACATAGCGCTGTTGCAGCGGTCGTTCGTCGACTACGAGCGGGAGTGCGAGCGCTGCCTGGAACGGGGGCTGTCCCGGCCGGCGTACGACTTCGTGCTCAAGACCTCGCACATGTTCAATCTGCTGGACGCTCGGGGCGCCATCAGCGTGACCGAGCGCACCGGCTACATCGCCCGGGTGCGCAATCTGGCCCGCAAGGTGGCCGAGGCCTACGTGGCCGAGTTGGGGACGGGGGTGCCGACGCCGCTGGAGGCCGCCGGCTGCGAGCCAGTCGCGCGGCGCGCTCCGGGCGCGAGCGACCGCCTGGATCGCTCCCGGCGACAGGAGCGATCGAGACTTCCTGCTCGAGATAGGTGTGGAAGAGATCCCGGCCTCGGCGTGCCGGGCGGCCATCGACCTGCTGCCCGAGCGGGTGGCGGGCCTGTTCACCGCTGAGGGCGTCGAGGTCGCTCCGGAGGATGTCGAGGTGATGGTCTCTGCCCGGCGTATAGCCGTACTGGTTCGCGGCGTGCCCGGCGAGCAGGCCCCGCGGGAGATAGTCCAGCGCGGACCGGCGCTGGAGGCGGCCTTCGACGCCGATGGCGCTCCCACCAAGGCCTGCGAGGGCTTCGCCCGGGCCAAGGGCGTCTCGGCCAAAGACCTCGAGGTGCGCGAAGAAGCGGGGCGCAGCTTCGTCTACTACGTGACCCGCAGCGAGAGCCGACCCACTGCCGGGCTGCTACCCGACATCTGCCTGAAGATCGTCCGCGACATGTACTTTCCCAAGAACATGCGCTGGGGATATCGTGACGTGCGCTTTTCCCGGCCCATCCGCTGGCTGGTCGCGCTGTGGGGCGACACCGTCATCCCCTTTGGCTATGCCGGACTGACCTCGGGCAGGACAAGCCACGGGCATCGCTGGCTGGGCGGTCCGGTGGATATCGTCCGCCCCGCCGACTACGTGGAGGCCTTGCGGAGCGCGGGCGTGGTGGTGGACCACCGGGAGCGGGAGCATCTCATCTGGTCGGAGCTGGAGCGGATGGCCTTGGAGCAGGAGCTTAAGGTCATCGACCCCAAAGGCAAGATGGAAGAAGTGCTCTTCTTGGTGGAGAAGCCCACGGTGGCCTAGGGGCAGTTCGATCCGCGGCACCTGGCCCTGCCGGCCGAGGTGCTGGAGACGGCCATGCAGTCACACCAGCGGTATTTCCCCCTGTTGGACGCTGACGGCGCGCTCTCCAACAAGTTCCTTCTGGTGAGCAACGGCGATCCTGCCTGGATGGACCAGATCAGGGCCGGCAACGAGCGGGTGCTGGAGGGGCGGATAGAGGACGCGGAGTTCTCCTTTGAGAAAGACAAAGCCACCGGCTTGGAAGCCATGGCCGGGCAGTTGGGCAAGATCGTCTTTCACGTGAAGGCCGGCACCATGAAGGACAAGACGGACGGCTGGTGGCGCTGACCGGATATCTGGCGGAAGTGACCGGGGCTCCCGGCGAAGCCCGGGAGCACGCTCTGGAAGCCGCCAGGCTGGCCAAGGCCGACCAGGTGTCGGTGATGGTGCGCGAGTTCGCCGACCTGGAAGGCGTCATGGGCGAGACCTACGCTCTCATGGAAGGACGCGATCCCGAGGTGGCTCAGGCCATCCGAGAGCAGTTCCTGCCGGACGCGGCCGGCGGAGCGGTGCCGGAGACCATGCCGGGAGCTCTGCTTGCGACGGCGGAGAAGGTGGACAACATCGCCGCCGCCTTCGCCTGCGGCGAACCGCCCTCGGGCTCCAAAGACCCCTACGGCCTGCGCCGGGCGGCGGCGGGCATGGTGGCGATCGCCATGCATCACGGGCTGCGCTACGACGTCGAGAAACTGCTCGGGAGGGCCTACGGGCAGTTGGAGCGCTTCCCGGGATTGGTAGAGCGCGGCAAGGTGCTCACCGAAGGCACAGCCTTCGTCCTGGAGCGCTTAGCCAAGACCCTCACCGACGAGGGGGTGGCCCGTGACACCGTGGACGCGGTGCTCCCCACCTCTCGCGACTTCCTGGATCTGCGGGCCCGGGCTTTCGCACTGCACGAGTTCCGCGCGGGCGACAAGTGGGACGACCTGGTGACCTTGTTCAGCCGGCCCTCCAACCTGGCCAAGAAGCTTCCGGCCGATGCTGCCGTCGACGTGTCGACGGCGGGCGGCGGCGTGTCGCCGGCGCTGTTCCAAGTCGATGCCGAGCCCGCGCTGTTCGCCGCCTGGCAGGAGGTCGCCACGAAGACGGCGACGGCCGTGGAGGCGGGCCGCTATGGCGAAGCGCTTGCCGCTCTGGCGGGGTTGCGGCTACCGGTAGACCGGTACTTCACCGACGTGCTGGTGATGGCCGAGGATGACGCGGTGCGGGTCAACCGGCTGCGCCAACTGGCCGCGATCGCGGCGACCGTACGCAGCGTGGCCTGGTTGGAACTGGTCCAGAGCTGAGGCGGATAGGGGCGCTCCGGCGCCCCCACAGGAGCGGTGCCAGGATTTGAGAAAAGAAAAGGGCCGGGAGATCCCCGGCCCTTTCTGTCGCCGCTGTTGGCTATGCGGTGCCGCCTAGGAGCAGGCGCCCACTTGGTCGGCCTCCAGAGCACCGGCTTCGTCGGGCAACTCGTCGGCATCGCCCTCGCGGGTCAGACGCCGCTGGTAGTCCGGGTCGCTTTCCAGCCAGGTGTGGGTCCAGGTCTCCTTCTCCCACACCGGGTCGAGGACCCTGCCGACCTCGGCTGAATACTCGATCAGGCCGGGATGCAGTTCGGTGAACAGCTCCTCGGCTCCCTCGTGCGTGGGATAGGCGTTGTTGCGCGCGACCGCCGTCTTCATGACCGAAGGGTGGTCGATGATGGGGCAGGGCCGCAGAAGGTTCTTGCCGTAGGGCGCCATGTTGCGCAGATCGCGGAAGAAGTCGGAGCCGAGGCATCTCGATGAGCGACTTGTCCTTGATGTTGTCCACGGCGAAGTGGGCGAAGATGCAGGGTTCCACGTCGCCCTTGTTGTTGATGTGGATGTACTTGCGCCCACCGGACAGGCACCCGCCGGTGAGCGGCCCGTCTCCCCAGAAGTCCGCCACCAAGAGCGGATGGGTGGAGCGCATCCGTGTGACGCCTTCCCGCAGCTGAAGGCGCTGCTGGGGGCTGGGCATGAGGCTGAGGTCGGGGTCACGGCCTACGGGCATGTACAGGAAGTACCAGCCGTAGAACGCGCCCTTCTCGACCATGCAGGGATGCGAACTCGTCGGAGGTGATCTCGTCGATGTTCTTGGCTGGTGGCCGTGCCGGAGAAGGCGAACATGGCCTTGCGCTCGCGCAGCCGGTCCATCGCCGCCATGATGCGGTCGTAGGTGCCTTCGCCGCGACGGGCGTCGGTGGACTCCCTCGACGCCCTCGATGCTGATGGTCGGGCAGACGTTGCCTAGCTCGACGATGCGGTCGGCCACCCGGTCGTTGATCATGGTGGCGTTGGTGAACACCATGAACACCGACTGGGGATGGCGCTCGGCGACGTCGAGCAGGGGCCGCCATACGAAGGGCTCGCCGCCCAGCATGATGTACACCCGGGTGCCGATCGCCTCGCCTTGGCTGATGATGCTTTCGACCAACTCTTCGGTGAGGTCTTCCTCGTTGTCGTACTTCGGCCGCGTAGCAACCCACGCATCTCAGGTTGCAGCGCATGGTGGGGCTGATGAGGATGGCCGTGGGTGAATTGATGCCGCTGCTCTTCAGGAGCGACTTCGTTGAACTCCGGATCCCGCATGAAAAAGTTGGCCATCATGCCGGCAACGTAACGCTTACGTACATTAGGATGAAGATGACGGATGTTCTTGAAGAAAGTGTTGCCGGGATTGCCGGGGGCCGTGTAGTTCTTGAGCAACTCGGCGATCATGTTCTGCTGCGGGGACTTGGCCGTACGCTTCACGGCCGCCGCCAGACCACGCATGGCCAGATCGGAACTGCCGACTACGGCCAGAGCCGCCGAAATGATCGAGGCGGTCCGCTCGTAGTCGCGTCGCTCCCGAGCTTTTGTCAGGGATTGCTCGGGCATTGGAGTCTCCTTTCTGCTGCGAATGGGTTTCTACTCTCACTACCATAGCACACCGGCGAGCGCTCGCAATCCCGCTGTCAAAGAGGCGGGGAGGGAGGCGGAGGGCACCCTGTGGGCGGTCAGGCGGCGGTCGGGCGCGGGTCGGCGCTTCCCAACGGCAGTCCGCTTCGTTAGAATACGGGGTTCAAGGGGGTAGCTGGTAGGCGTGGCGTGCCGTGTGATCTCGAAGGGAGTCTGTTCTGATGAGTCCGACCAAGTACGTCTACGATTTCTCCGAAGGCAACGCCGCCATGAAGCCTCTGCTCGGCGGCAAAGGGCGCCAACCTGGCGGAGATGACCGGGCTCGGCATCCCTGTGCCCCCCGGCTTCATCGTCACCACCGAAGCCTGCGTCTACTACTCCGCCAACGGCAAATACCCCGAGGGGCTCGAGGAGGAGATCGAGGAGCATCTGCACGCTCTGGAGAAGCAGACCGGCAAGACTCTCGGCGACCCGGAGAACCCGCTGCTGCTCTCCGTCCGCTCCGGCGCGGTGTTCTCCATGCCGGGCATGATGGACACCGTCCTCAACCTGGGTCTGAACGACGACACGGTCGAGGGGCTGGCCAAGGGCACGGGCAACCCCGCTTCGCCTACGACTCCTACCGCCGCTTCATCAGCATGTTCGGTGACGTGGTCATGGGCGTGGATCCGCAGGTCTTCGAGGATGCCCTCACCGCCAAGAAGGCCGAAGTGGGCGCCGCTCTCGACACCGATCTCTCCGCCGAGGACCTGCGCGACCTCACCGTGCGGTTCAAGAAGATCCTGGGCGAGAAGGCCGGCGAGCAGTTCCCGGCCGACCCCCTCAAGCAGCTGCACATGGCCGTGGTGGCCGTCTTCAAGAGCTGGGACAACCACCGGGCCAAGGTCTACCGCCGCACCCAGGGCATCCCCGACGATCTGGGCACCGCCGTCAACGTGCAGACCATGGTCTTCGGCAACAAGGGCGAGACCTCCGGCACCGGCGTGGCCTTCACCCGCGATCCCTCCACCGGCGAGAACTTCTTCTACGGCGAGTTCCTCATGAACGCCCAGGGCGAGGACGTGGTGGCCGGCGTCCGCAACCCCCGGCCGCTGGAGAGCTGCGCGAGGTCATGCCGGAGGCTCTCGACCAGTTCTACGCCATCCGCGCCACCCTCGAGACGCACTACCGCGACATGCAGGACGTGGAGTTCACCATCGAGGACGAGAAGCTCTTCATGCTGCAGACCCGCAACGGCAAGCGCACCGCCCCGGCGGCGCTCAAGATGCGCCGTGGACATGGTGGCCGAAGGCCTCATCACCAAGGAAGAGGCGCTCATGCGCGTGGATCCCGGCCAGCTCGACCAGCTGCTGCACCCGCGCCTTGACCCAAAGCCAGAACTGCAGGTCTTGCCACCGGCCTGGGCGCCTCGCCCGGGCGCGGCTGTGGGCAAGGTGGTCTTCGACGCCGACGAGGCCGAGGAGCGCGGGTCCAAGGGCGAGCAGGTCATCCTGGTGCGCTGGGAGACCAACCCCGACGACATCCACGGGCTCATGCACGCCCAGGGCGTCATCACCAGCCACGGCGGCATGACCTCCCACGCGGCCGTGGTGGCGCGCGGCATGGGCAAGCCCTGCATCGCCGGCGCCCAGGAGCTGAAGATCGACATCGAGGCCAAGCGGTTCTCGGTGGGCGACGTCGATCGTCAAAGACGGGCGACTGGATCTCCATGGACGGTGCCACCGGCCGGGTCATCCTGGGCCAGGCGGCACTGATCGCCGGCCGCATCGACGAGAACGTCAACACCGTGCTCATCCTGGGCCGACGAGGTCCGCCGCCTGCGCGTGCGCACCAACGCCGACACGCCCGAGGACGCCAGGAAGGCCCGCGAGTTCGGGGCCGAGGGCATCGGCCTCTGCCGCACCGAGCACATGTTCATGCAGGAGGACCGTCTGCCGCATGTGCGCAACATGATCATGGCCGAGGACACCGCCGAGCGCGAGAAGCACCTGGCCAAGCTGCTGCCCTTCCAGCGCGAGGACTTCGACGGCATCTTCCGGGCCATGGCCGGCCTGCCGGTGACCATCCGCCTGCTCGACCCGCCGCTGCACGAGTTCCTGCCCAACTACACCGACGTCATGGTGGAGCTGGAGCGCCTGCGCCTGACCGGGGCCTCCGCCGAGGCAGATCGCCGCCCAGGAGAAGCTGGCCGCCACGGTCAAGTCCCTGGCCGAAGCCAACCCCATGCTGGGCACCCGCGGTTGCCGCCTGGGCATCCAGTGGCCGGAGATCTACGCCATGCAGGTGCGGGCCATCATCGAAGCGGCCGCGGACGTGCTCGCCGAGACCGGCGAGCAGCCGCACGTGGAGATCATGATCCCGCTGGTGGGCTTCGAGGAAGAGCTGAAGCGCATGCGGGCCCTCACCGTAGAGACCGCCGAGGCGGTGCTCAAGGAACGGGGCGTGGCGATCGACTACACGGTCGGCACCATGATCGAGGTGCCCCGGGCGGCCCTGACCGCCGACGAGATCGCGCGCCAGGCCGACTTCTTCAGCTTCGGCACCAACGACCTCACCCAGATGACCCTGGGCTTCTCGCGCGACGACGCCGAAGGCAAGTTCCTCACCCACTACCTGAGTACGACCTTCTCAAGAGCAACCCCTTCGAGAAGCTCGACCAGACCGGCGTGGGGCAGCTCATCGATCATGGCCGTGCAGAAGGGCCGTGCGGTCAAGCCCGACCTCAAGACGGGCATCTGCGGAGAGCACGGCGGCGAGCCGTCGAGCGTGAAGTTCTGCCATCGCGCCGGGTCTCAACTACGTGAGCTGCAGCCCGTACCGGGTGCCGCTGGCCCGGCTGGCCGCCGCCCAGGCGGTGCTGGAAGAGAAGGCGGCGAGCAAGGCAGGCGACTGAGTAGCAAGGCCGGCCTGTCGTCGAGAGGCGATCCGCGCCGGGCGGATAGCCCGGCGTCTTGGGCGAAACGTGCGTGGAGCCGGCCCGTGCGGGCCGGCGAGGCCGGTGACGCCGTGAAGCACGAGCGGGCGGGAAGAGTGCAGTTTGTCCGCCGACCTCTACGAGGCGGGGCTGTCCGAGTGGGCGCAGCGGTCGTCGGCGTCGCGCGGCCGCGAGCGTCCCGAAGAGCCCTGCACTCTCCGCACCCCTTACCAGCGCGACCGCGACCGCATCGTCCACAGCAAGTCGTTCCGCCGGCTCAAGCACAAGACCCAGGTCTTCATCGCCCCGGAGGGCGACCACTATCGCACCCGGCTGACCCACACCCTCGAGGTGTCGGGCATCGCCCGGACGGTCGCGCGGGCGCTTGCGGCTCAACGAGGACCTGGCCGAGGCTGTCGCGCTCGGCCACGACCTGGGCCACACCCCTTTCGGCCACGCCGGCGAGAGCGGTCATCGACGAGATGCTGCACGCGCTGGGCGCGGGAGGGTTCCAGCACAACGAGCAGAGCGCCCGGGTGGTGGAGGTGCTGGAGAACGACGGCCGGGGCCTGAACCTCACCTGGGAGGTGCGCGACGGCATCCGCCACCATTCCGGCGAGCAGCCGCCGGCGACTCTCGAAGCCAAGATCGTCCATTTGGCCGACCGCATCGCCTACGTCAATCACGATATCGACGACGCGCTGCGGGCCGGGCTCATCACCGCGTCCGACCTGCCACCGGAACCGATCGCGCTCCTGGGGGAGTCGGGCAGCGAGCGCATCGACACGCTGGTGCACGACCTGGTGGACAGCAGCTAGGGTCAGGCGGCTATCGCTCAGACGCCGGACGTCGGCGGCGCGCTGGAGGAGCTGCGGGCGTTCCTTTCGAGACGGTGTATCCGCGGGCGCTCGAGCAGGCGGGCGGCGAGAAGATACGACGGTTGATCACCGAGTTCATGGAGCACTTCTCGACCATCCCGAGGATCTGCCCCTGAGCCGCCGCCGGCGGGCGCGGTCGGCGCCTGGCCGGTGCGACCGGTCACCGGAACTCGTTCGTGCGGTCACCGACCACGTGGCCGGGATGACCGATCGCTACGCCCAGCGCATGTACCTGCGAGCTGTTCATGCCCAGCTTCTGGGGCGACCTGTGAGCCTCGTCCGTGAGCCCGTTCATCAAGGATGCGAGCGTCCAGGCGGTGCTCTCGGCCGCCAACATCGTCGACGTGGTCTCGGGCTACACCAGTCTGCGCAAGCGGGGAGCCACCTACACGGGCCTCTGTCCCTTCCATCAGGAGAAGACGCCCTCGTTCACCGTGAGCGCCGACAAGGGACTCTACTACTGCTTCGGGTGCGGAGAAGGCGGCGACGTCGTCCGCTTCCTGGAGCGGATGGAGAACCTCTCCTTCGCGTGAGGCGATCGAGCAGCTTGGCGAGCGGTTCGGGGTGACCGGTGGAGTATGAAGACGGAGCAGGGCCCGACCCCGGCCGCAAAGACCGCGACGCCCGTCTTCTGCAGGTGCTCGAGAAGGCGGCGACGTTTTACCAACGGTTCCTCTGGGAATCGGAAAGCGGCCGCGCGGCCCGAGACTATCTGGAGAAGCGCGGGCTGGGCCGAGGAGGTCTGCCGGACGTTCCGGGTGGGCTTCTCGCCGACGAGTGGAGAGGTCTCCACGCGTCGTGCGACCAAAGAAGGGTTCACCGACCGGGAGTTGGAAGAAGCGGGTCTGCTTGGTGCGCCAGACGGGCAAGACGTACGACCGCTTTCGGGGACGTCTCATGTTCCCGCTGGTGGACCACCGAGGCAGAGTCGCTGGGGTTCGGGGGGAGGACGCTCACGGACGAGACTCCCAAGTACCTCAACTCCCCCGAAGGGCCTCTGTACCAGAAGGGGCATCTTCTGTACGGGCTCTACCAGGCGCAGAAAGGCCATCGCCGACGCCGACGAGGTCGTGGTGGTAGAGGGCTACACAGATGTGCTGGGGCTGGTCCAGGCGGGCGTGGGCAACGTGGTCGCCTCCATGGGGACCGCGCTCACCGATGCCCAGATAGACCTGATGATGCGGTTCACCAGCAACGTCACCTTCATGTTCGATGCCGACCGGGCCGGCACCGAGGCCATGCTGCGCTCCGGCGAGCTGGCTCGCGGCCACTCGTCTGCGGCCCATGGTGGCCGTGCTGCCCGGCGGGACGGACCCCGCCGACGTGGCCGTGGAAGGCGGCAGGAGGCCGTCGCCAAGTGCTGGCCGGCAAGATATCGCTGCTGGGGTTCGAGCTGCGGCAGGCTCTTGGCTCGCGGCGACACCTCCACCGCGCGACGGCCGGGTACGGGCCTTCGAGGAGGTCGCAGAGGATCATGAGCCGGCGCCTCCTCGTTCAAGGAGCGGGAAGAGGAGATCCCGCTGCTGGCGGACAGCCTTCGGCTGACACCCGAGAGCGTGGAGCTGCTGCTGCGAGGCGGCTCCCGGCTCGCGCGGGCGAGCGGGGCCGAGGCTCGGCGGACGGGCTCCGGCGGCGAGCGCCGGCCGGGCGCGCCGGGACGTCAGGGACGCCCAAGCCGTCCATGGCCCAGCGCCTGCTCGGTGCAGCGAGGCGGCCATCGAGCAGCGACTTCCTGGTGGCGGCGGCCTGCAATCCAGAGCGGGCGCGTGCCGCATGCTCGAGGCTTTGACCCCCGAGCATTTCGCCGATCCGGCAACCGCGAGGTGTTCGTGGGCCTCCGCGAGGCGCTTGCGCGCGATGACCGGCCCCGAGGACCACCAGGCAGCCCTTGCCGAAGCTCAAGGCACGGGCCCATGCGCGATTCCGTCGCCGGGCCGCTCTTCGTGCGTCTGGTCATGGAGGCCGACCAGGGCGCTATCCCCCCGCGCTGCTCGAGGAGCTTACACATCTGCGTCTTCAGGAGCAGTACCTCGGCCGCGAGATCAGCGCGATGCGGGGCTCTCTGGACGCGGCGACGGCATCGAGAAGCAGCAACGGCACCTGTTCCAGCTTCAGCGCCTGCTGCAGCAGGTGCGAGTGCGGATCTCAAGAATCTATGACCCCGAAGAGGGGCAGGCCTGACATGCTACCGAGGCGACCAGAACTGACGGCCGAGGTCCTGCAGGGGGTCCTGGAACAGGCTCGGAGCGCAGGCTCGCTCACGCTCGATGATGTGAGCCGCCTTGCGTGCAAGATGCCGACTCTCGCCCGACGAGATCGAGTTTCTCTACTCGCTGCTGATCGACCTGGGGGTGGAGGTCATCGACGAGAAAAGGCAAGAGCTCGGAGGACTTCTCGGAGGAAGAAGAGTTCCTGAGGCCTATCTGGACGTGACCATCGACCATACCGCCGACGATCCGGTGCGCGTGTACCTGCGCGAGATCGGCAGGTCCCTCTGCTGACTTCCGAGCAGGAGATCGCACTGGCCAAGCTCGTCGAGAAGAAGGACGTCGAGGCCAAGCGGCGCCTCACCGAGGCGAACCTGCGTCTGGTGGTCTCCATCGCCAAGCGCTACATGGGCCGGGGTCTGCTCTTCCTCGACCTCATCCAGGAAGGCAACCTGGGTCTGATCAGGGCGGTGGAGAAGTTCGACTACCGGCTGGGCTACAAGTTCTCCACCTACGCCACCTGGTGGATCCGGCAGGCCGTGACCAGGGCTATCGCCGACCAGGCCCGCACCATCCGCGTGCCGGTGCACGCCGTCGAGACCATGAACAAGCTCAACCGCGTGCAGCGGGAACTGCTGCAGAAGAACGGCCGCGAGCCGACGGTGACCGAGATGGCCGACGTCCTGGGGTCACCCCCGGCAAGGTGAGGGACATCCAGAAGGCCACCCAAGAGCCCGTCTCTCTGGAGACGCCGGTGGGAGCGACGAGGACTCGGAACTGGGAGACTTCATCGAGGATGCCGACGCCGACCAGCCGATCGAGGTGGTTTTCCGGGAGATCAGGCGCGAGGAGCTGTTCCGGTTGCTCGACAGCCTGCCCGAGCGTGACCGCAAGGTGCTGGAGCTGCGTTTCGGCCTCAAGGGCGAGCGCCCGCGAACCCTGGAAGAAGTCGGAGAGCGTTTCGGAGTGACCCGGGAGCGCATCCGGCAGGTGGAGGCCAAGACTCTGAACCGTCTGAAGAACTATCGCGACGCCCAGGCGCTTGCGCGACCTCGACAGGACTGACAAGCGGCTCGAGAGGACTGCGAAAAAACCTTTCGCCAAGCCTTGACCCAGCCCTCACCTTCCGCTACTGTTGCGCGCTGCAGGTCTGGAGAACTACCGGGCCGTGTGCGTTAGAGTGGGGTGGGCCCGGTTACCGTGTCGCCCCGAAACACATGGAGGTTGCAGGGTTGGCTGAGGGGACTGTCAAGTGGTTTAGTCCCGAAAAGGGCTACGGATTCATTGAGCAGCCGGAGGGTGAGGATCTCTTCGTCCATTTCAGTGAGATCCAAGTCGAGGGATTTCGGACACTCTCCGGAGGGACAGGCTGTCCGGTTCGACGTGGTTCAGGGCCCGAAGGGCCTTCAGGCGGCGAATGTCGTGGCCGTCTAGCAGACGAAGAGTCGTCTGTTCCAGAACACAGAGCCCCGCGCAAGCGGGGCTTTTTCTTTGCCCAAATACGAGGATTCTTCTCGAAACGGGCTAAAGTAGCTCGGCCCGGTGCCGATATTGGAAATTGAGAGTTTCCCATTCAAAGCTCTCCTTTCTCCTCTCGGGCGCCTAGCAAGGGCGCCCACTTTTTTGGCTATAATCCAGCCGCATCATGATTTCCCGCCAAGAAGTAGAGCACGTGGCGCGCCTGGCGCGCCTTCACTTCGATGAAGAGGAGCTGGCCCGGCTGCAGCCGGAACTCGGGCAGATCATCGACTACGTGCAGCAACTGGCCGAATTCGACCTCTCCGGCCTGGAGCCCACCTCACACGCGGTACCCCTCAAGAACGTATTGCGGCCGGATGAGCCGGTGGCCGGTCTCTCGCAGGAGGACGCGATGGGCAACGGTCCCGACGTGGAACGGGGGCAGTTCGTAGTCCCTCGGATAGGGTAGAGCCGCCTGGGCACGATCGACGTCACGCTGACCGCCTGCCGATGCCGGGAGCTTCTAGCAGGCGGAGAGGTATCGGCGTTAGAGCTGACCAGGGCCTACCTGGACCGTATCGCCGCTGTCGACGGAGCCGTGCAGGCCTATCTGGCGGTCGACGAGGCGGGGGCCCTGGCCGCCGCGGCCGCGGCGGACGCCAAGCCGCGAGACCGACGGGCGGCCGTGGGAAGGCGTGCCCATCGGTCTGAAAGACATCCTGTGCGTCAAGGGCATGGAGACCACCTGCGGCTCGCGAATACTCAAGGGGTACATCCCGCCCTACGACGCCACCGTCATCGCCAAGTTGCGGGACGCCGGCCTCATCTTCCTGGGCAAGCTGAACATGGACGAGTTCGCCATGGGCAGCTCCACCGAGAACTCCGCCTTTCAGACCACGCATAACCCCTGGGACCTCGACCGGGTGCCGGGCGGCTCCAGTGGCGGCTCCGCCGCCTGTGTCGCCGCCGCGGAAGCGCCCTGGGCCCTCGGCACCGACACCGGCGGTTCCATCAGACAACCGGCCTCATTGTGCGGCGTGGTGGGCTTGAAGCCCACCTACGGCGCCGTGAGCCGCTACGGTTTGGTGGCCTTCGCCAGTTCTCTCGACCAGATAGGTCCTTTGACTCGCGATGTGCGCGACGCGGCGGCCCTGCTGGATCTCATCGCCGGGCGCGACCCCAGGGACTGCACCAGCATCGGGCTGACGGATGCGGCCGGTGAGCCCGGGCGGACCGACCTGGCAGGTCTGCGTTTTGGGGTGATCAAGGAGCTCGCCGGCGATGCCTGCGAGCCTGGGGTGCGCGAGGTGTTCGACATCGTGGTGGGCGCCGTCTCAGCGCTGGGCGGAGTGTGCGAAGAGGTGAGTCTTCCCAGCACGGAGCGAGGCATCGCCGCCTACTACCTCATCGCCCCCTCCGAGGCCAGTTCCAACCTGGCTCGGTTCGACGGAGTCCGCTACGGCCACCGCACCGCTCGGAGCGAGGACCTCTACGAGATGTACGTCCGCACCCGCAGCGAGGGGTTCGGAGCGGAGGTCAAGCGCCGCATCATGATAGGCACCTACGCCCTCTCGTCCGGCTACTACGACGCCTACTACGCCCAAGCCCAGCGGACCCGCACCCTCATCATCCAGGACTTCGCACAGGCGTTCGGGCGCTTCGACTTTCTCATCTCGCCTACGTCGCCCACCGTGGCCTTCAAGATCGGGGAGCGCACGGCCGACCCTCTGGCCATGTACCTCTCCGACCTGTGCACCATCCCAGTGAACCTGGCCGGCCTGCCGGCGATCAGCCTCCCGGCGGGCTTCTCGGCCGGACTGCCGGTGGGGCTGCAGATCATCGGTCCGCACTTCTGCGAGCGGGGACTGTTGGGAGCGGCCTATGCGCTTGAGCAGAGACTGGACGTGGATGTGACGCCGCCGCTGGCCGGCGTCGCGGGAGGGGCCCGATGAGCGCGGACAGGGGCGCGGCCGGGGCGACCGGCGCGACGGGCGCCGGGACCTGGGAAGCTGTCATCGGTCTGGAGATCCACGTGCAGCTGAACACCCGCACCAAGATGTTCTGCGGATGTGAGGTCACCTTTGGCGAGCCGCCCAACACGCATGTATGCCCCGTCTGTCTGGGCCATCCGGGCGTATTGCCGGTGACCAACGAGAAGGCCGTGGAGTATGCCACCCGCATCGCGCTGGCGCTCGACTGCCGCATGGCGGAGCGCACCATCTTCCATCGCAAGAACTACTTCTATCCTGACCTGCCCAAGGCCTACCAGATCTCGCAGTACGACCTGCCTCTGGGCATCGGCGGCCATCTGGACGTGGAGCTGGAGGACGGGAGCAGCCTGCGGGTCGGCATAACCCGCGTGCACATGGAAGAGGACGCCGGCAAACTGGTTCATGCCGGCGGCGCGTCGGGCCGCATCGATGGGGCCGACTACTCCTTGGTGGACTTCAACCGGGGTGGCACCCCCTTGGTGGAGATCGTGAGCGAGCCCGACATCTCCACCCCCGATCAGGCCCGGGCCTTCATGACTCAGTTGCGCAACCTGGTTCAGCAACTCGGGGTCTCCGACGTCAACATGGAGGAAGGCTCGCTCCGCTGCGACGCCAACGTCTCGCTCCGCAGGCCGGGAGAGCCTCTGGGCACCAAGACCGAGCTCAAGAACATGAACTCCTTCCGCTTCCTCCAGCGGGGGCTGGAAGCCGAGATCGAGCGGCAGACGGCCACTCTCGACAGCGGCGACCGCGTCGTGCAGGCGACGGTGCATTTCGACCCGGCCACCGGTCAGGTGTCGAGCCTGCGCAGCAAGGAGGAGGCGCACGACTACCGCTACTTCCCCGAGCCCGACCTGACGCCCATCGAGCTGGACGAAGCCTACGTGGAGCGGGTGCGCGCCACTCTGCCCGAACTGCCGGCGGCCCGCAAGGAGCGGCTGGCCGCGGCGTACGGTCTGGCCGGCAAGGATGCGGCGCTGTTGGCCACCAACAAGCCGCTGGGCGACTACTTCGAGAGCTTGGCAGCCGCCACCGGCGACGCCCGCGCGGCGGCGACTGGGCCTTGGGCGACCTGTCCGCCTATCTCAACGCGGAGGGGCTGGAAGTGGCGGAGTGCCGCTGTGAGTGCCGAGGCGCTGGCCGAACTGATCGGGCTGGTTCGCGACGGCACTCTGTCCGGGCAAGATGGCCAAGGAGGTCTTCGAGGCCATGACCGCGACCGGCAAGGACGCCAAGGACGTCGTCGCCGAGAAGGGCCTGGGCCAGATCTCCGACAGCGGCGAGCTGGACGCCATCGTGGCCCGCATAGTGGCGGACAATCCCGGTCCGGCCGAGGAGTTCCGGCAGGGGCGCGACCGAGTGCTGGGCTTCTTCGTGGGCCAGGTGATGAAGGAGACCCGCGGCCAGGCCAACCCGCAGATGGTCAACGAACTGCTGCGAAAACATCTGGGTTCCGGGGCCTCTGGAGGTTGAAAACCTAGGCCATCTCTGGTACCTTGCCTTACCTTTTAGGACCGGTCCCCCCGGGCTTCGGCAGAGGGTCGGGTAACGCTCGAACACCACCAGGAAGGTGTCGGCGTCGTGCAATCCGCAGTTGCGCACCCGGAAGTCCTGCCCCGTCCTAAGACCGCGGACATCATCTCAGGCAAGTGGACTCTTCTCATCCTGCGCGATCTTTCCAAAGGCATCAACCGCTTCAGTGGGTTGGAGCGCTCGCTCATCGGCATCAGCCCCAAGACGCTGTCTGAACGGCTGAAGGGATTGGAGAAAGCCGGCGTCGTCACCCGGAAGAGCTTCGCCGAAGTGCCGCCCCGAGTCGAGTACACGCTCACCCGTATGGGCTGGGATCTCATCCCGCTCATCGACCACCTGCGGGAATACGGCGCCAAGTGGCTGAGCGACGGACGTCAGCGCCGTACCAACCCGATAGAAGATGGCGCGCCCGGAGCGCAGTGTACGTGAGTACCAGTCGTACCGGGCACGGAGGCGGGAATTGACTGGGACGCCTGCGTCCAGAAGGCTGGATCATCAACCTCGAAGAAGTCGATGGGCTCATTGAGTTGGGTCGCGGACGGGGGTTTGTCACCGCGGAAGACATCGCTGAGGTCCTGTCTGAGCTGGATCTGACCACCGAGCAGATCGAGTCCATGTACACCACTCTGCTCGATCAGGGCATCGAAGTGGTGGACGATACCGTCCTCGGATGCGGACGAAGAGCTTGAGCTCGATGTGCGGGCGGAGCGAGCTGGAATGGCGCCGGGGAGTGGACGAGCTGGATCTCTCCGTCGACGTCCCCACCACCGATCCGGTGCGCATGTACCTCAAAGAGATCGGCCGGGTCAAACTGCTCACCGCGCAGCAAGAGGTCTCTCTGGCCAAGCGCATCGAGCGGGGCGATATCCGGGCCAAGCACGAGCTCACCGAGGCCAACCTGCGCCTTGTGGTCTCCATCGCCAAGCGCTACCACACCGACGGCATGAGCTTCCTCGATCTGATCCAGGAGGGCAACCTGGGGCTCATCCGCGCCGTGGAGAAGTTCGACTACCGCAAGGGGCACAAGTTCTCCACCTACGCGACCTGGTGGATCCGGCAGGCCATCACTCGCGCCATCGCCGACAAGGCGCGTACCATCCGCATCCCCGTGCACATGGTGGAGAAGATCAACAAGCTCATCCGAGTCCAGCGGCAGCTTCTGCAGAACATGGGCCGCGAGCCCGCTCCGGAGGAGATCGCCGCCGAGATGAGCATGACCGATGCCGAGATCCGCGAGATCCTGCGCATCAGTCAGACCACCGTCTCGCTGGAGACCCCGATAGGTGAAGAAGAAGACTCCGAGCTGGGCGATTTCATCGAGGACGAAGACGCGGTGCGCTCCTTCGACGCAGTCGCCTCGCAACTCGATCGCGACGGGGTCAACGAGGCCCTGGCCATGCTGCCCTACCGGGAGCGCAAGGTCATCGAGCTGCGTTTCGGCCTCAAGGGCGAGCACCCGCGCACTCTGGAAGAGGTGGCCAAGCGCTTCGGCGTCACCCGGGAGCGCATCCGCCAGATCGAGGCGAAGGCCCTGGCCAAGCTGCAGGCCATCGACAAGACCCGCAACCTGCGGAGCCAAGGTGCAGTAGCGCTCCGGCGCTTTGCGCGCCGCGTGGGTTTGGACCGTTCTCCCCCTGGGGCACCGTTCCTTGAGGATCTGAGCCGTCACCCAGCAGGCAGGGAGCGCCCGCGTGGACCCGAACGACAAGATGAACCCAGAGCCCGACAGCGACGCCTGTCCCCTTGCTCCCGCTTCAGATACCTGTCCGGCGCCGGGCGACGCCGTCGAGCCCTCCAAGGGACCGTCCACCACCTCCTTCCCCGTGACCGGATGATTGCGCCGCCTGCGCGCGCGGGTGGAGAAGGCTCTGGCGGCGGTGCCGGGAGTGGAGCAGGCGGCAGTCAACTTCGCCACCGAGAAGGCTCAGGTCAGCTACGATCCGAGCGCGGCCTCGATGGGCGATCTGGTGGAGGCGGTGCGCTCGGCCGGCTACGAGGTGCACACACCGTGACGGCCACCTACCCCGTGCTGGGACTGCACTGCGCGGCCTGCGTGGCGCGGGTGGAGAAGACCGTCCAGGGGCTGCCGGGAGTGACGCAGGCGGCGGTGAACCTGGCCACCGAGAAACTGACTGTCACCTATCTGCCGGAGGCGATCGCCCCGGCTGAGATCGCGAAGGCCGTGGGAGGCGCCGGCTACCAGCTGGTAGTCGCAGCCGGGCCGGGCGCCGGCGGAGGGCGGCGCGGACATGGGTGCGGCCCTCGAGCCGGGCGCCGTAGCCGACGCTGCGCGTCGCAAGCAACTGAGGTTGCTCCTGGCGAAGTTCATCACTGCCTTGGCGGTCGGGGCCGTCCTGATGCTCATGATGCTCATCCCTGAGTCGTGGCTGAGCATGGAGCGGCAGTGGCTCATCATGTTCGTGCTGGCCACGCCGGTGCAGTTCTGGGCCGGGTGGCAGTTCTACCGCGGCGCCTGGGCGGCGCTCCGCCACCGCACCAGCGACATGAACACCCTCATCGCCGTGGGGACGTCGGTGGCCTATCTCTACTCCGCGGCTGTGACCTTCTTCCCGAGCGCGTTCGAAGGAGCGAAGGGCGCCGGGTTCAAGGCCGCCGTGTACTACGACTCGGCCGTGATCATCATCGGGCTCATCCTGCTGGGCCGCTATCTGGAGGCGCGGGCCAAGGGCCAGACCGGGGCGGCCATGCGGCGGCTCATGGGCCTGCAGGCGAAGACGGCCCGGGTGCTGCGGGAGGCGGCGCCAGGCGAGCGGCCATGCCGCGGCAGTCGCGGAAGCTGCGGCGGCCGGAAGCGGCCCCGAGGTGGGCGGCGCTGCGGTGGCCGGGGGCGGCGGCGGAGCCGCGAAGGCGATCGAGATGGACATTCCCGTGGAAGAAGTGGTTGTGGGCGACGTGGTGGTCGTCCGGCCGGGGGAGAAGATCCCCGTGGACGGACAGGTGCTCGAGGGCGGATCGACGGTGGACGAGTCGATGCTCACCGGCGAATCCATCCCGGTGGAGAAGGGCCCGGGCGACGAGGTCATCGGGGCCACTCTCAACCGCACCGGTTCGTTCCGCTTCCGCGCGACGCAAGGTGGGACGCGACACCGCTCTGGCGCAGATCGTGCGCCTGGTGGAAGAAGCCCAGGGCTCCAAGGCGCCCATCCAGCGGGTGGCCGACTACATCGCCAGCATCTTCGTGCCGGTGGTGCTGGGCGTGGCCGTGGTCACCTTCCTGGTCTGGTACTTCGCGGGACCGCAGCCGGCCGTCACGCTGGCGCTGCTGGCCTTCGTCTCGGTGGTGGTCATCGCCTGTCCGTGCGCCATGGGTCTGGCCACGCCCACGGCCATCGTGGTGGGGACCGGCAAGGGAGCCGAGAACGGCATCCTCATCCGCTCGGGGAGACGCTCTGGAGCGGGCTCACAAGCTGGACGTCATCGTGCTGGACAAGACCGGGACTCTCACCAGGGGCAAGCCGGTGGTGACCGACGTGATCGCGGCAGGCGGCGTGGCGGGCGCAGCGGGCGAGCGGCGCTGCCCCCGGGGCCGCGGCCGCTACCACGGGGGTGTACGACGCTATGGAAACAGACTTGCTCCTGCTGGCGGCTTCGGCCGAACGGGGCTCGGAGCACCCGCTGGGGGAGGCGATCGTGGAAGCGGCTAGGGCTTTGGGGCTGGAGCTGCTGGAGGCCGGGGATTTTGCCGCCATCCCCGGCAAGGGAGTGGAGGCCACTCTGCAGCGGCCGGCCGCGGGCGCATCTGGCGGCCGCCGCGCCGGTGAGCGGTGCTTCTTGGCAACCGGCGGCTCTTGGACGAGCGGGGTCACGCCCTGGGTGACCTTGAGGCCGCTGCCGAGCGCCTGGCCGAGGACGGCAAGACCCCCATGTTCGTGGTGCTCGACGGGGAGGTGGCCGGCATGATCGGGGTGGCCGACGTGCTCAAGCCGGACTCCGCGGGCGCGGTCCGCGGCCTGCAGGAGCTGGGTCTGGCGGTCTACATGATCACCGGCGACAACCGGCGCACGGCCGAGGCCATCGCCCGGCAGGTGGGCATCAAGCAACGTGCTCGCCGAAGTGCTGCCCGAACAGAAGGCCCAGGCAGTCAAAGAGCTGCAGGCCGCCGGCAAAGTGGTGGCCATGGTGGGCGACGGCATCAACGATGCTCCGGCGTTGGCTCAGGCCGACATCGGCATCGCGATAGGCACCGGCACCGACGTGGCCATGGAGACCTCCGACATCACGCTCATCCGCGGCGACCTGACGCCCATCGGGACGGCCATCCGGCTCAGCCGGGCCACCATGCGCATCATCAAGCAGAACCTGGGCTGGGCGTTCGGCTACAACATCGCCCTCATCCCCGTGGCCGCCGGGGTGCTCTACCCGGCCTTCGGCATCCTGCTGGACCCGGTATATGCGGCGGTGGCCATGGCCCTGTCGTCGGTGAGCGTGCTCTCGAACTCGCTCCGGCTGCGGCGCTTTCGGGTGGAATAGGCGGCGATTGGTGCCGTGCGTCGAGATTTGAGCCTGGTCTGGCGGATCGCCTGCTGGTATCATCATCGCCCCTGATGCGGGCGATTAGCTCAGTGGGAGAGCGCTGCATTCACACTGCAGAAGTCACTGGTTCAAATCCAGTATCGCCCACCTGCTCTCCGCGTGTGAGGGGTTCGGTACCGGTCGCAGCGCACCCAGAGTAGCCAGGGGAGCAAATGCGTTTCTACACCGGCCAAGAGTGCCGTGACTGGCTGGAAGGCCGAGGCCGCCAGCAACCCGGCACGACCCCTGGCATCCACAAGGAACACGTGTGGTATCCGCAGACTCCTGGACGGGTTCTCTACTTCGCTCACTGGGTGGCTACTGAGCTAAGTGCATTCCGGAAAGAGACTCTGCTCTGGATCATCAATCCGCTGATCTTGCCCTCGTTCAGCAACTGGCATCTGTACTACAAGCTGCGCAGCAGCTACGGAGAACCTCGGTTGTGGCACGAGGCTCCCGGACACCTGTTTCTGGACTACGAAACCGAGGATCTGGCAACGTTTCTGCAAATCACCATGTTGAGTCAGTGGGACGCCTACTTGCTCACTGCAGACGGTGATATCAATGCCGAGTTCAGTCACGACGAACACGTATGCTTCTATGCCGAGAACGAGGCCAATCTCGAGAGTGTGCGCCGTGACCTTGTGCCTGACAGCGTGCCTCCAAACCACTGAGCCGCTCAAATCTGGTCAGGCCGTTGGAAGAGCCAATAGGGCTGCTTGGAACGGGGGGATATCGTGACGCCATCGCTTCTATCTCGGAGTTGGCGCCATCCACTCGGAGAGCAGCACCGCGAACAGCGCTTCTGCGTCGGAGGCGGACAGCGGCGTCAGGGCCAGGCGGTCGGTGGTGATGTCTGGACCCGGCAAGGACGCTCCCTTATCTGATGCCCGAATCGTACGACACGGTGACCTCGGTGTAGCGGTGCGGCTCCACCGTGACCTCCTGGGGCTGGGCGACCGGCAACACGCCGGGACTCTGCGGCTCCAGCACGTACGTCCCGGGAGCCAGGTTTAGAGAGAAGCGGCCGTCGACGCCGCTCTTGACCGTGGCGACGGCATGACCATCGGTATTCTTGACTACGATCGTGGCTTGGTAGGGAGCCTCGTTCGTAACACCCGGCCGCTCTACCGGGGAGATGGGCCCTATCGTGACCAGGCCGTTGATGCCGCCGTCTGTGGGTGTGGCTCCGCAAGAGGCGAGAACCAGCGCCAGGCTGACTAGGACTATGCCTATCGGGATCCGCATGGTGGCTCTCTACCCAATAGGGGTGTGAGCAGTAACGCGAAAGTGTGAGAGACTTTTTGACAGAGTGCTAATGAGCAGGACTCTATCCTGCGCGGGTTCGCGAGGAGGTCGAGGCATGTCGGTATTGAGGTGGATTTGGCGAGTGATCCTACTGGTGGTGGTCGGCTGCTTCGTCACGACTATCTACTACATGACCCACAACGTCGACATGGACTTGGTCTTGCCGGCGGTGAACGTGGCAGGGGTGGCGGGTATCGCGCTGCTGGGCGTCCTCTGGACGGCCTCCCGGCGGTACTGGTATGCGTTCATCATGCTCGCGTCGATGGGGCTGCTCCGGGGCCTGTTCAACGATGAGCTGCTTACCGAGTTCCAGTCGGTGTGGATACTGATCTCCGCGGGCTTTGTGGTGTTTGTCCTTCTGGTGGTGCTGATGACACGGGTGCTGCAGGCGGACCATGACAGGCGGGTCGCGGCGGCGGCTTACGCAGCCGCGCATCCGGTGGTGCGGAGCGACTTTGTGGCGACCGCGCCGGCGGCTGTCGCGGCCCCGGTCATCGCCGTTGCCGAGCCTGCGCCGACGGTCGCCAACCTGGTTCCCCCGCCGCTGCCGACCCTGAGCGACGTTGTGGTCGCGCCGGCACCCGCGTCCGCGTCTGGAGCCGTAGCGGAGGCTCCCACCGAAGTCAAGGCCACCAAGAGGAATGCCAAGAAGGCCGCCACGGACATCGCTGCGCCCACCGAGGCGTCCGCCGCAGAAACACCTGTCAAGGACTGACCGGACGGCCTGGGGGGAGACGATGTGGGAGCTGTTGAAGAGCTTCGATCTAGCGGGCCGGATAGGCATGGTGGTGGGCGTTCTTGGCGCGCTGGCGGGTGCGACAGTGGCTATCGTCGCGGCGCCGCTTCCGGGCACCATCTTGGTGGTCGTGATGCTGATCATCCTGATCGCAGGTTTCTGGCTGGGATTCCGGCCGCAGATCCGGCGCAACCGGATGGTCAGGACCGGCACCCCCGCGCAGGCCACTGTTCTCAGAATACAGGAGACCGGGTGGACGGTGCAGGGCAACTACGGGCAGGCGAAACTCACTCTGCGCGTGGAGCCGCCCGAGGGTGCGCGGCCGTACGAGGTCACGACGAAGACTCTCATCAACCGCTTCGATATTCCGGCGTATCAGCCGGGGGCGAGCTTGCAGGTGGTCATCGATCCGAGCGATCCGCATAAAGTCGCGGTGGTGTAGATGCTGTCCTGTGAAGAATACCTAGCTCCCGCTCGTCCGACCGAAGTGCTTGAGGAGCTTCGCTCGATCGCGATCGCCAAAGGCTGGACGATCGAAGAAGACCACCCTGCGCGGCTCTTCTGCTTGGAGGGGGGCACGTCGGTGCGCATTGAGCCTCGCAAGCTGGAGGTTTCCGCTGAAGACTACCGGCTGGAGAGCAAGGTGCGCCTTGCCATGTGGTGCTCGGGATTCTCGCTCCGGCGCTACGACGGCAAACTGGATCTCCTGAAGGCCCTCCCGTACCAATGCACCCGGCTGAACGGCGGGGAGCGGCCCTCCTGGGCGAGGTGGATCGGGTTCGGGGAGTTCGGCCTGATCGGCCTGAGCTTCGCTGCGATCGTGTTCTTTGTCGTGGGCGTCACTCAAGACCTGCCGCGGTGGTCGGTGGGCGTCGCGGTGGTCGTGGCCGCGCTGGCGTCGCTCTCTTCGGGATTGGCGCTGGATTTCTTCGCTAGGCGGGAGCTCAAGATCGATTCGCGCAGCGGGATGCAGGCCCAACTCCGCCGGGCCGGGATCTCGGCCATCATCGCGGCGATCATGCTGATCTGGCTCTGGCGGATGTAGGCCGCCGCCCGCAGGCGCCCCGCAAGACAAAGAGCCCCGGTCTCCCAGGGCTCTTTGTCTTGAACTTGACGTGCGGCTCGGCGCCGCGCCCTACTTGATGTATTTGCCGCGGTTCACGTAGTGGGTGTGCAGCAACTCGTGGCTCTTGTGGCCGCAGGGGCCGTCGGTGAGGAACTCCTGGTACACCCGCAGCACGGCCGGGTTCTCGATACGACTTCCGCACGGTCAGCTGGTCCTCTTCGCCGTAGATGGCTCTGGCGCGGGCCGCCCGGATCTCCTTGTTGGTCGGCATCGGCTGGCCGCCACCGCCCAGGCAGCCGCCCGGGCAAGCCATGAACTCGATGAAGTGGCACTCGCTGAACCTGCCGCCGGCCTTGATGTCTTCCATGACCTTGTGGGCGTTGGCCGTCCCGTGGGCCACGGCCACCTTGAGGGTGGCGCCCTTCAGCCAGTTCCAGTTGGGCACCAGGTGCGTGAGCAGATCGGGCACGGGACCGACCTCGCTGATGGCGATCTCGGCGTAGCGGACTCCCTCGAAGCCGCGCACCGGCAGGATGTCGCCGTGCTCGAAGATCGACTCCACCTTCTTGCCGGTCACCAGTTCGATCACCGTACGCAGAGCCGCCTCCATCACTCCTCCGGTGGCGCCGAAGATGAGACCCGAACCGGTGGCGCCCCCGAACGGATCGTCGAAGTCGGATCTGGGTAGCGAAGGCACATCGAGACCGGCCTGCCGGAACATCGCTCCGAGCTCCCGGGTGGTCAGACCGAAGTCGACGTCTTTGTAGCCGCTCGAATTCATCTCCGGGCGGGCGCATTCGAACTTCTTGGCCGAGCAGGGCATGATGGCCACGCTGACGATGTCGGCCGGGTTCACGCCCATCTTCTCGGCGTAGTAGGTCTTGATGAGAGCCCCGAACATCTGCTGCGGGCTCTTGGCGGTGGACAGGTTGGGGATGTACTCCGGATAGAAGTGCTCGCAGAACTTGACCCAGCCCGGTGAGCAGCTGGTGAACTGCGGGAGGGCCACCGCAGTGTCACCTTCCACCAGGGCCTTGTAGAGCCGGAGGATAAGCTCGGTGCCTTCCTCGATGATGGTGAGGTCGGCCGTGAAGTTGGTGTCGAACACATGATCGAAGCCCATGCGCTTGAGGGCGGTGTTCATCTGGTAGGTGACGGTGGTGCCGGGCTCGAGCCCGAACATCTCGCCCATGGCCGCCCGGGGCGACGGAGCCGTCTGCATGACCACGTGCTTGGTGGGATCGTCCAGCGCCTTCCACACCGGCGCCAGCGCCGGGTGGGCGTACAGGGCGGCGGTCGGGCAGCGGTTGATGCACTGGCCGCAGTTGATGCAGTTGGCACTTGATCAGCGGGTTGTGCTCGAAGGTGGAGACCTCGACCTCGTTGGACCGGTTGACGGCCTCCAGTACCCCCACCTCCTGCATGTCGATGCAGGTGCGCACGCAGCGGCGGCAGCGGATGCACTTGTTCATGTCCCGCACGATCGAGTAGCTCGATTCGTCCACGGGCACCGGCTTCTCCACGTGGCCGAAGCGGAACCCGTCGACCCCGTACTCCTCGGCCAGAGCCTGCAGCTCGCAGTTGCCGTTGCGGATGCACGAGTAGCAGTCGCCGCAGTGCTCGGAGAGCAGCAGGTCGAGCACGTGACGGCGGGCGATGCGCACCGCCTTGGAATAGGTGTTGACCTTGATGGGCGCGGTGATGGGGTAGGCACACGAGGCCTGGAGGGTCCGTTGCCCCTCTACCTCCACCACGCAGATGCGGCAGATACCGGCGACCTCGAGGTCGGGGTGGTAGCACAGGGTGGGGATGCGGACCCCGATGCTCTTGGCCGCCTCGAGGATGGTGGTGCCCATGGGCACCTTGGTCTCGATGCCGTCGATGGTCACATGGACCGTGGCGCCGATAGCGCCCGGCGACGTCGGCTCCGGCTCGAGGTCAGGCTGGAAAAGCTGGCTGAGCGGGGCGCGCCTGGTTGGCAGTGTGGATTTATCGGGCATGGATCTCATCTCCGAAATGCTCGAGGATGGACATGAAGGCCACCGAGCTGGTCTGGCCCAGACCGCACTTGGAGGCGACCTGCATGGTGTTGGCGAGTGCTCTTGAGGTCTTCCAGATACTCCGCGGTGCAGGTACCTGCCTTGAGCATCTCCACGCCTTCGAGCAACTTGCTCGTTGCCCAGCCGGCAGGGGGTGCATTGGCCGCACGACTCGTCCACGAAGAAGTCGAGCAGGTTGTGGGCCAGGGCAAGCATGTCCCGGTCGGGGCCGATGACGATGACCGAGCCTCCGGTGGGGATGTCCTCGAAGGCCAGTCTGCGCGCGAAGTCCTTCTTGGGAACGCACCGGCCCGAGGCTCCCCCGATCTGCACCGCCTTGGCCTGCTCGCCGCCCACTTCCTGGAGCAGTTCGCGCCATGGTGATACCGAACGGGAACTCGTACACACCCGGGCGCTCGCAATCGCCGGAGATGCTGAACAGCTTGTGGCCGGCGGAGTTCTCGGTGCCGAAGCTCTTGAACCACTCGACGCCCTTGGGATGATGCAGGGCACCCAGGCCAGGGTCTCGACGTTGTTGACCACCGACGGGCGGTTGAGGAAGCCGGACACCACGGGGAACGGAGGCCGGTTGCGGGGCTCGCCGCGGAAGCCTTCGAGGGACTCGATAAGGGCGGTCTCTTCGCCGCAGACGTAGGCGCCGGCGCCCATGGCCACCATGATGTTGAAGTTGAAGCCCTCGATGCCGCCGATGTTCTTGCCCAGAAGCCCGCTGGCCTCGCGTCGCTTGATGACCTCTTCGAGATGGGGCCTCAGATAGCCGTACTCGGCACGGAGGTAGATGAGACCGAGGGGGGCGCCGATGGCCCGGGCCCCGATGGTCATGCCCTCCATCACCAGGTCGGCGTACTCGCTGAGGATGACCCGGTCCTTGAAGGTGCCCGGCTCGCCCTCGTCGGCGTTGCACATGATGTACTTGGGCCCGCGTTTCTCGGCGGCGGCGAAGTTCCACTTGATGCCGGTGGGGAAACCGGCGCCGCCGCGTCCCTTCAGCTTGGAGTCGCGGATCATGTCGATGATGTCGACCCCGGGACATGGCCAGCGCCTTCTTCAGGCCGTCGCCCGGCCGGGACGTTGGAGAAAGTCAGAGTTCGTTCGCGGCGCTCTTCACAGCGATGTCGTGGCTCATGCAGGCACCTCCCGCCTGCACAGCGGCCTAAACGCCTGCTGCGCGTTCGCGGTAGTCCGCGACGATCGCGCGCTGACCTTGGCGGGGGTGAGCTGGGTGTAGATCTCCTCGTTCACCAGCATGGCCGGGCCCTGGTCGCACATGCCCATGCAGTTGGCCCATTCGAGGCTGAAGGCTCCGTCGCCGCTCATCTCACCGAAGGCTATACCAAGGTCTTGCTGCAGCTGGGCGGCGACCTCGCTCTTGCCCGCCAGCTCGCACGAGTATGTGCGGCAGAGCCGGAAGACGAACGCGACCCTGGGCCTCCGGAGTGGATGAAGGAATAGAAGGTCGAGACTGCGTCCACCTCGACCGGATGGATGTCGAGAATGTCGGCGATGATCTGCATGGCGTCGCTGTCGATGCCCCGGTACTTCTCTTTGACCTGGCCGGAGGATGGGGATAAGCGAAGCGCGGCTGAAGTTGGTGAGCGCCGCGATTGCCTCACCTCTTCGCGGAGCATCGTCCGATCCGTTCACTGCCATCACGCGTCCGCCCGGTTGCCAGGAGCATCCTGACCTTCGCGACCAGAGTGGCCGGGTCGACCGGCTTCTCCACGAACTCGTCCACAGGGACCATCTCCTCGTCTTTGCCGATCTGCAGTACCCATGGCCCGATTGACGCTGGTGAGCATGAGGATGGGAAGGGTCGTTGCCTTCGCGCCGTGCCCTGCGGGCGAAGCGCAGCCCGTCGTCGGCTTCCTCCATCATCACGTCCAGGATGAGCAGGTCAGGCTCGAACTCATCCAGCTTGGCCAGACCCGCTCTCGAAGTTCGGGGCGCTCTCGACGGCAGTACCCCTCCCGCTCGAGGACGATGCGGCCGGCTTCGACCATGTCCGGATCGTCGTCCACTATCAGGATCTTGAACACTGTTGCACTTCCTCTCTTGCTCTTTGACTCGAATGCTACGAATGCTATCTCCGCGGCCTGTGTTGCGGGCCGTTATAGTATCGCCGTGGGCGCCGGCGCCTCGGTGAGCGCGGCCGCGCCTGCGGCCGCGGGGGCGCCCGGGGCCGCGTCGCGCAGGGTGACGGTGAAGATGCTGCCCGAGCCCTTCTCGCTCTTGACAGTGGCGTCGCCGCCGTACATCTGGGCCAGCTTGCGCACCGTCGAGAGTCCCAGCCCGCTGCCCAGGATCTTGATGGTGTCCTCGTTCTTGATGCGGACGAACTCGTTGAACAGCTTGGCGCTCTCTTCGGGGGTCATGCCGATGCCGGTGTCGGTCACCTCGAGCTTCACCGTGGCGTCCTCGCGCTCCAGGGACGACGGTGACGCTGCCCTCGTCGCGGTTGTACTTGACCGCGTTGGAGACCAGGTTGTTGAGGACGATCTCGATCTCGCTCGGGTCGGCCATCCAGTCTCCACCGGCTGCGGAGCGTGCAGCGCGATGGTGATTCCGCGCTCGGCCGCTTCATCCGCGAAGAGATCGATGGTCCGCTGGGCGATGGCGCGCACGTCGACCTGTGCGAACTGGCGGGCCTTCTGTCCTGACTCGATGCGCGTGAGATCGAGAAGGTCGAAGATGAGCTTGCGCATGCCGTCCAGGCGCATGAGGCTGCGGTCGATCATCTGCCGGCGCTCGGGGGGCTCGTCGCCCTGCAGGATCTTGAGGTAGCCCTCGATGGCGTTGAGCGGGGCCTTGAGCTCGTGCGACAGCACCGAGATGAAGTTGAAGCGCACCTGGCGCTGCTCTTCGGCCAGCCTGCGCGCCTCCCGGCTGATGATGAGCTGCTCGGTGGCCTTGCGCACCGCGTAGCGGAGCTCCTCCGGCGAGAAGGGTTTGGCCAGGAAGTCGAAGGCTCCCAGCTTGGTGGCCTGCACGGCCGTTCGAAAGTGGCGTAGGCGGTGATCATGATGGTGAGTGATGGCGCTCGCTCTGACGGTCCAACTCCTCGAGGACATCCAGGCCGCTCATGCCGGGAAGCTTGAGATCGAGGAGCAGCAGGTCGTACTCGTCGCCGGCGGCCATGCTCTCGAGGAACTGCCTCTCCGGTGGCGAAGTGGGAGTACGAGTAGGTGACGTCCACGCCAACGTCGTCGACATGCACCTGGTACTTGGCGAGGATGCGGCGGACGGCCAGGCAGAGCGGCACCTCGTCGTCCACCATGGCCACTCTGAGGATCTGTGGCGGAGCTGGGCATCCAGCCGGCCTCCGTCTTCTTCGTGTCGCGGCAAGGTGACGGTGAACGTGGTCCCGGTGGGGCCGGCCGACCGGTCGGCGTTGGATTCCACCGCGATCTGGCCTTTGTGCATCTTGACGATGCCGTGGGTGACGGCCAGTCCGAAGCCGGTGCCCATGCCCACCTGCTTGGTGGTGAAGAACGGGTCGAAGAGGTTGGCCATGTTCTCCTCGGGGATGCCCTCCCCGGTGTCCGTCACCTTGATGGTCACGGCTCCGGCGTCGTCGCTCAGGTCGATAGTGATGGTCGCCGCCTTCCGGACATGGCCTGCTGGGCAGTTGGTGAACAGGTTGGTGAGCACCTGCACCATCTGGTCAGGGTCGATGTCGGCCATCGGGATCGGACAGGTCGTTCTCGACCTTCACCGCGCACGTTCGTCGCCGACGGCGTTGTGCGGATCGTTCTCTGCACCAGCTCGGCCATGTCGGTGGGCTGGCGGAGCACCCGGCTCTGGCGGGCGAAGTTGAGCAGGCCCGAGATGATGCGCTTGCAGCGGTTGGCCTGGTCGACGATGGTCTCCAGGTCCTCCTTGATCTCGGAGCCGGTCCTCGCACTCCTCCAGCAGTAGGTTGGCGTGCAGCAGGAGGGTGCCGAGAGGGTTGTTGACCTCGTGGGCGATGCCGGCCGCCAGCTGGCCCATGCTGGCCAGCTTGCCGGACCTCTCCAGAGCCTCCTTCGCTTCCTCGAGCGAGCGGTGCGACTCTTCCAGCTCGTCGTAGGCGGTGCGCAGCTGCTCGATCGTGTGGGGCAGGCACATCTCCGAGCCGGCCAGCCCTGCGTAGACGGCCCGGGCGTGCTCCAGGCAGGTGTCGTAGCCGCAGGCGCCGCAGTTGAGCAGGTCCTCGGGCCCGAACTTGCCCATGCGGTGGAGGATCTCCTCCAGCTCTTCCTGAGGTGGCCGAATCGCCGAGGGTCTGCTCGTCGGCGACGTACTTGCGAGACAGGTCGATGTCGGCGTACTTCTCGCTTGGTGCCTTCGATCTCCGCCAGCTCTTCTCGGCGTGAAGTCGGCGAGACGGTCCCTGGCGTAGGCACTCACGCAGGGTCCGGCGCTGGAGCATGGTATGTCGCTGGTCATGCCGGCTCCCATGTAGCAGCCCTGGCAGGCCAGCACGTCGAGCAGCCGGGTCTCCGGCGTGGGCCTCGTCGAACTCGCTGATGGTCTCGACGAACTCGTCGCGGCCGTCGGCGATGACCATTTCGCCGCTCAAGAGGTCCTCGTTCATCTCGGCGGTCTGGAGGAGGCCTCCGGAGATGGGGAAGACCATCCCGACTCCACCGTAGGGAGGGTCGAACCGGTCGATCGTCGGCGAACGCTTCCGGCTCGATGCCGCGCTTGCGCGAACATGTCGCGGAGCTCGGCGAAGGTGAGCACGGCGTCGATCTCGTGGTGGATGGAAGTCGATCGAGGCCCGCTTCTTGGCCACGCAGGGGCCGATGAAGACCATCTTCAGGTCCTCGCCCAGCTCGTGGCGCAGCACCCGGGCCATGGCGACCATGGGGGAGACCAGGGGCGCCAGATTGGGCATCAGCCGGGGATGATACTTGCGCACGTACGAGACCACCGCCGGGCAGGGCGTGGTGATGTAGCGCGCCGCTCGGGATCCTCTTCGAGCAGACGCGCGTAGGCCGCGGCCACCAGGTCGGCGCCCAGCGAGATCTCGTGCACCGAATCGAAGCCGAGGGCCCGGATCATGGCCACCAGAGTGCCCGGCGGGATGTCGGTGAACTCGGCCGGGAAGCTGGGGGCCACGATGGCCGCCACCCGGCGTCAGATTCCAGCAGGGCGAAGGTCCGCTCGGTGTCGTCGCGCACCTGCTTGGCGTTCTGGCTGCAGACCCGCAGGCAGTTGCCGCAACCGATGCAGCGCGGCTGGATGACCTGGCTTGGCCGTCGACTACCTGGATCGCCTTGGCCGGGCACTCACGCACGCAGGCGTAGCACATGCGGCACTTGTCGGCGACGATGGTGATGAGAGGGTTGTCCCAGGTGGGCATCAGTCCCGCTCGCGTCCGGCGGGGCACGGGCGCTGGCGCGGGCCGCCAGCAGCGTCGCGCGATGCGTGCCGCGCAGTCGAGCCGGGCGTGGGTCGAGCGGCTTGTCGAAATAGGCGTCCACGTGCATCTGCGCGCGGTCTTCGTCGGTGCGGGGCCTGAAGTCGAGGCCCAGCGCGCTCGAGACCGACGTGGCGATGATGACGGGATGTCGGCGTAGCGGGGATCTTCCTTGATAGTGCGGGCGAAGAAGAAGCCGGAGTCGAGGCTGGTCATCATCAGGTCGGTGATGACCAGGTCCGGCTTCTCTTCGCGCCATGCGGACGAGGGCCTGCTTCGGCTCGGCCGCCGTGACCACGCGATAGCCCGCCCGCTCCGAGGATCATGCGGTTGATCTCGAGAAAGTCGTAGTCGTCGTCGACGATCAGGATCAATGCAGATTCGCGTGTGGTCATGGCGTCCTCACAGCGTCCTCACGGCGTCCTCACAATAGCACGGGCGTTTCGGCCCCGGGGCGGTGACGCCCCGGGGCCTATCGCCACCAGATGCACTGATTCAGTGAAGCTCAGACCCTGTCCTTCCCGGTGTACGTGGTGTGCAGCAACTCGTGTGACTTGTGGCCCAGGGGTTCGCCCAGGAACTCCTGGTAGAGGGACTGCACGTCGGGGTTCTCGTGCGACTTGCGCAATTCGCGGCCCTCATCCTCGGCGTAGATAGCGCGGATGCGGGCTTCGCGTACAGCGTCGGAGGTCATGCGGGGCTGGCCACCGCCGCCGATGCAGCCGCCCGGGCAGGTCATCACTTCGACGAAGTGGTAGTTGGCCTCGCCACTGCGGATGCGGTCGATGACCTTCTGGGCGTTGGACAGCCCGTGGGCGACGGCTACGCTGAGGGTGGCACCCTTGAGGAACGACCATTCCGGCACCGTCTCCTCGATGGTCACTGAAGCTTCCTTGACGCCTTCCAGCCCGGCGATGGGGGCCACGTGCAGGTTGGCGAAGGGGAACGGCTTGCCGGTGACGATCTCGAAGGCGGTGCGGAGGGCTGCTTCCATCACTCCGCCGGTGACTGCGAAGATGTCGGCCGCGCCGGTGGACATGCCGAGCGGCCGGTCCATCGTCTGCGAGGGCAGGTTGGCGAAGTCGATGCCGGCCATCTTGATCATGCGGGCCAGTTCGCGGGTAGTGAGCACCATGTCGACATCGGCGATGCCGTCACGGGTCATCTCCGGACGGGCGCACTCGAACTTCTTGGCGGTACAGGGCATCACCGACACCACCACGATGTCTTCGGGCTTCTTGCCCAGCTTGTCGGCGTAGTAGGTCTTGGCCAGGGCGCCGAACATCTGCTGGGGCGACTTGCAGGTGGACAGGTTGTCCAGCATGTCGGGGTTGTAGTGCTCCATGTAGTTGATCCAACCCGGGGAGCAACTGGTGAACATGGGCAGGGCCACGTTCTCACCGTCTACCAGCGCCTTCTTGAGCCTGGTAAGCAGCTCGGTGCCTTCTTCCATGATGGTGAGGTCGGCGGTGAAGTTGGTGTCGAACACCGCGTCGAAACCGAGCCGCCGGAGGGCCGTGACCATTTTGCCGGTGACCGAGGTGCCGGGCTCGAAGCCGAACTCCTCGCCCAGGGCGCCGCGGATGGCCGGGGCGGTCTGTACGATGACGTGCTTGTCGGGATCGTCCAGGGCAGCCCACGCGCGGTCGACGGCGCTGTTCTCGGTGATGGCTCCAACTGGGCACACCGCGGCGCACTGGCCGCACTGCACGCACACCACGTCGCTGAGGTTGCTCGCGAACGCTGGGCCGATGAGGGTGGTGAACCCCCGGCCTTGAGCGAAGAGAGCGCCGACTCCTTGGATCTCGTTGCAGGCGGTGACGCAGCGCCGGCACGAAACGCACTTGCCGGTGTCGCGCACCAAAGCGGGGGTAGAGGTGTCGATGAGCTTGCGGGTCCGCTCGCCCTGATAGGCGATGTCCACGACGTGCAGGTCGAGGGCCAGCTTGCGTAGCTCGCAGTCACCGCTGCGCACGCAGGCGTAGCAGTCACCGTCGTGCTCCGACAGGATCAGCTGGAGCACGGCGTGCCGTCCGCGCCGGGCGCGGGGAGTGTTGGTGTGGACCACCATGTCTTCGGTGGCCGGCTGGGTGCAGGAGGCAACCAGGGTCTTGGCTCCCTCGATCTCCACCAAGCAGATGCGGCAGGCGCCGATGGCCTGCACTCCCTTGAGGTAGCAAAGAGTGGGGACCTTGGCGCCGACCTGTTGGCAGGCGTCCAGAACGGTCGTGCCTTCGGGCACTTCGACCTTGATTCCGTCTACAGTCAGGGTCGGCATTACTCCACGTCTCCTTGTGCATCAGCAGTAGTCGGTCCGGTGCCGGCCGCGGCCGCCGCTGGGACCTTGCCGTAGTCGCAGCGCAGGCAGCGCTTGGCCTCGCCACAGGCGGTCTCGAGGTCCCAAGAGAGCTCCACCTCGTCGAAGGTGCAGGCCCGAGCCTCGGGTTCCAGGCACATCACGGCCGCCCGCGGTGTGGCCACCGGGTCGGCGTCGGGGTCGAAGGACACATCCACGGCGAGGTCACGGCGCCAGAAGGCGTGGTCCTCACCGGTGAGGTACTTGTCGATGGCCACCGCGGCGCGTTCGCCCGCGCCCACGGCTTCTACCACGGAGGCGGGGCCGGTGACTCCGTCGCCACCGGCAAACACCCAGTCGAGATTGGTGGCGCCGGTCCGGGCGTCGGCCTTGATCCAGCCGTTGTGCATCTCTATGGGAAGATCGCCGGCAAGCGTCCGTGGTTCAGGCGCCTGACCCACGGCGCCGATGACCTGGTCGCAAGGCACGATGAAGCTCGGTTCCCGTCCCGCCACCGGGCGGCGACGGCCGCTGCTGTCGTAGTCGCCAAGCACCATCTTGCGGCAGAGCACGCCTGTCACCTTGCCGCTCGCGTCGCGATTGATGGTCTCGGGGACCGTCAAGGGCAGCAGAGTGATGCCTTCTTCGTCGGCGGCGAGGATCTCCTCGGCCCAGGCGGGCATCTGCTCGCGCTGGCGCCGGTACAGGATATTGACGTGCTTGGCTCCCAGGCGGAGCGCGGTGCGGGCGGCATCGATGGCGGAGTTGCCTCCTCCGACCACTGCCACCTGCTCGCCGACCTTGGTGGTGCCGTTGACGTTGTACTCACGCAGGAAGGCAAGCGCGTCGGTGACTCCCTCGCCGGTGCCTTCTCCCTCTTCCTTGGAGAGGCCCAAGCCGACGCCGTTGGGAGCGCCGATGCCCAGGAAGGCCGCGTCGTATCCCTGGTTGCGAAGAGCGGCCAGGGTGAAGTCACGACCAAGCGCTTTGCCCGTCTCGATGGTGACGCCCATGGTCTGGATCATGCTGATCTCGCGCCCCAGTTCCTCACGAGGCAAACGGTAGGCCGGGATGGCTTGTATCAGCATGCCGCCCGCGCTGGCTTCCTTCTCGAAAATGGTGGGTGCGTATCCCAGGCGGGCCAAGAAGTAGGCGCAAGAGAGGCCGGCCGGGCCGCCACCGATGACAGCGATCTTCTTCGTGGCGTTCGCGGCGTTCTTCCTCACCTCGGGAAGCTGGGCTTCGGTCTCCTGCTCGGTCATGAAGCGCTTGAGGCCACGGATGGCTACCGGGTCGTCCAGCGAGCCGCGCTGGCACTTGCTCTCGCAGGGGTGGAAGCAGACCCGGCCGCAGATGCTTGCCAGCGGGTTGCGTTCCCGGTGCAGTCTAAGAGCTTCGTCGAAGCGCTTCTCGCCTATCAAGCTCACAAACCCGGGCACGTTCACGGAAGCAGGGCACGCGTTGGTGCACTTGGCGATGAACATGCTCGAGCAGACGCCGGCTTCGCAGTGGTGGTCGCGGATGTGGGCCTCGAACTCCTTGCGGAAGTAGCGGATGTTGGCGAGCACCGGGTTGGGGGCGGTCTGACCGAGGCCGCAGAGGGCGGTGTCTTTGATCACCTTGCCCAGCTCCTCCAGCTTCTCGATGTCGCCCTCTTCGCCCTGGCCGTTGCAGATGCGGGTGACGATCTCGAGCATCCTCTTGGTGCCCACCCGGCACGGAACGCACTTGCCGCAGCTCTCCTCTTGGGTGAACTCCAGGAAGAAGCGGGACATGTCGACCATGCAGCTGTCCTCGTCCATGACGATCAGACCGCCGGAGCCCATGATGGCCCCCAGTTCCTGCACCGATTCATAGTCCACCGGTACGTTGAGGTGCTGGCGGGGGATGGAGCCGCCCGACGGACCGCCCAGCTGGACGGCTTTGAACTGCTTGCCACCCGGGATGCCGCCGGCTATCTCGTAGATGATGTCGCCAAGGGGGATGCCCATGTCGACTTCCACCAGTCCCACGTTGTTGACCTTGCCTGAGAGGGCGAAGATCTTCGTGCCGGGGCTCTTCTCGGTGCCGGCGGTGCGGAACCAGCCTGCGCCCAGCCGGATGATGGAAGGCACGGTGGCCAGAGTCTCCACGTTGTTGAGCACCGAAGGCTTGCCCCACAGTCCCTTCTGCGCCGGGAACGGCGGCCGCGGCCGCGGCTCGCCCCGCTTGCCCTCGATGGAGGTCATGAGGGCCGTCTCCTCGCCGCAGACGAAAGCGCCCGAACCCTGGGCGATCTTGATGTCGAAGTCAAAGTCGGTGCCCAGGATGTTCTTGCCCAACAGGCCGTACTCACGCAGGGCTTCGATGGCCACCCCGAGGCGCTCCAGAGCCAGAGGGTACTCGGCCCGGCAGTATATGTAGCCTTCATCGGCGCCGATCGCGCGTGCGCCGATCATCATGCCTTCGAGCACGGCGTGGGGGTCGCTCTCCAGGATGCTGCGGTCCATGAACGCGCCGGGGTCGCCCTCGTCCGCGTTGCAGAGGATGTACTTCTTGTCGCCGGGGGCCTTGGCGGCGAACTGCCATTTGAGACCGGTGGGGAAGCCGGCGCCACCTCGACCGCGCAGTCCGCTGCTCATGATCTCCTCGGCGATGCTTTGGGGCGTCATCTCCGTGAGGGCCTTGACCAGAGCCGTGTAACCGTCGTTGGCTATGTACTCGTCGATCTTCTCCGCCGCGATGCGGCCCTTGTTGCGAAGCACGCGCAGGTTCTGCCGGGCGAAGAAGGGGATGTCCTTGAACAGGGGGATGCGCGCCTGGGTCGTGGGGTGCGTGTACATGAGCCGCTCCACGGGGCGGCCTTTGACAACGTGCTCCGAGACGATCTCGGCCGTGTCCTCGGGGGTGACCCTGTTGTAGAACACGCCTCCAGGGTAGACGACCATCAGCGGGCCGCCGGCGCAGAAGCCGTTGCAGCCGGTCTCTATGACACTGACCTCGTCAGCGACGTTCTGCAGGGCCAGTTGTTCCAAAAGGGCTGCCTTGACGCGCTCGGCTCCGGAGGAGAGACACGCGGTGCCGAAGCACATCATGATGTGCATGTGGGGGGTCTTCGTTGTGCCGTTCATCTGTTCGAGTCCTCTACGCTTTCTGACATGACGTCAGTCCTCGCTTCCGAAGCTGACCACGTATTGGGGAACCAGCTTTCCTTCGATGATGTTCTTCTGCCAGATCTCTCGGGCCTTGTCGGCATTGAGATCGCCGTAGATGACCTTGGGCTGGTCGAGCACCTCCACAGTCATCACCGGCTCGCGCTCGCAGGCGCCGATGCACCCGGATGTGGTCACTCGCACGTCGAGACGCTCTGAGGCCGCCAGTTCTGAGATGAGGGCCGACAGCACCTCGCGCGAACCGCTCGCTATGCCGCAGGTGCCCATGTGCACCGTGACCATGGCGTGGTAGCCGTCTTGGCGGAGCGCGTTCTCCTTCTGCGTCTTCTCCTTGATGGCTAGAAGATCGGCCGGTCCTCTGATCTTACGGGAGCCGAAATCGTCAGCTGGCGACATTCTCGATCACCTCTTCCTGCTCGTAGTAAGGGGCGAGCATCTGACCGACCCGAGCGGCTCGGACCCGCCGGTGCACGTCTTCGTCGATGGAGACTGCCGGCGCCAAGCCGCAGGCTCCGAAGCAGCGCGCTACTTCCAGGGAGAACATCCGATCCTCTGTGGTCTCACCGACGTCGATGCCCAGCTTCTCCCTCACGGCATCCAATACCTGGAGACCGCCACGGACGTAGCAGGCCGTGCCCAGGCAGACTCTGATGATGTGCTTGCCCCGAGGAGTGGTGGAGAAGAAGGAGTAGAAGCTGACCACCCCTGCCACTTCACTGTAGGGCTTCTTCATCTGCTTGGCGATGTGCTTGAGCGCGAACTCGGGGAGATAGCCGCAGATGCCTTGGGCTTGTTGGAGTACCGGGATGAGCGCTCCGGGTTTGTCCGTGTAGCGCCCGATGACCTCATCGAGTCTGGCCACCAACTCCTCTTCGGAGACCTCATCGCAGCAGCCCTCACAGCTGCTTCCGTTTGTTTTGCTCTCATCGGGCATATTCACGACTCCCTTGTCGGTTGGTTCCTTGGTCGGCGGCCCGGCCGGTCTCTCGGCGGGGCGGTGCGAAGCAAGCCTTGCGGCGGCCTCTGTGGGCGGGGCGTGTTCGAGGGCCGGCATGAACTGGTCGCCCTGCAGGGAGACTGTGAACTCCACATCCGGATTTGTCGCGGCCATGACGATCATGGTGGTGGCCATATCCCCCAGCGGGGGGCGGTCCACATGGCTCAGGCGCATGAAGGTCTGTACCCGCACGCCTCCCAGCGCCGGCGAAGGCCCGATGAGCAGATCGCCGCCGGCCGCCTGGGCCTCGGCTTTCAGCAGGCTGAGGCCCAGACCGGTCTTCTTGCCGGGCTTGGTGGTGTAGAAGGGGTCGAGAGTCTGCTCGGGGGTGGAGGATAGGCCGCTGCCGTCGTCGTCGACGGTGAGCCGAAGCGTGTCGGAGCCTTGATCCACGAACAGCGCCGTGTCTACATGCGCCGCACCGGCGCGCACCGAGTTCTCGAGCACCTCAAGTAGATAGAGCGACAGGTCATGCACGAGCCACGCTCCGTTCTTGGGCTCCGGAGAAGGCCAGCAGCAGCTCGGCGAACGAGGGCTCGGCCAGCCGTAGTAGGGTGGTGGCCGCCCCGATGTCGTCCGGGTAGTGCGCGTCGGAGGCGCCGGTGACAGGCAGGCCGCGGAGGGCGGGAGTGTCGAGCAGAGTAGAGGTCGGAGAGAAGTGACGCGAGACCTCGATGCCGTCGAAGCCCGCGTCTTCGGGGAAGAACCCCAGTTGAGAGAAGACGCTGAAGGCCTTTCGGTCCACATGGGCTGCGATGGCCAGGCCGCCCCGGCTGTGGATTAGCTCTACCGCCTCGTTGAGGTCGAGGGGGGTGGCGCTCGCCAGTTCGACTGTCTCCTGTCCGGAGACGCGGCCGTCGGCGGTGAGCAGGTGCTGTTCCCCGAAGAACGAGTAGTAACCATCGTCGGCCTGAGGCAGCAGGCCGCTCAGCGTGGCGGCCACGCTCTCGGCGGCCGGCAGGTCGGGGAACAAGCCAAGCACGTGCACCTCTTCCACGGAGGCGATCTCCATTCCGGGCAATACGGTGAGACCGCCGCCGGCAGCTTCGGCCGCCTGCTGGACGGCCGCCACGTTGCCCGCGGAGTTATGGTCGGAGATGGCGATCATGTCAAGCCCCGCCTCCAGAGCGTTCCGCACGATGACCGGAGGAGTCATCTCTTCCGACCCGCAGGGCGAGAGCGCCGAGTGGATGTGCAGATCGGCCCGGAACGTGCGCAGGTGTGCGCCCAGGGGGGAGGACCCGGCTGTGGACGCGGCGCTCAAGCATGGCATCCTTCCCGGGGGGACTTCACAGTGGGGGCGCCGGTCATGCGCCGCTCCCTCTGACGCCCAACTCGTAGAGGCGGCCGGCCAGGTCGAACGTATCTGCGCCGGACACGTAGAGCGCAAGGCCCTCCTCGGCCGCCCTCCCGATGACGTCGGGCTCGGGAGTCCGCCCGCACGCGAAGATCACTCCGTGCAGCCCGGCGTGGCTGGCCACGGCGATGACGTTGAGGTGCACTTGTATGGTTATCAAGATCCCCCCAGAGGGGGCGTTGGCCAGCACGTCGCTAAGTAGGTCGGAGGCGTAGGCCCGGGTGATGTCGGCGTCAAGTGCGGTTGTGCTGGTTTCGACGCCCGCGGAGGCGCCGGTTTCATCGCCCGGTCGATCGAGGCCGGGTGTGAGCGCCTGGAGATCAAGGACTTGAGCCAGCTCTTGCAGTCTCATCGGTCGCGGTCCTCCTTCTCTCCGTTCGTACGGGCAGTGTAAGGGCACAGTTCGATGCCGGCCCGTTGCATGACTACGTCTTCGGCCAAGGCTGCGCAGGTGGGGGCGCCGCAGGTGCCGCAGTCCCTGCCCGGCAGTGAGTGGATGACCTGCTGCAAGTGGCCCAGCTTCTGGATGGCCTTGCCCATGTCGGCATCCAGGCGGATGCCCGGCCGGGCGCCGAAGGGCCGCCGGCGCGGCTGCGGGGCCGGCGCGGGAACGGCGCCGGAGGCGCCCGCCGCCTCGGCGGCTTCGACCGCCGCCCGGCCGCGTTCCCAACGGTGGGCGGCTACGTGGTGGTCTTCGAACAGAAGCGGGGAGCCGAAACACCCGCCTGCGCAGGCATACGGGTCGATGGCGGCCACGTCGCCCAGCAGGCCGTTCTCGATCTGCTCCAGTACCGCTATGACGTGCGCGATGCCGGTGACCGTCAGAAGTGTATCGTCACCGGCGGTGCCCGCCGGCATCGCACCGGTGTGCGTGGGGAGGGGGCTCGAGGCGGTCTCGCTGTGCGACTCCGGTTCGGGGCTTGCCCCACCGGTCAGCTTCATCATGACGGCTTGGCGGAGTGTGCCGGGCGTCAAGCATTCGGCGGACGCGCCCGCGGCCGTGCCTTGCGTCTGCAGGAGCAGGGCGGAGCGCTGGCTGGGGCACGAGACCACGTAGGCGACCGGCCGGTCGCCGTATGCTGCCTGCACCGCCTCCCAGGGCGAATCGAAGGGGGCGAGATGGGGCACCAGCGAGGGGAAGCGCAGTTCTACCAGGTTCACGATCGCCGGGCACGAGGGCGAGATGAGAGGCCGGGGACGGGCCTTGCCGCCGGTTGCGCCCTCGGCCGGGGCCTTGCCCACCGCAGCGAGCAGCGCCAGTTCGTATGGCTCCGAGGTGATCACCCCGGCAAAGCCCAGGCCCTGCAATGCGGCCAGCACCTGTGCCGGCGGATAGTCCCCGCCGCAACCGGCCAGCAGAGCCGGCGGCACCACCAGCAGCATGTCTTGCTTGTCGGGCAGCGCTTCCAGACTGGAGACATCGTCACGCATGGTCAGCGCCGCGCTGGTGCAGGCTGCTATGCAGGCCGCGCAGTCTATGCAGAGGTGTTCGAGTACGCTTGGACGCCCGTCGCGCACGCGCATGGCTTGGGTGGGGCAGGCAGTCAAGCACGCCCGGCAGTCGCGGCAGCGGTCGGCAGAGGCGTAGAGCGAGATGGGCCGCTTCCCGTCGGTGCTCTCCGGTTGCAGATAGACCGTGAAGCTCACCCGGGTGCCTTCTCCCATCCGCGAGGTCACGCGCAGACGATCGCTGCTGCGCTTGATATTGGGTAGGCCCATCCCCGCCCCAAAACCCAAGGCGCGGGCTTCGGCGCCGGCCGTGGAGAACCCCTCCACCATGGCCTGCTCCACGTCGGGGATGCCCGGGCCCCCGTCCACCACGTTCACGTCTATCTGGGACTCCGAAAGACAAGCCTCCAACCGGCCGCCGGTGGAGTGTATTACCACGTTCATCTCGGCCTCATAGGCGGCGATCATGGTGCGGCGGATAGCTTCGGCCTCGGCCCCGATGCGCTTCAGGTGCTCCTTGATGGCGCGCGACGCGGCTCCCGCCCGGCGGAAGTCGTTGCTCTCTATGTCGTATGACAAGAATTCCATGATAGTGGGGAGGTCAGCCCCGCTCATCCCGGGCTTCGAGAGGGCGAGCCTCGGGAGAAGGCGCTTCACCGGCGAGCAATTGGTATATCAGACCGCAGGTCTCGAAGACGCCCAAGGGCGACACCATGAGCAACGTGCCGTCTTCGGCGGCTAGGTCCACTATGTCCGGTCCCGGGTCGACCCCGTCGACGAAGCAGATGCCGGGGACCTCCATCAGTTCAGCCACCCGCAACATCTGTAGGTTGGCCAGATTGGTTACCAGCAGGGTCTTGTCGGAGGCCTCGTTGAGGAGGTCGCTCACCCGGTCGCCGGCGTAGATGCGCGTCACCTCGCCCGCGGTCTCGGGGTGAGGCGTGAGGACCCGGGCGCCGATCTTGGCAGCGAGCTCTTGGAGCCCTAAGTGAGCCTCTTCCAGCAAGGCGTCGATGGTGTGGATCATGGGGTCCATCTCGGCCTCGCCACCGTTCTCCACGCCGTTCTCGACGCCGGCGCCCGTGTCTCCTGGGATCTGTTCCTGGCGGGCGAAGAAGGCGGCCGATTCCAGCGCCGAAGTGATGTCCATATGGTCCACGAACACGTCCTCGGGCACCTGCAGGGGGATGGCTGTGAAGTCCACGATGCTTCGCACGCCCGCGCGCACCAAGGCCTCAGCAGCGGTCTGCGCGGTCTCGGGCGGCACTGCCAGGATGGCGATGCGGATGCCCTTGGCCTTGACAATGGGTTCCAGGTCTTGCATGCCGTGCACCGGACAGCCCTCGACGGAGGTCCCGATAGTAGCCGGGTCGGTGTCGAAGCCCGCCGCGATGCGCAGCAGCGGGCGGCGGCCGGCAAAGTGGGCGAGCACCGACCTGCCCAGCCGGCCCAGCCCCACAAGAACCACATCCTGGCGCGTGCAGCCGTCGAGGAGGCTGGAGATGGCGTCCAGGCAGGTGTCCACCTGATAGCCACGGTTGGGGCTACCCGAGTAGCCGATCACCATGAAGTCGCGCCTCACTTGGGTGGCGCTGACTCCCGCTAGGTGGGCCAGCTGGTGGGAGAAGATGCTGGTGGTGCCGGATTCCGAGAGGTTGTCGAGCAGCCGGCGGTAGAGGCTGAGCCTGCCCACCGTCTTGCGGGATACTCCCGGCTTTGTTCCCACTGTCACGCGCTCCGCCCCGTCCCATCGCAGCATCGTTACACAGATAACACCGTTACGTGTTTCACAAGTTACGCCCTCGGGTAGCAAAGGTCAATGTACAATGGGGTTGTTTCTAAGCATCGGAGCCAGAGGAGGAGACATGAAGCACACCATCTTCGGTATCCACATCACAAATCGCGTCGAGAACGTCCCCGCGCTGCAGTCCACCCTGACGAAGTACGGCTGCAACATCCGCACCCGGCTGGGCATCCACGACGCCGACGCCACCAGTTGCTCCCCCAGCGGCCTGGTGCTGGTTGATGTCTTCGGCGCCGAAGCAGAGGAGTTCTATCTCGAGCTCAAGGGACTCAAGGGCGTGGGCCTCCAGAGGATGGACTTCGCAGAGTAGGCGCCGGGGTAGAGCCCTGACTCTCCGAAACGTAGTGCACCGAACACCCGGCGACGTGTTACTGAGACGGAAAGGCAAGACGACTATGCATCAAGTGACGAGGCCATCAGACGGGCGTTCGAGCTCACTTGCCCTGCTCCTGGCAGTGCTGCTGGCGTGCGGGCTCCTGTTCGTGGCAGGATGTGGTTCGGCCGGTCCTGAGACCACGGTCACCACCGCGACGCCGACCACGGCGGCGCCGATCACCAGCACCAGCGAGGCGGCGACCACTACCAGCCTGGCGAAGCTCGACAAGCTCACCCTGGTGGCTCCGCCCGGACCGATGGCCATACCCATGGCCTACCTGAAGGTCAACAACAAACTGGCCGGCGTGGCCGATGAGACCGACCTGGTGATCTGGGAGAACCCCGACCAGCTCAAGGCCATCGTGGCAGGAAAGCAGGGCGACTTCGTCACCGTGCCCTCCAACACCGCGGCTATCTTCTACAACAAGGGCCTCCCGTTGCAGTTGCTGGACATCTCGGTGTGGAACATCACCTATCTGGTCACGCGCGATCCGGCTGCCGCCGACTTCACCGATATCAAGGGGCAGTCGCTGGTGGTCCCGTTCCAGGGCAGCGTGCCCGACGTGACCTTCCAGTACATCGTCAAGAAGGAAGGCCTCGACCCGGTCAAGGACTTCAAGCTGCGCTACGCCGCCGACCCCACCCAGGCGGCCCAACTGCTGGTGTCGGGCCAGGTTGACAACGCAGTGCTGAGCGAGGCCCTGGCTACGGCAGTGGTGCTGCAGACCAAGGACGCCGAAAAGCCGCTCCGCAAGGTCCTGGCCTTCGACAAGGCCTGGGAGACCGCGGCCGGCCCCGGCGCCACAAGCCCCATCGCGGGCACGGTGGCCACCCCCAACGTCCTGGGCAGGCCGGACGTCGATCGCCGCCTTCCAGCGCGAATACGCGGCCGCCGTCGAGTGGATGCTGGCCAACCCCGAGGCGGCCGGCCAGTTGGTGGAGACCGAACTGCCCGATCTGGGACTCAAAGCCCCGGTGATGACCGCCGCGCTCAAGGGCATCACCTGGAAGTACACCCCCGCTCTCGAGGCCAAGGCCAGTCTGGCCGCCTTCTACACGGCGCTGATGGAGTTGTCACCAGAGGTCATCGGCGGGAAACTGCCCGATGATGGTTTCTACTACGCCCCATAAGCACTCACCGGATCCGGCGGGGTCGAAAGACCCCGCCGGGCCGCGCGGCACCGCTTCGCGGCGCCGCACCGCGCCGGGCCTGAAGCCCGGTGGGCAGCCCGCACCTCCCGGCCCCGTTTCGCGCCGCACCCGCCTCCTCTACGCCGCTCTGGGGACGGCCGCTCTCCTGCTAGGCTGGGAACTCCTCTCCCTCTGGGTCAGCGAAGTGTTTGTTGCCTCGCCTGTCGAGACAGCCAAGGCGCTGGGCAGCTTGGCCGCTCACGGGACGCTCTGGATCCAACTCCTCATCACGCTCAAGCGCCTGGTCATCGGCCTTGCCATCGGCGTGGGGCTGGGCTGGGTCTTCGGCCTGCTGGCCGGCCTCGGACCGCGGCTGCGCTCGTTCCTGGAGCCTCTTCGCTGGGTGGGCATGACCATCCCGGCCATCATCATCGTGGGGTTGGCCATGGTGTGGTTCGGCCTGGGCGACTTTACGGTGATCTTCACCGTCGCGCTCATCGTGGTGCCCACCATGTACATCAACACCCTGGCCGGCGTGCTCAACCTCGATCCCCGGCTGGTGGAGATGGGCCGCGTCTATCACTATCCCCGGCGGCTCATGCTCACCGAGATCTACCTGCCGGGTACCGCGTCGCCCGCGCTGGCCGGTTTGACCCTGGCCACGGGCATCGGGGTAAGGGCGGTGGTTCTGGCTGAGGTCCTCGCGGCCATGAGCGGTATAGGACATTCTTTCTCCCGAGCGATGAGCAACCTCGACACCCCGGGACTCTTCGCCTGGATCGTGTTGCTTCTAGCGCTGATGGCTCTGCTGGAGTTCGGCGTGCTGCGCCCCCTCAGGCGTCGGGTGATGCGCTGGCGCAAGGGGGTCGGATGATCACCTTCCAAGACGTGAGCAAGGCCTTTGATTCTCTCAAAGTCTTATCCGCTGTCTCTCTGCATGTGGGCGCGGGAGAGATTCTGGGCATAGTGGGACCCTCCGGCTCGGGCAAGAGCACCATCCTGAAGCTCATCACCGGCATCCTGGCTCCGGACGAGGGCACCGTGACGGTCACCGCGGGGGAGGTGGGCTACGTCTTTCAGGAGCCGCGGCTGCTGCCTTGGCGCACGGCGCTGGACAATGTGGCCGGACCGCTTCGCGCTCGGGGCATGCACAAAGCCAAGGCTTGGCCGGTCGCCGAGCGTTGGCTGGAGCGGGTGGAGTTGGCGGGCTTCGAGCGCTACCATCCGGCGGAGCTCAGCGGGGGCATGGCTCAGCGGGTGTCGCTGGCGCGGGCCTTCGCGGTGGAGCCGGAGGTGCTGCTCTTGGACGAGCCCTTCTCCAATGTGGATGTGACGCTCAAGGGGTCGCTCATGGGCATCTTGGAGGGCATCATCAAGGAGCGCAAGACGGCCGTGGTGTATGTGACCCACGAGCTGACCGAGGCCCTTCGCCTGGCCGACCGCGTCGTGGAACTGACTCCGGACCACGGACTGCGCGAACTGGACCTGAGCGACCGCGGGGCGGTGGCGCGCGAGTGGGTGGCACGGACCGTGGACGACGTGGAGCTACGGGTGGAATGACGTGAGGCCGTGATCGCCGTTGCTGAGGTAGTGGCGGAGTTCCAGTCCCGCCGCGACGAGAAGGCGCTCGCCGGCATGGCGCGCTTTGGCATCAATGTGGACAAGGCCTACGGCTGGACAGTGCCGGAAGTGCGGGCCCTGGGCAAGCGGATCGTGACCGAAGTGGGGCGGCAGAACCCGGCCCGCCATGCCCTCGCCCTCGAACTCTGGCAGACCGGCATCCACGAGGCTCGGCTGCTGGCGGGCATGGTCGACTTAGCCGCGCTGGTGACCGCCGAGCAGATGGACGCCTGGGCGCTCGACCTTGACTCCTGGGACGTTTGCGACCAGCTCTGCCTCAATCTGTTCGTCGCTGCCGCGCCGGCCTGGGACAAAGCCCTGGAGTGGAGCGCCCGCGACGAGGAGTTCGTCAAGCGGGCCGGTTTCGCCCTGATGGCGGTCTTCGCCGTGCACGACAAGAAGGCCGCCGACTCACGGTTCCAGCCGCTGCTGGCCGCCATCGAGCGGGAGGCGACCGACGAGCGCAACTTCGTGAAGAAGGCGGTCAACTGGGCCCTCCGCCAGATCGGCAAACGGAATGCAGTGCTCAACGCGCTCGCCTGTGAGACGGCGCGACGCCTAGCGGCCGCGGACAGCAAAACCGCCCGCTGGGTGGCCTCCGACGCGCTGCGCGAGCTGGAGGGCGAAGCCGTCCGGCGCAGACTGGGCCTCTAGGCCGGGGCGCCCGATCGCGCCGCCGCGGCTCGGCGTGTCGTCCCCGCCAAGATGGGACCGACGTTGTAGAGACCTCCCATACCTCCGCTCCTACCATCGACCTGTCCACAACAAGGTGACCGGTCGAATGAGGGCGAGGAGGGACCATGTTCGAGAAGCAGACTTGGATGCAGCGTGCCGGCGAGTTCCCGCAGTCCGACGAGGAATACTTCGGGCTTCTGGCGCGGGCGGTGTTCTCGGCAGGGCTTGGGCCCAAGGTGGTGGAGTCGCGCTGGAAGAGCATGGGCGACGCCTTCCATGGCTTCGATCCCAGCAAGGTGGCGCAGATGGGGGAGGCCGACGTCACTCAGTTGCTCGGCGACCCGGCGGTCATCCGCAACCGGCGCAAGATCGAGGCGGTCATCCACAACGCGGGTGTCTTCTTGGAGAAGACCGGGGACTCATCCCTCGTTTCATGCCTGCCTGACCGAATGGGGAGCGGGCGAGGACCTTGATGCCGCGGCCGAAGAGCTGTCGCACTGCTTCACCCACCTGGGCCGCACGTCGGCGCTCTTCTTCTTGTTCAGCGCCGGCTGGCGGCCGCGCGAGGCCGACGCTGCCTAGGCTGTGACGCCTGCGAAGAGGGCTCCGACGACTCAGAGCGAGCAGTCGCGAGCAGTCCCGTCCAGCCGTCAAACGGCCCGCGTTGCGGGCCGTTTCCATCTTCCCGGCGGGTGCATCTTTGAGCCACGCCGGACGACGCTCGCCTGCGGGTTCTCGGGTTATCATTTGTCCTCGAGGAGCGGTCGATCCATAGAGCGTGGGAGATGGGCATGAGCGAGCAGGGCATATTCTTCGACTCTGCAGGGGCGCGTCTGGCGGGTACCCTCACCATCGGCGGCGAGCCCCGTCGTTCCGCGTGCGTTCTGATGATCCCCGGCTCCGGCCAGGTGGACCGTGACGAGAACCACGAGCGGATGCGCATCAACGTGTTTGGGCAACTGTCAGGCCATCTCGCGGAGCGGGGCATCGACTCTCTGCGCTACGACAAACGGGGGGTCGGGGAAAGCGAGGGCGACTTCTGGGCGGCCGGGCTGGCGGACAACGCGGCCGACGTCGAGGCGGCGGTGGGGTTCATCCGCTCCAAGGAGATCGTCGCGGGGGAGAAGATCTTCCTGCTGGGCCACAGCGAAGGCGCCTATCTTGCGACGATGGTGGCGGCTCGGACACCCGAGGTGGCAGGCGTGATCCTCTTGGCCGGCGGCGCCCGACGTGGCGAGGAAGAACTCGTGTGGCAGGCGCAGCAGATCGCCGCCGGCATGACCGGGTTCAGCGGCTTGCTCGTCAAGCTGCTGCACATCGACGTGGTGAAGGCGCAGAGGAAGCAATTGGACAAGATCAAGCGGTCCCGTGACGACTGGTACCGGACTCAACTGGTGGCGAAGCTCAACGCCAAGTGGATGCGGGAATTCTTGGAATACGATCCCAGCGGCGATCTGGCCAAGATCGGCGTTCCTGTCCTGGCCATCACCGGCTCAAAGGACATCCAGGTGGATCCCGGCAACCTGGGCAGGATGGCGGCGCTTGTGACCGCACCCTTCGAGCAGCACGTCGTGCCCGACGTCACCCACATTCTGCGTGCCGATCCGGGGCCGCCGCGGCTCTCCACCTACAAGGAGCAGGTGAAGAAGCCGGTGGACGCGCGCGTGGTCGGCTTGATCCTTGACTGGATGGACCGGCAGACCGGCTCCTCCGCCTGACGTTGGCAGGGCCGCCTGACGTTGGGGTGTCGCACGGGGTGGTATCTTCTCCCAGTACATTTCGTGCAGATATGCACGTGTGAATAGGAAAGGAGACCCCCCTTGTCACGAGACGTAGTCATCCTGAGCGCCGCGCGCACGCCGGTCGGGCGGTACCTCGGCACTCTGGCCGACATCCCGCGCTTGGAAGCTCGGCTCCATCGCCATCGCCGAGGCTGTCAAGCGGGCCGGCATCGATGCCACCGACGTGCGAGGAAGTCATGATGGGCAACGTGCTGACGGCCGGCCAGGGCCAGAACCCCGCTCGCAAGGCCATGCTGGAGGCCGGGCTTCCCCAGGAGATCCCCGCATGGACGCTGAACATCGTGTGCGGTTCGGGCATGAAGTCCGTCCATGAGGCCGCCAACGCCATCAAGGCCGGCGACGCCGACGTGCATCGTAGCGGGCGGCATGGAGAACATGAGCATGGCGCCCTACCTCGTCCCCAATGCCCGCAAAGGCTACCGCATGGGCGACGGAGTGCTTCAGTGACGAGATGATCCTGGACGGCCTGCAGTGCGCCATGAACAACATCCACATGGGCATCACCGCGGAGAACGTGGCCGAGAAGTACGGCATCACCCGCGAGACCCAGGACCAGATCGGCTACGACAGCCAGACCAAGGCGCTCGAGGCCATCGCCAACGGCAAGTTCAAAGCCGAGATCGTGCCCGTGGTCATCCCGCAGCGCAAGGGTGATCCTGTCGTCTTCGACACCGACGAGCATCCCCGCGCCGGGACCACCCTGGAAGGCTTGGCCAAGATCCAGCCGGCGTTCAAGAAGGACGGCACCGTCACCGCCGGCAACGCCTCCGGCATCAACGACGCCGCCGCGGCTTTCGTGGTGGCCTCGGCCGAGTGGGCCGAGAAGAAGGGCCTCAAGCCCCTTGCCACCATCGTGGGCTATGCGACCGCCGCCCTCGATCCCGCGTACATGGGCATGGGCCCCTACTACGCCACCAAGAAGGTCATGGAAAAGACGGGCATGAAGATCGAGCAGATGGACGTCATCGAGGCCAACGAGGCCTTCGCCGCCCAAGCCGGCGCTGTGGCCCAGGAACTGGGTCTCGACATGAGCAAGGTCAACCTCTACGGAGGGGCCATCGCTCTGGGGCATCCCATCGGAGCCTCGGGCGCCCGCATCCTCACCACGCTCATCTATGCGCTCAAGCAGGAGGGCGGCACCTACGGTCTTGCCACCATGTGCATCGGTGGCGGCCAGGGCATCGCGACCATCGTCAAGGTCTGAGCCAGAGAAGGATCGAAGTAGCAAGGAGACAGTCGTGAAAGAACGCGTTGAAAAAGCACTTGACCTCATCCGTCCTGCCCTGCAGAACGACGGCGGCAACGTCGAGTTGGTCGATGTCGACGAGGCCAAGGGCATCGTCAAAGTCAAGCTGGTCGGCGCCTGCGGCAGCTGCCCGATGTCGCAGATGACTCTGCGCATGGGCGTGGAGCGGGTGCTGAAGGAGCAGATTCCCGAGATCACGGAGGTAGTGGCCGCCTAGGGAAGACCGGCGACCCCGGGCGCGGCCCCGTGGGTCTCTAGGACTTCAGCCCGGTGAGGCGACCGGTAGCGCGGTCGATCTCGTCTTTGAGTGAGCTGAACTCGTTGGTCGTGGCCGAAACGCTCTTGAGCGTTTCGGCCACGACTTTCTGTTTGGCGGCAAGCGCACGCGCCTTGGGGGCGATGGCCTGGCTGCGGCGTATGACCTCCGCACGTGAGCCCTGGAGGAGATGCCCGACCGGCGGCCGGCCTTGAGGAGACCGACGGCCTTGATGGCCAAGATGACCAACCCGGCGAGGAAGAGCGCAAAGCCGAGACAGATAAGAACGATCATGATGATCATGGCAGGCGACATGCGCCTATTCTACCCCGAGACCGCCGCTCGCGGGCTGGGTGGAGTGGGGGGCCGATGCTGCCCTAGTAGATGGCGGGCGGTCCGATGCGAGGCTGGATGTCGAACCGGCGGATGGCGGCCAGGTTGCCATGTGCGCTCAGCCGCGAGATCTTGATGACATCTCCCGTCCTGGGCGCCTCTATGAAGAGGTCGTCGCCGATGTAGATGCCCACGTGGTGCACCGGGAAGCCGAAGGCCACCAGGTCACCGGCCTGCATGTCGACATAGTCCACGGGGATGCCCATCTCGGCCTGATATCCGGAGAAGTGCGGCAGGGCCACCCCATGCTGGCCGTAGACGAAACGGGTGAAGCCGGAGCAGTCCATCCCGGTGGACGGGCGGTCGCCGGCCCACACGTAGGGAATACCGATGTAGGTGGCCGCGGTCTCGAGGAGCTGGTTGATTATCTCGCTGTCGGTCTGTGGGAGCGGTCCGTCGTAGACCTGTCCGCCGTTGATCAGGGCCTGCAGGGCGGCCTGCAGCCTGGTCTGCTCCTCCGCCTGCCTCGCTCGCTCTTGCTCGATGACGGTGGAGAGCTGGGTGTCCAGATCGGCCAGGGTGGCCTTCCGCGCCTCGAGCGCCGCCTGGATGCCCTCCCGTTGGTCGCTCATCTGCCGGCGGATATCGACCTCCTGGAGCTTGGCCGCATCCATACTGGCGAGGATGGTGTTCATCTTCGCGGTGCTCTCCGCGAGCTTCGCTACCAGGCGCTGGTCTTCGTCGGCCTGGTTGGCAGCCAGCCGCACCCGGGACAGGAAGTCCGGCCCGTCCTTGGCCGAGAGGAGCAGGTCCAAGAACTCGTTGTTTCCCCCGTCCTTGTAGAGGTCACAGACGCGGCTCTCGTACTTCTCCAGCCGGTAGGCTCGGTCGTCCTGAGCGGCCTGCAGTTGCCGGCGCATGGTGTTCATGGAGATGTTCAACTCGTCCAGTTGCACCTGCAAGCGGTTGTAGGTCTCGGACGCCTGCTCCAGCTGGTCGTCCAGGGAGTCGATGTCGGCCTGCACGAACTGCGCTTGGAGGGTGAGGTCGTCTACCTGGGTCTTGACTTCGCCGAAGAGGCGGAGGGGCTTGGAATCGTCGGGAACGGCCTGCACGGAGGCGGGGAGGGAACAGAAGAGAAGGACTCCGGCGAAGAGCAACACGCCGCCGATCCACAGCCAGGCACGACCCATCACCCGCGCGCGCCCGATGGCGGCGGTGCAGGAACGTTCGCGGCTTGACCGGACTCGATGCATCAACGCTCTCACGGCTTCTGGCTTTGTCCTCTCCGTGGATTTATCGGCAAGAATGGCGAAGCACTTAGCGCCATTCGCCAATCCGCCTGCATTCCCCCCTTTTCCGGGGCCGCGCGATGATAGCGCGTTGAAGGCGGGGTTGCGATGGGACCAAGGGAGTAGGTTGGCAGGGCCTTTGCCGTCGCTGGCGTGGGCGTCGTGCTATACTTCCCGTTCACAGCGGCGCGGGGTGGAGCAGTCCGGTAGCTCGTCGGGCTCATAACCCGAAGGTCACAGGTTCAAATCCTGTCCCCGCTACCATATGAAAGGCCCGGATTTCCGGGCCTTTTTCTTTTGGCGGGATCGTCACGTAGGCTGCTCTTAACGCGCCTGCCCCCTGAATTGACCCCCGTGGAGTTGCGCGTGACGCCGTTAAAATGGTAAGAAGAAGCGTCGAGTCAGATGGTGACCAGGAGGGCCTCATGGGCGCGTCAGATGTTGGCTTGTACTTGACCGAGCGCGTTGAAGGCCAAATCAAGTATCACGGCCGCAAGGCCGTGCAGCACCGGCGCCGATTCCGCCGTCTGGCGGCACTGTCCATCGGAGCGACGGCGTTGACCCCTGTGCTCCTGGTACTGGACATAATCTTCTCGCCTCCACCGCTGGACCATCCGTCGGAGGTGATTTTTCGGATCCTGCCTGCTGCGGTCGCAATGGTGGCGGCAATCGCGACCGTGAGCTTGTCAGCCTTCAAGAACAAGGAGTCGTGGATCACGCATCGACTCACATGCGAAGCCTTGCAGCGTGAGGTACATCTCTTTCGCTACAGCGCTGGCCCGTATGCCGGGATAGCGGATCCCGCCGCATTGTTTGTAGAGCGTGCCGAGACGCTCATGGAGTCGGAGAGCAGGGAGTGGAAACAGGTCGCGGAGAGCAGCGGGGGTCTTCGGAGCGATGCTGCGGCATGATTTCCACCCATCTTGAAGCACATTCGCGCGAGGAGTTGGCGAAGGCGATCCATCAGGATTACGTCGCCCGGGCGGCCGTATCCCGGGATGCCAGCCCAGACGCCGGGAGGCTGGTTCCCTACGAGCGTCTGTCTGAGGAGGAACGAGACTCCAACCGCAGCCAGGCTGATGACATAGGGTCGAAGCTGGAGATGATCGGTGCCGCGATTGTCCCTCTCAATGGCCTTGTTCTCGGGGAGTTCAGGTTCACACCCAGAGAACTCGAACGCCTGTCCCGGCAAGAGCACATGCGGTGGATGCGCGAGAAGCTTCAGGCCGGGTGGAGCTTCGGGCCGACGGTCGATCCTGTCGCCCGCACTCATCCTTGTCTAGTGCGTTACAAGAGGCTTCCCGAGGAGGAAAAGGAAAAGGACAGGCGAGTGGTGGAGCGCATACCGCTCCTGCTTCGCTCGGTAGGTCTGGGGATTGCACGCTGGACTTCTCGATAGGGGGGAGAGGCCGGGGTGGACCGTGCCTGCCGAGGCAAGGTCATCTCGATCTGGGCCACGTAGCGGGTGATTTAGGGGTGGTCAGTTTTGGGCTCGACTTCTCCGGAGTCCACCGTGTTATAGTCCAGTTGCCCACGATCATCGGTGTGTGAAAGAGGGGGCGTATCGGTGGCGCACGATGTCTTTATCAGCTACTCGTCTGAGGACAAGCCCGTGGCGGACGCGGTGTCCGCTGCCCTGGAGGCGAAGCATGTGCGCTGCTGGGTCGCCCCGCGCGACGTCCTACCCGGCCGCGACTATGCCGAACAGCTCATCAAGGCTATCAGCGATGCCGCGCTCATGGTCTTGGTGTTCTCTTCCAGATCGAACAACTCTCCCCATGTGGTGAGGGAGGTTGAGAGGGCGGCGAGCAGGGCGATCCCCATACTGCCTTTCCGGGTCGAACACGTGGCCCCCAGCGCGGCAATGGAATACTACATAAGCAGCACGCACTGGCTGGATGCGATCACTCCACCGCTGGAGAGGCACCTCGAGCACTTAACCGACACGGTACAGCTACTCCTAGCGAGAGATGGGAGTGCTGCCTCGCCAGGGGTAGAGCCCGTAGCCCGGGTGCACACACCGATTACCGTGACCGCCTCCCGTGCGGAGACGGTGAAAACACCGCCACCCAGAGGCACAGTCGAGGGCTCCCGACGATGGTATAGGCGTCCCTTGGGTCTGGTCGGTCTTGGGGCCGGAGCCATGGTGGTGATCGCGGCCATCGTGTTCGCGGTCATGCTGTATGGGGGCGGAAAGGCCGGCGGAACTGATGGGGGCACCACGGTCAGCAGCAGCATCTCCGCGGCCGCCATGGCAGAGTCTTCTCATACTACCGGCTTGCCGGCGACTACGAATGACCTTGCGACGACCACGACTATCACTGAGGTGACCACTACCTCCTCCTCCACTACCTCATCCACCACCACCTCCTCATCCACCACGACCACCACTCAGGCCGTCGTCACCCCCGGCACAGTGCTCTACGACAAGAGCGAGTGGACGCCGAGCGCTGATGGCTGGACGAAGATGGGCCAATGGAAGATTGTGGACGGCATGCTGGTATCAGATGGGACCCAGCAGTCCATTTCAGTCGCCCCGGTAACCCTGGGAACCCTGACCGACTACGCGGTGGAAGCGGAGATGCAGGTGATCGACCCCAGCAAAGGCAGCTTCTACCTGGAGGCCAGACTGATCAACGGCGAAGGGTACTGGGGCGGCTACAAGGGGGGTTACTACAAATCGGATTGCTCAGTGCGGGCGGGATTCGCCTCGGAGATGCTCTCCAGCGCGAAATACGTGGACGATGGCAACTGGCATACCTACCGGCTCGAGGTATATGGAAACTCCATCCGGCTACTGTTTGACGGTGCCGAGGTAGTGAGGGCGACGGACAACCGCCAGCTGGAGGCCGGGACAGTCGGCATATATGCCTCGGGACAGATGAACGTGAGAGCGTTCCGCGTGGTCGCTCTGTAGTATGAGATAGTCTCATCGGGCGATGGGCAGCTGGCTTTGTCTGCCGCCGCCCTCCGGGTCGAGGACAAGACGCTCAGTTCGAGAGGAGTGAGAAGGATGGCGGTCTTTAGAGCATGGCAGGCAGTGTTCTCCGTGCTGGCGATCGGTTGCTTCTTTGCACTCGAGTACATGCGCGACACGAGCGCCGCCTCGGTGGCTTTTGTGGCCTGTAGTTGGGTGTGCATCATCGCGACGTGGCTGCTGGCCGTCGTGTGGGTGGTCAAGAAGCTGTACATCCGGACCTTGGCGCTTGCAGTCGTCGTGGCAGCGGTGCGCTTGAGTCTCGATGATACTCTGAGCGATTTCATGAAGCTGGCCGCGTGGTTTCTCCTCGGGGCGATCGTCTTGACAGTGGTGGTGGCTCTCGCGGTGCGGATGCGGCGGAAGCGGAACGCCAGGCCCGTCAGCCCACCTGCCCAGTTCCAGAGCGAGGCGCCGAAGGCTCCGGCGGCTGAGTACGCCGCGCAGGAGGCGGCTCCGCCCCTGTCGAGCGAGCAAGCGGCTGAGGCCATCGCTTCTGAGCCAGAGGCTGGAGATGACAAAGGCCAAGATCCTGTAGCGGGAGGTCAACAATGAACGGCCGGGAGGCAAACGACGGCGTCTTGCAGCGTCGCAAGATATCACGGCGACCGCATTGGATGATTCCCCTCCTTCTCCTTGTGTTCCTGGTTGCAGGTTGCAGTGCGACCTCATATGTTCCCTCAGGCCCGAGCGCGACCGTGGCCGAGTCGGGCACTCTGACCACCGCGGTGACGCCCACGACGAACGCGAGTGCGTCGGATACCACCACGACGACTCTCATGGCGACCACCTCCATCTCCACGACCACCACCTCCGCGGCCACCACTACTACAACCGAGGCCGTCGTCACCCCTGGCACCCTGGTCTACGAGATCACCGAGTGGACGGCGGACACCGAAGGTTGGGCGAGAGTGGGCCAGTGGAAGAGCGTTCACGGGATGCTGGTATCGGACGGGACCCAGCCATCCATTTCAATCGCCCCGGTAAATCTGGGAAGTATGACCGACTATGCGGTGGAAGCGGAGATGCAGGTGATCGACCCCAGCAAAGGCAGCTTCTACCTGGAGGCCAGACTGATTAGCGGTGAAGGATACTGGGGAGGCTACGAGGGGGGCTATTATCAGTCGGACTGCTCAGTGCGGGTGGGTTTCGCCTCCGAGATGCTCTCCAGCGTGAAATACGTGGACGATGGCAACTGGCATACCTACCGGCTCGAGGTATATGGAAACTCCATCCGGCTACTGTTTGACGGCGCCGAGGTAGTGAGGGCGACCGACAACCGCCAGCTGGAGGCCGGGACAGTCGGCATATACGCCTCGGGACAGATGAACGTGAGAGCGTTCCGGGTGATCGCCCTCTAGGCAGATTTCACTGGATGTCAACAGCCCGGCGTGAATCGCCCCGGCTTCAATGGAGACCTATTTGGCTGAGTCCGGCCTCTTCGGTCGGCGCCTGTGGTCATTCAATTGGTCTGCCCACAGGCTGCCCACGAAAATGCTCTCTGTTAGTCTCTCTTCGTCCAGCCCGCGGAGCAGAAGTGCCGTTTTCGACGCGGTCTCGGCGCACCAAGGTCGACCAGTAAGGCCCAGGAGAGACCCCATTTCCGCGGCTCATAACCCGAAGGTCGCAGGTTCAAATCCTGTCCCCGCTACCATTTGAAAGGCCCGGATTTCCGGGCCTTTTTCCTTTTGTCGCTAGATCACCATCTACCCCTTCAACGTGCTTGACCCCTGAATTGACCCCTTCCCAGATGTAAAACGGTGGTATTCAGTTATGGAATCCACGACCTTGGTTGACACAAGCTATAGAGTAGCGAGAGTCAATCGGAGGTTGTTAGGTGACGAAAGCTGAGAGGGACATCAGGCGCAAGCTGGCCGTATTTAGGTACGCCGAAGAGTCAGGCAACGTATCGCTCGCCTGCCGCCATTTCGGGATCTCACGGCAGTGCTTCTACATCTGGAAGCGAGCCTACGAGAAACATGGCGAGACGGGTCTCGTGAACAAGAAGCCCTGCCCGCAGAATGTGGCCCTACGCACGCCGGCCCCCGTCGAGGAGAAGATCCTTCACCTACGCCGTAACTATCACTTCGGACCGCGGCGGATCGCCTGGTACCTGGAGCGCTATCACGGGATAGGCATCTCGGCGAGCGGGGTCCACCGCGTGCTCACCCGGAATGGTCTCAGCCGGCTGCCGGCCAACTGTCGCACTCGCTCGATCATGAGCAAGCGCTACGAGAAGCAGATGCCCGGCCACCACGTGCAGGTGGACGTGAAGTTCCTGAAGTTCGTGGATCCGGCCGGCCGCAAGGTGCAGCGCTACCAGTTCACCGCCGTGGACGACGCCACCCGCATCCGCGCTCTCAAGGTCTATAACAAACACAACCAGGAGAGCGCCATCGACTTCATCGACCACGTCGTGGAGCGTTTCCCCTTCCGCATCCACACCGTGCGGACCGACAACGGCCACGAGTTCCAGGCCAAGTTCCATTGGCATGTGGAGGACCAGGGCATGAAGCACACCTACATCAAGCCGGGGAGCCCGAACCTCAACGGCAAGGTCGAGCGCTCTCACCTCACCGATCAGCTCGAGTTCTATCAGCTCCTTGAGTACACCGACGACGTCGACCTCACGGAGAAGCTCGCGGTCTGGGAGGAGTTCTACAACGTCCACCGGCCTCACGCCGGGCTTAAGGGGCTGACTCCGTATGAGGTCCTGAGAGAGAAGTTGGTATCGTGAAGGTGTCAACCGAGGTCGTACAGGTCACAGGTCACAACCAGCGCGGCGACTTGGTCCGCGGCGTCTTTCTGCAGAGCCGGTATGGCGTGCGAGTATACGTCCATGGTCATTGCGATGGTGGCCGGACCACTGCCGGTCTACCCTTCCCCAGGGTTCGCCCAGTCGATCAAGTCCTCCGGCGCTGCCTTGGCCCGCAGGTCGGCCTGAACGGCTTCCCAGCCGAGGCCGGTGTATGTGGCCAGGATCGCCCAGCCGCCGGTCTCGTCGTTGAAGAGCACCAGATACACGTTCTCGTCCGCGGCCATGACGTAGGCGGCCGCATAGTGGCCGAAGTTCTTGTAGTCGTAGATCTGGAGCTGGTCCGGAGACCCCATCCCGATGGACCACATGGCGTTCTTGATCTCCTCGGGAGTGATCGCGGCCGGCAGCCCGTCCGGGGAGGTCGGCGTGGTACCTGAATCAGGCCCCGACCCCGGGGTGGCGTCCGATGCCGGTGCAGACTCGAAGGCCGGTCGGCCGCGTCGGTCTCGGCCGTGGTCGTGGTCTCGCCCGCGCTCGTGATCCGCAGTCGTGGTGGCATCGAGGCCGTGGTCGGCGGGCTGCCCGAGACGTTGCCCGGGGCGATGGTCCCCCCGCAGCCGGCGATCACCAGCAGGCTGAGCAACAGCAGGGAGAGCAGGAGCGGGCCGAACAAGCGTGGGCGTCGCATGTCCACCTCCAGGCCGCGGGTACAGGTCCCTCCTAAGGTACCGCGGCCAAGAGGTGTGCTGCAAGATGAACCGGAGCTGCGTTGGGGGCCGAGGCCCTGTTGACTCCTTTCGAGTGTGTCATACAATGAGGTCGCAGGAGGAGCGAGACGTGCCTCCTTCCACTGGCCCTGAAAGTCGGTAGATGCGAGGCTGATGGCCGGCGCGTCTGCCTGTACCTCGTAGCCGCAGCAGCTTGCCAGGGAAGGGGGTGGCGGTCCAGATGAAGCCGCGGAGCAACACGGTGCCGGTCCTCTCGTCCCTTGTCTGCTCGCCGCTCGTGGTGCTGCTTGTGGGCTGCGCCACTCAAGAGACACCACCTTGACCAGCGCGTCCACCACGCAGTCCTCAGTGGTTTCCACGACGACCGGGACAGCCGCCGGGCACTGGGAGGCGGGGGGAGTCTCGCTGGATTGGCCCGCCGGGTGGAGATCAGCCTCCGTCGAGGAGACCATGCGGTGGCCGTTGGGCCGCTTGCTTGATTGCACTCCTCTGTTCGCGCTGGATCAAGGCGACTCCTATCCCCGGGTGGAACTGGTGAGACTCGAACTGCCCCCAGACAAGACCTTGCAGAACACGTTCGATGAAGCCTACGCGATGTTGGCGGCCGAGTGGGGGAGCTCAATGCGCGACGTCGCCGGCTGGACCACCGTGGTGGACGGGTTGCCCGCGTTGGTCAAGTCGTACGAACTCCCCAACGGAGAGCCCTACTACAAGCAGCAGGACGTGTGGATAGAGTTCGAAGGGTCTCTATTCGTGCTTGCGGGGCGGGATGGAGTGTGGGGCTTCGACGATAACGTCCTGCCGGACTTGGAGGCCATCACACAGAGCCTGCAGTTTGGCGCCGCAGACTAGGCAGTGAACCTCTCCGGATTCATTGGAGGCTTGGTTGCTTGAGTCCGGCCTCCCCGGCGCAGGCATTCTCACGATGGAGCATCCCTTGCCTGCCCGCTTAGGAAAGTCAAGAACCGTGTGCCCCTGCGCAGTCTGCTGGGCGGAGTGGTAGCCAGCGACCCGGCCGTCAGGGGGCAGCAGGGCGGCGCAGATGGGTGCGTTGGCGGTCGGGAAAAGCCCTGCAAAGACGACGATCCGGCAGGAGCAGACAGAGCGTGACAGTGCCTTCGCCGGTCCTTGGCACTGCAGGGTTGTGCCCATGCGGGTTCGAGTTCTACCCCGGGCTCAAGCGCAGGGGAGAGGAGCGCCTCTTCCCCCGTGCGCGGCCCGAGCCGTAGGAGAAGCCCCCAGTGGGAGCGACAAGATCTGGTCGCACATGGGGGGTTCTGCCCACACGTTGCCCACGAGAGCGCGGCGAGAATGGTCTCTGTTCGTCTTTCTCTGTCTCAGTTGACTGGGCGAAATGCGGTTTCCGACGCGGTTTTGGCGCACCAAGGTCGACCAAAAAGAACTAACAGAGACCCCATTTCCTCGGCTCATAACCCGAAGGTCACAGGTTCAAATCCTGTCCCCGCTACCATATGAAAGGCCCGGATTTCCGGGCCTTTTGCTTTCTCGCGATGCGAGCAGCGAATCGCTCTCAGCCGTTTGGCTGGGCACCATAAGTTCGAGGGTTAGTTCACCCGGACAAGCGCTCCCGCTATCTGCTCGGCGCTCGCGTCAACGCGGTCGGGGAGGGCCTGCAGCAGGATACCTGCCCCACCTTGGCCAAACGCCAGCACGTCACCGAGCGAATCGCGCGTCGCCGAAGCGGACGAGAGAGGGTTGAGATGGCTTTTCGGATAGTCGGGATACTCGGCTAGGTTGTAGGTGCTCACGACCACGTATGCCGAATGTGACCCGCCTTCGGGAAAGTATTCGAGCCGGACCATGCTCCAGTCACCGACGGGAATCACGACTCCGAGATGGAGGCCGAGATAGGAGTCTGGAAGACCGAAGACGGGAAAGGGCAGCTCGCTCAGATATGCTATGCGTTTCTCCAACCTAGCTGACGCCTCTTGGCCAAGTCCGGACCATTCAAGGGAAACCTCCAACTGCGACGAGTCCACGACCCCACACTCACGGGTCCAGTCGAGAACCCCATCGGTGATATCTCCTGCTTCACGCGGAGACCGCTTGAGGGATCAACGTAGAAGCGCGCGGCGTAGGTGTGGGCGGGGTCAGGCGAGGGGAGGGCAAGCTCGTAGATGGTAAGCCCCTGTCCCTTGACTTCAATCGTGCCCGTCTTGATGGGCTCCATGTTGGCGAAGTCGTCGAGAAGGTCGTACCCCGCATCGTAGCCGCCCCCTCCGTGCGGGGTGACTGTGAGATCGGCACCACTGAGAGAGCTGTGCCCTGTTCCATCGAACACGGTCACGTTTCCCATCGTATACGCGCCTGTTTCCTCGTGGCGGAGTCTTTTCCCCGTCGGGTCCACGTACCAGACCCCCTCGACGGCGCCCTCCTTGCTCAGGTCAGCAACCTTGAGAATCTTGCCTGGGGAGATCACTTGGTCCAGTCGAGCCAAGAGGGTGGTCGTCTCGCCAGAGCTGGGGTCTCCAGTGCCGCAGCTGCCCAGTAGCAGCAGCGCTAGCATGGGGATCGCAGCCAGCGTAGCGGGCAAGGGTCGTCTGCGCTTACTAGCCCGCCAATGGGATTGCGGCAACGACCAAGACTCCTGCGACCATCCTTCCACCTACAATCCTGCCCAGTTTGGCTATGCCGGTGCTTATTCCAGCCGCAGAGACACCCTTGATTCCGGCCGCCTCGATTGCTCCCTTCATGGCCGCAAACCCTACTACAGCACCGCCGGCAGCACCGATCGCGGTTGATGTAGCGGCCACTACTCTTGCAGAACTGAGCGCTTGGCGCTATATTACGCAAACAGAATGGCGCTTGCAGATGACATCAGTTTCCCCGGTCTGACTGCCTTTGTTGATGATACTCAGGCAGCAGGCCGCTACACCTTCTCGGATTCGGAGGCTCGGGGTGCACTGGGTATCTCGGAGATCGCACTCGACAACGCTATTCGGCGCCTGAAGAATAGGGGGCGACTCGTTGTGCCGCGCCGCGGCTTCTTCGTGATCGTGCCCATGGAGTACCGCGCAGCGGGTGCCCCGCCGCCGTCGTGGTTCATCGACGATCTGATGCGGTTTCTGGGCCGGCCCTACCATGTCGGTCTTCTCTCGGCCGCCGCTCTTCACGGCGCTTCGCACCAGCAATCCATGGTCTTCCAGGTGATGACCGACCGACCCACCCGTCCGGCGAAGGTAGGGCGAGCTCGTATCGAGTTCCACGCGACTGGGACCTTGGAAGACGAGCCTGTCACAAGCATGCAGACAGAGACGGGCTCCATGCTTGTCTCTAACCCTGAGACTGACTGCGTTCGACCTGGTGAAGTTCTCCTCCGCATGCGGCGGGTGGAGTAACGTGGCGATGGTGCTTTCTGAACTGGCGGAGCGAATCGACCCCGCCGGGCTCCACACCCTGGCCGAGGCGCGGAAGAGTCCCGAGGTCCAGCGGCTTGGTTTCCTTCTCGATCAGGCCGGTCAGTCTCGCCTGGCCGATGCTCTTCTGCGGGCGCTGGCGGCACGACGCTATCGTCCGGTACTGCTCGCGCGTGACATGCCGCGGGGCGATGCCGTTCCCGCAGCACCTTGGCGCGTGATCCCCAATGTAGGAGATAGAGCTCGATCTGTGATACCTCGGGCGAACATCACGGCATGGCGCGCGCAGGCGCCGTGGGCTCTCGATGAGCAGGTAGAGCAAGACCTGGTGCTCTCCCGCGCTCTCTCCGAGATATTCGCGCGACCGGCACTGCGCGAGATGCTTGCCTTCCGGGGCGGGACGGCTCTCCATAAGCTGTTCTTCGATCCTCCCGGTAGGTACTCTGAGGACCTGGACCTAGTGCAGGTGACGGCTGGGCCCATCAAACCGGTTCTTCTGGAGGTCCAGGAAGCGCTCGACGGTTGGCTGGGCCCCCCACGTTCCAGCAGGCTGCCGATAGCGTGAAGCTCCTCTACGGTTTCGAAACCACAGCGCATCCGGTCCGGCGGATGCGGGTGAAGATCGAGATCAACACACGGGAGCATTTCGCGGTGGAGGGGCTACATCAGGTTCCGTTCGCCGTGAGAAACGCCTGGTACGCTGCGACCGTCCCGGTGACGACCTATGCTCTCGAGGAACTGATGGCCACCAAGCTCCGCGCTCTCTATCAGCGCCGAAAGGGACGCGATCTGTACGACCTATGGCTTGCGCTCGAGACGCTTTCACCCGATGAGGAGCGCGTAGTCGCTGGCCTTCGTGCCTATCTGGAGCACGGAGGACTGTCTGTATCGAGAGCGGCTTACGAAGCGAATATGGCCCAGAAGCTGGCTTCCGCCGACTTCCGCAATGACGTCATGCCCCTACTCCGAGATGACTCGGGCCACGACATCGACCAGGCCTATAGGTTGGTGCATGAGCGTCTGATCGCCAGGATCCCGGGCGAACCGTGGAAAGGCATGCCGTAGAATGCTGTCGTATGGAACACCTTTCCTGTCACTCACAGACGGGTAGGGTGCTCGGGATGACAGTACGCCGTCCACTCCATCGGTGTTGTGCGAGGTGCACAACGCGGCGGTCGGGGACAACAAGAACCTGCCAACATCTCTCCAACGCACCGGTCAGAACGGGCCTACACCGGCGTTCGGGGTTCTTTGGAGAAATGCCCTGTTTGCAGACAGGAAGGCACCAAGCGATGCTAGAAACCATGCACTAGATCGTCTATAGCACCACTCATAACCCGAAGGTCACAGGTTCAAATCCTGTCCCCGCTACCATATGAAAGGCCCGGACTTCCGGCCCCCTTTCTCTTTTGTCGATATATCGAGCATTACCCCTTCAAGGCGCTTGACCCCTGAATTGACCCCTGAGTTGACCCCTTCCCAGATGGAATATGGTGGTATTCAGTAGGGTCAAGAGTGAGCTGTGAGGAAAGGGGGGAGGGGAGGCTCACCCCTGGACACTGGGTAGCGTGCTTGATCCCCATAAATTCGGCAGGCGCCGTTGGGATCGTTCGCCTTCCGGCGGAACCCATGCGCGACTACCTCAGAGGGGTGAGCGTGGCGCTGCCCGCTTACCGCAACGCCCCCGCTCACTGTACCCGCGTGAGCTTCCACGTTGTCGACGGGCCCGACAGGGTTAGGGTATTGCCACCGGTAAAGTTTCCAGACAACTGGGTCATGTCCTGGAATCCTATTTCAACCACGTCCCCGTTGATTACCACCATCGCTTGCATCGGCGAGTACCGTGGGTCCTTCCACGTCGCCGTGGCGCTTCCGGTGCCCCCCTCTGAGACACTTATGACGAGATTGACATCATCGACTGCTGTCCCGTTGCTCGCCTGGCCTACCCAAGTGCCGTTTATGGCCATGGCGTCGATGCCGGCGGTCGTGCTGGTAGTCGTGCTGGTGAGGTACCGCTTGTACCAGTCGGGATCTTGCTTTTGCACGTGATTGACGTCGTCCCACATCTTGTACCGAGCGTCCTCCGGTTTGGGCCGCTCCAAGTGCTGCAGTTCCATGGCCCGCTCACGCGGTGACACTTGCCCCTGCTCGTCGATCAGGTAGACCTTGCCGCCTATCAGCACTTCTCCCCACGCGTGCGGGTCTTGCGCCTTCGTAGTGGGATCAGTCTCATATCCGAATACTCCCCTGGCCTCATACCCGAGCGACCGGAACACGCTCACCATGGCATTGGTCACGTCTGTGCAGTCCCCCTTCATGTTCTTGTCGAAGAAGGCGTTCGGCATCTGCCAGTTGGTGCCGGCACCCGCGTCGTAGTGCTCGCCCTCGTTCATTTGGATTTGTGTCCCGTCGGGCTTGGTGAAGGCGAGCTTCTGCGGTGTCGGGGTCTGCAGACTCTCCATGTGCTGGGCAAGTGCTTGCTGGTTGGCAAGGGAAACGCCGCCGCACGTGCTGGTCTGGGCCATCTGTTTGACCGTGGAGTTGTCGGGGATGATGTACGTGTCCGCTTTCCCATCGATGATGGGGTCGCTCCTGGTCAGTTTGTAGACCCACATCCCCACCGCGACTGGCACCAATACGAGCGCTGCGACGGTCGTGAGAACTACCCCGTCGAACTCCCGAAGTTGGGCGGTGACGGTGTTCCTGCTCGTGTCGACCGTGCCCTGCACCGTGACCCAGGCCGACCCATCCCAGTAGACCAAAGCCACGTTTTCTTCTGGAATACCGGCCGGCAGGAGACCCTCGTCGTAGGGCACGGTGACCGTCACCGGCTGGTCGAAGGCGGTTCCCGCGGGCCCGAAGTCCACCACGGGGCCGACCGCGAAGAACTCATCCTCTGGCGAAGCCGTCGGACTCACGTTGAAGTCATCCGGCAGTACCTTGACCTCCAGCGTCGCGTCCGAAGCTACCGCGCCCGGCGGGACAGAGATCTGGGCGCCTTGAAACTCGAGCTGCCCTCCATCCTCAGGCGAAACCACCAGCTCCGAGGAGTCATAGGGAACGTCGATGACCGTGGGGCCCTGCATGGGAGTCTCGACCACCACGGACTGCTTGGAGAAGACCCCGGCCGCGAAGAGCACCCCCACCACCGCTCCCGCCACGACAAGCGTGGACAGCCCGGCTATGAGCGCCCATCGTCCCCGGTGTGAGGATATCCTCTGGGATTGTCCATACGCGGGAACCAGAGCGTCGGACCAGGCCGGGAACAATCCCGGCACCTTCCCGGCCGGCATCCAACCAGGAAGCTGCGCCTGCCAGACGAGGTCTCCGGGGGCGAGTCGCCCTCCCTGCGCCCAGGCGACCAGGTCGTTCCATTCGTAGGGACCGTACGTTGCGCCCCCGCGCGACATGTGCCAACCGCTTGTGAGCCCAGTCTCCACTTCGGTCCTCCCTCTCCGCGCGGGCCCGGGGCCCCATCGCTAGACGCGAACGGGCAGGGCCGGTCGCGGCCCCATTGTAGCGCGGGTCCGACTCGATTCTCAGCAACATCTCAGTTGGGACAAGGGTCAAGTTCCCGAGAACGTGCGCGACCGTACGGGCTCGCCAATGCGTCGCCTCTGTGAGACGCCGATGGGATTTTGCCGGCACCGCCTCCGGGTGATAAGGTCTCTGGGCACCGGCCAATCACGGTTGGTTGGAGTGATTCTAATTCGAACAAGATGGGGTCCATGTCATGAAGCTGCGTTGCGTCTTGATCCTGCTGGCGATTGCCTTGCTCGTCATCCCCCTTGCCGCCTGCGGCGGAGATGGTGGGGCGACGCAAACGACGACGGCGGTGAGCGCCACCACAGCAGCCGCGGGTGCCCCGGCCACAGAGCCAGTGGATGCGATCGTATCGCCCGGTCTTCTCGACGCCATCGCCGCGGGCGCAAAGGAAGACGCCGTGGTTAGACCGCTTTCTGGTTGGATGGTCAGTAGCGCGACCTTGCCCAACGTGTACTTCGTCGCTATGGAATTCTCGAGCAGCATGGAGAACCATCAAGGAGTGTGGGCGACCGACGACCCAGAGGGCGCCGGCACATTCTGGGCGGTCAACGACGTGGCGAAGGACAACACAACATTCACCAAGGGTGATGACGCCGATCCGAAGATCACCATGGACGACCCCGCGGCACAGCAAGCACTGGACAAGCTCCACTACTAGTAGGTCACGGGTCGTACGATCCGATAAGGGAAAGCTCCGGAGTCCCGGAGCCTTCTCTCTCATTCCAGGAAGGAGTGAGGGCACACATGATAGACACGCCGGTACCCGCCCCTCTCGCAGGCGAACGCATCCTCGCGACCGTTGGCAACCTCATGCGGGTCGGCGGGTTCATGGGTATGAAACCAAAGAGGTACTCGCTCATTCTTACCGACCGCCGGATCATCTTCGCTGAGCATACGAAGAGAAGGTCGCCGCGATAATGAATCAGTCGCGCGGTGACGCTAAGGCCAACGGCAAGGGCTTCCTCGGCCAGTGGGGCGCGCAGCTTGATGCGACGTCCAACTACCATGAAGTGTACTTGCATATGCCGCCGGACGCGGCGCTGGCTGAGTCACCGGGCAACTTCGCGATCGACCGCGGGACGATCAAGAAGGTGAAGTACAAGACTCGGGACGGGCCCCGACGGGACGGGGCCCGATCAGGTCACGATCAAGACCACGTCGGAGAAGTACAAGCTGCAGGTGATCTATTTTCTCTCGGACGTGAAGGAGGCGTTCCGGTCGGCGGGCATCTGCTAGCACAACGGCGCAGAGCGGTCTTTGAGATCTTGGGAGGGACCCAGGTCACCGACGTGGGTTTCGCCGGGGTCCGGCTCCGGAGTGTATCGTGATGGCGTGGCCTGTCATGCCACAGCCGACGCATCGTTCGTGATCGAGCAGTGAGGCAGCCGTGCGGTGGATCCGCCGGCCGTCGCCAAGGAGGGAGCGGCGTGAAGAGTGACGCAGGGCAGTTGCTCGTGCAGAGCATGCTGGATATCGCAGGAGTGCAGATCGACGGCGGTCGGCCTTTCGATATCAAGGTGAACGACCCGAGGCTGTACTCGGCCATTCTGGGCAACGGCACGATGGGGCTTGGCGAGAGCTACATGGACGGCTGGTGGGACTGCCCGGCTTTGGACCAGTTCTTCGAACGCGTCCTGACCGCGGGGCTGGAGAAGCACATGCGCCGCTCGAAGGCTCTACTGTGGGCCGTCCTCAAGGCCAGGATGCTCAATCCGCAGCGCCTCACCAAAGCGTTCGAGATCGGCGAACACCACTACGACATCGGCAACGACCTGTTCGTCAAGATGCTGGACAAGGGTCTCAACTACTCCTGCGGCTACTGGGAGTCGGCCGTCACCCTCGACCAAGCCCAGGAGGCCAAGCTGGACCTGATCTGCCGCAAGCTGGACCTTCGCGATGGGATGCGGGTCCTGGACATCGGCTGCGGCTGGGGCGGCTTCGCCATATACGCCGCCGAGAAGTACGGCGCCCACGTCACGGGCGTCACTGTCTCGCGCGAACAGATCGATCTTGCCCGCGAACGGGCAGCGGGGCTTCCCGTGGACTTCGAGCTCTTGGACTACCGCAGATTTCACGGGCCGTTCGACCGGATCGTGTCCGTCGGCATGTTCGAGCACGTCGGGGTCAACAACTATCGCACCTTCATGGAAGTGGCCCACAGGTCGCTCGCAGACGACGGCCTCATGCTGCTCCATTCCATCGGGCGCAACAGGTCGGGCCGGCACACCGACCCCTGGATCGCGAAGTACATCTTCCCGAACTCGATGATCCCCTCCGCCAAGCAGATCACCACGGCCGCCGAAGGGCTGTTCATCCTGGAGGACTGGCATAACTTCGGCGTGTACTACGATCCCACGCTCATGGCTTGGTGCCAGAATTCGAGACAGTTGGGACTCGATCAAGCACGACTACGATGAGCGCTTCTACCGGATGTGGACGTACTACCTGCTCTCCTGCGCAGCCAGCTTCAGGGTGAGACGACACCAGGTCTGGCAGGTCGTCCTCAGCCCGAGGGGCGTCACGGGCGGCTATCGCTCCGTGCGGTAGTGACCCTCATATCCCGGCCTTGTTCTAGAAGGAGGGGCCCGGTCGTCGCAAACACCTCGCCGAGACAGCGGCTTGCACAAACCAAGCAGTCAGCGTCGCGCCAAGTGGGAGAGGCCGTGAAGGAAGAGATGGAAGAACCGCGAGGAGAGTCTCCCCATCACTTGTTGGCCGATGTGCTGGGCATTCCCGCCCAATCCCTACGCGGACGCCAGGACTTCGACAAAGAAGGTCGCTACATCCTACGCCGGCTGTTTGCGGAAGTCCTCGGTACCTTCCTTCTCGTGTTCGTGGCGGCTGGAACCGGGGTGGTCAACGCTCGCTTTGGGGGGCACGCGATTTCGGCCTCGGCGCAGGCAGTGGCTCCCGGTCTCGATGGTCGCCGGCATCATTCTCTTCATGGGAGCGGTCTCCGGAGCGCACCTGAACCCGGTGGTGAGCATCGCGTTTGCATTGCGCCACGACTTCGCCTGGAAGCGCGTCCCCGGCTACGTCGCCGCACAACTGGCGGGCGGCGCTTTGGCTATGGAGTTGCTCGTCTTGCTCCTCGGCAAGCAGCAAGCGGCCGGTCTCACACTGCCAGGCCTGGGAGTGAGTCCGGTTCTCGCTATGGGGTGGGAAGCCCTGCTCACTCTGGGGTTGGTGAGCGTGGTCCTGGGTACCGCGTCGGGCGCGCAGAACGTGGGCTGGGGTGCCGCCATCGGGGTGGGCGGCTTTGTCGCTCTGGCTGGGATCCTTGGCTCCCCAGTAAGTGGAGCCTCCATGAACCCCGCGCGCTCGCTGGGGCCGGCGCTCATTCTCGGTGATCACACCGCCTGGTGGGCCTACGTCGCCGGACCACTCATTGGGGCCGCAATCGCCGTCGGGTTCGCCTGGGTGCTACGAGGCCGGGGTGGGGGCGTCATCGGTCGCCGAGCCGGCTCAGGCACCCTGGGGGAACTTTGGCGACCGGGGCCGATCGGGGTGGCCGAAGGTGAAGGCGGGGGGTATGACGAGAGCCTGGCCGGGGCAAGAAACGCGAAACCCGGTCCAGAAGACCGGGTTTCGCATGGGGACCCTCGGTAGAGAGCTCAGTGCCGTTCAGACTTCGCTTCCAGTCTTGTCACTGGTCGTGCCCGTGAGGGTGTGGGCGACGCTTGCCACGACATCGGCCGGAATGGCGAAGCCGATATTCTCCGCGCCGGTGCTGCCCGGAGGGAGATACAGTTCCGGCATGCCGATGAATTGGCCCAGCGAGTTGAAGCACCCGCCGCCGGAGTTACCTGGGCTGATCGGGGCGTCGATCTGCATGAGACCGGTCAGTGTCTCCGACGCGGAAACCTGCAGGGAACGATCCAATCCGCTCACGATGCCGAGGGTGACGCTGTTCTGGTAGTCCAAGGGGCTGCCTATCACCGTGGCCCAGTCTCCAAGTTCCACCGCGCTCGATGAGCCGAAGCTGACGGGAATCAAGCCGGTCTTGTCCACCTTGATCACCGCTATGTCCTTGGTGGCATCTTCGCCCACGATGGTCGCCGGAGCCGTGCTGTCGTCACTGAACGTGACCGTGATCGACTGCCCGGAGCCCACCGCCCCGTCGAGCGTGACCACGTGGTCGTTCGTCAAGATGTAGCCGTCCGACGTGTAGATGACGCCCGAGCCGACTCCGGAGGCCGAACGCCGTCCGGAAGACGCGCTAACCGAGATGTTGACCACGCTCGTGTAGGCCTTGTCAAGAACCGTCTGGGCGGGGCTGGCCAGGGCGGCCCGTACGTCGGCGAGGCCGGCTGAGACAGCAGGCGCCGGAGCTTGGGTCGAGGCGATGTTCGAAGCCGCTATTGAACTGCTGGTAGTCGCGGCGACCGATCCGCCGGCGGTCGTCGGCCAGCGTGGCGCTGACGGCTATGAGCGCTGCGGCCAGGACCCCCACGAGGGCGATCAGCCTTCGTTGCCCTTTCTTCCGGGAGTTCATCCTCTGATAGCGGGTCCGCGGGTCCACCGGCGGGCGGACTTGAGGAGTCGCCGGTGAGTCGGTCGGGGGGTCTGTGCTCCAATATTCCGTGGCCATGATGCTTCCTTTCACAACGACGAACAGATGGTCTGCATGGATTTCGTTGGCTACGGCGAATCTGGGCGCGCTCTCCAGATTGGCTGCCGCCACGTGCCGTTTGCGAGAACAGCCGCGTGAGCATAGCCGATACTACATAAACTGCTCGTAAGACCACCTGGAGGAGGTTGACGGAAGTAGCGCCGTGACAATACTTGGTCCCAGCTTCGAGCAGGTCCGCCCCCAGTCGTTCAGGAGCCGTTCAGGCGGGGGGTGAGAACATACGTCAACGGAGTCACACGCTCTTGCTCACTCCCTGTGAGCTGTGACCCACAAGTGCCCCATGGTGTCTGACTGGAACGGGATTAGACACCATGGGGCGTCCATACTGCTCCTGACCCGAGGGCCACAGGTTCAAAGCCCGTCCCCGCTACCATACGAAGCCCCGTCGAAAGACGGGGCTTTTCTCTTGGAGCGTGCCTGTCTCCCCGGCTGGGGATTGCGCTGAAACGCAGTGATACGCCTTGGACGACATATCAAGATCTACAGGATGGTCTGGGGAGTCGCGCGCCGACACATCACGGTACTATGGCCGTATTGGCGTGGCATTCACGTGGGGAGCAAAGCAGATGACCGGTGATGACGAAAGCAGAGTGGTGAGGACCGTCTGCCAGGAATGCGGCAATGGATGCGGCATGCTGGTGCATGTGGAGGGAGGACGGGCGGTACGGGTGGAGGCCGCTCCGCGACTCCCGCGGCGCTTCGGGGCGATTCTGCGCCAGAGCCGCCGGTGGGCCTAGAGCGCCTCTACTCCCCCAACCGCCTGCTCTACCCGCAGAAGCGGGTCGGAGAGAAGGGCGAGGGCATAGTGGCAGCGGATCTCCTGGGACGAGGCGCTGGACACGATCGCCCGCGAAGTTCGCCGCCGCCAAAGAGCGAGTACGGCGCGGAAGTCGGTCTGCCTCGCCAAGGGTACGTACTGCAGGCCGAGCGCCGACTACGTCTCCCGCCTGGGCAACGTGTTCGGCACGCCCAATGTCACCAGCATCGACAACACCTGCTACGTCCCCAGCGCCTCCGCGCGGTTGATGACCTACGGCTTCGACGGCATGCCGGATCTGGCCGGCGGCCCGCAGTGCCTCCTCTGCTGGGGGAACAGCGCCGATCCTCCGCTCGGCGAGAGGCGGCAAGCTCATCGTGGTCAACGTGCTCGAGACGGCAGCGGCCAAGCGGGCGGACATCTGGCTGCGGCCCCGGCCCGGCAGCGACCTCGCCCTGGCCCTGGGCATGCTCAACGTGATCGTCAACGAGAAGCTCTACGACAAAGACTTCGTCGACGACTGGACGGTGGGTTTCGACAGGCTGGCAGCGCACGTCCAGGCAGTATCCACCTGAGAAGGTCGCCGACATCACCTGGGTACCCGCCGAGAAGATCGTCGCGGCGGCACGTCTGTTCGCAGTCGTACGTCCGCCTGCTTGTGGAACGGCAACGCCAGCGAGGACACCTACAACAGCACCCAGTGCGCCCGGGCCTTCGCCATCATCCAGTCCATCTGCGGCATGCTGGACATCCCGGGCGGCACTGCCCACGTCGAGGGGACCATCCTCTCGAAGGCACGGACAGAGACATCCTTCGCCACCTGCTCCCCGCCGAGCAGGACCTCAAGAAGCTGGGCGCCGAGGCAGGCTACTTCCCGCCCCACGAACTCTGGGACCCGATTGTGTGGAAGCCTGTGGAAGTCCGTCCCCAGCATGTGCTGACGCCATCCTCGAGGAAGAACCCCTATCCGGTGAGGGTCCTGGGCGTCTTCGGCAGCAATCCCATGCTCACCTGGAGCAACTCCAGGCGGGTGTACGAGGCCCTGAAGAAGGTGGACGTTCCTGGTCGTGGCCGATCTGATCATGACGCCCACGGCGGCGCTGGCCGACATCGTGCTTGCCCGCCGCCTCCTACCTGGAGACCGACGCCGTGGTGGTCGCCGCGGGGGGCAGGAGTGTTCTGCCTGGAGCCGCAGCAGAAGGTCGTCCAGGTCGGCGAGTGCCGGTCGGACCTCGAGATCATCCGCGGACTGGCAGCGGACTTGGGACTGGGAGAGTACTTCGCCGCAGATCTGCAGACCCTTCTCGACGACTACCTTGAGCCGATGGGCATGACCTTCGCCGAGCTCCAGCGGCGGCCCGGGCGTGGTCTCGTCCACTCGAGGATACCGAAAATACCTGGAAGAAGGCTTCAGCACGCCTTCCGGCAAGGTGGAGACTATACTCCAGCCTCTGCGAGCAATGGGGATACGAGCCGCTGCCCGTATACCACGAGCCTGAGGAGACGCCCGTTCAGCGCGCCGGAGATGCTGAGCCGAGTACCCGCTGGTGCTGACCAACACTCACGAGGAGAACTACGTACATTCCCAGGACCGCTACCTGCAGGAGATTACGCAAGAACAAGCCGGAACCGCTCGCGATCATCCATCCCGAGACCGCCGCCGATCTGGGATCGCGGAGGGTGACGCGGTCTTCATCGAGAGCAAGCGCGGCCGCATCAGGCAGAAGGCGACCCTCGACACGGGTATCGACCCCAGGGTGGTGAGCGTCGGCTATGGCTGGTGGTTCCCGGAAAGGGGAGAGTCCCAGATGTACGGCTGGGATGAGGCCAACCTCAATATCCTTACCGATGACAGCCCGCCTTACAGCCCGGAGATGGGTCCCCCAAGATGAGGGGATTCCTGTGCAAGGTCTACAAGGCGGAATAGCCCTCGAGGATCATTGCGCCACGATCAGGCGAGGTCGAAACGGTCGAGGTTCATCACCTTGCCCCAGGCTGCTACGAAGTCGTGCAGGAACTTCTCCTGGGAGTCTCGCACATCCGTAGACTTCCGCCAAGGCCCGGAGTTGCGAGTTCGAACCGAAGATGAGGTCGACACGGGTGCCGGTCCACCTGAGTGCGCCCGTGGCCCGATCGCGACCCTCGAACACGTCGCCGTCTTCTGAAGTCGCCTTCCACGTCGTGCTCATGTCGAGCAGGTTCACGAAGAAGTCGTTGGTGAGCGTCTCCGGCCGCTTGGTGAAGACGCCGTGCGGGGACTGTCCGAAGTTGGCGTTCAAGACGCGCATGCCGCCGACAAGCACGGTCATCTCCGGAGCGGTCAGCGTCAGCAGTTGCGCCTTGTCCACCAGCATTTCCTCCGCCGACATGGAGTACTTGGTCTTGAGGTAGTTGCGGAACCCGTCTGCAGCCGGTTCGAGTACGGCGAACGACGCCACGTCGGTCTGCTCCTGCGACGCGTCCGTGCGTCCCGGCGTGAAGGGCACGGTCACGTCCTGCCCGGCATTCTTCGCAGCCTGTTCAACACCCGCGCATCCGCCCAGGACGATCAGGTCGGCAAGCGACACCTTCTTCCCCCCGGACTGCGCGCTGTTGAACTCCTTCTGGATCCCCTCGAGGGTCTGCAGCACCGTCTTCAGTCGAGCCGGCTGGTTGACTTCCCAATCCTTCTGCGGCGCGAGACGGATGCGCGCCCCGTTCGCCCCGCCGCGCATGTCGGAGCCGCGGAACGTGGACGCCGACGCCCAGGCCGTCCCGACCAGTTGGGAGACAGACAGCCCCGAGGCGAGGATCTTGCCCTTGAGAGCGGCGATGTCCTTCGCGTCGATCAGCTGATGATCGACCGCGGGCACCGGGTCCTGCCAGATCAATTCCTCCGCCGGGACTTCCGCGCCGAGATAGCGCGAGCGAGGGCCCATGTCGCGGTGCGTCAGCTTGAACCACGCCCGGGCGAAAGCGTCCGCGAACTCCTCGGGGTGCTGCTGGTAGTGCCGCGCGATCGGCTCGTAGATCGGGTCGAAGCGAAGGGAGAGGTCCGCCGTGGTCATCATCGGCCGGTGCTTCTTCGACGGGTCGTGCGCATCGACCACCATGTCCTCTTCGGCCACGTCCTTGGCCAGCCACTGATGCGCGCCGGCCGGGCTCTTGACCAGCTCCCACTCGTATTTGAACAGAGTGTTCAGATAGCCCATGTCCCATTTGGTCGGGTTCGGCTTCCAGGCGCCCTCGAGGCCGCTGCCGATCGTATCGCCGCCTTTGCCACTGCCGAAGCTGCTCTTCCAGCCGAGTCCCTGCTCCTCGATGCCGGCGGCCTCAGGTTCCGGACCGACAAGCGCCGGATCGCCCGCGCCATGACACTTGCCGAAGGTGTGCCCGCCGGCGACAAGGGCGACGGTCTCTTCATCGTTCATCGCCATGCGGGCGAAGGTCTCGCGGACGTCACGGCCGGAGGCGACCGGGTCCGGGTTGCCGTTCGGGCCTTCCGGGTTCACGTAGATCAGACCCATCTGCACGGCGGCGAGCGGGTTTTCGAGATCCCGATCGCCGGAGTAGCGCTTGTCACCCAGCCACTCGGCCTCAGAGCCCCAGTAGACGTCCTCTTCCGGCTCCCAGATGTCTTCGCGCCCGCCGCCGAAGCCGAAGGTCTTGAAGCCCATCGACTCCAAAGCGCAGTTGCCGGCAAGGATCATCAGGTCGGCCCAGGAGATCTTCCTGCCGTATTTCTGCTTGATCGGCCAGAGCAGCCGGCGCGCCTTGTCGAGGTTCACGTTGTCGGGCCAGCTGTTGAGGGGCGCGAAGCGTTGGTTACCAGACCCCGCGCCGCCGCGGCCGTCGCCCATGCGGTAGGTGCCTGCGCTGTGCCAGGCCATCCGGATGAAGAGCCCTCCGTAGTGACCGTAGTCGGCCGGCCACCAGTCCTGCGAGTCGGTCATCAGCGCATAGAGGTCCTTCTTCAGTGCCTCCAGGTCGAGCTTGTTGAATTCCTCAGCGTAGTCGAACTGCTCACCCAGCGGATTGATCATATGGGAGTTCTGATGAAGGATCTTCAGGTTCAACTGGTTCGGCCACCAGTCCCGGTTCGAGGTGCCCCCGCCGGCGATGGGTTTGCTTGTCCTGCCCGTCACAGGGCACTTGCCGTCTTCACTCATCTCCGTTCTCCCTTCCTTCCGTTCTGTATAGCTCCACCGAGGCTGCTGCTGATCGGCATTCCTTGCACAGGCCGCGCAATTGGACCGTGACCGATTCGACCTCGCCTAAGTCGGTGACCGTCTCCGGAACCTCCAATCCCTTACGGAAGGTGCTGGGTAGGTCGCGGATGAGGCCGCAACGATCACAGATGAAGTGATCGTGGTGCTTGAGGTTGGCATCGTATCGCGCAGGCCCGGCCATGACGTCGACCCTGTTGACGAGCCCGAGTCTCTCGAGCGCCCCGAGAGTCCGATACACCGTGTCGAGGGAAATGGTCGGCACCCGTTCTCGCACTCCACGATAGATCGCCTCTACATTGGGATGCGTATCGCTGCCGGCGATCTCCCGAGCCACTTCAAGCCGCTGATGGGTAAGCCGCAGCCCGCTCGCCCGCGATGCCTGCGCAAGCAGGGAAACGCGACTCTCCACTTCGTTCTGCGCAATGGTCATGCCGACCAGTTTGGGCTATGTCGTAATCCATTACTATCTAGTATAGATAAGCAGAGAACTGGCTACAACCGGCGGCGCTCCGCCCAAGCGGTCCCGGGGGGTTCGAATCCCCTCTCCGCTTGTTTGTTGGAAGCTTCGGTCTAGCGCCGGCCCTCGGCGTGGCGTGTCGCGTGTCTCCCATGCAGCCCGTAGTAAAGGGGCAGGCACCCCACCGCGACGATCGCAAGGGCAACGAACGTGCTTCTGTAGCCGATGAAAGAGATGACAAGGCCAGCCACTAGCGGACCGACGCCCACACCGATGTCCGCGAACAGGAAGAATGTCGAAGTAGCCAGCCCCATCCGGTGTGGAGGGGCGCTCATGGTGGCGATTGTCTGGCCACTTGACTGCAGGACGCCGAAAGCGACACCGATGATAGCCGCGGCCAGCAGCAGCACAAAGCTCTGCCGCGCTTGGCTGAAGAGGGCCAAACCAATCGCGAAGATGAGAATCGCGGGATACACGACCGAGTTTTCGCCCTTGGCGTCGAACCGCCGTCCCACGAAGGGCCTTTCGAGGAAGACAACGGTTGCATAGACCATGAAGAAGACACTGGCCGCGCCTACCAGCCGGATCTCTTCCGCATACAGCGCAAGAAACGACACGATGCTCGAGTAGCACAGATACAACACCATCGTGACTAGGGAGATGGGGACCGCTTTGGGTTCTACAAAGCTTGTGAGTTTGAGTCCCATGGCTTCCTTGAGTTGTCCCTCGGTCAACTTCACGTCCTTCACCGAAATGAACGGGAGGACGATCAGACCAACACCTGAGGCGGCTGCACTGGCAATGATCACGGAATCGAAGCTGCCGTGCTGGATCAGGAGCAGGCCGAGAAAAGGCCCGAGCGCGTTCGCGAGGATCTGACTCAGCGCGAAGTAGCCGATTCCCTCGCCATATCGTCGTCTCGGGATGACGCCGGTAACGATCGTCCCGGTGGCTACATGGGCGGCAGCGAAGGCTGCGCCATGGAGGAGACGGATAGGTAGCAAGAGGCCGATACTGTCTACTGCGAAGTAGGTCAGTGAGAAGGCCAAGCTCAGCACGACTCCGCCGTACGAGCATCTTGGTTTGACCTACGCGATGGATCCACTTGCCGCAGAGAGGGCGGGTGATGAGCGCGCCGATGACGAATATGCCTGCCGAGAGGCCGGCCATTGTGGAAGAGGCGCCGAATCGGTCGGTGGCGAATTTCGCCACGACTGCAAACAAGATGAGGAAATTCGTGGCGACCAGGAAGTTCTCGAAGGTGACTGCGAGGAATTCCCTGGTCCATAGCTTCTGCCCGGTCGGGTTGTCGGTATCATCGCTGTGGCCAGCGTCTGTCAGGTTCTCCATGGGGGACAGGTTAGTACGTTTCCGCACGCTCGGCGACAACATCGCGACTCTTGGCGGCTAAATGAAGCCCTCACCGACAGAGCTATCGGCTGCTGCGATCGGATGCTGCGCCTATGGAGTCGCTACGGTGTCCACTTCTCCGTGATGCTGACCACCGTGTTCCCTTGGCGCTCGATCCACCACTTGCTCCCGTGAATCTGGGCGTCGTTGAACGACAGCCCCCCTGGGGGGCCCCAGAAGCTCAGGAAGTCACTCCACGAGCACGGAGGATCCCAGTCACCTTCTTGATTGTCCCGGCTGGAGGTGGCGATGGCGACCGCATGCGAGACCACGTATGTGCGTAGCAGCGGGTTGTTGTTCCGCATGTACCAGCCGTTCTCCGCATGCTCACCCGGTTGGATGACGCCGTCCTCGATAGCCGCCGCGTCAGCCTCCGCCCCAGAGAAGTAATCGATGTAGTCGATCTTCAGCATGCGCACGCTGCCGTCCATCCAAACGTCCGTGATATACCCGATTGCCCGGATGTTGCCATCAGGCAGCAACTCCTCAGAGGCGGCCACGCTCAACGCGGTCGTCGTAGTAGAGGCCACAGTCGTCGTAGTAGAGGCCGAAGTCGTCGTGGTAGAGGCCCCAGTCATCGTAGTGGAGACCACAGACGTCGTGGTGGAGACCGAGGCGTCGGTGGATGTCGTCTCCTCCGAGAGCAGCCCGGAGGTGCTACTACCACCTGTGCTCTCTTCTTCGGATAGAGCGGCGCACCCCAGCGCACCGAGTGCTACGACAAATACGCTGGCCAGCACTACCCAGTACCTGCGCATCAGCAACCTTCTCATGGTCATGGTCCTCCCCTCTACTTTGAGGCCCAAGGCAAGCTACGGAAGATCCTGCTCGTCAGTCTGAACACCGTATCACCGTCGCGTTCTATCCACCAGTGCACGTCGTGCAGGTGCCATTCCCTTGAGCCGGCCCGCGGCAGGCACCCGAATGAGCACGGGGTCATGCAGCGCATCTTTTTGTGAGTCGATGGGTATCTTCAAGAACCATCGGCCCACCGGGCGACGCCACCGCTCTTGGTCACCGGAGGCTACTTGACCATCCAGGTCCCCAGCGAGCGCCACACGAATAGACGATCTTCGGAGCGCGGGCAGGCGGACGAGGTGCTGCGACAGAGCGAAGAACGCCTGATCTTTTGCCCTGGAAGTGGGCGCGTTTGGGCCTGTGGGAGCTCGATCTCCTAATCACACCGCTTACTGTTCGCCCGAGCACGACCACATTTTCGGCTACGAGTCTCTACTCCCGGAGTGGACGTACGAGATGCTCCTCGATCACGTAGTGCCGGAAGATCGGACTCTAGTCGACGAGAAGTTCCAGGCCGCAGTGGCCGCACGGGCCGACTGGCACTTTGAGTTTCGCATCCGCCGGGTAGACGGTGAGATCCGCTGGGTGCGGGTCGCCGGCCGCCATCGCTCGGGCGACGCCGTGAGACAGCAGCGTAGTGGGCCTCGTGGAGGACATCACCGAGCGCAAAGAGATGGAAGCGGGCCTGGAGGAGACCCGCAAAGAACTGGCGGCAACCAAACGTAGCCGAAGACGCGGCCCGCGAATACGCCGAGAGCATCATCAACACGGTACGTGAACCCGTGATCGCCCTGGATCAAGACCTCCGGGTGGTCACGGTCAGCCGTTCTTTCCAGGAGTTCTTCAAGATAGGGCCTGAGGAGACCAGGGACAGCTCATCTATGAGTTGGGCAACAAGCAGTGGGACATTCCCCAAACTGCGGGAACTGTTGGAGAACCATCCTTCCCTCAAGGCACCACCTTCAGTGACTACAAAGCTTGAGCACGAGTTCGCCACCATCGGCAGGCGCACCATGCTTCTGAATGCCCGGCAGATCGAACAAGGTCAGGGCAAGGAACGGATCATTCCTCCTGGCCATCGAGGACATCACCGAGCGCAAGCAGATGGAGGAACGCGCGGGAGAGTGAAGAGTCTCGCCGAGGTCTTTTCGACACCAATGACCAGCGGCTGCGTCATCTAGAGGTGCGGGGCGACGGGTCCAGTGGCAGCGACTACATCGTGAAGGAGCTTCAACGCCTCCGAGCCTGGCGATGGAGGGCAAGACCAAAGAGGAGTCATCGGATCGTCGACAAGGACTATCGCCACCAGCTTCAACCTTGCCATGCACTACGAGGTCTGTCAGACCGGTGGCGACAACATCCTCACTCCATAGGATGATCGGCAACAATATCGACGGCTCGGTCGTCAGAACCGGGAGAATCGTTGTCCCAGCGGTGCTGTTGCCTTCCTGTCCGCCGTCGTCACCGAGCGCAGGAGATGGAGGAGTCCTTCTTCGCACTCAGTTCGCGGTGGACCATTCGTCGGATCAGTGCCTCTACGTCAATGACTCCAGTTGCCGCCGCCTCGGCTACTCGCGCGAGGAACTACTCGGCATGACCATCTACGACATCGACCCCGGTGCGCCCCGGCCGTGGTCGAGCCATTTCCAGGAGATCAAAGAGCGGGGTTCTTTCACCTTTGAGTCGTCGCTACGGACCAAGGCCGGAGAGATCATCCCGGTGGACGTGACGGTCAACTATGTCAACTACGGAGGCCAGGAGTACAACTGCGCCACTTCTCGCGACATCACCGAGCGCAAGAGAGGCCGAGAAGCTGCTGGGCGAAAGCGAGCTCAAGTTCCGAGCGGTGGCAGACAACGCCTATGATTGGGTCATTTGGCTCGGACCAAAGAACGAGCTTATCTATTGCTCACCCTCGGCAGAACGGACTCACGGGCTACCGACCATGTGATTTCGCCGAGCGTCCTCATCTTTTTGCCGACATCATCCACCGCGACGATCCTGACCGGGCGTCGGCTCATTTCGAGAAGATGGCGCAGGGGGCAGCCCATCACGCGGAATACCGGATCCTCACCCGCGAAGGAGAGGTTCGCTGGATCGACCACACCTGCCACCCTGTGTTCGATGAGCAAGGGGTCTTCCGGGGCCGGCTCTCCAGCAACCGCGATCTCACCGAACACAAAGAGGCGGACGCGACCCTCCGAAGGAGTGAGGAACAGCTCCGCCAGAGCCAGAAGATGGAGGCCGTGGGTCAACTGGCCGGGGGCATCGCCCATGACTTCAACAATCTCCTGACTGCCATCCTGGGCTACAGCGACATGATCCTGGCCGCCGGGTCATCTACGGTCGACGCAGGTCCGTGCCCGATCTCGAAGAGATCAAGCACGCCGCCGAACGGGCCGCCGCTCTTACCAAGCAGATCCTGGCCTTCTCCCGCCGCCAGGCGCTTCAGCCGGCGTGGTCTCCCTGAACGACGTTCTTACCGGCATGGAGTCTCTCCTGCGTCGCACCCTGGGCGAGAACATCGACCTCGTCACTCTTCTGCGCCCCGATCTGGGCCAGGTCGAAGTAGACGTGCACCAGTTCGAACAGGTGCTTCTGAACCTGGCCGTCAACGCCCGGGACGCCATGCCCTCCGGAGGACGCCTCACTCTGGAGACCGCCAACGTGGAACTGGGTGAGGACTACTGCCGCACCCACCCCGACGCTCACCCGGCAGCTACGTGATGCTCGCGGTCTCCGACACCGGGGTGGGCATGGACGCGGCCACCCTCGAGCACATGTTCGAGCCCTTCTTCACCACCAAGGCTGCGGAGGCCGGCACGGGCCTGGGCCTCTCCACCGTCTATGGCATCGTGAAGCAGAGCGGTGGCAGCATCGCCGCACACAGCGAACCCGGCCAGGGCACCAGCTTCAAGGTCTACCTGCCCCTCGCGGCCCGATCGGCTATGCCGGCAGAAATCGTGATCCCGCTTCGCGAGTCCTCGCGGGGCGGCGAGACCGTCATGGTAGTCGAGGACGAGGCGGCTCTGCGCAGCCTCATCGACCGGATCCTGGGCGGAGCGGGCTACACGACGCTCACGTTTCGGCTCTGGCCGCCGAAGCGCTCGGGACTCTTGAGCGAGGCGAGTGTTCGGTCGATCTCCTGCTTACCGACGTAATGCTTTCTGGCGCCATTCAGGGCGATGACCTAGCCCGAGCCGTTCGGGCTGCGCGGCCGGAACTCCCGATTCTGTTCATATCCGGCTACCCGCGTAACGCCATCGTGCATGCCGGTCGCCTGGACGAGGGGGTCCATTTCCTGGAGAAACCCTTCACCCCCGAGGCCCTGGCGCGGATGGTGCAGCAGGTGCTGGACCAGGTGCGTCCTCCCGGATAGGGAGCGCCCAGGTTACAGCGCAGCAGGGGGGGACGCCCAAGGACCCCAGCGGGCCACGCATGGCCGCATGAAAAACGCGAGAAATGGCTATATACCTCTACTGAGACAGCTCGGCACCGCCAACCGCAAGGAGGCAGGGAGTGGCCAGGGCACCTTCGCTGGATAAGGTAGAGGCAGCCAGCCAAGCCGAACGTGACGCCCTCGAATTCGCCGAGAGCGTCATCAACACGGTACGTGAGCCCCTGATCTCCTTGGATCAAGACTTGCGGGTGGTCACGGTCAGCCGCTCCTTCTACGACTTCTTCAAGGTGAAGCCGGAAGATACCGTGGGGCAGCTCATCTACGACCTGGGCAACAAGCAGTGGGACATCCCCCAACTGCGGGAACTGCTGGAGACCATCCTTCCCCGAGAGGACCACCTTCGACGACTACGAGGTCGAACACGATTTTGCCGCCATCGGCAGGCGCACCATGCTTCTCAACGCCCGGCAGATCCAACAAGGGAAGGGCAAAGAACGGATCATCCTCCTGGCCATCGAGGACATCACCGAGCGCAAGGAAATGGAAGCAGGCCTGGAAAAGACCCGCAAAGAACTGGCGGTCATCAAGAGATCCGCGGATGAAGCCAGCTGAATTTGCCGAGAGCGTCATCAACACGGTGCGTGAGCCCCTGATCTCCTTGGATCAAGACTTGCGGGTGGTCACGGTCAGCCGCTCCTTCTACGACTTCTTCAAGGTGAAGCCTGAAGATACCGTGGGGCAGCTCATCTATGACCTGGGCAACAAACAGTGGGACATCCCTCAGCTGCGGGAACTGCTGGAGACCATCCTTCCGCGAGAGCACCAGCTTCGACGACTACGAGGTCGAGCACGAGTTTGCCGGCATCGGCCGGCGCACCATGCTTCTCAATGCCCGCCAGATCGAACAAGGCCTGGGCAAAGAACGGATCATCCTCCTGGCTATCGAGGACATCACCGAGCGCAAAGAAGATGGAAGCAGGGCTGGAGGAGACCCGCAAGGAACTGGAAGCCTTTGCCTACTCCGTCTCCCACGACCTGCGCGCGCCACTGCGCGGCATTGACGGGTGGAGCCTGGCGCTGCTGGAAGACTACAAGGACAAACTCGGCGAGCAGGGGCGCGAGTACATCGATCTCGTGCGTTCGGAAACGCAGATAATGGGCCGGTTGATCGATGATCTGCTGACGTTTTCGCGGCAGAGCCGCGGCGAGATGAACCAGGAGCGGCTGGATATGACGGCCATGGCTCAAGCCATCGTCTCCCGTCTTCAGTCAGCAGAACCCCATCTCTCCAGGCAGACTTCGTCATTCAGCCGGGATTGACGGCGCTGGGAGATGCCGGCCTGATCGAGATGCTCTGAATAACTTGCTCGACAACGCGGCGAAGTTCAGCAACGGGAGTTCACGCGCGGTCATCGAGTTCGGCCAGGTCGACCAGGAGGGCGAGAAGGCCTTCTTCGTGCGTGACAACGGAGTGGGTTTTGACATGGCGTATTCAGACAAGTTGTTCGGGGTGTTCCAGCGTCTGCACAAAGCATCGGACTTCCCCGGCACGGGCATCGGCCTGGCGAGCGTGCAGCGCATCATCAGCCGGCACGGTGGTCGCATCTGGGCCGAGGCGAAGGTGGATCAGGGGGCGACCTTCTACTTCACGCTGAAGGAGGCACCATGACAGACGGAGTTATTCTTCTGGTGGAAGACAATCCCAGCGACGTCAAGCTGACCAAACGGGCACTGGAGCAGAACCAGATCACCAATGCGCTGGTTCACGTCGAGGACGGAAGGGAGGCGCTGGACTACCTTTTCGGCACTGGCCAGTATGCAGGCAGGGATGTGCGGGATGTTCCGGCCGTGGTGCTGCTGGACCTGAAACTGCCCAAGGTGGACGGGCTGGAGGTCTTGAAGACAGATACGCGCCGATGAGCGCACCAAGTTGCTTCCGGTGGTGGTTCTCACCTCGTCCAGCCAGGAAGAGGATGTCGTCGCCAGCTACAAGCTGGGAGCCAACAGCTACATCCGCAAACCGGTGGATTTCACCCAGTTTGCCGAGGCCGTGCGCGTTCTGGGCATGTACTGGCTCCTGATGAATGAGCCGCCGCCAGTGAAGTGATGTCTCTAATGGACGTACCGCTCCGGGTATTGATAATCGAGGATTCGGCGAGTGACGCGGCCCTGGAGGTCCGGGCGCTGGAAGCGGCGGGCTACCGGGTCACCCACGCGGTGGGGGAAACCGCCGCCGAGATGAAGGCGGCCCTGGCCGAGCACGGCCTTTGACATTAGTCCTCGCGGACCATAACCTCCCGCAATTCGATGCGCTCGGGGCCCTGGCCGTCCTGAGGGAGAGCGGCCTGGACATCCCCCTCGTCATCGTCTCGGGCTCCATCGGCGAAGAGACCGCCGTGGCATTGATGAAGGCCGGAGCGAATGACTACGTGCTTAAGGACAAGCTGTTACGCCTGGCGGTTGTCGTGGAACATGCGCTGCAGGATGCGGAGGACCGGCGCATACGCACACAGACTGAAGATTCTCTGACGCTGGCGCGGTATTCCGTCGACCACGCGTCCGACTACACCTTCTGGATCAACTCAGAGGGACTTTTCATCGACGCGAGCGAATCGGCCGGCGCCCGTCTCGGCTACTCTCGCGCCGATTTGCTCAACATGTCGGTCTTCGACGTCAGCGTGAACCTATCGCGGGAGGCCTGGGCGGATCGTTGGCGGGAGATTCGGGAGTGTGGATCGCTCACCTTCGAGCAGCCGCATCAGACCAGGGAGGGCGAGATTTTTCCCGCGGAGGTCTCCAGCACCATCTTCGAGCGTGAGGGTCGAGAGTACTGCCTGGCTATCGTGCGCGACATCACCGACCGCAAGTGCGCCGAAGAGCACCGTCTGGCCCTGGAGCGCCAACTCCAACAGTCCCAGAAGCTGGAGAGCCTGGGGGTCCTCGCCGGCGGCATCGCCCACGACTTCAACAACATCCTCACCAGCGTGCTCGGCAACGCCGAGCTGGCCCTCGCCGAACTCTCCCCGTCCGTCCCCGGCCGGGAGAACCTGCTCGAGATCACGCAGGCCTCCCGCCGGGCCGCCGCGCTCTGCCGCCAGATGCTGGCCTACTCCGGCCGGGGCCACTTCGTCATCGAGCCCATCGACCTCGCTGCCCTCATCGAGGACATGCTCGACCTGCTCAGAGCACCATCTCCAAGAAGGCCTGTCCTCAACCTGCGACCTGGAGAAGGATCTGCCCCCCATGGAGGGCGACCCCAGTCAGCTCAGCCAGGTGATCATGAACCTGGTGATCAACGCCTCCGAAGCCATCGGGGAGCGAAGCGGGGTCATCACCATCTCCACCGGGGCCAGGAGTGCTCGGCCGAGCTACCTGCGCGAGACCTACGCCGAGCAGGACTCTCCCGGCCGGCCTCTACCTCACTCTGGAGGTATCCGACACCGGCGTGCGGCATGGACGCAGAGACGCAGGAGCGCCTCTTCGAGCCCTTCTTCACCACCAAGTTCACCGGCCGGGCCTGGGACTCTCCGCCGTGCTGGGCATCGTGCGCGGCCACAAGGGCGCGCTCAAGCTCAGCAGCGAGCCGGGCAGGGCACCACCTTCAAGATCCTCTTCCCCGCCGTCAGAGCCGAGACGGAGCGCGCCCGCGGCAAGGCCGACGCCTCGGCGGTCGACTGGCAGGGAGAGGGCACCGTCCTTGCTGGTGGACGACGAGGAGACCATCCGGGCGCTGGGGAGCGCGCATGCTCGAGCAGCTGGGCTTCCGGGTCCTCACCGCCGCCGACGGCCGCGAGGCTCTCGCCGTCTACCGCGCGCACATGGACGAGATCACCCTGGTCCTGCTCGACCTCACCATGCCGCACATGGATGGAGAAGAGACCTTCCGCGAGCTGCGCCGCCTGGACCCGGAGGTGCGGGTGGTCATGTCCAGCGGCTACACCGAGCAGGACGTCACCTCCCGCTTCGCCGGCAAGGGCCTGGCGGGGTTCCTGCAGAAACCCTACACTCTGGCAGAGTTGACGGGGCGGCTCCAGGCGGCGCTAGCCGGCTGACGGCCCCCGGCTTGGATGGAGGCTCCAGCGGGCGGCGATCAGTTCGGTAGCGTCGGCGTCTCTACCGAGGAGCAGGCGCGCTTCAGGTGCTGCTATCGGAGCCGGCGGCAGCCGGGTCCGACGGCTCAGCCTTCTTGTGCCTCACGAGATACTTGACAGTCGTTCCCTGTACCAACACCGAGAACACCACCACAACGTAGGTGATGGTGATCACGAGGTTGCGGTTTTGCCCCACGGGCAGAGACAGCGCCAGAGCGACAGGGATCGCCCCACGGATGCCTGCCCAAGTGATAAGCGGAAGCGCGCGCCGGGCACGAGATCCTCGTGGCCTTAGCGCCAACATCGGGGCGCCCACGGAGACAAAGCGGGCGAACAAGACGATCGGGATGGCCGCTATGCCAGCTACCAATCCCAGCCATGAGAACTGGTCGACGAACAGGAGCACCTCCAAGCCTATGATGACGAAGAGGACCGCGTTGAGGGTGATGTCGACCATCTCCCAGAACCTGTCGAGGTTCTCTACCGTCGTGGCCGACATGCCCCGGGCCCGTCCCTGGTTGCCGATGAGAATGCCCGCCACCACCATGGCTAGCGGGCCCGAGATCCCCAGGGCCAAGGCGCCCGCGTACCCGGCGCTCACCAGAGCGAGCGTGATGATGATCTCGACTGGGAAGTCGTCGATCGTCTTGAGGATCATGTAGCCTATCCAGCCAAGGCCGAGGCCGAAGACGAATCCGCCGATCGCTTCCCGCAGGAACAGAGTAAAAGCGTGCAGCGGCAGCGAACCTGTGTGGTCGCCGGTCACGGTCGTGAGAAGCACGACGAACACGACAACGGCGAAGCCGTCGTTGAACAGTGATTCGCCGGTGATGAGCACCTCGAGATTCTTGCTGGCCCGGGCTCTGCGCATGATAGGAAGCACGGCGAGAGGATCGGTCGGCGAGATGAGAGCGCCGAACAAGAGACAGTAGCCCAAGGGAAGGCCCAGGCCGATGGCGCTCACCAGGCCAAACATGGCAAACCCGACGATGACCGTTGAGCCGAGCACCCCGATCGTGGCAAGCGAGAAGACCTGCCAGCGGACCTCGGTAAGGGATTCTAGGCTGAGGTTCAGCGCGCCCGCGAAGAGCAGATAGCCGAGAAGGCCGTTGAGCAATACCTGGTTGAGGTCCACGTCGCCCAAGAACTGCCGTGCCGGGTTGATAACAGGAAGTCCGGCTAGGTGAAGAGCGATCAGAAGGAGCGAAACGATCAAAGCCAGCAACATGAGACCGATTGTGGGGGCGAGCTTGAGGAACCGGCTGTTGACATAGCCGAAAATCGCCGCCAGAGAGACGAGAACCGCGATCATGGTGAAGACGTTCATGACCCTTCAGTCGGTTGTGGGGGCGTCTGAGACACGAAGCATGTTAGCGGTCCGACAATCCTTGGGGAAGCAGAAGGTGTTGCCGGTCATTCATGCAATCGGATCTCGCGTTTCGCCAGGCGGAAACTGCTCTCGATCAGCACCGCCAGTGCAACCATCGCCGCCAGTACCCACAACCTGCCCGGCCCGGTCCGCGCCGTCTGCCACACCAGAGCACCAAACGCAGCCACGCACGCGACGGCTCCTGCGAGAGAGATCCAACCTCGGCTATGCGTTTGTCGCCTATGCCGGGCGTTGGCGGTGTTCACCGCGGCAAAGATCAGCAGAAACCCGGCGCTACCCAGCGTCGAAATGCTGGTAAGGTCGAAGGCGTTGGCGACGGCGAGCGTCAGCCCAGCGGTGATCAACAGCCCCGCCACCGGCTGACCCCACACTTTTCGCTCCAGCATGGCAGGCAGCTCGCCGTCGCGCGCGATGCCATAACTCACCCGAGCCGCCCCATAGAGAGTGGCGTTGATAGCGGAAGCGGTTGATAGCATGGCCGCGACTGCGATCAGCGTGAAGCCGGCCTGACCCAAAAAGGGCCGGGCCGCTTCCGCAAGCGCGTAATCCTTGGCCGCCACGATCTTGTCCACGGCGAGATTGCCCACTGTGACGAACGCGACAAGCACGTATAACGCGATGACAAACCCGACCGCAATGTAGTAGGCGCGAGGCAGCGTCCGGGCCACATCCCGCACATCACGTGCGGTATTGGCGATCAACTCGAACCCTTCGTAGGCCAGGAAGATGATCATCCCCCCGGCCGCTAGCTGCAGCGGCGGGGACCACGAACCCGGGGTGATCTGGGCGGTGTTGACGTGGACGATGCCAACGCCGACGAACAGCAACAGAATCGTCACTTTCAGGCCTACGATCCAGTCCTCAGCCTTGCCGATGGACTTGGCGCTCAGCAGGTTCAGCCCGGTGATAAGGATCACGACCAGGCTGACAAGCCCGTGCTTGCCGATCCCCTGCCATGCGGCGGGCAGAAAGGTCGCGCCGTAGCTGCCAAACGCCAGCGCATACAGCGACAGCATCACCACGTAGCTCAGCCACAACAACACGTTCAGACTGCCGGTGAACATGCCCGACCCGAAGGCGCGGTCGAGGAAGGTGACCGTTCCACCGCGACTCGGATACGCGACGGAAAGCTTGGCATAAGAATACGCGGTCAGCAGCGCCACCGCGCCTGCCAGGGCGAAGGCCAAGGCTGTGCCTCCGCGTGCCAATTGCACCGCCAGCCCCAGCACGGCAAAGATCCCGCCCCCGACCATCCCGCCCACGCCGATGGCCACCACCGCCACCAACCCGAGCTTGCCGTCGCCTGCCTTGCTCATGTCTCAGCCATCCCCTGGACGCTTGAGCGATGCCTTCTTCGGACGACTCTGATGATGACGTGCATCGCGACGGTCTGCAACGCTTGGCCACAGCAAGACATAGACCCATCGTCGGAGGTATGCGCGCGTGTCTTAGAATCGCGGTTCCTGGGAATGAGCTGTAGTGGAAGGTTTGGTGCCGGTCCTGCAAGGCATCGCAAGGCATCATCTGAAGAGGCTACCCACGGCGAGCGAACGGAGGCCCACATAAATTCGCGGCGGTTACAAGAACTGATAGCGCAACTGGGAGACCCAGACGGAGGCAAACGCCAGCGGGCTCGGGAGACGCTGGTCGCAATCGGTGAACCGGCGGTACCATCGCTGTTGGCGTTGCTGGAAAGTTCCCAGATTCGTCTGCGCTGGGAGGCTGCCAAAGCTCTGACGGAGACTTCCGACTCCGCCGCCATTCCCGGCTTGGTCTCGCTCCTTGACGACCCCAAATCTGATATCCGTTGGTTGGCGGCCGTTGGTCTCATCAACAGGGGCCATCGCTCGGTTCCTCCAGTGCTGCAGGCCCTCACCGAGCACGCAGAGTCAAAGGGCTTTCGGGAGGCCTCCCACCATGTCCTTAGTAATCTGTCCGAGCGCAACGGCGTTCTGCGGGACATTCTCAAGCCCGCGCTCGAGGCCCTGGGTGGCTACACCTCGGACGCCGGGGTCATCTCCTCCAAGGTCGAGTTGGCACTTCGGGAGTTGCGAGCGCTGAGCGAGGGTTAGCGCGCGACCCGCTCTTCTGGCGCCTAGGTAATGTACAGGTCCTATGTAGAGGAGAAACCATAAGCGGCAGTTCAGCAACCGCTGACGCTGACATGGAGAAGCTGCAGCGTCAGTCATTCAGCTACTTTCTGAATGAGACGAATCCGGCCAACGGGCTGGTGATCGACAAGACCGCAGCGGACTGGCCTGCCAGTATTGCCGCCACCGGCCTTGGGTTGGCGGCCTACCCGGTGGCTGTCGAGCGCGGATTCATGTCCCGTGCCGCGGCGGTAGAACGAACGCTGACCACACTCCGCTTCTTCTGGAACAGCCCACAAGGCCCCGAACCCGACGCCACCGGCTACCAGGGCTTCTACTATCACTTTCTCGACATGCAGACCGGCCGGCGCGCCTGGCAATGCGAACTGTCAACGGTGGATAGCGCCTTTCTGTTGGCGGGAGCGTTGACGGCGGGAGTCTACTTTGACTCTGACACGGCCGACGAGCGTGAGATCCGCACTCTCGCCGACGCGCTCTATCGACGAGCCGATTGGCGCTGGGCGCAGAACCACGGCTCCACTGTCACGCATGGCTGGAAGCCCAAGAGTGGGTTCCTCAGGTACCGTTGGGGAGGCTACGATGAGGCGATGTTGCTGTACGTCCTGGGTCTGGGCTCGCCCACCCATCCGCTGCCCGAGAGCAGCTACACCGCCTGGACATCGACCTACCGCTGGGAGCACTTTCACGAACAAGAGTATCTCTACGCGGGGCCACTGTTCACGCACCAGCTGTCGCACGCCTGGATCGACTTTCGCGGTATCCAGGATGCCTTCATGCGCGTCAAGGGCATCGACTACTTCGAGAACAGCCGACGCGCTACCTATGTCCAACAACAGTACGCCATAGACAATCCGCTCAAGTTCGCCGGCTATGGCCCGCTTTGTTGGGGCATCACCGCGAGCGACGGTCCCGGCCCCGCCACGAGGAAGGTCGACGGTATCCAGCGCCGGTTCTTCGACTACGAGGGGCGCGGCGTGCCCTATGGGCCGGACGACGGTACCATCGCGCCCTGGGCGGCGGTGGCGTCGCTGCCATTCGCGCCTGAGATCGTACTTCCCACGATCGACTACTACATCCACGAGATCAAGTTGACAGAGTCCATCCCCTATGGCTTCAAAGCGACTTTCAACCAGACCTACCCGACGAGATCTGGCAATCCGCATGGCTGGGTCTCACCGTGGCATTACGGGCTCAACCAAGGGCCGATCGTATTGATGATCGAGAACTATCGCACCGGCCTGTTGTGGCGATTGATGCGAGACTGCCCCTACATCGTCAGCGGTCTCAGACGAGCGGGTTTTGGCGGGGGATGGCTATGAGTCCTGGCCTCTCCCGCGATTTCAGCGGCGCCGCCACGCCGGCACCGGCAGTGCAGCTGCTGTCGAACGGCCGTTACCACACGATGGTCACGAACGCGGGGGGCGGCTACAGCCGCTGGAAGGATTACGCGGTCACTCGCTGGCGCGAGGACAGCACGCGCGACAATTGGGGCACGTTCTGCTATGTCCGCGATGTGGCGACCGGCGCGTTCTGGTCGACCACCTACCAACCGACGCTTGACCCAGCGGCGGCCTATCAAGCAGAGCTTTCGGAGGCGCGCGCCGCCTTCCGCTGTTATGCACAGGGCATCGAAGCGCATACGGAGATCGCCGTCTCGCCGGAGGATGACGTAGAGGTACGGCGGATCGGCATCACGAACCGCTCAGGGGCACGCAGAGTGCTCGACCTGACGAGCTATGCGGAAGTGGTTATCGCATTGCCTGCCGACGACGCCGCGCATCCCGCTTTCAGCAATCTCTTCGTCCAGACGGAGATCATCCGTGCGCAGCAGGCCATCCTCTGCCATCGGCGGTCTGGCGCCGGCGACCGGGCAGCACCGTGGATGGTGCACCTGCTTGTCCCTGACAGATCGGCTCTGGGCGACATGTCGTATGAGACTGACCGGATGCGTTTCATCGGCCGCGCAAATACCCTCGTCGATCCGCGGGCGATGCGGGATGTCGCGGCGCTGTCGGGCAGCGAGGGCTCCGTGCTCGATCCGATCGTCGCTATCCAAGGCCGGATGACACTGGATGCGGGACAAACGGCAACAGTCGCCTTCATCACCGGCGTCGCTGAGACTCGCGACGCATGCCTGACGCTCATCGAGAAATATCAGGATCGACAATCCACCGATCGGGTCTTCGGCCTGGCACGTACGCACAGTCAGTCGGTCCTGGGGCAGCTCAATGCGACCCAGGCCGACGCACGGCTCTTTGACCGCCTCGCCGACTCCATCATCTACGCCAATGCTTCGTTACGCGCCGATCCCACCATTCTCATCAAGAACCGCCGTGGGCAATCTGGTCTGTGGGGCAATTCGATCTCCGGAGATCTACCGATCGTGCTGCTGCAGATGGGGGAACCGGCCGATATCGATCTGGCGCGCCATCTGTTGCAGGCCCACGCGTACTGGCGTTCAAAGGGACTGAAAGTCGATCTGGTGATCTGCAACTCAGACGGCGTAGACGGCCGGCAACCGATCCAGGATCAGATCATGGCGTTGATCGCCGCGGGTACGGAAGCCGACCTGAGCGATCAGCCGGGTGGGATCTTCGTGAGAATCGCGGGGTCCATGCCAAGCGAGGACCGCATTTTGCTTCAGTCGGTCGCCCGCGTGGTCCTCGACGACAAGGGTGGCACCCTGGCGGAGCAGATCGACCGGCGCAGCCCTGCCGAAGCCGTTGTTCCGCTTGGCACGCCAGCTCGAACGCCGCATGTGGAGCCAGAGGCGACCGTCGAGCCCTCTCCTAGCGATCTGCTGTTCTTCAACGGGCTTGGCGGCTTCAGCCCTGATGGACGCGAGTACGTTGTCACGATCGCACCAGGCCAGGTGACGCCCGCGCCGTGGGTGAACGTGCTCGCGAATCCATCGTTCGGCACCATCGTCTCGGAGAGCGGTTGCGCCAACACCTGGAGTGAGAACGCGCAGCAGTTTCTGCTCACGCCATGGTCGAACGACCCCGTAAGCGACTCCGGCGGCGAAGCCTTCTACCTCCGAGACGAAGACAGCGGGCACTTCTGGTCGCCTACTCCTTGGCCCAGTCGCGGAGGAGGGCACTACGTCTGCCGGCATGGGTTCGGCTATAGCGTGTTCACCCATGCGGAGGATGGCATCGACTCCGAACTGTGGGTATATGTGGCGCTGGACGCACCGGTCAAGTTCGCCGTGTTGAAGGTGCGCAACAAGTCGGGCCGTGTACGCCGCCTCTCCGCCACCGGGTACGTGGAATGGGTGTTGGGAGAACAGCGGCCGAAATCGATGATGCATGTTGTCACGGAGATCGATCCCGACAGCGGCGCCCTGCTGGCGCGCAATGCGTACAACGCGGACTTCGGCGATCGGGTCGCCTTCTTCGATGTGGACGATGCGACGCGCAGTTTCAGTGGCGACAGGACTGAATTCATCGGGCGCAACGGAACGCCGGCGAACCCGGCCGCCATGTCGGCGCCGCGGCTTTCTGGCAGGGTAGGCGCGGCACTCGACCCGTGCGCCGCGATCCAGGTGCCGTTCGAGCTGGCCGACGGGGAAGAACGCGAGATCATCTTCAGACTTGGGGCGGCTCGGAACGGCGATGACGCGCGCCAGGTGGTGCAGCGTTTTCGCGGAGCCGCCGCCGCGCACGGCGCGCTCGAAGTCGTCACGGACTACTGGGAGCGCGCCCTCGGCGCCGTACACGTAGAAACGCCCGATCCCTCCGTCGATGTGCTGGCCAATGGCTGGCTGGTCTACCAGAGCCATGGCCTGCCGCCTGTGGGGAAGGACCGCGTTCTACCAGTCATCAGGCGCTTTCGGTTTTCGCGACCAGCTGCAGGACGTTATGGCACTCGTTCACACCGAGCCGGGGCTTGTGCGGGCGCATTTGCTCCTCTGTGCGTCCCGTCAGTTCAAGGAGGGCGACGTCCAGCATTGGTGGCATCCCCCGCTGGGCCGGGGTGTCCGTACCCGTTGCTCCGATGATTTCCTGTGGCTTCCATTCGCGACCTTCCGCTATGTTTCCAGTACCGGTGATACCAGCGTGCTGGATGAGTCCGTCCGTTTTCTGGAAGGCCGTCCGCTCAAGCCGGAGGAAGAATCGTACTACGAGCTACCCGGCCAGTCCGACGAGAGCGCGACTCTATACGAGCATTGCCTGCGGGCGGTGAAGAGGGGCCTCCGCTTTGGTGCACATGGCCTGCCGCTCATGGGTACCGGCGACTGGGACGACGGCATGAACAAAGTGGGCGCGCAGGGGAAAGGCGAGAGCATCTGGCTGGGGTTCTTCCTCTATGACGTGCTCACGCGATTCGCGGACCTTGCGGAGCTGCACGGTGATCCGGCTTCCGTCGAGCTCTGCCGGAACGAAGCGTCAAAGCTTCGCCAGAATATCGAGCAGAATGGCTGGGATGGCGAATGGTACCGCCGCGCCTACTTTGACGACGGTACGCCGCTTGGATCGGCAAGTAGCCCCGAATGCCAGGTCTTCTCGATTGCCGCAAAGCTGGTCTGTCTTATCCGGGGCGGCCGGCCCGGAGCGCTCGCGCAAGGCCATGGACGCGCTCGACAAGCACCTTGTGCACCGCGACGACGCAGTGATCCAGTTGCTGACGCCGCCATTCGACAAATCGACTCCAGACCCGGGCTACATACAGGCGTATGTTCCGGGCGTCAGAGAGAATGGCGCGCAATACACGCATGCGGCGATCTGGGCCGCGATGGCGTTCGCCGCCATGGGCGACAACCGTCGCGCATGGGAACTGTTGTCGATCATCAATCCGGTGAACCATGCGGGGAGCGCCGACGCGATCGCCACCTACAAGGTGGAGCCGTATGTCGTCGCGTCCGATGTGTATGCGCTGACGCCTCATACGGGCCGCGGCGGATGGACCTGGTACTCGGGTTCGGCGGGCTGGATGTATCGGCTTGATCGTGGAATCGATCCTGGGACTGCGACTTGAGGGGGACAAGCTGCATGTCGAACCCTGCATCCCTGCACACTGGGCGTCGTTCAAGATGGAGATATCGGTATCGGGAGACGGTCTATCACATCACGGTGCGTCAGAAGCGGGCAGAGGACGGCGTGACGAGGCTGACAGTCGATGGCATCGATCGGCAGGACCTTGCCGTCCCTCTCGTCAACGATCGACAGAAACACGAAGTCGATCTTCAAATCCAAGTTGCACACACGGCTGACTGAGCGCGGCGATGATCCGAGCGATGGAAGAAGAGACGATGAAGGAAGCGACTACGGTCACCTGCCTGTTTGTGGACATCGGCGGGGTCCTGCTCACCAACGGGTGGGACCATCAGGCCCGCGAACGGGCGGCGACACACTTCAAGCTGGATGTGGCCGAGATGGAGGATAGGCATCACCTGACCTTCGACACATATGAGGAAGGCAAGCTCGCGTTGGAGCAATACCTGAGCCGCACGGTCTTCTACGAGGACCGGCCGTTCACCCCGGCTGAGTTTCAGCGCTTCATGTTCGCGCAATCGAAACCCTACCCCGAGATGCTCGAACTGATCGCCCGGCTCAAGGTCCGGCACGGGCTGAAGATAATAGTGGTCAGCAACGAAGCGCGCGAACTGAACGCGCATAGGATCCACACGTTCAAGCTGGACCGGTTTGTGGACGCTTTCATCTCCTCCTGCTTCGTCCACCTCCGCAAGCCCGACGAGGAGATATTCCGCCTTGCGCTTGATGTCGCCCAGACGCCGGCCTCGCAGGTGGTCTACATCGAGAACACCCCGATGTTCGTCCAGGTCGCGGAGGGTCTAGGGATTCGCAGCATTCTTCACACGGATTACCGGTCCACGTGCGGGCAACTATCTGCACTCGGACTGAAGTGCGACTCAATAGAGGAGTCGTTCGCCGCGACAAATGGGTATCTCACTCGAAACGGATGACGTGGAGAGTGAGGTCCCATGGCGGGCAAGACAGATCAAGCAAAAGGCCGCGTCAAGAAGGCGGTCGCTGAATTGACGTACGACGAGGACCTGAAGCGCGAAGGCCAGATCGACGAGGCCAGCGGCAAAGTCAAGGAAGCAACCGGGAAAGTCGCGGACAAAGCTCGGGCGGCAGTTCGGAGGAAGTAGGACCTCGCCTAAGGCGCTGGTGAAATAGCCGGAGCGAAAGAGCCCAGCAAGAACCCGGGCGTTGCTCTCGTTGCCTTCATAAGTCGGCCTGGTTGATTCGGGTCAAGCCCCATGGCACCCATGGCCGCTTTGCCGCCCATGATGGATCTCCCCCTCCGTCTGCTGCCTCCGAGCCACCGGCTCTCGCACTATCCGCGGGAAGTGGACCGACGAATGGGGTCAGGTCACCGTGAGAGAAAGGACATTCTGATGCTACGACAAGCCAAGGAATTCAAGAACTACAAACTCCGCGCTCGCGATGGCGACATCGGTAACGCCAGGGAGTTCTACTTCGATGACCGCTATTGGACGGTGCGCTACCTGGTCGCCGACACCGGGGGCTGGTTGAGCGACAGACAGGTTCTCATCTCGCCTTACGCCTTGAGCCCCGCCAATGACGCCGAGCAAGTCCTTCCGGTGGACTTGACCAAGAAGCAGATCGAGGAGAGCCCATCGCTGGACAGTGACCAACCGGTTCCCGCCAGTATGAAATGCAGTATCACGGCTATTACGGCTGGCCCTATTACGGGTATGGTATGTACCCGTGGGGCGCCAGTCCTTACATCGTGCGCGACCCGGAAACAAGGGAGGCAACTGCCCGCCGCGAGGAGGCTTGGGATCCCAATCTGCGCAGCACGAGCGATGTGACCGGCCACCACATCCAGGCGCTGGATAAAGAGATCGGCCACGTCGAAGACTTCATCATCGACGACCAGACGTGGTCGATTCGGTATCTGGTCGTGGATACGAAGAACTGGTGGGCCGGAAAACACGTGCTGGTTTCACCGCAATGGATCGAACGAGTCAGTTGGGCGGAGTTGAAGGTCTTCATCAACCTCTCGAGCGAAGTCATTGAGCGGTCGCCGGAGTACAGGCCGGAATCTCTCAACCGAGACTACGAAACTGCCCTGTACCGGCATTACGATCGGCGGGGTTATTGGGCCGATGAACTGCCAGGTGAAGGGCGCTGAAAAAGGAAAGAACAAGTGAGTCGGAATCCTCGCCGTTGTCGGGCCATAGACGATGGGTCGCGGTCTTCACGGTGCTTGAGGCAGTCGAGAGGTCCGGCTTGATCGACTGACGTGCTTCTTCCATTGGAGACGCAGAGTGTTACGTCCTGGCTCGACGCGCATCTCGGTTGCCCCAGTTGGAGTGCCAAGGAGCGCAGTCGCTGCATTGAGCCCGGTACTACTCCCTAGCCTGCCGCTCTGCGTGCAAGGCGCGTGGCCACCTGCGGCTCCGATGGTTGGTTTCTCCCGGCCCAGGTGGGGAATAGCTTGGTAAACAGATGGCAAGCTGGCGATCTCCCGCCATTTGGGTGGCGAGTCGTCAAGCGCCAAGGAGGGCCGTGGGTTATGGCAGAGGCATCCATCGTGGTGATCGTGGAGATACCGAAGGGCAGTCGCAACAAGTACGAGTATGACCCAGAACTAGGCGCGTTCCGACTTGACCGCGTGCTGTTTTCTTCCGTGCACTACCCGACCGACTATGGCTATGTCGTGGGGACCCAAGCGGAAGACGGCGACCCGCTGGACGCCATGGTTATGGTAGACGAGGCCACCTTCCCCGGCTGCGCCATCCGATCCAAGCCCATCGCGATCCTCAAGATGCGCGACGAAAAGGGACTCGACAACAAGATTCTCTGTGTGCCAGCCGCTGACCCGCGCTGGGAGCACTCCCGGGACATGGTGGATATTCCCCCATACTTCACGCGCGAGATCGAGAACTTCTTCGCCATCTACAAAGAGCTTGAGGGCAAGAAAGTCCAGATCGAAAGCTGGGGCGGAGCGAAGGAGGCGTGGCAGAGTCGTCGAATCAAGCCTCGAACGGAATAGGCTTCAGGGAACGGATGCTTCATCGAGGTTGGCTCGGGCAGAATGAACCAGGAGTAATCCATGAAACCCGCTAACCCGCGCATCCTGACGATCAATGGCGGCTCATCGAGCATCAAGTTCGCGCTGTTCGAGGCCGGTGACTCGCTCCGACGGATTCTGGAAGGCGCAATCGAGCGGATTGGACTGCCGGAGGCCACCTTGCGGGTGAAAGGGTCAAGCCAGGCGGACAACTTCTCGCGGCCAGTGACGGCGCCGGATCACACGGTGGCGGTGGCCGCTCTGATGGATTGGATCGAGAAACGTATCGGGCGTGAGGCATTGACCGCGGTGGGGCATCGCGTTGTGCATGGCGGGCCGAAGTACAGCGAAGCCGCAGCGAATCACGGCGGAAATGGTCGAGGAGCTGCACCAGCTCAGTCCATTCGATCCTGAGCATCTGCCGGAGGAGATCCTGTTGACCGAGGCGTTTCATCGCCGGTTTCCGACCTGCCCCAAGTGGCGTGTTTTGACACGGCTTTCCACCATGATCTGCCGCGCGTGGCCCGGTTGTTGCCGATCCCGCGCCGCTACGAAGCGCAAGGGGTGCGGCGGTACGGGTTTCACGGGTTGTCGTATGAGTTTCTGATGGGAGAACTGGCCCGTCTGGCCGGGACCGAAGCGGCGCAAGGCCGGGTCATCCTCGCCCACCTCGGCAATGGTGCGAGCCTGGCGGCGGTGCGTGACGGCAAATCCGTGGATACAAGCATGAGTTTCACCCCGACAGCCGGGGTGCCGATGAGCACTCGCTCCGGTGATCTCGATCCCGGACTGGTTTGGTATCTGGCGCGCACCGAAAGAATGAGCGCGAAGCAATTCAACGAGATGGTCAATTTCCAGTCCGGGCTGCTCGGGATATCGGAGACCAGTTCCGACATGCATGACTTGCTCGAGCTGTGAGACGCAGGACGTGCGGGCCGCAGAGGCGGTCGCGCTGTTTTGCTACCAGGTCAAGAAATGGATCGGCGCATTCGCGGCGGCGCTGGGGGACTGGATACGCTGGTGTTCGCAGGCGGCATCGGAGAGAACGCGCCAGAAGTCCGAGCCCGGATCTGCGATGGGCTGGGATTTCTCGGGATCGAACTCGAAGAAAAGCGAAACGCGGCGAATGAGGGCGTGATTTCCGTGGCCGCCGGCCGGGTTACGGTTCGCGTCATTCATACGGACGAAGAATGGATGATCGCCAGACACGGTCTGCCGCGTCCTCGGTCTTAGCTAGAAAAGGAGAACTGAACCATGGACACAGAGACGCTCTCCCCGGAACTGCTCCACAAGATGGACGCCTACTGGCGCGCCGCCAACTATCTGTCGGTCGGCCAGATCTATCTCTACGACAATCCGCTGCTGAAGGAGCCGCTGAAACTGTCGCATGTGAAGCCGCTGGTGGTCGGGCACTGGGGCACGACTCCGGGCCAGAACTTCATCTATGTGCATCTGAACCGGGTCATCAAGAAGTATGACCTGGATATGTTCTACATCGCCGGTCCCGGACACGGCGGCCCGGCGCTGGTGGGCAACACCTACCTCGAAGGCACCTACAGCGAGATCTATCCCGAACGTCAGCCAGGACGAAGCCGGGCTGAAGAAGCTGTTCACGCAGTTCTCGTTTCCCGGTGGGATTTCCAGCCATGTTGCGCCGACGACGCCGGGTCGATTCACGAAGGTGGCGAGCTGGGGTACTCGCTCAGCCATGCCTTCGGGGCCGCTTTCGACAATCCCGATCTCATCGTTGCCTGCGTCATCGGCGACGGTGAAGCGGAAACGGGCCCCCTGGCGACCGCCTGGCAGTCCAACAAGTTTCTCAACCCGATTACCGACGGGGCCGTGCTGCCGATCCTGCACCTGAACGGCTACAAGATCAGCAACCCGACCGTGCTGGCCCGCATCGAGCATGAGGAATTGGAGCAATTCTTGCGCGGCTGCGGCTGGACGCCCTACTTTGTGGAAGGTGATGAGCCGGAAAAGATGCACCAACTCATGGCCGGCACTTTGGACAAGGCCATCGAGAGCATCCGGCAAATCCAAGCCAATGCGCGGAGCAACAACGACACCACGCGGCCGCGCTGGCCGATGATCGTCCTCAATTCCCCCAAGGGCTGGACGGGACCGAAAGTAGTCGATGGCCTGCAGGTCGAGGGCACTTTCCGAGCGCACCAGGTGCCGATCCTAGTGGATTCGGAGCATCCCGATCATCTTAAGCAGCTTGAAAGCTGGATGAAAAGCTACAAGGCAGAAGAACTGTTCGATGAGCAGGGCCGGCTCATGCCGGAATTGGCCGAGCTGGCCCCCAAGGGCGACCGGCGGATGGGCGCCAATCCCCACGCCAACGGCGGCATCCTGCTGCGCGACCTGCGCATGCCGGACTTTCGGGTCCATGCGGTGAACGTGCCTTCGCCCGGCGCCGTTGACGGCCAGGACACGCTCGTGCTGGGCAAGTTCCTGCGTGACGTGGCCAAGCTGAACCAGGATCAGCGCAATTTCCGGGTCTTCGGTCCCGATGAGACGCTCTCCAATCTCCTGGGCGCGGTCTTTGAAGTCACCAATCGCCAATGGGACGCCCGGGAACGTAAAGAACGATGAATTCCTGGCGCCCGCCGGACGCGTGCTGGACTCGATGCTCAGCGAGCACCAGTGCGAAGGTTGGCTGGAGGGCTATCTGCTTACCGGACGGCACGGGCTGTTCAACTGCTACGAGGCCTTCATTCACATCGTCGACTCGATGTTCAACCAGCACGCCAAGTGGCTGAAGGTCACAGCGGAACTGCCCTGGCGGCGGAAGATCGCCTCGCTGAACTATCTGCTCGCCTCCCATGTCTGGCAGCAGGATCACAACGGCTTCACGCACCAGGATCCCGGCTTCCTCGACCACGTCGTCAACAAGAAGGCCGATATCGTGCGCGTGTACCTTCCGCCCGACGCCAACTGCCTGCTCTCGGTCTTTGATCACTGCCTGCGCAGCCGGCACTACGTCAACGTGGTGGTGGCGGGAAAACACCCGATGCCCCAATGGCTGACCATGGACGAGGCGGTCGTGCATTGCACGGAAGGAATCGGCATCTGGCAATGGGCCAGCAACGACCAAGGCGCCGAGCCGGACGTGGTCATGGCCTGTTGCGGAGACACGCCCACGCTGGAGATCCTGGCTGCCGTTTCCATCCTTCGCAAGCATCTGCCCGATCTGAAAATCCGGGTGATCAATGTCGTCGATCTCATGAGGCTGCAGTCCGCAAGCGAGCACCCGCACGGGCTGAGCGACAAGGACTACGACTCGCTCTTCACCAAAGACAAGCACATCATCTTTGCCTTTCATGGATACCCCTGGCTGGTCCACCGGCTGACCTACCGCCGGACCAACCGCAACCTCCACGTCCGCGGCTACAAGGAAGAGGGCACTATCACGACGGCCTTTGACATCAGGGTGCAGAACGAGCTGGACCGGTTCCACCTGGTGCAGGACATCATCGACCGTCTGCCGCAGTCCGGCGACAAGGGCGTCTACCTGAAGCAGATGATGCAGGACAAGCTCATCGAGCACAAGCAGTACATCGACAAGCACGGCCAGGACATGCCGGAGATCCGGAACTGGAAATGGGATCGGACGGAATGTAGACGGTGAAAGCACTGAGCGGAGAGGACGAACGATGCGCATTGGCATAGCCGCAGACCATGGCGGGTTTGAGTTGAAAGCGTACCTGACCACGGCCCTGGAGGCCGCCGGACATGAGGTGGTGGACTTCGGTGCCCATGAGCTGGTCACAGGAGATGACTACCCGGATTTTGTAGTGCCCATGGCCAGGGCGGTGGCCAGAGGTGAGGTCACCCGAGGCCTGGCTATCTGCGGCAGCGGGGTCGGGGCCGGCGTTGCGGCCAACAAGGTGCCCGGCGTGCGTGCGGCGTTGATCACGGATCCCTACTCCGCTCATCAGGGGGTGGAGGACGACGACATGAACGTGATGTGTCTGGGCGGCCGGGTCACCGGACATGCTCTAGCCTGGGACCTGGTCCAGACGTTCCTAAGCGCTCGTTTCAAGGGGACCGAACGGTTCAAGCGCCGCCTGGCGAAGATATCGGAGCTGGAAAGCAAGGAGACAGAATCATGAAAGACAACCCCTTGACGAAATTGGGAACGCTCGGCCAGTCGATCTGGCTCGACTACATCCGACGCGATCTGATCGCCAGCGGCGAACTCCGGCGTCTGATAGAGGACGACGGACTGCGGGGGATGACCTCGAATCCATCCATCTTCGAGAAGGCGATCGCGGGCAGCCATGACTACGATGAGGATATTCGGGTCATGGCGCTTGAGGGAAAGAGCGTCAAGGCGATCTATGAAGCTCTCAGCCAGCGAGACGTTCAGAGCGCCGCTGATGAGTTCCGGCCTCTTGTACGACAAGACTGAAGGAACAGATGGATATGTCAGTCTGGAGGTCAATCCCCACCTGGCGCACGACACCAGAGGCACCATGGAGGAAGCCCGCCGGTTGTGGGCCGCGCTGGACCGGCCCAATGTCCTCATCAAGGTACCGGCGACGGCGGAAGGGCTGCCCGTCATCCGGCAACTCATCAGCGAAGGCATCAACGTCAACGTGACATTGCTCTTTGGGATTCCCCGTTACCGGCAGGTTGTGGAAGCTTACCTTGCGGGTCTCGAAGCGCGGGCGAAGCAGGCGAAGCCGGTAAAGACTGTGGCCTCGGTGGCCAGCTTCTTTGTGAGCCGCATCGATGCGCTGGTGGATCCGCTGCTGGAAAAAGTCATCGCCCAAGGCGGTGAGGAGGCGGACTCAGCACAGATGTTGCACGGGCAGGTGGCTATCGCCAGCGCGAAGGTAGCCTATCAAATCTACAAGGAAATCTTTGGCAGTGATCGGTTTCAGGAGATTGGCCGACAAGGGAGCCCGCACCCAGCGCCTGCTCTGGGCCAGCACCAGCACGAAGAACCCGGAGTACAGCGATGTGAAATACGTCGAAGCGCTCATCGGACGGGACACCGTCGACACGGTCCCGGTGGAGACCCTCGACGACTATCGCGACCACGGCGACCCGAAAGACCGTATCGAACAAGAGGTCGTGAAGGCCCAGCGGGTGCTGGACCGATTGCCGGAACTGGGCATCAACATCGACGAGGTGACGCAGCAGCTTGAGGATGAAGGGGTGGAGAAATTCAGCCGATCCTTTGACGAGTTGATGGAGGCCCTGGAGAAAGCGGTGCGCAAGCAAAGCGTGACCAAATGAACGCGCAAGAGCTCATGGACACTGCCAGAGCGCTCCTCGCCGGCGACAAGGGCCTGCTGGCGATGGATGAGAGTAATCCAACCATCAACAAACGATTTGCCGCACTTGGGCATTCCCCAGACTGAGGAGGCCCGGCGTGCCTATCGGGAGTTGATCGTGACCACGCCCGGTCTCGGCGAGTGCATCAGCGGAGCGATCCTCTACGACGAGACGATCCGTCAGCAGGGAAGGACGGCACGCCCTTCATCAAAGCCATCACCGATGCGGGGATCATTCCCGGCATCAAAGTCGACACCGGGGCCAAGGACATGGCCGGTCATCCCGGAGAGAAGATAACCGAAGGTCTGGATGGATTGCGCGACCGTCTGGCCGAGTACTCGCAAATGGGCGCCCGTTTTGCCAAATGGCGCGCGGTGATCGCCGTTGGCGACCGTCTTCCCAGCCGGGGTTGCATCGAGGCCAACGCGCATGCGCTGGCTCGCTATGCCGCCTTGTGCCAGGAAGCCGGACTGGTCCCCATCGTCGAGCCGGAAGTGCTCATGGACGGCGAGCACACGCTGGAGCGCTGCGCTGAGGTGACCGAGGAAGTCCTGCGCACGGTTTTCAACCAGCTTTACACCCAACGGGTGATGCTGGAGGGCATGCTCCTGAAGCCCAACATGGTGCTTCCGGGATTGACCTGCCCCAAGCAAGAAACGGTGGACGAGGTGGCCGACGCCACGGTGAGGTGTCTCTTGCGCGCCGTCCCCGCGGCCGTTCCGGGGATTGCGTTCCTGTCGGGCGGCCAACCCGCTGAACTCGCCTCGGCCCGCTTGAATGCCATGAATGCCAGATTCAAGTCGCGACTGCCCTGGGCGCTGGCGTTTTCGTTCGCCCGCGCCATCCAGCAGCCGGCTTTGGAGATCTGGCGAGGCGAGGAGGCCAACGTGCCGGCGGCGCAGCAAGCCTCTGTATCATCGAGCCAGGTGCAACCGGGCTGCCCGCCGGGGCGAATACAGTGCCGCGATGGAAAGGGAATTGACCATGACAACCAGCATCGCGCCGCTCACCACACTCGCGGCATGGCAGGCCCTCGAAGCCCATTACCCGAAAGTCCGGGAGCTGCATCTTCGGAAGCTCTTCGCGGACGATCCCGAAGCGCGGGGAGCGCATGACAGCTGAGGCCGTGGGCATCTACTTTGACTATTCCAAGCACCGCATCACCGACGAGACGCTCCGGCTCCTTCTGCAATTGGCGGAGGAGTCCGGCCTGCGGGCTCGCATCGATGCCATGTTCCGGGGCGAGAAGATCAACGTCACGGAGAAGCGGGCCGTCCTGCACGTGGCCCTGCGCGCCCCCAGAGGGCAATCCATCTTCGTGGACGGCGAAGACGTCGTGCCTCAGGTCCACGCGGTGCTCGACAAGATGGCCGACTTCTCCACCCGGGTGCGCAGCGGGGAGTGGAAGGGGCACACCGGCAAGCCGATCCGCAACGTCATCAATATCGGCATCGGCGGGTCCGACCTGGGGCCGGTGATGGCGTACGAGGCATTGCGGCATTACAGCCGGCGCGACCTGACCTTCCGCTTCGTCTCCAACATCGACGGCACCGACTTCGTCGAGGCCACCCGCGACCTCGATGCCGAGGAGACACTGTTCATCATCTCGTCGAAGACCTTCACGACCCTGGAGACGATGACCAACGCGCGCACGGCCCGCGACTGGGCCCTCAGGACTCTGAAGCATCCCGCTGCGGTCGCCAGGCATTTCGTCGCGGTCTCGACCAACGCCGGGGAAGTGGCCAAGTTCGGCATCGACACCGCAAACATGTTCGAGTTTTGGGATTGGGTCGGCGGGCGGTACTCGATGGACTCGGCGATCGGCCTCTCGACGATGATCGCCATCGGCCCGGAACATTTCCGCGCCATGCTCGACGGTTTCCACCAGATGGACGAGCATTTCCGCACCGCGCCTTTCGAGCGCAACCTGCCGGTGCTCATGGGGCTCCTGGGCCTCTGGTACAACAACTTCTTCGGTGCGCAGACCGTGGCGGTTCTCCCGTATGAGCAGTACCTGAAGCGCTTTCCCGCCTACCTCCAGCAGTTGACGATGGAGAGCAATGGCAAGCACGTCACGCTTGATGGGAATAAGGTCGTCTATCAAACCGGGCCGATCTACTGGGGGGAACCGGGCACCAACGGCCAGCATTCCTTCTACCAACTGATTCATCAGGGGACCAAGCTCATCCCTTGTGACTTCATCGGGTTCGCCCAGCCGCTCAACCCTCTCGGCCGCCACCACGACTTGCTCCTGGCCAACGTGTTTGCCCAAGCTGAGGCGCTGGCCTTTGGCAAGACGGCGCAGGAGGTCCGAGCTGAGGGCACACCAGAATGGCTGGTGCCGCACCGAACCTTCGAGGGCAACCGTCCGTCCAGCACGATCCTTCTGGAGCGGCTTACTCCGGCGGCGCTGGGGAAGCTCGTCGCACTGTACGAACACAGCGTCTTCACTCAGGGCGCCATTTGGGGCATTGACTCGTTTGACCAGTGGGGGGTGGAACTGGGGAAGGCGCTTGCCGCGCGCATCATCCCCGAACTTGAGACCGGAGCCAAGGGCCAGCTCAGGCACGACAGCTCGACCAACACCCTGATCCGGCGCTACCTGAGATCCAAGGAGCCGCCATCTGGACCTAGGGCCAAGTCCCTCGAACGGGTTTATGTGCTGGGAGGCGGCGGATAGTGGAAGCCATCGCAGTCAGATGCGTTGGTCATCTTTGGTGTCACCGGCGATCTCGTCCACAAGCAGATCTTCCCGGCGCTCCAAGGGCTCGTACTCGATGAGGGGCTCAGTGTCCCGGTCATCGGAGTGGCGAGGTCTGCCTTGGACCCTGGACCATCTGAAAGAGCGGGCCAGGGACAGCATCGAACGACACGGCGATCTCGATCCGGCAGCCTTCCGGAGCCTTGCGAACTTGCTGCAGTATGTCTCCGGTGACTATGGCGCCCCGGACACCTACGCCAAGATCAAGGAGGCGCTGGGCGGAGCTCGACGACCGCTCTTCTATATGGCCGTCCCTCCAAGCGTCTTTCCCGTCGTGGCCGCTTCCCTGGCCGCTTCGGGCAGCATGTCCGGGGCTCGGGTGGTCATCGAGAAGCCCTTTGGACATGATCTGGCATCGGCCCAGGAATTGAACCGGACTCTTCATCAATACCTCTCGGAATCGGCGATCTTTCGCATCGATCACTTCCTTGGAAAGGAACCGGTCCAGAACATCACCTATGTCCGATTCGCGAATCCACTGCTCGAGCCGGTCTGGAACCGCGAGTATGTCCGGACCATCCAGATCACCATGGCGGAGGATTTCGGGGTGAAGGATCGGGGCGCGTTCTACGACCAGGCAGGCACGATCCGCGACGTCGTTCAGAACCACCTGCTGCAAGTGCTCGCCGTTCTGGCCATGGATCGTACCCGCCGGCTGGAACCCCGAGGCCTACCGAGGCGAGAAGACCCGATTGCTGAAGGCCATCCGTCCCATCGACCCGGGTAGCGTGGTCAGGGGCCAGTATCGGGGATACCGCTCGGTCGCCGGTGTCGCTGCCAAGTCGACCGTTGAGACCTACGTTGCCCTCAGGGTCTTCATCGACAATCGAGCGCTGGGCAGACGTGCCCATCTACATCCGCGCGGGCAAGGAGATGGCCACGACCGTCACCGAAGTCGTCGTGGAGTTCAAGCGGCCGCCTTGGGAGATCTTCGGCGAGACCGTACCGCCATACTCCAGTCACCTGCGGGTGCGGGTCAGTCCCGATGTCGCGATAGGCATGGGCATGCGCGTGAAGGTCCCCGGAGAGCGAATGGTCGGGAGAGACGTCGAACTCGCGCTGGCTTCATGCCGCCGTGACGAAGAGCCTCCCTATCAGCGCCTGTTCGCTGATGCCATGCGCGGCGGACCCCGAGCTCTTCGCCACCCAGGACGGAGTCGAAGCGGCCTGGCGGGTCGTCGATCCCGTGCTGGGCGACGTAGCGCCCCTATATACGTATGAGCCTGGCGCGTGGGGGCCGGCGGAAGCTCAAGAGCTGATCGGAGCGGACGGTCCCTGGATCGATCCGGTCCCTCCCAACGAGGAGGCAGGGTGTCTCGACGACCCGGGCGCCGTTCACGGCGGTGGGTGACTGTCGGGCCCCATATCTGGGTAGCAGGTGTCTTGAGAGCCTGCTGATGCTGTCCGCATGTTCCAGAGGTCGATCGGGAGAGGGGGTTCCATGGACCAGCAGTTGGCGGTACAGACACTTCAGGCCGTGCCGCACCTGACCTTCAGCATCTTCAACTTCGCCATTCCCACCATCATCGCCTTCGCTGTCGTCATCGTAGTCTTCTTCGTAGGAGCGTGGGCACGCATTCCCAAGTTCATCGCCGGCCCCGACGAGGTTCAGCAAGGAAGCGAAGACGCACCGGAACGAGGGGGGGCACCGGCCATGAACCTCACCCAGCGAGGCCAAGTGTTCCTTAGAAGGAACCTCGCTCTTGAGGATGCTCTACCGACAAGAATGCCCGTCTATGTCAGTTCTGTGGCGTATCTTTTCGGCGCAGCCTCGCTCATGGGATTCCTCCTGCTTATCGTCACCGGGCTGGTGATGGCTCTCTTTGGTCCGAACTGGTATCACTTCTCGGCCACCGGCCACTTCGTCAACTCGCTCCATTTCTGGAGTACGCAGATCTTCTTCGCGGCCATTCTTCTTCACCTCGCGACCAAGTTCGCCATGGCGGCTTGGCGGGACAAGCGCTGGAAGACCTGGATCCTCGGGACGCTTTCTTTTGCCGTCTTGATCGTGACGGGTCTTACCGGCTTCCTTCTCCAGTCCAGCTTCGACTCACAATGGATCGCCGTCCAGGCGAAAGACGCCATGAATGCGACAGGGATCGGAGCCTGGTTCAACACCGCGAACGTGGGCCAGATGCTCACCCTGCACATCGCCGTCCTGCCGGTGGCGGGCCTGATCCTGGTGGGCGCCCACCTATTCCTGGTGCGGCGCGACAGCCCGGTCAAGCCTTTGCCTCCGAAGGGGAGGCGAGATGAGCCTTAGGTCGGACGAGTACCAGAGGGGGGTGCCCCAGAGACCGTACGACCTCATCCGCGAAGGGCTGTTGGTCCTGCTCGCGCTGGTGGTGCTGGTGGTGGCGCTGGCCGCCGTGTTCGGCTCCCCCGACTACCCCACCGTGCGCGGTGAGGACGTCGCCACCCAGCAACCGATCGCCTTCCTGAAGACGACCACGGGCATTCTGGCCGGAGAGAGCAGTCTGCAGAGCTACGGGCCGCCCTATACGCAGGACAACGAGAACGCTCAGAAGCTGTTCGGGATCGCGCCGGCCACCTGGTTTGGCGTGACTCATCCCATCGACGCGACGCAAGACCTGGTCATCAGGCCCCTTGAACGGGTCGCCCTGTTCCGGGCCGATGTCGGGCAGGCCCTCCAGCAGTACGAACAAGCGCCGGACGCGCAGAAGGACGCATGGAACAAGGACTATCTCGAAGCCTTGGACAAGGCCACTATCGTGAATGGCAAGGTCCAGGTGCCGGTGGGGGACTATGGTCCCGTTCCCGTCATGATGGACGGCATGCTGGTCCTGGCCAAGGCGGGTCTACTCGAGGGAGCCCTGCAGAACAATGAACGTCTGCCCTATGCGCTGGATTCGACCCTTCCTCTCCTGTACTTCCAGGATGACGTGGACCACAGCGTGGCCGAAAGCCTGGACATGCTGGGGAGCCAGTGGGGTGTCATCCACGAGACCGGCGCCTACCCGGGAGCCTGGTGGCTGTGGCCGTATTCCTTCTTGTACCAGATTCCACCGATGTCCAGCTCCGCCAACGGAGACCTGGAAGTCGCCGTCATCATGGTGGCGCTCTTCTTGATACTCGTGTTCTTGCCCGTGATCCCCGGACTTAACCGCATTCCCGCCGGGATCAGGATCTACCGCCTTATCTGGCGCGACTGGTATCGGAGACCGCCGGCCTAAGCTCGTCTTTGTTGTTCGCGCGGGCGGCGGCCGTTTGGGAGGCCGATCGGCGCGCTCCGTAGAGATGCCCGCCCCCGAGTCGGTTTCTTCCGCGCCCGCATTGGGAACCCGAAAAAGGGAAAAGTCAAATGCCCAGGGCGACGTTTGCCGCCACGGGCCGATATCGAGGAGGGGCCCACGCTGCTCGACTTGGGGAGCGCCCTTGGCAGCTGCAGGTCACCACCCAAGGCAGTCTATGGCCTCTCCTGGCCTACATCGTTCTCGCCGTGGGCGTCGTGGCTTTGATGCTGGGGCTGAGCTGGTTTCTCGGCGAGCGCCACCGTGAGAAAAGCACCGGCGAGCCCTTCGAGTCGGGCATAGCTCCTTCGGAGTTTCCTGCGGGCGGTCTCTCGGTCGAGTTCTATAGGGTGGCCGTCTTCTTCGTCATCTTCGAGGTGGAGACCGTCTTCGTGTTCGCATGGGCTGTCGCGTTGAGAGACGCGGGATGGGCCGGCTACTTCGAGATGCTCGTCTTCGTGGGAGTGCTGGGCGCGGCTCTGGTCTACTTGTGGAGGGCCCATGCCCTCGATTGGGGGACCTCCAGAAGAAGATGGCTGGAGCACCGGCGCGGGGGCGGCAGGGAATGACGCCTCCCCAACCTCTCGCAGTCCCTTCCGGGTCGGTTGACGATGCGGCGGGCCGGACCACGCTCCTCACGCGTCTCCAGGATGTGCTGGCCTGGGCTCGTTCCAACTCCATCTGGCCATTCAATTTCGGGTTGTCCTGCTGTTTCGTGGAGATGGCTACGAGCCTCACCCCGCGTTACGACATCGCTCGGTTCGGCGCGGAGGTCATCCGCGGCTCGCCCCGCGAAGCGGATCTCATGGTCATCGCGGGGACGGTCTTCATCAAGATGGCCCCGGTGATCCGTCGTCTCTACGAGCAGATGATGGAGCCGCGTTGGGTGATCTCCATGGGTTCGTGCGCGAACTCCGGCGGCATGTACGACGTCTACAGCGTGGTCCAGGGAGTGGACACTTTCCTGCCGGTGGACGTCTACGTGCAGGGTTGTCCGCCCAGCCCCACCAGCTTCATGCAAGGTCTTCTGCTGCTGCAGGAGGCCGTGGCCACCGAACGTCGTCCGCTGTCCTGGACGGTGGGGCCCCAAGGCATCGTCAAGCCGGAGCGGCCATCGCGACGCGACCTGATGGCGCCCGAGCGAAGCAAGGCCGACGAACTCGAGGCTCCAGATGGGGTCTGACGTGCACGCCGAACTCGAGGAGGCACTTCCTCAGGTCTCGCTGCTCGGGCAGCCGACGGGAGATGGGATCACGACCATCTGGGTGTCGAGGGATGACTTCGAAGCAGGTGCTCGAGTACTTGAAGAGCCGAGCGCCGCGTCCATTCCGCACCTTGTACGATCTGACGGCGATCGACGAACGAGCCCGCCGGCTGCGCAAGGACCAGCCACCCTCCGACTTCACGGTGGTCTATCACCTGCTCTCCTACGAGCGGAACGAAGACGTGCGTGTCAAGGTCGCCTTGGCGGAGCGCCTCCCCGTCCATCCCCACCGTGACCGACCTGTGGCCGAGCGCCGATTGGTACGAGCGCGAGCTGTGGGACATGTTCGGCATCCAGGTGGAGGGCCACCCGAATCTGCGCCGCATCCTCATGCCGCCCTGGTGGGAGGGACATCCTCTGCGCAAGGAGCACCCGTCTCGAGCGACCGAGATGGGCACCTTCTCCCTGTCCCCCGCGGATGACGAGCGCTTTCAGGAGGATCTGCGCCTGCGCCCCGAGGAGTGGGGGTTCTCGTCGCCCGACACCGGACCGGAGCCGGTCTATCTCAATCTCGGCCCCCAGCATCCCGGGCACCCACGGCCTTCTCAGGGTGATCCTGCAGCTCCGGGACGAGCAGATCCTGGACGCGGCGCTGGACATCGGCTACCACCACCGCGGCGCGGAGAAGATGGGCGAGAGGCAGACCTGGCACACGTTCATACCCTACACCGACCGGGTGGACTATCTGGGTGGGGTCATGAACAACCTGGCGTACGTTCTGGCCGTGGAGCAGTTGGCCGGCATAGACGTGCCGGAGCGTGCCCAGGTGGTGCGCGTGATGATGGCCGAGCTCTTCCGGATCGCCAGCCATCTGGTGTGGTACGGCACGTTTGCCCAGGACCTCGGGGCGATGTCTCCCGGTGTTCTACATGTTCACCGACCGGGAGCGGTTGTTCGACATAGTGGAGGCGGTGACCGGAGGAAGGATGCACCCCAGTTGGTTCCGCATTGGCGGGGTGGCCGCTGATCTGCCGCGCGGGTGGGAGAAGCTGGTGAGCGACTTCCTTGACTATCTCCCCAGGCGCCTGCGTGACTACGACCATCTGGTGATGGGCAGCCGGATCCTCAAGGCCCGCACGGTAGGAGTGGGCGAGATCGCAGTGGACGACGCCATCGAATGGGGAGTGACGGGGCCCAATCTCCGCGCTTGTGGGTTCGAGTGGGATTTTCGAAAGAAGCGGCCCTACTCCGGGTATGACCGGTTCCTTTTCGACATCCCTACCGCGCAACGGGGAGACTGCTACGGGCGGGCCCAGGTGAGGGTGGAGGAGATCCGGCAGAGCCTGCGGATCGTCCAGCAGTGTCTCGAGAACATGCCCTCCGGACCGTACAAGGCCGATCATCCTCTCGTCTCGCCGCCGCGCAAGGAGCGGACGATGCACGACATCGAGACGCTCATCACCCATTTCCTCTCGGTGAGTTGGGGCCCGGTGGTGCCGGCCGGCGAAGCGTTCGTCGGCATCGAGGCGACGAAGGGGAACAACGGCTATTACCTGATCAGCGACGGCGGCATCAGCTTCCTACAGGACGCGGATCCGAACCCCGTCTTTTGCCCATCTGCAGACGGTGCCGCTGATGTGCCGCGGTTTGGAGGTGGCGGATCTGATAGCGATCCTTGGAAGCATAGACTTCGTGTTGGCGGACGTCGACCGATGATGGCGAGCGGCTCGGATCACGAACTGGCGGTGGACGCCATGTTGACGGACGAGGAAAGACGCCTCATCGAGGCCATCTTCCCGCTCTACGAGACGAAGGCGGCGTCCGCGGTGGAGAGCATGAGGGTCCTGCAGGAGAGCCGGGGATGGGTGTCGGACGAGGCCCTGGCCGACCTCGCCGAGCTTCTGGAAGTCTCGGTGGACGAGCTCGACAGCCTGGCCACCTTCTACAGCATGATCTTCCGCCGGCCCGTGGGCCGGCACGTGATCATGGTCTGCAGCAGCGTCTGCTGTTGGATACTGGGCTACGAAGAGATCGTGGGCTACCTGCGGGAGCGGCTGGGTGTGGATCTGGGGGGCACGAGCGCCGACGGTCGCTTCACCCTTCTTCCCGTCGTCTGCATCGGGGCCTGCGACCAAGCGCCGGCGATGCTGGTCGACTGGCAGACTTACGGCGATCTCACGCCGGAAAAGATCGACTCCATCTTGGAGACCTACCCATGAGACCGCTCAGTCGCGATCGAGCCAGCCCATGACTGACGCTTCGAAGAGACCACTCACCGGGCATTTCCGTGCCGACGGAAGGCCGCTCACCCTCAAGGAGTACGCAGCGAGGGGCGGTTACTCGGCACTCCGCAGGGTGCTGTCCGACATGGCGCCGGCTGAGGTCATCAAGATACTGCTTGACGCGACGCTGGCGGGACGCGGCGGAGCGGGCTTTCCGGCCGGCCGCAAGTGGAGCTTCGTCCCCACAGAGCCCGACTGGCCGCGCCCGATGTTCCTCGTCTGCAACGCCGACGAGATGGAGCCGGGGGCCTTCAAAGACCGGGTCTTGATCGAGGGCAGCCCGCACCAACTGCTTGAGGGCATGGCTATAGCCGCGTACGCCGTAGGCGCCGCCGTGGCATACGTGTTCGTCCGCTCGGAGTACAGCCTGCCGGCCGCCCACTTGCGAAGGGCCATCGCGGAAGCTCAGGCCGCCGGGTATCTTGGCGACAACATCCTGGGCTCGGGGTTCAGACCTCGATCTTCGCCTCCACGTGAGCGCCGGCCGCTACATCTGCGGAGAGGCGTCGGCCATGCTGAACGCTCTCGAAGGGGAGCGTCCCGTCCCCCGCCATAAGCCGCCGCATCAGACCGGGTCGGGGCTTTGGAGCAAGCCGACTGTGGTGAACAACGTCGAGACGCTGTGCTTCGTGCCGTCGATCGTTTCCAACGGGGCCGAGTGGTTCCACGGCCTGGCCCCGTCCAGCGAGGGCGGAACGAAGGTCTACACGGTCAGCGGTAGGGTGAGACGGCCGGGAGCATGGGAACTCCCGATGGGCACCCCCATCCGTGAGTTGATCGAAGAACATGCCGGTGGCATGCACTATGGCTACCAGGTGCGCGCCGTCCTCCCCGGCGGGGCTTCCTCGAGCTTTCGTGCTCGACAAGGACCTCGACACTCCGATGGATGACGCCTCCCTGGCCAAGGTGGGGAGTCGACTGGGCACAGGCTCGGTCATCGTGCTCGATGACCGGACGTGCCCGGTGGGCATGCTTCGGAATCTCGAGCAGTTCTATGCCCAGGAGTCGTGCGGCTGGTGCACTCCCTGCTGGCAGGGGCTCCACTGGGTCGAACTCCTGCTCGGCGCGATCGAGGAGGGGAAGGGCAGCATGGCCGACCTGGAGTTGCTCAGGTGGCACACCGACCTCATACGGCCGGGCCACACGTTCTGCGACCTGGCCACGGGCGCGATGGAGCCTCTGGAGAGTGGGCTCCGGTACTTCCGGGAAGACCTCCAGCGGCACATCGACGACAGGCGGTGTCCGTACGCTCGCGGCGCCGCGGGATCGAGCTGAGGGGCACATGCCGACTATCTACGTCGACAACCAGGCATTCGAAGTGGCTCCCGGCCAGAACCTCCTGGCCGCATGTCTGAGTCTTGGGTTCGACCTTCCCTACTTCTGCTGGCATCCGGCCATGGGTTCGGTGGGCGCCTGCCGCCAGTGCGCTGTCAAGCAGTTCAAAGACGAGAACGACACGCAGGGCCAGATCGTCATGGCCTGTCTTACTCCGGCCGACGACGGGGTCCGCATCTCGATCGAAGACCCCGAGGCAAAGGCGTTCCGGAAAGGGGTGGCCGAGTGGTTGATGGCGAGCCACCCTCACGATTGCCCGGTGTGCGACGAGGGCGGGGAGTGCCATCTCCAGGACATGACGGTCATGGACGGCCATGTCTACCGCCGGTACAGGTTCCCGAAGCGCACCTTCCGCAATCAGGATCTGGGCCCCTTCGTCAATCACGAGATGAACCGCTGCATCCAGTGCTACCGCTGCGTGCGCTTCTATCGCGACTACGCGGGCGGTCGACGACCTGGTGGCGTTGGGAACGCGGAACGAGGTCTACTTCGGCCGCCACGCCGACGGGAAGCTGGAGAGCGAGTTCAGCGGCAACCTGGTGGAGGTCTGTCCCACCGGCGTGTTCACCGACAAGACCTTCAAGGCTCACTTCACCCGCAAATGGGATCTGCAGACCGCCCCTTCGGTGTGCGTGCATTGCGGGCTTGGCTGCAACACGATACCGGGCGAGCGCTACGGCCTGCTGCGCAGGATACGCAGCCGCTACAACGGCGACGTCAACGGGTACTTCATCTGTGACCGAGGCAGGTTCGGATACGAGTTTGTGAACGCAGAGTCGCGTCCTCGCCAGCGCGAGCGATTCGGCCCGAGCCAGAGCGCCGGCCCGCGACCGGGGACTGCTCGGACCGCGCCGCGCGCAAGAGGCGGTATCGCACGTGGCGGATCTGATCCGCTCGGCCGCTCTGTCGGGCCGCCGCGTGGTGGGCATCGGATCCCCGCGGGCTTCGCTCGAAGCGAACTACGCACTGCGGGCACTCGTGGGGGAGGGCAACTTCTTCTCCGGCATGTCGGATCGTGAAGACCGCCTCGTCCGCCTGATCATCGGCATCTTGGCCACCGGTCCGAGCCGCAGCTCGTCGCTTCGGGAACTCGAGCAGGCAGACGCCACGTTCATTCTCGGCGAAGACGTCACCAACACCGCTCCGATGTTGGACTACTCCCTGCGCCAATGGCTTCGCCGGCGTCCCAACATGGAGAGGACCAGGCTCAAGATCCCCGATTGGAACGATGCAGCCGTGGGGGAGATCGTGCACGAGGAGCCCAGCGCCTTGTATGTCGCCACGGTGGCCGCTACCAAGCTCGATGAGTCCGCCGCCGAGGTCTATCGCGCAGCTCCCGACGATCTGGCCCGGTTGGGCTTTGCGGTAGCCCACCTGCTCGACGACGCCGCCCCCCAGGTTCCGGACCTTCCGGCCGATATCCGCGACTTGGCCCAGGCCACGGCCCAAGCGCTTGAGCGGGCCAAGCGGCCGATCATCGTATCCGGCGTCAGCTGCGGCAGCGAGGCAGTGGTCAAAGCGGCGGCGAACATCGCCTGGTCGTTGTGCGCGCGCGGGGAAGACCGCTGAGCTCTGTTTTGTGGTGCCGGAGTGCAACAGCATGGGCCTGGGGATGATGGGTGGCCGGCCGCTGAGCGAGGCCCTCCAGGCCGTCGACGACCCCGGGGTGGAGTTGGCCATCGTGCTGGAGAACGACCTCTTCCGGCGGGCCGGCGAAGCCGAGGTGGAGAGGTTCCTTGAACTCTGCGGCCACGTGGTGGTGGTCGATCACAGCGACACCCGCACGACCGCCGCGGCGGAAGTCGTCCTTCCCGCCGCCACCTTCGCGGAGAGCACGGGGACTTTGATCAACAGCGAGCCTCGCGCCCAACGCTTCTACCAGGTCTTCGTGCCGGCCGGCGACGTACGGGAGAGTTGGCGGTGGCTCCAGGACGTCGAGGTGGCGCTGGGCGACATCGGGCGAGAGGCATGGCATTCCGTAGACGACGTTCTGCGCGACCTCTCGCCGCACATTCCCGATGCTGGCCCCCGCCTTGAGCGCCGCTCCGCCGGCGGAGTTCCGCATGCTGGGGATGAAGATCCCGCGCCAGTCCGAGCGGTACAGTGGCCGCACCGCCATGCACGCAGACCAGACGCTCTTCGAGCCCCGTCCCCTCGACGACCCTGACTCTCCGCTTGCGTTCTCCATGGAGGGATCCGAGGAACAGCCTCCGCCGGCCCTCGTGGGCCGCGTCTGGGCTGCCGGGCTGGAATTCGGCCCAGGCGCTCGAGAGGTTCCAGGAGGAGGTGGGCGGAGCACTGCGCGGCGGCGACCCGGGCAAACGGCTGTTCGAACCGCCGATCGTCGACCGTCCCTCCCATTTCTTGGATGTGCCCGCCGCCTACAGTCCCGAACGGGACCAGATCGCTCGTGGTCCCGGTGCACCATATCTTCGGCTCGGAGGAGCTGAGCATGAAAGCGCCGGGCGTGCGGGAGTGCGCGCCCGAGCCGTACCTGGGTCTGGGCGGTCTCTTGGCCGAGCGTCTGGGGATACGCGACGGCGGGATCGTGACGCTGGTGAGCGACGCCGGCGTGCGCCTTCTGAGGGCCAAGCTGCTCGCCTTCCTTCCGGACGAGGTGGCGGTCATTCCCGCCGGGCTTCCCGGACTCGAGGGGTTGGGAGCGCCGTTCTACGCGCGGCTCATCGCCCGGAGTGACGCCGATGCCTAAGGTCGTCTGGGACATCGTCCACATCCTGGTGATGCTTCTTGTGCCGCTGATCATCGCCGGCGGGCTGGTGTGGGCGGAGCGCAGGTTCCTGGCGGTGCTTCAAGACCGGCAGGGCCCGAACCGGGTGGGCCCGCAGGGGGTCTTGCAGGTGGTGGCGGACGCCATCAAGCTGCTGTTCAAGGAGGACTGGACTCCGCCGTTCGCGGACAAGCCGGTCTTCGTGCTGTCGCCCGCGATCATAGTCGAGCACGGTGCTTGTCAGCTTCACCGTGGTCCCTCTGGCGCCGGGCTTCGTGGTACAGGATCTCAACATCGGCCTCTTGTTCTTCCTGGGCATGTCGTCGCTCGGGGTATACAGCGTCGCTCTGGCCGGATGGTCCTCCCGCAGCAAGTACCCACTCTTGGGGGGGCTTCGCGCGGCCGCGCAGATGCTCGGGTACGAGGTGTTCATGGGGCTGTCGATCGTCGGGGTGGTCATGATGGCGGGCTCGTTCAATCTGAGCGGCATCGTCGAGGCGCAGCGAGGTCTTTGGTATGTAGGGCCTCAGTTCGTGGGCTTCGTGGGATTCTTGGTCGCCGGGCTGGCGGAGACTCGGCGCATACCTTTCGACCTGCCCGAAGCCGAGAGCGAGTTGGTGGCCGGGTATCACGCCGAGTACTCCGGCATGAAGTTCGGCCTGTTCTTCATCGGCGAGTACATGGGGATCACCCTCATCTCGGCCCTGATCACCGTCCTCTTCCTGGGAGGATGGCTTGGCCCGGTGCTGCCGCCGGCCGTCTGGTTCCTCATCAAGACCCTACTGCTCGTCGGCCTGTTCATAGCCTTGCGTGGATCGCTGCCAAGGCTGCGCTACGACCAACTCATGGCCCTGGGCTGGAAGGTCATGCTTCCCCTGGGGCTGGTCAATCTCATGGTCACCGCCGCCATCATCCTCGCGAAAGGCTAGGGAGGAGATGCTCAGCGCATTAAGAGCACTGTGGATCGTCTTGCGGCACACCTTCCGGCCGAAGGAGACGGTCCTCTTCCCGGAGGAGGTCTCCAAGCTACCTCCTCGCTACAGAGGCCGCATCATCCTTTCGCGCGATCCCGACGGCGAGGAGCGGTGTGTGGCCTGCTACCTATGCGCGGTCGCCTGCCCGGTCGACTGCATCGCTCTGGAGGCCACCGAGGACGAGACCGGCAGACGTTATCCCAAGTGGTTCCGCATCAACTTCTCGCGGTGCATCTTCTGCGGGTTCTGCGAGGATGCGTGTCCCACCTACGCCATCCAACTCACGCCTGACTACGACATGGCCGAATACCACCGGCCGAACATGGTCTACGAGAAGGAGCATCTGCTCATCTCCGGCACCGGGAAGTATCACGACTACAATTTCTACCGCGTGGCCGGGCTTGCCATCGGGGGAAAGGACAAGGGGGAAGCGGAGAATGAAGAGCCTCCCACCGATGTATGGAGGCTGATGCCGTGAGCGCTGCCATCTTCTATGTGTCCGCGGCTCTGGCGGTCTTCTCCACCGTGATGGTGATCACCAGGAGCAGGGCCGTACACGCCTTGCTCTACCTGATCGTGTCTCTGCTGGCGCTCGCGCTCGTGTTCTATGTCCTGGGGGCGCCTTTTGTGGCTGCGCTCGAGGTCATCGTTTACGCGGGGGCCATCATGGTGCTGTTCTTGTTCGCGGTCATGTTGCTCAACATCGGTCCTCCCGCGGAGCGGCAGGAAAAGGAATGGCTCCGGTTGAAGGCGTGGGCGGGCCCGGCGCTGGTGTCGCTCGCCCTGCTCGTCGAACTGGTCTACGTGCTGAGCCGGGGCGGACTTCCCGGCTTCGACTCCGGAGGTCGTGACTCCCCGGCAGGTGGGAGTGGCGCTCTTCGGGCCGTACCTTCTCGGGGTCGAGCTTGCCTCCATGCTCCTGTTGGCGGGGCTGGTGGCCGCTCATCACCTCACCCGGGAAGACGCCGCTCGAGATCGGAGGTGGGGAGTGATGGCCACGATCCCCGTCGAGCATGGTCTGATCCTCGCCCTCATCCTTTTCCTCCTGGGGCTCACCGGGGTGCTGGTGCGGCGGAACATCATCTTTGTCCTCGCCTCGATCGAGATCATGCTCAACGCCGCCGGACTTGCGTTCGTAGTGGCCGGCTCACACTGGGGACGGGCGGACGGACAGGTGATGTTCATCTTCATCCTCGCGATGGCCGCCGCCGAGGTCGCCGTCGGCCTGGCGCTCGCCCTTCGTTTCCGACGGAGCGCCGGAAGCCTCGATATCGACTCCGCCAACAAGCTGAGGGATTGATCATGCTGCACGTGCTATGGATCGTCCCCGCTCTTCCTCTGGCCTGCTTCCTCGTGCTGGCGTTCGGTGGGCGGCGCCTCGGTGCCCGAACGATCGCGTATGTCGGGACCGCGTTTGCCGGGGTGGCTGCCGCCGCTGGCGATCGCCATATCGATCACCTTCATGGCGCGGCCGCCGGCGGGCCACGCCTTCTCCCAGGTGCTGTGGACGTGGTTCCAGGTGGGCGGTTTCGCGCCCAGGGTGGCGCTGTACCTCGACCCGCTCTCCGTGGTCATGATGACCGTCGTCGCGGCCGTCGGCTTTCTGATCTTGATCTACTCCGTGGAGTTCATGCGGGGCGACGAGGGATACGCCCGGTTCTTCGCCTATATGAACCTCTTCATCGGGGCGATGCTGATCCTCTTGCTCGCGGACAATCTGCTGTTCCTCCTCGTCGGTTGGGAAGGGGTGGGCCTCTCCAGCTATCTGCTGATCGGGTTCTGGTACCGGGACCCGGCAAACGGGGCGGCGGCGCGCAAGGCGTTCATCGTGACCCGGGTGGGCGACACCTCGCTGTTGGTGGGGCTGCTTCTGATCTTCCAGAGCCTCGGGTCTCTGAACATCCAAGAGAGCATGGGGTCTGGCGCAGCAGCACTGGCTACCTGGGTCGGGGGTGGCAGTGGCGGCGGCTCTTCTCATCCTGGGCGGAGCTATCGGGAAATCCGCCCAACTGCCGCTGCAGACGTGGCTCCCCGACGCGATGGCCGGGCCCACCCCGGTCAGCGCCCTCATCCACGCCGCCACCATGGTCACCGCCGGCGTCTACCTCATAGCCCGTACGCACGTCCTTTTCGACCTTGCCCCGGCGGCGAAGACGGTGGTGGCCGTCATCGGCGTGGCCACTCTCATATACGGGGGGCTCAGCGCCCTGGCGCAGCGGGACATCAAGCGCGTGCTCGCCTACTCCACCATCAGCCAGATCGGCTACATGTTCCTGGCCCTGGGGGTGGGGGCGTGGTCGGCCGCGATCTTCCACTTCATGACTCACGCCTTCTTCAAGGCCTTGCTGTTCCTGGCGGCCGGTCTGGTGATCAAAGCCATGGACGGAGAGCACGACATATTCAAGATGGGCGGTCTTTACCGGCGCTTGCGCCCGGTCTTCTGGGTCTTCCTCATCGGCGCGGCCTCGCTGTCGGCGGTGCCCGTGGTGACGGCCGGCTTCTACAGCAAGGATCTCATCCTGGGCTCGGCTCTCTCGTCTGGGCGGGGCGGTGCCTGGCTGTGGGCGTTCGGGGTCGTCGGCGCGTTTCTCACCTCGCTCTACGCGTTCCGGCTGGTCTTCCTGGTCTTCTTCGGGAAGGAGGGGAAGGTGCCGCCGGAGCTTCGGTTTGGGAGGCTGAGTTGGGTGCCCGTGGCGATCCTGGCCGCTCTCGCGATCGTTGGGGGTTTCATCCAACTCCCGCGGAACTGGGGTGGCGTGTCGCTCTTCACCGATTTCCTGGCGTCCGGCGTTGCCGGCCCCTCAGGCGGAGTCGGGTGGATTCGCCGGCAGCGTGGCGCCGCAACTGATAGTCGTGCTCGTGTCGTTGGCCGGCATCTACGTCTCCTACGTGCTGTTCGCCCGGGCTCGGAGCTGAGGGGCGACGTCCCGGTCTTCCGACTGGTCGCCGGCTGGCGCTTGGCTGGGTTCGCGCTGGGCGGTTGGGGCTTCGACCGTCTCTACGAGGTCGTGTTCGTCAAGCCCTTCGTCTGGGTGACGCGAGCCAACAAGGACGACGTCATCGACTCCGCCTTCGACGCTGTCGCCTGGTCCGCCAGGCAGGCGAACCAGGCGCTCAGCCGCACGCAGACGGGGCGGCTGCGTTACTACGTCGCGGTCGCCGCGGCCGGGGTGCTGGTCTTCGTGGCGCTGGGGGTGTTCCGATGATCCTGGCGCTGCTCGTCATCATCCCTCTGGCCGGCGGATTCCTCGCCTGGATCCTCGGCGAGCGGCATCCGCGCTGGGCCCGGTGGACGGCGTTGGCCTTCTCGCTGGGCGGCCTGGGACTGAGCCTGGCGATATGGGCGCGGCATTTCGTCGGATCGCCCGCTATCGCTACCGGCAGGTGGGTGGAACAGATCGACGTTTCCTGGATCCCCCAACTGGGCATCCGCTTCCACCTGGCCGTGGATGGGCTGAGCCTCATCATGCTCATGCTCACCTTCGCCTTGACCGCTCTGGCGGTGGCGGCTTCGTGGAAGGGAGTCACCTCCCGGGTGGGATTCTTCCACTTCCACATCATGTGGGCGGCGGCCGGTCTGGCCGGCGTGTTCATGGCCCTCGACCTCGTTCTCTTCTATTTCTTCTTCGAGATGATGCTGGTGCCGCTCTACTTCCTCATCGCCCTCTGGGGTCACGAGCGGCGGGTCAAAGCGGCGGTCAAGTTCTTCATCTTCACCCAGGCCGCCGGGCTGCTGATGCTGGTGGCCATCGTGGGGCTCTACTTCGTCCATGGGCGCGCCACCGGGTCGTACACGTTCGACTACCTGCAGCTCCTCGGCACCAGCCTGTCCTCGCGCGCGGGTTTCTGGCTGATGCTGGGCTTCTTCTTGGCCTTCGCGGTGAAGCTCCCCGCATTACCTCTGCACAGTTGGCTGCCCGACGCGCACACGGAGGCTCCGACCGCGGGGAGCGTCATCCTGGCCGGGCTGCTCATCAAGGTGGGGGCCTACGGGATGCTGCGCTTCATGTTCCCGCTGTTTCCGCAGGCGTCATCTCCACTTTGCGAATATCGGGATGGCGTTGGGGGTGGCGGGGATCCTCTACGGTGCGATGCTCGCCTTCGCGCAGACCGATCTCAAGAGGCTCGTCGCCTATACGAGCATCAGCCACATGGGCTTCGTCCTGCTGGGGGTGTTCGCCTGGAACGAGCTGGCCCTTCAGGGCGTGATACTCCAGATCGTCTGTCATGCCTTCAGCACCGGCGGCCTCTTCATGATGGTGGGCGCGCTGGAGGAACGCCTGGGGACGCGGGACCTGGGCAAGATGGGCGGCCTTTGGGCGTCGATCCCGCGATTCGGAGGGGTCTCGATGGTTCTGGCCATGGCCGCCCTGGGCCTTCCCGCTCTTGGGAATTTCGTCGCCGAATTCTTGATCCTGCTGGGGACCTACCGAGTGAGTCCGCCGGCGGCCATCGTCGCTTCGGTGGGCTTGGTCCTGGCGACCATATATGCGCTGTGGATGATCCAGCGGGTGTTTCACGGTCCCCGGCACCGCAGGAAGCGAGATGCATCCCGAGTTCCGGTCGCCGGCTCACCGATCTCTCGGCGCGGGAGATCGGCATGATGGCGGTGTGCGTGATCGTCGTGCTCTGGCTGGGCCTCTACCCGCAGACCTTCATCCGCACCGCAAAGCCCACGGTCGACTCTCTGCAGCAACTCACGGTGCCAGCCGCAGCCGGAGGCGGAGCGATGACCGGTCTGCACCTGCTTGCGGTGACCCCATTCATCGTCTCTGGGCGGCACTGCGGTCGCGACCATGCTGCTCTCCGCCTTCGTGCGCTCGCACGTGGCCATCCTCTGCCTCACCATGGCCGGGATCGTGGGGACGCTCGTGGCGGTCGGCCTGGTGGCCGCCTCGAGCGATCGCAGAGCGACCGTCCTCTTCGCGATGGATGACTACGCGCTGTTCTTCATCGGTCTCCTCGTGGTCACCGCCGGACTGGTGGTGCTGCTGTCCCACGGATACCTCAAGCGGGCGGAGTGGAGAGCGCCGAGTACTACGTTCTCATCCTACTGGCCACCCTGGGAGCGAGCACGCTCGTCTCCAGCAGCCACTTCGCCTCGTTCTTCCTGGGCCTCGAACTCCTGAGCGTCGCTCTCTACGGACTCATCGCCTACCCTAGGGTCCGTGCGGTCGCGGTGGAGGCGGGGCTGAAGTACCTCGTGCTCGCCGCGACCACCTCGGCCTTTCTCGTGTTCGGGATGGCGCTGGTGTATGCCGTATCGGGGACACTGAGCCTGGGGAGCCTCGCCTCGTTCGGCGCCGCGGTGTCCGGCGTGCAGAAGGCGTTGTATGTGACGGGCCTCGTCCTGATACTCACCGGGGTCGGCTTCAAGCTGGCAGTGGTCCCGTTCCACATGTGGACCCCAGATATCTACCAAGGGGCGCCCGCGCCGGTGACGGCCTTCATCGCCAGCGTGTCCAAAGCCGCGCTCTTCGCCCTCTTGTTGAGGTACGCGATGCAGGTGGACGCCGTTCATGGCCGTCCGTTGTTCTTCGTCCTCAGTGTCGTCGCGTTCGCGTCGATGGTGGTGGGCAATCTGCTCGCCCTCATGCAGCGCAATCGTGAAGCGCCTCCTGGCCTATTCGTCCATCTCTCACCTCGGCTACCTGCTGGTCGCCCTGTTGGCCGGCGGGACTCTCGCGCGCACGGCCGTGGCCTTCTACCTGGCGGCATACTCCCTGACCATGGTCGCCGCCTTCGGGGTCGTCGGTGTCCTCAGCGACGCGCACAGCGAAGCCGAATCGATCGAGGACTATCGCGGGCTGGGAAGACGGAAGCCTTGGCTGGCCGGCGTTCTCACGCTGGCGCTGCTGTCTCTTGCGGGTATCCCGATCACGGCCGGCTTCGTCGGGAAGTTCCTTCTGGTGGAGGCCGGCGCCGGAGGCTCACGCTGGGCCCTGGTCCTGGTGCTGGTGCTGACGAGCGCCCTGGGCCTCTTCTACTACCTGCGGGTGATCGTGACCCTGTTCGAGAGAGCGAGTCCGGAGGCCGTGGAGAGAAGGGGGAGCCGCGCGCGGTTTCCCGCGGCCTGCCGATAGCCCCGCTCAGCGCTTCAGTGCTGGCCTTCTTGGCTCTCGCGCTGCTCTTCCTCGGCCTCTATCCCCGGCCTCTCCTTCGGCTCATCGAAATGGCCGCCGGCAGTTCTCGGCTAGGCAGGGGCGGCGGCGGCGTGTCCGAAGCGTCTAGTACCCGCTCCCGTCGCCCTCGGTGGTCGAGCGTCCGCGGAAGAGCCGGTACACCACCACGGTGTAGGCAAGGATCAGCGGGACCCCCATCACGGCTATCACCAAGAGCGCGATCAAGGCCGATCTGGTCGCAGCCGCGTTCGAGGCCGTCAAGGCTGAGGGCGGCATCGTTTCGGGCCGGCACGAGAACCGGGTAGTTGCCCACGGCCCAGATGCCGACCAACCCGGCGATGATCGCGCTTGAAGCCACGAAGATCGCCCTGTCGCGACGGCCGAGGGCATCGTCCGCTCTTCGCGAGACGACCAGCTGGAAGGCGATGCCCGACCACCAGCAGGAACATCGCCAACCAGCCGAGTGAGTGATGAACGTTCTGCGACATGCTGCTTCGCGCTTCCCAGTAGGCGGCGACGGTCGCGGCCGCGATCAATACCAGAAGCAGCCAGCCGGTCACGTCGCGCGTCCTTCGCGCTCGGGCGTGAAGGCCGCCACGGTGCGTCTTCAGTGCGGCCCAGCAGGCTCCCTGGTTTGCGAACATCGCAAGGCTCACCAATCCGATGAGCACGGCGAACGGGTTGAACAGTTCGCCCAAGCCGCCCATGCGATCGCCCGCGGGCGAGAGCGTGACCCCCCGTATGAGATTGCCGGCAAACAGACCGAAGAGGAAGGACGGCAGGAGGGAGCCGAGGAAGAACCCGGCGGTGCGGAGTCCCGGGCGCTCGCTCTCCCCGTGGTGCAGGCCCAGCGAGACCGCTCGGACGATCAGGGCGAAAACGACCACCATGAAGGGCAGGTAGAAGCCGCTCAGCACGCTCGCGTAGACGGGAGGAAACGCTGCGAAGAGCACGCCTCCGATGACGATGAGCCAGACCTCGTTGCCGTCCCAGACCGGCGCGATGGCCCCCCGCAGAGCCTTTCGTTCGCCGTCGTTCCGAGCCAGCCACGGATAGAGCACTCCCAGGCCCAGGTCGAATCCATCGAAGATCGCGTAGGCGATCAGAAGGAGCGCGGTGATGTCGAACAGTGCCGCTTGGAGGGCAGTCATCGGGGCGGCCTCGACTCGTCGCTCTTGACCAGCTCGACGCTCGTCATTGCGGCCTTCGACGGCCGGCGGCGACAGCGGCAGGCTCGGCGGTCGACCTCATCCGGCCCTTTGCGCACGATCCTGCGCACCACCGCCAGCCAGAAGTAGAAGAGAACCGCGTAGAGGACGACGAAGATGGCGAGGGTGGTCGCCACCTGGCTCGTCGAGACCGTCGAGGAAACGGCATCGCTGGTGCGCAACTGCCCCTGCACGACCCAGGGCTGCCGTCCGATCTCCGCGGTCATCCAGCCGAGAGTGGTCGCTACGATGGGAAGGGGAATAGCGAACTGCAGCAAGCGAAGGTACCAGCGGGAGCGCTCGAGTCTCCTGCGCCACCACAGGCAGAGCCCTACCAGCATTATGAGGATGAGAAGCATCCCGACGGCGATCATCAAGTGCCAAGATTGGAACACCATCTGCACAGGCGGCCGGTCGGCTGGCGGGACGCTGTTGAGGCCTGTGACCACCTTGTTGGTGGACAGCCCCAGGATGAAGCTCAGCCCGTCGGGGATCATGAGGCCCATCGGTTTCTGCGCGCTCTCGTCGACGATGCCGAGAACGCTCAACGGTTTGTGCGATCCGGTCTGATAGACGGCTTCCATCGCGGCCATCTTTATCGGCTGGTCCTTCGCTATTCCCAGCGCCTGCCAGTGACCCAAGAGAGGCATGACCGCCGAAAGCAAGAACCCCAGGACCAAGCGCCAACCGGATCGTCCGCTTGGCAAAAGCCGTGTGGCGATCTTCTCAGTAGGTAGTAGGCGGAGACGCCGGCTGCAAAGAACGCTCCCGCCACGAAAGTCGCCCCGAGGGTATGCGCCAGCCGAGCGGGCAAAGAGGGAGTGAAGAGCGCGGCCCAGAAATTCGTGAGGACCGCCTGATCGCCCACCACCGTGAAGCCGCGCGGCGTCTGCATCCAGGAGTTTGCCGCGAGTATCCAGAAGGCGGAGAACATCGCCGCGAAGACGACGAGCCACGCGGAAGCGTAGTAGAAGCGTCGGGAGACCCTCTTGCGGGCGAAAAGCAGCACTCCGAGGAAGCTGGATTCCAGGAAGAAGGCGAACATGCCCTCCGCGGCCAAGCGGCACCGCGAAGACACCTCCCACGAAGCGCGAGTAGTTCGCCCAGTTGGTGCCGAAAGCGAACTCCATGGTGATGCCCGAGGCGACCCCCACCGCGAAGGTGGCCGCGAAGAGCTTGATCCAGAAGTCGCTGGCGGCCCGGTCGGCATCCGCTCCGGTGCGACGATAGCGGCGTTCCGCGAGAATGATCATCAGCCCCAGGCCGATGCTGAAGGGAACGTAGAGAAAGTGATAGCCGATGGTGAACGCGAACTGGATCCGCGACAGCAATACCGGGGTCAAGCCGGCTCCCCTCTTTCTTCGCGTCGCGCTACGCAGATCCGCGGACCTAGGCGGCGACGGGCATCACATCACCCACTGCCCTCTCGGTTACCCCAGTCGTGCTGGGGGCGAAACCTTGGGGGCGGCGGGCGCCGGCCCGCCGCCCCAGATAGTCTGAGGCGTGGCTGGCTGGCGAGGACTTGCGGCCTTGTTTCGGACGGGCCTGGAGCCGGCAGGCATGATAGCCGGGCCGGCCGGGTATGTTGTCCACCAGAGGCCCGCGGCGAGGGCTTGCTGCTCGGTTTTTCGGGGCGCGGCCTCGGCGGTGAGCCGGCAGGCAGGCGACGCGCGAGAAAGGGAGACAGTACATGGACCTCGACCAACTCTGCGTGAACACGATCCGCTTCCTATCGGTCGATGCGGTCCAGAAGGCCAACAGCGGTCATCCCGGCATGCCGATGGGGGCGGCGTCGATGGCCTACGCACTCTGGACCCGGCATCTCAAGCACGATCCCACCGATCCCCGATGGTTCGACCGGGACCGTTTCGTTCTTTCCGCCGGTCACGGCTCCATGCTGCTCTACAGCCTGCTCTTCCTCTCGGGATACGACCTACCGCTGGACGAGATCAAGCGCTTTCGGCAGTGGGGTAGCCACACTCCCGGCCATCCCGAGCGCGGGCACACGCCGGGGGTCGAAGTCACCACCGGTCCGTTGGGTCAGGGGTTTGGCAACGCCGTAGGCATGGCCATGGCCGAAGCCCATCTCGCTGCTCGCTACAACCGCCCAGATCTGCCTATTGTCAACCACCGCACCTACGTTATCGCCAGTGACGGAGACCTCATGGAGGGAGTGGCCTCGGAGGCAGCGTCGCTGGCCGGACAACTCTGCTTGGGCAAGCTCATCTGCCTGTACGACGACAATCGGATCACGCTGTCGGCGTCGACCGATCTCACCTTCGACGAAGACAGGGCGGCCCGTTTCCAGGCCTACGGATGGCAGACAGTGACCGTGGACGACGGCAACGACATCGCGGCGGTGGATCGCGCGATCGCGGCGGCGTGTGCGGAGGAACGGCGGCCCTCGCTGATCCTGGTGCGTACCCACATCGGCTACGGTTCCCCCAACAAACAGGATACGTTTGAAGCGCACGGCTCGCCGCTGGGCGTGGAGGAGGTCAAGCTCACCAAGGAGAACCTCGGCTGGCCGCTGGAGCCGGACTTCCTCGTTCCCGACGAAGCCCTGGCGCACTTCCGCGAGGCGGTGGCGCGGGGCGCGGCCTCTCAAGCCGAGTGGGCGGCCCGGCTGGAGGCCTACCAGGAGGCTTACCCGGAGCAGGCGCGAGAGTTAGCGCGACTCATCAGCGGAGACTTGCCGGAGAGATGGGAGGAGGCGCTGCCCTCTTTCCCGGCCGATCCGAAAGGGATGGCCACCCGGGTCGCCTCCGGCAAGGTCATGAACGCACTGGCCGCCAGACTGCCCGGCTTCATCGGCGGCTCGGCCGACCTCGATCCCTCCACCCACACCGGCCTGACCGGGCTGGGCGATTTCGGCTGCCCGCGCGAACCTCCTGATGACCCGCAGGGCAGCCTGGGCGGCGTCTGGGGATTCGGGGGCAAGAACCTCCATTTCGGCGTGCGGGAGCACGGCATGGGTTCGATCCTCAACGGGCTGGCCGCACATGGGGGAACGATCCCATTTGGGGCCACATTCTTCATCTTCTCGGACTATATGCGGCCTCCGATGCGTCTGGCCGCGTTGATGGGCCTGGGCGTGGTCTATGTCTTCACGCATGACAGCATAGCTGTGGGCGAGGACGGACCCACGCACCAACCGGTAGAGCAACTGGCAAATCTGAGGGCCGTGCCCAACCTCACGGTCATCCGGCCCTGTGACGCCAACGAGGCGGTCGTTGCCTGGCAGGTGGCTATCGAGACCAGGGATAGCCCGGTGGCGTTGATTCTGAGCCGGCAGAGCTTGCCGGTCCTCGATCGCGACTTGCTGGCTCCGGCCGACGGTCTCCGGCGGGGAGCCTATATCCTTGCCGAGACAGTCCCGGCGCCTCCCGACATCGTGCTCGATCGCGTCAGGGAGCGAGGTAAGTCTTGCCCTGGCGGTCCATTCCCGACTGCTCGACCAGGGGGTGAAAGCCCGTGTGGTCTCCATGCCCAGTTGGGAGCTGTTCGACCGGCAGCCGGTCGAGTATCGGGAGAGCGTCCTTCCCCCGCAAGTGAGGGCCAAGCTGGCTATCGAGGCGGGAGGGCCTCAGGGCTGGCATCGATATGTGGGAGAGAAGGGGGAGACTGTGAGCGTGGAGGGGTTCGGCGCTTCCGCGCCGGGCGAGGTGGTCATGAGTGAATACGGCTTCTCCGTGGACGATGTCCTGGAAAGGGCGCTGATCTTGCTCCACTTGGCAGAGGCTTAGATCCAGAAGCACCTGACCGTCCGGGGAACCGGGCAAATCCAGGGACATGAATACCCGATGACTCCACAGACTCCCGTCGAGGATGTCCCGCCGGCCGACCGGCCTCACGAGCGATGAAGCCCGCCGCCGGCTCGAGAAGTTCGGTCCAAACGCAGTGCCCGACACGGGCCTGCATCCATTACGCAGGGCGCTGACCAAGTTCTGGGCGCCCGTTCCATGGATGCTTGAAGCCGCGATCGTGCTCGAGTTGGCGCTCGGCAAGTACGTTGAGGCGTCGATCATCGCGGGTCTTCTGGCGTTCAACGCGGTGCTCGGATTCTTCCAGGAAGGGCGCGCCCAGGCGACGCTTGCCGCGCTGAAGTCGGGGCTCGCGCTGAACGCCTCAGTCCGCCGGGACAATGCCTGGAGAACCATACCCGCTGCCGGACTGGTGCCGGGCGACATTGTGAAACTCTCGCTTGGCGCCGTGGTCGCCGCCGACGTGCGTCTGATCGAAGGCGAGATCCTGCTCGACCAGTCCATGATCACCGGCGAATCCATACCCATCGAGGCGGTGGCAGGCGTGGAAACCTATGCCGGGGCGCTGGTACGGCGCGGCGAAGCAGTTGCGGAGGTCACGGCGACCGGAACGCACACAAAGTTTGGGCGCACAGCGGAACTGGTCCGCACCGCACACGTCGTCAGTTCCCAACAGAAGGCCGTTCTGCGCGTGGTGCGCAATCTGGCCATGTTCAACAGCGCGATCATCGTGCTACTGGTGGCGTATGCCTACGCTCTCAAAATGCCGGTCGGCGAGATTGTTCCCCTGGTGCTCACGGCGGTTCTGGCGTCGATCCCAGTAGCGCTGCCCGCCACCTTCACCCTTGCGGCGGCCATCGGCGCGCAGGCTCTGGCGCACAGAGGCGTCCTTCCCACTCGGCTTTCGGCGGTGGATGAAGCGGCAAGCATCGATGTGCTGTGCTCGGATAAGACGGGCACGTTGACCCGGAACGAACTGAAGGTGACCGCCATCCGTCCCATGCCAGGCTTTGACGAGCCGCAAGTGCTGGGAATGGCCACTCTCGCAAGCTCGGACGGCGGACAGGATCCCGTGGACGGGGCCATCCGCTCGGCCGCCTCGCAAACCGCGGCCCCCGATCTGCCGAAGCTGAGTCAAGTTCGTGCCGTTCGACCCCAGCACGAAGATGTCTGAGGCCACGGCTGTAGATTCGAGCGGAGCCACGTTGCGCATCCTGAAGGGAGCCTTTGCCGCGGTCATGGGCCTCACGCCATCCATGCCGGATGCCCTCACGGCGGCGAATGAACTCGAGGCCCAGGGCTTCCGGGTGCTGGCCGTCGCGGTGGGTCCGCCGGAGGCGGTGAAGCTCGCGGGAATCATCGCTCTCAGCGATCCGCCTCGAACAGATTCCGCGGCGCTCATTGCGGAGTTGCGCGCCTTGGGCGTCCGGACCGTGATGGTGACGGGCGATGCCCCGGTGACGGCAGCGATCGTGGCTCGCGCGGTGGGTCTGGGTGGAGCGGTCTACCCACCCGGGCCCATCCCCGACAGCGTACGCGCCGAGGACTTCGCGGTCTTTGCCGGCGTGCTTCCGGAGGGAAAGTACGACCTCGTCAAGGCGTTCCAGAACAGCGGCCACACCGTCGGCATGTGCGGCGACGGCGCCAACGACGCGCCGGCGCTGCGCCAGGCGCAGATGGGAATCGCGGTGTCAACAGCGACCGACGTTGCCAAGTCGGCCGCGGGCATCGTGCTGACTGAACCCGGGCTGGGCGGTATCGTCGCTTCAGTGAAGGAAGGCCGTGTGACGTTCCAGCGTATCCTGACCTATACGCTCAACTCCGTGATCAAGAAGATCGTGCAGGTGCTCTTTCTAGCGGTCGGCCTGATCATGACAGGGCAGGCGATCCTGACCCCCATGCTGATGGTCATCCTGATGATCACCGGCGACTTCTTGGCCATGTCCTTGACGACGGACAACGTGCGCCCGTCTCCGACTCCCAATGCCTGGCGAATCGGCCAATTGACGATCGCCGGCGTCGCCTTGGGAATCGGTTACCTGATCTTTTGCACCGCCGTCCTGGCCGTCGGCAAGTTTCGAATGGACCTCGGAATCGAGGCCCTGAGAACCCTGGCGTTGGTCGCGCTCGTGTTCGGCAGTCAGGCGACGCTCTACGCCGTTCGCGAACGGCGGCGCCTGTGGAGTTCTCGCCCAAGCCTCTGGGTGATTGTGTCGTCGGTCTGCAATGTTCTGATCATTGTGGCGCTGGCCACGCGCGGAATCGCAATGACGCCGTTGCCGCTGTCAGGTGATAGCCTGGACTCTTGCCGCGGCGGCCGCCTTCGGATTCGTCTTGGACCTGGCGAAGGTGCCGGTATTCAGCCGCCTGAGGATTTCGTAGAGCGCCGCGTCATGCAGCCTGAAACAGGGCATCGACAATGCAGCCAGCGCCGTCGAGGGGTCATGGTGTTCGGACACATCATAGGACCACGACCCTCCTTCTACCCCGAGGCCGAGGGGACAAACGGTCGTCGCCTGGCGTTTTTCAGTAGCAAAGAGGGTAGAACAGATCGGTAAGCGACAAGGAAGGCACTGGAGGAAGGCGGCCGAAACATGGAAGAGCAACCGTACACGTTCGGACTAGTCGGCCTGGGCGTGATGGGACGTAACCTGGTGCTGAACATGGCCGACCACCACTTTCCCGTGGTCGTCTTCAACCGCACCGATTCGGTGACCGACGCGTTCATCACAGACCAGGCAGGGAAGCGGCCCATCCGGGCCGCTCACTCACTTGAGGAACTGGTGGCGGGGCTGTCTCGGCCGCGCGACATCATGCTGATGATAAGCGCAGGTCCGGCGGTGGACCAGGTGTTAGACAGCTTGGTCCCGTTGCTGGATCCTGGCGACGTGCTGATAGACGCAGGGAACTCTCACTTTACCGACACCGACAGGCGGCAGAAACGGCTTAGTCCGCTCGGGCTGGCCTACCTGGGGGTGGGTGTCTCTGGGGGAGAGAAAGGGGCTCGCCTTGGGCCCAGCATCATGCCCGGAGGACCGGCGGACGCCTACGAGCGGGTGCGGGGACGCTTCGAGGCCATCGCGGCCCACGTGGGGGGCGAACCCTGTGTCACCTACCTGGGAAAGGGCTCGGCGGGGCACTACGTCAAGATGGTGCACAACGGTATCGAGTACGCTCTCATGCAGCTGATCGCCGAATCCTACGACCTGATGAAGAGAGGGCTCGGCCTAGACAACGACCGCCTGCACGAGGTGTTCTCCGAATGGGGTCGCTCCGAGCTCAAAGGGTACCTGATCGAGATCACCGCGGACATCTTCTCCCAGAACGACGACAAGACGGGCACCCGGCTGATCGATCTGATCGTAGACGAGGCGGAACAGACGGGGACCGGCATGTGGATGTCGCAGGATGCATTCAACTTGGGGGTGCCTGTGCCCACCATCGACGCCGCCGTCACTCTCAGGAACGTATCTGCCGCCAGGGACGAACGCCAGGCCATGGCCAAGTTGCTTGGAGGGCCGCAGACTGAGACGAGGCATGAACGCCGACGAGTACGTCCCGCGCTTGAAGAACGCCCTGTATGCGGCCACCGTCATGGCCTACGCGCAAGGTTTCGCCCAACTCTCCCACGCTTCGGCCGCCTACGGGTACGATCTGGACCTGGGCGCGGTCGCCCGTATCTGGAGGGGTGGGTGCATCATCCGCGCGGCACTCCTTGAGGAGTTTCGTGCTGCCTTTGCCGAGTCGCCGGGCCTGGACAATCTGCTCAAGGACCCACGCATCGCCCAGGCCGTTTCCACCAGGGTGGACGATCTCAGGGCCGTCGTCGGATCGGCCGCTCGCTCCGGCATACCGGCCGGAGCCTTCATGTCCGCTCTCTCCTACTACGACGCTCTGCGCAGCTCGTGGCTTCCGGCCAACCTCATACAAGCTCAGCGCGACTACTTCGGCGCGCACCGCTACAAGCGGGTGGATGAGCCGGGCACCGATTTTCACACCGAGTGGGAATCCGCTTAGGAGGCCGCGATGCTCCATTGAGGGGCAAGGGAGAAGCACTCCGCGACGGAAGGAAGAGGAGCATGAAGGCCCACAAGGCGAAGCAGGGGCCCAAGTCCGAGTCCAAGGACGATCTGAGATCCTTGCCCATGCCGGAGCTTCAAGAGAAGTTGGGGTCATCGCCGGATGGCCTCACTCAAGTCGAGGCGCAGAAGCGGCTGGCCCAATATGGGCCTAACGAGATCGAAGAGAAGAAGACCAACCAGTTCCTGAAATTCCTCACCTATTTCTGGGGTCCCATCCCGTGGATGATCGAAGTGGCTGTGGTTCTATCGGCGGTGGCCCGGCATTGGCCGGACTTCGGCATCATCTTCGTTCTGCTTCTGGCCAACGCCGGGGTCGGATTCTGGGAGGAGCACCAGGCGGGCAACGCCATCGCTGCCCTGAAGTCCAAGCTGGCGCTGACGGCCAAGCTGAAGCGTGATGGAAAGTGGATCACCTCCGCTTCGCGTGAGTTGGTGCCGGGCGACGTCATCCGCGTGCGCCTGGGCGAGATCGTGCCGGCGGACGCGCGCTTGCTCGAGGGCGACCCCGTGGAGGTGGATCAGTCCGCGTTGACGGGCGAGTCGCTGCCCGCCACGCGCAAGGCTGGGGAGGCGGTGTTCTCGGGGTCGATCATCCGTCAGGGCGAGATCGACGCGCTGGTGTACGCCACCGGTGCGAAGACCTATTTCGGCAAGACGGCGCAACTGGTGCAGGAGGCGCGCACCGTCAGCCATTTCCAGCGTGCCGTGCTGAAGATCGGCAACTACCTGATCATTCTCGCGGTGGCTCTCGTGGTGGTGATCATTGCCGTGGGGCTTCTTCGCCACGACCCCGTACTCACTACACTCCAGTTCGCCTTGGTGCTGACGGTGGCCGCCATTCCCGTGGCCATGCCCACGGTGCTGTCGGTGACCATGGCGGTCGGCGCGCGCCTGCTGGCCAAGAAAGAGGCGATCGTGACCCGGCTCGCGGCAATCGAGGAGCTGGCGGGAGTGGACGTGCTGTGCTCGGACAAGACAGGCACCCTGACCCAGAACAAGCTGACGCTGGGCGATCCGTTCAGCGTGGACGATGTCCCGGCCGAGCAGGTCATCCTCTGCGCCGCCTTGGCTTCGCGAGCCGAAGACAAAGACACCATCGACATGGCCGTGCTGGCGGGCCTGAAAGACGACCAGGCCTTGAAGGGTTACCAGGTGGTCCACTACCAGCCGTTCGACCCTGTGCACAAGCGCACCGAAGCCACCGTCAAGGGTGCGGATGGCAAAGAGTTCAAGGTGAGCAAGGGCGCGCCGCAGGTGATCTTGGAGTTGGCGGGCGATGCCGGGCAAGTGAAGGGCGCCGTCGAGAAGGCCATCGACGAATTTGCGGTGCGCGGTTTCCGCTCGCTCGGTGTGGCTCGGGCGGACGGGCAAGGCGCATGGCAGTTTCTCGGCGTGTTGCCGCTCTTCGACCCGCCCCGAGACGAGGCCAAAGCAACCATCGCGACCGCCCGCCAGATGGGGGTGAGCATCAAGATGGTCACCGGCGATCAAGTGGCCATCGCTCGAGAAACCGCCGGGAAATTGGGACTGGGCACGAATATCCTCGATGCGAGTTGCTTCGGCGACACCAAGCACCACGAGACGGCGCAACTGGCGGAGTCCATCGAGGCGGCGGATGGTTTCGCCCAGGTCTTCCCCGAGCACAAGTTCCACATCGTCGACGTCCTGCAGAAACGCGGCCATATCGTCGGCATGACCGGCGACGGGGTGAACGATGCCCCCGCGCTGAAGAAGGCCGACTGCGGCATCGCCGTCTCGGGCGCCACGGACGCGGCGCGAGCCGCGGCGTCCATCGTGCTGCTCACGTCTGGGCTGTCGGTGATCATCGATGCCATCAAGGAAAGCCGGAAGATCTTCCAGCGGATGAACAGCTACGCCATCTACCGCATAGCCGAGACGCTACGTGTGCTGTTCTTCATGACCCTGGCGATCCTGGTCTTCAACTTCTATCCGTTGACGGCGGTGATGATCGTGATGCTGGCGTTGCTCAACGACGGCGCGATCTTGTCCATCGCCTATGACAACGTTCGCTACAAGGACAAGCCTGAGGCATGGAACATGCGCATGGTGCTGGGGATCGCCACGGTGCTGGGCCTCATCGGCCCCGTGGCCGCGTTCGGCCTCTTCTACCTCGGCGACCGCGTCTTCCACTTCGACCATGCGCACATCCAGACGCTGATGTATCTGATGCTCTCTGTAGCCGGACATCTGACCATCTTCCTGACGCGCGCGCGTGGCCCGTTCTGGTCTCATCGGCCCGCCCGGATCCTATGGGTGGCCGTGCTCGGCACGCAGATCGTAGCGACATTGATAGCGGTCTACGGGCTGTTTATGACGCCTCTAGGCTGGGGTTGGGCAATGTTCGTCTGGGGCTATGCGTTGGTGTGGTTCCTCCTGAACGACCGGTTGAAGCTGCTCGCCTATCGGGTCTTTGACCCGACCAAAGACTCATTGCTGACCCAGAAACACGCGAACTGAGACCGCGGACCGCGCGGGGCATTGCCGAACGCATGAAGCACTGCAGGTCCCATCAGGGAAGGCGGCGGGCTTGAAGCCCTACGAGAACGCGATGGCTCTTTCACCACATCGTGGGCGCCACCGAAGCGGGTGCTGCAAGAAGGTGGCCAAGGCGGTAGTCTACTGACAGGTGGACGGGCAAGGAAGCTGGCCAAGGTGGATGCCGAATGAAGCCAAGATTCGCAATGGGCCGATGCACATTAATCGTTCTCCTATCCCTCGGCCTCCTCCTCTTGTGGCAGCCGTCTTCAGCAGCGGCGAGCAGGACGGTTCGGGTAGGAGTATTTCCGGCCGCTCCGTTGGTGCAGAACACGCCGAACAAGCCCGAAGGCCTATTCATCGATTTGGTCGAGTACTTTGCCAGTTCCTTGGATTGGCGTGTTGAATACGTAGACAAACCATATGCCGATCTTCTGGTGGACCTTGAAGAGGGCGAGATCGATCTCCTTCCCGCCGTCGCGGTCACAAACGAGCGACGAGAGATCTATGACTACGGCCAGAATCCCCCCTTCATCGACTCGGGGGTCTTGTTTACGGAGCCTGACTTCCGACTGAACACCATCTTTGACCTGCAAGGAGCAAAGGTCGCCGGGGTAGAGGGAAGCATCTTCACGAACGCTTTTGAAACCTATGCGGCCTCGTTCGGCGTTGTGTGCGACATCGTGCTGAAACAAGACAATCCCTCCGTAATGCAAGCCATTGCCGACGGCACGGTCGAGGCTGGCGTCTGTATCTACTCCCTGGGAATCGAACTGGCGAAGAAGTACCCTGTGAGCATCACGGCCATCAGTTTTGCCCCGACAGCCCTGAGCTTTGCGGTGCCGAAAGGCAAGAACGCGGACCTCATCGCTGGGATCGACCAGCTCATGGCCCCCATGATGAAGGAACCCGACTCGCTGTACGGCCGCTCGTTCAAGAAGTGGGTCATGCCGAGCCCAACGTCCTCCGTCCCTGTCTGGATCTGGTGGGGCATCGGCGCCCTCTTCGTCCTCGGCTCTCTCTCTGCTTTCTGGACTATCCTGCTAAGAAGACAGGTCTCAGCGAAGATGAAGCATCTCGTGGCGGAGATTTCGGAGCGCAAGCGGGCCGAAGCCACATTGCTGGCAGTATCTCGGCGTTTGGAGTTGGCGCTGCATTCCGCTGGGGCGGGCACGTGGGACTGGGATGTCGTCACGGGTCAGATCGAATGGTCGCCGGCGATGTTCGATCTTCTCGGACTCGACCCGACGACGACCGTCGCCTCCTTTGAGGCGTGGCGTGGCGCGATCCATCCCGAGGATAGCGAGGTGGCGGAAGGCCGCATCGGTGAGGCGCTCGCTCTACGAACGACTCTGAACAGCGACTATCGAGCAGTACTGCCAGGAGGCCAGACACGCTGGATAAACGCGGTGGGGGAAGGTGTCTACGACCCGGAGGGACACCCTATCCAGATGATCGGTATCTGCTGGGATATCTCCGAGCGCAAACAGGCAGAGGAGGCTCTTCGGGCGAGCGAAAGAAACATGCGTTTCATCATCAAACACGACCCCAGCGCCATAGCGGTCTATGATCGAGACCTCCGCTACATCGTCGTCAGCGATCGCTACCTGCGGGACTACGAGGTCCCCGGCGAGAACATCGTCGGAAAGCACCACTACGATGTCTTTCCAGAGATACCGCAGAAATGGAGAGACGTGCACCAGCGCGTCTTGGCCGGCGCGATCGAGCGCGAGGAAGACGATAGCTTCGTGCGTCTCGATGGCTCCGTGACCTACAACAACTGGGAATGCCGTCCCTGGTATCAGCCGGACGGATCAATCGGCGGCATGATCACCTACACCGAAGTGACAACGGACCGCAAGCTGGCCGAAGATGCTCTTCGCGAGAGGGACGAACAACTCCGTCAGTCCCAGAAGATGGAAGCCGTGGGACAGCTCGCGGGTGGCATCGCTCATGACTTCAACAACCTCCTGACCGCCATCATCGGCTACAGCGACCTTCTGCTGGCTCGTGCGGATATCTCTGATTCCCCGACAGGCGAGGACGTCAAGGAGATCAAGCAAGCCGCCGAGCGAGCGGGTGCGCTCACCAGACAGATCCTGGCCTTCTCCCGCCGCCAGGCCTTGCGTCCAAGCGTCGTATTGCTCAACGAGATTATTACTGGGATGGAGCCTCTCTTGCGCCGCACCCTAGGGGAGAACATCGAACTCGCCAGTCTGCAACACTCTCAACTGCGTCATGCCGAGATTGACGTGCATCAGTTCGAGCAGGTGCTGATGAACCTGGCGCTGAATGCTCGCGATGCTATGCCCGCTGGTGGACGGCTGACTTTCGAGACGGCCAACGTGGAGTTGGACGAGGAGTACTGTCGTACTCATCCTGAGGTCTCGCCCGGCAGCTATGTGATGCTTGCCGTCTCAGATACTGGGATCGGGATGGACGAGACTATCCTTCGAGCGCGTTTTCGAGCCCTTCTTCACTACCAAGGCCCCGGGCCAGGGCACGGGGTTGGGCCTGGCTGTGGTTTACGGGATCGTCAAGCAGAGCAAGGGGAACATCTTCGCCTATAGCGAACCCGGCAAGGGCACGACCTTCAAGATCTACTTGCCACTGATCGCGGAACGCCAGGGCGCCGGACCGGTAGTCGTTCTCGACCGGATCCCCAGTTCAGGCAACGAGAAGAGTGATGGTGGTTGAAGACGAGTCCTCTCTGCGTAGGCTGATCGAGCGGGTGTTGGGCGGGGCGGGCTATGAGGTGAGCTGTTTCGGGTCGGCCGATGAAGCGATGGTCATATTCGAGCGGGGCCAAGTGGATGTGGATCTCCTTCTCACCGACGTCGTGCTTCCCGGGGTGCTGCAGGGTGACGAGTTGGCTGGAAGCGTGCGGATTTCCAGGCCCGATCTGCCGGTCCTCTTCATGTCCGGCTACACCCGCGACGCCATTGTTCATGCCGGACGCCTGGATGAGGGAGTCAACTTCCTGGAGAAACCGTTCACTCCCGAAGCTCTGGCCCGAATGGTGCGCTCGGTGCTGGACGAGCGTCGAGGCTCCGGGCAGGGGCAAGGAGACGACGTCCTGCGATTGAATCGTTGGTGACACAGCGACGGAGAGAGGTGAAGTCTTTGCTTGAAGTCAGGATCTTTGGCAGTGAGCCGCCATGCGCCTACTGCAAAAGGGCGGAAGAGGCGGCCAAGAAGGCGGCAGCGGTGTTCCCCGGCCAGGTGAACGTCGAGAAGCATGCGGCCCGTTCCCCTGAGGCGACGGAGGTAGGCTTCACGTCCACGCCCGCCGTAGTCGTCAACGGCAAGGTGGTATCTCAGGGGCGAGTCCCCGAACAAAGCGAGCTGGAACGTATCATTCGATCAGAACTGGGAGGCTAGCGTGCCCGTGCTCATGGAGATATTCAGCGGAGAGCCGCCCTGCCCAGGCTGCGTGGCCATACTTGCCATGGCCGACCGATACGCCGAGAAGTACCCGTCAGACGAGCTGGTGGTGAAGAAGTACATCGGCCGGGATGCGCTGGCTAAGTACCAGGAGTACAGCCTTTCCTGCGTGCCGGCGGCCGTCATCAACGGCGTGATCAAGATCGAGGGAACGGCTCCGGATGAGGGCACCATGAACAATGCGCTCAGGGAGGGTGGGCTATGGATCCGATAGGGGTGGAGGTGTTTCTCTCTGTGCCTGCGTGCTCCGGTGGTGTGGCCGTCCGCCGGCTGATAGACGAGGTCGCCAAACAATACGGAGACCAGATGGACGTCGTGTACCACGAGGGGCGCGACGAGCGATACGAAGAGCTTAAGCTCTCCTCCGCTCCAGCCATCATCGTCGGTGACTTGGTGCGCTTCATCGGGGTCTGCCCGACCAAAGAAGGACTGATCGGGGCCCTCAGGGAAGCCGGCCTGGAGTAGGAGTCGCCGCTTGCGAGTGCGCACACGACGGCAAGGAGCGTCTGCCGTACTATCAAGGCCAAGATGCGCGCCCTGACTGGCAGAAGTTCATGGATTCGCCTCGCGGTCGTGGCCGTGTGGGCGATCGCATTCGCCTTGGTGGAGGCGATGGTCGTCTATTATCTGCGGAAGTTGTTTGCGCTCCAGTACGGTCTGCGCTTCACGCCGGCCGACTTCCATTTCCCACGCGACTATCTGCCCTACGAACAGGCGCGCGAGGCGGCGACCATGGTCATGCTGCTGGCGATCGGCTACGTCGCCGGCCGCACCTGGTGGCAGCGGTTGGCCTACTGGCTCTTCGCCTTCGGCGTTTGGGACATCTTCTACTACGTGTGGCTGTATGTGCTGCTGCGCTGGCCGTCGTCGTTGGGCACGCGCGACCTTCTGTTCCTAATGCCTGGCGAGTGGTGGGCACCCGTGTGGGAGCCCGTGCTGGTCTCATGCGCATTCATCGCCGGGGCCATCCTGATCCTGGCGCGGTCGCGGAAGACCTAGGCCTCAGTCGGACGAAGCGACACGGCAGGTTTACGACTTGCCCAGACGGCCCGCGCTGTGTCGACCCGTCAGTCGCCACCGGCGGCGTCGATCGGGCGGTGCTCGGCGACTCTGGCCCTGACCTCGGCCGTTTGCGGCCCGGGCCAAGACGCACCACCGGCCATCTGCGGCACGGGCCGCGGCGCGGCCCCGCCGGTCTGCCCGGCCCCCGCGGGCCGCTCGCCGGCCTCCACGCGCATGTCGGGCAGCCAGCTGAGCCGGCGCGGGAACCACCAGTTGGCCGAGCCGAGAAGTCTCATGGCCGCCGGCACCAGGACCGACCGCACGATCGTCGCGTCCAGGAAGACGGCCACCGCCAGCCCGAAGCCGAGTTGCTGGAACATCACCAGTTGGCCGGCGGCGAACCCGCCGAACACCGCCACCATGATGAGCGCGGCCCCGGTGATGATCCCGCCGGTGCGCCGCAGTCCGAAGGCCACCGACTCGCGGTTGTCGCCGGTCTCGTCGAAGCGCTCGCGGATGCGGCTGAGCAGGAACACGTGGTAGTCCATGGAGGTGCCGAACAGCACCGCGAAGAGGAACAGCGGCACCCAGGCTTCGACGAAGTCCACTTGCTGCAGTCCAAGAAGGTCCGCTCCCCAGCCCTTCTGGAACACCGCCACCATGAGGCCGTAGGCTGCGCCCACCGAGAGCAGGTTCATGAGGATGGCCTTGAGCGGCACCACGAGCGACCGGAACACCACCAGCGAGGAGCACGAACGACAGCCCGAGGATGAAGAGGAACACCCAGGGAGTGGCTCCGTTGATGGTGTCGAGGTAGTCGATCGTGCCGAGCGGTCTGGCCGGTGACGAGGACGTCGGTGCCGGCCACGCAGCCCCGTACCGGCGAAGGCCGTCGGGCAGGTAGTCGGAGCGCAGGGCCTGCACCGCCGCCTGCGCCGTCTCTGCCGTCGGGTCGCCCGCGACGACCAGAGAGAGCACCGTGAGCTCGCCGTCGGGACTCGTCCGGGTGCTGAGCCGGCCCAGCGAACGCCGGGTCGCCGGCGAGGATGGCCTGCAGGTGCTGGGTGCCCTGGGCCACAGCGGCGGAGGCGGCCTTCGCCGCGATGACGACCTCCACCGGCGGATGGAGGCGCCGGGGAAATCGTTCTGAGGATCTCAAAGCCCTGGCGGGACTCCATGGCGGCAGGCAAAGTGGCCACTCCCGCCGAGCCCAGATCGATGGAGAAATACAGGCTGGCGATGAGCGCCAGCACCGCCACCGCCAGCACCAGGCTGAAGACCGGGCGGCGCATGACGCCGTGGCTCAGGCGATCCCAGAAGCCGCCGGGGCGGCCAGCAGCCCTCGGCGGCCTTGCGCAGGAAGGGCACCCGCAAGGCGTTCACCTTGTCGCCCATGCGCCCAGCAGAGCGCGGGAGCAGGGTGAGCGCGGCCAGCAGCGCGGTGAACACGGCGATGATCGCGCCCATCGCCATGCTGTGGAACAGCGTGGACGGCACCAGGAACAGCCCGCCCAGCGCCAGGATGACGGCCAGCGCGCTGAAGAGCACCGAACGGCTGGCCGTGGAGCCGGCCCGGCCGATCGCGTCCACCTTCGTCACGGCCGGCCGCCCGCTCTTCCCGATAGCGCGAGACGACGAACAGCGAGTAGTCGATGCCCATGGCGAGGCCGATCATGGTGATCATGTTGGTGATGAAGAAGGAGAGGTCCATGACCCGGCCCACGAGGGCGGTGATGCCCAGGGCCAGGAGGATGGACGCCATCGCCATTATCAGCGGCACGGCGGCGGTGACCACGGCTCCGAACACCAGCACCAGGATGACCAGCGCTATCCCGACGCCGAAGATCTCGCCCGTGCGCAGGTCCCTCTCGGCCGTGGCGCCGAAGTCGGGGTTGATGCTCGCCTCGCCCGTCACCAGCACCTCGAAGCCGGTGGAGGCCGCCGCGCCGCGGGCCGCTGCGGCGAGCGCCTCAGCGTCGTCGACGGCGGCGCCGGCGGAATGGGTCATATTGAAGATCAGCAGGGCGGCGTGCCGGTCGGTGGAGATGAGCACCGGGGAGGAGTCGGTGGTGTAGTCCATGCCCGCTTGCACCACCGCCGGGCCGAGGGCCAACACTCGGGCGCTCACGGCCTGCACTTGCTCACGGAACGCCTGATCGTCGACGGTCAGGCCGGCCGACCGCACGATGACCAGCTCAGGCGACTGGTGATTGCCCGGGAAAGCCTCGTTGATGAGGGCCGTCGCCCGGAACGATTCCGGATCGTTGGTAAAGCTGTCCTCGTTGGTGAGCGCTCCGCCCAGGTAGAGCACCGTGACCGTCGCCGCGCATACCAGCACGACTGCCCAGACCGCCAGCGTCCTCCACGGATGACGGGCGCACGCCCGGGCGATGATCTCAAGACCCGTCTTCTTCATCACGCCCCCATTCTCGTAGTTGTCCTTCGAGCGGAGCGGCATGCCGCTCCGCTCCGCTCGCCCTTCTCTCGCGACCACCGCCGCTCCGGAGGCGGCGTCGGTCACTCGACGGTGACCGTCGCGCCGAAGGTCTTCTCGGGCGCAACGCTCTCCCACGGCCGCGCGTAGACGAGTTTCAGTAGCGCCTCGCCCTTGGCCATGGCCTTGAAGGTGAGGGTGAAGGTGCCCCCGCCGCCGACCGCCGTACTGTCGGTCGCGTAGACCGGTTCGCCGACCAGCTGCACGAGCGCCGCGTCCTTCTCGGCGAGGGCCGCGGCCCAGCTGAAGCCGGTAGTCATATTGCCGGGGATGATGACTTCGATAGTGTCGCCGACTTGGACGGTGTAGGCCTTGCCGTTGTCGGCCTCCCCCAGCTTGAGCGGTCCCGAGGCCGCTTCGGCGGCAGAGCCACATCCCGCCGACGTGATCGCGAACAGTGCCACGATCAGAGGCAGAACAGTCGCCGCGATCCCCCGTGTGTACCAGACTCTCCTGTCCATCACACTAACCTCCTCTGAGCCGTTTGCGTTCAGGCCACTTCCGCGAGTTCGCGGTCGGCGCCTTCGGGCGCCCCGGCGAACCAGATCCGGGCCGTGTCGTCGGTGACGACGCCGTCGCGCATGTGGATCACCCGGTCGCAGGCCGTCGGCCACGTCCGGGTCGTGGGTCACCAGGATGAACGTGGTGCCGGTGAGCAGGTTGATCTCGCGCATCATGTCGATGACTTCGGCCGAGCTGGCGGTGTCCAGGTTGCCGGTGGGCTCGTCGCCCATGATGACCGCCGGCCGGTTGACCAGCGCCCGGGCGATGGCCACCCGCTGCTGCTGCCCGCCGGACAGCTCCGACGGCCGGTGGGCGGCCCGGTCGGCCAGGCCCACGGCCTCCAGGGCCTCGCGCGCCGCCTTCTGGGCGTCGCGCCGCGACTTGCCGGCGTACTGCGCGGCCAGGGCCACGTTGTCGAGGGCGGTCATGGTCGACACCAGGTTGAAGCCCTGGAAGATGAAGCCGATCTCCTCGCGGAGCAGCTTGGTGGTCGCCCGGGTGCTCAGGTCGTCCACCCGGCGGCCGTTCAGCCAGATCTCGCCGGAGTCGGGCTCGTCCAGGCAGCCCATCATGTGGAGCATCGTCGACTTGCCGCATCCCGACGGTCCCATGATGGCCACCATCTCGCCGGCGCCCACGTTCACGGAGGCGCCGCGCAGAGCGTCGACGTAGTTGTCTTTGCCCAGCTGGTAGCGCTTGCTGCAGGCCCTTCACGCTTACGATGGTCTTCATCGTCTTCATCCCTTCTTCGGTCTCGAGGATCACTTTGGTCGTTGCTCGTGCTGGTCGCGCTGGCGGTACGGTCGCAGCCTTCGCTCTCGCCGGCCATCACTCGTACCTCAGGGCCAGGACCGGCTTGAGCCGGGCCGCGTGGAAGGAGGGGTAGAACCCGCTGGCCACGCCGAGGACGATCGCGAAGGCCACGGCGCCGATGGCCAGGCGCGGGGTCACCAGGAAGAGGACGGTGCCGCTCTGCTCCATGAGGGCGTTCACCACCACCGCGGCGATCCAGCCCAGCGCCAGGCCGGTGGCGCCGCCGAGGAAGCCGATGAGCGCCGACTCGCCCAGGAACTGGCCGACGATCTGCCGGTGGGAGGCGCCGATGGCCTTGCGGATGCCGATCTCCCGGGTCCGCTCGAGCACCGACATGGTCATGGTGTTGACCACCGACAGCCCGCCGACCAGCAGGGAGATGAACGCCACGCCGAAGATGATGCTGTTGAAGATCTTGGTTGCGCTCTTGAACTGATCGATGAAGGCCTGCGGCCCGGACGCCGTCACGTTGGAGACCGTCCCCTCGATGGTCGAGGCGAGCTGGTCGGCGTCGACGCCGGGAGCGGGGTACGCGGTGATGGAGGTGGCCAGGTCGTCCGGGTTCACCTGCTGCTGCACCATCGCCGGGAGCTGCGTGTACAGCAGTTGCTGGGCATCGTGCAGGCTGATGGCCACGGTATTGTCGGGAGCGGTGAGGGTCTTGTCGTAGATGCCGACGACCTCGAAGGGCCTGCCCCTCAGGTTCACGGTGCCGCCGACTTTGGCGCCCAGCGCCTTGGCGATATCGCATCCGACGACGGCCATGCCACGGTCGGCGGCGGTGAGGTCGCGGCCTTCGGCCATTCGCAGCTCGAACGTCTCGTAGCCCTACGCTGCGCAGGTCGCTGCCGACTATCCCGTTCATGGACATGCCGCCCTCCTCGTCCAGCAGCATATAGATGCTGGCGCTTGCCCGCGCCACGCCGGGAACGGTCTTCGATCTCCTGGATGCGGCCCACCGCGATAGGCGTGGTGCTGTAGCCGCCGGTCGGGGTGGAGGCGTCGGTGATGACGACTTTGTCGCTGTAGTAGCGGGTGCCGCCGTCGACCATCAGGTTGATCTTCTCGGCCATGCTGCCCATCACCACCAGGGCGAACACCCCGATGGTGATGCCGAAGATGGTCAAGAAAGCCCTCATCTTCCTGCGAAACACGTTTCTGAGGATTCTCATCGCTCCGCCTCCGGTCTTGCGTTGTGTGCTGGCTACATGTTCGTCGGTTGCGAGCCGTGGCGAATCAGGCGGGAGGAGAGTCTTCGGAGTGTCTGAGTGGCGGGTCTTGTACCTGGCCAGATGGAGGGGTTTCTGCGATGGGCCTAGCAGGCTGCTGAAGGCCGTGGTTTCGTCCTTCGGCAGCCTCTTAATAACCGCGCCCGGCACGCTACCCTTAGAGACGCTGGGGTATTAGGGCAAGAGGGTCCGCGGCCCGGTGGATCGGGGAGGGAGCGGCATGGAGCAGGAGCCGGTACGGGTGATGATCGTCGACGACCACGCGGTCGTGCGGAGTGGGCTGTCGGCGTTCTTGATGGCCTACGACGACCTGGAGTTCGTGGGTGAGGCGAGCGGCGGCCTGGAGGCCGTGCGCAAGTGCCCCGAGTTTCGGCCGGACGTGGTGCTGATGGACCTGGTGATGCCGGAGGTGGACGGCTCAGAGGCCACCCGGCTCATCCGGGAGGCCTGTCCACACGTGCAGGTGATCGCGCTCACCAGCTACAAGGAAGAGGAGCTGGTGCAGGGGGCGCTCAAAGCGGGAGCCATCGGCTACCTGCTCAAGAACGTCTCGGCGGACGAGTTGGCCAACGCCATCCGTGCGGCCTACGCCGGCCGCCCCACCCTGGCGCCGGAGGCGGCCGAGGTCCTCATCAGGGCGGCCACCCATCCCGCCGAGCCCGACCCGGGCCTCACCGAGCGGGAGCTCGAGATACTGCAGTTGATGGTCGACGGCCTGAGCAATCCCGAGATCGCCAAGAAGCTGTTCGTGAGCCGCTCGACGGTGAAGTTCCACGTCAGCAACATCCTGATGAAGCTCGGGGCCGCCAGCCGCACCGAGGCCGCGTCGATGGCCATCCACGGGCGGTTGGTGAAATGAGAGTCGGCCGAGTCCCGCGGGCGGCACGGTGCGATGGCTCGCGCGCCTTCCCGTCTTGGCGGGGGCAGCCTTGCTCGTCTGCGCATTCGTGCACGACCGGCCTCGTCGTGGCGGGGTGCGGAGGCAGCCCTTCCAAGTCGTCCTCGACGGAGGAGAGGGTGCAACTCGTCTACCAGGACTGGCGCACCGAGTGGTTCCCTCCCATGGCTCAGAAGGAGCTGACGATCTTCCAGACCGAGCACCCGAACCTCAGCGTCTTCTACACGCCGGACCCGGAGAACCTCGCCGACCAGATGCCCCTCGACATGCAGGCCGGCAACGCAGCCGACGTCTTCCAGGGGTGCTGCGAGTTCTTCCCCGCATGGAATCGAGAAAGGCTACGTGCTCGACCTGCGCAAGTACGTGGAAACCGACCTGGACCCGGCCATCGTCGCCGACTGGGATCCGGCCCAGTACAAGGCCTTCTTCGACGCGAGTGGGCGCCAGTTCGGCGTGCCGAAGTACCAGGGCACCCTCGTCCTCTACTACAACAAGGACATCTTCGACAAGTACGGGGTCGCCTATCCCGACGCCTCCTGGACCCACGACGACTACCTCGCGGCCATGAAGAAGCTGACTCGCGACACCGACGGCGACGGCAAGACCGACATCTGGGGCAGCATGATCGATATCGGGTGGGACCGGCTGCAGGTCCACATCAACGCCTGGGGCGGCCACATCGTGGATCCCAACGATCCGACCAAGTGCGTCATCGACAGCCCCGAGGCGCTGGCGGCTCTCGAGTGGGTGCGCGCCCGCATGTGGGACGACAAGGTGATGGCCACGTTCACCGACGTGAACAACGTGGGGACCCAGGCTGCTTTCTACGGGGGCAAACTGGCCATGGTCGAAGACGGCTCCTGGGCGCTCAAGAACATCCTGGAAAACGCCGACTTCCGAATCGGCGTGGCGCCCATACCGGCGGGGCCGGCGAAGCGGGTGACGCTGAGCACCACCGACGGCTTCGGCATCTACTCGCAGACGCGGCATCCGCAGGAGGCCTGGGAGCTGGTGAAGTTCCTCGTGAGCAAGGAGTACGGGCTGGCCATGGCCGAGGCGAACCTGCTGCAGCCGGCTCGGCTCTCGCTCGTGCCGGATTGGCAGCGATTCGTGAAGGAGCAGTACCCGGAGAAGGCCAAGGACATCGATCTCGACGTGTTCGCCGCCGCGCACCGCGAAGGCTACTCGGTCGTCCAGGAGGTCTTCCCCAGCAACATGGACGAAGCCACCCGCCTGCTCCGCGACGCCTTTACAAAGATCTTCACCCTCGGTCAAGCTCCGGTCGACATCTTGCACGACGTGAGCCGGCAGATCGAAGCGGCTCAGACGAGCGCCGGGCAGTAAGGCGCCGGTTCAGGTCGCCGCATGAAAGCTCTCTTCACGCGCAGCCGTTTGCGAAGAAGGATCCTCGCCTGGTCTTTTGTGCCGACCGCGCTCATCCTCTTTGCCGTGGCGCTGGTCGCGGTGTACGCGTATGGCCGCGTGACAGAGCAGCAGGCCATACAGCGCAATCAGGAACTCGCCCGCCTGTCGGCCGCGAACCTGGCCGCCGAGATCAACCAGTTCGCCTTGGATCTTGAAGGCCTGACCCGGCAATCGAGATATCGCGGGGAACCAGCCGGCGCAACAAGACAAGGCGCTGGCTGCCGCCGCGAACAAGCTCTCCATCTTTGATGCCGGGACGGTCATCCTCGATCCCCACGGCACGTTCGTCGCCGCTTGGCCCGCCCGGCCCGACGATGTCGGTCAGGACTGGTCGTCCCGCCCCTACTTCGCCCAACTCCTGCGCTCGTCACGACCGGTCTACTCGGACATCGGCCTCGACGGGGTGCGAGGGCGCGCGCGTGGTGACTGTCGCCGTGCCCATCACCGGACCCGGGGGAGAGTTCAACGGCGTCCTGGCGGGCATGTTCCGCGTGGGAGCGACCTCGGTGAGCGCGCTCTACGGGGATATCGCCAAACTCCGTGTGGGCGTGAGCGGAGACGTATACGTCGTCGATGGGAACGGCCGGGTGATCCAACACCCAGATGCGGCTCTGGTAGGCACTGGACCTGATGTCCCAGAAGATCGTCCAGGACGTGGTATCCGGCCAGACGGGCGCTCAGCGCACTCGCGATCTCAACCAAAAGGACGTCGTCGCCGCCTATGCCCCCGTCCCCGGGACAAACTGGGGCCTCATCGCGGTAGAAGACTGGTCCACCCTCATCCGCCCTTTCCAGGGATACCGCACCTTCCTCCTTGTGCTGCTTGTTCTCGGGCTGTTGGTCCCTTCGCTGGTGGTGTGGTTCGGCGTCCGCCGGGTGACGCGGCCGGTGCAGGCGCTCACCGGAGCCGCCCGAAAGGTGGCGGCGGGCGACTTCGAGCATTCAGTGAGCATCACCACGCATGATGAGCTGCAGGAACTCGCGGAGCAGTTCAACACCATGTCCGCGCAGCTTCGCGACTCGTACGCCGAGTTGGACAAGCGGGTGGCCGCCCGAACCCAGGAACTCGCCACGCTCAACGCCGTCGCCGCGGTCGTCAGCCAGTCCCTCGACCTGGAACGGATCCTCGACGATGCGCTCGGCGAGATAATGGCCGACCTGGGCTTCGAGGCGGGAGTGGCCTTCATGCTCCCCGAGAGAGAGGAACAGGGAGGCGAGGTCCGCCTGATCGCGTCGCGAAACCTGCCCTCCGACGTGCTCGCCAGCATCCGCACCCGTCCCCCTGAGTACCTGGAGCAGCGGCTGACGGCGCTCGAGGGGCAGCCGGCGCCCCTCCCGATGGGCTCCATTTCCGAGGAACTCCGCGGTCTGTTGGAGCCGGCCGGCTGGCGCTCCATGATCCAGATCCCGGTGAACGCGAAGGGGACGGTCTTTGGAGCTCTGATGCTCCTCACCCGCCGGGAACCGGATTCTTCTCCCGAACAGCTGTCCTCGCTCGCCGCCCTCGGCAATCAGATCGGAATGGCCGTCGACAACGCTCGTCTCTACGAACACGCGGAAGAGTCTGCCGCCGCAGCGGAGAGGAACCGCCTGGCCCGCGACCTGCATGACGCCGTCAGTCAGACTCTCTTCTCCGTGAGCCTGATCGCCGAGGTCCTGCCCCGGATCTACGCGAGAGATCCGGTCCAGGGCGCGCAACGGCTGGACGAACTGCGCCAGCTGACCCGAGGAGCACTGGCCGAGATGCGCACCCTTCTCCTGGAACTACGCCCGGCGGCGCTGGCCGAAGCGAATCTGAGCGACTTGCTCAAGCAACTGGGCGAGGCGGTGACCGGCCGGGCCCGCATCCCGGTCGAAGTCAAGACCGAGGACGCCGGGCGCCGCCGACCGAAGTCGGCATCGCCCTCTACCGGATCGCGCAAGAGGCTCTGAACAATGTGGCCAAGCACTCTGGAGCCACGACGGCGACCGTGTCTTTGTCCTCGCTCGGAGAGCCAGGCGGAGGGTTCCTGCTGACGATAGAGGACGATGGAGCGGGTTTCGACTCCGGCCGCGGCGGGCCGGCCAGCTTGGCCTGAGCATCATGCAGGGAGCGGGCCGATGCGATCGGGGCGACCTGGCTCATCAGCACGGCGCCCGGCAAGGGGACCACCGTCTCAGCCACGTGGTCGCCCGAGCGCCGACGGCCCCAACGGCGCTTCTAGGGCCGCGCAACTAGCCAGCCGGCCAGGCTTCAAACCGTCCACTTGCCGCTGGGCGCCTGGGCCGCTCTGAGGCACAGTTGACCCATGAGGACACTTATCGCAGACGACAACGTGGAGATCCGGGCGGCCCTCCGTCTGCTGCTCGAAGAACTGGGCGAGGGAGACGTCCTCGAGGCGGGCGACCTGGGTGAGGCCCTGGCGGTCCTGCCAGGCGCGGGTGTAGACGTGATCTTGCTCGACTGGGAGCTTCCAGGGGAGGGCTACGCCGGCCGGTCCGCGGCGGAGTTCGTCCAGGAGTCGAAGCGGAACGCGCCAGGCTGCCGGGTGATAGCGATGAGCGGCAGACCGGAGGCGCGCCTCGAGTCGCTGCGAGCCGGCTGCGAGGGGTTCGTCAGCAGGAATGACCCGCCCGATCGTCTCCTCGCCCTGCTCAGAGTAGTGCCGGAGATATCGGGCTGATGCCGGCAGCCCCGCGCGTCGCCACCCCCCAGAGTCTTCCGTCCTAGCCACTGGGACCAACACTATGACCAAACGAGAGCGTTGGGAAGCAACCCGGTCAGTACAGGCCGACGGTAGTCGTGGTGGACAGGGGCACCACTGTCGTCGGTAGCGAGCTGCCTGTCGACAGTGCGTACTTGGCCCAAGCGCTGGGTTCGCTTGAATTCCCTGCGCCATCGATGGCCGTCACCCGCCAGCGTTCTCTGGTGGAGACGATGACGTGCAAGAGTTCGGTGCCCTCTATCCCGTCGACTGATTGAGAAGTCACGTACTTTCCGACCTTGTCGCTGAAGGATTGCACCTCCACCCAGTAGGTCACTCCGCTGGGATCTTTCACGGGTTTCCAAAGGAGCTTGACGGTGGACCCCGTGACCACCTGGCCGGCCGCAGGGTAGACGATGGGGGGAGTGGGAGGCGCCACCGTATCTGGTGCCTCCAGGACCGTAGAGGAGGTTGGACCGGGAGCGACACCCCCCGATGCCGAAGCCGTGCTGGGGACTACGGTGGTGGGGACGGAGACCGTGGAGGTGGTGGGGACGGAGACCGTGGAGGTGATGGGATACCGTGGAGGTGGTGGATACCGTAGTCGTATCGACGGAGAAGTCGCCATACACGGCGCTCTCCGTGGTGCTAGTGGTCACGGCGCTATCCGCGCCAAAGCCGCCGCCGCGCCCACCCAGGACTCCCGTCGCCGCGAAGACTCCCACGAGCACGAGGATCAGGGCGACTCCCCCGACAACAGTCAACAGCCACGGGAGAGGATCGCGGCGGCTGGACTTCGGCGACGGTATCCCCGAGCCTGTCATGTTTAGCGAGATGGGGAACCCGCCTGTGCCGTCAAGGGGCTGGGCCATGCGCGCGGCGCCGAAGGGCAGGGTCGGCTGTCCGGGCGGAGCGTTCTGGAAGGGCTTGGTGGGCCGGGTTGGGGGAGCTGCCAGGGTGGACGAAGCGGTCTGGGTGGGCGTGGCCCCGTCGCCCAGTCGCAGCCATAGGCCCTTGCCCAGACCGGCCGGGGGCAGCAGAGGCAGGATCGCCCGGTAGCTACGGGACGACTCGGTCATCTCCTCCAGCGCCAGCCGGCAGAAGGCGCACTGCTCCAGGTGCGATTCGACCCGGGCCCGCTTCTGCTCGTCAAGTTCGTCGTCTATGTAGGCGGAGAGCAGAGGCAGCATGTCCTGGCATTCCGCAGTGAGCTTGTCTATGTCGACGGAGGACATTCTGAACGCCTCCTTGAATCGCAGTCTGGCGCGCGAGAGCAATACCCCCACGGTGTTGCGGGGCATGTCCATGATCTCGGCGATCTCCTGGTAGGAAAGGTCGTGTAACTCACGCAGGGTGAGGATGGCGCGATGGTCGTCGGTGAGTCGGAAGGCGGCCTGCCAGGCCTGGTGCTGCTGCTCCTGCACCAGGGCCACCCGCTCGGGGTCGGCCCGCAGGCTCGGTTCCATCTGTACGTCCAGGGCCTCGGGGTCTTCGAAACGGCTGCGGCCTTTGACGGTGTCGATGGCGACGTTGTGGGCCGTGCGGTAGACGTAGGCGGAGAAGTTGAGCTCCCCCGTCACCCGGGGCAAGGCTTCGAACACCCGCGCAAACGCTTCCTGGGCGATATCGGCGGCGTCGTCGCGGTTGCCGGCGATGCCGTAGGCGTAGTTGTAGATGCGCGACTGGTAGCGGGTGAAGAGTTCACCGTAGGCGGCGTGGTCGCCATTGCGGGCCGCCGCTACCAGCAGTGTATCGGAGGTGGCTTCCATGATGGGCATCCTTCTCCTAGGTCCCCATCCTACCCGGTCCGCTCGGCTACCACAACGAGGCGCCGGGCTGCGCTGCCTTTGGGATGGCAGGTGGTCAGAGTGAGGCGATCAGCGCCGGTCTGGGCGATGACTTCAAGGTCAGTGGGATAGACGACCATGACCTTCACTACGCGGTAGACGGCGGTGCAGGAGACGGTGCTGGTGAAGATCTCGTCGCCTGGTTGGAGGAGATCGAGGTCATGGAAGGGGTGTCCGTTCATGGTGCGATGGCCGGCTATGGCTGAGTTGCCGTTCTCGCCGGGCAGGGGCGTGCCCGGGTAGTGTCCCGGCCCCTTGGCCAGCGTGGAGCCGTTCGTCCCTTCCAGCACGTAGGCCTGGAAGTCGAGGGCGGGGATCTCAAGTCGCGCCACCGCTCCATCCGGCAGCATGATGCCGCTCCCTTGCCCTGAGTCGGCGGCGTCCGCCGCGAGGCGCGACTGGGCCCATGCATAGCGCAGATCGGTCATCTTGGGATAGAGCATGATCCCCGTCCCGACGAGGATGATCAGGATGGCCGACACGACCATGCGTGTGCGGCCGGTGTGCTGTTTTTGCTGTGGATATTGCATGGTGGCCTCCTGAAGATCAGCGTTGTGACGGGATGCGACGGGGGCGGGGCGCCTAGGGCGCCCCGCCCGGTTCCGTCGTTCGCTTAGCGGCTCTCAGTCCTGTGGCCACGGCACAGGAGCAAGATGGCCCCAGCCAGGATGACGCCCGCTCCGCCGATCAGCCAAGGGATGCTGCTGCCACCGGTGTAGGGAAGCTCGTCCGCTTCGTCGCTGGCTTCCTCGATGGTCGTGTCGGGGGTACCCTCGTCGACCGGTTGTTCTTCCACGGCCTCGTCGCCGACGTCCTCAACGGGCTGCTCTTCGACGACCTCTTCGACCGCCTCGTCACCAACGTCCTCGGCTGGTTCCTCTTCGCAGACCTCGTCTACGGCCTCATCTACGGCCTCATCCTCGGCCTCATCCTCGGCGGGGACGGCCTCTTCGCCACCGCCATCGGGGAACACGGGCTCCCAGTCGCCACCATCGGGGAACGGTCCTTCGTCGGGCCGCAGGGTCTCGGCGATGTCAAGCATGTCGCTGAGATGATCGAGGCCGTCGGGCTGCTGCAGCAGGTCGCGCACTGCGGAACTCTCCAAGCGCCCGGGGGCCGCCATGGCCGGTGCCGCGGCTATGGAGAAGACCACAGTCACGGTCAGTACTGCGAACAGGCCTATCGTCGCTTTCATCTTGTTGGTCTTGATCTTCATCGTGGGTCCTCCCTTTGGGTCTGAATTTCTTGTCCTTCTACTCGTACAACTGAGAAAGGCGCCAGGTATTACAGGGGTCGGGAAGAAATCTGGAGATTCGTCATCATTCCGTCGTTCGGCCACCGCAGACGCCTTGCTCGCGGCCCGCGGTTGGGCGTTTGGGCTCGTCGCGCAGCTGCCTTTCGCCCTCGGAGCTCTGCCGTACTACTGCGTGCTCAACATCCCGACAGGTGTCCAAGAGGTGGTCTCGGTGGTGTGGTTGATAGCCATAGGATTCAATCGCTCGGCACTCGCCCAAGGGCGGGCGCGCCGGGGTTGCGATAAGCTTGCGCGTGACCCCAGGGGGCTGTGCAAAGGAGCCGTGATGAGGCAAGAAGAGGTCGAGTGGGTGCGAGAAGCCTTCATCGGAGGCAGAGCGAGGATACTGCGCCTGGTGACCGATCACTCGGTTCACGACTGCGGCAAGGCCGCCGGCGTCAGCGGCGCGGATTGGTGGAGGTTCGAGAACGGCGGATCGATCACGCCCTACCGCGCTGAGACCGTCTACGCGGTACTGCGCAGATTGCAGAACGGAGGGCGTCTTGGTGAAGAAGCCGGTGCTCAAGCGGTCAGTGCTCCTGCCGCGGTGGAAGATGAGGCTACGAAGCGGGCCCGCCATGAGGTCGCCCTCCTGATAGCAGCCGACAACCTCATGAATCTCACCCCCGCCGAACTGGTCAAGACTGCGCCTACGTGGAATTCGGCGATGGTCCGCGAAACGCGCGACGTCGCGCGGCGCGTCTTGCGGCGGCGCATCCTGGATCTTGGGGGCGAGCCTCCGACGGAGGAACCGCGATGACCGGCGAGACATACGAAAGCCAGCGCGAGCGCGCGCTTGCGCGCCGCTCGGCCGATCTGGGGCTTCGGCGTGTGGCGGGGCGCCCGGTCTGGGGTGTCGTCATGGAGATGGTGGCGGAGGACGGCCATACCTCCGTCGTGGCAACCGATGACGGCGCGCTCAGCCTGCTCACGAGCGCCGGCGCGGGTGTCCACCTCACCAAGAGCGACTGGCCATTCAGCGCGGGCGCAAGGCTCATCGGTGCGGCGGGCGACTTCTTGTTCGAATGCTCGCCCGCTTGGGCTCATCCTCTCCCTGAACGCGGCATGATCAGGTTCTACCTGCTGACCTTCGACGGAGTCATGACCACCGAGGCGCCCGAGCGAGAGCTGATGTCCGGCGGGCATCCTCTGTCAGATCTGTTCTACGCCGGTCATGATGTGCTTGTCCTGGCGCGGCTGGTGAGCGAAGACCCCCACTGGATGGCGACCCTTCCGGCGCTCGCCCTCGTGGCGGCTCCGGCTGCGGCTGAGGCGCCCGCCGAGGCGCCCGCCGCGGGCTCGAGTGAAGCGGCGCTCGAAGGCGGGATGCAGGCGGGGCCGTCTGGTTGACGAAGCTCACTCCGTCAAGGCTTCGGCCTTTGGGGGCTCTGGAAGCGACCTTCTGTTGCGCGCGGCCGCCAAGAACGACGTCGATGAGGTGGCCCGGCTGCTTGCGCAAGGCCACGACTGCGGCCCCAACGCCCAGGGGCTCACGCCGCTGATGGCGGCCGCCCACGCCGGCGCGCTGGAGCCGCTGCGCCTATTGCTGGCGGCGGGGGTGCCGGTGGACATTCAAGACAGCCACGGGTACACGGCCCTGATGATCGCCTGCAATGCGGGCCAGGATGTCTGCGCCCGCCTGCTGCTCGGCGCCGGCGCCGACGTTCAGGCGCGCGACGGCAGGGGTTCACATCCATCATGTTCGCCGCCAAGAACGGTCACGACGACATCGTGCGGATCCTCATGGAGCGCGGCGCCGACCCGAACGCGACCAGCGATCACGGGCTGTCGGCCGTCAGCCTAGCCACGCAGAAAGGACATGCGCAGACTGTGGCGACCCTTCTGGCGGGCGCTCAAGACTAGGTGCAGGCCTCCAAGCCCGGGCCCGCACAGATGTGGAAGGGCCTTCCAAAGGCGTCTGGATGCTTGCGCTTGAGCGCATCGAGATCGGTCTTCTCCACCTCCACCAGGAAGCCCGACACCGCCATCCCCACCGTGTTCTTCGAGGTGCAGTTGCGCGGCACGATGGTGTTGATCACCCCGCCCCGGTCGAGCTCGCCGGGGACGATAGGGTCGTACTTGGCCCCGTGATCGATGCCCACTGCCCCGGCGATGATGCGCTCGGTCAGGTAGGCGCCGGCCAGCACCGTGCCTCGCTCGTTGTAGATGGAGACCACGTCTCCGTGCTTGATGCCTCGGGCTGCGGCGTCCTTGGGGTTCATCCACAGCGGGTGATACTGATAGCCGTCCACTCCACGCACCTTGCAGGTGTCTATCTCCCGGAACCAGGTGACGTCATCGTGCTGGGAGTGGACTCCCCACCGGGGGTGGTTGCTCATGACCAACAGCGGATACTTCTTACTGCGCTCCGTCCCGATGGTCTCCTGATGGGATTCGCCCTCAGGGATCCATTTGGGAACGGGCGGCCGCTCCAAGTCGTCGGGGAAGTGCTCGGCCAGGCCGGTGGAGTAGAACTCCAGCTTGCCGGTGGGTGTCTGCAGCGGGTGGCCCTCCGGGTCCTCGTAGAACTTGAGAAGGCCGGCCGGGATATCTTCCCAATCGGGCTTGGGCGAGACGACGTAGTACCCCTTCTCGAGGAACTCGTCCCAAGTGGTCTTCTCCGACACCGGGCACTTCTCGAAGCCGTCCCTGATGATCTCGGGCACGCTCATGCCGCCCGTGTATTCCTCCAGCAGTCCCAGTTTCTCGGCGATCTTGCAGACCACCTCGTAGTCACTGCACGACTCGCCCAGTGACTCCATGCAACGGGGCTCGGGATAGAGCATGTCCATCTGGCCGCTGAACACGTCGGAGCCGATGTCGTCTTCTTCCAGCTTGGTGTTGACGGGCAGGAGGACGTCGGCGAAGAGCGCGTCGTTCTCGATCCAAGGGTGCTGGCACATGACGAACTCGATGTCGGAGTGTCGCAGCGCCCGGATGAAGTTGTTGCCGTCGTTCCAGCAGGTGATCCAGGAGGGGGAGTCGGTCCAGATCATGTGGATCTTGGAACACCCGTCGGCGGGGTATTTGTACTGGATGAACTGGTCTTCGCGGTCGCTGCGCATGCCGTAGCGGTTGCCGTACCAGGTGCCTTCGCCCTCGAGGATGAGCTTGGGTACCAGGGTCTTGGGGATGCAGGAGTCACGCTTCTCTTCCGGAGGGCCGTCGCCGCGGTAGGCAGCGTCGATGTTGCATTGCACCGACGGCATGGGCGCCGCTTGATTCTCCGGAAGCAGGGAGAGCGCCCACTCGATCATCTTGGCCTGGTTGCAGCCCGGCTTGCCTAGGCCTTGCATGGCCAGGCAGAGCACCTGCAGGCGGGCCGGCTCCGTCGAATAGGGGCCGCGGATAGCCGGGCCGCCGTTGGAGATGACCACCGTCGTCCGTTTGGAGGCCCACTCGTCGGCCAGAGCCCTGATCGTGCGGGCCGGCACGCCGGTGATGGGCGCCGCCCACTCGGCAGTCTTGGCTACGCCGTCTTCCTCACCCATGACGTAGGCCTGGAACTTGTCGACGCCGTAGGCGTGCGTGGCCAGGTATTCCTTGTCGTAGGTGCCCATGGTGAACCAGCGGTGGGCGATGGCCAGATAGAGGGCTGCGTCGGTGTTGGGCAGGATGGGGATCCACTTGTCGGCGTGAACGGCGTTGCCGTAGTTGCAGTCGGGGGCGATGTAGATCTGCCTGATGCCCAACTCGCTCCACCAGTAGTTGAAACGGCTCACCAACTGGCCGCCCCAGCCCCACGGCGTGGTCTCGGGGTCGCAGCCCCAGAAGAGCAACAGTTCTGCGTTCTTGGAGATGTCGTACAGCAGGTTGCTCTGCGGAAGCTGCTGCCCTATGAACTCACAGCCCCATACGTGTTTGGCGCCCCAGTACCAGCCTTCCCAGGAGTCGGCGTTGCGGACCTGGTGCGTGTAGCCACCGAACAGATCGAGGAGCTTCCGCCCGCAACCATGCGGGCCGTGGACGGTCTTGTTCTCCCCGTGCTGGTCGTTCTGGTAGAGGATGGCGGTGGCGCCATAGGTGTCCTTGACGCGCTTCATCTCGCTGGTGACCATGTCGAGGGCCTCATCCCAGCTGATGCGCACGAACTTGCTGGCGCCGCGGTTCTGGATGTTGCGGCCCCCAGGTCCGGTGGAGCCGGGGGCACCGGTGTGGTCGAAGTCCACCCGCTTCATCGGGTAGCGGATGCGGGCCGGGGAGAAGACCCGCTTCTTGTAGCAGAGCGACAGTGGTGGCGGCAGGGTCTTGTCACCCGGGTCGAAGCTCTGGCCGCGGGCATGCATCACCCAGGGCTTCACCTCTTCTTTGGTGTACTGATCGTAGAAGCGGGCCGGGCGGATGCGGATGACCTTGCCATCCTTGGAATCGACCATGCAGGCGTTGCCGCCCCAACTGATCCCGATGAAACACATGTCTCGGACGATCACCCGTTCTCCGGAGGCGTTGACGGGCCCTCTGTACTCAAACGACTCGCCCACGACTAGTCTCCTTTCACATCAGCGGCGTCTACCCATAATAATACGGGCACCCAGCCCCTCCTGCCTGGGCGGCGTGCGGGTAGGAGAGGCTGGCCGCCAGGTTGGCGAACTCCTGCACGTCGTGGAGGAACAGGCCCTGCGCCGCTTCTTCCGGTATGCGCACACCCGGCGGAAGCATGAGCACGGGCTTTCGGTCCAAGTCGAATCGCTCCGCTTCGGACACGAAACGCAAATCTCCAGAAGGCCTTGATCGCATGTCTGCGAGGCATGAGCCCTAAAGGGCTAGACGACTACCTTGAGAGACGAGAGCGCCGTGCAGAGTGACTTGCCGACCGTTGCGCGGACGGGTGTTCCGCTCAGTGGACTCTATATGGTCTTCGACCGGAAGTGCGTCTATCTTCACCGAAAGTGAGCGTATACACTAGTAGCAGTGAAACTCTCGAGAAAGGCGAGGCAAGATCGTACGGCGCACGGCAGGACAAGCATCAGAGAACAAGGGGAGGAGCACCATGGCAGAGAGAGAAAGCAAGACCTACAGCCGCCGGGACTTCCTGAAGATCGCCGGCGTCGCCGGGGCTTCAGCGGGCATGGTCGGCGGCCTAGGCGGCCTGCTGGCCGCCTGCGGCGGCGATGAGACCACCACTACCGCAGCAGGGGCAAGCACCACCGTCAACACGGGGCCGGAGCCCGGACGGGCCATCAAACTCGGACTGGTGTCGCCGAAGACCGGCAACTTCGCGGTCTTCGCCATCTCCGACGACTGGTGGGTAGCTCACGCCAAGGAGGCCCTCAAGGACGGCATCGTCACCGCCGACGGCAAGCTGCGTCAAGTAGAGATCATCGTCAGAGACACGCAGTCCGACTCCAACCGCGCCGCGACGGTCGCGGGCGACCTGGTCCTCCAGGACAATGTCGACATGCTTCTGGCCTCGGGTACGCCGGACACCTGCAACCCGACTGCGGACCAAGGCGAGCAACTCGGGTGCCCGGTGCTCATGAGTTTCGCCCCGTGGCAGGCCTGCTTCCTCGGCGCTGGAAAGCCCGCCGAGTGGAAGTGGGCCTTCGGCAACATGCTCGGTTCGGAGCTGACGATCAAGTCTCTCACCGACGCGTTCGACAAGAGCGGGGTCACCACCAACAAGAAGGTGGGGATGCTGTTCCAGAACGACGCCGATGCTCAAGGCTGGATGGACCCCTCGGCGGCGCCCAAGGTGTTCGCTGATAAGGGCTACACCCTCGTGGTACCCGACTACTACGCCGTGCCGGCCCAAGACTTCACCAAGCAGATCTCGATGTACAAGGCCGAGGGTTGCGAGATCATCTGCGGCACCAACGACCCGCCCTGGTTCTCCAACTTCCTGACCCAGAGCCTGCAGCAGAACTTCCATCCCAAGTTCATCAGCTCCGGCAAAGCGGTGCTCTTCCCGCAGGCCGTCTTGACCTTCCCCAACCAGGGCATCGGCCTTATCGGCGAGTGCGCTTGGCACCCGACCTGGAAGATCAAGGACACCCTTTCCGATATGGATTCGGAATCGCTGGCTGCCGACTACGAGGCCAAGACCGGCGAACAGTGGACCGCGGCCATCGCGTGCTACGCGAAACTCGAGTGGGCAATCGACGTGTACAAGCGTGCTGCCAACCCCGAGGACAAGCAGTCCGTGGTCGAGGCCATCTTGACGACCAACAACACCTTCCAGCAAGGCCCCATCAACTTCACCCAGCCTGTCAGCCCCGACATCGTGGGCGGAGGGCGCCCGCACTACAACAACGTGTACAACTGGTTCGGCGCCGTGCAGTGGAGAAAGGGCACCAAGAATCCCATCGACCCTGTGGTGGTCAGCAATGCCTGCGCGCCCGGAACACCCGTGGGTGGCACGGCAGAAGTGATGGTCTACTCCTAGAGACAGAGGTGCTCGTCGGGTAGAGCGCGGTTCTCGAAGTAGACGCGCGTGGATATGGGGTCGCCGACCGTGAGTTGGAAGCGGCCGGCGACCCCACCACGAGAACGCGATAGAGTAGACGCCACTCAATGGAACTCTATCTTCTCAGATCATTTTTGGCCGTCGCTGAGGCGCGCAGCTTCAGCGGAGCTGCGCGCGCGACTCATTCCACCCAGTCTGCGCTCAGCCGTCAGATCGCCAGGCTGGAGAAAGATCTCGGGGTCCAGCTCTTCGAGCGCTATGGGCGGCACGTGGAGTGCACGCCCACCGGGCAACTCCTGCTCCCTATGGTCGAGGGCGTCGTGGCAGGCACCGATCGAGTGATCAGCCTCGCACGAGAGCAGGCGGGCACCGCCACCCGCAAGGTGCGGTTCGGCGCCGTCCCAAATGTCCTCGCCAATCTCCTGGCTCCCATCTTGGTCAACTTCCTCGCCGAGTCTCCCGACATGAGCGTCGACCTGGTCGGCATGGAGGACGCTCTCATCGAGGAAGCCGTAGTCAATGGAGAACTCGATTGCGCCGTCATCACTCCGTGGGGATCGGGCCGGCTTGCCACCCGGCATCTGCTCACCGAAGAGATCCTCCTGGTGGTTCCTGAGGGCCACCGTCTGGCCGGACTATCGGCGGTCTCCTTCGAGATGCTCACCGATGAATCGATACTGCTTCCGCCGGCGACTCACAATTTCTACAACACGGTCGCGGCCGCGATGCGCCGGGCCGGCATCGAGCCCCGTGACCCCTATAGGGCGAACTACCCCGAGCTGACCAAGGCATTGGTGAGAAAGGGCGTGGGGGTCGCGCCGCTGCCGAAGATGCTGGTCACGTCCGATGGCCTCGAGGGGCTGGTGGCTATTCCTTTTGCCCAGCCGCTCTATCGCAACCTCTGTCTCGTCTATCCCCGCGGCCGCTCACTGTCGGCCGGCACGCGGGCACTCATGAACTACGTGAGGGTAGCTGTCGCTCATCTATGACCGGCAGGAATACTTCTGCCGTCTCTATGAATGGCTTGTCCTGAAAGACTCCTCCGTTCCGGCCTTGCATTACCGTTGTCCGTGGTCAACAAACCGTTCGGCGCACGCGGGCGGTAGGTCTCCGGACAGGAGGAAGCAGGATGGCAGAACGACACGTGAGCGCGCAAGGGGACAAGACGGTTCTGAAGGGCCTGGGTCAGTGTTCGTTCACCCGCAACGGCGACCCGGCGGCCGTCGACGTCAAAGACGGCAAGATCCTCCGCATCAGGCCGCTCCATTTTGAGGACAAGTACACCAAGGAAGAGATCAAGCCTTGGCGCATCGAGAAGGACGGCAAGGTCCTCGAGCCCAATCTCAAGAGCCACCTCGCCCCCTACATGCTTGCCTACAAGAAGCGGGTCTACTCTCCTAACCGCATCCTCTACCCGCTCATGCGCGAAGACTGGGATCCCACCGGCGCTCCCGGCTCCACCGGTGCAGGCGGCCGCAACGAGCAGAACCGAGGCAAGAGCAAGTACAGCCGCATCTCCTGGGACGAGGCCACCGACCTCATCGCAAGTCGAGATCACGCGGGTGCGAGCCACCTACGGGCCGTATGCCGTTCTCTGTCACGGCGACGGCCATGGCGAGACCAAGATGGTGCATGGCCCGCACTCCTGCCAGATGCTCCTCATGGAGAAAGTCGGCGGCTACACTCAAGCCATCCGCAACGCGGATAGCTGGGAGGGCTGGTACTGGGGCGCCGAGCACGTGTGGGGCGAGGGCGCTCAGGGTCACAGCACCGACGCAGACAACGTCCTCTACGACATCACCCAGCACTCGAAGATGCTGATCGCCATCGGCTGCGACCTGGAGACGACGCCCTGGGGCTTCGGCGGCCAGTTCCCGACCAACGTGTGCTATTTCTGGAACGACCTTGGCATCAAGCAGATCTCCATCGCTCCCGACCTCAACTACTACGCCGGCGTACATGCCGACAAGTGGATCCCGATCCTGCCCAACACCGACGCCGCGCTGCATCTGGCGGTCGCCTACACCTGGATCGCCGAAGGCACCTACGACAAGGACTACGTGGCCACTCACGTGGTCGGCTTCGAGCCCTTCCGCGCCTACGTGATGGGCGAGGAGGACGGGGTGCCCAAGACCCCCGCCTGGGCGGCCGAGAAGACCGGCGTGTCCGAGTGGACCATCAAGGCCCTCGCCCGCGCAGTGGGCCAAGCAGGCGACGTCCACCCTGCACTACTACGGCGGCTCCTACATCCGCGGCCCCTACAGCCACGAGCCGGCGCGCCTCGAGGTATGTCTCGTGGCCATGCAGGGCATGGGCAAACCGGGCGTGCACGTCTACAACAAGATGGCCGACGGGCTCACGCAGCTCGACATGCCTCGTCCGGAGATCCTGCTCAAGCTCGACGTCATCCGCAGCCAGGTGTGGAGCGGCCGCCCGCTGCTCAACGTCACGAAGCAGCTCATCCCCAAGACCCAGCTGCACCAGGCCATCCTGGACGGCACCTGCACTTCCTGGGCAACACCTCGCTGTACGCGCATATTGAAGACCAGTTCAAGAAGTACACGTATCCCATCCCGAAGGAAGAGGGTGGCAGCGAGGTCCACATGATGTGGATGGACAACCCCTGCCGCAGCACCTGCTGGAACAACAGCATGGAGTCCATCCAGGCGTTCCGCAGCCCCAAGCTGGAGACCATCGTGGTGCAGCATCCCTGGCTGGAGAACGACACCATCTACGCCGACATCATCCTGCCGGTCAACACCAAGCTCGAAGAGCGCGACTTCGCGCAGATCTCGAGCGCCTCGCCCATGAACGGCATCGCCATCGAGGAGAAGGCCATCGAGCCCCTGGGCGAATCCCTGTCCGACTACGAAGCTGCCGGCGAGGTGGCCAAGAAGCTGGGCCTCTACGACGAGTACACCGACAAGCTGACCATCGACGAGAAGATCAAGTGGGGCTACGAGGTCTCGGGGTGCGCCGAAGCCATCAGCTAGGAGGAGTTGAACGAGAAGGGCTACTACTACATCCGCACCGAGGACGACTGGGAGAAGTACCCGGCCGGCATGCGTCTCTTCTACGAAGATCCTGAGAAGAACCCGCTGAAGACGCCCACCGGCAAGCTGGAGTTCTTCTCGCAGCGCCTGGCCGATCACTTCCCCGACGACAAGGAGCGCCCGCCCTATCCCAAGTGGATCGAGAAGGGCCCCAGCCACGACGAGCGCATCTCCAGCCCGCGGGCCAAGAAGTATCCGCTGCTGTTCGTGAGCAACCATCCCCGCTGGCGGACCCACGCCGAGAACGACGACATCACCTGGACCCGTGAGATCCGCACCTGCAAGGTCAAGGGCCACGACGGCTACATGTACGAGCCCGTCTGGATCAATCCCGTCGGACGCCGCTGCGCGCGGCATCAAGGACGGCGACATCGTCAAGCTCATCAACGAGCGCGGCACCGTTCTGGGCGGCGCGATCGTGTGGGAGCGCATCATGCAGGGCGTCACCTACCAGGACCACGGCGCCCGCGCCGACATGATCTCGACCGAGGCGGGCAACTCCATCGACCGGGGTGGTGCGAACAACCTCATCTCGCCGGCCAACGGCACCTCGCAGAACTGCTGGGGCATGGCCACGAGCGGCTACCTGGTCGACGTGCAGAAGGTCACGGCTGCCGAGATGGAGGAGTGGCGGGAGAAGTTCCCGCGAGGCATTCCAGCGCGACTACGCGCCGGCCGCCGGCCTGCGCTACATGACGTGGATCAAAGGAGAGGAGTAGCCGTGGGCAAGAAAGTCTTCATCGTCGACGTCGCCCGCTGCAACGGCTGCTATTGCTGCCAGATCGCCTGCAAGGACGAGCATGTGGGCAACGATTGGTCGCCCTACGCCAAGCCGCAACCCGACACCGGCCAGTTCTGGTGCAGGTTGAACGAATACACCCGCGGCACCGTGCCCAAGGTCAAGCTGCACTATGTGCGCGGTGCCGTGCCAGCACTGCGCCGAGGCCCCCTGCCTCGAGGCCTGCCCTGTGGAGGGCGCCATCTACCGGCGGGAGGACGGCCTGGTCGTCGTCGACCCGCAGAAGTGCACGGGTTGCCGGGAGTGCCTGCTCTCCTGCCCCTACGACGCGCTGTTCTTCAACGAGGACCTCAACATCGTGCAGAAGTGCACCGGCTGCGCCCACCTGCTGGACGACGGCTGGACGGTGCCTCGCTGCGTGGACATCTGTCCCACCCAGGCGCTCAAGTTCGGCGACGAGTCCGAGTTCGCCGCCGAGATCGCCCAGGCGACCTTGCTCGGCCCGGCCGACGAGACCAAGCCGCGCGTCTACTACCTCAACGTGCCCAAGCGCTTCATCGGCGGGCTGGTCTACGACCCGGCTGCGAAGGAGATCGTCGAGGGCGCTCGTTGCACTCTGGTCGACGCTGAGACAGGCGAGAAGCTCGTCGCGCAGACGCGATGGCTTCGGCGACTTCTGGTTCAAGGACCTCAAGGAAGGTCTGTTCTCTCTCACCATCGAGGCCGAGGGCTTCGTCCCGAGCGACGTTCGCGCCGCTGGACACGACCGAGGATGTCAACCTGGGCGAGATCGCCCTGAGTCGGTGACCGGGCCAGAGATCATGAGCCGTTCACACGACACTCAGCGGTGGGTGACACTGGTCTTCTGCCTGCTCGCCAGTCTATGCGCCGGTTTCGGCTACGCATGGAGCGTTCTTCTGAAACCCATGGCGACGCAGTTCGGCTGGAGCGCCTCCGCCGTCTCCCTTTCGTTCACGGTGCTGATCGTGTTCGCGGCCAGCACGTCGATCTTCGTTGGCAAGGCGCTCCAGTATCTGCAGCCGCGCACCTGCCTGTTGGCCGGTGCGGTGGTCTTCGGGACCGGCATCGCCTGCCTCGGCTTCGTTAACTCGCTGGGGATGCTCTACGGGCTCTCCATGGTCTCGGGTGTCGGTCTGGGTATCATCTATCCCGGGGCCACCATGACCAACCTGATCCGCTACTTCCCCGACAAGCGCGGGTTGGCATCTGGGTTGTTGGCAGCCGGCTACGGGATCGGGCCCGTCGTGTGGGCGCCGGTGACCGTGGCGTTGATCGGACACTTCGGCCTGATGTGGTCTTTCCGGTTCATGGGCGGACTCTTCTTCGTGCTTGTCTCGATCTGCTCTCGCTTGGTAAGCACCGCTCCCGACGGGTACGCCCCGGCAGGATGGGTCCCGACAGTGGCACGCAAGTCACAAACTCAGGTGGCTGAAGACAAGGACTGGAAGCGGATGCTCAAGACCCCGGTCTTCTGGGTCCTCGCGATCCTCTTCACCATCGGCACCACCTCGGGTCTTATGGTCATAGGGCATGCCTCGCCTATCGCCCAGGACGTGCTGGGCATATCGCCCGGGGCAGCCGGCAGGGTGGTCAGCTACCTGGCCATAGGCATGGTGCTCGGCAAGATCGGCTGGGGAGTGCTGTCCGACAGGATAGGGCGCTATCCGGTCTTCGTGGCCATGCTCATCGTGGCCGCGACCGCCTTGCTCGTGTTGTGGCGGGGAGACACGTACCTGACGGTCGTACTGGGCATCTGCGCGGTGGGGCTCTGCTATGGCGGGTTCCTCGCCTTGATGGGCCCGGTCACCGCCGAGACCTTCGGCAACAAGAACCTGGGCATCAATTTCGGCATCATGTTCCTGACCGTGGCTATCGCGGCCTATGTCGGCCCTCGTCTGGCGGCGGCTGTCTATGAGGCCAACGGCGGCGACTACGGCTGGGCGTTCCTGATCGCCGCCATAATGAGCGCGGCCGGATTGCTCCTGGTCGGCGCCTATATGCTGCTTGCCAAGCGTAGGGTGTCGGCCAGAGCGGAGGTGCGCACTCGCGTTGGCTATGTCGAGGAGGTCGAGGGGTCGGAGGCCTGAGGGAGGCCGGTTCGCCAGGCCGTTGACGCGAGCCGTCGGCCTCGACACTACTGCGCGATCCCTCCGATCCGCAGCTTGGGCAACGCTCGACGTCCATCGCTTGGCCTCAGATCCCTGCTGTTCCCCTGACCCCGGCCGCGATGAGGATTATCACGAGCAGGCCGAGAGCGAAGCGATACCACACGAAAGGCGTGAGTGAATGGTTGCGGACGTAGCGCAGCAGAAACCACGCAGCCATGAAACCGCTGACCATCGCTGTCAGGGTGCCGATGAGGAAGGCCATGCCCGTACCGGGGGGCAGACCGCCGTTGGTCACCAGCTTCGCCCCTTTGTACAAGGCACTGCCCCCGATGATGGGTATGGTGAGCAAGAAGGAGTAGCGCACCGCGGACTCTCGATCCAGTTTCAGACCTCGCAGAGCGGTGAGGGTCACACCCGAGCGCGAGACTCCCGGGGCAAGCGCCAGAGCTTGGGCCAGGCCGACAAGAAGAGCGTGGGGCCACCGCAATGACGATTCCTTGCGCGTGTGGGGGAGTCGCGAGTCCACGACCCACATGATGACGCCGAACGAGATGAGCAAGATGGCTATGAGCAACGGTGCTCCCAGGCGTTTCTCTATCACCGACTCCAGAGCCACGCCGATGATGCCCGCGGGGATGGTGCTGAGGAGCAGCAGCCACACCAGCTTCTCGTCGGACGTCGCTATCTTCCGGCGGCGGATGCTGCCGAAAAAGGCCTTGAGTAGGGTCCAGACGTCACGGCGCATGAGTACGAGGATGGCCAGGAACGTGCCGAAGTGAAGAGCCACGTCGAAGGTCTTGTTCATGTCAGCGGTAAGGTCGAGGTGCCACCCGAACAACCAGGGGACCAAGATGAGGTGACCAGAGCTTGAGATCGGAAGAAATTCGGTGAGTCCCTGCACCAGCCCCAAGATGGCGGCTTGAATATGGGTCACCGGTTCAGGCGCTCGTGGGAGTGGGTTTCTTCATGCCGTCCAGTGTACCGCGCCAGGCACTGCGACGGCTGCTCCAAAGTCTGAGAATATCGGTGGGTGGGAATGAGCCCTCAGATATCGGACCTCGCTGACTAGGGGTCACCTAGAGAGGAGGCAGGAGTGATAGGCTCCCGGCGCAAGGGTCACCAAGCCGCCATCGCGGCAGTCGGGAAGGGAGTCCCGCCCAACGACGCGGTGCAGGAGAGTCTGAGCCGTCTCGACAAGGTGGCCGTTGCGATCACCGACCGCATAGGCACCATGGGCTTCTTCTTCATCATCGCCAGTTGGACGGTCCTCTGGTGCGGATACAACATCCTGGCGAGCAAAGTGCCCTCCCTGCACTGGCACCCCTTCGATCCCTTCCCAGCCTTCGTGGCCTATCTGCTCATCAGCAACGTCATCCAGATCATGCTGATGCCCCTGCTGATGGTGGGGCAGAACCTGCAGGGCCGGCATTCCGAAGCCCGGGCGGAGAACGACTATCTTGTTAACCAGAAGGCGTTCGCCGACGCCGAGAAGATCCTGAAGCAGCTCGAGGCTCAAGCCGAGCAGATGCTACGCATCGAGAAGATCAATCGGGAGATCCTGGAGCGCCTCGCCCAGCCGGGCTCGAGTCCAAGCTAGCGTCTGGCTCCTCTTTGCCCCTGACGTGAACAACAGTCCGGAGCGCGCGGGCTTACTCTCTTACCAGATAGGTTCCTCCGAGTCAGGGAACATGGCGAAGTCCCTTGGGCTGAGATCGTCAACAGCCTTCACTGGTCCTATCTCAAGGGGGAGGTAGCCCTCCTTCTCGATCGACACAAGAAACGGTTCTTGTTCCGGCCGGGCCGCCAGGAAACAGCCGCACTCATCGGTAACGACCGCCGGCCCTGTCTTTCTCATGTCCCCGGATCCCGGAACGCGATCAGCCGGCTCGATGGTGACCCGCGCCCCCTCGATCACCTCGTCGACCTCGTAGTCATATACGGTGCCGCCCATCAGCGTGGGAGGTAGTGCCGTGTTGCGGGCTCTCGGCCTCGCGACTAGCTCGGTGCGAAGTCGCTCGGTCTTGGAGACAAGCTCCGCCAGGTCTTCGTCGTCGCCGACAGGGACCGCCTGCTCGCCCCACCGGCGCGCCAGCGCCTTGATGGTGTATGAAGGCACGCCGCTGAGGGGGGCCGCCCATTGCGGTCGCTTGGGGATGCCGTCCTGGTACCCCAGTACGTAGTCTCGCAAGCTCTCGAATCCGGCGGTGCCTGCTGTCGCGTGCTCGTGATCGCAGGCACCTTCTCTCAGCCGGACGTAGGCTATGGCTAGATATAGAGCGGCGTCGGTGGGCGAACAGTCGTGGTTCGTGCAGCCGGGGGTCCAGGGCCTAAGGCCGGCGGACCTCCAGTCATATGTCGTCTCTCCACGTCCCATCATGCTCCTCTTCTTAGGTGCGTTAGAACGACGATAGCCCAGACCTCAGACGAGAAGAGCGATTGGTCGATACTTTGCATGGACTGCGGGAAGCATTACCATTGGTTATCGATGGAACTGAACCTTTATAGAGCGTTTGTGGCCGTGGCCGAACTGCGCAGTTTCAGCCGGGCTGCGGCGACCTTGAACGTGACCCAGCCGGCGCTGAGCCGTCAGATCACGCGCCTCGAAAGCGAGCTTGGCACGCAGCTCTTCGAGCGGTATGGACGCCACGTGGAGTGCACTTCGGGCGGCCAGTTCTTGCTTCCGCTTGCGGAAGCTATCATCGCGCGAGCTGACGAGGCGGTCAGTCTAATGCGCGAGCGGGCGGGGGCTGGGCCAAGTGCGGCGCGGCTGGGAGCAACGGGCATGGTCTTCGCCCATTTTCTGACCCCGATCCTCACCTCGTTCATCACGGCGCACCCGACTGCCCGGCTCGATCTGATGGAGGCCGATGATGTGGCGTTGGAGGAAGCAGTTGTGGACGGGAAGCTGGATTGTGCTGTCTACACACCATGGAAGTCCACGCGAGCGGCCGCCAAGCATCTGCTTACGGAGGAGATCCTTCTGGTGGTCGCCCGTGATCACCCGCTTGCGAGTCTATCGGCGGTGACGTTCAGCATGCTGGCGAAGGAGAACATACTGCTCCCTCCAGCCCCCCTGAACATATCCAGCATAATCGCCGATGCCTTTGTTCGGGCCGGCGTCGAGCCCAGGATCTCATACAGAGCACTGTATCCGGAGCTGATCAAGAATCTGGTCAGAACGGGTTGGGGGGTAGCGCCAATGCCCAAGATGCTGACTTCTCCCGAGGCTCTTGGGGGACTCGTGGCTATTCCCTTCGAGGAGAAGCTGCAGCGGGAGCTTGTTCTCATACACCCCTGGGACCGTCCTTTGCCGGCGGCAGCACGTGCTCTTATGGCCCATCTGCAGCGACAGGCGTCATTGATGGCGGTCCAGTCCCCCAAGCGCAGAGAGCCGTCGGACCGCAGTCGCCGGCCAAGGCGGACGGTCGACGACAAGCAGTCGTGATCCACGCCGCACTGGAGGTTTGAAGCTCGCCGCCGCGGGGCATGGTGTTTGTGGGTCCCAAGAGAGGTAGCGCGGCTGACTGAAGAGACAGCGAGCGGAGTCACTTGGGACTCATGTTGCGTATGAACCAAAGGGGGTGCCATAGTCTCGCGAAGGCTCAGATCCACGTCAGAACAGGGGGACCGACTCCAAGGCGATCCAGACGCCTTCTTGCTCCACTCGACGGAGTCGCAGCGCTCTGAACTCTTCAGCGTCGAACAGCTGAAGGATCACGCTGTCGCGCTGGCGAAGGGCCACCACGTCGATCGGCGCCCGGGCGAGGACAGGCTCCTTCTCCCGGCTGGCGGAGAACGAGCGCGTGCTGGTGACCGCCTACGACGCGGTCACCGCCGCCGCGACGCCGGGACAGCGGATCCTGCCGGCAGAGGCCTGGTTGCTCGACAACTTCTATCTCATCGAGCAGCAGATCGCCCTGGCTCGCCGGCACCTGCCCCGCGGATACAGCCGGCAACTGCCGCGACTGGCCGGCGGGTCCTTCGGCCGGTCTCCCGCGGATCTACGACATCGCTCTGGACTTGATCTCCCATCAGGACGGTCGGGTCGATCGCGACAACGCCGCCGCGTTCCTTGCCGCCTACCAGACCGTGGACCGCTGGACCTGGGAGAGCTGTGGGCCTTCCCGATCATGTTGCGGTTGGCGCTGCTTGAGAACATCCGCCGGGTGGGGGTGCGCATCGCCGACCGCCGCAGAGGAGCGGGATGCGGCCATCGCCTGGGCGGATCGCATGCTCGCGGCCGCCGAAGGAGAGGCGAAACGGCTCATCCATGTTCTGGCGGAGTTCGCGGATGCCGACGTTCTCATGACGGCCCCCTTCGTCGAGGAGTTCTACGCGCGCCTGCAGGTCCAAGGCCCGGCTCTGGCTTTCGTGCAGACCTGGCTGGAACATCGGCTTTCCGAGCAGGGCGTGAGCGCGGTGCAACTCCTGGAGGCGGCCAGCCGTATGGCGGCCACCGACCAGATCTCCATCGCCAACAGCGTGGCGAGCCTGCGCTTCATCTCCGCGATGGACTGGGGGGAGTTCGTCGAGGAGCTGAGCCTCGTCGGAGCAGCTGCTGCGCGCCGATCCGGCGGGAGTCTACGCGGCGCAGGATTTCCCCACGCGCGACCGCTACCGGCACGCGGTCGAGGCCGTGAAGAGCGGCAGTGGGCACAGCGAGCTGGAAGTGGCGCGGGCGGCCATAGCGCTCGCTCAAGCTTCGGCAGAGCCGCCGGGTCCCGGCCGGCCGGACGGCTCATACGACCGCACCGCGCACGTCGGCTACTACCTGATCGACAAGGGCCGCCGGGTTCTGGAGAAGGCCATGGGTACCAAGGTCCCGTTGATGATGCGAGCCACTCGGGCGGCACGGCCGCTCCGCCTGTTCTTCTACCTGGCACCCATCGGGCCCTTGTCTGCAGCGGCCGCGGCCTTCCTGCTCGTCTATGTAGTGGGACTCGATCGCGGGCCTCGGGCGGTTGATCTTCTTCGGCCTCGTCGGCCTCGTCGGGGCTTCGGCGCTGGTGATCCCCGTCGTCCATTTGCTGATCACGCTCACCGTGCCCCCGCGGACACTGCCCCAGACTGGATTTCTCCGACGGGGATACCCTCCGCAGCATCGGACCATGGTGGTGGTCCCCACCTTGCTCGGCTCGCGAGGAGGATGTTTCCGACGCTCCTGGAGGCGCTGGAGATCCGCTATCTCGGCAATCGCGACCCCAATCTGTTCTTCGCTCTGCTGACGGACTTCAGCGATGCTCCCGAGGCGCACTCAGCCGGGCGACGACCATTTGATCGCTGTCGCCCGCGCCGGCATCGAGGCCCTCAACCACACCTACAGCGATGACCGCCCCGGCATCTTCTATCTGTTCCATCGCCCCAGGTTGTGGAACCCGCACGAGCGGGTCTGGATGGGCTGGGAACGCAAGCGGGGCAAGCTCGAGCAGTTCAACGCGCTTCTGCTGGAGGCTCGGACTGCGGCTTCGGCTACGGTGAGGGCCGGAGCGGCGCTGGTGGCCGCCACGCCGGCGCCGGCGGCGGGGACGGACCCGCCGTTCTCCGACATAGTGGGTGACCGGTCCTTCTTCGGGTCGATCAAGTACGTCATCACTCTCGACACCGACACCCAGCTGCCCCGCGACGCGGCGTACACGCTGATAGGCAACATGGCTCACACGCTCAACCGGCCCGTGTACGACGCGAAGAAGGGCCGCGTGATCGATGGGTACGCCATCCTGCAACCGCGCGCGTCGATCAGCCTCACGAGCACCAGTGGTTCTCTGGTTCACGCGCCTGTTTGCGGGCGAAGCCGGCATCGATCCGTACACGCGGGAGATCTCCGATGTCTACCAGGACCTCTTCGGCGAAGGCTCGTTCATCGGCAAGGGCATCTACGACGTCGAGGCCTTCTCGCGAGCCGTTCACGGCCGTTTCCCGGAAAACCTGATCCTCAGCCACGACCTCCTGGAGGGTGGCTACGCACGCTCGGCTCTGGTGACCGACGTCGATCTCATCGAGGAGCATCCCGTCAGCTATGCCATGGAGGCCAGTCGGAGGCATCGGTGGACAAGGGGCGACTGGCAGCTTGCCGGCTGGCTGCTTCCTCGCGTACCGGGGCCGCGATGGCAAGCGGCGACCGAATCCGCTCTCGCCGCTGTCGATCTGGAAGCTGTTCGACAACCTGCGCCGCAGCCTCGTGCCGGCTGCTCTGGTGGCGTTGCTGCTGGGCGGATGGCTCTGGGGCCCTGGGCCATCGTGGCTGTGGGAACTGCTGGTGGTCGGGGCGTGTTCCTGCTACCCGCCCTGCTGACCTCGGCCGTCGAGCTGGTTCGCAAGCCGGAAGAGTGGGGATGGGCGGTGCACTTGGCGCTGACCGGCAAGTCCGCGATCCGTCCGCTCGTGCGCTCTCTGCTGGCCGTGATCTTCCTGCCGTACGATGCGCTGGTCTACCTGGACGCCATCGTCCGCTCGGGCGTGGGGATGCTCTTCACCCGGCGCGGCCTGCTGATGTGGCACTTGCCCTCTTACAGCCGCCGCAACGCCCGTCCGCACTCCGTAGGGCTTTCTCCGCGAGATGTGCATCGGCCCTGTCCTGGCCGTCGCCCTGGCGGTGCTGCTGCTCTTCGTGCCGAGCACCCGCGCGGCCGACTGGCCGTTCGTCGTCCCGGTGCTGGTGCTCTGGCTGGTGTCGCCCCTCGTCGGCTGGTGGATCAGCATGCCTCTGCACCCGGCCGCGGCGAGCTTGGGCGTCCAGCAGCAGGTGTTCCTGCGTGCGCTGGCGCGACGGACGTGGCGCTACTTCGCCGATTTCGTCGGTCCCGAGCACAACTGGCTGCCGCCTGACAACTACCAGGAGTATCCGGCTCCGACGGTGGCCGCGCGCACGTCTCCCACGAACATGGGGATGGCGCTTCTGGCGAATCTGGCCGCGCACGACCTCGGATACATCTCCACCGGCGAGTTCCTGCGGCAGGACCGAGCGGGCCCTGAAGACCATGGAGAAGCTCGAGCGCTTCCGCGGCCACTTCTACAACTGGTACGACACGCAGCACGCTGCAGCCGCTCCACCCGCAGTACATCTCCTCGGTGGACAGCGGCAATCTGGCCGGCAGCCTGCTCGCCTTGCGGGCGGGCCTCAGGCGAGCTGAAGAGCCAGCCGGTGCTGGACCACCGCGTCTTCGACGGCCTCGAGGATACTCTTGCTGGCGCTTGCGGCCCACATGCCCTCGCCGGCGGTGCCCGAGGTGGAGAAGCAGATCAAGTCGTTGCGAGGCACGCTTCAGTCTCTTGACGGTCATTGGGATACGCCAGGCTTTCCCGCAGGCGCTGCTGGAGGGGCTCCACATCGCCACCAAGGAGTTGGTCGCGCGCCATCCGCGGAGAGCGCGAGCGAGTTCCGCTACTGGGCCCGCGCGCTCAATCGCCAGTGCCGCAGATTCCGCGACGACCTCACGCGTCTGGTGCCCGAACCCTGGCGCTTCGCCAAGCTCCCCACCTTGGAAGAGCTGGCCGCGGTGGACGCGGTGCGCAGCGCGGTCCGCGACGACCTCGGGGCAGCGGGCCGTGCCACGGCGGCCAGGATCCGCGGCGGTGAAGCGGCCTGAGAGGTCATCGACAGGCTGATCGACTCGCTGTCACGAGCTGTCGGCGATGGATTTCGACTTTCCTCTACGATCCGGCGCGGGACCTGCTGAGCATCGGCTACGACGTCGGGCGAGCGGCGGCGCGATCCCGTCCTGGTACGACCTGCTGGCCTCCGAAGCCCGCCTGACAAGTTTCCTGCTCATCGCCGAGGGCCAGGTGCCCCAGAAGCACTGGTTCGCCCTCGGCCGCCTGCTCACCGAGTCATGGCGGCGACGTCAGCCTGATCTCGTGGAGCGGCTCGATGTTCGAGTACCTCATGCCGCGGCTGTTCCTGCCCAGCTACGAGAACACGCTGCTGGATCAGGCCTGCCAGGGCGCCGTGTCGCGCCAGATCGACTACGGGCGGCAGCGTCACGTCCCTTGGGGCATCTCGGAGTCGTGCTACAACGCCGTCGACATGAACCAGATCTACCAGTACCGGGCGTTCGGCGTTCCCGGGCTGGGCTTCAAACGGGGACTGGCGGAGGACCTGGTCGATCGCTCCTTACGCGACTGCGCTCGCGCTGACGGTGGTCCCTCGCGACGCGTGCCGAAACCTGCAGGCCCTCGTCGCCGCCGGCTTTCTGGGCGACTACGGCATTGTACGAAGCCATCGACTACACCCCGTCGCGCGCTGCTCCCGGGGACTGACCACGCCGTCGTGCGCTGCTTCATGGCCCACCACCAGGGGATGAGTCTGTTGGCGCTCGCGACATGCGCTGCTCGATGGGCCCATGCAGCGTCGCTTCCTCTCCGACCCGCTGGTCCGCACCACCGAGTTGCTGCTGCAAGAACGCGTGCCGAAGCACACGGTCATCGTGCACCCGCGCGCGGACGAGGGGGCCGAGGTCGGACGCGCCGCTGCCACGGAAGCGGGCGCCGTCCATCGCGTGTTCGCCGACCCGAACACGCCCCTGCCCGAGGTCCACCTGCTGTCGAACGGCCGCTACCACGTCATGGCCACCCACGCGGGTGGGGGCTACAGCCGCTGGCGCGATCTGGCGGTGACCCGCTGGCGCGAGGACGCGACCTGTGACGGATACGGCACGTTCATCTACCTACGCGATCGCGAGACGGGCGAGCTACTGGTCGACCGCCCATCAGCCCGACGCGAACCAAGGCCGAACGCTACGAGGCGGTCTTCGTGCAGGGACGGGCCGAGTACCGCAGAGTCGATCACGGCATCGAAGCGCATACCGAGATCAGTGTGTCGCCCGAAGACGACGTCGAGATCCGCCGCGTCACCCTCACCAACCTCTCCGATCGTCACCCGCACGATCGAGCTGACGAGCTACGCGGAGGTGGTCATGGCGCCCCTTAACGCCGACCTGGCCCACCGCGCGTTCAGCAACCTGTTCGTGCAGACCGAGATCCTTCGCGGGCAGGGGGCCATTCTCTGCAAGCGGCGGCCTCGAGATCCGGAAGAAGCAGACGCCGTGGATGTTCCACCTGCTGGCCGTGCCCGGTGGCGTCGACGCCGACACCTCGTACGAGACCGATCGCGCCCGGTTCATCGGCCGGGGAAGGACGGCGGCGAACCCGGTGGCGTTCGCCGGCGTTGGCGAGGCGACGGCGCCCTTCGAACACCGAGGGGCCGGTCCTCGATCCCATCGTGGCCATCCGCGGCGCGGTGACGCTGGCCGCCGGACGAGTCGGCCGCCGTGCACGTGATCATCCGGCGTCGCCGAGACCCGCGAAGCGGCCCTGGCTCTCATCGAGAAGTATCGCGACCGGCATTTCGTCGAGCGCGCCTTCGAGATGGCCTGGTTCCAGAGCCAGGAGATACTTGCGCCTGCTCAACATCTCCGAGGCGGACGCCCAGATCTACGGCACGGCTGGCCACTTCGGTCATCCACGCGAACGCTCTCAGGCGGGCCGCTCCCGGCATCATCGAGCGCAACCAGACTCGGCCAGCGCGGCCTCTGGCGCTTCGGCATCTCGGGCGACCTGCCCATCGTGCTGGTGCGCATCGGTGACGTGAGCCGCATCGATCTGGTGAAGCAGGCCCTGCAGGCCCACGCCTACTGGAGGATCAAAGGCCTGGCGGCCGACCTGGTGATCTTGAACGAGGACTTCTCGGGCTACCGGGCCGTTCTCCAAGACGAGATCATGGGCCTGATCAACGCCGGGCCCGAAGCGGCTGGTGATCGACAAGCCCGGCGGGGTGTTCGTCCGGCGAGCGGAAGAGCTGTCCGAAGAGGACCGAGTGCTGTTCCAGACGGTCGCCCGCGTGGTGCTCACCGACACGTGCGAGACTCTCGCCGAGCAGGTACAGCGGCGCACGCCGGCCGAGCGCTTACCGGCAGCTCTCGAGCCCTCGCGCCAAGCGGCGGCGGAAGTGGCTGAGCCTCTGCCACGCGCGCGACAGCGTCTTCCACAACGGCCTGGGCGGCTTCACGCCTGATGGCCGCGAGTACGTCATCAGCCTGGAGCCCGGACGGACGCACGCCTGCACCGTGGGCGAACGTGATCGCGAGTCCCCACATGGGGACGGTCGTCAGCGAGAGCGGGAGCGCCTACACGTGGGTGGAGAACGCGCACGAGTTCCGTCTTGACCACCTTCCACAACGATCCGGTGAGCGACAGCAGTGGGGAGGCGTTCTACCTCCGGGACGAGGAGACGGGCGCCTTCTGGTCGCCCACGCCGCTTCCCGCACGCGGCCGCACGGGGTACGAATGCCGGCACGGATTCGGCTACAGCGTCTTCGAGCACGACGAATCGGGCATCTTCTCGGAGCTGACCACCTACGTCGCCATGGACGCGCCGGTGAAGTTCGTGGTGGTGAAGTTGCGCAATCACTCGGGCCGTACCCGCCGGCTGTCGCTCACTGGATACTGGGAGCTGGTGCTGGGCGAGTGGCGGCATGCCAATCTCATGCATATCGTCACCGAGAAGGACCCCGGCAGCGGCGCCCTGTTCGCCCGCAATGCCTACTCGCGCGTGCGGTCCGAGCCGGTTGTTCTTCGCTCAAGTCAGCGAGGCGCGGCGGACTGTCACTGGGAATCGCACCGAGTTCATCGGTCGCAACGGCTCCCTGGCCGACCCGGCGGCAATGCGGCGCGGGCGGTTGTCGGGCAGGACGGGCGCCGGGCTCGATCCGTGCGCGGCCATTCAGACTCCCTTCGAACTGGCCGACGGGCAGGAGCGCGAGATCGTCTTCGTGATTGGAGCGGCCGAAAACAAGGTCGAGGCCCAGCAGCTGATGCAGCGCTTTGTGGGTCCCGCCGGCGCTCGCCGAGCGTTGGAGGCGGTGTGGGCCCACTGGAATCGTGCCCTGGGGGCTGTGTATCTGGAGACTCCCGATACTGCGCTCAACGTCCTCGCCAACGGATGGCTGATCTACCAGACCCTATCGTGCCGGATCTGGGGACGTAGCGGCTACTACCAGTCGGGCGGCGCCTACGGCTTCCGCGACCAGCTGCAGGACACTATGGCTCTTGTCCACACGATGCCCTGGATCGCGCGTGAGCATCTGCTGCGCTGCGCCGAGCGCCAGTTCCGCGAAGGTGACGTGCAGCACTGGTGGCATCCACCCGAGGGGCAAGGAGTGCGTACGCATTCGTCGGACGACTACCTGTGGTTGCCCTATGCGACCTGCCGGTATGTGCTGGCTACGGGCGATACGGGGGTTCTTGACGAACCCGTGGCCTTCCTCGAAGGTCGGGTGTTGGGCCCGGACGAGGAAGCCTACTACGACCTTCCGCAGCGTTCCACCGACGTCGCGAGTCTGTACGAGCACTGCGTCCGCGCGGTCAAGCAGGCCCTGCGTTTCGGTCGCCACGGATTGCCGCTCATGGGCGCCGGCGACTGGAACGACGGCATGAACCTAGTCGGTCACGGGGGCAAGGGAGAGAGCGTGTGGCTTGCCTGGTTCCTTTGCGAGAACCTGCGCTTGTTCGGAGAGCTTGCTCAGAGCCGGGAGGACGAGGAGATGGCCCGGCTGTGCTCCGGACAGGCAGAGGAGCTCGGGGCCAACATCGAGGCGCATGCCTGGGATGGTGGCTGGTACCGCCGGGCATACTTTGACGACGGCACGCCCTTGGGCTCTTCGGCCAACGACGAATGCCGCATCGACTCCATCAGCCAGAGCTGGGCGGTGATATCGGGGGCCGGCGACCCGGCGCGCGCCCGCCAGGCCATGGCAGCGGTCGACAGGCTCCTGGTCAAGCCCGAGGCGGGCCTCATCAAGCTGCTCGATCCGCCCTTCGACACGTCGTCCCTGGAACCCGGGTACATCAAGGGCTACGTGCCCGGTGTGCGCGAGAACGGGGGCCAGTACACCCATGCCGCCATCTGGGCCGTGATGGCGTTCGCCCAGATAGGTGACGTGGAGCACGCCTGGGAGCTGTTCTCGATGCTGAGCCCCATCCATCATGGGGATCAGCCGGGCAAGAGCGGACTGTACAAAGTGGAGCCCTACGTCATGAGCGCCGACATCTACGCCGCCCCGCCGCACACCGGCCGGGGAGGGTGGACCTGGTATACGGGCGCGGCGGGTTGGATGTACCGGCTGGCCGTGGAGACGCTCCTGGGCCTGCATTTGGAAGTGGACCGACTGCGCCTGGCACCGCTGATGCCGAAGGACTGGGGCTCTTTCAAGGTGCACTACCGGTACCGCGAGACCTTCTATCACATCACCATAGAGCGGAAAGATGACGGAACGGGCGCTTCCGGGAAGGAAGTCCTGTCCCTGGGAGCGGAGCTGGTGAGAAGCGTCAAGATGGATGGCGTGGACCTCGACCAGACCGGGTCTCTTCACGGTGCCATCCCTCTGGTGGACGACCGGCGCGACCACTACGTGGAGGTGTCCATTCTATGATGCGCATGTCCACAAAAGGGCACCACGCCGTAAGTTCGGGCTACATCCAGCAGTTGATGGGCAGGCTGACCGGCGCCGGACTAGTTCGGAGCCATCGGGGCAAAGAGGGGGGATTCTCGCTTGCTCGACCAGGCGGGGAGATCACGGTGAAACAGGTTCTGGATGCGACGGAAGGACCATTCGAACTCGCAGCCTGTGTGTCCCATCCGGAGATTTGCACGCGCATCGACACTTGTCCGGCCAATCCGCTCTGGACCCGGGTCACGGCAGTGGTCGACGATCTGTTCGACCGCACGACCGTCGCCGATCTGGCGCAGACGTTGCAGGCGAAGGCAGAGTCGGCGACAAGCTCGCCGGAGTAGCCGGTCCAGGGATATCCCGCCGCCCGGCCGGACGCTACGGCCCCGCGCTCAGCCGGAAAACGGGTTGCGCGGCCAAGTGAAGTGCGGGACGCGTGTGACGCCGTAGTTTGACGGCAACACGCCCGTCGGGCAGATCTTGAAGCACTCACCGCACTGCGCGCACTCCTTGGCGGCTATCTCGGGCTGGAACATGACCTGCCGCTCCACTCCGCGGCCGACGAAGCCGATGGCGTCCTTCCTCTTCACCTCGGCGCAGTAGCGGACGCACAGGCCGCAGAGGATGCAGAAGCTGGCCTCTACAGGGAACTTGTCCACGTCGACGCCGTACTTGACCCCGTACTCGCGCACCTTCTCGACCCCCGGGGCGCGGGCGAGCAACATCTCCAGGATCAGTCTGCGTCCTTTTCCCACGCGCTCCGACTCGGTTTGCACTTCCAGCCCTTCCTCCACCGGGTAGACGCAGGAGACCGCCAACCGGGAGCGTCCGCCTTTTGAGATCTCGACGGTGCAGAGGCGGCAGGCCCCGGCCGGCGTCAACTCGGCGAGGTGGCAGAGAGTGGGGATCTCGATGCCCGCGCTCCGCGCCGCCTCAAGGATGGTGGTGCCCTCGGCGGCCGTGACGGTCTGGCCGTTGATGGTCAAGCTGACGTCACTCATCGCCTTTGCCTCGCTTCCCCTCGACGGGCGTCCCGGCCGCGACAGGTTCGGGAACTGGAACACCGGATAGCTTGACCGACCGCGTCGTAGCGCGCCGGGCAGACCTCGATGCAAGCGCCGCACTTGGTGCACGTCGCCTGGTCGATGATGTGCACGGTGTTTCTGGTGCCGCTGATGGCCTCCGACCGGGCAGTTCTTCAGGCAGGCATGCAACCTCGGCACTTCTGGGGGTCGATGTAGTAGGAGATCAGCGCCTTGCACACGCCGCTGGGGCAGCGCTTCTCTAGGATGTGGGCCTGGTACTCGTCGGCGAAGTGACGGATGGTGCTGAGCACCGGGATTGGGAGCTGTTCCCCCGAGCGCGCACAGCGAGAAGTCCTTTACCACCCCGGCGATCTCCTCGAGCAACTCGACGTCGCCCTCGCGGCCTTCGCCTTCGCAGATGCGGTCGAGCACGGCGAGCATCTGGTGGATGCCCTCGCGGCAGGGGACGCACTTGCCGCACGATTCCTCGGCTAAGAAGTTCATGTAGTACCGGGCTGTGTCGACCATGCAGGTGTCCTCGTCCATGACGATCATTCCACCCGAGCCCATCATCGAGCCGGCCTTGTCCAGTTCGTCGAAGTCGACCGGCAGGTCAAGGTACTCCTCGGGGATGACTCCTCCCGAAGGCCCGCCGGTCTGCACCGCTTTGAACTTGCCTCCCTCGGGGACGCCCCCGCCTATGTCGAACACCACCTCGCGCAGTGTCATGCCCATAGGCACTTCCACCAGGCCGGTGTTGTTCACCTTGCCCACCAGGGAGAAGATCTTTGTGCCCTTGCTGTTCTCGGTGCCGATGCTCTTGAACCAGTCGGCGCCCTTGGCGATGATGAGCGGCACGGTGGCCCAGGTCTCGACGTTGTTGAGGTTGGTCGGCCGGCCCCATAGATGCCGCTGACGGCGGTGCGCACGTACTTGGGCCTGCGGCTCGCCCACGTGTCCCTTCGATGGCCGACATAAGCGCGCTCGATTCACCGCTGACGAAGGCTCCCGCCCCGCGATGCACCTTCACGTCAAAGGCGAAGCCCGAGCCCAGGATGTTGTCGCCCAACAGGCCGTACTCGCGCGCCTGATCGAGCGCAGCCGCCAGGTTCTCCACGGCCAGCGGATACTCCTGTCGCACGTAGACGAAGCCCTCGTGGGCGCCGATGGCGTAGGCGCCGATGATGCAACCCCTCGAGCACCTGATGGGGATTGCCCTCCAGCAAGCTCCTATCCATGTACGCTCCCGGGTCGCCCTCGTCGGCGTTCACAGCCACGTACTTGACATGCCCGGGGGCATCCTTGCGTCGTCTGCCACTTGAGCCCGGTGCGGAAGCCGCCACCGCCCCTTCCCCGCAGGTCGGACGCTTTGATCTCGTCCACCACTTGCTTGGGGCGACATCTCAAAGAGCGCCTTGGCGAGCGCGCCGTAGCCATTCAGCAGGATGTAGCTGTCGACGTCTGTTGGGCTGATCAGGTGGTTGAGGCCGAAGACGACCGGCATCTGGTGAGTATAGAAGGGGATATCTTCCTTGAGCGCGACCCTCTGCCCGCTCGCGGTCTCATAGAGCAGCCGGTCGACCACCTTGCCCTTCACCAGCGTCTCGGCGACGATCTCGGCCGCATCCTCCGGCTTGACTTGCAGGTAGGTGACCTCGTTCGGCTGGAGGCTGACGATGGTGCCTCTTTCGCAGAAGCCCTGGCAGCCGGTGCGGAGGATGTCCACCTTGTCTCTGAGTCCGGCCCGGAGCAGCTCCTCCTGGAAGGCGTGGTGCACCTGGTCACTCCGGGCGGCGTGGCAACCGGTGCCGGAGCAGATGGTCACGCACGGTCTGCTCGCGTCATGGGCGGCCAGCAACCGGCTCCGGTGGCTCTGCAGATCGGCCGCTGATTCGAATCTAGGCACTTTGCTTCCTCCCCGCGGTCCGCACGCTAGTCCGCAGCCGCCAGCAGCTCGAGTTCTTCCTTGGAAGGCTTGCTGTAGTACTCCCCATCGACCATCATCACCGGACCGAGGGCGCAACAGCCCAGGCAGTTGACCGTGCTCAGACTGAAGCGCATGTCGGGCGACGTCTCGCCCGGACGGATCTTGAACGCCTCCACCACTTTGTCGAGCAGGCGAGTGGCGCCGCGCACCTGGCAGGCCGTGCCCAGACACACCGACACCATGTGCTTCCCCTTGGGGACAAGGCTGAAGGCCTTGTAGAAAGTGGCTATGTGGTAGACGCGGCTCAGAGGCACCTCCAGCCGGCGGCTCACCAGCGCGAGATCGTCCTCAGAGAGCCAGTGCCGGCGTTGCTGCATCTCCAGCAGTATCTGGATGAGGTTGGACGCGTCGGCGCTGTGCCTTTCTATCGTGGCCTCGGTACTTTGAGGCGGCTGGGCGCTTCGCGGCGCCGAGCCGGCCGATCCTGGGGTGGCCGTCATCTTGACGTCTCCAGAACGAGTCTTGAGTCGACGAAGCTGACGAAGCTGATGCGGGCCTGCAGCTCCTCCGAGTCGCCCAGCAGCGACGAGAGATGAACCCGGTCGCCGTCTACTTCTACGCGAATGACGTTCTCCATAAGCAGCTTGCCCTCGGCGTCGGTCGCCGAAGCTCGGACGTACGCTTTAGCGAGACACATCCTGCCCCTCCAATGTGACGAGAGCGGCGCGCAGGCTCGTGTTCGAGTCCCTTAGGAGCTCGACGCCGCGGACCAAGTGGCCGTAGGCGTCCTCTCTTCCGAGCTCACGGGCGCGCCCGGCCAGTTCCACGATCTCGTCCGCGTGCTCTTCGTTGTGCTTCACCAGGTACTGCAGGAGCGCAGTGAGATCCTTCATCATGTGCCCCATTTCTCCGCCCTTCATCATCCGCGCAGGTAGGCGTCGGTGTAGATGGTCTTGTTCAGCAACACCTGGACCGTCTTCCAGATGGCCGCTTGAGCAGGATCGGAGAGGTCGGCGTCCGCCGCCTCCAGTTCCTCCATGGCCGCGACGCGGTCGTGCAGAGTCAGCAGCAGGGCGCCGGCGCCCGTCGAGTCGTCGCGCTGGTCGATTATGCGGATGGTGTCCACCAACTCCTTGTCCAGCGGGTCGGCGATGGCCGTATCAAGTCCCACGGCCATGAGCATCACCAAATAGACCCGGTTGAGCAGGCTGCGCATCTTCTCGGGCACCCGGTTGGACACGTTGCTGAGCCCGCAGGTGGTCATCGGCGCTGGATCCATGCCCTGCTTGATGTAGCGCACGGCTTCGATCGCCGGAGGGCAGTACTCCTGGCAGCCGGACACGGTGAGCAGAAGCGGGTCGAGGTAGAGATCCTCCATGGGGATACCCACCTCTATCGCCCTGGGGATGAGCACGTCGATGGCCATGGACACGCGTTCCTCGGCGGTGAGCGGTATGCCGCTCTTGCCCATCAACAGGGCGATGAGGCCGGCACCGTGCTCAGCGGCCACCGGCGGCACCTTCTTCAGCCGCTCGGGCTCGGCCGAGGCTGAGTTCACCAGCCCCTTCCGTTTGACCAACGCCAGCCCGGCCCCGATGGCCTCCAGGTTGGTGGTGTCAAGAGACAAGGGCACGTCGACTACCTCCTGGACGGCCGGGACCAGCCAGCGCATGATGTCGACCCCGTCCTTCTTCTGCGGCCCGATGTTGAGATCGAGCATGCCTGCACCCGCGTCCACCTGTTCCTTGGCCAGCGCCTGGATGGCCTTCGTGTCACGGGTGGCAATTGCTTCCTTTACGTCCGGAGAGATGATGTGGATGTTCTCGCCGATTATCAGCATGCTTCCTCCTTGAGCTGCGCCGGTGCCGAGGCTGAGGTGAGAGCAGCCTCCAGGATGATCTTCACCGCGGGATAGACTTTCGACGAGTCGTCCAGGGTGACGAGGGGCAGACCCTCCGCGTCCAGGTGACTCAGGGCTTGATCCTGAGGCAGCACGCCCAGCAGGGGGACGCCGAGCCCGGCGATGCGCTCCCGAAACGCATCGGGTAACTCCCCGTCCACCCGATTGACGATGAGGCCCACCCGCCCTATGCGCGTCCCCAGCGAGTCGATAAGACGCACGACTTGCTCGGCGGCGGCCAGCCCCCGTTGGCTGGGATCGCTGACTATGAAGAGCCAGTCGACATTCCTGGTGGTCTGGCGGCTGATGTGCTCCAAGCCGGCTTCGTTGTCGATGACGACGGCTCGGTACGAATCGCCCAACCGGTCGATAGCCTGGCGCAACATGTGGTTGGCCGCGCAGTAGCAGCCGGGCCCTTCGGGACGGCCCATGGCCAGGAGGTCGACCTCATCGCCCTCCACCAGGCATTGCTCCACCTGGTACTGGAACCAATCCGGTTTGGACATGCCCGTTTGGAACGTGCCGCCCATGACTTGGTCGCGGGTGTCCTCGCGGATCTGTCCGACTGTCTCGTGCAGTTCCATGCCCAGAGCCATGTTGAGATTGGAGCTGGGGTCCGCATCGATAGCGAGGATGGGGGTCATCCCGGTCTCGCGCAGGTACTTCACCGCGAGGGCGGAGAAGGTGGTCTTGCCGGTGCCGCCCTTGCCGGCCACTGCCATGGTGAGGCTCACAGCGCGCTCACCTTGTCCGGCGTGACCTCCGCCAACGCCAACCCTACCGACGGGAAGAGGCTCACGTCGGTGTGCGGGATGAACAGAGCGGAGGTGAACGCTTCCATGAAGCGGTTGTCGACGCTCAACTCCAGGTAGGTCATCTTGCCGGCCAGTTCGTCTACTTGGACGCGGTGTTCGCGGCACGTGAGGGCTTCATAGGCTCCCTGGATGGAGGTGTTGCCCAGGTAGGTGAAGCGCTCCCAGGGGAGGTCGGGGAGCAGGCCTATCTCGATGGCCTTCTCGACATCGATGTGACGCCCGAAGCCACCGCCGATGAGCACCCGCTCCACGTCGCCGATGGGTATGTCCACGCTGTCGCACAGTACGGTGGCGCCTGCGTAGATGGACGCCTTTGCCCGCAGGAGGTTCTGGATGTCGGTTTCGGTGAGCACTATGTCGCCGACGTCTTCGGCGGACTCCGCCGCCCAGGCCACCACGTATTCCAAGCCGCTGTCGCCCCGCCGCACCCGATCGCTCGAGCCTTCAGTGGCGATACGCCCGCTCTTGTCGATGACCCCAGTCATCCTCATCTCGCCCAGCAGCGAGATCATGCCCGAGCCGCAGATGCCGACCGGCGGGGTGTCACCCAGGGCGCTGAACGTGGGCTGGAGAGTGCGCGGGTCGATCCAGACTTCGTCGATAGCGCCCTCTACGGCCCGCACGCCGGAGGCGGCGCCTGCCCCTTCGAAGGCCGGACCGGCCGAACAGGCACAACTGATGAGCCACTCGGAATTGCCTAGCACCATCTCGCCATTGGTGCCTATGTCTATGAACAGCGTGACACGCTCATCCTCGTGCATCCCCGTACGCAGGACCCCGGCAGCTATGTCGCCGCCCACGTAGGCGCCCACTCCAGGCAGGCAGTCGACGTGGGCCTCCGGGTGCGCGTGCAGGCCCAGCCGGTTGGCCAGCACCGGTACATACATGCCGGCGGCGGGTACGTAGGGCTGAAGTCTGATGTAGTCGGGCCTGAGGCCCAGGAAGAGGTGGGTCATGGTGGTATTGCCTGCCACCGTGACGAAGGTGAGGTCCTCGGGGGTCAGACCCTGCCGCAGCAGCATCTCGTCGATAAGCGAGTTCACGGTAGCGACAACGAGGGCCTGCAGTTCGATGCGGCGCTTGGGGTCGCGCGCATAGAGGATGCGCGAGATGACGTCTTCTCCCCGGGCCATCTGGCGGTTGTACTCAGACGCTTGGTCGATCAGTTGCCCGGTGGAAAGGTTGCCCAGGTAGGTCTCCACGGTGGTGGTGCCGATATCCACGGCCAAGCCGAGCGCGCTCCTCCTGGCTCGCCCAGGCAGCACATCCAGCAGCCGGTAGGCATCGGTGACGCAGGGCGACGGAAAGCGCTCCACCTCGGCGGTGACGGCCCACTCCTCCTCACGGATCACGTGCGGCAGATTGCTCAGGGCTGTGAGCGTGCCCGTCACGCGGGGGAGATCGAACTGGCGGGTGAGTTCGCGCTGCAGCCGTTCGAGATCGGGGATGTTGTCGACGGTGGTGGGTGACGGCATGACCACCCGGTAGCGCGACACCCAGGGGCGAGAATGGTGGTCACACAGGAAGGTCGCAACGGCTGTCTTGTCGGCCTTGCGTTCGCCCTGCAATAGGTCCACCCGTTCACGCTCGGGCGGGATCCAGATGGTGACGTCGCTGTTGACGATGGTCTGGCAGGCAAGCGCGTAGCCGCGGGTGAGGTCTTCCTCGCTAAGCCGCAGCGCAGACCTCCGTCTCACCGATCCCTCGCGCACTTCCACGGCGCACCGGCCGCAGCGTCCCTGACCGCCGCATGGCAGCGACACTCGCAGCCCGGCCTCGGAGATGGCGTCTTCGAGGAGGGTGCCGGCCGGTACCCTGACGGTCTGCCCAGCAGGCTCCAGCCGCACGGCCACAAGGCCGTCGACTGCTTTCGCGTGCGTGTCGGCGCGCTTGGGCATCAGTCGTCGGCCACCTGCTTGAGGAACGAGGCGATGCCGATGGACTCTCGGGGACCTACCAGCACCTGCCAGCCGGGCAACTCTTCTTCGAGCTCGCCGGAGAGGCCGGCTACCATGCCCGGGATGATGATGCGGTGATGCGCGATCTTGCCTTCGACCCCCGTCGTCTTGACCGCCTTGGCTATGGCGGCGGCATCGAATTTGCCGGCGGCCCAGGCAGTGAGCACCGACATGCCTTCGGAGTCGGCCACGAGCAGCCAAGCCGGCCGGCCGCTGCCCTCCACCTCTCCGGCGACGGAGAAATAGGTGAGCGAGAAGTTCGTGGTCACCAGCAGCGGGGACTCCATCCCTGGTTCGCCCATCGGATACAGCCCGGGTGTGACCTGGATCGGCTTCTGCGGGTCGGTGTAGATGTTCTGACGCAGCGCCAGCAGCGAGTAGATGGCGGCAGGCTCGAAGTTGTCGAGCACGATGAAGCCCGCGTACCTGCCGATGAACTGCGAGGCGAGCAGAGCCTCTTCTTCCGGGCTTTCCACGCCTTCGCCGGCGAAGGCGATCACGGGGTAGCCGAGCGCCTTGAAGTTCTTCTTGATGGCCGCCCTCCGCAGGCGCGTGAGCGCGCTGAGCGAGTCGGCCCAGGTCCGGGCGCCGGGATCGAGAACCAGGTCATCGACGCCCAGCTTGGTGATCTGGTCGGTCAATTCGGCCAGGGTGCCAAGGTCGCCGTCGGGCACGCGCACGGCAAGGGGCACCGAGTGCGTCTTAGCGAGAGCCGCCATCTCCTGCCAGTTGCCCGCGTCCGCGCCGTAGGCCAGCGGACGCGCAGGCTCGGCGGCGGCGAGGCCGGCTTCCATAGCGGCGGGATCGGAGGCCACAAGAACGAGGGCCAATCCCTTGTCGGCAGCCTTCTTGACCCGGGCCGCAAAGGCCTCGGCCGAAGCTCCCGCTTCGATCGCGACTCCATCGGGTCGAAGCGTCTGACCTACCCGCTCGACCTTGTATTCGGCCACCTGTTGCAGCTTGGCCTCGAAGTCGGAGTCGGCCAAGCCGGCCGGCAGGCGCAGGAAGAGCCCGGGCTGGTGGACAAATGTCTTCTCATGACGGAAGACGACGGTCTCGTTGCCCACCTCAAGCTTGCGCTCGCCGCTTCCCACCGAGATCAGCCTGATGGGCGGCGCGGAGGCGTTGTCCAGCTGGGCTTTGGCCTCATCGGATACGTAGGGGCAGGCCGCCAGTTCTGCCTGCCGGGCGGCAAGCTTCATGGCGAAGGCAAGGCAGGTGGGGTGACCGCACTCCTTGCAGTTGGTCTGGGGGAGCATCTTGTAGATAGCTATTCCGCTCAGCGCCATGTGGCTCTCCTTTTCACGCAGCCATGAGCTTGTCGATGACCCGTCTTACAAGAGGGATGGTGTCGGGATGGCGCAACACAAGGATGTCGGCGCCCGTTCCCAGAAGTGTCACGCCGGTGGTCGACTCCCACAGGAGCGCCCGCTGCTTCCAGTCGCCCCACTCGGCCGGCACCTCCTCGTTGGTGCGCGCCTCCTTGGCGCGCCAGGCCTCGTAGCCCACCGTGAGCACCAGCGGCTGCTGCAGAGTAGCGTCGCCGGCGAAAGCGGCCAGACGGATGCGCTCCATCACCGAGTAGCTGTATTCCAGGCCGTAGCCGAGAGCACCGGTGGTGGGGTCGATGAGGATGCGATCCCGGGCCAAGCCCATGTCGCCAATAAGTACGTTCAGCTGCTTGGCGAGGTTCACATCGATGGGGCTCTTGGCGATGATCACATGCTCGTTGGCCATGGCGGCTGCGACGATGGTGCGATAGTTCTTGTCTTCGCAGTTGCCCAGGGCGATCCGTTCTCCGGCAGCCTCTTCCGCCGCCGCGACCAGCACCTCGTTGTCCTTGTCTCGCTGACCGGGACCGTAGACGATGAGAGGCAGGGTGGTGGCCTCGAGCACGCGTCGGACCGTCTGTTTTGCCTCCTTGGCCCCCGTGTCGCCCCGTTCCGGATGGGCGCTGTCAAGCGACAAGGCGATGAGGTCGGCCCCTGCCTTTTCGGCCGCCGCCGCCCAGACCGCCGGGTCTTTCACAGCGTCTCCCCAGGCGTCCAGCAGCAGGCGTGACCACTCGCCAGGGCTACGATCGCTCACCTCGACTGCGATGGCCGGCCGGTGAGGCGTGGACCCCTCGAAGTGCAGAAACGGTAGACCCGTCTCGCCGCCCACGGTGACTGTGCTGCCCCTAGTGCCGCCGTTCGCCGGAACGGCCCCAAGGGTCACTTCGGTGATCTTGCCGCTCCAACTCTCCTTGACTTCAGGCACTGCTACAGACATCCGGAATCTCCTTTCCCGTGTGATCCGGCTTACGTCAGAAGATCGGGTCCATGGTGAGCGCGGGATGCTCATGCTCTTCCAGGAAGGGCACGAGCTCCTCCACCGTGGTCACCGACCGCTCGTCGGCGATCTTGTCCAGCAGGCCAGGGTCGCCTTCCCGCTCGCAGACGGCCTTGAGATCGTCCGCCATCATGACCTTCAGGTTGCTCGACATCCAGACCACGCGTTTGAAGCCGCCCTCGGCCGAGATGAACTTGCGGCTCAGCAGGTAGTACTTGCCCACGCCCATCATGCCCGGCGTCTGCAGTCCGCCGCCGGCGACGCCGGCGAGCGTAGAGAAGGTCATGCCGGCCGGCGTCATGCTCGGGTCTTCGCGCGAGACCACCATGACCCCGTTGGCTTCGGGGACGACCATCACGATGCATTCAAAGCAGCCGCAGGCGGTCATGGGGTCCTGCATGATGGAGTACAGAGCCAAGCGTTCTACCGACTGGTGAGTGTTCTGGTAGGCGAACTCGTTCGCTCCTTGGTATACCCCCAGCGTGGAATCGATGCAGATGCCCTTGGGGATGGGCTGGTTGGGCCCGGTGGGGTTGATCTGGTTGGAAGCCTTGCAGTCGAGCCAGTTGTAGGCGCCGCACAGTCCCAGACGCTCGGGCGAGATGACGCATACGTGGTTGGGCGCGAAGCTCTGGCACAGCGTGCAACTGTAGAACTCGTCCACCGATGCATCCACCATGTCGGCTAGGCGCAGGTTTCGGTTCTGGTAAGCCAGGCGCGCCTTGGCCAACCATTCCTCGAACTTCTCGGGGTCGGTGAACAACGTCACCTGCACTTTGTCCACGATGGCGCCGAACTCGGCATGGAAGCGTGCGTAGAGGATGTCGCCGAGGTTCTTGAGCGCGAAGCCCTTGTCGATGGCCGCCTTGCTGAAACGGATCCAGGTGATGTCACGCTGGCCTATGTGCTGTATGCCCGACGCGCCGTTGACGAAGTAATGCATCTGGCGCTCTAGCACCGGCTCGAAGTCCTCCTGCATTTTGCGTCCGGCCACCTCGACCAGGATTCCCAGGTTAGTGGCGCCGCCCTCGGGCACCTCATCGATGCCCGGCCCCACCACTTCGATGCGGCCGTCCTCGATCTCGTCCAGCCCGGCCATGCGCAGGTACTCGAACGCCTTGGCCTTTGAGCCGCCGAATTCCAGGCGCATGTCGGCCTTGCGCACCCGTTCGCCCTCGAAGGCGCTGCCGTAGGGCACCGGGATAGGTACGTCGGTGATCTTGATCTTGACGCCTCGCACCTCGATAGCCCGCTGCACCAACTTGCGCGCCTTCTCGGTGTCGTTGTCGGCTTCGATGTCGTCAAAGGGCATGCTCACCACGTGCTCGTAGGCGGTCACGCCGGTGGGCAGGATCTGGGGGATGACGGTGTCGGCGATGACGGGGAAGCCGTAGTTGATCGCCCCCGCGGCTGCCGCGTACTTGAGGTCGTCCACCTCGCCCAAGGCAAGGACGAAGGCGAACACCCGGAACTTGTTGTAGAGGAGGATATTGCGGATCTGGCCCCCGGACATGCCGCCGAAGGTCAGGGCCGACCGGGTGGCGAAGCCCAGCGCGTAGATAGCCGAGATGGTGTCGGTGCCGAAGGGAACGATATAGGTGTCGTAGCCCATCTCGACGCCCTCTTCCATCAGCTGATGGATGATGCTGCGGCCGTTCACGTTGCCCGAGAGGAACACCAGGATGTTGCGCTTCTGCAGTTCACGCACGATGGACACCGCAGCCTCGTTGCTGCGGGCCGCGCCGACGATGGCGGCGAATCCGGGCATGCGGCCGTCGACCAACTGGATGCCCCAGGCACGCAACTGGATGTCGTCGATAGGTCCGTTGGCGTAGCCTCCGGGGCCGCCGCCGTTGCCTTCGGGGTGGTAGCTCGTGCCGGTGAGGCTCAGCCCCGGGATGGGCTCGGGCTGTTCGCCGCGCACGAAACGGATGGCTTCGATCGCCTCCGCGGCAAGGAGAGTGGCGGCACCGCTGTCCAGAGTCTCGCCTAGATAGGGGAGCCACAGGCTATCTCCCGGGGCCTCGGCCAGCAGCCGCCGGGCTTGGGCGAGCGCCTGTTGCAACTGCCCCAGGTTGTCTACCTCCATCCCCGTGAAACCGAGGATCACGGGCAGGTGATAGGCGGTGTTCGTGAAGGCGACCGGCTTATCAGGGCCGAATTCGGTGATGGCCGCCTGCAGCATCTGCTCGGCCTCGTTCACGATGCTGTTGGCGCCGCGCATGGCGGCTCTTGCTATGTGCCTCGACATCCGCCTACACCTCCGATGCGACCGGCTGCTTGTGTGCCGAATAGATGCTCACCGGCTCGTCCGCCGGTACTTCGGACTCCAGCTCGTTCATCAGAGTGTCGCCACTCTCGCCAAACCGCGCCGGGTCGTACTCGGCCAGGCCGAGCTCCGCCCGCTTAGCGTCTATGTGGGCGATGGCCTTCTTGATCAGCGCCTGGGTGTTGGGCTCGAACTCGATGCCGCCTCCGAACCGCGCCGTCCAGCCTTCCAGCATGAGGTCCTTGACCTCCTGGCTTCCTCCCACCGGGGAGGGCAGCCCGAACAGTACGTAGGCGCCGGAAGCCGCGCAGTAAGAACCGATGGCGAGCGCCTTCTCGGACATGTACTCAGGGCAGATGCCCACAGCGGGCAAGTCGGAGATGTCCTCGCCTAGGCCGCCCTCAGTGGCGCATTCGGTGAGGATCGTGAGGATGCGGGAGTTGTCCACGCACGAACCGACGTGCAGAACCGGCGGGATGCCGATGGCCTCGCACACCTCGCGCAGCCCGGCACCAGCCTGGTCCATGAACTCCGGCTTCAGATAGCCGTACTTCGCCGCTCCAGTGGCTGCGCAGCCGGTGACGGCGACCAGGACGTCGTTCTTGATCAGTTCCGCGATGATCTCGGTGGTGGGGGCGTCCTGCGTCACGCGCGGGTTGTTGCAGCCCACCACCGCGGCCAGACCCCGGATGCGACCGGCGGCTATGGCGTCGTTCAAAGGACGGAACGAGCCGCGATAGTGCCCGCCCTGCATGTAGCGCACATACTCATGCGAGAAGCCGGCTATGAGGGCCTCGTCGGTCTGCGGGATCACCGTCTTCTTGCGATTGGGGTAGTTGTCTATTGCGGCACGCACGATGTCCTTCGCGCTCTGGTAGGCATCGTGCTCGTCGAACTCCATGTGCACCGCACCCTCTATCTTCGCCTTCGGGGAGGTGGTTATGAGTTTGGTGTGGTAGTGGGTCGCCACTTCGGCGAGCGCCTGCATGACGCACTGCACGTCGACGATCATGGCCTCGATGGCGCCGGTCGCGATGGCCAACTCCTGCGAAAGGAAGTTGCCCGCGGGAGGGATGCCATGGCGCATGAGGACCTCGTTGGCGGTGCAGCAGATGCCGGCCAGGTTGATGCCCTCTGCGCCCTTGCTCTTCGCGTACTCGATCAGTTCGGGGTCGGTGGACGCCGCTACGATCATCTCCGCTACGATCGGCTCGTGGCCGTGGATCACGATGTTGACCTCGTCGTCCTTCAGGACTCCCAGGTTCACCCTGCTCTGCAGCGGAGTCGGGGTGCCGAACAGGATGTCGCTGATGTCGGTGGCCAGCATGGACCCGCCCCAGCCGTCCGCGAGGGACGTGCAGAGCACCTGGTCCAGAAGGTGCTCTGCGTCTTGGTCGACGCCCATGTGGGTGCGGTGCATCATCTCCACCACCTCGCGGTCGATGCCGCGGGGAGCGACCTTCTCTTTGTGCCAACGTTCCTGCTGCGCCGCGCTCGCCCGCGAGAGATACATCAGTTCGCCGGTCTGCCTGCCGAACTCGGCCAGGGCGGCCTCGGCGACATCGAGGGCGATGTCCAACACAGGACGGTCGCCTGTCTTGATGCCCATGTGACCGGCCACGGCCCTGAGCTTCTCCTCATCGCGGATGCCGAAGCCATGCGTTTCGCCCTTGGCTACCGCCAGCAGGGCGAGCGCCATCCCTCGACCGTGATCTGAGTGCGCCGAGACGCCGGCGGCTACCGCCCGGGCGAAGTTGCGGGCCGCGACTGTGGACTGGGTGGCTCCGCACACCCCGCGCGGGGTGTCGCCCATGAGGCGGCAAGGGCCCATTGCGCAGTTCTTGCAGCAGATGCCCTCGGCCCCGATGGGGCACGGTAGGATGTTCGCGGCGCGGTCGAAGGCGGTCTCGACGAGTCCTTCACACGAACCGAGCACCTCACACGCCGCCGCGTCTGCACTTTTGCGTTCAGGCATCTTCCTCTCCTCTTCGAATGCGCTGGAACGGGGACGCCGCGCCTAGTAGCGCCGGAAGTCCCCGGCCATCTCGCGGTCTTTGAGTTCAGTGGTAGTGACCCGATCGAGCACCGTGAACCAGGCTGAACCGTCCTTGTGCCTTTTAGGGAACAGGGGAGCGGGGATGATTTCGTCCGGAATGTAACCGGCCTTTTCCAGCGCTGTACGGATGGACTCGGCAGAGGTGACCTTTTCGTCGAACCTCACCGCCACTCTGCGCCGCGCCGCGCTCGCCGTCACCTGGTCGACGCCTTCTACGCCGAGCAGTGCCTGGCGCACGCGAAGCACATGATGGTCGCCGTACATAGCCGGCACTTCGACGACGAGTGCGTTCATACGCTCACACCTTTCTTCCCCCGGCCGGCCCGCTCGGCCAACTCGGCTATGGTCGTCTGCTGGAAGTAGTCACGCAGAAGGTCGGCGGCCCCCAGCCAGACATGACGGGTGGGGCAATCCGCGATGCGTTCGCAGTTCTGGCCCTCCTGGCAAGGCGCTAAGCGGATGCAACCTTCCATCACCCGTAGCGTCTCCCCAACCGTGATGCTTTCCGGAGGCCGAGCAAGCCTGAAACCTCCTTGCCTTCCGCGAAAGCCCATTACAAGACCGGCTGACTGAAGACTACCCATAAGCTGCTGAACGTACGCAGGCGTCAAACCTTCGCAATCTGCGATCTCCTGCTTGGTGAAGCATTTCGTCTCAGGGCCGGCCGCGAGCAGCACGAGGATCCTCGTCGCGAATCGCCCTCGGCTCGAAAGGCAGAACATGGACGCATCCCCCTATGGTTAGTGACCTTATCATCATATAACTGTATCGGGGACTTTTCAACTGGTGATATTGTGTGGGCGTCCTGCCGACCGGTTTGACTGTCGCCCGAGCTGGGCACCGTGATTCCCAGTCCCCCATGGACTATCTCGTCACACGGGATAACAGGAGGCTAGCCTATGCCCGACGTGCGCTGTCCAGGCCAAGATGGTAGAGACCTGAAAGTGAGCACTTGCTTCTGCCCGAATTGCGGGGCTGAGGTGGAGTTATTCTCCGATGAGCAGCGAGTGAAATGCCACAAGTGCGGGAAGTATGTCGATCAAGCGGAGATCCCTTCCTGCGCGCAGTGGTGTGCCATGGCCCGCGAGTGTTTAGGCGAGGAACGATGGAACCAGGCCAAAAGGTCGCAGTAGCCGGCAAAGGCGGAGTCGGCAAGACTACGTTCAGCGCGTTGCTTGCGTACGTGCTGGCGGCGGCGGGAAGAACGGTCTATGCCATCGACGCGGACCCCGACCCCACGCTGGGAGAAGCCCTCGGTTTTCCCGCAGCTCTATTGGCCGAACTTGTGCCCATCGTCGAGATGAAGGACCTTGTGGAAGAACGCACCGGCGCGCGTCCCGGTGAGTCGGGAGGCTACTTCCGTCTCAATCCGCGCGTAGATGACATCCCCGGCAGGTTCTCGGTGTCGCACAGGGGCATACGTCTGCTCACGATGGGCACCGTGCGGGGGGCGGGCGCCGGCTGTGTCTGCCCCGAGAACACCATGGTCCGCGCGCTGGTCACCCATCTCCTGCTGCGCGAGCAGGAGACCGTTCTCCTCGACATGGTGGCCGGTCTGGAGCATCTGGGGCGGGGCACTGCCGGGGCGGTCGACGCCATGTACGTCGTGGTCGAACCCGGGCAGCGCAGTCTGGGCGTAGCCGCCGATATCGCGCAGTTGGCCCATGAGATAGGGATACCCGCCATTTGGGCGGTGGCGAACAAGGTCCGCAGCGATGAGGACCTGACCTTCATCCGCGAAAACCTTACTGCTCTGCCGCTGGCCGGCTGGCTGCCCTTGGACGGTCGTGTCGTTGACGCCGACATGCACGCCGCGACGGCCTACGATGTGGCCCCGGAGTTGGCGGCGAAGGTGGAAGAAATCGCCCGGCAGACCGGACTGCTGTAGCAGCTGGAGTTTTGTCCTTCGGCAGCCTCTAGGGCTTGCCCAGAAGATCCTGGAAGCGCTGCGCCGCCTTCTCCTGCTCGGCATCCTTGGCCGCAAGTATTTTGGAGGCCGCTTCGTCGAGCGCCGGCTTCTTCCGCTGGGCTTGCTCCAGTAGGACGTCGATAGTGACCTCGCCTTGGTCTTTGACCGCCTGCCGAAGTATGACCAACAGCTCTTCCTGCAGCGACCGCTGGTTGGCGAGCGCCTTGTTGCGGAGGCCCCGGGCTACGTCGTCGGGCACGTTCTTGATCGAGAGGTTGACTGGCATCCGAGTGGCTCCTCTCCCGTCGTATACGCCCCTAGTTGTATCTCCCGGGACCGGGGGCGGGTGCCCAGCAATGGCCCAAGCGCGACTGCTCGAGTTTCACCTGGGCGGTGGCCTCGCTTTCGGTGGGACTGAATCCCTGGGACATGCGGCCGTTGCACCATACTCTCCAGAGCCACAGCGGCCGCTCGGACGTCGATGATTCTGCCTCGCGGATCTCGATCCTCATTACAGGGTTTCCTCTCGTATGTCAGCGGTGCCGGAGCCTCAGGCGGGTGGCCAGGAGCTAGCCTAATAGACAAGTAGATACATTGGAGTGTACCACCCCGGCGCACGGGGGCGCCGCATGGCCTAGACTTCGGGCAAGCGACTTCGCTTGATGCCGCCCTGGTAGAGATTGCGGTTGGTCCATTCGGTCTGCCATTGACCGCGCCGTCTGTAGGGGCCGTCCAGGTGGTAGGTGCCCCCCTCGGCGTCAACGCAGGTGCCTGCTCCCATACGGTCGGCGTGCTTCTTGGCAAGATCCAGGTAAGGGTGCCAACCAATGGGATCGCGGGCACTCTCGAGATCTTCAGGATCCAACAGACGAGACACCACGTAGCGCACTTCCTTATAGCTGCTCACTAGCTGCCTCCCTTCGTGAGCATAGCCTGAAGGGACTCTACCACGCGCGGAGCGGTCGCGTGCTATACTCCGGCCAAGCATTCGTCAGGAATCTGCTTCAGGCACAGCGCCGAGTCTCTCAACCTCCTCGCTCAGTCTCCAGTCTTTCCCTCTCGTTTGTCGCAATGTAACTCCGTTCATGGAGGCTGTAGTGAATTCAGCAAAATTGTACGTGGGCAATCTCAGCTATGAGACGTCCGAAGCCGCTATCAGGACCGCGTTCGAAGCTCACGGCGAAGTGACCTCGGTAGCCCTGATCACCGACCGTGACACCGGCCGCCCCAAGGGCTTCGGTTTCGTGGAGATGGGATCACCCGACGAAGCGCAGAAGGCCAAAGCCGCTCTTGACGGCACCCAGATGGACGGCCGCGCCCTCAAAGTCGACGTTGCCAAGGAGCAGGTGGCTCGCGCCCCTCGTTCCGGTGGTGGCTACGGCGGTGGCGGCGGCGGTGGCTACGGTGGTGGCGGCGGCGGAAGCCGCGGTGGCTTCGGTGGCGGCGGCGGTAACCGCTGGTAGTAGTCACACTGCGACCGGCCATTTGGCCGGTTCCAGACGCTGGACGACGAGACGCCGGCCTTCGGGCCGGCGTCTTTTTTTGTTCTGTCTGGCGAGTTCGGCGACGCCCCGCGGCCGCGGACCCGACACTCACGCCCGGCTGCTTGTGCCTACCGCCTCCGGCGCTATGATGGAGGGGCGTAGCAGCCACGTGGGTCGGTCCACTGGGAGATTGGGGAGCTCGTCATGAATCGATGGAGGCTTGCTGTCATTCTCGTGCTGTGCGGCGCAATCGCGTCGGGGGTCGGCGGATGCGGGGACTTGGCGACTACCACGACGACAGAGCAGGTCACTGGCACCACGGGCGTCACTGTCACATCCTCAAGTGAGGTGTCTGGCACTACCACGGCGCCCGAGGTGACGACGACCGCATCCCCCGAGACAACCGCGTCGCCCGCGACCAGTGGCACCACCACGCCGCCGGGACCCAGCATATGGACCAACCTCGATCCCGGTGGCCCCACACCGCCCGGCCGCGATCTTGCGGCCATGGCCTGCAACCCGAAGACCGGCCGAGTGGTCATGTTCGGCGGGTCGAACTGGGTGAGTGATCTCAACGATCTCTGGGCGTACAGCCCCCCCACCGACACCTGGACTCAACTCAGTCCTACGGGCGGCCCCCCATCGTCGCGACCGCCATTGCGCCTTCTTTGACCCCGGCACGGCAAAGATGTACGTCTTTGGAGGATCGCACGGTAGCACGGTGCTCAACGATCTCTGGGCCTATGACCCCGCGGCCAACACGTGGACCCAGCTTACTCCCGGCGGCAGCGTACCTTCCGCACGCCAGAACGCGGCCATTGCCTTCAACCCGGGCAGCGGCAGGGCGACCCTGTTTGGAGGGGAGGGTAGCGAGGGTTTTGGCGACACTTGCGTGTACGACCCCGACGGCAACGTCTGGATACCACTCAGCCCCGCCGGCGCCAAGCCGTCCGAACGTGCATACACGGCCCTGGCCTACAACTCCGCCGGTACGAGGGCGATCCTCTTTGGTGGGAATGAACATGTGGGAGAGATCAAGCAAGACACGTGGTCGTTCAACCCCGCCACCGGCAACTGGACGGAGTTGAGCCCCGCGGGTGAGCTGCCGTCCGGCCGCGCCGGTCACTGCATGGTCTACGCCATCGGCGCCCACAAGTGGATCCTCTTCGGAGGCGACAACGACGAGTGGCTGTACACGGACACTTGGTCCTACGGTCCGACGCACTGAGTGAGCGGCTCACGGCCGGTTTCGCAGGCTGGATTACGAAACGCCGGCCTTTGAGCCGGCATTTCTGTCTCTACGGTATTGTCGCCGCTCTCCCGACCGGCTCGCTGTGATCTCCTAGCTGTTCAGGATCGCCTCGGCCTCGGCGCGGTACGCCTCCATGAGGTAGGGGATGCCCGTGACCTGAGCGCACTCTTGGGTGAGACTCATGAGGTCGTCGCGTTTGATGGACTGGACGTTGAACGCCCGCGCGCCGGCCATCAACTGCTGGAGCCCCACCCTGAGCTTCTGGGCATAGGAGTAGAAACCCACGGCGCCGAGCGGGAAGCTCTTCATCTCGTCCTTGCCGACGATGTCGGAGACTTCCTCCCAGCAGACGAAGATCTCTTCGGCGGTGTTGCCGTACTGACCGACAGTCTTGGGCAGTCCACCGTTGTTCATCCACAGCGCCGGCGTTCTTGCCCACCATGCCTGGGATCATGAGAGCTCGGCCCATGCAGACCGCTTTGACGAAGGGCGAACCCAGAGCTAGGGCCTTGAAGATATGGTCTTCGGCGCTGAAGCCGCCGCCGAAGGCCAGATCGGGCACCCGCTTGCCCAGGGCTGTCAGCTTGGCGGCGAACTCGGCCGCGGCGGAGTGCAGGTAGAGGCTGGGCATGCCCCACTCCTCCATCATGCGCCACGGGCTCATGCCGGTGCCGCCGGGAGCGCCGTCGATGGTGAGCAGGTCGATCTTGGCGTCGCTGCCCCATTTGAGCGCCATCGCCAGTTCGCGCAGACCATAGGCGCCCGTCTTGAGGGTGATGCGCTTGTAGCCCAGGTTGCGCAGCCGCTGGCACTCGGCCAGGAAGCCCTCCTCGTCGATGAAGCCGAGGCGGCTGTGACGCTCGAACTGCTTGAGCGCGCCGTCCTTGAAGGCCGCCTGGGTGATGGGGTCGGACGGGTCGGGAGTGACAATATAGCCCCGCTTCTGCAGCTCGAGGGCCCGGTCGAGCGAGTTGACCTTGATCTCTCCGCCGATGCACTTGGCGCCCTGGCCCCACTTCAGTTCGATGGTGTCGAGGCCGTGCTTGTCGATCACGTACTCGGCTACGCCCAACCGCGTGTCTTCGACGTTCATCTGCACCAAGAGCTCGCCGTAGCCGCGGTGATAGCGCTTGTAGATCTCGATGCGGCGATCCATGTCGGGCGACCGCTTGATCTTGCCGTTGGCATCGAGTTCGAGCGCCGGGTCGATTCCGCAGACGTTCTCGCCGCACACACAGGTCACGCCGCTGATGGCCGCCCCCGTCGCGAAGTGCTCCCAGTTCCTGCGGGCAATCTCGGTGGAGCCCAGGGCCCCGGTGAACATGGGCGCCAGCATCTTCACCTTGAGGTCCCACCCGTATTCGGTCCCTACGTTGACGTCGGGGAAGGTGCAGGTGTCAGGATTGGCCACAACGCCCTCGGGCAGGCCTTCCCCGCCAAGGGCATAGCCCTGGATGTTCAGGTGCGAGTAGTCCACCGGGTAGTCTTTGTCGCCGCCGGCTGTGATGGAGCCGAACGGGCCTGGGTAGATGACCTCCCGTCCGCGGAAGGTGGCCTGGAACACCTCGCAGTTGCCGCGGCAACCGTCGATGCAGCGGGTGCAGAGTCCAGAGCCGGGTACCACGCTACGAGAGCGGTTGGACGTCTGGGAGACGTCGTTCGCATTGGGTTGCTGTAGATTCACGAGGAGCTCCTTCTTATCGTCAGCGACGGATCACTCGACTCTTTACCGGTTGTCACTAGTTCTCGGCCAAGACCCCGCGCAGCTGCCACCGCACGCACTGGAAGCCTCGGCCCAGTTCGCACATGACGCACGTGTCGGGGATGTTCTCGACCATGGTCGTCTGGGATTCGCAAAACCCGCAGATGCCCGGTTCTGCCTGGGGGCCTGGGCAGGGGGTGATGGTCATGGGACAGACCTCCACGCAGTTGTTGCAGCGCTTGCAGAGGTCGGGTCGCTTGTCGAAGGGCAGGGCCACGCGCCGGTCGCCACCTCGGCCCACGAAGCCAAGGGAGTGAGACTGCCATACCTCGCCACAGATGCGCACACATTTGCCGCAGAGGACGCAGTCGTTGTTGCGCATGGGGTAGCGCGACCGGGTCACTCCCACCCGCGCGGCCAGGTCCTGGATGGCGCGTGAGTTTGGAGCCTCGGCCAGGAGGAGCTCGACGATGTTGTGCCGGGCGCGCACGACTGCTTCGGAGTGCGCCTCCACCACCAGGCCCTCTCTGGCCTCCAACGTGCACGACGCTGTCATCTTGCGCCCGCCGTTCTCCACCACTTCGACGATGCACACCCGGCAGGCCCCGATAGGGCTGACGCCGGGCATGTGACACAGATTGGGGATGCAGATGCCTGCCTCGAGGGCCGCCTCCAGCACGCTGGAGCCCTCAGGTGTCTGGATCTGGGCCCCGTCGACAGTTATGGTCACCATATTTGCCATGTATGACCTCTCAGACTCTGCTTATGGCTTCGGAGGGGCACGACTCAACGCACACTCCGCATCCCTCACAAAGGGCCGGGTCTATGCGGTAGGCGTCGTCCTCGAAGATGGCGCCTTGGGAACAGGCATCAGCACACGTTCCACACATTGCGCACAGATCAGGGTCGATCTCGTACTTCACGAGTGACTTGCAGACCCCGGCGGGGCAGCGGTGGTCTTTGATGTGGGCCTGGTACTCGTCCTCGAAGTAGCGCAAGGTCGAGAGAACCGGGTTGGGAGCGGTCTTGCCCAGGGCGCAGAGCGAGCCGACAGACATCGTCCAGGCCAAGTCCTTGAGGGTGTCAAGTTGCCCGGTGTTGCCACGACCCTCGGTGATGTCGGTGAGGATCTCGAGCATCCGGTCGGTGCCGAGCCGGCAGGGCACGCACTTGCCGCACGACTCCTCCTTGAGGAAGTGGAGGAAGTACTTGGCCACATCGACCATGCAGGCCGATTCGTCCATGACCACCATGCCGCCCGAGCCCATCATGGAGCCAGCCGCGGCGAGGGCCTCGTAGTCAACGGGGAGGTCGAACTGAGAGACCGGCAGGCAGCCACCCGACGGTCCACCCGTCTGCACCGCTTTGATGGCTCTGCCGTTCTGGGCACCGCCGCCGATGTCGAAGATGATCTGCCTGAGCGTCGTGCCCATCTCGACCTCCACTAGCCCTGTGTTCTTCACGTGGCCGGTAAGGGCGAAGACCTTGGTGCCCTTGCTCTGCGCTGTGCCCTTGCCCGCGAACCAAGTTGCCCCCTTCAGGATGATGTGGGGCACGTTCGCCCAGGTCTCCACGTTGTTGAGAGCGGTCGGCAGATCGAGATAGCCGCGTTCGACCGTGTGGACGTCCTTGGGCCTGGGCTCGCCGACCTCGCCTTCGAGCGAAGCCATGAGCGCGGTGGACTCGCCGCAGATGAAGGCTCCACCGCCGCGAGCCACCTTGATGTCGAAGCTGAAACCGGTGCCCAGGATGTCGTCGCCCAGGAGGCCGAGGCTCCGCGCTCGCTCGATTGCCTCGCGGGTGTTGATCACGGCCAGGGGATACTCGTTCCGCACGTACACGTAGCCCTGGTTCGAGCCGACGGCATAGGCGCCGATCATCATCCCCTCGAGCACGGAATGCGGATTGCCTTCGAGCAGCCCGCGGTCCATATAGGCTCCGGGGTCACCCTCGTCGGCGTTGCAGACCACGTAGCGCTCGTTGCCGGGGGCGCGCCGGCACTGCTCCCACTTCCGGGCAGTCGAGTATCCGCCGCCCCCGCGGCCGCGCAGGCCTGACAGCTTGATCTCGGCGATCACGGCCTCGGGGTCCATGGTCAGGACGCGGGTCAATGCCGAGTAACCTCCGGAAGCGATGTAGTCCCCGATATCACAGGGATCGACTAGCCGGTTTCGGCCGATCAGTTCCCGGTCTTGCTTCGCGAAGAAGGGCAGGTCGGCGGGCGCGCGCGTGGTCCGACCGGTGGTCTCGTCGGTGTAGCAGAGCCTCTCGACCACCCGGCTGTTCATCACCGATTCAGAAACGATCTCAGCGACGTCCTCGGGAGTGACCTTGCAGTACAGGACGTCCAATGGCTCGACCGTGAGCAGCGGCTCCTGCTGGCAGAAACCCTGGCAGCCGGTCACGCGCACATGGACCTCGTCGGCGAGGCCGTTCTTCTCGAGCTGCGCACGCACGGCTTGAAGGACTGCGAGTGAGCCCGAGGCTTCCCCGCACGTGCCGCTCGATAGCGTGATGCGCATGGGCCAAGCCTGTCGCTCCCTTGCCAGCACGTCCCTGAATGACGTCAGGGCTTCAGGGTTCTGCAGCCTAGCCATTGGCGATCACCTCCATGCTGCCGGCCAGGCCTTCTGTGGCCGTCGCAGAGTCGCCTGCGCGGATATCCCCAAGCAGCGACTTCAACTTGGCCGGAGTCATGTGGTCGTGATAGGTGCCGTCGACGACGACAACTGGGCCCAGCGCACAGGCTCCCAGGCAGTTGACGGTCTCGAGGGTGAATGCTCTGTCCTCGGTGGTATCGCCGGGCTGGACCTTGAGCTGGGCGGTCACCTCGTCCAGCAACCTGGGCGCTCCCCGCACGTGGCACGCCGTGCCCGCGCAGACCGTCAGTAGATGACGCCCACGGGGTTTGAGGCTGAACGCCCTGTAGAAGTTGGCCAGGCGAAATACTTCGATGAGAGGGATATCGAACGAGGCGGAGACCCGACGGAGCGCCTCCTCGGGGAGGTACCCGTACTGTCCCTGCACGTCGTGTAGGACCTCCATGATGGCGAACGGCTCGGTGCCACGGTTCTTTAGGATCGCTTCGAGGCTGCTCGTTTTCATACTTTCTGCGGGCCCTCCTCACCTTCATGCGCTTTGCTGCCTGCTGGGCGGTATGGGCGCGCCGCCTCCCTCGAGGCGTACCGGCCGAGACTTGCCAAACCCTCCGGCCACCAGCCGAGAGAAGGGAGTGAGCCTTTGAACTCCGTCCCACAGCCCCGTTCTGAAGACCGGCGCGTCGTGCATCCATAGTTGCGGCATTGATTTGCCGCGCCACTGTAGCAGCAGGTCCGCGCAAACAGCAACATAAGCAGCCAGTGTTGTTGCTACTTAGTGGGGCAATAGCGGCAAACTTGCCGGTAGCAGTATGGCAATTGCCGTTCTCATAGGCGGCCGCACTCCGGCGGCGCAAGCCGCCCTACTGGGTGCTGCGCACGATGTTGCACCGCTTCTGGTTCGGCGGCGCCTTGACGGGCGAGCGGCAAACTTGCCGCTACCGGCGCGGGTATTGGCAGATTTCCTGGTAAGATTCGCACCTATGAGAGAGAGGACCGAAGAGAAGCGTCTCGCTATCCTGCGGATTCTCCGCGAGGCCGCAGGGCCGCTGGGCAGCTCCAAGATCACGGAGCGGCTCTCAGCGATGGGCCACGATGTCAGCGAGAGGACTGTTCGCTTTCATCTGCTCGACATGGACAAGGTGGGTCTTACGCAGAACCTGGGCCGCAATGGGCGGGCTATCACACCGCGGGGCCTGAGCGAGCTTGACACGTCCAGGGGCTTCGAGAAGGTCGGCATCCTGTCGGCCAAGATCGATCAAATGACCTACAAGATGAACTTCGATCTTCTCAAGAAGACGGGCACGGTCGTGGTGAATGTGAGCGTCATCCCCAGAGACCAGCTCGAGCGGTCCATCCCCCTCATGAGCCAGGTGTTCACCGCCGGCTACGCAATGGGCAAGCTGGTCGCGCTGCTGCAGCCGGGAGAGAGCGTAGGGCAGATGGCCGTGCCTGAGGGCAGCGTGGGCATAGCCACCGTCTGCTCGATCACGGTGAACGGCGTGCTGGTGGCCCACGGCATCCCCACCAACTCTCGTTTTGGGGGACTGCTGGAGATGCGCGAGCACAGAGCCACCCGCTTCGCCGAGTGGATCAACTACGACGGGACGACCTTGGACCCGTTGGAAATCTTCATCCGCAGCGTCATGACCGACTACGTGGGGGCCACGCGGACGGGCAACGGCCTCATCGGCGCCAGTTTCAGGGAGGTGCCTGCCGACAGTCGTGACCACGTGCTGGATCTCGGTCGCCAGATGGAGCAGGTCGGTCTGGGCGCCATCCACTTGGTCGGCTGGCCAGGGCGCCCGCTGCTCGAGATCCCGGTGAGTGAAGGCCGCCTCGGCGTTGTTGTGGTGGGCGGACTCAATCCGGTGGCCATCCTAGAGGAGAAGGGCATCCCGGTGTTCCGCACTGGGGCGCTGGCCGGCCTGCTGGACTACGGGCGGCTGTTCCGCTACGAGGAGCTTGGTGATCGCGCCCGTCTACTAGACTGAGCGCGCTCGCGCATCCAGCTACGCCACTATCAGAGAAAAGGCCCGGAAGACCGGGCCTTTTCTCTGGTGCGCCGAGAAGTCGCTTGCGCTACGACGTGGGCGAGGCAGACGCCTCACCTACGGTGATATTGAGGTCGACGCTCTTGCCGTCGCGATTGACGGTCACCGCCACCTGGTCGCCCGCCTTGAGCTCTCTTAGCGTGATGATCATGTCGCTCTCTGAGGCCACGGTCTTGCTGTCGAGCTTGGTGATGATGTCACCCGCCTGCAGCCCCGCCTTGGTGGCCGGGCCCTTCGGGTCCACCCTGGTCACGAGCACCCCGGTGTCGATTGCGAGGCTGTACTGCCGCTGTATAGCCGCGTTCACACCGGCGTAGCTGATGCCCAGGTAGGCGTGACTGGCGTGGCCGTTCACTATCAGCTCCTGAGCCACGGCCACGGCTGTTCCCGAGGGGATGGCAAAGCCTATGTTCTCTGCGCCGCTGGTGCCTGGCGGCATGTAGGCGACGTTGATCCCTATCACCTGACCCTGAGCATTCAGGAGAGCGCCACCGGAGTTTCCGGGGCTGATGGCGGCGTCGGTCTGGATGAGATCCACGAGTGCGGTGCTGCCCGCGTTCTCGATGCTGCGTCCGAGGCCACTGACGATGCCCAGGGTGACGGAGTTGCTGTAGTCGAGCGGGCTACCGATGGCGATCGCGTATGCGCCGATCTTCACCCCGTCGTCATCTGCGAAGGTCGCCGGGGTGAGGCCGGTCTTGGCGACCTTGATCACCGCGATGTCGGTGAACGAATCGGTGGCGACGATGGTCGCCGGCACGGCCTCGCCGGTGCTGAACGTCACCTCGACGGTGCTGGCAGGGGTCCCGTTCTCGCTGACAACGTGTGCGTTGGTGATGATGTAGCCGTCGGCAGAGTAGACGACTCCCGATCCGACGCCCTCATACGGCTGGTTGCCGAAGAAGGGGCTGGCGGCGGTCCCGGTGACGCGGACGTTAACCACGCTAGGGCCCGCCGTCGCGGCTACCTGCTCGGCGGGACTGGCTCCCAACCCCTCGGTGGACGTCGATATGGTGGGGGCGCTGACTAGGCTGCTGCTGGTGGTGGCAGCGATGGCCGTACCGCACCCGCTCAGTAGAAGGCTGGCGACGACTACGACGACGGCGCAGGCTAGGAGGGTCGCTACGATCCTGAAGTGGTTCTTCTTCATGACACACCTCGAAGTACTTCTAGAGTGGGTATTCTACGACGCGAGGTTACTCCGAGGTGCATAAAGCCAGGGTAAGACATACCCAAAGCGGTCACGCGCGACCCCTCGCCTCGTCCCGCGCTAACACAACTGCCGGTTCTGCCACTATCATATGATTGTCGCTACCCGGCACGAGAGGATTCAGATGATCAAGTTCAGCGAGCGGCAGCTCAAGACGCCCAGGCAAATGCGGCCGGTATATCTGGTGACCGCCGGCCAGTCCAAGTACGGCAGGGCGATCCCGGAGAAGAGAACAGAGGAGTTGTGCATCGACGCCTTCACCATGGCGGCGGAACTTCTGGGCCTTTCTCCGGCCGAACTGAAGAAGTACATCCACACCTGCTACTACGGACATTTTGCCGATCACTTCGGGGACCAACTCCTGGGTGAGGCCGTCATTCACGACCGGCTGGGCCTTGATCCTCTGGGCAACGTGGGCATCAAGTCCGGCGGCGCCACCGGCGGATCCACTCTCTGGGAGGCCGCGAAGGCGGTGGCTTCGGGGTATTCGGACTGCGTCCTCGCCATGGGCTGGGAGCGCATGGACGAAGTCCCCACCGACGAGGGCAACTTCCTCATCGCTGCGCCGCCGACAGGGACTGGGAGTCACCGATGGGCCAGATCTACACCGGCTACTACGCGGTCATGGCCCAGAAGTACTGGCAGGTGTTCGGCAAGGCCGAGGCTTCGTTCCGGCGGACCCTTGCCGAGATATCGGTGAAACACCACGGCTACGCCCGCTTCAACCCGTTTGCTCACGGCGCCATGAAGATCACCGTGGACGATGTCATGGTCTCGCCCATGGTGGCCGACCCGCTGCGCGCCCTCGATGCATGCCTCATGAGCGTGGGGGCGGCCTGCGCCATCCTCTGCGACGAGGACACGGCCATGGAGTTGACCAAGAACAGCAAGAACAAACCCCTCCGCATCTGGGTGACCGCCGGCTCGCACACCCTGCGCCCCGCGGACAGGCGGAGCATGGAGATCCCCCTGCTGCCCAACGAGACGGCCGATCAGTACAAGAACCTACACAAGGAATTTCCTGGGAGCGAACGCTATCCGGGCTTCACCGGCTTCCTCGCGGCGAGGATGGCCGCCTACTATGCCTACCACATGACGGGTGTCGTCAATCCCACGGAGGATTTCGACGTCATCGAACTGCACGACGCCTTCACCATCAGCGACGTGCAGACCTACGAGGACATCGGCATCCGGCCCTACGGCTACGGACGTGACTACGTGGAGTCGGGCGACTGCTACCACACCAACCCGCACACCGGCAAACCGGGCAAGCTGCCCTCCAACCTTTCCGGCGGACTGATCGGCTGCATGCACGCTGTGGGAGCCAGCGGCATCATGCAGGTGTTCGAGATCGCCACCCAGCTCTGGGGCGGTGGGCGGAAATCCACGGCGACGAGAAGCGCTGGAAAGAATTCGGCAGGGAGAAGCCGGCGGACTGGACCGACCTGCAGGTGAAAGGCGCCAAGAGGGCCTTATCCATCAGTCATGCGGGCGTGGGCTCGCACGTGACGGCCACCATCCTTCATGGACCCGGATCATCTGCTGAAGAAAGACGCGTGAGAGAGGCCTACGATGAGCTCAATATGGACAGGTCCAAGTCAAAGGACGACCGGTACAAGTTCAGGGGCGACTTCCATCGTCTCGAGCAGCACATGCCTATCAGGGATGCCGATCAGGGTTGGAAGCTGGTGGGCGTCACGAAGCCTCGAGACATGACCTACGTCCACTCCTACGGGGGCGAGGCGGCCTTCTTCGAGTCGCTTTCCCAGGGCAAACTCCTAGCTACGAAGTGCGAGAACCCGGCCTGCGAGGCCAACGGCTCCATATTCCAGCCGTTCCGGATCCACTGCCCCGACTGCCTTTCGAAGATGGCGGTCATAGACATGACCGATCTGGCGAAGAAGTCGGCTACAGTGCATACCTTCATGGTGTGCGAGAGATCGGGCGCGTTCAACGTCCTCGACAAGCCCATCCGCTTCATCAACATCGAATTCGATAAGGTCTGCACCATCCTGTTCAGCTACCTACTGCTGGGCGAGCCCCAGATCGGGCAGCGGGTGGTGCCGGTGTTCAAGTATCACAATCCCACGTACACCATCCTTGATCTCTCCTGGGTGCCAGCGGGCACGAAGGCGGAATCGCTGCCGGAGGGCTTCGGGTTCTGAGTGACGGCGAGGGCGCGTAGGCCTCCCTCACAACAGTGAGTGACCGCGAGGACACGTGGACCTCCCGGGCGCTCAACGGAGTACCGCAATGCGCCCGGTAGGCCCACGCGCCCTCGCGGTGGCACTCCTTTCATGGGGAGGCCTACGCGCTCTCGCTGTGGCACTCCTCTGATGGTGGGCGCACGCGCCCTGCCGGGCGGTCTTGCTGTTTTGCCGCGAGCGGTCCACCATATTACGGGTGGGCCGCTCGAGACACCATTGAGGGCATGGAGGGTCGATGTTGAGGAACTATGAGGCACTCAGCGGCGACGTCAATCTGCTGGGCGTCATCAAGGCCAGCGGGGTCATCGGCCGCTATCTCAACCGCACCAATCTCACCTACTACTCGGAGCTCTCCCGCCTTGTGGGCTGTGAGGTCTACGTCAAGCACGAGAACCACAACCCCACCGGCTCGTTCAAGATCAGGGGCGCTCTCAATTTCTTCCATCACATGTCCGGGGAAGAGCTGGAGAGCGGCGTGCTGGTGGCCACCCGCGGCAACCACGGTCTGGCCATGGCCTGGGCGGGCCGCTGCTTCAACGTGCCCTGCACCGTGGTGGTGCCCGAGCACAACAATCCCGAGATCAACCGCATCGTGGAGAGCTTCGGCGCCGACCTCATCGTGCATGGGCACGACTTCTACGACGCCCAATCCTACTGTGACGAGCTGGTCGACACCGCCGGCTACTACTACGTGGAGCAAGGCAACGAGCCCGAGATCCTGAACGGCCTTGGCACGATGGGTCTGGAGATATTCGAGGACCTACCCGACGTGGATGTGATCATCTGCCCCATCGGCGGCGGCGCCGGGTGCGCCTCCGTGATCAAGGTGGCACAGGCCGTCAACCCGGAGGTGGAGATCATCGGGGTACAGGCCGAGAAGGCCGCGGCCTTCTACGAATCCTGGAAGAAGGGCGAGCGGGTGACCCTGGAGGCGGCCGACACCGTGGCCGATGGCCTGGCCACGCGCAGCGTCTTCCAGCTGCCGTTCGCCATCATGAAGGACAGCATCACCGACGTGGTGTTCGCTGAGCGAGGAAGAGATCCTGGAGGGCATCCGGCTGGCGCTGCAGGTGACGCACAACCTGGCCGAAGGGGCCGGAGCGGCGTCGCTCGCGGCGGCGCTCAAGATCAAAGATCGGCTGGCCGGCAAGAAGGTGGCGCTCATCATGTCGGGGGGCAACCTGGACCACGAGCACTTGCTGCAGGCGTTGGCCTAGCGGGTCTTCAAATACTCGACGAGAGCATCGCTCTCTGCACGAGTCAGCTCCCAGCGGGGCATGAACACCTCCAGCGCGCTACCGTTGGGGTCCAGGCCCTGGGTCACCGCTAGGAAGAAGTTGTCTAGGTCGAAAGCCACGTCCCCTGGTTCGGTCGGGGGCGCCGTCAGCGTGCTCCAGCGGATATCCGGCGCCTCCACCTGGCTCATCCTCATCCGGATGGTCCGGCCGCGGGCATCTGAGCCGTGGCAGTCCGCGCACGCCACTGCCGCCCCCATCATCCCGGTGACCCCTGTGCGGGGGATCATGCGCCCGCTTCCATCTGTGCCCGTCTGGAATATCTGCTCACCCAGGCCGGCGCCCGGCGCCAGACTGGCGGAGACGGACGACCCGCCTGGATGCAATGGAGCACCAGCTGGGATCGACAATCCGAGCAGAACGGCGGCCGCCGCTACTCCCACTACCAACAGGATCAACCCCGCTGTAGCCTGGGCGCTCCATCTGCCGGTTGTGCTCATTGCCCGGCCTCCTGGCCCCCAAGGAGGTCCTGTTTGCGTTGCAGAAACTCCTCCCGCTGGATCTCTCCCCGGGCGTAGCGGTCCTCAAGCACCTGTAGCGCGCTCCTATTGCTGGTACCGGAGGGCTCTTGAGGCGGGCCTGGCTCCACCTGGTCGCGCCTGGCCAAGCCTCGCACCAGAAGGATGACGCCGGCGACGATCAGAGCCAGCACGGCCAGCATGACTATCACCATCAACGTCGTTCCCCCGCTGCCCCAACTGTCTCCCCGACCCCACATCATGACTTGCTCCTTCGGCTCGGTCCTTCTACAGACGTATTCCCGGAGGCCCCCTCCGCTAAGCTTGACGGGGTGTCGCGCACGCTGGCAAACGGGGCGCAGGCCCCCCGAAGAGAGGTCTGCGCCCCGTTTGCGTCGCGCGTGCCCTTGGCGTTGTCCGCTTCGGGCTGTGTCTTTTGGAAGTTACTTCTGCGGGCCGGAACCGTCGCAGGCGCCATTGCCGGCGCCAGCGACGGCACCGTTGCCGCTGCCGTCACGGGGCGCGTCGCCAGAACCGGCGGCGTTGGAGCCAGGGCCGTTGGGACCGTCACCCGTGCACGTGCCGTCCTGCAGACGGTCTTGGGTCTGCGCCTGCGCCTGGGTCTGAGACTGCGCCTGAGCCTGCGCCTGAGCCTGCGCCTGGGTCTGCGCCTGGGTCTGAGTCTGCGCCTGGGTCTGAGTCTGCGCCTGGTCGCAGGTGCCGTCACACTCGGTGGTGCGGTCTTGCGCCTGGGTCGTGGTGCCGTTCATCGCGCCATTGCCTCCAGCGGTCTGAGCAGCTCCGGCACTCTGAGCGGCACTGTTCTGAAAAACAGTCCCCTGAGGGCCCGCAGCATCACAGGTGCCGTCGCAGTCCGTTCCGGATCCGTCCTGGAGCCGGTCCCGGGCCTGGGTCTGGTCCTGAGTCTGGTCCGTACAACTCGTGCACGTGCCATCTGCAGCTCTGTCTTGGGTCTGAGTCGCTGTGCCCGCGGCTGCTTTTCCACCGCGATACCCGTCGCCACTCCCGGTGGCGGCGAATGCCACCCCGGCCACAGCCAGAGAAAGGGCTGCAGCCAAGGCCACTCCGATAAGGACCTTCTTCTTCCGCATTGATCGACCTCCTAGTATCTTGCTTGTTAGCGGACGGCTGAAAGACGATCCGCCATATGACGGGTCTTCTACCCGTCAGCTTTCAGTCTAGAGAGCCCTTGTTAAGTGAGGCTAAGAGTCGGATGAGAAGATTCTTAGGAGAGACGACAGGCTCACGCGGGGAGAGAGACGGAGAAACGGGCGCCCGCCCCAGGCCGGCTTTTCAGCGGAGGGAGCCCGCGTGAGCCTCCACGATGGCTTGAGCGATAGCGAGACCAAGACCGAGTGCTTCGCCGTCCTTCTTCTCCGGCCCCTCGGTAGAAGCGCTCGAAGACGTGCCTGGACCATGTCCTCACTCATCCCTTCGCCCTCGTCTCTCACCCACAGAGTCACTCGCACCCGGAGTGCGTTTGCCGCCCGAGAGCGATGACCTGTCCTGGCTGAGTATGCCGAACAGCGTTCTGCATCGAGGTTGAGGAAGACTTGGGTGAGGCGGTCCTGATCGGCCTGCACCGAGCCGCCCGGGAGGGATTCAAGGAGCCACGCGCGTTCGCCGAGATGAGGTCCCTGCGCGATCAACGACTGGAGGAAGGCGTCCAGGCCGATGCTCTCCTTGCGCAGGAAGTCGACTCGGGTCGCCCGCGCCAACGTGAGCAAGTCGGCCACCAAGCGGTTCATCCGGTCCAGCTCGTCGAGCACCAGTGCGTGCTCCTGCTTGACGAAGGCGGGATCTGGTGATTCCTGCCGGTCGAGCACCTGCAGATGGCCCTTGATGATCGTGAGTGGGGTCCGCAGCTCGTGGGACGCGTCCGAAATGAACTGCTCTTGGGTGGCGAAGGCCGACTGGAGCCGGTCGAGCATCGCGTCCATGGTGAGGGCCAACTCACCGATCTCGTCGGCGGGTCCCGAGTATCTCGATTCTTCGGGACAGATCCTCATGGGAGATGGCGGCGGCGGTCCTCGTGATCCGTCGGACGGGGTCCAGGGCTCTTCCCACCAAGAGCCACGAGCCCAGTCCCACCACCAGGCAGCCGAGGGCGCCCCCGACGCCAGCAGCATGAGCAAGCGCCCGAGCGTGTCGCTGATACTCGCGAGCGAACCGGCGATCTCGACCGCGCCCACCTGCTTTCGGCCAACAGCACTGGTGTTCCGGCTACGCGGTAGGATTGGCCGCCCGCTGAAACATCGAGCAGGTAGGGCTCGCCTGACTCTAGAAGAGCGCGCGTGGCCGGCAGATCTTCCAGTCGAACTTCGCTGGAATTGGAGACCACCGTGCCGTCCGATGTCTGCAGCGAGAAGATGTACGCGCCCTGACGCAGGGAGCTGGACTGCGGTCCCGGCAAGGTAGTTCTCGGTGGCAGTGGCCAGAGACTGCTCGTCTGTCGCCGAGCCACCACCTGCTGGTAGTGGTTGAGTTGCTGGATGAGCTTCGAGTCAACTTCACTGCGAAGCTGCTGGCCAAGGATCGCGTAGGTCCCGACGGCTCCGGCGACCGTGACCAGGACCACGCCGAAGACGAACCACAGGGTCAGACGCAGTCTCAATCCGCTGGCACTCTTGGAGGCGCGGAACCGGTAGCCTCCGCCGCGCACGGTCTCGATCACAGACTCACCGGCGGTTCGTCCAGCTTGCCACGCAGATAGCCGACGTAGACGTCGACCACATTGCTTTGCGGGTCGAAATCGTATCCCCAGACTCCGTTCAGGAGCTGCGACCGTGTGAGGACCTGCCCTTGGTGGCGGAGAAAGAACTCGAGCAGTGCGAACTCCCGGGAGGTCAGATCGAACACGCGGTCGCCCCGGGAGGCCCTGCGCGCCTTCGAGATCGAGCGGTCAGGTCCCGCGCCCTGAAGCACCGACCCGTGCTGCTGGCGGTCGTGTCGGAGTTGCGCCCGGATGCGCGCCACCAGCTCGTCGAAGTCGAAGGGCTTGGGAAGGTAGTCGTCGGCCCCCAGATCCAGGCCCTTGACCCGCGAGGGCACATCACCGCGGGCGGTGAGCATGATGATGGGAGTGACTTGGTCGGTCTTGCGGACCTCTGCCAGCACCTGGAACCCGTCCATATCGGGAAGGCCCACGTCGAGCAGGATGAGATCCCAGTCTGCTCGATCCCGTCGCAAGCGGTCGAGCGCTTCAGCCCCTCGGCGACGACATCGGTGACGTACCCGGCCCCTCGAGGCCCTTGGCGATGAAGGAAGCCACTCTGGTCTCGTCCTCGACTAAGCAGCAGCCGCAAGGTCGCATCACCTGCCCGAGCCGGTGGAGGAAGGGCCTCCTTGACCAGCATGCCCCTGTTGAACTCGGATCTGACCCGAGATGACCGTTGTGCCGCCGGCATGGATGGTGGATTCCGTCGAGCCGCTCTGACCCAGAGTCGTACCGGTTCCTTGGATCTGACCGATGCTCGTCACCGGCGCTTCAGAGCCTGACGTCGTGGTAGTCGTCGATGACGTAGAGGTGGTTTCTTCGTCGCTCTGGCCTGCGGATGCGCTCCCGATCTGGATCGCCGGCAGCGCGGAGGCCGAGTCGTCGCCGGAGCGGCCGAGGCCGAACACCACGAGGGCGACGATGATGACGATCACAACAAGGCCTGCTGCGACCAGAGGGACGGCCAAGCGGCGAAGCAGAGAGGTCAACGGTCTCACCAACCTTCCTCGGGCTCACCTGGGGACAATGTTAGCAGAGGCATTCGAAAGGAAGCCTGGGGTGGACCGGCGACCGCGCTTTCGACCCGGTCTTCATCTCGCCTAAGGGACAACACTGTCCACATACGCACGCACCTCACTCACGGTGAAGCCGTACTGGTCGGTCAGATCCCGAAGCTGCGTGTCGAGGGGAGTATCCTCCGGGATGGCTAACTCGCGCGCCAACTCCGCGATGTCGACTCCCATGGCCTGGATATCGGCCAAAGTGCTGCTGCCCCGGATCACCTGGCTGGTGTCGGTCTGACCCGAGCCCGCGAGCTCCTCTGTCCCCTCAAGGGCACCGGGCTGCGTGGACTCTTGGCCGCCACCGCCTCCGCCGCCGCCACCACCACCGCCACCACCGCCGGTGATCTGGAAATCGCCTGTGAGATTGGTGATGAGGATGGGGAGTGCGAAGGCCGCGATAGCAATCCCGGCAAACACCCACGTGGAGATCGAGCGCCGCTTGGCGCGACTGGTCGCGCCGCGGGAGCGTCCGCGGCTGCCGAGACGGCCGCCGCGGCTTTCCCAGAGCCAGACCGGGACAGTCCGCTGAGCCAGGTGTGCAGCTTGAGTGTGTCACTTGTCCTCGAGTTCTGAGGGCAGGCGTCAACGCACTTGAGGCAGCGCATGCATTCCACGCTCCGGATTGTGGTGCTGGCGCAGAGGTCGATGTTCACAGGGCAGGCCTTCGTGCAACGCCCGCAGTCGGTGCAGGTCTTCGCATCGCGTTTGATGCCCACCAAGGAAAACGAGTTGAAGATGCCATTGAAGGCGCCCAGAGGACAGCCGTACCGGCAGAACGGCCTCGGTATGAAGAACGACAGGAGCAAAGTGAGGCCGGTCACGATGTATCCGGTCAAAGCGATCTGATCGGTCCAGATGCGGTAGAGGTTGTAGTAGGGATCCCAGTTCTGGAAGATGAGCAGGCTGCTCCGGGCCGTCTGTACCAGTACCCATGCGAGCACGGCCCACTTCATATAGTGGAAGATGCGCTCGAGCCACCGTGGCACCTTGTTGTAGGCGCGGGGCCAGAGCCGCTGGCCCACCCAGCCCAGCCCTTGCTGCACCGAGCCGAGCGGGCAGATCCAGCCGCAGAAGGACTTCCCGGTGAGGACCAGGCCTATTAGGAGGGCGATGAGCATGATGAACACGGCCGAATGCAGCTTGGCCACATATGCGCCGCCCGTAAAGTAGGTGTACAGGTTCACCACTCCGCCGAAGGGGCAGATGGTGTGCAGGTTCGCCGCCCAGCGCTCGCCGGCGGTGTTGGCGATGACCAGCAGCAGCACGTATGCGGCGACGATCACCTGTACGGCATACCGGAAGAGCTGCAGCCGTCGTGGACGCTTGCCCTTCACTCGATTCATCCTCCTTGGGGAAGCTCTAGCGTGTGCCAACCGGCCTTCAGGCTAGTCAAGCTCTATGAGGCTCACATGAGAGGCCGATTAGAATCCTCTTATGGTCGGTCCGCGAAGATGAACCGGCCGCGCGCGTCAGCCCTTCACCGTCGTGACGGTGAACGCGGGCGGCTGCTGGAGGTGCTTTTTGACCGCGCAAAGGTTCATGGCGTTTACGATGGCATCGCGGTACTTGTCCGGGAAGCCGGGCGGGGTCTTCAGCTCCAGTTCGATATTGTCGATGAGGCCGACGTCCGGGTTGTAGTGGGTACGCATGGTGAGCTTGGACCCTTCAGGGTCGACGCCTCGCTGCTGCATGAAACCTAGGGCGTAGATGCCGGCGCAGGTGCCGATGGAGGCGAGGAACAGATCGAACGGCGCCGGAGCGGAGTCGCCACCGCCGCTGCGAGCAGGCTGGTCCGTCTCGATGGTGAACCCGCCGTAGTCGGCGTACACGCGCTTGCCGCCCGGGAAATAGATCTCCATGTCCATGACTCGTTCCTTTCTGGAAGTTGCTCTGCTACTCCCCGTGATGATGTCCGCAGGTGCTTTCGCTTTGCTCTATCGCTCCGCGCAGATAGGCATCCACTGCCTCAAGAGCCGGTCCGGCGACACCGCAGTAGAGGCTGAACCCCTGGGCCTTGAGTGCCTGTTGCATCGGCGCGCCCATGCCTCCGGCCAGGATGACCTCCACCCCTTGCTCCTTCAAGAACCCTGCTATGCCTGAGTGGTTGTGCTGCATGCCCTGGACTTCAAAGATCGACGTCCCCGTCACCTTGCCGTCGACCACCTCCGCCAACAGGAAGGCCTGGGTGCTACCGAAGTGCGCGTTCACGTTCCCCTCTAGATAAGGCACTGCAATGAACATTCTGTCTCCTCCTTCGTCGGTGCTGTTTGTGTTCGTCTCCATGCCGTCGCGGGGGGCGCCCTCCGGAGCCTCCCCGATCCGCACTACCGTCACAGGTCCGCCCTCGACGCACACTGCTTTGCCGAAGACCAAGGCTTCGGTGACAGTGTGGTGCGCTCGTTCGGCCATCCGGCTGACCGTGGAGCGCGACACGCCCAGTCTCCGCGCCGCCTCCGCTTGCGTGGCTCCCTCCAGGTGGAGCAGTCGGAGCGCCTCGAGTTCGTCAAAAGCCAGACGCACTTTCTCGAGTCTTCCCACGGGCACTCCGGCAGGGCCGAAGGCTTTCGCCCCCGGAAGACACTCCAGACAGCGCCATTTCGCTGGTCGCGCCAAGGCTCTTCTCCCACCTGGTAGTTTTGCACATTGGTGCATTATACTTAGTCTGGTCTGAAGTGGCCAGAGGCTGAAAGCGAAGGTGAGTCAGAAATGAAGCGCGCAGTCGTTTTGGGTGGGGGCATCGGCGGGGTAGAGGCCGCCATCGAGCTGAAGAAGAAGGGCTTCGCAGTCGAACTGGTCTCCGACAGGGACTACCTCTTCGTCTATCCGCTTGCCATCTGGATCCCCACGGGAGAACGGTCGGTCGAGCGGGTGAGCATCGGACTTGCCGATATCGCCCGGGCGCATGGGTTCCAGATCACCGTTGACCAGGTCACAGCGGTCAGCGCCGCCGGACGCAGCTTTACGCTCAAGGACGGCGGAGAACGCCAGGACTTCGACTATCTGGTACTGGCTCTTGGCGCCGCCAAGATGCCGCACAAAGGCAAGGAGCACACGCTCTCCATCTGCGGTGCTCCTGAGGAAAGCACTCGCGTGCGCGAGCGACTGGACGCACTCATCGCCGCGGGCAGCGGGACGATCGCGGTCGGTTTCGGGGGCAATCCGAAGGACAGCAGCGCCGTGCGGGGCGGTCCCGGGTTCGAATTTCTGTTCAACGTGCACCATCGGTTGAAGAAGCTGGGGATCCGTAAGGATTTCGACCTTGTCTTCTTCGCGCCCATGCCTCAACCCGGTATTCGGATGGGGGAGAAAGCGGTGCGCGCCATGGACCGCATGCTCCCGTCTCTTGACATCCGTTCCTACACTGGCAAGAAGATAAGCGAGTTCGTGGAAGGCGCAGTCGTCCTGGAGGATGGGACCAGGATCGAGGCGGATCTAGTGATGTTCATCCCCGCGGGAGCCGGCCACGGCGTCATGGAGTCCTCAGACCTCCCGCGAAACGAAGCCGGCTTTGTCCTGATAGACCAGGCATGCGAGGTGAAGGGGTATCCCTGGCTTTACGCTATCGGCGATATGGCCGCCTTGGAGGGACCTGAGTGGAAGGCCAAGCAGGGTCACATGGCGGAAGTGATGGCCCGGACTGCCGCGGAGGATATCGTCCGGAAAGAGACCGGCCGCGGACGGAGCGGGAGCTACATCGACGAGCTGTGCATCATCTGCGTCATGGACATGGGAAACGGCGCCGGATTTGTCTACCGGGACGAGAAGCGCGCGCTGTTCGTCCCGCTGCCCTTTGTCGGGCACTGGCTGAAGAAGAGTTGGGGACGGTACTACAAGCTGCGCAAGCTAGGTAAGGTGCCCCGCATCCCCGGTATGTAGAAGCGCACCGGTCGGGCAGGCGTCGCTGCAGATAGGTCGTTTGCCTTCGGTCAGCCGGTCCAGGCACTGATCGCACAGCTGTAGGATGCCGTCGTGGTCGAATTGCGGCACGCCGAACGGGCACGCATCCAGACATGCCCGGCAACCGTCGCACTTCCCGGCATCGACCATGACGATCCCGTCAGGCGCCGTCTTGCCGATGGCTCCTGTGGGGCACGCGTCGACGCACGGGGGCTCTGGGCAGTGTTGGCAGGCAACGGAATGGAAGGTCCTCGTGACCCGCGGGAAAGTGCCGGTAGTGACCTCGTAGACCCTGCGCAACTTCACAGTGCCGGCAGCGACGCCTTTCCACTGTTTGCAGGCCGTCTCACAGCTGTAGCACTTGATGCATCTCTGGGGATCGTGACTGAATGCGTACCCTTCCACCATGGCCTGACAACTCGATTCAAAATGAAGCTGCGGCCGCCGAGTCTGCACTGGACGGCACGAGGCGTCGTCCTCGGTCGCGCACGTAGCACCACTACGAGCGCTTCCTGCGTCCTTGCCTCGCACTCGTCCATCGCAGGCTGTCGTCGTATCTTCATTCTGAATCGAGTTCCGAGTCTCTTCCCATCTGCTGATCCTGACCAGCGTCTGTTTCGCCATCTGCGAGAAGAACTTGTCGAACAACTCTTCGTCGGAGTTATAGAGGTTGTTGACCTCGCTGCCCCCGTCGCTGGTGCCGTAGCCCGGCAGATCCAGTTCCTCGCACGACTGCCACCACCCTCGCTTGGTCATCAGCACCTCAGGGCTGATGGCAGCGAAGTACTCGGCCTTGAGTCTGCACCAGCCATACGGGGACTCGACTCTCACCCAGTCGCCGTCGGCGATGCCGTGCTTCTCCGCAGTCGCCGGATTGATCTTGAGCCAGGGATAGGGCTGCAGCTCGCGCAGGTAGGCGACATTGTGGAAGTAGCTGTGCTGGGATAGGCGGTGGGCATGGACGTCGCTTAGGATCAGCGGGAACTCCTTCGCCAGTCCCGGCGTTTCGGCGAGTCCTTCGGGCGGGCCCTTGTAGACGGGGAAGTAGGGCAGCGTGCCCGCTCTCGTCGCAGCTCTCCTGGCCGCCGATCAGCTCGTTGTAGCACTGCACCTTACCCTGGGGCAGGTCTTTGAAGAGGGTGGAATACTTGCGGTACTCGCGCGCGCCGCCCGGCGGATCGGACCTGGCTACCAGTATCCCCCCGGGATTCTGCCGCAACTGCTCCGCGGTGACACCGTAGCGGGCAAGCATCTCGTTGGTGAGACCGTCCATGCTGCCCTGCCAGAAGTGCTCGCCGTAGCCCATGCGCACGGCCAGGTCGAGATAGAAGCGCCAGTCGCTGCGCGACTCACCCAGAGGCTCGACCACCTTGTTGTAGCCACCCACCCAGACCCCTTCGCGCGTGTTCCTGGTGCAGAAGAAGTCGCCCTGCTCGTAGCTCGTGCAGGCGGGGAGCACGATGTCGGCGAAGTCGACGTGGGGAGCGTGGGAGACGTCCATAACGAACATAAAGTCGAGTTTCTTCAGGGCCTCAGCCACCTTCTTTGGATTCCGGGTGGCCGACAGCGGGTTGGAGCAACTCGCGTTGAGCACGCGGAGCGGGTAGGGCTCGCCGGTGAGGATGCTCATGAGTCCTTTGTAATAGGCGGTGGTCGGTCCGCTCTCCCACCACCCTTTCTTCTGGTACCACATGGGGCTCTCAGGAGCGACCAGTCTCTCCACCATGCCGGGAGGAGCTAGCTCTTCCAGGGTGGGGGCGAGCGGCCCAAAGCCGCCGGATGGGGCGAAATGGCCGCCGGGTACGTCGAGGTTGCCCGTTATCGCGGCTATGAGAGAGATAGCCGAGGTGGTCGAAGTGCCGTCGTTGGTCTGGTCGCCGATGCCGTTGCCCATCTTGATGAACGCCGGGCGGGTAGTCCCGATGAGGCGGGCGGCCTCGCGGATCTGTTGTGTCGGCAGGCCGGTGATGGGCGCCGCCCATTCTGGTGGGAACCGGCGCACGTAGCTCGGCCAGCTTGTCGAAGCCGTGGCACCACTCCGCCACGAAGTCCGCGTCGTACAAGCTCTCGCCGATGAGGACGTTCAACATCGCCAGCGCCAGCGCGCAGTCGGTGCCCGGCCTCACCGGCAGCCACATGTCGGCCTTCGCTCCCAAGGGGTCCAGCATCGGGCGGATATCGATGTACTGCATGCCGTTCGCAAGTGCGTCGAGGATGGCCCGGGGGGTGCCCTTGTTCACGCCGGAGTTCTCGACGTTCGCACCCCAATTGACATAGAGCTTGGTCTTGTTCCAGTCGTCCGGCTCCATGCTGATGTAGCCGACGGTCACCTTCGCGGCGGCCATGCGGGGTGTCGCGCAGATGGCGCTGTGCATGTAGTTCGGGCTGCCGTACACGTTGAGGAACCGGCGTCCCAGCGTGCCGAGCACCGGCCAATACTCGGGGGAGAGCACCCCGTAGGCCTCCGGACCGTACTTGGCCTTGGTCTCCTTCAACTTGTCGGCGATGGTGTCCAGAGCCTCGTCCCAGGTGATGCGCTGGAACTTGCCCTCGCCCTTGGGCCCGATCCTCTTGAGGGGGTACTTCAAGCGGTCGGCCGCATACACGAACTGTGGGCCCGTAAGACCCTTGGCGCAGAGGGAGGTGGAACCGGGAACGCCGTTGTTGAACGCGTCCGGATTGCCTTCCACTCTGACGAATTTGCCGTCTTTCACGTGACATAGGAGGCCGCAGACGGGTTTGTACGACCCGCAGCCATGACAGAAGGTGGGGATGACCCTGTCGCCGCTTCCCGGGAGACTAGCGCTCAATGGTCGCTCCTTGGGTCGCATTTCTTCTCCTAGGATAGCAGCAGGCTCCGGCCTGGCCCTCGCTGCCGGTCGGGCGTCCGTCTTTCGTCCTTGAGAGCGAGCCAATCGTCCAGCCGTTGCCGCAGATCGCGCTTCTGGTCCGCCCCGACCGCCAGGGACAGCGCGTTCGATGATGGTCGCCTGCTCCTTGGGCAAGTCGGGCGAGATGCGGTAGTGCATCCAGAGCCCCTCCCGGCGGTCCTTCTACCAGCCCGGCATGGTAGAGGTAGCGGAGGTGGCGAGACAGCCTTCGACTGGGTCAGTCCGAGCGCCCCGACGAAGTCGCAGACGCAGAGTTCCTCGCGTTCGAGGAGCAGCGTCATGATCTGCAGCCGCGTCTCGTCAGAGAGCGCCTTGAAGGTGTCGGCCAGAGTGTCCATGTTCCACCCTTCACCGGAGGCTGCCTTCTGCACGACCTCGCTGCTCTCAGAGGAGCGCGTCGACCGCCGAGCTGATCTCTTCGGCCGCCACGACCGCACGGCTTCTCGTCCGCCGGCCTCTGGGATCGCGAAGAGCGCTGACAGCCGGCGGCCCTCCCCCCGAGGATCTCCGACACCACCAGCGCGCGCGCGACCGGCCGCCCCGTGCTTCTCGGTGCCCCATCGTCGCGCATTGCTTGTCGCATCCGTCGATCGGTGATGACGGATGGGTCCGGGCGAAGTTGCGCTCGCCCTCGTTGCCCGCCAGGAACAGGGGCAGACAGAGCGTCACGGTCTCGTGGGGCCGCAAGGATTCCAGCACCCTGCGGACGGCGCTGCGCGAGATGGTGCCCTCGGCGATCTCCTCGCCACTGCAGGAGATGATCCCCACCTTCGTGGTCTTGTTCATCTCCGCAGCCATCATGCCACCTCTTCGCCGGCGCAGATTCGGGCGGCGTCTCGGCCACGGCTTCGGCGATCTCCCGACTGATGGCCCAGCCCTCCTCGGTGAGCTCCGACCCGGTGCCCGGCTGGGCTCCCCGGTGATTCCGGAGAGCCGTAGCCACCTGAAACGCCTTTGCCACCTGCCCACCGGCGATCTCGACGTTCTTCTGCGCACAGGCCTTCGCACAACCGTCGATCGTGATGCAGGGATGCGCCCGCACCTTGGCCAGGGTCTCCTCGTCTTCCCTCACCAGCAGCGCCAAGCACACCACCTCGGTCTCGGCCGGGGCAAGCTCGTCGGTGACCAGATAGGCGGACTCCCGGCTGATGAGCCCATGGACTTTGCCGATGCCGCTGCAGGGAATCACGAGCACCTTGTCGGAGTCTTCGTTCATCTGTCCTCCGATCTGTCTCTTGCCCATCAGTCTTCTGCGGCCTTGCGCTCGACGTCGGCGGCGTAGGCCGGTCCGTCGACCAGCAACGTCGCGGTCCTCCTCCCAGGCGGTCAGTTCCAGCTCGACGATCCAGCTGCCGTAGGGGTCTTCGTTGATCGATTCGGGCGCGTCGTCCACCGCCTCGTTGATGCGCACCACCGTGCCACTCACCGGCGAGACCATCTCGAAGGTGGCCTTGGTCGACTCGACCGTGCCCACCTCGTCGAACTGCTCGATGGTCGTCGCCGACCTCGGGCGGGTCCACATAGGTGATATCGGTGAGCCGCTGCTGCATGTAGTCGGAGATGCCGACCCGGGCCCTGGTGCCGGCCACCTGCACCCAGACGTCGTTGGCGTTGAAGAAGTAGCCGGTCAAGGGATGCGGAACTCGTACTTGTCGTGGACGACCACGGTGAAATCCGACGGGCTTTCGAACTCCACCTCCGTCGGCTGCTCTCTGCGGCCCCTCGCGTTTCCTCGGACGAGGCAGTCTTCGGCCGCCTTGATGTCGTCGACGATCATTCGGGCAAGCTCGAGAGCATCGGGACCAAGGCGGAGCTCGGGTTCCAGAGTGCGGCCCGACTTCTTCACCGCCTCGGAGACCAGCACCTTCTGCGCCGGCTTGGTCTCCGCGGCTGCGGCCAGCTTGCTCGCGCACTGGGTGGCGCAGCCGTCCACCACGATCAGCTCGGTTCTCGGCGAGCGTCTTCTTGTAGCGGGCCGGCGTGCGATTGAGCACCACCGGGCAGACGATCTCCGCTCCGGTCTCCTCGGCCAGGCAGAAGGGCCACTTCGCGGGCCACCGAACCCTCGGCCTTGTCGAGACCCGTGCAGGCAAGGACCACGTAGCTCATGCCTCGCCCTCCTCGGAACGTGCAGTCTTCTTGATGAGAGCCACGGTCTCCGGCTTGTCCGGGAACGAGAGCGCGTCGGGGCCGCAGGTCTTGGAGCAGGCCCGGCAGAAGACCACGCAGTTGTTCGGGATTGGCCACCACCAGCTTCTTGTCGCCCTCGCGCCGCTCGAAGACCCGGTGCGGACAGAACTCGTCGCACTCCATGCAGAAGTCGCACTTGTCGTAGTCGATGGTGGGCGCCCAGGGGATCTTGCTCCCGGGGCACGCCCATGAAGGTGTTCTCAGCCATCCTCGCCGCCGTCCTCCTCGACGCCCATCTCGCGAAGCGCGGCCGCCACCTTCTCGAACGCCTCATCGGTGGTCATGTCGCGGATGTCGAGCGGGACCATGTCCTTCTTCACGTCCATGCCCTGCGCGGCGAAGGCGTCGCGGAACATCTTGTACTGCATGTTGGGGGCGCAGCCGGCGATGACCAGCGGCCGCTTGGCCTGCAGGATATCGGCCAGGAAGCGGTCTCCATCCTCTTCGCAGAGTTGTGGGTGGATCATCCCGAACTCCACCGGCAGCTCGATGCGCACCCGGTTGATGAAGTCCCAGATGTCCATCTTCTCGAATCCCGGGCACTTGCCGGTGCAGACGCACATGATCAGGCCGGGCAGCACCGGCTGTGTGCCGGCGTCCGCTTGCGCGCCGGTCTCTTGTTGCGTGTCGCTCATCAGTTCTCAACCTCCTTGGGGCCGGTCAGCGCCGGTCACCTTCCTTGGCGTAGCGCCTCGGCGAGCGCCGCCGGAAGACCGGCGGCGAGGACTGCAGCCTCTGCAGCCTCTACGTCGTATGCGACCCGCCCGATTTCCACTTCCACGGACGCTTCTGCAGACGATCTCAGAACCACGAAGGCCGCGCGAGGGTCGCCATCCTTGGGTCGCCCCACTGAACCTACGTTCACGAAAAGTGTCTCCCCATACCGGCGGAACCAGGGGTCGTGAGTGTGCCCGAAGGCAAGAACATCTGCCGACTCGGTCTCCGCCAGTCGCTGGTAGGTCCGCTCGTCGCGATCGCGGGAGCAGATACTCGTTGATGCGACTCGGGCTGCCATGGACCAGGTGGACCTTCTTGTCGGCGAGTTCTATTTGTCGTTCCCTGGGGAGGGTGCGCAGATAGGCCTTCCTCTCGGCCGTCACCGCGGCGACGGTGAAGGCGTAAGATGCCTCACCGATCCGCTTGGCCTCCTCGTCCCCGTAGAAACAGCCGCAGTCGCCTGTTTCCCAGGCGACCCCCTCGTCGTAGTTGCCGAGGATGCTTTCAACGCCCCCGCTGCGGATCAGGTCGATCACCCCATTGGGATCGGCACCGTACCCGACCAGATCACCCAGGCAGTACAGCCTGGTGATCTCTCGAGCCTTCAGGTCATCCAGAACTGCCTCAGAGAGCGAGGCGGTTGCCGTGCACGTCCGAGAAGAGGGCCAAAGTCTCGTACCATTTCTCCACCTCCCAGCCGCTCTCGTCTACGCCCGCGCCAGGTCTCTACCGTGGCTTTGTCGCCTGTATGCTGGCCGACAGCACGTAGTCCTCCAGCCGGGTCCCCGGCTCCCATTTGCGGATGAACTCCCGGCTCTCTTCCTTGGGGTGGATGTCGATGTCGACGAAACCGGCAGCCGTGAGCATCGCCTCCACTTCGTCCACGTGATTGCTCCCGAGATGCAGGCCGAAAGCAGGCGCATGTCGTCCCGCCACTCCTGGGGCAACTCGGCCGTAGCCACCACGTCGCTTACCGCAAGACGACCGCCCGGCTTCAGCACCCGGAACGCCTCCCGGAACACCGCCGGCTTGTCGGGCGACAGGTTGATCACGCAGTTGGAGATGATCACGTCCGCGGTCTTGTCGGCCACCGGAAGGTGCTCGATCTCACCTAACCGGAAATCGACGTTGGCGTAGCCCGCCTTGCGCGCATTGTCGCGGGCCTTGCCGACCATCTCTGGGGTCATGTCCACCCCTATCACCAAGCCGTCCGGGCCGACAGCCCGTGCGGCTAGGAAGCAGTCGAAGCCCGCGCCCGCACCTAGATCCACCACGACTTCACCCGGCTTCAAAGCCGCGATAGCCTGCGGATTGCCGCATCCCAAGCCCAGATTGGCGCCTTCAGGCGCTGCCGCCAGCTCTTCCTCGCTGTAGCCGAGCTTGAGCGACTCGGCATGCCCCACTTTGCGGGCGATGTATGGTTGGTGGTCTTCTTCTCCGGCTGGCGAAGATCCGCAACAGAGCGAGCCGCCGCAGCACGATCCGCCCACCTTCACGATGTCTGCGTAACGGTCGCGCACGGCGTCACGGACAGTATCGTTGTCTTTGCTCTCAGACACTATTCGTCTCCCGTCTTGGTATGTGTCTTGATGGAACGACCGATCGTGGCCGGGCAGCCCAAATCTTGCTCTCCCTCAACACTCGCCCAAGGAGAGCTGCTGGTCATCAGCGCTCACGTATAAGCGCTTTAACGGTTATATGGAAGCGGAAACCGAGCCCAATGTCGAGGGGACGTGACTATGCTCTCGCCGTGGTGACCAGCTAGATCACCGACATCGCGGCACCCAGTTGGGCGACGCGGAGCCCGGCCGTCGTTAGACGATGATGCGTGCCGGGCCAGCCCGATCATGAAGCCCTGCATGAGAGCCGACATGTCCGAGAGCAAGAGGATCGCCAGGAAGAACATGAGGATGGGGCCGATGATCCAGTTCTGAACAAGCGACAGCCCCAGGATCTTCCAATTGCGAAAGACGTCGCCCAGTTCCTCGTAGTGCACCTTGGCCAGAGGCGGGTACATCATGACGATAAGCCCGATGGCGATGGGGATGGAGGTGGTGCCGATAGACGCGCGCTCTATGGCTTTGCCTATCTGGGGCCAGAAGTACCCCGCCGCCACCCCGATGCCCATGGCCAGAAAGATCCACAGGGTCAAGAACCGATCGAGAAACCCAAGGCGCTTCATGCGCTCCCTCACCTTTGCCGAAACGAGAGCAGTCGGCCAGGCCTTGCTCACGTATACGCGCTTGCACGGTTATATACTCGACCATGATAGCGCAATCTCGGCAAGAATCCAGGTGCGCACGCGTTATTGACACGAAGTCAGAATCGCATCCCCTGGGACTGTCGTCTACTTCTGCAGAAGCTTGTAACCGGCCGCTTCCCAGGCATCGAATCCGCCGTCGAGATTGTAGAGGTTCGTGTAGCCGGCCTTGACCCACTCGTTCACCGAGATACGGCTCATGCGATCGCTACGGCAATAGACGACGATCTTGGCGCTCTTGTCGGCCGGGAGCTGGTCCAATTGCTCGGCGGCCTGATCATAGGGTAGAAAGAGGTTTGTCTGCTCGATCTCCCCCGCGTATGGGATGTGGACGTTGATGAAGAGGAAGTCCTTGTGCTTGAGCATAGCGGCAAGCTCGTCGGGAGTGATGTCGACGTAGGTGCCCGATCCGTCGGAGCTGGCCACTACAATGCCCACCCCGTCAGGACCGGGGTCGCCGACCTGGGCCGCAGAGCTGCTGGTGCCCGTCGTCTCGCTGGTGGCGCCGGACGAGCCCGTGGCGGCACTTGTCGTCGTCGGGTCGGTACCATCGGCCGAGGAGCAGGCCAAGACGACCGGCATGGCGAAGAGCGTGGCGAGCGCCACCAGGGCAAGCAGGCGCGGGGCGGCAGTCACTCCGCCTGGCCGGCGACGCAGAAGTAACCGCCGGTAAGACCGTTGGCCCTGAATATCGGACAGCCAGCACAGAGGCAACCCCGCTTGGTTATCTCCTTGGCGCTCTTGCCCTTGGCGCAGAAGAAGCCGCCCTCGCCGGGATAGGATGGGCAGCCGCCGCACATGCAGCGCGCCATGTTTTCTGGTGTATCCGGTACCTTACCCACGGGACTCCTCCTTCGCAGACTGCTCTTTCGCTTCGATATCCCCCAAACGGGCGCGTAGCGAAACTCCCAGCTAGGCGGCGGTGACTTGTGCCGTCTCTAACCGGCGAACAGGTTGTTCAGTGATTCGGCCAGTGTCGGATGGGCAAATACGGCTCTCGCGAAGGGCGGAAGCCGTCACCCCGCCCATCATGGCCACCTCGACCATGGCCATCAGTTCGCCGCCCTCGATCCCCAACGCCGTGAAGCCCAAGATGCGATCGGTCGTCTGATCGACCACGGCCTTCATGAACCCTCGTGACTCGTCCACTTCCAGGGCGCGGGCGACGTAGTCCATGGGCATGGTGAAGACCTTGACTGCGAGCCCCTTGTCGCGAGCTTCGCGCTCGCTGATGCCCACACGACCGAGTTGCGGGTCCATGAAGACGGTATAGGGCACGAGCCGGCCGTTGATGGTGGCATCGCCACCCTCCAGCAGGTTCGTGCGGATGATACGGAAGTCGTCGTAGGAGATGTGCGTGAAAGCCGGTCCTCCCTTGACGTCGCCCAGAGCGTAGATGCCGCTGACCTTAGTCTCCAAGCGCTCGTTCACCGGGATATGCCCGCTTGTTCTACCTGGAGGCCGGCGGCCGGCAGGTCGAGTGCCGCCGTGTTCGGGGTCCTCCCGGTCGCCACGAGCAAGTGGGACCCGGTCAAGGTGCGGGCGCCGGATGCCACCACGACCTTCAACGACACTCCCCCCTGGGACCCGGCGGCGACCTCGCGGGCTTCGGCTCCCAGCACCAACTCGATGCCGTCCTCCCGCAGTATCGTGGCCAACGCGTCAGCCACGTCGGTGTCCTCGCGGACGAGGAGCGAATCTCTCCTCTGGACGACCGTCACCTTGCTTCCGAAGCGCCGGAACATCTGGCCGAACTCCACCGCGACGTACCCTCCGCCAAGGATCAGCAGGTGCTCGGGGATCTCGTCGAGTTCCATGATGGTGGTCGAGTCCAAGAAGGGGACCTGCTGGAGTCCGGGCAAAGGGGGCACCGAGGGGCGCGCACCCGTGTTAACGAAGATGCGCTCCGCCTGAACAACCTGAGTCTCTCCCTCAGATGGCCGGATCGCGATCTGGTGTGACCCCACGAAACTGGCTTCCGCCATCAACAGGTCCAGGTTGTCCAGGGCGCGCAGGCGGCGCTCGCTGCCTGCGCGCCAGCTCTCCACCAGGTCGCGCTTTCTTTGTCTGACCGCGCCCATGTCGACCGACACGGCGCCAGTCGTCACCCCGTAGTCCGCGGCCCTGCGGGCGAGATAGGCCACACGGGCCGAGGCGACCATGGTCTTGGTGGGGGTGCACCCCTCATTGATGCAACTTCCGCCTACGTGCTCCCGCTCCACAAGGGCTGTTCGCCAGCCGGCGTTGGCCAAGCTCTTTGCCAAGGGGACCCCCGCCTGACCGGCCCCGATGATGATCGCATCGTACTGGCGCGTCGATGACATCGGCTCCTCCGCTCTTCGTGTCCTTGGGATGGCACTTTCTCCGTTGTCTAGCATCTCTTCCCCTGGGACGCTCGAGTCGCAAACCAAGACGGCTGTTGCGAGGCGCCGGCCGCGGCCCCCCAGCCGTTTGAGCCGAGATGCCCACGGGTAACTTGTGGCGTGAACCAGCAAGAAGCTTGCAGTCTGCCGTGATCCGGACAAGGAGGGGATACGATGTGGTCTGACTCAGCGAGGGCAGAGGGTGGGAGGCTATCCCGAGGATCATCTTGGCTGCTGATCCTGGCGGCTGTTCTTCTTCTCGCAGGCTGCGGCTCGGGCACCCAAGATACCACCACGTCGTCTCCGGCCGGCGCGTCTACCACCATGGCTGCGGTCCAGACCGGGGGGGTCCTCCAGGTAGCCGCCGAGCCGGCGGCCAACCGGGACCCGGCGTTCGCGAGCGCGCGCTCCGACATCCTGATCAACCAGCAGGTCTACGACTGGCTGGTGGAGGTGGGGCAGGACAATCAGTTGCTCCCTGGGCTTGCCACCGAATGGGCGTCTCCGGACGGCAAGGTCTGGACTTTCACCCTTCGCTCCGAGGTCAAGTTCTCCAACGGTTCGCCGTTCACCGCCGACGATGTGGTCTATACTTTCGACCGGCTCCGCGACCCCGACGTCGGCTCGCCGCTGGTCGGCCTCTATGCCAACGTCACCGGCATCAAGGCTCTTGACCCGGGTCACGTGGAGTTTGATCTCAAAGAACCCAACCCGGAATTCCCGAGCGATGTAGCCGACTACCACGCGGCCATTCTCTCCAAGGCGATCGCCGATCCCGCGGCGGAATGGGTGGGCACGGGCCCCTTCACCATAGAGTCGTACTCGGCGGAAGATAGGGCCATTCTTAAGAAGAATCCGGATACTGGATGCAGGACGCTCAGGGCACGCGGCTCCCCTACCTTGATGAGATACAGTTCATCTTCTCGCCCGACTTGGCCGGCCAGGTGGAGGCCCTGCGGGGAGATCAGGTGCAGTTCGTGGCCGGGCTGACCTCCGAGTTGGTCGATTCCATCGGAGCCGACTCCACTTTGAAGATCATCACCGGGCCCTCCAGCGCCTTCCACTATGTGATCCACATGCGTTCCGACGCCGGACACCCGGCGGCCGACCCGCGTGTCCGCCAAGCACTGCAGCTGGGCACCGACCACCAGGGACTCATCGATCAGGTGCGGCCGGGGCTGGCGGTGGTGGGCAACGGCACGCCCGTGGGCCCGGCCTACGGGGACTACTATCTGGATCAAGCTCCCGCCTACGATCCAGCCCAAGCCAAGACCCTGCTGGCCCAAGCCGGGTTCGCGGGTGGTCTGACCATAACTCTCTATGCCCAGCAGGCCCTTGAGGTGCCGGCAATCGCGACGGTGTGGAAGGAGCAGATGAAGGCCATCGGGGTGACGGTGGACATCCAGACGCTGCCTCCGGACGTGTATTACGGGGAGGGCGACACCAGCTGGCTCAAGGTCGATTTCGGCATCACCGAATGGGGGGCTCGAGCCACTCCCAACACCTACTTCAACGCCGCGTACGTCACCGGCGCCGCCTACAACGAATCACACTGGAGCGACCCCGAGTTCGACACCCTCGTCGCGCAGATCAACAGTGAGCTCGATCGAGCCAAGCGCGCCGATCTCTACAAGCAGGCACAGCAGATCCTGATCGAACGCGGTCCGGTCATCGTGCCGTTCTTCGAGACGGCCGCAGCCGGGGCGAGTGCGAAAGTGCAGGGCGTCGAGCTGGCGCCTGACTGGTCCCGCACTCTGTTCCGCGCCGCCTACTTTATAGGTGAGCAGGGAGGTCGCAGCACACTCCGGCCGGCTGCTCCGTCTCCGGGGAGCCGCCCGCTTCTGGAGCCGGCTTCGCCGGCAGCCGGTCGCGCTGGCCGGCACGGTGATCTTTGTCCTCTTCCTGTTGATGGCTCTTTTCGGGCCGCTCATCGCGCCCTACGACTACACCGCCCAAGACGCGACCCAGACGCCTCCAGGGCCCCAGCGTGGGGCATTGGATGGGTACCGACAACTTCGGGCGCGACGTCTTCAGCCGCGTTCTGGTGGGAGCGCGCGACGTGTTCTACCTGGGAGGGGTGGGCACTCTACTGGCGGCCGTCATCGGCACCTCTTTGGGATTGCTGGCTGGGTACGTAGGGCACCTTTGGGACGAAGCCATCATGCGCGTATTGGACGTGTTACTCGCGTTTCCCGGCGCTGCTGCTGGCCATGGTCCTGCTGGCCACCACCGGCCCCTCCGATCTCAACCTGATCCTCGTGATAGCTGTGCTCTACATCCCGATGTTCGCCCGCATCGCTCGGAGCATGGTCCTCGATCTGCGCACGCGAGAATTCGTCGAGGCCGCCCGGCTGTGGGGCGAGAAGAGGCGCTATATCCTCTTTCGGGAGATGCTGCCCAACGCGCTGCCTCCGCTGCTGGTCGAGGCGTCCATCCGGTTCGCCTACTCCATATTCCTTGTGGCCTCTCTGGGCTTCCTGGGGTTGGGCGTGCCTCCGCCCAATCCCGACTGGGGTCGCCAGGTCAACGAAGCCCGCACCTTCTTCGACGCGGCCCCCTGGATGCTGCTCTTCCCAGCCGGGGCGATCTCGCTGCTGGTGATAGGGACCAGTCTGATGGCCGACGGTCTGCGGCGCGTATTCGGCCCTGCCGGGGCGCGGGAGGCCAGGTGAGATGAGGGCGGCGCCCGGCCATGTGACGGCGCCCGGCCAGGTGGCGGCGTCGACGCTTGCGACCCAGATGCTGTCGGTGGTCTACCGGACGGAGCAGGGCCCGGTGCGCGCGGTGCGGGACGTGAGCCTGGATGTCCCCCCTGGGAAGACGATCGGGCTGGTGGGCGAATCGGGCTCGGGGAAGACCACTCTTGCGCTTGGGGCCATCGGCTATCTACCCACCAACGGACGAGTCGAGAGCGGCACATCGCGACTTGCCGGCGTTGACCTTGCCGGCAGTCCCCGACGCGAGTTGCGGCGCATATGGGGCTCAAAGATCGGATTGGTCAGTCAGAATCCTCAGGCCGCCCTGAACCCGACCCTCACCGTGGGCCAGCAGTTGGACGAGATGGGACGACGGCACTTGGGCCTTGGCCGACGGGCGGCCCGCGCGGCGTCGCTGAGCATGCTCGAGCGCGTCGCCATGTCCGACTCCGGGGAGGTGGTATCCAGGTATCCGCACCAGCTCTCCGGAGGGATGCTCCAGCGTTGCGCCATCGCGATGGCGTTGCTCACCCACCCGGACCTTCTGATCATGGACGAGCCGACCACCGGTCTGGACGTGACCACCCAGGCCACCATTCTCGACCTGCTGGACGATCTGAAGGCCGAGTTCCAGATGGCCATCCTCTACATCACTCACAATCTGGGGGTCGTGGCTCGCATCTGCGACCGGATCGCCGTCATGTACGCCGGCGAGATCTTCGAGGAGGCTTCCGCCGCGGACCTCTTTGCGCGACCCCTCCATCCCTACACGGCCAACCTACTGCACTGCGTGCCCCGGCTGGGTGCATCGCCCTTCGAGGGAAGGCTGGCGACGATCCTGGGCTCCTTGCCCCAATTGGACGATCTGCCTTCAGGATGTGTCTTTGCCCCCCGGTGCCCCCTAGCGGTGGAGGACTGCAGGGCGGCCCGGCCGCCCCTGGTGGAAGCGGACGGCGGCCGGAGGACGGCCTGCCTAAGATGGCAGGTCCTCCTGTCGGAGGGGGGGCGGCGGGCGGCTCTTCAGCTTGACCCGGGCTCCGGCGGCGCAGGCCGGCAGGCGCGCCGGGGCCCGCTGGCGGCTCCCGAGGCTTCTTCGACTGCCCTCCTTGCTGTCGAGGACGTTGCCAAGGACTTTTCCGAGCCTCGCGGACACTCGACAGTCAAGGCCGTGGACGGTGCGACTATCCGCCTGGACGCGAGGCGGACCTTCGGCCTTGTAGGGGAGAGCGGCAGTGGCAAGACCACCCTTGCCCGCATCGTGGCGGGACTCACCACTCCCAGCCGCGGGCGCGTCTCTTTGGACGGGGCGCGGCTGGAGGCCGCCGTGGGCAGTCGGGACCCTTCGGTGCTCCGCAGGCTCCAGATGGTGTTCCAGAACCCCGAAACGTCTCTGAACCCCAGGCAGACGGTGGGCCAGGCTATCGTGCGGCCCCTGATGCTCCTGGCAGGTCTGGATAGACAGGAGGCCGGGCAGAGAGCGCTGCGAGTTGCTGGAGGCTGTCCGGCTGCCGGCTGCGTACTTCGATCGCTACCCGGGGGAGTTGAGCGGTGGCGAGAAACAGCGGGTGGCGATTGCTCGGGCTTTCGCCGCCGGCCCCGGTCTGGTGATCTGCGACGAGCCGGTCTCGTCTCTGGACGTCTCGGTGCAGGGAGCGCTGATGAACCTCCTCGCCGACCTGCAAGACGAAGCGGGGACTTCGTACCTGTTCATCTCCCACGACCTGGCGGCCGTGCAGCACCTTTCTCACCTCATAGGCGTGATGTACCTAGGCACGCCGATGGAGCAGGGCGAGGCGGCGATGGTCCTTGCTCCGCCCTATCACCCATATACGGAGGCCCTGCTCTCGGCGGTGCCCGTCGCCGACCCGACGTCGCGCGACACCCGGGTGAGGCTGCGTGGCAACGCACCGAGCAGCGCGGAGATCCCGTCGGGGTGCCGGTTCCACCCCCGCTGCCCCCGATATCTCGGCGAGCTCTGCCGCGACCAGGCGCCACCTTGGCGCTTGTCCGACGGGAGGGTCATCGCGCGGGACGCGACGGCGGACGCGGTCGCCGCCGCCGCCCGACACGCCATCTGCTGTCACATCCCGTTGCAGGAACTCGCGGCGCTGCAGGGAGCCGGCGAGGATGACCCGGCTTCATCCTGCGCCGCCTGGGATTCGTCGTCCTGACGGTGCTCTTGTCGAGCATGCTGGTCTTCGGAGCCACGCACGTGTTGCCCGGCGACGTGGCCACGATGGTCCTCGGTCGGGAGGCCTCCGAGCAGGCAAAGGAATCCCTTCGCAAGGAACTGGGTCTCGACAGGCCCCTGGTGGTCCAGTACGGCAACTGGCTGGGCGACTTGGCGCGCGGCGACTGGGGTACTTCGCTCAGCCTCGGCGAAGAGGTGCGCGGTGTCACTCTGGAGAGGCTGCGCAATTCCGCCATGCTGGCATTGGTGGCTTTCCTCATGTATGTGCCCTTGGGCATCCTGCTGGGGGTCGTCGCGGCGTGGAGGCGCAACTCGTACCTGGACCAGGTCATCTCGGCGGGCTCTCTTGCGTTCGTCGGGCTGCCGGAGTTCGTCACCGCGGTCCTGCTCATCGCCTTGTTCTCCCGCGTCCTGCACTGGTTCCCGTCTTCGTCGGCCATCGCTCCGGGCACCGGGTTCTTCGCCGCGCTCCCCAGCCTCATCTTGCCGGGGCTGACGGTCTCACTCACCAGTCTGGCTTATGTCGTGCGGATGACGCGGGCCGGTACCGTGGAGGTCCTCGAGACCGACTACGTCCGCACCGCTAGGTTGAAGGGCCTCTCGGCTGGGAACGTGCTGTTCAGGCATGTGCTCCGCAACTCTCTGCTGCCCACTGTCACGGTGATCGCGGCGGGCGTGGGCTGGCTCATAGGAGGGCTGATCGTGACCGAGTCGGTGTTCGGATATCCCGGTCTGGGACGACTGGTGCTCTTCGCCGTCCAGCGGCGCGATCTGCCCCTCATCCAGGCTACGACGATGATAATCGTCACGATCTTCGCGCTCGCCAATCTGGTAGCCGACGTTATTTATGCCCTGCTTAACCCGCGCATCCGCTATAGGTGACACATGGATCCTGACGCCCAAGCCATCATCACCCGGATCGAACGCACCTACTACTCTCTCAACTCACTGTTCACTCTGTCAGCCTCGATCATCTGGGGTGTCAACACGCTCTTCCTGCTCGACGCGGGCTTGAACATCTTCTGGGTCATGCTGGTCAACGCCACCTTCAGCGCAGGCCAGATCGTTGTTCGAGGTGCCGACCGGCGTCATCGCCGACACTATCGGCCGGCGGGCTTCGTTCCTCATCGGCATTGCATCTTTGGCCGTAGCCACCTTGGGGTACGTGGGGTCGGCCGTATTCCACTGGGGACTCCCGGGTTTCATTCTGGCCTCAGTCGTTCTCGGATTTGGCTTCACCTGTCAGACCGGGGCGGTGGATGCCTGGCTGGTGGATGCCCTGGACGCGACGGGCTACGCGGGCAGCAAAGACCGCGTTTTCGCGCGCAACGGCATCTTCACGGGCATCTCCATGCTCACTGGGGTTCTGGCAGGTGGGCTGCTCGGGCAGCTCAGCTTGGCCATCCCTTATCTTGTTCGCACCGGGCTACTGGTCATCGCGTTTGCGGTCACCTTCGCGTTCATGCATGAGCTCGGTTTCGAGCCGCGCTCCTTCAGGTTCTCTCGCTTCGGAGAGGAGAGCCGGAAGATCTTTGGCACCGGGATCACCTACGGATGGCGTCACCCGGTGGTGAGGCCGCTGTTGTTCACTTCGCTCGTGAACGGACTGTTGCTCTGGTACCTGTTCTATGCTTCGCAGCCGTATGCTCTCGACATGCTCGGGCGAGGGAACCTCGTCTGGGTGGCAGGGGTCATCACCGCGCTCTTCGCGCTGTCCGGCGTCGCCGGCAATAGTCTTGTGGGGCGGATCTCCCGCGGCAGGCTGGGGAAGAGGCCCGGACTCGTACTCGCATGGACCTCGACTGGGATGGCTGTCTGCGCCACCGGCCTTGGCATCCTCGGCCTGGTAACAGGCACCGGCAACGTCGCCGCTTTCGCGGTCCTGGTCGTGTTGCTGGTGGGATTCGGGATGTTGTCCGGTATCCTGGGGCCGGTGCGCCAGGCCTATCATCAACGACCATATCCCGTCCGCGCAACGCGCTACGGTGCTGTCGTTCGACTCGGTCTTCTCGGATGTCGGCGGTGTCGCGGGACAGGTGGGCTTGGGCTACGCGGCTCAGGCCGTGTCGAAAGCCGCCGCCTACACGATCGGAGGGGCGATCTATTTCGCGGCAGCCCCGCTCTACCGGCGGGCTCACCAAGCTGCGAACAAGCGCGTCGCCCAACAGGCGCGGGCCGATGGGGAAGGAACCGGCTAGCCTTCAGAGCGCAGCCACTCAGCTAGTGATGCCCACGACGGGGAAGGCATCGCAGGACTCGTCGGGATATCTGTGCGGAGCGTCGCTCCATCTCTGCCGCCAGATCCGCCCCGGCTTTATGTTCGCCCTCCTGATCGCCCTCTCGCGAGTTGCCCACCATCGAGGCTCCACCGGTCAGATCGTAGGACTCCTGCCCTTATGGGCGACATAGGCTCCGGCTCTTCCGTCCCTGCCGTCCACCCACTGAGCCTACTCGTAGACCTCCCTGGTGGCGATACACCTTCTGCCTCTTGACCGTCGACTTGGACGCTCCCCTATCTCTTTCTGGTCCAGGCCGCCTACCTCGTGCTCAGGCTGACGATGTTGCCCTCGCTGTCTTTGAACCAGGCGGCCTTGTTGCCCTCGTACGTCGCGACCCCGGCGACGTCTTAAGACCCATCTCCGGCAGATCGTACTCTTCGAACACGACCCCTTTGGCACGCAATTCCGCGACCACTCATCGAACTTGTCGGCCGGCACGCCGAAACACAAGGTCGTGTTTTCGGGAGCCGGGAGCCCGGGACGCTCGTAGACGGAGACCATGGACCCTGCCCCCGCCGTGAACATCCCCTGTGGGTTGGTCCGCCGACTCCTGGGCTTCCGCAAGGCCCAGCACTTCTGTGTAGAACTTCTTCGCGCGTTGAAAATCATCAGCGCGAAGAACGCCGGACACCGGTATGTCTCTCAAACCAGCCATCTGTCCATCTCCTCCTGGCGCGATCAATGGATCGGGAAGATCTGCTCTCCCTTGGAGGGCAGATACCCGACAACGGGCGACGACTAACTGTCGGCGCCTTCGCTTCTTCGCAAGCCACCGTAGGCGGCCTGCCAGCGGCCATCTTGTTTGGCGGCTTCCACTTGGGCCAAGCCGGCCGGCTGCATCCTGCCGGCGGCGGTCAGCCGGGCGACTCTCTCGTGTTGCTTCGCGACCACACACTTCTTGGCCGCCGCGGAGTGAGTCTCTGCAGGTAGTACGTGCCGTCGAAGGCCTTGCGTTGGCCATCGATCCAGCCGTAGCAGAACGCCGCCTCAAGGGCTTCCTCGTAGGTGACGGAGGGTACACCGGCGCCTTCTTGGCGATCTTGAGCCAAATACCGTCGGGCTCGGGCGTGATTCTCCGGCAAGCCACTCTTCCCACAGGGAGGCTGAGGCAAAAGGCAGGATCGGCAGCTCGTTGGCTTGGAGCCACGGGTCCAGTTCGCCTATTCGTTCGCCCGGTAGTAGGCGGCCCACTTGGCGTCCACCTGGGCCTGTATCTTCGGCGATCTTCTCGTCGGTGAGGAGCTTGAAGCGAGTCTGGGCCTTCAGATAGTCGCCGACCGGGACAATTGCCGCTTCTCCAGCAGTTTCTCCGAAGCGCCGGTAAGCCGGAACTCGCCGCGCTCGACTTCGTAGAGGTCGTAGTAGCCCGTCTCCACCGCCAGCCGGCCCAGCTTGATGCTGTAGCGCGGGTCGAAGCCCCAGCCGGGCGGGCAGGGCGTGTGGATGTGGATGTACTTGGTGCCTTCCATGGAGATGGCCTTCTTGATCTTGTCGTAGAGGTCCAGCGGGTAGGCTCCCGAGGCGGTGGCCACGTAGTCGATGCCGTGCGCGGCCATGATGGCCGGCACGTCCTTCTTCTGCTGCAGCTTGCCCTTTATAGGCGTGGTGGCGGTGATGGCCCCCTGGGGTGTGGTGCCCGAGCGCTGCACGCCGGTGTTCATGTAGCCTTCGTTGTCGTAGCAGATGAAGAGGAAGTCATCGCCGCGCTCGGCCGCGCCCGACAGCGCCTGGATGCCGATGTCGGCGGTGCCGCCGTCGCCGGCCCAGGCGACCACCTTGGTGTGCTCCCTGCCCTGAGCCTTGAGCGCCTCCAACACACCCGTGGCGGCTGCCGCGGTGGAGGCGAACGTCACGTTGAGGCAAGGCAGCTTGGTGGAGGCCATCGGGAAGAGTCCCTGCAGCACGGTGAGACAACTGGGCGGGACCACCAGGATGGTGTCCGGCCCCAGGGCCTTGAGGCCGATGCGGTAGGCGATGCTCAGGCCGCAGCCCGTGCAGGCCCGGTTGCCCGGATGGACGCACTCCTCTTTGGGGAGCGTGAGGATGGTGGTCTTGGTGCTCATAGTCTGCAGCCCCCCTATAGTTTGATCCGATCCAACCGGGACCGTCGTCGAGCGTGCCGCCGACGGCGGCGCGCAGGGTGTCGGTGAGGTCGGCGGTGCGGATGTCGCGGCCGCCGATGCCGGCGATGAGGCCCCTGACGATGGGCGCCGCGCCTTGCGCCGGCGCCGCCGCCCTCGCAGGTGCCCGTACAGGGCGGCCTTGACGTCGGAACAGAGGGCGCCCTCATAGCCATAGGAGAGAGCCTTTTCTATTACAAACACCCCCCGGGCATGCCGCACGGCCTCGGCCAGGGCTTCGTCGGGGAAGGGCCGGTAGAGCCTGACTCCCAGCACGCCCAGCTTGAGGCCCTCGCCTCGCAGGGTCTCCACCACGTCGCGCAACTGGTAGGTGAGCGAGCCGAGGCCCACCACGATGTACTCCGCGTCGTCGCAGCGGTAGGGCTCCAGAAGGGCGTCGCCGCCCCGGCCGAAGACGGCCTTGAAGTCGTCCTCGACCTGCTGGGCTACCGCCAGGGCGCCCCGCAGGTCTTCTTGCAGCAGATAGCGGATCTCCATGTAGCCGTGGGCCATCTCGCCGTTGACGTCCATGCGCACGTCGGGCAGGGTCACGGTATTGAGGTTGGCCGGGTTGGCGGGGTCAAGAGCGTACAAGGGTTTGAAAGGCTTCAAGAAGCGGGCGACGTCGTTCTCCTCGGGCACCTCGAACGGCATGTAGGTGTGCGAGAGCAGATAGCCGTCGTAGCACACCATGACGGGGATGCTCACGGTCTCGGCTAGGGCAAAGGCCTTGAGCACGGTGTCGATGATCTGCTGGTGATCGCAGCAATACATCTGGATCCAGCCGGTGTCGCGCTGCGAGATGGAATCCTGGTGGTCGTTCCAGATGCACCAGGGCGCGCCCACGGCGCGGTTGACCACGCACATGACCAGGGGGAGCCGGGCGCCCGCCGCCCAGTGGATCTGCTCGTGCATGTAGAGCAGCCCGTTGGCGCTGGTGGCCGTGAATGCCCGGGCACCGGTGGAACTCGCGGCGATGCAGGCCGCCAAGGCAGAGTGCTCGCTCTCTACCGGGATGTACTGGGCCTTCATCTCGCCGGCCTCGATGAACTCCGAGAGCTTCTCGGTGAGGGGAGTCTGCGGGGTGATGGGGTAGGCCGCGATCACCTGGGCCCCGGCCAGCTTGACCCCGATGGCCGCCGCTACGTTGCCGTTCTCGATCATGTGCATGGCCGCGGTCCTTCGGTCGAGCAGGCCTCGGGGCTGTCGGCGCCTTCCGCGGGCCCGGCGGAGTCGCCGGTCCCGTCGCCGGCGGCCTCGTCCACCATGGTGATGGCCTTGGTGGGGCACTCCTCGGCGCAGATGGCGCAGCCCTTGCAGTACTCGTAGTCGATGGTGGGCGGGATGGTGCGCGAGATCACGCAGTCGGGACAGTAGAGCCAGCAGATGAAGCAGGCCTCGGCGCCCCTCTTGGCCGGGGTGCAACGCTCCAGGTCGATGACCGGGCGCTGGACGCGCCAGGAGCCGGTCTTGCCGCCGTCGCCGGGGCCGGACAGGCTGTGGGAGGTCTTGTAGGGGTAGTCGCGGGTGCCCATCAGTCCCCTCCGCCGCCAGCGGGCTTCGCGCCGCCGCCGCTGTCGCCGGCCGCCGGCCGGGGCCGGGGCGGCGCCACTCATCACCGTCTTGTCGTAGGCCAGCCGGGCAGCCTGGGCGTTGGCCTGCGGTCGCTTCGCCCGGAACTCGGCCTCGATCTCGGCGAGCATCAGATCGAACGGCACGAGGTCAAATGCCCGGCACAGCGATCCGATGATGCCCGAGTTCACCACTCCTCGCGGCAGCCCGGCCTCCACGGCCAGGGTGGTGACGTCGGCTATGGCCAGCCGCATGCCGGCGAAGTCATAGGCCGAGGGCGGTCTGGGGGTGTTCAGCACGATGAGGCCGCCGGGCTTGAGCCCGCCGGTGACGTCGGCCTCAGTGAGCAGCAGGTGGTCCAGCACCACCACGATATCCGGGGTCTCGATGGGAGAGATGTCGTAGATCTTCTCCCTAGACAACTTGAGCGACGTGAAGACCGGGGCGCCGCGCCTTTCGGTGCCGAACGTGGGGGCCATGACCACCCCTGTGTAGCCCGACTTGAACGCCGCCGTGGCGAATATCTTCGCCGCCGTGATGGCGCCCTGCCCGCCTCTGCCGTGCCAACGCAACTCGATCATGCCGTCTTCCTACTGTGTTACCAACGTGCGTGCGAGGTATTCTAACGTGCCTGCGGCATCCGCGGGGCATATCGGCGCATAGGCGCACAGGAGGTAGGAGAAGGTATGGCCGTCAACATAGAGAAGGCCGACGGAGTGGCGGTGCTGACCATCAGTCGGCCTGAGGCCCTCAACGCCATGAATATGGCGATGCTCATGGATCTCCGTGGGGCCTTTGAGCGCGTGGACAGCGACGACGAGGTGCGGGTGCTCATCGTCACGGGCGAAGGCAAAGCTTTTGTCGCCGGCGCGGACATCGGCTATATGAGGGGTTTGTCGCCCGAAGGGGCCCGGTCGTGGTCACGGATGGGGCAGGGCACGGTCGACGTGCTGGAGGGCATGAAGAAGCCCGTTGTCGCGGCGATCAACGGCTACGCGTTGGGTGGAGGCACCGAGCTGGCGCTGGCCTGTGACATCAGAGTGGCCTCCGACAAGGCGGTGTTCGGACAGCCTGAGGTCAAGCTGGGCCTGATCGCCGGCTTCGGGGGGACGCAGAGGTTGCCTCGGTTGGTCGGCTCGGCTCGGGCCAAAGAGATGCTCTTCACCGGCGACCACTATGACGCCCAGGCGGCCTACGAGATGGGCCTTGTCAACAAGGTGGTCCCGGCCGGCGAGCTCATGGAATATTGCCTTGCCCTGGCCAAGCGGATCGCCGCTCGGGGGACACAGGCCGTGAGATTGAGCAAGGAAGCAGTGAACAAGGGACGCGATCTGGCGTTGGACCCGGCCCTCAAGTTGGAACAGGATCTGTTTTGGGCGGCGTTCTCCACCGGCGAGGCCGCCGAGGGTTGCGGTGCGTTTCTAGAGAAGAGGGAGCCAAAGTGGACTTCGAACTGACGGAAGATCAACAGCTGATCAGGCACACGGTCAGGGATTTCGCGGACCGGGTGGTGGCGCCGCAGGCGGCGGAGATCGACAAGACTGGCGCCTTCCCAGTGGACATCCTCCGGCAGATGGCCGAGCTTGGGCTGATGGGCCTACCCATCGCCGAGGAATACGGGGGCGCCGGCTCCGACTACCTGAGCTACTGCATGGCGCTGGAGGAGATCAGCCGGGCCTGCGGGTCCACCGGCCTCACCTACGAGGCGCACATCTCTCTGGGTTGCATGCCCATCTACTACTTTGGCACCGAGGAGCAGAAGCGGAAGTACCTTCCCCAGCTCTGCAGCGGGGAGAGCATCGGGTCGTTCGGCCTGACCGAGCCGGAGGCCGGCTCCGACGCCGGCGGCACCAAGACCACCGCCGTCCTGGAAGACGGCGAGTGGGTGATCAACGGCGGCAAGTGCTTCATCACCAACGCTAGCTACGCCAAGTTCGTGACCATCACCGCGCTCACCGACAAGGGCCAGGGCACGCGCGGCATCAGCGACATCATCGTGCCCACGGACTCGCCGGGTTTCACCATCCGGGCGGCCTACGAGAAGATGGGTCTGCACGGCTCCAACACCACCGAGCTGACTTTTGACGGCGTGCGGGTGCCCGAGAAGAACCTCCTCGGCAAGCGCGGGGAAGGTTTCAAGCAGTTTCTCAACGTGCTCGACGGAGGCCGCATCGCCATCGGCGCCATGGGAGTGGGGATCGCCCAGGCCTGCCTCGATGCCAGCCTTAAGTACGCCAAGGAGCGGGTGCAGTTCGGCCAGCCGATAGGCAAGTTCCAGGCCATCCAGTTCAAGCTGGCCGACATGGCCATGAACATCGAGCTGGCTCGGTTGATGTACCAGAAGGCGGCTTGGCTGAAAGACTCGGGCCGGCCGTACGCCAAAGAGGCCAACTACGCCAAGCTCTTTGGCTCGGAGATGTCGACCAAGGCGGCTCTGGAGGCCATCCAGATACACGGCGGCTACGGGTATATGAAGGAATTTCCAGTGGAACGCTATCTGCGCGACTCCAAGCTACTGGAGATAGGCGAGGGCACTTCAGAGGTCATGCGCCTGGTGATCGCCAGGGGGCTGGGGCTCTAGAGGCACCGCGCCGAGCGGAGAATCCAATGTCTGAGACAAAGAGGGAAGTGCGCATGATAAAGAGATTCGATGGCAAAGTGGCGCTGGTCACCGGCTCGGCATCGGGCATCGGTAGGGCGGGCGCTCTGCTGTTTGCGCGTGAAGGGGCGAAAGTGATCGTGTCTACCGGCTCCAACATCGCCGGCGGTGAGGAGACTGTGAGGCTTATCAAGGACGCCGGTGGGGAGGCGACTTTTGTCAAGTGCGACGTCTCCAAGGAAGCCGACGTGCAGGCGGCGGTTGAAAAATGCGTGAGCCTGTACGGCCGGTTGGACTTTGCCTTCAACAACGCCGGCATCGGGCCCGACGGCAAACGCGTGCCGGTGGTCGACATCGTGGACTGCTCCGAAGAGCTCTGGGAACGCACACTGGACATCAATCTCACGGGCGTCTTCCTTTGCCTGAAGCATGAGATGAAGCAGATGATCAAGCAAGGAGGCGGCGCTATCGTCAACACCTCCTCGGTGGGCGCGGTCAAACCACAGCCCGGATTCTCCGCCTACAGCGCCAGCAAGGCAGGTCTGAACACCCTTACCAAGACGGCCGCCTTGGAAGGGGCCGAGCATAACATCCGGGTCAACACGATCATGCCCGGTCCGACGCAGGACACCCTGCTGTTCGAATACCTCACCATGACGACACCGGGGGCGAAGGCTCAGATGGAGGGAGATATCCCCCTAAGCCGTATCGGCGATGCGAAGGACATGGCCGAAGCGGTCGTCTGGCTTTGCAGCGACGCCGCCTCCTTCATCACCGGCCACTGCCTGCCGGTCGACGGCGGCATCACCGCCCGCTAGCGCGGCCGAGAAGGGACGGACTCCATGACCACATCCAAGTACGAGAGATGGGCGGTTCGACACCCGGTCACGCATCCGGCTTCGCCGGCCGGCGAAGGTCGCCGGCTGTCCGCGATGACGTTCCTCAGCGATCAGCAGATCAGCGAGGCCGGCAACTACGTCGAGCTGAGCTGGGTCCGCGGCATGCCCGAGCCGCGTCCGCATGCGCCGGAGCGGGTCTGCGACCATGACCAGATATTGCTGCACATCGGCATGGACCCCGCAACGCCGCAGGTGCTGGGCGGCACCATCGAGCTTGCCTCTAGGCGGCCAGCCGATCGTCTTCAACAGCACGACGGCGGTCTTCGTCCCCAAGGGCACGCCGCATGGTCCGCTCGACGTGGAAGGAGTTCCACCGTCCTCATCTGCTGCTGAGCATCGTGCTCGGCAGCGGGCAGCGCTGCCCGGACCCGGGCGGCGTGGACCCCAGCAAGGTCGTGGATGACCTCCCCAAGAAGGCGAAGGACTTCGACTATGAGCAATACGTCGTCCGGAGCCCCATGAGAGAAGCGGGCCCCGACTATATAGAAGGCCGCCAGAACCCTACCATGACTTACATGAGTGGCAAGCAGGTGCTCGGGGTGAAGATCTACCTCGAGTTTGGTTGGATATGGGACGTGCCCAGCTTGCCCCTCCCCAAGATGCGCCACGACAACTATGATGAGATCGTTGTGCACATCGGCAGTGACCCCGATGCCCCCGAGGACCTCGGCGCGACCATGCTGTTCGGCATCGGTGAGGAGCTTCTCGAGTTCGACACCACTCATTGCGCGTTCATCCCCAAGGGGTTGAACCACGGGCCGCTGACCTGGAAGGAAGTGCGCAGACCGATGATCGAGCTCGCGATGATGCTTGGCGCGGGCACCTGGGCGGAGGGCTGGGAGGGCAGCTTCTTCAACCTGCCCGACGGCTCCTGATGCACGCTCACCCATAGATAACCCCCGCTGTTCATACGAGAAAGGGACGCCCACCCATGAGTGAATCAAAGTACGGGAAGTACGTGATCACCGAACGGATGTTCGACTCCCGCGACGCGGGTCTGCCGCCCGGCGTCGATCCGGAGTCGCTGTCAAACACGGCCTCCCACCGGAAGATCATGAGTCTGGACGATGTCGTGCTGAAGGGTTCGTCATACACGGAGGCAGTGTGGATGTGGCCGGGCGGGAGCGAGGTCTACCCCGAGACCGCCGTGGCCGACTCACACGCTCATGACCATGACGAGACCCTCGGTTTCTTCGGGACCGACTGGGAGCATCCCTATGAGCTGAACGGGGAGATCGAGTTCTGGATGGGAGACGAGAGGTTCCTGCTCACCCGCAGCTGTCTGATCTTCATCCCCAAAGGCACCTATCACTGCCCGCTGATCATCCGCCGGGTGGACAAGCCCATCTTCCATTTCTCCGGCGGGCCCGGATCTGCCTACGCGCAGCAAGTGGCGGAGAAGTGAGCGTGACGAGGTGAGTGAAGCGGGTGGCCCGGCCAGGCCGATGAGCGCACCGGTCGCCGATCTGAAGAAGGTCATGGACGTGTCCGGGCTGAACGTGATCGTGACCGGAGGCAGCGGGGGCATCGGCGGCGGCATCTCCGAGGCGTTTGCCCAGCGCGGCGCGAACGTGGCCATTTTCGACATCAATGTCGAGGATGGCCAGGCAGAGGCCGTCAAGCTGCGGCAGTCCGGCGGCGAACACATCTATCTGGAGTGCGACGTCACCGACCGCGGATCGGTGCGGGACGCCGTGCAGAGTACTATCGCGGCGTTCGGCCACATAGACGTGCTGGTGAACAACGCCGGCATCTCCAGGGTCAGGGCCTTTCTCGACATGGACGACGACCTTCCGGAGTGGCGGGAGGTCGTCGACGTGAATCTGGGCGGCACCGTGAACGTGACCCATGCCGTGGCCAACCGGATGAGGGCCGCCAAGCGGGGCGGGCTCATCATCAATATTTCCTCGATAGGCGGCGTGACCTGTTCCGGATCCAAGGCGATGCCCCAGGCCGGCTATGTCGCTTCAAAAGCGGCGATCAATCATCTCAGCCGGTCGTGGGCCATCGAGTTCGCGGAATACGACATCCGGGTGAACTGCATCATGCCCGGTCCCACCCATTCGCGGCTCGATGCCCAACTCACGCCCGGGATGAAGGACAGCATCTCGCACGGAATGCTCACCCGTCGTTTCGGTGAGCCTCTGGAGATAGGCGCCCTCTGCGTGTTCTTCGCCTCGGCCGAAGGTGCCCAGCTCAACGGCGTAGTGATGCCGCACGACGGCGGGTTCCTCTGCGTCCACTAGCGCGCACTTGCACGGGCAGGCGGCGACGCGGCTACTCCAGGTTATTGGAAATCTCCGCGGATGCTGCCTTCAGAGACTCGGCGTACCCTAGCATCGCCTCTTCGCTGGCTCGTTCGACGGGCGGCCCGATCCCTAGCGATCCACGTAGTTGCCCCTGCCGGCCGAAGACGGGTACTGCCACGGCGGGAATCTCGATGTTCCATTCCCCATTATCGAAAGCGACGCCCTCTTGCCTGACAGTTCGCCAACGTTCACGGAGTTTCTGTGGGTCGGTGACCGTCAGCTCGGTGCGTTGCTCGAAGGGGTTGGCGAGCAGCTGGTCCCATGCCTCTTCGGGCCCGAAGGCTATGAGGACCTGAGCGTCTGCTGTGCTGAGTCCGAGGATCATTCCATAGTTGGTCGCCGGTTTGAAGGGGCGGGGGGTTGGGACGTTATCAAGTAGCAACGGTCCCAGGTCGGTCCAGACGCACAGGCTCGACGTCTCCCTAGTCTCTTCGGCCAGCTTGATCAGGAAGGGATGGGTGACTCGGACCAGTTCTGAGTGCGAAGCGGCAAGGTACGAAATCCGGAGAACGCTCGCACCCAGATGGTACTTACGCGAAGCGGGCTCGTATGTCTACCCATTTCCGAGCCTCCAGCGTCTTCATGAGCCTTTGAATAGTCGCCTTCGGCAGGCCGGCCCTCTCACGCAACTGACCGAGAGACATCTCCGAGTTGTCGGCGTCAAACAGTTCGAGAAGGAGCAGCCCCCGCTCCAGAGTCCCGATGGGCGACTCGCTGAGGTCTACAACCCCGTTGGCAAAGGCGTTGACGCTGTTCCCATCGGCGGTCCCTGTCGCACAGATGTTTGTCTTTTCGGCCATATGCCGTGCCATGATATCACGGGCTCCAGCGCCAGCCAGTAGGATGGTAGGAATCATTGGCTGGGACGAGACTATTGACAAGGGCAAAACGACGGTGCTACGGTGACTCAGTGGATAGGACAGCTGGAACCAGAGAATGGGACAACTCGCCAGGCGGCGCATCCATTCTTCGAGAGGAGGTCCGATAGGTGGAGAACAGCAAGTACGACCAGTACGTGGTGAAGAAGCAGATCGAGGTGCACGAGCCGTGGCCCACGATGGAGTGGACCGGCGGCAAGGACTTCAACGCCGGAGTCACCTTCATGGTCACCCGGGTCAAGGAACCATGCATCATGGAGGAGTTCCCCCATACGCATGACTTCGACATGTACCTGTACTTCTTCTCGTACGATCCGGACGGCATGGACAGCCTGCCGGCCGAGATAGAGCTGGGCCTAGGCCCGGAGCGCGAGATGCAGACCATCACCTCACCCACTGGTATCTACATCCCCAAAGGGATGGTCCACGGTCCGCTGGTCTACAAGCGGGTGGACGAACCCATCCTGCTACTGCACATCAGCCTCGCCGCGGACTACGTCAAAGCTACGATCATCAAAGACTGATAGGAGGGGTTCACAATGCGCAACAAGAGATTCGCCGCAGTTCTTGCCCTCGTCGTTTCTATCCTGATGTTGGGCTTGGTCTTCGCTGTCACCGCTTGCGGCAGCAGCGGAGATGACACCGTGACTACCGCGGCTCCGGCCACCACCGGCACGACTGTACCCGGCGATGATACCCAGACCACAGCCGCCCCCACTAAGACCGAAACGCTGGAGATCGGCGGCAGCATGCCGTTGTCAGGGCCGGCCAGCGTGGCGGGGCTGGCCGTAGCCAATGGATGGAAAGCGGCCGTCGACAAGGTGAACGCCGATGGCGGTCATCACTGTCGGCGATACCAACTACACGACTCAAGTTCACCGCAGAGGACAGCAAGGGCACCTCCGACGGCGCGACTACAGCCGCCACCAAACTTATCCTGCAGCGACAATGTCAAGTTCATCGTCGGGGACATCTCCGACAACATGGCGAACGCCATCTATGCCGTCAGTGGCAAAGCCGGAGCCCTCTACTTCAATACCCTTCCGGTCAACGGTATTGACGTCACCGGTGCTATCGGCCAGCCCGGCCCGGACAAGCCGCTGCTGCTGGATTCGGTGCCACCCGAGTCCTACGAAGACATAGTCGCCGCCAAGTATCTGGTGGAAAACTATCCCGAACGCCAAGAAGATCGCCGTGGCAGCGATCAGCTTCTCCGACTACGATTCTTACAAAGAGCTTTACACGAAGAACTGGGGTCCGCTTGGCCTGACTATCGTGGGCTTCGAGCGATTTGACCCGCCCACCACTGACTGGTGCCTGTCACCACTAAGCTCCTAGCCAGCAAAGCCGGACGCCATATGTGTCTCGCGCGCCGCCATCCCGCACCTGATCGGCATCGTGAAAGCGGCTCGGGAGCAAGGCTTCACCGGTCCCATCTTCTACTGCACGCCGACCGATATAAGTCTCGTCACTCCAGGTGGGACAGAACGTTACCGACGTGTTCGGCACCGGTCTGGCCCCGGATGACCCCAATCTTCCGCAAGTCGACTTAAGGACGCCATCGCCGATCTCAAGGCCAAGTTCGGCAAGGACTTCACAACCGACTCCCTCGTGGGATACGGTCAGATCCAGCTGCTGGCCCAGATGATCACCAAGGCCCAGAGTGTGGATCCGGCCGTGGTGTCGCAGACGTTCCAGACGCTGACGAATCCCGGCGACCTCCAGGCGCTCAACGGGCCGGCGTACGTCAGTGGCCTAGGTGACCTACGGGATCAACTGCCGTTGTCGTGACGGCCCGTCCCGATCTCCCGCCTAATTGACGGCAAAGCGGAGTTCGTGCGGATGAACGACATAATCCGTCCCGTAGCGCCCATCGACTAGGGGCTTCGAAAGATCGCAGCTCGGCACTTCCACTAGTCCGCAGATTCGACCTACGAACACTCGGAAGTGCCGAGCTCGCTTTGCGATCACGGAGTAATGCCGTTCAGCGCGAAGTCAGCGAGAATAGATCGGGACATCGGTGATATCGACTACAGCAATGAGCGGCAGGTATTCTGAACGGGCTCTGCCTCGCCGGTATATACGTCCTGGTAGCGCTTGGGAATGATGCTGATTCTCAGCATCATGAACATCCTGCAGTTTGCTCATGGCGAAGTCTTCATGCTTGGGGCCTTCATGACGTACTTCGTGGTGGTGCGTCTGGGAGGAAACATCTTTCTCGCGGTGCTTACTGAGCCATGATGGCGGTCGGGATACTAGGTTTCATCTTGGAAAGGCTGGTCTTTCGACCACTGATAGGGAAATTCCTTCCGGTGGTCTGCGCCGCGACAGGTCTTGATGCTGATCTTGCAGACGACGGCTGTCCTGAGCTTCGGGCTCAATCAGAAGCAACTGCCGGCCATCGCTCCCGGCGGCATAAGGGTGCTGGGCTTCGTGGTTCCCTACGATCGGCTTCTTGCCCTCGCCACCAGCATTGTTTTGACGGGGCTGCTGTTCGTCTTCCTGCGCCGCACACGGCTTGGGCTCGCCATCACTGCCACCTCGCAGAACCGCGAAGGCGCGCTTCTTCAGGGCATCAATCCGAAAGTGATGTATTCGTTCGTCATGACTGTTGGGAGTGCCCTTAGCCGCCGTCGGTGGATCATTCGCGGGATCGATCTTCACGCTTGATCCGTTCATGGGTTCGCTTGCGCTCATGAAAGGATTCACCATCATTGTGATCGGAGGGATGGGCAGCCTTGGGTGGGGTCATTGTCGGCAGGTCTGCTCCTCGGACTGAGCGATAGTCTGACCGCCACCATCTTCAGCCCGTCGATATCAGCCATCTTCCCCCTGATCTTGGTGATAGTGGTTCTCGTGGTCCGGCCCAAAGGACTGTGGGGCCATGAAACGTAAGCGCGCTGACGATCTCCGTCGGGCTGATCGTCGTCCTTGTTCTTCTCTTCTCGCTTCCCATCGCTCCTAAGGAACGAATACTGGACACACGTGCTGATACTGAGCACCATTTGGGTCGTGATGGCTGTCAGCTCTGCGCTGCCCTCTCCCGTGTCGGCCAGATCTCGATGGGTAGCGCCGGGTTCATGCTTGTTGGAGCCTATGCGTCGGCTCGCTGCTTGAGTCGTCGAAGTTGGGATTCAACGTCTGGCTGACGATACTGCTCGGCGCCCTGTCTGGCGGCGCTGATCGCCTTTGGCGGCGTCCTTCCCCTTCCTCCGGGCAAAGGGGGTGTACTTCGCCATTCTGACCGTCATGCTGGCCGAGAGTGCTGTCGGAACATCGTCTTCTATTGGCCCAAGTTGACGGGGGCTATTCAGGCATAGCGGACATCCCTCCCCCGGAACCTCTCCGGCTGCCCGGCCTGGGCACGATCAGCTTCGACACCAAGGCGCACTACTACTACCTGGTGGTGGTGATAGCCATCGTGTGCCTGACTATCATGTACCGGCTCGAGCGCTCCTGGCTGGGCCTCATGTGGTCTTCTATCAACGAGAACGATCAGCTCGCGCGGTCCTGTGGCGTCAACATCAAGAGGCACAAGCAACTGCTGATCGTCGTCACCGCTTTCTTCATGGGCATCGCGGGTGGTTTCTACGCCCACTACATGGGGACACTGACCCCTTCCGGGGATCCGGGCAGTCCCTTTGGGTTCACCGCCTCCCTCTATCTCATCATTTACATGATGGTGGGAGGGAGGCTACTTTGCCGGTCCTATCATCGGCGCGTATCTTCTCACCATAGTGCCGGAGTTGGGGCGTTCGTTGCAGCAGTACATCCCGCTTCTCATGGGAGCGATCCTGTTGCTGGTGGTCTTTGTCTTCCCCGAAGGGATCGCGGGGATCGATCGCCCGACTTGCCAGGCTCGGCAAGCGGCTGTGGATGCGTCTCAGGTCGGACCCCGCCGCGGTGGCCGTCAAGGAGGCGGGTGGTGAATGTGAGTGACGGTGGACCATCGGTGCTTCTCCGCATGGAGAACGTCACGAGGCGGTTCGGCGGGCTGGTAGCCTCGGACGATGTCAACCTGTCCGTCTACCAAGGCGAGATACTCGGCATAATCGGTCCAAACGGGGCCGGCAAGAGCACGATCCTCAACATGCTGTCGGGCATCCTGGCCCCCACCAGCGGCAAGATCCTCTACAAAGACATCAACATCGCGGGCCGGCCGGCGCACAAGATGTCTATGCTGGGCATCGCCAGGGTGTACCAGGGAAACGTCCTCTTCTCGAACCTGACGTGTGAGATGAACGTGGTCATCGGAGTCCACGGCCGTACGGCTCGGGGCTTCTGGGGGTCGATGGTGGGGAGCCGGTACAGCCATAAGATCGAGCAAGAGATGCTGGCTAAGGCAGCCGGAATATTGGAACTTGTCGGCTTGTCCGACTGCGCGCAGGTCGTGGCCCACAACCTGCCCCATGGCAAGCAGAGGCTACTGTGCCTTGCGGTGGCCCTAGCGAGTGATCCCGACCTCCTGCTCCTGGACGAGCCGGTCACGGGCATGAACGGCACTGAGGTCGCGGAGATGCTGCGGGTCATCAGGCTGCTCCACTCGCAGACGGCCGTCACGAGCATCGTCGTGGAACACAACATGCCGGCGGTGATGAGCCTCTGTGACCGGATCGCGGTCATCAGCTACGGGTCGAAGATCGCCGAGGGCTCACCGGCAGAGATTCTCCAGGGATCCTCACGTCATAGAGGCCTACCTCGGGGCAGAGCAGGGAGAGGACCAAGATGTTGCTTGACGTCAAAGAACTCTGTTGCCACTACGGCGGCGCGGAGGTCCTCAAAGGGGTCACGCTCAGCATCGCTGAGGGGAGGATCGTGACCATCATCGGCGCCAACGGGGCAGGCAAGACCACCACGCTACGCGCCATCTCGGGACTCAAGAAGCTGACGTCCGGCGACATCACTTTCCGCGACGAGAGGATCGACGTGCTGTCACCGCAGGCGATCGTCCGGCGCGGCGTCATCCAAGTCCCGGAGGGAAGACAACTCTTCCCCTATATGAGTGTCTACGACAACCTCAGGGTGGGAGCGTACCTGCAGAAAGACAAGGAGCAGGTGCGCGAGAGCCTGGAGAGCGTCTTCGCGCACTTTCCAAGACTGAAAGAGCGGAGAAAGCAGAAAGCCAACACTCTGAGCGGCGGCGAGCAACAGATGCTGGCCATCGGACGTTCCCTCATGGCGAACCCGCAGCTGCTACTGCTTGACGAGCCCTCCCTCGGGCTGTCGCCGATGAACGTGTTGGAGATAGGGAAGATCGTGCGCGCCATCAACGAACGCGGGATCAGCGTCGTGCTTGTCGAGCAGAATGCGCGATTGGCACTCGGTGTCGCGAACGACGCGTATGTACTGGAAACGGGATCCGTGGTGGTGGCGGGCGAAGCCAAGGAGCTCGCCAACAGCGATCACGTGAGAAGGGCCTATCTTGGCCAGTGAGCTGAATCGAGCTCCAAGCGCGCCACGGCTCCTCGTCACCGACATCCAGGGGTATTCGATTCACGACGGACCGGGTATACGGACTGTGGTGTTCTTGAAGGGATGTGGCCTCGAGTGTTGGTGGTGCAGCCAATCCTGAGTGCATCTCGCCCCAGCCGGAGGTCGGGCTTGTCTGAGAGTCCCTCTGCACGGGTGTGGCGAATGCGCGGGGGTCTGTCCCAACGAAGCCCTGTACTGCGAGGCGGGCGAGGTGCCTCGGCATTGCCGCGAGCGTTGCACGGGCTGCGGCACGTGCAGTTCGGCGTGCAGTCGCAGAGCGCTCGTCTCTATGGTCGATCGATGACCGTGGAGGAGGTCTTCGAGGCGGTGGAGCGCAGATCAGCATGTTTTATGAGGCATCGGGCGGCGGGGTGACCGTCTCCGGGGGCGAGCCCCTGCTGCAGCCGCAGTTCGTGCGGGCGCTCTTCGAGAAATGCCGTGAGGCCGGCATCCACACCTGCATCGAGACGTCTGGATATGCAGCGGCAAGCCGCTCTGCGCGAAGTGTTGCCGTACACAGATTATGTGCTCTTCGACCTCAAGCTTCAGGACTCTGGAGAACACCGGCGGTATACAGGCAAACCGAACAGCCTTGTCCGCAAGAACGCCAAGATGGTGGCCGACAGCGGGGTGGAGGTGCTGTTCCGGATGCCCCTTGATCCCGGGTATCACCGATCTCCTCGAGAACATCCAGGCGACGGCGGATCTGCTTGCACGACTTCTGGGAGAGCCAGCCTCCGGCCATTCAGCTGATGCCCTATCATCGCTCTGGCACGGGCAAATACCAGTCCCTCGGCACGACAATAACGTCTTACCGGATGCCATCGCTCCCACGCGCGGAACAGTTGGAGGAAGTCCAGAAGCTCCTTTGAAGGCAGTGGGGTACCTTGCACCATATCGACGTGACTCTCGGTACACGTGAACGAAGAACAGAGACAGGCGGGAGATTCAGATGATCACACAGCCGAAAATCGGAGACAGTCAACTAGAAGAACAGGTCGACGAAGTGCAGCTTGGCGAGCGGCTTGCCAGTCTGAGGGACGCCATGTTCCGCGCCCCGAGGAGGATCACCGCCGACCGGGCCCGGCTCGCCATGGAATCCTGGATGGAGACCGAGGGCGAAGATATCGAGCTCCGCAGAGCCAAGCTGTTCAAGAAGGTGGTCGAGGGCGTCCCCATAGCCATCCACGATTTCGACCTCATCGTGGGCAGGGAGACGGAGCATCTCATCGGCGCCCCTGCCTTTCCCGACGAGACCGGAGACTCCATCCCCGGTCTCTGGGACGAGAGCGATGACGTGGCGGGGATGCTGTTCCACGGAGCGCTGTCCAAGGAAGACAAGTTGGTACTGAGGGAATGCTCCCGCTTCTTCAGGGGAAGACGGCGCCGGACCATGTCATGGAGGCCTGGCGTTCGATATACGGCACTTGGCCGCAGGACATAACCCAGGCCAAAGGCAGCGACCCTACACCCGATTCCGGCTACTACCCGGGAATCACCGGCAGGGGCCAATGGGAGAAGATCCTGTCGATCGGCGTGCGCGGAATGATCAAGGAAGCTGAGGCCGGGCTCCGGCGTTTCCGGGAGATGCAAGAGACCGACATCAACAAGTTCTACTTCTGGCAATCCGCCATCATCGTCTGCGAGGCCATGATCGCCTACGCGCGCAGGTACGCGGAGCTTGCGCGCGACCTGGCCGGCAAGGAGACTGACGCTCAGACGACGAGGACGAACTGATCGAGATCGCAACGATCTGCGAGTGGGTGCCGGAGAACCCCGCGCGCACCTTCCATGAGGCAGTTCAGTGTGTGAACTTCATCATGGTCGGCAGGGGACTGGAGGCCATGTACCCCCTGTTACTCGGGCGCATCGACCAATACCTGTGGCCGTACTTCGAGAGCGACATGCGCGAGGGGCGCACGACCCTGGAGAGGGCGGCCGAGATCCTTGGAAGCGCTTTGACGCTCTGGGGCATGAAGATCGTCGTCCCGGTGGGTCAGACCCAGCTGGAAACGCACCAGTTCAGCTTCTGCATAAACAGCATCAACGTGGGCGGTGTGGACAGAGACGGGCACGACGCCTCGAACGCGCTCAGCTATCTCGTTCTGCACATGGCCGGGTTGCTGAAGCTGTCGTCTCCCACCATCCTCGTGAACTGGCATGCCCAGACGCCTCACCGGTTGCTGCTCAAGGGACTCGAGACCAACCTGAAGACCAAGGGTGGGATCCCTTTGTTCGAGAACAGCGATCACGTGGTCGCGAGCTTCATCGCCGATGGCATCCCGCCGGAGGACGCCAGGGAGTGGTATGGGCAGGGCTGCGTGACACCCATCGTCCCGACCAAGATCGATCACAACGGCGCTCAGGGCAAAGGGGCGATCAACGTCGCGTTGCTGTTCGATCTCGCCCTCCACAACGGGGTGTCGCAGATAACCGGCAAGAAGGTCGGGATAGAGTCCGGCGACCCGCGCGGTTTCAGGACCTTCGACGACCTCTATGAGGCTTTCAAGAGGCAGTACGAGTACGTCGTCAACCGGGTTTTGTGGCTCGGTACAGTGGCCCAGGGCATCGAGCCTCAGTACCTGCGCTTTCCCTTCAACTCGTGCATCACGGGCCCCAAGTGTCTGGAGAAGGGACAGGACATCCTCATCACCGACGCGGATCGCACCTACGGCATCAGCGACCGAGCGATAGTGGATGCCGCCGACTCCCTCACCGCTGTCAAGAAGCTTGTGTTCGACGACAAAGCGCTGACCATGGGCGAGCTTGTGCAGGCGCTCGACAGCAACTTCGAGGGCCCGGACGGCGAGAAGATGCGGCAGATGTGCCTGGCTGCTCCCAAGTTCGGCAACGACGTTGACGAGGCAGATCTGATGGTCCGCGAGGTGGGCATGTTCTCCGGAAGTTCCTCAGGTCGTACCACAACCCCTTCGACATACCCTGCAAGATCTCCCGGGAAGGGTTGTCCTGGCACTACTTCGGAGGTCTGGGAGTGGGCGCGCTTCCCAACGGGCGGAAGTCGAAGGAGCCGCTGAACGACGGCTCGATATCGCCCATGCGGGGAATGGACAAACTTGGCCCCACCGGAGTGCTGAGGTCGGTGCTGAAGGCCGGCTTCAACGAGTCGTACGCCTCTTGCCTCAACCAGAAGTTCTCGGGGACGGTAATGCAGAGCGAGGAAAGCAGGGAGAAGCTGGCGGTCCTCACCGATACCTTCTTCAGGAACGGGGGCCAGCATATCCAGTTCAACCTGGTGGATACCGCAGAACTGCTCGATGCAAAGACGAATCCCGAGAAGCACAGGGACCTGGTTGTCAGAGTGGGAGGGTTCAGCGCATACTTCGTGATGCTCTCCCCGGAGATCCAGGACGACGTCATCTATAGAAGCGAGCAAGGCTGCTAGGTCCGTGGTCTAAGGCCAGTGGGCCGGCCCCTTCCAAACGACAGGCCGAGAGGCAGACTGACGAAAGCAGGAACAAGGACATGGTGTCCCGCTTCTACAACGACGTGTTCATAACCACGACATGAGCCGGCATGGATGAGTACATGCGCGACGACTACATCCAGCACAACGGGGACTGCCCGCAAGGCAAAGCCGGTTTTGTGGAGTTCTTCGATGTCATCTTCCGCCGCGGTACCCGACTTCAAGTACACGCTGAAGAACATGGTCGCTGAGGGCGACATCGTCATGGCCTACAGCACCACCACCGGGACGCACACGGGCGGCCCCTGGCTCGGCCAAGGAGGCCAGCGGCAACAGCCTGAGTTACGACGTGGTGGACATCTTCCGGCTCCAAGGCGGCAAGATCGCCGAGCACTGGGACGTCGCCGACACCTACACGTTTTTCAGCCAACTGGGTGTAGACCGGCCTCTCTGAGCCGCACCGGGCGGGACCGAGCGAGGACGGCCCAGGCGACCTCTACGTGGAGCGGTCGGCTATCTGCTCGAGCCTCTCCTCGATGAACATCTCGGCCTTCAGGAGGTCCCTCTCGTTGGGCCTGTCGCGTATGTCGCCATGATAGGTGTGGGGCGTCGGATTGTTGAGATACCTGCCCGGGCAGCAGAAATGACCGATGCAGGCGAACCCGAGGTGCTCTATCTCTAACTCCAGCAGTTTCAGGCTGGGTCGAGCCTCTTTGGGCCCGAATTCGTAGCCGCCATAGGTGACGAATATGACAGCTTTGGGAGAGTCCGGGCCTAGGACGATCCTTCTGTGACGGCTGAGCAGGCCCGGGTCATTCCAGGGCGGGGGGCCGTCGGGGAGAGGATCCGTGATGTAGGGGATGGTCTCATCGCGCATCCGGAGGGCGACCCTGGGGTCCGTCCCCAATCGCAATCTTCGCAAGACGTTGAGGATCTCGTTGTACGGAAGATGGGAGCGTATGCCTGAGCCCACACACACGAAGTCGTAGTCGCCCATCTGGAAGGGCGGATTCAAGATGTCTTCCGCCCGCTTGCGTATCTTGAAGCTGTCGCATACCCAGTCGTTGTGTTCGAACGTCGCCTTGAACCTCGCGGCCACCTTCTCGGTGTTCCCAGTGAACGACGAGTAGACGATCAAGCATCGTTTGCCCATGTTTTCCTCCGATAGCGTTGCCATCCCCGTCCGATAGGGACTAAGCTAGAAGCCCCGCGACACCCCGGCTGCTCATGCGCCGCGTCGCGAGGAGGTGTCGTGTGACTAGAGGGAGGATACCGTGGCGGACGGTCAAATGGGCAGGGCGATGGTCAACTTCGGCGTCGGTATTCCCTGGGAGATGAGGGAGTATCCGATACCGGAGCCGGAACCGGGCGCGATAGTGGCGAAGATCACGATGGCTTCGATCTGCGGCACCGATGTCCACCTACACAGGGGAGATTTCGGAGGGGCAGGCGGCCCCAGGCAGAAGCCCTCGATATCTGGACATGAGTTCGTCGGCACGGTGCACAAGCTGGGGGAGGGCGTGAGCACCGACATCGCCGGCCGGCCGCTGAAGGAGGGGGATCGCGTCGTCTGGTCGCCCTCGATAGTCTGCGGAAGATGCCCCTCCTGCCTAAAGGGGGTGCTGCCCTGCCCGAACAGGAAGGTCCACGCCGGCACCACGTCCGATGACTGGCCGCACTTCAAGGGCGGTTTCGCGGAGTACTACTATCTGAGCCCCGGGCAGTGGATATACAAGGTCCCCGACGTCGTCCCGGACGCGGCCGCTGTGTACGTGGACTGCGCAGCCGCCACTGTGGCTTACGCGCTCACCAAGGTCGACTTTCCTATGGGGTCCTGGGGTGTCATCCAGGGAGCAGGGGGGCTGGGCCTCTGTGCCGCCCCGATGATGAAGGACATGGGGGCTCGGGTCATCGTGGTGGACAAGGTGGCGGAGAGGCTTGCTCTAGCCATGTCCTTCGGCGCCGACCACACCATCGACTACGGCGACTACCCCACGCCGGCGAGCAGGATCGAAAGGGTGAAGCAGCTGACCGGCGGGAGCGGGGCAGAGGTGGTCATGGAAGTCGTGGCGGCGGCGCCGGAAGTGGTGCCGGAAGGCCTGGGGATGCTCGACCTGGGCGGTACCTATCTGACCATCGGCTTGGTGGGGCCCTACAAGGCCGAGCTGAGCATGATGCCCTTCATCGACAGAGGCATACGCCTTATCGGCTCCGCGTCGTTCAACGCGTCCACCATGCTGACCGTGCTCGATCTGATGGCCCGCACCATCGACAAGTATCCCTGGGACAAGATGATCTCGCATACCTTCAAGCTTGAGGATACCGAAGAGGCCTTGCGGCAGGCCGCCTCCGGCCGGGTCATCAGAGCTGCGGTCGTGATGGGCTGACCGGCCGTCACCCCGGCCAGACCCGGCTCAGGGGTTCGGGTCCTCATCCGCCGCGGGCGTCGCGGGGGTGGCTGTGTACGACGCCATCAAGCGTCGCAAGATCCGCTGGGAGGCGCCGCCGGTGATGAACTGGTCGACCCCCATGAGCCGGGCGATATCCTCTCCCCAGGCGTGCAGGAGCAGCGTCCAGGCTACGTCTCCCGAGTCGATATCTTCGGCGATGCTTCCCCGGCGCTTGCCCTCGTCGGCGAGTTCCACCAGGTAGCGGAAGTCCTCCTGCTGTCGCAGAATGATCCGTTTGGCAAGAGCTGCCTCCCGGTTGGAGGAGATCAGCCAGTAGAAGGGGCGTACGAACCTCGTGTATTCGGAGGGCGTCTGGGCGGAGTGAAGATCGCCCATGTCAAGGAGACGTGCCGGAACATCGGGGCCAGACGACTGCGCGATCCAGCGCGACGGTTGCCCGTCCATGGCGGCCAGGGCGGCTTCGAGCACGGCCTCCCGGTTGGGGAAATGCTGATAGAGCGCTCCCCTCGCGATGCCCACAGCGGCAGCGATCCGGGAGACCGTGGTCCCCTGGACTCCGTACTTGCCCAGCAGTTGGATGGCCGCCTCGACGATCTCCGCTCGTCGTTCGGGCTTGGTCTTCCGTACGAACTTGCTGGTGTTTGCACGCATTGACAACGTCCCAGGCCGATGCTAGCTTGTTGAACGTCCGTTCAGGATAACGCATCGTTGTTTGCGGCGACAGAGGGAGCTACCGATGACCGATATTCCGAAGACCTGCAAAGCGGCTGTCCTAGAGGAGTACGGCCAGCCTCTGCAAATACGCGAAGTGGCTATCCCAGAGATAGGACCCAAGGCGATCCTCGTCAAGGTCCTCATGGCCGGCATCTGCGGCACCGACGTGCACCAGCAGAAGGGCGAGCTCACCATAAAGAGCCCGCTTCCCAACATCCAGGGACACGAGACGATAGGCCGCATTGTCACGCTGGGAGAGGGCCGGATCCAGGATGCCGCCGGAGAACCGCTCCAAGTGGGCGACCGGATCATGTGGGCCCACGCCGACTGCGGCGAATGCTACTGGTGCATGATCGAGCGCGATCCCGTTCTCTGTGCGAAGCGCTCCGGATACGGCTGGGCGCCTCCGGTCGCTCTGCGCGGCGGCTTCGCGGAATACGAGTACATCACGCCGACGACCAACGTGATCAAGGTGCCGGTAGAGCTCTCCGAAGAAGAGGCCGTCGGAGTGGGATGCGCCTTCCGGTCGGTGCTGGGCGGCTATGACCGGTTCGGCAAAGTGGGGCTCATGGAGGACTTCGTCATTCAGGGATGCGGCCCCATCGGTCTCTATTCCACCGTCGTCGCTCGCGAAAGCGGCGCCCGCACGATCATAGTGGTAGGGGCTCCCGCGAATCGCCTGGAGCTGGCCAAGAAGTGGGGCGCCGACTACGTCATCAACATCGATGAGCACAAGGATCCGGAAGAACGCAGGCAGATGATCCTGGCTCTCACCAACGGCAGGGGCCCAGAGAACGTCGTGGAAGCCACCGGCGTGCCTTCAGTCGTCGCCGAGGGGTTGGAGATGATCCAGAAGGGTGGGAAGTACCTCATCCTTGGGCAGACCTCGGCTGCGGCCACGCCCATCATCGTCAGCCGGATTAATGAAAAGGGTCTCACCATCGTCGGCAGTGTCTCCGCCCACGTCGTGCATTTCTACAGGGCCCTCCAATTCATCAAGACCAACCGCGCCAAATACCCGTTTGCAGACATCGTGACCCGCAGGTACAAGCTCGAGGAGATCAACGAGGCCCTTGCCGACATGGCCTCCGGCAAAGAGATCAAGCCTGTCATCGACAACCGCGGGCGCTAGATCGCGCGGGCCAAGGAGAAGACCATGTCGTTCAAGCCGTTCCTGAGGCCAAACAAGGTCCTGGCGGCTCTTGAGAGGGGAGAGACCCCTCTGGGCATGCAGATGTACACCCATGACCCCGATCTGGTGGAGATCGTCGGCTACTCGGGTTTTGACTACGTCATGCTGGACATGGAGCATAACCGGACCAACCCGGAGACGATGGTGAGCCTGATAAGGGCGGCCGAGGTATCCGGCCTCACCCCGCTGGTGAGGGTCGGGGCGAACGATCGCTTTCTCATCCGCTCGGCGGTGGAGTCGGGTGCCCAGGGCATCGTGGTGCCTCATGTGAAGACCGCCGCTGAGGCCCTGGCGGCCATGGAGGCCAGCCACTACCCTCCGGAGGGGAGTTGCGGCATCTGCCCGGCCGTCCGCGCTTCGGGCTACTCCCAGGAGAACTGGGAAGAGTACATGGCGGCTTCGAATCGCCAGATCATGTTCATCCCCCTGCTGGAGGATGTCGAAGCCATCGACAATGCCGAGGAGATCATAGGCCTGTTGAAACCGAGTCGCGACGGCGTCGGTGTGGGGGGGGCCGACATCGCCAACGCCATGCTCAAGGAAGCGGGCGAGAAGGTGCAGTGGGCGCACCCCTACCTGAGGGAAGCCAACCAGAAGGTGAAGGCCATTGCTGAGGAGAAAGGCATTCCCATAATGGGCATGGCCTTTCCCACCTCGGACCGGGCCGGCGTGGAAGCGGCGAAGGCCAACGGGGTGAAGATAGTCATCTTCTACCCGGACAGCCATATCTTCTTTGAAGCGTGCCGGAAGATCGTCAAGGATGTCAGGGGATAGTCGGCTCGGCACCATTCACCGACTGAAGGGGACAGGGCCGTGAAACTGTTTGTGTTTGATGGCGGGCACGCTCATCTGCCCGACATGAGTCACTTGACCCCCGACCGCAACGTCGGCAGGCCGGTCACGATCCCCTTGCTCATGTTCCTGATGGACCACCCGAAAGGGTTGGTGGTGTTCGACACGGGCGTCGACACCGACGAAGTGCGCGACCCGATAGTCGAGACCAGTCCCGATCGGCGGATCGACCGGCAGATGAGCCGGTTGGGATACGAGCCGCGCGACGTGAAGTACGTGGTGCTCTCGCATCTCCATCTGGACCACGTGGGCTGCATGCACCTCTTTCCGGACGCCACCTTCGTCGTCAGGCGGCAGGAGCTGAGAGCGGCCTGGTGGCCTGATGCTTACGAAAGAGGGTACGACTTCGACTGCCTCCTCAAGACGCGTCACTTCAAGTACCTGCAGCCGCCCAACGATGAACCGCTCGATCTCTTCCAAGACGGGTCGCTGATCTGCATAGACACCAAGGGACATACCGAAGGTCACCAATCCTTGGTAGTCGACCTCCCCGAGTCGGGAAGGATAGTCCTGGTGGGCGACGCGGCTCAGGTGGCTGAGAACCTGGATGCCAGGGTCCCTCCGGGTATGTCATGGAGCAGTCAGTACGCTGTGCAGTCCATCGAGAAGTTGCGGCACATGCGAGACGAAGGCGCTTTAGTCATCCTGGGGCACGAGCTCTCCGACCTGGACAGGCTGAGGCTCGCGCCTGAGTACTACGACTGACTGACCCGACCCGAGGGTCGCTCGCGTGATCAACACGCCTGTTCTATGCCCGTGAGTCGCCGCTGCCAGAGGTCCGCGACCCCCTCGACCAGGCATCGTATCTAATGCGAGGTAGCCGCCGGATGCACTTTGTAAACGCCATTGACAAGCGGAGGTCGGCTGCGTAAGCTGGCTAGGGGGAAGAATCGTGAACATTGTTCTGCCTACGGAACATGGTGACTTCCCAGATTGGCGGCCCGTCAGGACGTGACGTAGAAGGCTTCTGCGCAGAAGCCAAAGGAGGTATAGGCTGGCTATCCTGGCATGGGCCCCAGTTGATGCAGGCTTTGACGAATGAGGGCAGAGGGCGTGCACAATCTGATTGTGAAGGAGAGGGGTTCGATGAAGAAACGGTTACTCCTTGGAGGGCTTCTGATCGTGCTGCTGGTTGTCGCGGTGCTAGCGGCAGCCTGCGGCGGGGATGAGGCAACGACGACCACGGCCGGGCCGGTAACCACCATGGCTCCGGGCACCGACACCACCATGGCTCCGGGCACCGACACCACCATGGCGGCTACCAAAGAAGACACTTTGACGATCGGCGCCATCAGCTCCGTGACGGGCGACATGGCGGCCGCGTTCAAGGCGATGTACGACTCGGTGCAGCCGACTCAGGATTTGCTGAACGAACAGGGCGGCGTCACCGTCGGTGACACTCACTACACGATCAAGATAACGATGTACGACGACCAGTCCACCACCGCCGGCGGACTTACGGCCGCCAACAAGCTGATCGGAGACGGGGTCAAGTTCCTGTACCCGCCCATGTTCATGCCGGTCAACCTGGCCATCGCCCAGCTCTGCGAAGAGAACAAGGTCATGCGCGTCAAGTCGTTCGGGGCGGGCCAGGTAGAGGTCAACCCGGACAACCCGCTGATGTTCTTCGCCTGCTCGGGTGTGGCGAACATCGCGCCGTTCTTCGATTTTGCTATTGGCAAGTATCCCGATGTGAAGAAGGTAGCGGTCATCACGCCGGACGATCCGGGCGCGGCGACGTACCAGCAGATGATCAAGGATGAGTATGCGGCACGCGGCATAGAGATCGCGTACTGGGAGGTCTATCCGCAGCCGACGTTCGAATTCTCTTCGGTCTTGAACAAGGCTCTGGCGGCAAAGCCGGACGCCATCGACTGCATATTCGGGATCCCTCCGTGCACGGCCGCTATCATCAACCAGTCGCGGGAGCTTGGTTTCACCGGCCCCATCTTTGGCCCCTGTACTCTTGGCGATGCCAACGTCGTCAATGCGATGATCAGCAAACCCGAATATGCCCATGACATCCTGTCCTATGTGCCGGACGTCAAGAGCGACCTGATGACAGACGCTGTCAAGGCACTGGGCCAGAAGATCCCAGCGGCGGACTTCCAACTGGATAGCCTGCTTCTGTACGATGCCTGTTCAGCCATGGTCGCGGCCATCGACGCGGCGCAGAGCATCGACCCGGAGAAAGTGGCGGCTGCTATCAACGACGGCACCTGCCAGGGTTTCACCGGCTCGTTCGGACCAGCCGTCTGGGGTTCGTATCAGAGCGTCTACGGCAACAACCATTGCGCTCAGCATGCGCCTATGATCACTACATACACGCCCGAGGGGCTGCAGTTCGAATGGCTCCCTTGGGATGGCAAGGCCAGCGACAAATAGCGCTGAGGGCAAGAGACACTAGTAGCTCGAGGCTTCAGCCTGTGTGAGTGAATGAGCGAGGCAGAGGGCCGGCCGGAGAAGCGCCGGCTCTCTGCCTCGCGCCTAGGTCCGGGAACGGTCTAGCGACGGAGAGAACTCTTGGGTAGTCCCAGCGTCCTGCAAGCTCTTAATCAACGGTCTGACATTCAGCGGTATCTACATACTGGTGGCCCTTGGGCTCACCCTCGTTCTGAGCATCATGAACATCGTCCAACTTGCTCACGGCGAGGTGTACATGATCGGCGCGTACCTCGTCTACTACTTCAGCACGAGCGTAGGCCTGAACTTCTACGCATCGATAGTCATAGCCATCGTAGCCACCGGCATTCTAGGGATTACTCCTCGAGCGGGTCTTTCTGCGACCGTTCAGGGCGAGGCCCGATTCGGCCATGGTCCTCACGGCGGGTCTCATCCTTGTGTTTCAGAACGTCGTGCTGGCCATCGCGACCGGCACTCCCAAGTCCTACAAGACCCCTTATGTGGGGGACGTACTGCATTTCTTCGGGGCGGCTCTCTCAGTGGAAAGGCTGGTCATCATCATCGTCGCCCTGGTGCTGATAGCGGGTCTCTTTCTCTTCATCAGGTTCACCAAGAACGGGCAGGCGATGTTGGCGGTCTCCCAGGAGAGAGACGGGGCGGCGCTTCAGGGAATCAGCGTCGACCGTCTTTCGGCCATCGCCATGTTCGTCGGCTGTGGATTGGCGGGGATCGCGGGCGCGCTGGTCGGATCGCTCTACAGCCTACTGCCGACGATGGGCGGCAACGTGCTGATCAAGGGCATCTCGGTCATCATCCTCGGCGGCCTCGGCAGCATTCCCGGCACCGTGGTCGGCGGGCTCATCATCGGTCTTCTCGATGGCTTGATCCCGCTGTGGACCACTCAGTACGCGGCCAGTCTCATCGGCTTCATCCTCGTCATCCTCTTCATGCTGTTCAGACCACGAGGTCTTTGGGGACACGCATCACCATGAGCAAGGCCAACCCCTACCGGCTTGCCATCACCGGCCTGCTCCTAGCCTTCTTGGTCCTGTTCGGCGCCTTCTTCAAGGGCGCATACGTGCTGCACGTCTCCATTCTCCTCATGATGAACGTGGTGCTGGGCTCGAGCCTGAGGGTCATCAACCTCTCCGGGCAACTTTCGCTGGGCCACGGTGGCTTCGTCACCTTGGGTGCGTACACCTCCGCGGTGCTGCTCGTGAAAACGGGCCTGTCGTCTACCTGGCTGGCCCTGCTGCTGTCTGGGCTCCTGGCCGCGGCGGTATGCGTACTTCTGGGATTCCCGTTCAGCAGGCTCAAGGGCATCTACTTCACGGTGGTCAGCATCTTCGTCGTCCAGGTGATCGTTCTGATCGTTCTGCAGTGGCCCAAGGTCACCGGCGGCGCAAGCGGTCTTCAGAGCGTTCCTCGACCCGATTCTTTTCTCGGCATCCACTTCCACTCCAAGACCTCGTTCTACTTCCTCTTCCTCGCGGTGATGGTGGTCTCACTGGCCGTCCTTTGGGCCGTCGAACACTCGCGGGTGGGGATTGACCTTCAAGGGCATAAAGCAGGCCGATTCGCTCGCCGAGAGCGTCGGCATCAACACCATGACTTACAAGGTGGCCGCCTTCGCTATCGGCGGCTTCTTCGCGGGTCTCATGGGTGGGCTCTACGTGCAGTACGTGTCGGCGGTCGATCCGACTGTGTTCGGCTTCCTGCCCACCATATACATGTTGATCTACGTGATCGTGGGTGGAGAGGGCAGCTTCATCGGGCCCCCCATCGGCGCGGCGTTGCTTACCGTACTGCCCGAGGTGGCACGGCCGCTCAAGAGCTGGATGCCCGTGGTGTTCGCCGTGATACTCATGTTGATCATCTTCCTCATGCCCGAAGGCCTGGTCGGGCTGCCGCGAGAGAATAGGGAATGCGTTCAAAAGAGTGACAAGGGAACGATCCGATGTTGCGGGTTGAGGGACTGAGCAAGAACTTTGGCGGCCTCGCTGCCGTGAACGACGTCGACATGAGCATCCAGCCGGGCGAACTGGTGGGGCTCATCGGCCCCAATGGCGCGGGGAAGACCACCTTCTTCAACCTGCGTCACCGGGTACATCCGCCCCAGCTCGGGCACGGTGACTTTTGAAGGCAAGAACATCACAGGCAAGAAGCCGCACTATGTCGCTTCCCGGGGCATAGTGCGCAGCTTCCAACAGGACAACGTCTTCGCCGGCTATCACCGCCCTGGAAAACCTCCTTCTGGCGGCGCATCTCAATGCCGACATCAATTTCCTGCAGACGGTCTTCAAGACGCGGCACGCCCGGCGCAGAGAGAGCGAGATCCGCGCCAAAGCCGAGGAAGTGCTCGAACTGGTAGGCATCCAAGACCTCGCTGGTTCGTTGGCGGGGTCCTTGGCTCACGGGCACAAACGGATGCTGGGCATCGCCCTCGCGCTGATGTGCCAGCCCAAGCTGCTGCTTCTGGACGAACCGCTTGCGGGCATGAACGTCGCCGAAGTCGACGAGACCCTGGCCTTGATACGAAAGCTGTGGGACGGCGGGCTCACGACCCTGCTGATCGAACACAACATGAGGGCGGCGATGAGCGTGTGCCAGAGATTCCTGGTTCTGAGTTTCGGAAAGAAGATCGCCGAGGGCACTCCGGACGAGATCAGGAACAATCCGGAAGTGGTGAAGGCCTACCTGGGGACGGCAGCCGATGTTGCTTGAACTGAAGGGCGTCTCCGTGTACTACGGCACCGCCATGGCGGTCACCGACATCAGTCTGTCCCAGGAAGAAGGCAGCGTCGTCAGCGTCATCGGCGCCAACGGGGCGGGCAAGAGCACCATCCTCAAAGCCATAACGGGACTGATGCCGCTCCGTTCGGGCACGATCGAATTCGATGGAAAGCGGATAGACGGGTCTTCTACCGTCGGGATCGTCAAGTCGGGCATCGCCTGCGTTCCTGAAAGCAGGAAGCTCTTCCCCCACATGACCGTGCAGTCGAATCTGAAGCTCGGGGCGTACCTGCGCAAGGACAAGGAGGCCATACAGGAGGATCTGGAGCTTGTCTTCACCCTCTTCCCCCGGCTGAAGGAGAGACTGCGGCAGAAGGCGGGGAGTCTGAGCGGTGGGGAACAGCAGATGCTGGCTATCGGCCGCGCGCTTATGTCCAAGCCCAGGCTTCTGATGATGGACGAACCATCACTGGGGCTGGCCCCCATAGTCATCGATAACTCTGGCCGACACTATCAACGAGATCAACCGCGCGGCGTCACCGTCCTCTTGGTGGAGCAGAATGCGGGACTGGTCAGCAGAGTGGCGCAACGGTGCTACGTGATCGAGGTCGGGAAGATCGTGTTGGAGGGAGACATCCGTCACTTGATGTCCGACGATTCGGTTCGGCGAGCATTCCTGGGCTGAGTCCCCATCCTCCCGAGCGAAGTCGGCGGAGTCGCCACTCCCACAGCCGGCTTGACAGACGGAGGCGGAGCCAATATGATGCGTGAATGGACGCTATACTGAACGCGATACCGTCTAGTGAACCATCGGGCGCGGAGATCGCCGACGAAGGTGGCAAGGGTTCCTACCTCCAGTTGGTGCCTGCTGTCGACCAGTCGATCCGCCTTCTCTTCTCGCTGGCCAACACAATCGGCGGTGAGGCCTCTCTGACCGAACTCTCCAAAGAGGTCGGCATCAGCAAGAGCAAGGGCCTCGCCATTCTGAATACGCTGCGCAACGCCGGGCTTGTGACCCGGAACGATCGCACCAAGAACTACCGGCTGGGAGCGAACATCCTGCTGCTCACCCGCGCTTTCGTCAACAATACCGACCTTGCTCAGGCGGCGGTCCCATATCTCGAGGAGTTGGCCGCCAAGGCCGGATGCAGCTTCCATCTGGGTGTGGTGTCCGGTGAAACGCTGTTCATCGTCGCCCGGCGGCACGCGCCGGGGGGCAACTACATCGCCATCGACGTGGGACACCGCTACCCCTTGACCTGGGGCGCTCACGGCAGGGCCTATCTGGCCACACTGTCTCGCGAGGAATTCGAGCGGCGCCTCGAGCAGAGCTCTATCGTCCAAGCTGGTGAGACCGATCGGGACGGCATCGATCGCGAGGTCCTGCGGGCACAGGTGGAGGAGGCTCGGAGGCCGGGCTACGGCATGTACCTGGGAACCACTTGGTCGGGTATGAACGCGGTCAGCACGGCTATTGCCGTTGACTCCTCAGAGGTACCGGCGGGAAACGGGCCGTCGCCTTCTTGGTCGCTGTCGGTTCGTTCTCGACGATCGAGCCCAGGAGATCGGGCGGTTGATGCTATCGCGAGCGGCGGAGATGAGCCAGAAGCTGGGGCCGATGTTCGCCGCCGTCAACCTTCACTTCCCTCTGTCGCGGCCGCTTCTGAGCTAGGCGGCGGCGTTCCCCGGGACCCATACAGAAAGAAAGGACGTCATGACCGACTCCAGCCCCAATGACGCGCGACCCGACGCCACGCAACTGTTCGTCGAGAACTTCCAGCGCATCCGGTACGAGGACCTTCCCCCAGAGGTGGTCAAGATAACCAAGGACCAGGTGCTGGACTTCTTCGGGGTGGCCTTGGGCGGATCGCCGAAGCCGGCGTGGCCGAGATGCGGGATCTGGTGTTGGAGTGGGGCGGGGCCCCGCAGAGCACGCATCCTTCGCTGGGGCGACAGGGTGCCCGCGCCCAACGCCGCGCAGGTGAACGCCACCATGGCGCACGCGCTCGATTTCGACGACGTCCACGAAGACGCCATCATGCATCCGGGAGTGGTCGCCATCCCCACGGCGCTGGCCATGGCCGAGTACGTGGGGGGCGTGAGCGGCCGTGAGTTCATCGCGGCTGTGGCCCTGGGCACCGACTTCATCTGCCGCTGCGGTCTGGCCACCCGGCCGGGCGAGAGCACCCATCCATACGGGTGGCACCTGACCACTCTCTACGGATACATGACCGCCGCAGCCGTGGCCGCGCCGTCTGCTAGGCATGGACGCAGACGCCATGACCAACTCCATCGGCATCGCGTATCACCAGTCCTCAGGGAACGGCCAGCCGGTGAAGGACGGGGCGCTGACCAAGAGGATGGGACCGGGCATGGCGGTCAGGGGTGGCATCGCCTCGGCCCTCATGGCCAAACGGGGCATAACAGGGGCGCGCAACTCCCTGGAGGGCAAGGCGGGACTGTACAAGGTGTACCACATGGGCGCCTACTCGCGGGAGCGTCTCATCGACGGACTCGGCACGCACTTTGAGGGTGTCAACGTGTCGATCAAGCCCTATCCGTGCTGCCGGGGCGTGCACGCCTTCATCGATGCCGGTCTTGAGTTGGCGGCCAAGCATGACATCCGGCCAGAGGACGTGGAAAGCATCCTCATCCATTGTGGAGAAGGCACCTTCGGACTCCTGGGGTCACCCCTGGAAGTCAAGGCGAAGCCGAGGAACCCAGTGGACTCCCAATTCAGCATCGTCTGGGGAGTGGGGACTGCACTCGCCCGACATCGCGCGACTCTCGACGATTTCACTGAGACCGCCATCAAGAGCCCCGACATTCTCGGGTTCACGATGAAGACGGATGTTCAGATCGACCACGAGTTCGATCGCGGCGACATCGGGATCGAGCCGGCGCGCGTTCGCGTCACCATGAACGATGGCTCCGTCTTTACCGAGCAAGTCGACTACCCGACGGGGGCGCCGTCACGGCCTCTCTCGTACGCCGACGTCGAGCGCAAGTTCCGGGGGCTTCTCGAGCATGCGGGGCAGCCTATCTCCACCAGTAACGCGGATCGTTTGGTGGAGACGATCTCCCGGCTTGAGGAAGTAGCGGACGTTCGAGACCTCACCGAACTGGCGAGCTAGGACAGAAGGGCAGCGGCGAGTGGGGTACTACATAGGAGTCGATGGAGGAGGCACCTTTACCGACTGCGCAGCCATGGACGAGGAGGGCCGCCTGTACTACGCGAAGGCCGCCACGACGAAGGAGGATTTCGCCGTCGGCATGTTCGACGCTCTCTCCGCTCTGGCCGTTGAGTGCCGCACGTCGGTGCCCGAACTGATCGCCGCGACCGAGCGCTTCAGTCTGGGGACCACAGTGGGTACCAATCTGCTCGTGGAACGCCGGGGAGCGCGCACGGGGCTGCTCGCGACCGCCGGTCACGGGGACTCCATCCTCATCATGCGCGGCACCGGCCGCACGGCGGGACTCGAGCTGGACCTCTCGTTCCATCCCCAGGCGACCGACAAGCCCGCTCCTCTAGTCCCCCGGGCGCTCATCAAGGAGATCGACGAGCGCATCGACTACAAAGGCCAAGAGCTGGTGCCTCTGGATGAGGCGGCTGTCGAGGCAGCCGTGCGCAGCTTGGTCGAAGACGAGGGGGTGACCGCGATCGCCGTCGCCTTTCTCTTCTCGTTCAAGAACGCGGCTCATGAGTTGCGGGCCATGGAGATCATCCGCCGGGTCGCCCCTCAGGTCTACGCCTCTTGCTCGCACCAGGTGGCGCCCCGCATGGGCGAGTACGAGAGGACGGTGGCCACGGTCATAAACAGCTATGTGGCGCCTGCCTCGGCGGCCTACTTCCAGCGGGCCGCCGAGCGTCTGCATGAGACCGGTCTGAAGCATCCCTTGCTGATCATGCAGGTATCGGGCGGGGTGCTGCCGGCGGCCAAGGCGGTCGAGATCCCGCTTACCTCCCTGGGTTCCGGCCCGGTGGGCGGACTGATCGGCTCACTGGCCCTGGCCCGGCAGCTCGGCCACAAGAACATCATCGCCACCGACATGGGCGGCACCTCCTTCGAGGTCGGCCTGATCATCGGGGGCGAGCCTCTGGTGGGCGACGAGAAGATCATAGACCAGTACCGCTACAAGCTGCCGCAGCTCGAAACGACCTCCATCGCCTGCGGCGGGGGCAGTCTGGCCCGGCTCGACCCGTTCAGCCGGTCGATCCGCGTGGGACCGGAGAGCTCCGGGGCCGTCCCGGGACCGGTGTGCTACCGGCGGGGGGGCACCGAGCCGACCGTGACCGACGCCGACCTGGTTCTGGGCCTCTTGTCGCCCGACATTTCTTGGGCGGCCGGATGCCTCTCGACCGCGAGGCCGCCGTCGCCGCCATCGCGGCCTTGGGCGAGCAGGTAGGTCTCGGCCCCGACGAAGCGGCGGCCGGTATCGTGCGGATCAACAACGCCAGGGCGGCAGAGCTGATCAGGCAACAGACGGTGGTGCGGGGCTACGATCCGCGAGATTTCGTCGTCTACGCCTACGGCGGCGCGGGCCCGCTTCACGCTTTCGCATTTGCTCAGGAGCTCGGGGTCAAGGGCGTGGTCATCCCGTTGGGCAACGGAGCCTCCACCCTTTCGGCCTATGGCTGCTCGACCTCCAATCTCGTGCTGAACGTCGAGAAGGAGCAGTTGTTCTTCGCCCCGTTCCCCGTGGACGAGGTGAACAGCCTGATCGCCGAGCTCGAGAGTCAGGCCGTCGAGTCCATGCGCGATATGGGCAAGCGCAGCGAAGAGGTGGAGATCGAGCGTTTTGGCCTTATGCGCTACAGCGGCCAGTGGCTGCACAGCCTGCTCGTGCGCATCCCACCGGGGGAACTGACGCCCGTCTCCTTGGACCAGGTGGTGCGGGACTTCCGGTCGATGTACGACGGGCTTTATGGCATCGGCGCCGGAGTGGTGTCGCAGGGTGTCGAACTGCGTCACCGCCCGCATCCACGCGGTCGTGCGCCTGCGTCGCCCGGCTCAGGCCGTGGAGAAGGCTTTCCAGAAGCCGGTAGCCTACGGCAGGGCACCTGGGCACGCGCGAGATCTTCTGGCCCGATCGCATGGAGCGGATAGAGAGCGAAGTGTTCGACGGCCGCGAACTCCGCCACGGCAACCGCGTCGCCGGGCCGGCGGTAGTGGAGCTGCCCTACACCTCCATCGCGGTGGGAGTCGACCAGACCCTGGATTGCGACGCCTTCGGCAACTTCGTTCTGCAGCTCGACCAGTCGGGCGGGCGCGCCACGGGCTACGCCGCGGCGCACCAGCCGGCTCTCGCCGCGGCCTCAACTGGGAGTTGCCGCGATGAGTAGAGAGAGTGACACCTTGGACCTGCAAGATCCGGCCGAGGTCGTTTGGGACGGCGTGGCCCGCGGCTATGCGCCGCCGGAAGTGCTCTGCATCAGCCCGCGGCTGCGGCTGCAGACGGCAGAGGAGCCCGAGGTCGACCCGATCACCTACGAGGTGATCCGCAACAGCTCTTCAGAACATCAACCTGGAGAACGGCCACACCATCCAGACGCTCAGCATCTCCCCGATCACGATGATCAGCCGGGACTTCCAGTGCGCCATCCTCACCGAGACCGGCGACGTCATGTTCCTGGGGCCGTTTCTGATGTATCTGGGCAACACGCTCGGCATCATGACCAAGTGGATCCTCGAGAACCGCAGCGAATCGCCCGGCATCGAGGACGGCGACGTCTTCCTCTGCAGCGACCCCTACGTGGGAAGCTCTCACCAGCAGGACACGGGTCTGACCTCGCCGGTGTTCTGGGAGGGGGAGCTGTTCTGCTGGGTGGCGAACTGCGTGCACTACAGCGATGTCGGGGGTCCGGCACCGGGGAGCTTCTGCCTGGAGTCCACAAACATCTGGGAAGATCCTCCGCTGTTCCCGCCCATGAAGCTCGCGGAGCGCGGCAACCGTCCGCATCGACATGGAGCAACTGTTCCTGCGCCAGTCGCGGGTGCCGGCCACCGTCGGCGATGGATCTTCACGCCGCCCTCGCGGGCCTTACGGTCTCCCGCGAACGCATCCTTAAGCTCCTCGAGCGCTACGGCGCCGGAACGGTGAAAGCGGTCATGAAGAAGACCCTGGATGTCGGCGAGCGGGCCTTCGTCGAGAAGCTCGAGCTGATCCCCGACGGGCGCTGGTCGGAGCGCATCTACCCGGAGGCCGCCATGCCCGGCGATCGCGGTATCTACGTGAGCCAGGTGAACATCGCCAAGAAGGGCGAGCTACCTCTACGTCGACAACGAGGGCACGTCGCCCCAGATCGGCGCGATCAACAACACCTATGCGGGTTTCGTGGGCGCCGTGCTCGCGCCCCTCACCCTCATGCTGGCCTATGATCTCGGGGGCGCGTGCGGCGGCTTCAACCGGCAGGGTCAAGTTCCGCCCGGTCCCCGGCACCATCACCTGCGCCGACTACCCCGCGCCCGTGAGCGGCGCCGGCGTGTACAACATGCCGATGGTAGTCGCCACCGCGACGGGCGCCACGGCCAAGATGGTGGCCTGCGCCGATCCGCCGCTGCGCGACAAAGCCATCGGCATCGCCGACGTGCATGCGTATGGCGGGTGGATCTTCAACGGCATCAACCAATACGGGCAGTTCTTCATGGCCATGCACTCCGGCATGGCGGCCGGGGCGCCATCGCCGGCTCCCCGGGCCGCGACGGCATCGACACCGGCGGTCTGTTCTGGGTGCCGGGCATGGAAGCATCGAACGTCGAAGAGAACGAGATGGCGTGGCCGGTGCTCACGCTCTTCCGGCGAGACACAACCGCGCGGACGAGGCCGGAGCCGGCCGCTACCGTAGCGGCGTGGCCGCTGAGGAAGCCTGGATGCTCCACGGCACCGACGAGCCTCGACACGCAGGTCTACAACAACGAGAGCTTACCCGAAATGCCAGGGGCTTCTGGGTGGCAATCCGGGCGGCCGAGCCTTCTTCCGCGTGAAACGGGACACCGACGTCGATGCGCGTCTTGCAGCCGGCAACGATCCCGCAGAGCCTGGAGGAGGTGTCGGGCGAGGAGCTTCCCGCTCTACTGGAAGGGCGTTCCCGTCCGGCTCGACGCGAGGTTCGGTGTGGGCGACCAACCTGCCCAACTTCGCCGGCTACGGCGACCCTCTTGACCGAGATCCGGCCCTTGTCGGCCGCGATCTCTCCGACGGCAAGATGACCGTCCAAGGAGGCGTTCCGGGTCTACGGAGCGGTGACCGCAGACGAAGACGGCGCCGTGAATAGCCAGAAGACGTCGGCCGAGCGGGCAGAACGCAGGCGCCGCCGCCTGGACGGACAGCCTGGCCGCCGGCGCGGTCCGCGGCGCACCGTCGAGGTCCTGGAGGGCGCAAAGCGCGTCGTCATCAACGACAACCTCAGCCCGGCTCAGACGACTGGTGGCGCCCGCTACGTCTGCGCCTGCGGGCAAGACCTGGGTCCGGGCGACGGCAATTTCAAGGACTCCTGCAAAGTGAAGGAGAGTCCCGGCCGACTCGATCGGTCCTGGCTACGTGTCCTTCGCCACGGATGTGATGCGGCAGATGTGCTTCAGGGAGTTCTTCTGTCCGTACGTGTGGCGCGCGCCTGGCGACCGAAGTCGCCCGGCGTGGAGACGACTACCTCTGGGATATCGAGTTGCGGCCGTGAGCCGGCAGAGCGCGGCTGGATGTTGAACGCCGTTCAGGCAACGTGAATCGGCCAACGAAGAAAATGGGCAGAAAGGAGACCGGATGTTGCTTGAGGATCGGGTGGCGATAGTCACCGGTGGAGCGAAGGGCATGGGCAGAGCCATCGCCGGCTCTTCGCCGAAGAAGGCGCCAAGGTGACCATCGCCGACATCGACATGTCCGGCGCCGCAGAAGACGCTGCGCGGCCATCGAGGCAGCCGGCGGGCAGGGCTCTGGCCGTCGAGTGCGATGTGACCAGCAGCGACCAGGTGAAGGCGATGGTCGAAGCCACCGTCAAGCGCCTTCGGCAAGCTCGACATCCTGGTGAACAACGCCGGCGCGATCATGGGCACAGCACGGCAAGCCGACCAACCTCGAGGTCCTCAGCGAGGAAGCGTGGGACACCGTGGTCTGACCTGAACCTCAAGTCGCATCTTCCTCTGCAGCAGAGAGGCCGTGCCCTCACATGAAGGCGAACGGCTACGGCAAGATCAGTCAACTTCTCGTCGTTGGGCGCTGTCAGCCCTCCCGCGCCGCATCCCGCACTATCACGCGGCCAAGTCGGGGCGTCGTCGGCCTGACCTACGACATGGCGGCCGAGCTTGGCGCCGCACAACATCTACGTCAACGCCATCATGCCCGGGCCCTTCAGACGCCCTTCTTCGACACCATCCTCGAGTCGATGACACCCGAGAAGAGGTGGACGCCTTCTTCGCGGTGATGGGCAAGGTGGCGCCTCTGGGCCGCATGGGCGAGCCCGAAGAGTGGCCAAGGCCCGCGCTCTTCTTGGCCTCCGACCTGTCGTCCTACGTCACGGGCGCGGTGCTTCCTGTCTCCGGCGGACTGCCGCTCCCCGGTCACAACGAGATAGCCGGCCCTGAGTGGTCGAACGACAGAAGAGCATGAGCACGCACAGAATGACTGAAGAAACGAGTGACCGAGCAGCCCGTGGGCGGGCATGACCTGCAGGATCCTGCGGGTGGACCTCTCCAGCGGGAACGTCGCCACGGAGGAGAGGGACGAGCGCTACTACCGCAAGTGGATCGGGGGTTCGGGCCTGATCACGCAGATCCTCCTCACCGAGGTCCCGGCGGGCACCGACGCACTCGGCCCCGAGAACAAGCTGGTGTTCGCTCTCAGCCCTGTCGTCGGCACACCGCGTCTACGCCACCGGGCGCAACGGCGTGGGCGGCGAAGTCGCCCCTGAGCGGCGGGATCGCCCTCTGCCAGGCCGGCGAGACACTGGGGCGTCGAGCTCAAGAAGGCGGGCTACGACGTGCTCATCGTGGAGGGCAAGGCCGACAAGCCGGTCTACCTCTACATCAAAGACGGTGAGGTCACCATCCGCGACGCCGGCGCACTTGTGGGGTCTTCAGACCAAAGAGACGCAGGCGGCCGTCCGGGAGGAGCTCGGCGACAAGCGGGTCCGCGTCGCCATGATCGGGCCCGGCGGAGAGAACCTGGTGCCCTTCGCCTGCATCATGAACGGGCCCTTCGACGCCGCCGGCCGCGGAGGTCTGGGGGCAGTCATGGGCTCGAAGAACCTCAAGGCCATCGCTGTGCGGGGCACCGGCCGGCCCCGCGTCTTCGACCGCGAGGGTGTGAAGGCCTTCAACAACTGGCTCACCAAGGATCACTGGGATCACTTCTGGATCCAGCAGGTGCTGCCGGAGTACGGCACCGGGGGGCCGGAGATGGAGGGGCATGGAGGCCATCGGCCACCTTCCCGTGCACAACTGGAGGGGCGCTCCGTTCGCCGACGGGCATCAAGAACGTCCACGGCGGGGCGCTCAAGGACAAGATGGGACTCGCCCAGGAGGGTTGCTTCGGCTGCCCGCTGCGCTGCAAGAAGCGGCTGCAGTCCGGAGCGCCCTACTTCGTCGACCCCGAATACGGCGGGCCCGAGTATGAGGCGCATGTGCGCACTCGGCACCAACCTCGAAGTGGACGACGCCGGAGGCCATGGTCAAGGCCAACGAGATCTGCAACGCGTACTCCCTCGATGTCATCTCCGTGGGCAACACCTCTCGTTCGCCATGGAGTGCTTCGAAAAGGGTCTGCTGACCCTCGAAGACACCGGAGGTCTCGACCTGCGCTTCGGCAACGGCCCGGCCTTGGTCAAGTGCGTGGAGCTCATCGCCCGGCGCGAGGGCATCGGCGCGTCTGCTGTCCCTGGGCTCGGCCGAGGCGGCCAAGAGGATCGGCCGCGGGGCGGAGGCGTTCTCCGTGGAGATCAAGAGCGTCCATCCGGGCATGCACGAGCCTCGTCTGAACCCCGCGTTCGCCCTGGGTTTCATGGTCAATCCCAACGGCGCGGACCACTGCGCCAACGTGCACGACGACATCTTCGCTGCCGAGCATGGCATGAAGGACTTCAACCATGCTGGGCTTCTACGAGACTGTGCCGGCCCTGGACATCGGCCCGCGCAAGGTTGCTCTGTTCAAGGTGGGGCATATCCGCGAGTTCCTCAACGACTGTCTGCTCACGTGCCACCTGGCCTACGTCGGGGTCACCTACAAGCGCCCGTCGAGATCCTCAGCGAGCGTCGCCGGATGGGACGTCAGCACGGCCGAACTCATCCGTTCGGCGCCGAACGCATCCTCACCGCCGCCCGGCTGTTCAACGTCAAACAGGGTCTCACCGCGGACGATGACCGTCTGCCGCCTCGCTTCTTCGAAGACAAGACCGACGGTCCGTTCGTGGCCGCGCTCGATCGCGAGAAGATGGAGAAGGCCAAGAGGTACTACTACACCCTTATGGGCTGGGATCGAGAACGGGGTGCCGACCCCGGAGAGAGTCGATGAGCTGTACATCTATGACTGACAAGACGGCCGACCGGGCGCGGAGCCGGCCGGGCCGGCGCGAGATTGGAGGAGCGAGCTTGATCAAGGTCAAGCAGCAGCGCATGGATGAAGATGTTTTCATGGAGAAGCACAAAGAGGTGCTCGCCATCTGGCCGACCGGCAAAGAGGTGGATCTCGAGGAGGCCGTCGCCTACCAGAAGGCGCTGCCCGATAGCAAGCGGTTTCACAAGGTGCTGCAGAAGGTGCCACGACGAACGCCGCATCGTCGCTCTTTCCCAGACAGGGCACCCCACTCGTCGACGATGAGATCGCGACTGATCCGGTCCCTGAACGAGCTGGGCATCCATCTCCTTCCGCTCACGACCGACAGCTACACGCGCAACCTCCAACTCGACAAGGTCGAGAAGGGCCTGGAGGAGAGCACGAGGACGGGCAAGGCCGCCCTCAACGGCTACCCCATCGTCAACCACGGCGTCAAGACCAACCGCAAGGTCGTGGAGGCCTGCGACGGGGCCCTCGATCCCCGTTCTTCCCGCGTCGGCCAGGCCCTGGTCGCCGAGATCGCTTTCGCCTCGGGCATGAACGCGTTCCCCAACAGCTTCTTCGGGTGGATCGCCGGCTACGACAAGAAGGCCACCGTCGAGGAGTGCATCGAGACCGCTCAGTACACGCGGCGCCTCATCGGCTACTACGCCGATCATGGCGTGATCATCACCACCGACACCCACGGCTGGCTGCCCAACTTCGTCATCCCCATGAGCGTCAACATGGCCACGCAGATCATCGAGTCGCTCGATCTCGGCCGGGCAGGGCGTGAAGAGCGTCTTCCCGCAGGCGAACATGCAGGGCTGCCTGGCCCAAGACCTGGCCGACATGCACGTCTCTGCCCAAGCTCATGCGGCACTATCTCGACCGGTTCGGCCACGCCGACGTCAATATCGCCGGGAGTGTTCGGGAGCCAGTCGCCCCTCTTCCCCTTCCCGCAGGAGATGGGGAGCGCCTTCGGCTACATCGGCTACACGGCGCTGACGGCCGCCCTCGGAGGATGCGACGTCGTCTCGGTCAAGACCGTCGACGAGGCGGCGGGCGTGCCCAGCATCGACTCGCATCGCGAGAGCTATCTGGCCGCTCAGTGGATCCTGGGGTGCTGGCAGCGATCAGAAGCTGGAGATCGACAACGCCGCCATCCGCCAGGAAGAGAAGGTGGCCATCGCCGAAGTGCACGCCATCCTCGACAAGGTCATCGAGCTTGGCGACGGCGACATCGCGGTGGGTACCGTGAAGGCGGTGGAGGCGGGCGTGCTCGACTCGCCCATGTCCATCAACATCCACGCTCAGGACAAGGTGCTCGGGCATCCGGGACAACGAGGGCGCCTGCCGCTACCTCGATTTCGGCAACCTGCCCATCCCCGAGGAGATCAAGGACTTCCACCGGCAGAAGGTGGCCGAGCGCGAGAAGGCCGAGGGCCGCAAGATGGACTACTACACCTCCATCGAGGACTTCTGGGCCATAAGCAAGGGCAAGCTCAAGGGCGTGCCGGGCCGGCTGTCCGAGGCCTGAGGCCAGGAGCAGACCTGTCGACGATGGGACGCGAGATGAGATCTGGACGGCAAGGTCGCGATAGTGACCGGCGGCGGCACCGGCATCGGCAGGGCTATCGCCGAGCGGTTCGTCGCCGACGGCGCCTGCGTCTGCATCACCGGCCGGCGGTGTGGAGATGCTGGAGAGGCGGCGGCCTCGTGCTGCCCGCCGAGCGCGCTCAAGACCTGCCCCGCGGACGTCAGCGACCCGGCGGCGTGGAGCGCATCGTTGAGACGGCGCTCTCGTTCGGCCGGGGACTCCATGTCCTCGTCAACAACGCCGGCGTGGATCAGCCGCATGGCCGGGGTCGTCGATCTCGACCTGGCCGTGTGGGACCGGGTCTCGAGGTCAATCTCACCGGGCCCTTCCTCACGATGAAGGCGGCCATCCCCCACATGATCGAGGCCGGCGGCGGCTCGATCATCAACATCGCCTCTCTGGCCGCGCTCGTGAACCCTCCCCGCCTGCCCGCCTATTGCGCCTCGAAAGGCGGGCTGGTGAGCCTCTACAAACAGGTCGCGGTGGACTACGGAGCGCACAAGGTGCGCTGCAACGTGGTCTGCCCTGGGGCGACCATGACCGACATGATGGTCGCCGGCGGCATGACACCGTTCGCCGAGAGCTGCGGGTTGCCGGTCGAGGAGGTGTTCCGCACGTTCTCGCAGGACATCCCCTTGGGTCGGGTGTCGCACCCCAGCGAGATGGCGGGACTCTGCAGTTTCCTGGCGAGCGACGACGCAGGCTTCCTCACCGCCGCCGTCATCCCGGTGGATGGCGGAGCGGTCGCGGTCGACGTGTCGGGGGCCGCCATCAATCAGTCTGGCCGCCAAGATTGGGCCAGGAGGAGCGCGCCCCGCATGAGCGGCCCGGGAGGAAGGGGTAGGCCGTGCCCATCAGGGTGAGGGTGTTCGGTGACCTGCGGAGATTCGTCCCCGCCGAGACGACGGAGATCGAGGGCGATCGGGATGGAGTGTCGGCGCGCGCTTTCGACGAGCTTGTGAGGCGAAACCCGCTCGTTGGGCGAGCATCTTCGACGCCCAGGGCAGGCTGCACTACGCGATGGTTCTTCACGGTGAGCGGCCGCGCGGCCGTTTGGCCTCAAGACAAGGACAAGCTCATCGAGGATGGCGGCGAGCTGATGTTGACGCGGTTTCACAGTGGCGGCTAGCGCAGGGTGCCGAGTCGGCAATCGGTGAAGACAGGGAGAAAGCCTAGTGGCGGATCCGAAAGGGGGTTCCTAGGCGTAGGGTTACTAGGCGACTGTGGCAACCGCGAAGAGACGAGATCGATTCTGAATCGTACTCCAGAGGGGAGCGAAATGAAAAGTCGAAATGGGCCCTTGGGCACGCTGCTTCTGGTGCTTGTGGCTTGGCCTGCTTCTCGCGGCCTGCGGGGGCGCCGACGAAACCACTACCACTGCGGTCGCACCGGTCACCACCGCCGGGCCGGCCACGACCGCCGGGCCGGACACTACTGCGGCACCTGGTCACGACACCACCGTGGCCGCAGACCGAAGACGCTGAAGATCGGCGCCATCCTGTCGCTGACCGACTGGTACTCGGTGGTCGACGCAGCCGACAAGGTCGACATCGAATACGTCGCGCAGATGATCAACGACGACGGCGGCATCAAGGTCCAGGGCAAGGCCTACAAGATCGAGCTGGTCATGAAGACGGCAAGAGCACCCTCGACGGCAACACCGCCGCCGCCACCAAGCTCGTGCTGGACGACAAGGTCCAGTTCGTGGTCGGCCCGGGAGCGTTCTTCAACGTGGCCACCACCCCGATCTTCGAGCAGAACAAAGTCCTGCACGTCGCCAACTACAACGGCCTCAACCCTGCCGAGATGGACAAGGACACCCCGTACGCGTTCCTCGGTCTGGACCCGATCACGCAGCAGTCGGCCTCTCTGAAGGCCCTCAAGTAGTACTACCCTGATGTCAAGAACGTCTGCATGGCCACCGAGGATGCGACCTACCCGGCCTTCGAGCAGGACTTCAATGGCGTCGTGACCAGGACTGGTCTGACTCTCGCGGGCGACCCGGTGCTGTTCGCCACCAACGCTGAGGACTACAACCCCGTCGCCTCCAAGATCAATGCTCAGAACCCGGACGCCGTGTGGCTGGCGATCGGCATCGACCCGTCCTTCTTCGGGATCATCAAAGGGCTGCGCACGCTGGGCTATGAAGGGCCCATCGGCTTCCCGATCGACGCTCCCTCGGCGATCGGCGCCCTTGGTGACGCAGCGACCGGACTCGTCGGCATCCTGAGCAAGCAGCTCGTCGACCCGTACATCGCCGCGCCGATGAAGAGGCTGCTGGAGATGGGCGACCCCAACCGGCACGTGTTCGGCTTGGCGCCGAACGCGCTCTACATGCTGAAGTATGCGATCGAGGCTGCCGACAGCCTCGATCCGACCGTAGTTAGGGACAAAGTGGGAGACGCTGACCAGCATCCCCACGCTCTACGGCGACGGATTCCCGAGCGGGAACCAGCTGTACGGTCTGACGAACCACGCTTGGGCCTATCCGATCCCGGTGTGCCTCGTCAACGACGGCAAATCCGAGTACAAGCCCTGGATTCTTCCGGACGTGACCCCGTAATAGTGGCTAGCTCAGCTGACATGACAAGACGAGCCGGCTGGTGCGGGGCGCCAGGGGCGCCCGATCAGCTTCCGTACCGGCCGGCTCTCTGCCTCCGGACAAACGCTAGACGAGTTGATTGGTTGAAAGCGTGAATGCCAGACTGCAGTTCAGACAGTGATCAACGTGATCCTCCTCGGGGTGGTCTACATCCTCATGGGCATGGGATTCGCGTTCATCCTCAACCTGCTGGGAATCTTCAACCTGGCCCACGGCGCCATCTTCATGTCGTCCTCCTATGGCTGCTATCTGTTGGTGGTCAAGCCGGCTCTGCCCGGATTCGTCGCCTTCCCGCTGACCGTCCTGGTCGCCGCCGCGTTCGGAGTACTTGTGGAGAAGTTTCTGTTCAGACCCATGAAGGCCGACTTCAACCGCACCATGATGGTCTGCATCGCCCTCTCCACCATCCTCGTGACCACCTTCAATCCTTCCTGGGCACCAAGGTCCTCGCCATCCCCTCCTTCATCGAAGGCACGACCGGCATCGGCCCCTACAGGGTCCAGACCGACCGGATCCTGGCCTTCTGTATCGGCGTCGTGATCCTGGTCGCGATCATCCTGTTCGTCGATCGCTCCCGCTGGGGGGCCCAGATGCAGGCGGTCACCCAGAACAGAGAAGGCGCCGCGCTTGCAGGGCATCCGGTTCAGCCGGGTGGCCGCGCATCGCCTGCTGCCGTCGGTTTCGGGCTTGCCGCCATCGCCGGCGTATTCATGGGCTCGCTGTACAACCTGACCCCCTTCATGGGCGACATCACACTCATCAAGGTGCTGATGCTCGTGATCCTGGCCGGAGTGGGCAGCTTCAACGGCATCTTCTACGTCGGAGCGCTGCTGGGCGTGCTCTACGGGGCGCTGCCGGTGGTGCTCCACGGAGCCGTGGTCGACGCGCTGGCCTCGGTCATGGTGCTCGCCCTACTGGTCATCAGACCGCAGGGATTCTTTGGCCATGAGTGAGGCAAAGGAAATCGCCGTGGAACCCGGAGAGCCCGGTGCAGAAGCGGAAGGCTTCCGGAGTGAAGACCAAGGCGCTGGATCGGGACGGGCAGCTCGTGGGCGTGATCGTCATCGTGCTCGCGCTGCTGCCGTTGGCGATCGCCGGCTCGTACTACATGCACATCCTGATCCTTGCCTTCGTCTACGTCGTGGTGTCGAGCGGCTTCAGGACCATATCGATATCGGGGCAGTTCAACATCGCGCAAGGCGCCTTCATGGGCATCGGCGCCTATGCCGCGGCCATGCCCTCGGTCTGGCTGCACTGGCCGCCGTGGGTGACCATTCCTCTGGGGGCGGTGGCGGCCACCATCATCGGCAGCTCATCGCCTACCCCTTCGCGCGTCTGCGGACCGTCTACTACGCCATGGGCACGCTCTTTCTGGGCTACGTGGTCATGAACCTCATCACGGCGGGCGGAAAGTCGACCGGCATGAGCACCGGACTGGGCGGGGTGCAGCCCCTGTTCAGCAACCGCACCCACTACTACTACCTGGGCTTCGGCCTGATGCTCGTCAGCCTGGCCTGCTTGTACCGGTTCGAGTTCAGCCGGATCGGCGTCAGGATGAAGGCCGTGGCGCAGTCGCATCAGGTGGCGGCGAGCGTCGGTATCGGGGAAAGGCGCAATCGCATCCTGGCGGTCGCCTTCGGCAGCTTCTTCACGGGTCTCATGGGCGCCTTCTACTGCCACTACCAGAGGGTCGCCTCGCCCAGCAGCTATGGTCTTGCGGCCACACTCTTGATCATCATGTACGTGCTCGTCGGCGGTATCAACAGCTTCTGGGGTCCCATCGGTGGGGGTCCTGATCCTGCTGATCATTCCCGAGTTCTTCTTCCGCGACCTGAAAGGCTATCTGCCCTACGTCACGGCCGCCATCCTGCTCATCATCGCCTTCACGATGCCTGACGGCATCGTCGGATTGCTGAAGCTGATCAAGGCCAAGATCGTGAGGCGTTGGGGCGGACGTCGTTCCTCGGCAGCCGAGGAGGAGGTGAGGGCCGATGCTTCTCGAGGTCAGAGGACTGACCAAGCGGTTCGGCGGACTGAAGGCGGTCAGCGACTTCGACATCGATGTAGCCGAAGGCGAGATCGTCGGGTCTCATCGGCCCGAACGGGGCCGGCAAGTCGACCGTCTTCAACCTCATCACCGGGGTCCTACCGGTCACGAGCGGCACGGTCATGTTCAATGACAAGGACATCACCCGCAAGCCAGCCGAACCAGGTGGCCACGCTGGGCATCGGCCGCACGTTCCAGCTCAACCCGCTCTTCCCCGAGTTCACCGTTCTCGAGAACGTCACTTCGTCGTTCGACCTTCACCCGCACTCGAGTCTGGTGGACATCTTCTTCAACACGCCGCAAATACCGGCGAAACGAGGAGTTCATCCAGGAGAAGGCCCGCGAGATCCTGGAGCTCGTGGGTCTGTCGAACGAGGCCGGCGAACTGGCGAGGAACCTTGCCCACGGGCATCAGAAGATGCTCGGGGTCGCGCGCGCGCTGGCGACCAAGCCCACGCTTCTCTTGCTCGACGAGCCCCTGGCCGGAATGAACCCGTCGGAGATCCAGCACAGCCTCGACGCCATCAGCGGCATGCGCGACAACGGCATCACCGTGCTGATCGTCGAGCACAACATGCAGATCCTGAACCTGTGCGACCGCGTGGTCGTCATCAGTTTCGGCCAGAAGATCTGCGAAGGCCTGCCGGAAGAAGTCAGGGCCAACCAGGAAGTCATCTCCGCCTACTTTGGAGCTGACTATGTTTGCTGAGATCAAGGAACATATCCGTCTACTACAACAAGTCGCTGGCCATCAAGGACGTCACCGTCAACGTCCCCGAAGGCCGGCGTGGTGAGCATCATCGGGGCCAACGGCGCCGGCAAGAGCACGATTCTCAAGTCGCTCGTCGGGCTTGGTGCCCATCACGGAGGGCGACATCGTCTTCGATGGCGAGAGTATGAGTGGGCTGGAGACCGCGGCCCGGGTCAAGAGGGGCATCGTCCTCGTGCCCGAAGGACGGCAACTCTTCCCCTATCTGCCCGTCATCACCAACCTCAAGCTGGGGGCGACTCTGCGCAAAGACAAGGCGGGTATCGCCGAGTCGCTGGAGTACGTCTTCGAGCTGTTCCCCCGGCTGAAAGAGCGGCTGAAGCAGAATGCCGGGACGCTGAGCGGCGGCGAGCAGCAGATGCTGGCCATCGGGAGGGGCCTGATGGCCAATCCGCGGCTGCTGTGCCTGGACGAGCCGTCCGTGGGTCTCGCTCCCATCGTGGTCGAGCAGGTGGGCGAAGTGATCCGGGAGATCAACAAGCGAGGCATCAGCGTGCTTCTCGTGGAGCAGAACGCCCATCTGGCGCTGGGCGTCTGCCAGACCGGCTACGTGCTGGAAGTGGGCAGGGTGGTGCTCGACGGGCGATGCCGAGACCATCAGGTGCAGCGACATCGTCAAGAAGGCCTACCTGGGTGGGTAGGGAGTCCCCGGTGACCGCGATGCAGTATCAGAAGAATGGGCAAGTCCGGCCTCAAGCTGTCGGCTATCACCTTGGGCACTCTGTGGTTCGGCTCCAAGGTCGACGAAGCCACAGCGGTCGGCATAGTCGACAGCGCTCTGGATGCCGGGATCAACTGCGTCGATACGGCCGACATCTACGGCAAGGACCGTTGGGACACCCCCGAGAGGGGCCCGTCCGAGGAGATCGTCGGCCGGGCTGCTGAAAGGCCGGCGCCAGTCGGTGGTGCTCGCGACCAAGGTGGCCGCGCTCACCGGGCCGGGCGCGAACGACCGAGGGCTCAGCCGCAAGCACATCGTCGAGGGAGTCAACGAGAGCCTTAGACGGCTGCAGACCGACTACATCGACATCTACTACCTCCACGAGCCCGACTACGCGACACCTTTCGAGGAGTCGCTCGGACACGCTCAACGATCTTGTCCGCCAAGGCAAGATCCTCTACATAGGGACTGTCCAACTACTATGCCTGGCAGGTATGCAAGGCGCTCTGGCACACGGACAAGAAGAACCTGGCCGGCATCGACTGCATCCAGATGGTGTACAACCTGGTCGCCCGCGACAGCGAGTTGGAGATGACCAAGCTCTGCGAGGCGGAGGGGGTGGGCATCAACGTGTGGGGAGCGCTGGCCGGCGGCATGCTGTCCGGCAAGTATCTCCAGCACGATCCGAGCAAGCCGCCCCCGGCCGGGGTCAAACCGTATCCGTCCACCTGGGACCCCAGGTATTTCGACGCCGTGACCCGTCTCAAGGAGATCGCAGGCCACAGAAGCCTCTCGCAGCTCTCTTTGGCCTGGATGCTGAGCAACGGCCTGGTGAGCTCGGTCGTCTGCGGGGTGTCCTCGGTCGAGCAACTGGAAGAGAACCTGGGCTCGCTCGAGATGGAGCTGAGCGAGGACGATCTGAAGGCCTGCGACGAGGTGTGGCGGACGCTCAGGCCCGCCCCCACCATGTTCTACGCAAGAGGCTATGGCATCGATTTCAAGTAGCGCGAGCACACGCTTTTTAGGGATCAGGACGACTGCAAGGAGTAGCGCGACCATGTTGATAGTCACCGCCAAAGTGAAGCTGCAGGACGGCAAGGCCGAGGAGTTCATCGAGGCCGTCCGCGTGATGCAGGCTTCAGGTGATGAAGGATCCCGGAGCGGTTCAATACAACCTGCACCGCTCTGCGAGCGATCCAAATGAGTTCCTCTTCTATGAACGATACGAGAGCGAAGAGGCTTTCGCTTATCACCTTTCGACGGAACACTTCAAGACGCTGGCAGGAACGATCGATCCGCTATTTGCGGCGCCAGGTGAGCTGGGCCAGTGGGCTGAGGTGCTGTAGTTGAAGAACGGGACGCCTGCCGAGAAGGACGGAGGTAGGACCATCGTCCGCGATATCAGCTGGTGCGGGACCTGCGCCGGCGCTAACTCCTGCATGGTCGACGTGAAAGACGGCAAGATGCTCCGCATCCGTCCGGCCCGCTACTACGAGCAGTACACCAAAGAAGAGGTCAAGCCTTGGGTGATGCATGCCCGCGGCAAGACCTTCGAGCCCAGTGACAAGAGTCTCATCCCCCCGCTCAGTCTGGCCTACAAGAAACGGGTCTACTCCCCGGCCCGCATCCGCTACCCAATGAAGCGCGTGGACTTCGATCCCAGCGGAGAGCGCAATCCCCAGAACCGTGGCGTCAGCAAGTACCAGCGCATCAGCTGGAAAGAAGCTCTCGACATCGTCGAGAGCGAGATGCGGCGCGTCAAGGCGAAGTACGGGCCCACAGCGATACTCTCCCAGTCCGACCAGCACGGCGAGACCAAGGTAGTCCACGGCCCTCACGGCTGTGGGCGAAAGCTGCTGCGACTCTTCGGCGGCTACACCCTGCAGGTGCGCAACCCTGACAGTTGGGAGGGGTGGACCTGGGGCGCCAAGCATGTGTGGGGCATGCAGCCGATGGGGCAGCAAGTGCCACAGAGCAATCTGCTCTACGACATCTCCAAGAACGCGGAACTGTTGCTGTTCTGGGGATGCGACCAGGAGACCACCACCTGGGGGTGGGAGGGCCAGCTTCCCAGCCGCCTGAGCTACTGGTGGACAGAACTGGGCATCAAGCAGATCTACATCTCTCCCGACTGCAACTACGCGAACGCGGTGCACGCCGACAAGTGGATCCCGGTGCTGCCCAATACCGACGCGGCACTCTATCTCGCCGTCGCACACCAGTGGTTCAAGAACGGCACCTATGACAAGGAGTACCTCGCGACCCACGCCGTGGGGGTGGACAAGTTCGAGGACTACGTGATGGGGAGGGTCGACGGTCAGCCGAAGACGCCGGAGTGGGCCTCTCCGATCACCAGCGTCCCCAGTCGCATCATCAAGGCGCTCGCCACCGAGTGGGCCGAGAAACGCACCACCGTCGTCATCGGCAATGGCGGTCCGGCTATCCGGGGACCCTACTCGCACGAACCGGCCCGTCTGCAGGTGCTGTGCCTGGCCATGCAGGGCCTGGGCAAGCCGGGCTGCAACCAGTCGAAGATGATCGAGTGGGGTCTCACCAACGACATCAAGCAGATGGCCCAGCCCGAGCCGGCGGTGTTGCTCAGCCTGTGGCCCGCCTACACGGGCGGAAGCGTCAGGGACACCAATCACCCCTCCTTCTTGCCCAAGACCCTCATCCCCAAGGCCATCCTCGAAGGCCAGTGCGACTGGTACGGCTGCGAGCAGGAGATGGCCCCTCGCGAGAACCAGTTTGTCCACTACAAGTATCCGGCGGAGGGCTGCTCGCCTATCCACTTGATCTGGACCGACTCACCCTCCTGGCTGACCTCTTGGAACGACGGCAACTACTACACCAAGGCTCTACGCCACCCGTCCATCGAGTTCATCTTCGCCCAGCATCCGTGGATCGAGAACGACTGCCTCTTCGCCGATGTCATCCTGCCGGTCAACACCAAGCTGGAAGAGGACGACATCAACACCGACCTGTTCGGCGGGCAGATGAACCTCATCTTTCCCGAGCCGCGCTGCATCGAGCCCCTGGGCGAATCGTTCAGCGACTACGAGATCGTGTGCATGATCGCGGAACGTCTCGGTCTGCTCGAGGAGTACACCGACGGGATGACCATTCCCGAGCGCATCAGAATGGGATACGAGAAGTCGAACGCCGCTCACCTGATCAGCTGGGAGGAGTTGAACGAGAAGGGATACTACGTGATCCCCACCAACCCGGACTGGGAGAAGACCCCGCCCGGCCTGCTCAAGTTCTATGAGGACCCGGAAAACAACCGGCTCTCTACTCCCACCGGCAAGCTGGAGTTCTACTCGACCGGCCTGGCCGAGCACTTCCCCGATGACGAAGAACGGCCCCCGGTCCCCCGGTGGATCTCCAAGGGCGAGACTCATCAGGAGTCGTTGGACTGCGAGCGGGCGAAGCAGTACCCGCTTCTGGTGGTGAGCAACCACCCGCGTTGGGGTGTGCATGCCCAGCACGACGACATCACCTGGCTGCGCGAGATCGCGACCTGCAAGGTCAAGGGCCCGGATGGCTACCAGTATCAGCCCCTGTGGATGAACCCGGTTGACGCCGCGGCCCGAGGCGTCAAGCATGGTGATGTTGTCAGCATCTTCAACGAACGGGGCATGGTGCTGGCCGGCGCCTACGTCACCGAGCGGATCATCCCAGGAGTCGTCAGCATGGACCATGGCGCCAAGTACGACCCCATCGTCCTAGGAGAGATCGACCGGGGCGGAGTGATCAATACCATCGTGCCCGGCAAGACCACTTCGAAGAACGTCTGCGGCATGGTGGTCTCGGGCTTCCTGGCCGAAGTGGAGAAGACCGACCTCGAGGGTATGCGAGTCAAATACCCCGAGCCCTTCGCTCGGGAATGCCATCTCACCGCCGGCCCCTGTCTGTCCGGAGTGATGATGGAGGAGGTGGAGTGATGGGCAAGGTCATGATCATCGATCTGGCCATCTGCAACGGATGCCACAACTGCCAGATAGCCTGCAAAGACGAGCACGTGGCCAACGACTGGTCGCCCATCGCCAAGCCACAGCCCGACACGGGTCAGTTCTGGAACAAGGTGGTCGACCTCGAGCGCGGATCGGTGCCCAAGGTGACGGTCACCTACCACCATTCCATATGCCAGCACTGCGAGGAGGCCCCCTGCATCCAGGCGTGCTCCGCCGGCGCCATCTACCGTCGTCCCGATGGCATAGTCATCATCGACCCCGATAAGTGCCGGGGCAACAGGATGTGCATGGCGGCCTGTCCCTACGAGAACGTGATCTATTTCAACGATGATCTCAATATCGCTCAGAAGTGCACCTTCTGCGCCCATCTGCTGGACCAGGGTTGGAAAGAGACCCGTTGCTCGGATGCCTGCCCCACCGGAGCCTTCACCTTCGGGGAGGAGGAGGATCTGAGGGAGCTGATCGAAGGAGCCCAGATGCTCAAGCCCGAGCTTCCCACCCGTCCCCGCGTGTACTACCTCAACCTACCCAAGAAGTGGATCGCCGGCGCCGTCTACGACCAGGAAGCCGATGAGTGCACTGAGGGGGCGGTCGTCGTCGCGACCAGCCGGGAGACCGGGCAAACGGTCCGCACCACCACCGATCGCTTCGGGGATTTCTGGCTGAAAGACCTGGCGGACGGCATCTACACCCTCTTGATAGAGAAGGAAGGCTACCTCACCAAGAAACTGGGACCGGTCGATGCCACCACGAAGGACCAGAACTTGGGCGACATCGCACTCTGGGAGAAATAATGCACTACGAGCAGGTCCTTGCGGAGGCTGAAGCGGCGTACCATGACACACCCGCGCTCGGGCGCGAAGCGGTCACCCTCGCACCGGCCCCGCTGCTCTTTGAGCGCAGGGTCGCTTTGCGGAACTGTGCCCAGGTCGACCCCGGCGACATCAACGCATGCATCGCGGGATGCCGGGGATACTCGGGGCTGGCGCGCGCCTTGGAGTCGAGTCCCGCCGAGGTCATCGCGGAGCTGCGGCAGACCGGCCTGCGAGGCCGGGGCGGAGCCGGCTACCCGACGGCGCTGAAATGGCAGAGCTGCCATGACGCCGAGGCAGAAGAGAAATACGCGGTCTGTAACGCGGTAGATTCCGATCCGCGGGCGCGGACGGCCCGGCTCCTCATGGGTGGCGACCCGCACTCAGTGCTGGAAGGGCTGTTGATCGGCGCCTACGCTGTCGGGGCCGAGCATTGCTTCGTCTGCGTCAATGGCGACTATGGCGCGGAGATCGAGGTTCTGCGGGAAGCATTGCTGCAGATGAGACGGTACGGCCTGCTGGGGGAGAACATCCTCGAATCCGGGTTCTCGTGTGAAATCGCGGTGAAGGAGATCGCGGGTTCGCTGGTTTCGGGGGAAGAGACCGCCCTGCTGCGGGCCTTGGAGGGTAGGCAGCCGCTGCCATATCTGCGTCCGCCTTATCCCGCCACTACCGGCCTGCACGACATGCCTACGCTGGTAAACAGTGCCGAGACACTCGCCAACGTATCGGCCCTCTTTCAGGGTCAGCCGGCGATCGATTGCGAGGGTGCCGCGGGGCATGCTGGGACGAAGGTGATCACCCTGGCCGGCGAAGTGAGTCGCCCCGGCACTGTCGAAGTGCCTTTTGGCACCACCCTAGGCGCTCTCGTCGCGGGGAGCGAGGGGGTCTCGATGGACGATCTGCACATCAAAGCCGTGCAGTTCGGCGGGCCGACCGGCATGTTTTTCGCGGGCGCCGGTCTGAACACCCCCATCTCGTACGAGGACATGGAAGATGCCGGTTGCTTCCTCGGGTCGGGGACTGTGCAGGTGTTTCGCGAGGGCGTGTGCGCCGTGGAAATGGCCCGTGCGGCCTTGTCCTATGTTCGTGACGAATCCTGCGGAAAGTGCGTGGCCTGCCGTGAAGGCACCTACCAGATTGCGGACATTCTCCATGATATTGCGGAGTCCAAGGGAAAGGCCGAAGACATGGAGCTGTTGCTCGAACTATGCGAAGCCCTGCAGAGCGGCAGCATTTGCGGCCTGGGCAAAACCGCGGCCGTCCCGCTCCTGAGCAGCCTCAAGCTTTTCGCTGATGACTTCCAAGCACACCTTGACGGCCGGCCCTGCCCGGCGAGGGCTTAGCCGATGACGGACGAGTCCACAGTTTCCCTGAACATCGACGGTCGTGACGTCGAGGCGCGGTCGGGCGCCAGCGTGCTGGACGCAGCCTTGGAGGCCGGGATATATGTGCCGCATCTGTGTGACCATCCCGATCTGCCGCCGTATGGGGTGTGCCGGCTGTGCGTGGTGGAGATCGAGGGGACGGAGGGCCTGGCTGCCTCCTGCGTGACCCCGGCCACCGGGGGGATGGTGGTGCGGACCCAGTCGGAGCCGATAGCCCGGGCCCGGCGCATGGCGATGGAGCTGCTGTTGGCCGGACACCCCGTCGAGTGCGGCACCTGCCAGAAGTATCTGAACTGCGAGCTGCAATCGCTGAAGCAGTATCTGGGCGTGGAGGAGTCCCGGGTCAGAAGGCGCGCGAAACTGCTGCCGGTGAACAGCGGCAACCCGCTCTTCGTCCATGACCCCAACAAATGCGTTCTTTGCGGCCGCTGTGTGCGGGCATGCGCGGAGCTCAGAGGGGTCGGGATCCTCTACTACAGGAAGCGGGGGCAAGAGTTCTACATCTACACCGCGGATGGTGGGTCCCTAGCCCAAGCGGACTGCCGCTTCTGCGGCGCCTGCACTGAGGTGTGCCCCACCGGGGCCATCCAAGACAAAGAGGGGCTCGTCGATAGTGAGAACCGCAAAGCCTCTCTGGTGCCGTGCAAGAGTAACTGCCCGGCTGAGATAGATGTGCCGAGATACGTGCGCTTCATCAAAGACGGCGACTACTCGGCGGCGGCCGCGGTGATAAGGGAGAAAGTGCCCTTCCCCTGGGTCTTGGGCTACGTCTGCGACCATCCCTGCGAGACTCAGTGCCGTAGGGGCGAGGTGAACGAGCCCATCTCTATCAGAGAGCTCAAGCGCTTCGCGGCGGAACACGATGATGGCAGCCTCTGGAGGGACAAAGTCATCCCCCGCGCCTCCACGGGCAAACGGGTGGCCGTCATCGGCTCCGGCCCGGCCGGGCTCACGGCGGCCTACCATCTGCGCCTGCAGGGTCATGAGGTCACCGTCTTCGAGTCGTTGCCCGGCGTTGGAGGCATGTTGCGCTATGGCATCCCAGAGTATCGACTGCCTCGAGATGTACTCGAGAGGGAGGTCCGGGAGATAGAGAACGCGGGCGTGGCCATTGAGACCGGGGCTCGGGTCGAGTCCCTCGACGCGCTCTTCGACCAGGGCTACGAAGGCGTCATCGTCGCGGTGGGCACCCACAAGGGGCGCAGGCTTCGCATCTCGGGTGCAAACAGCGAAGGCACGCTGGTGAGCACCGACTTCTTGAGGGACGTGAATCTCGGCAAGAACGTGACCGTCGGCGATAGGGTGGTGGTGCTGGGCGGCGGCAACGTCGCTTTCGACTGCGCGCGCGCGGCCCGGCGGCTGGGCGCGCGGCAGGTGCAGGTGGCCTGTCTGGAATGCCGGGACGAGATGCCGGCCGGCAGCGACGAGATACAACAAGGAGAAGAGGAGGGCATCGTCGTCAGGCCTTCGCAGACCTCCACGCGGATACTAAGCCAAGACGGAAGAGTCACCGGCGTGGAGTTGCTTGAGGTGACGGCTTGCTCCTTCGACGAGGAAGGTGTCCCGCAGATAGAGGTCGTCGAGGGTTCCACTCACACCTTGGCGGCCGACACGGTCATCTTCGCCATCGGCCAGGCTCCGGAGATACCAGAGGGCTTCGACATCGACAAGACCGACCGCGGTCTCATCGACCTGGATGCGTTCACCTCCTCGACCAGTCGGGAGGGCGTGTTTGCCGCCGGTGACGCAGTCACCGGCACGGCCTCGGTCATCAAGGCCATCGCTTCTGGGAGGCGAGCCGCCGTTGCACTGGACAAGTTTCTGGGCGGCAGCGGAAGGATCGACAGGAAGCTGGCTCCCCAAGCCGAGCCCCCTAAATGCATCGGACTTCGGGAGAGTTTCGCGGCAATGAGCCGCGCCCCGGATTCGTGCGTCCTCCCGGAGGAACGCGTGGGCAGCTTCTGCGCGGTCGTGGAGGGGATGGACGAGGGGACGGCGGGGAACGAGTCGGAGCGGTGCCTGCAATGCGATCTGAGGTTGAAGATCAAGGCGGTCGATTTCTGGGGCAGCTATTGACCGGCCGCGGTAGTGCGAAACCAAACAGAAGGGGACGATAATGAGTGCGATACCTGCAAAAGCTGATGTGGCCGTCGTCGGTTCTGGTGCCGCCGGCCTGGCCGCGGCCCTCACCCTGGCCGAAGGTGGTGCAAAGGTCGTCGTGTTCGAAAAGCAGCGCTCTCTTGGGGGAACCTCCAACTTCTTCCAAGGCACCTTTGCCGTCGAAAGCGAGATGCAGCGCGAGCGCTACGTCGACTTCACGCGTGACCAATGCTTCAAGAACACCATGGACTACAGTCATTGGCTGGCCAATCCCCGGCTGGTCCGGGCGATAATCGACGAGTCCGGCCCGACCATATCCTGGTTGCAGAGTCAGGGGGTCGTTTTCACCGACGCCACCATCAACATGCCCGAGTCACCGCTCACTTATCACCTTGTCAAAGGCAAGGGGGAAGCGGTGGTCAAGGCCCTGGTGGACCAGGCGAAGGGCAAGGGCGTGGTCTTTCTCCCCGGCGCTCCGGTGACGAGCGTCCTGCGGGAGGGCAACCGCATCACCGGCGTCATAGCCGAGGCCGACGGTGAAGAGGTGGAAGTGGCCGTGAAGACGGTCGTGATCGCCAGCGGCGGCTTCGCCAACAACAAAGAGTGGATCAAGAAGTACACGGGCTATGACCTGGGGGTCAATCTGTTCCCGGTGGGCAACACCGGCAAGACAGGCGACGGCCTCCGCATGGCCTGGGAACTCGGGGCGGCCGAGGAGGGCATCGGGACCATCGAGATGTTCCGGGTGGCGCCGATGGGGGAGGAGTTCGCCATGGGGTGCAACCTGGAACAGGCCTCCGCGCAGCCAGACCTATGGGTGACCGCGCGCGGGGAGAGGTTCTGCGACGAGACGATCGGCTTCTGGGACACACCCGTCGGGAACGCGCAAGGGAGATACAGCAGGGATGGCTACACCTTCAGCATCTTCGACGAATCCATAATCGAACGCCTCACGGAGCGGGGTCTTGACAAGGGCGTCGGCGTCGACTGTCCTCCCGGCTACCGGCTGACCGACCTGCGCAGAGAGATCCAGGCTGCGATAGACAACGGCAGCAAGGAAGTCTTCGTGGCCGACTCGATCGAGCAACTGGCCGTGCAGATCGAGGTGGATCCCACCACGCTCGCGGCGACGATCGACGAATACAACCGCTACTGCGCTCAGGGGCACGACGAACTCTTCGCGAAGGACCCTCGCTACCTGCGGCCTTTGGTCGGTCCGAAGTTCTACGCCACCAGAGCGCGCACCGTCTTTCTGGGCACGATGGGAGGCATCAAGGTCACCGGAAGGCTGGAAGTGCTGGACAAGAAGGACAACGTGATACCGGGGCTGTATGCGGGGGGCTTCGACGCCGGCGGAATGTACGGCGACAGCTACCCCATCAAGGGCTCGTCCGGTCTTGCTTCGGCCTTCGCGCTCAACTCCGGCCGCCTAGCCGGCAAGAGCGCGCTCAAGTACCTGGCGGGCTAGGCGTCCATGAGTGCGCTGCCCGCGAGAGTCGACGCCGCGATAATCGGCTCGGGCGCCACCGGGCTGGCGGCTGCAGTCACACTGGCGGAGGCCGGGGCCAAGGTGGTTGTCTTCGAGAAGCAGCGCTCTATTGGAGGTACGTCGAACTTCATCCATGGCACCTTCGCGGTGGAGAGCGCGATGCAGCGGGAGCGCTACATCGATTTTACCCGCGATCAGGCCTTCAAGAGCATCATGGACTACAGTCATTGGCGAGCCAATCCCCGGCTGGTCAGGGCCATCGTCGACGAATCGGGCCCGACGATCAGCTGGCTCCAGGAGCGGGGCGCCGTCTTCACCGAGGCGACGATCAACATGCCCGAAGCTCCTCGGACCTATCACGTGATGAAGGGCAAGGGAGAGTCGATCGTCAAGGCGCTGGCCACGCGGGCGAAGAGCAACGGGGTGGGGATCCTCCCGGGGATGCGGGTCACCGGGCTGCTGAAGGAGGCCGGCCGGCTCTCTGGCGTCGTGGCTGATGCCGACGGGGAGGAAGTCGAAGTCGCAGCCGGGGCGGTGATGGTGGCCACCGGAGGGTTCGCCAACAGCAGGGAGTGGATCAAGAAGTATTGCGGCTACGAACTGGGGCGCGATGTCGTCCCCATCGGCAATACCGGAAAGATGGGCGACGGCATCCGCATGGCTTGGGAGGCCGGTGCGGCTGAGGAAGGGATCAGCCTGCTGGAACTCTTCAGAGTGGCGCCGGTTGGGCCGGACTTCGCCACCTGGAACGACATCGAGATCGTCGGAGCGCAGCCCGACTTGTGGGTGACCCCGCGCGGTGAGAGGTTCTGCGACGAGACAGTGGCTTTCTGGGACACGCACGTAGGCAACGCGAATGTCAAATACGCCAGGGATGGTTACACCTGGAACCTCATGGACGACTCCATACTGGGGCGGATGATCGAGCGCGGCATCGACAATAACGTCGGTGTGGACTTCGTGCCCGGCTACAGGCCGGTCAACGTGTTCAGAGAGATCCAAGCCGCGCTGGACAGGGGGAGCACCGAAGTGGTCGCGGCGGACTCGGTGGAGGAGTTGGCCGGGAAGATGGGCGCCGATCCTGCATTGCTGAGAGCCACCGTCGACGAGTACAACGACTGCTGCGCCGTCGGCCACGACCGGCTCTTCGCCAAGGAGCGGAGATTCCTCCGTGCGTTCGAGGGCCCCAGGTACTACGCGGTCAAGGGCCGCACGGTCTTTCTCGGCACCATGGGAGGCATCAAGGTGAATGGGAAGATGGAGGTCCTCGACACGAAGGACGAAGTGATACCCGGCCTGTACGCGGGCGGTTTCGATGCGGGCGGCATGTACGGCGACAGCTATCCCATCAAGACCTCTTCCGGCCTCGCTTCGGCATTCGCCTTCAATTCGGGCCGCATCGCCGCGAAGAGCATCTTGCGGTACCTAGGAGAATAGCCGCGCGGCCCGCCCGGTGGTCGAAAAGTGGTCAGCAGTGGTACGTCGAGCATCAGTGCCGAGTCGAGAAACGGGGAATAGGATGAGTGTCATACCGGTAAAGGTCGATGTTGTGGTGGCTGGGTCCGGCGCGGCTGGCCTGGCCGCGGCATTGACGCTGGCAGCAGGCGGAGCGACGGTGGCGGTCTTCGAAAAGCAGCGCGCCTTGGGCGGTACCTCAAACTTCTTCCGGGGCACATTCGCGGCCGAGAGCGAGATCCAGCGGGAGCGGTTCGTCGACTACAGCCGAGACGAAGCCTTCCGCAGCATCATGGAATACAGTCACTGGATCGCGAACGCTCGGCTGGTGAGAGCAATCGTGGACGAATCGGCCTCGACCATAGCCTGGCTGCAAGAACAAGGCGTGGAGTTCACCGGTGAGTTGATCAACATGCCCCGTGCGCCACACACTTATCATGTGGTCAAGGGGACGGGGGAGTCCGTTGTGATGGCCCTCGCGGCCCAGGCGAAGAGCAAAGGTGCTCAGATCATGCCTGGAACCCCGGTCGTCTCGCTCGTGAAGGAGCACGGGCGCATCGTCGGCGTCGTAGTTGACGCCGACGGTCAGGAGGTCCAAGTCGCGACGAAGGCGGTGGTCATCGCGACCGGTGGCTATGCGAACAACAAGGAATGGATCAAGAAGTACACCGGGTTCGACCTGGGACTGAACATCTTTGCGTGGGGCAACACGGGCAAGATGGGGGACGGCATCCGGATGGCCTGGGAGGCCGGTGCGGCGGAGGAAGGGGTGAGGTCTCTCGAGATGCTGCGGGTGGGGCCGGTCGGTCAGGAATTTGCCATGGGCTGTGGCGACGTAGAGGTGGTGGCAGTTCAGCCAGATCTATGGGTCACCGCTCGCGGCGACAGATTCTGCGACGAGAGCGTCGCTCTGTACGATACTCACTCGGGCAATGTGAACGCCCGGTTCAGCAGTGACGGCTTCACGATCAGCCTCTTCGATGAGTCGATTGTTGATCGCCAACTGGAACGGGGTATCGATCGCAGCCTAGGTTTGCTCTTTCTGCCCGGGTACAGGCCGGAGAACTTCCGAAAGGAGATGCAGGCGGCTATGACCGCCGGCAGCAAGGAAGTGTTTGCAGCCGACTCGCTGGAGGAACTCGCTCGCATGATCGAGATCGATCCGCTCGTTCTTCGCGCTACCGTCGACGAGTACAACGACTACTGCACCAAGGGGCGCGACGAACTCTTTGCCAAGGACCCCAAGTTCCTCCGTCCGCTGGTTGGTCCGAAGTACTACGCGGTGAAGGCTCACACCGTAGTCCTCGGTACGAAAGGAGGCATCAAGATCAACGAGAACATGGAAGTACTGGACAAGAAGAGCTCTGTCATCCCAGGCCTGTACGCCGGTGGGTTCGATGCCGGGGGCATGTACGGCGACAGCTACCCCATCCGGGTCGCGTCCGGCCTCTCCTCCGCTTTTGCTCTCAATTCCGGCCGGATCGCAGGGAAGAGTGCACTCAGGTACGTGAAGTCATAGGCTAGCTGCCCGAGCCGAGGTACCGCGCGGCCATCTGGTTGATCGCGGCGCCGGACACGTCTACGGCCACGGCACCTCCGTCGACCGGGATCACCGCGGCCGTCAGGAAACTCGCGTCATCGCTCGCAAGGAAGCTGCACAACCCAGCCATCTCGTGAGGACTGGAGAGACGGCGTAGCGGGATGTCCTGAGAGAACGTACGGAACACATCCTCGACCTCCACACCGCAGTCTTGGGCGAACGGCCTCATACCGCCGACGAACATCTCGGTCATCGTGGCGCCGGGACACACTACGTTGCAGCGCACGTTGCTCGCCCCGTAGTCGACGGCGACCTGTTTCGAGAGGCTGATCAGGCCGCCCTTTGACGCACAGTAGGCCGGCAGGCCCGCTAGGTTCACCAGGCCGGCAAGGGAGGAGATGTTAACGATGGAGCCTCCGCCCGCCTTGATCATTTGGGGGATAACCGCCTTCATCATGAGGAAGGGCCCGGTTAGATTCACCTCCAGCACGCGACTCCAGACGGCCGGGTCCAGATCGACCACGCCGGCCATCGGCTGATCCGTGCCGGCGTTGTTCACTAGAACGTGCAGCCCCTGCCCGAAGGAGAGCGCCGTCTCGACTATCCGGTCGACGTCCGCGGGGTTGGTCACGTCTGAGGCGCACGTCTTCACCTGTTCGGGGGGCAAGGATGCCGCCGCCGCTTCGATCACTTCGTGTCGTCGGCCGGTGATGCAGACAAAGGCCCCGTCGGAAACGAACCGTTCCGCTACCGCCCGACCGATGCCGGTACCGCCTCCGGTGACGATCGCTACTTTGCCGTCGAGTCTCATGTCACATCTCCTGGCACTAGCCGTTGGTTCCGAATCATGGAATTCTCACTTTGGGTATCCGTTGCCAGTTGCCTCGACCGGCCCACGGCTTATGCCCCCCGACTCCCTTATGATCGACCTGAAGGTCTCCAGCTTGGCTTCATAGCGCTCGTGGTCGTAGGCGCGCGGGTCGAAGTTATCCCATTCCACCATGAGCACCGGTATGCGGAGCTCCTTCAAGATCGCGTCTCTCAGGACAAGGGCGTCTCCGACAACGTACCTGCACCCAAGGTGATAGTGGTTGAGCACGCCATCGACCTTCAGCCGCCTACACATGTCGAGGGTGATCGCCACCCTTCCGCCAAGCGGTTGCGTGAACGATCCGTGAAGGTGCTGCGCGATCACCTCGTAGGGATCCCCTGGATCCACCACCCCGGCCCCGGAGATCCCCCGCTCCGAGGAACCTTGAAAATCGAACGCCACAATGGCTAGGCCCATCCGGTTCGCCAGGTATTCCCATCTCGGATCGGAGTGGTGGTGGGGGAAGAGCCCCAGCACGCGAGGTGCGCCCTTCGGTGTCGCCCCTATCCCCTTCTTACTTCTATCGAGCAATTCACCGTACAAGGTGTCGAGGGCAGCGACCGCCTCCGCGAGTTCGCTCCCTATGAACGAGACACAACCAAGAGCCTGCAGCAGGTTCAGATGAGTGGACCCGAGAGGCACGGGGTCGCTGCTACGGATCAGATCGTTCAATCTGCCCATGGCCGAATCAAAGGCCTTTCTTCCCTCCAGAACCTCCCACAACATGTCATCCGTTATCGCAAAGCCGGTCTTCTCCTCGATCCTCCGGCAGGCCGCCCGCATGCTCTTCGCCGCGAAGACCGTAGCCCGTGTCGCGTCGGGGTACTCCTGGAATTCTCTGTCTTCGCACGCATCGACGAAACATGCGGGTATTCCGTAGACTGCCTCAAGAAGCTCGTTCACCTTCGGGCTGGTCTCGCATACGAACCCAGAAGTGATCGTCAGGTCGGGCCTTGGGATCATGCCCAGACTGATCAAGCCCACCCTGCTTTTGACCATGCCGCAGTGAGCCACCGCGCCGGTTCTCAGCCAAAGCCTCTCCGCGGCCTCGAGAACAGGCACGAACTTGCCGAACACGCAGCCCATGATGAGCATGAAGGTCGTGTTCGGGCTCATCAAGCCCACCTCTGGGGTGTTGGTCATGATCGCCGACCCGAGAATGTCCATCCCGGGCAGCATGCAGGCGTGTACTATCCGCTCTCTCCCGTCATCTCTCATCAGCACGATGTTGCAGAAGTCCCTCAGGAAGATGCCCATCAGGCTTCTGACACCCTGCAGATCCATGTCGTAGTATGTGGTCAACCGGCTCCTTGCGACCTCGACGTCCTCAGCGGTCAGGTGCAAGCGGGCGAAAACCTCCTGAACGCGGGGCAGCAGCGCTCTGCTCTCCTGTTCGTCGAACCCACATAACGCCAATAACTCACGCATCAGTGAGGTCTCCTTGGAGGGTTTCGACAAACGCCGCCAGCCTGGTCCTCAGTGGCCCCGAATCAAGCGCGTGATAATCCGATTCCACCATGAGCATGGGGATGTCTTGCTCGCGGAACGCCCTATCGAAGTAGAACGCCTCCTCGTCGTAGAACTCGCAGTAAAGGAGCTGGTACCAGAGCACGCCGGAGACATCGAAGTCCCGGATCAAGCCGAGAAGGAAGTCCAGCTTCTTGCGCAGCGATCCTCGCATGAACGCCGCGGGCCTCTTGTTGATCAGGTATCCGCTGGCAAGCGCCCCTATGGGATCTTCCGTTGTGTCTATGCTGTGCCAGTAATCCCGGATGCCCTCGAAGATGTCCTCGACCACAATGTCGGCCCCGGCGCCGGCGACCATCTTCAGTAGGTCGTAGTCCCCGACCGCAAGGTTCGGTCCCGTGAGCAGCAGTCGCGGTCGTGTAGCACCCACCGGGTGACCTGCTCCGGTAGGGGCGGCCGCGCAGAGGGCCTCCAGCACGTCGGACATCGCGACCGGATCGGCGTACAAGGAAGCGTGGTTCAGTATCACGAAATCAAGGGCACTGATGGCGCCCCCAGGGCCGCCCGTCTGGCGGGGGTCGCGACGAGCCTGGCTCAGCTCCTTAAGGAGTCCACGCAAGCGGTTGTAGACCCCGATAGCCTCGTTTAGCTTGTCATCGGTGATCGTATTGCCGGTGACGGCCTGAAGTCTCTCCTTCAGGGCGATCAACCGGTCGCGGAAGTACTCCAACTCGAAGTCCTTGTCATGTTCATAAGGAACGCCGAGCTTGAATACTTGGGGGCCTTCGCGGTATTCCCAGATATCGCCCACCTTCTTCAGATGCTGGCAGGTCGAGGGGACCACCAGCAGATCGATCGCACGGTAGAAGGGGTCGGTCTTGAGCAGCATCTGCCCGATCTGCGCTCTGGCAAAGGGACAGATCACACTCGGCACGACCGACAGCGCTTCGTCCGCCGGTCGGGCGTCTCCGCCGCTTGCGAGGCAGAGAGGGATCGCCCCCGAGGCGTAGATCAACTCCTCCGGCACATATCCGCCCGGAAAATACCCCACGATCTTCGTTCCGTCGCTTCTGGCCCTTTCGAGCGCGGCGAGCCGGTCTTGCAGTAGAGTATCGACGTAGGCAGTGATCATGCCGGCCCCCTCGCCGCTTCCCACGAATTGTCCAGAGGCGGGCCTCATATCTCCACTGCTATGTTGAACGCGTCGTGGTTGGCCTTGATGATGTTGCCGACGTTACGGCAGTCGCCCACCAAGTAGCTCTCCGGAACCACACTCAGTAGAGGTTCGACAACAGACTCGTCAGGTCGAAGGCCGAAAGCTATGACCACTGCGTCCGCGGGGAGCTGCGCCTCGGTGTTGTCGGGCAGAGTCACGATCACACCCGCGGCGGTAATGGCTCTCACCGAGCCCTGCGTCCTTTCGACACCGTTCTCTTTCATGAGGCCGAACAAGGCGACCCGAATCAGATCGACGGCGTCAAGGCACAGGGCTTCCTCGGGCAGGATGTCGACCACCGTGACCTTCTTGCCCGCCATCGCCAGGCCCGCGGCGCATTCGGATCCGGAGAGACCGCCGCCGCAGACCACCACGTTCTCACCTACCGGCTTCTCGCCGAGATCGGCCTCCGAGACGGTAATGACGTGGGGCAGGTCGATCCCGTCAATCGGTGGCCTGGTGAATCTGGCACCTACAGCCACGATGACCGCATCTGGCGCCTCCGCCTCGATTGCCGTGGGGGTGGCCTCCCGACCGAGGACCACTGTAGCTCCGCTATTCATGGTAGAGCGGATCGCCCAGTCGATGTAGGCTCGGGCGGTGTCCTTCTGGGGCAGGGCGGCAGCCTCGTACAGGCGCCCCCCCAACCTCGCCGACTTCTCCCACAAGGTCACGTCATGACCGCGCTCGCAGGCGGTCCTTGCGGCCGTCATGCCGGCGGGGCCGCCTCCGATCACGAGCACCCTCTTCTTCCTCCGGGCCAAGGGGATCTCTCGGTACTTGACCTCGCGGCCGGCCTGAGGATTCACGGCGCAGCGCAAAGGGGTGCCTACGAGTCCGCCGTAGGCACACTCCAGGCAACGGAGGCAAGGGCGGATCTCCCCGGCTCTCCCCGACTTAGCCTTTGTGACCAGGTCCTGGTCGGCGATAAGGGCCTTGGCCATGGCCACGATGTCGACCTTGCCGGCGGCCAGGATCTCCTCAGCTTCGTCGATGGTGGTGATACCGCCGACTACTGATACGGGCAGATCTACCCCCTGCTTTATCTTGGCCGCGGTCTCCACGTTGAGCAGATGAGGGAAGTGATAGCCCGCCATCATGTACGCCGCGGTCTCAGGGAACAGAAAGCCGCCGGTGGAGATGATGACCATGTCTATGTAGGGAGTGGCGGCGTTCAGAAAGTCGATGCGCTCCTCGAGGCTCACACCGCCTGGCACGCGCTCATCGCCGCTGACGCGGAGCTCGAGGTTGAACTCCTTACCTGCTTCTTCACGACAAGCCTGGAGGATCTCCAGGGGGAACCTCATTCGGTTCTCCGGGCTTCCACCATATTGGTCGGTGCGTTGGTTAAGCAGTGGAGTAAGGAAGGAGGCGAACAGGTTCATGTGCGCGCCGTGGATCATGGCCATGTCGAAACCGGCCTTCTTGACCCGTCGGATGCAGTCGACCCAGTGCTGCTTGACCTCGTCCATCTCAGCCCTGTCGATCTCCTTGGTCGTGCTCGGGTTGTGGATGCCGGATATGACCGAGGGCGCGAAGGCCGGGCCCGCCAGCAAAGCCGGGTCGCTGACGGCGCCGGCGTGGGTGAGCTCGATGGACAGTTTGGCGCCGTACCGGTGTACCTCGTCGGCAAGGACCGATAGAGCACCAACGTCGCTATCGCGGACGACCGAGAGACAGCCGTAGAAATCGCGGGCCCTGTCGAAGTCGATGGGCGCTGAACCGATTGTCACCAGTCCGACACCGGAGCGGGCCTGGGCCCCGAGAAACTCCACCAGGTCATTGGTAGAAGTTCCGGTATATGCCTCAGCGTGGCGGGAAACGATGGGGGAGAACTGGACGCGGTTCTTGAGCGTCATGCTGCCGATGGTGATCGGCTGGAACACGTGAGGGTATTTCGTGGGCAGTGACATCGTACTCCTTTGCAGGCACAGGACATGCGTCACAAGGCGTGGCAAACCGGGTGCTCGGGGTGACGGAGAAAAGGATCATTGACCTGGGTTGTGAGCACACCCATCGCCCGGAGCCGTCGTTCACCCCACAAACGCCCTCCGCACCGAATCGTTGTTCATCAGGTCCTTCATCCGACCTTGCGCGACAATCTCGCCGACTTCCAGCACGTGCGCTTCCTGTGCCACCTTCGTCACCAAGCCCGCATTCTGCTCAACGAGAAGAATGGCGACGCCCCTGCTGTTGATGTCGATGATCGTCTTGGCCAGGTCGTTGATCACCATGGGTGCCAAACCCAGCGACGGTTCGTCCATCATGAGCAATTTCGGCTTTGCCATCATCGCCCGAGCAATGGCTACCATTTGCTGTTCGCCGCCGCTCAAACTGCCGGCTCTCTGACCCAGTCTTTCCTTGCACCGAGGAAAGAGTCCAAAGACTTCTTCCAACTTTGCCTTTATTACCTTCTTGTCTTTTTCCAGGTACGCACCGATCTTGATGTTGTCGGCTACGCTCATATAGGGAAACAGTCTTCGCCCTTCGGGCACGCATACGACGCCGCGACCTACAATGACATCGACCGCCATCCCGTCGATTCTCTTGCCATCAAACTCTATCTCACCGGAATACAGCGGTGCCAATCCAGCTATGGCCTTGATGATGGTGCTCTTTCCGGCTCCATTGGCTCCTATGACGCTCACGGCGGCGCCGTCTGCTATGCCGAATGACACATCCTTGATCGCCTCGGCGGTTCCATAGTGCACGGTCACATTGCGCAACTCAAGCAACATATGTATCGTCCCCAAGATATGCCTCGATCACCGACTTGTTCGCCCGTATCTCAGCGGGCGTACCCTCAGCGATCTTCTTGCCAAAACTGATCACTATCAGTCGTTCACATAGCGCCATGGCAGCTTTCATATTGTGTTCTATCAGCAAGATACTGGTTCCGCTCTCCCATAGTCTCCGTATCACGCTCATCGCCTCCAGAACCTCACTCGCGTTCATTCCCGCGAAGGGCTCGTCGAGCAGAAGCAGTTTCGGTTCGGCGGCCAAGGCTATGGCGATCCCGAGCAGGTTCTTGTGCCCATGAGCCAGCGTCCCGGCCGTGGCATCCCCCACACTCTCAAGGCCCACCGTCCTCAGGATCTCGTCACAGCGTTGTAGAACCTCACGCTCCTTGCCGCGACTCCTCCGAGTGTGGAAAGCCGATCCCCAGTAGCTGATTCCCGCCTTGAGGTTGCATGCCAAGGCCAGGTTCTCCCGAACCGTGAAGTTGGAGAAGATGTTCGTTATCTGGAAGGTGCGAACCATGCCCAGTGCCGCGACGGAATGCGGTTTGTGCCCGGTGATGTCCTTGCCCTCAAATACCACCCTGCCCTTTGTCGGGTGGTGCGCTCCGGTTAGAAGATTGAAGACTGTTGTCTTGCCGGCCCCGTTGGGTCCGATCAGACCGACCATCTCGCCCGTCTCGACACCTATGTCAAGGCCGCCGACGGCCAGCAAACCACCGAATCTTTTTGTCAGCCCCTCAACGCTGAGCAGCACGTCCGCTCCTTCGCTCTCGCAGCCTAGTGACCGCTGTTCTTGCTCTGAGTGGCAGGCCGACCAGGCCCTCAGGCATAAGGAACACTATCAACAACAGCACCGCCGCGAAGAACAAGGGCTGGAACTTGGCGAAGGCCCGAAGGAGATTGTTTGCCAGCGTCAAGACGGTAGCGCCCAGAATCGGCCCTACAAACGCTCCGCTTCCGCCCACGACCATGTAGATCACGGCGTAGAGCGTAAAGGTGAACCCGAATGCCGACGGGTTGAGCGCCTGCATATAATGTCCATACAACGCGCCGGCCAGCCCGGCGAAGAGCGACCCCAGACCAAAAGCCAGCACCTTCATCAACCGAACATTGATGCCGACGCTCTCGCATAAGGTATCCGTCTGCTTTATGCCCTTGAATACGAAACCCAACCGCGAATGCTCAATGAGATACATAAGCACCAGAGAAACCCCGGTAATGGCAAATATCGCGTAGTAGAACTGCACTTCCGAGTGAATGCTCCCCGGCCACGGAATGTTGAAAAGCCCACTGATACCGCCGGTAAAACTGCGGAGGTCGAGCACGATCAGCGTCACGATTTGGGCAAAGAACAACGTGACCATCGCAAAGTACATGCCTTTTAGGCGGACAAACGCGATGCCAAAGCAGCATGCGACTACAAGGGCGGTGGCGGCGGCTACCAGGAAACCTATCCACGGCGACAAACCGTAATGGATAGCCAAGAGAGCGGACAGGTAAGCTCCCAAAGTCATCATGGCGCCGGTGCCTAGCGAGAATTGCCCCGTCAAGTTTATGAGACGCACACTGCAGGCAACGATGATGTTTATTCCACATACCACCAGCACCTGACGAGAGTAGCCGCCACTAAACACGAGGGGGAGAACGCAAACCAATATCACTATCGCGACCAGAAGCGGGGGCCGCCACGTAAGTCTGTGGTTTTTACTTAGATTCATGTCCCAATAGCCCTTGTGGTCGCGCTAGCAGAATAAGAATGACCATCGCAAACGAGATGACACTCGCTGCGTATCCCGATGTATAGAGTGGCACGATCCCATCGATCATACCGATGATGAAGCCGCCGGCCACGGCGCCCGCGAGGCTTCCGAGGCCCCCAAGGATGATCACGCCGATGCCCTTCATAAGGGCGAAGCTGCCCATTGTGGGAGAGACGGCGAAGATCGGACCTACCACGGCCCCGGCGATCGCGGCCAGGCCACAGCCCATGCACATGGCTGTCGCCGAGATGCGATTGATGCTGATGCCTTGGAGACCCGCGGCCACCCGGTCTTCGGAGATCGCGCGCATCGCCTTCCCGGTCCTGGTCATGCTGATGAAGACAAACAGGACTACTACCAACAATACGGCAACAATTACGATGACCAGTCTGTCCCAAGATATCGTCGTTCCATGGATCTGGACGACCCCGGGGAAAGCGCTCTTGATGCTCTTGGGAATGCCGCCTGCTATGGCCAACATGACATTCTGAAGCGCCAACATCAATCCTATGGAAACTATCATCGCACGGTCTGGATCGCCCTGAAGGGGTCGAAACCCCAAGCGCTCAACCACTATGCCGAGGCCACCAACGAAGACGGTGGACGCCACCAGCGCAAGGAAGAAGTTGAGACCGAGCCGAGTCATCAGGTAGTACATGCAGTAGGAGCCGATCATGTAGAACTCTCCATGAGCCATCTGCACGATGTTGACGATGCTCAACACCAGTGTCAGCCCCAGTGCTACCAGGATGTATATCCCGGCGGACGACAGTCCATTCAGTATGCCTTGCGCGAAAACGCCCATACGGGGCTCCGTCTCCCTTCTCTACCGGCTGCGTCGCAGGCTGTTCAGCTCCTCAGGGTCAGTGTCACTCTTCCGACTTCGCGCGTATGTACACCGGAAGAGTGACACTGACCTACGTACGATCCCAAGTCCACCGAGACGACCTCGTTGCCTACTCGAACGAGGACCTCACGGCATTCGTCATCTTAGCTACCTATTGTTGGCGCCGGCAGCCACTCGAATTCCACTTTTCCATTCATGATCCGGCTGAACGGGATGGGTGTCACCATCAGACGATTCTGGCCGATGTTCACGCCGGCAACATCCTGCGCGCCGCCCATCTTGCCCGGTCCGTAGATAGTGTCGAAATCCATGGTTTCCATGACGCTCACTAGTGCGTCATTGTCGAAGCTCTGCGCCTTCTGGATTGCTTGCTCGACGGTCCATACGGCCCCCAGGAGCAGGGTGTAGTCCATCTGCATCGTCATGCCCTTGGAGTCCGACAGCGCTTTAAGGTCTTTCACCATTTGTGGCATCGAATCACTGAGCACGTCCGGCTGCTGCATGGGGAAGTCAGTGTCGTACTTGGGGTCTATGAGCTTGGTAAGTTGGACGGGATCACCCCAGCCGGCGGCCGTTATCATCGGGCCGGTGAATCCCATTTGACGCATCGACTCCATCAGGCCCTTGGCGAACGGTGGGGCACCAGCTATGCCCGCGATTGCATCGGGCTTAGTGGCGAGTGCTTTGGTCATCAGCGGATAGAAGTCTTGTGTGTCCGGCGGGAACTGCTCGTCCAGCGTTATCTCCATTCCCCGGCTGAGAAAGTCTGTCTTCGCCCTACCCACGATGTCCTGTATGCCTGGGTCGTCAAGAGCCACAATGGCGATCTTCTTGACGTTCGGGTAGAGCTCAAAAGTCTTGTCGAGAGTGGCTTTCGCCCCGACCGCAGTGGAGATAGTGGCAAAACAGTACTTGCTGGGTGGGGCGTACTCGGCCAAGTTCGGACCGATACTCACGACACGCAGGATCTTGTTCTGCTCGCAGTATGTGGCGATCGCTGCGTTGTTGGGGATGAATTGCGGGGCGACTATCTGCTTGACCCCGGCATCGGCCAGCTTCTTGGCGGCAGCTATCGCGCCGTCCGTAGTTGACATGTCGTCCTCTAAGACCAGCTTGATGTTGTACAGCTGACCATCTACCGTGAAGCCGCCTTTGGAATTCAGCAACTCCTCCACTAACGGCATAGCTTCGGTAACAGCGTTGAAGGAGGCCGCCATCACGCCCGACACCGAGTGGATGAGACCGATCGTGTAGGTCTTGGCCGGCCCGGCGGCGACAGAGGTCGTCGTGGTCTCCTGCATCGCAGCAGAGGTCGTTGTCTCCTGCATCGCAGCAGAGGTCGTTGTCTCCTGCATTGCGGTGGGGTGGTGTGGTCTCCGCCCCCGCCACACGCGGCCAGGAGCGGAAGCAGACACACCACCAGAATACTAGAAACAGAATCCCAAATGCGAATCGAGCTGCTTTCATTTCGCCCTCCTCATGAGGTCACGCCCTGTGAGTGCACTGCTTTCCGTCGACTTGACCCTTATGCCATCAAGGCACCTCCCTGGCCGCGATGTCCCCGAGCATGTGCGTGAACCCCTGCCCCTCCGGACCTGACGGCATTTGTCGTCTAGCTACCTATTTTTCCCGGCAGCCACTCGAAGTTGATCTTGGCGTCCACGATGTTGGTGAACGGGATGGGAGTGTCACCATCAGACGGTTCTGGCCGATGTTGACGCCGGCGATATCCGTGGCGCCGCCCATCTTGCCCGGTCCGTAGATAGTGTCGAAGTCCATGGTCTCCATGGCGGCACGATCGCGTCGTTGTCGAAGCTCTGCGCCTTCTCGATGCCCTGCACGATGGTCCACACGCCACCCAGGAGCAGGGCGTAGTCCATTCTGCATGGTCATGCCCTTGGAATCAGATAGGGCCTTCATGTCCTTGACGATCTGCGGCATCGAGTCGCTGAGGACGTCGGGTTGCTGCATGGGGAAGCCGGTGTCGTACTTCGGCTCGATGAGCTTGGTGAGCTACGACGGGGTCGCCCCAGTCGGCCGCCGTCATGCAGCGGGCCGGTGAAGCCCATCTGGCGCATGGACTCCAGGAGGCCCTTGGCATACGGCGGGTGCGCCGGCCACGCCCGCGATGGCGTCGGGCTTGGTCGCGAGTGCCTTCGTGATCAGCGGGTAGAAGTCCTGGACATCGGCCGGGAACTGTTCGTCCAGAGTGATCTCCATGCCACGCCGGAGGAAGTACTTCCTTGCCCTGCCCACGATGTCCTGGATGCCCGGGTCATCGAGAGCCACCACGGCGATCTTCTTGATGCCCGGATAGATCTCGAAGGTCTTGTCGAGGGTCGCCTGCGCGCCCACGGCGGTGGAGATAGCGGCAAAGCAGTACTTGCTGACGCGAGCCGAGTATTCCTTCAGGTTCGGGCCGATGCTCACGACCCGCAGGATCTTGTTCTGCTCGCAGATGGGGCGATCGCGGCATTGTTGGGGATGAATTGCGGAGCGATGATCTGCTTGACTCCCGTCCCCGCTGAGCTTCTTGGCGGCGGCTGATGGCGCCGTCCGTTGTCTGACATGTCATCTTCCACGACGAGCTTGATGTCGTACTTCTGGCCGTTGACGGTGAAACCCGCCCTCTGTCGTTGAGCACCTCCTCGACCAGAGGCATGGCCTCTGTGACAGCATTGAACGCCGCGGCCATCACGCCCGACATCGAATGGATGATGACCCGATGGTGTACGTCTGGGCCGGCCCTGAGGCGGCAGTCGTTACCGTGGTCTCCGGTGCCGCACCCGAAGTGGTCGTGCCTGCCCGGCATCGTGGTCGTGGCTGCCCGGTGTCGTCTCCTGCATCGTAGTGGTGTCGCTCCGCCTCCGCCGCACGCTGCCGAGCAGCGGAAGTAGTCACACTACTAGAACTAATACCAGAAACAGAATCCCACACACGAACTTTGTCGCTCTTCATCTCCCTCTCCTCATGAGGTCACGCCCCGTGGCTACACCGCCTTCCATCTAGTTGATTCTTATGGCATCAATGCACCTCCCTGGCCGTGATGTCCCCTAGCATGCGTTTGAAGATCTCGAGCGACGTCCTGTTGCCCATCACATTCTCGAGCCCGACCAGGCGGGCGACGTCCAACGCCCAAGCCCACATCATGAGACTCCACGCTGCCAGATTGGTATCAGCGTCCTCGCGGATGCTTCCGTCACGCTTCCCCTGCTCGACGAGCACAGCGAAGTCTCGAACAAACACGAGCTGCCTCTTGCGCAGTTCCTGGGTCAGTCTTCCCGTGCCGCTCGGCCGCGGCGAATTGGAACCAGGGACGAGTGAAGGATTCGAATACGGCCACAGCCCAAAGGCCCGAACTGGTTGCCCATGCCCATGAGATGCTCGAAGACGTCGCTTCCCGGCGATCGGGCGATCCACCTCGGGACCCGCTCGACCAGAAGGTCCAGAGCCGCCTCGAGCATCGCTTCTCGGTTAGGGAAGCACTTGTAGAGCGCCGCCGCGAGAGCCCCGTCCCGGCGGCTATGCGGGAGATGGTCGCACCGTGGACTCCGTACCTGGCCACCAGCTCTCAACGTGACTTCGGCAATCTGTTCTTGCCTCTCAGCTTTCGTCATCCGCATGAGCTTGTTCACTGTCACTCCGTTCACGCGTGCCGCCGAAGATCTCTTGGCGGCTATCGGACCGCCCTTGGCGTTCACACTTTTTCTCCCACAGCCAAACTCACCCCTGACGTCAGGTCGGCAACATTGCTAAGGCTCGTCTACGAACCTATCAGAGGCGATCCGCCGGCACCACGTCCCAGAACTTGAATCTCCATCTCATCCGTCACGACCTTGGCGAGTTCTTCTGCTTCCGGTGTCGGCCGCGGGTAAAGCAGTTTTCGACTGATCCAGCTCGAACCGCCCCGTTTTAGAGACACCAAAGCCTCTGCCATCGTGATCGTGTCCCCGAGGACGTCGGCGATGGGAACACCGTCGATCTCGGTCACTCCGTGGGGGTAGTCCTCCTCAGCTCCGGGAGCAAGGCGCATGGCGGGCGAAATGAGGGAGCAGCCAGGAATGAGTATGTCGGCGCCGTCGGCGATCAGTTCGCGCGCCGTGTGCGTGAAGGCCTCGATTGTCTCGCGCGCATCTAGGAGCGCCCGCTCCTGAGATAAGGGGGGCTCGGTACTTCCCCGCATACCGGCGCAGCGCTCTTTGAGACCATACTTGGCCATGCGTTCCTCTTGCCCGGGAAGCATGTACGGACCGATCATCACTATCCCGAACTTCAGGCCCATCATCAGAGAGAGCAACATCGTCGACTCGCCCAGACCAACCACGGGGATATCCAGCACTTGGCGCAACTCCCAGAGCATGGGATCTCCAAAGCAGTCAATGACGACCGCATCGAATCCCTCCTCCTGAGCGCGGGCAGCTGCGTGGTAGACCATCGGCGAGGCCAAGTGATCCATGTATCTGTAGAAGGACGGCTCCATGTGGTCGTAGCCCCACTCGCAGAAGCGGAATGTGATCGCAGTGTCGTCTCGCTTGACCATGTCGAGATTCCTCTGCAGCAGCGGAACGTAGGCAGACTTCATGAATTGCCCGAACTCGCTCTCTTCTTCTCCAGCCGGCGTGTTGACGAACAGGACTCTCATGTCAAACTCCTCAGGTCGCTTCGCGGCTCATCATCAGGGCCGCATCTCCCTTGATCAGATTCGTCTTGCTGTTTGATAACCGGAGCGGATGGCATTCACGATCATGCCGGCTTCCTTTCCATCTCCGATCAGATGGAGTTCTGGGACCTTGCCGTCCAAGGCCTTGTACAGCTTGTCGTTGGGAAGCAGAGGGGCGGTCGGCATGACAGTGTCGGCCTCTATCTCGTGCCGAAACCCTTTGTTGTCCATGTATGACACGCCGGTCGTCGTCACTCTGATGTTCTCGGCCTCGGTGATGATCATGACGCCCTTGCGTTCGAGCCAGTTCATCAGCAGGCCCAGCCGGAAATCGATGCAGCCCTCGCCGACCCGCTCGGTAGGCTCGAGCACGGTCACAACTCGTCCCCGTTTCACCAGGAACTCAGTTACTTCCATGCCGTGGAGCCCGGCACCGATGACCACGACCCTCCTGCCGATGGGTAGCCAGTAATGAGTGGCCCAGCCTAGAACCCGGGGTCCGAACAGGCGTAACCACGGTTTCACCCGCTTGTGCAACTCGGGCATCGTGACCACTCTGCTTTTCGCGCCCTCCACCAGGGGCGAGTCGAGCACGCCGCCGGTAGCTAGGATCACGGTGTCCGCCCCAAGCGCGCGAATGGTTTCTTCAGTCGCCTCTTTGCCCAGTTCGATCTTGACCCCGTCCTGGTGCAGTTGCCGACTGAACCAGCGAACAAGCGAGGGAAGATCCTCCAGCTCGAGTCCTTTGATGAGGCCGGCCAGAGGAACCAATCCGCCCAGGTGGGGGGCCTTCTCGACCAGCGTCACGTCGTGGCCGCGCTGAGAGGCGACTCGGGCCGCCTCCATACCCGCGGGGCCTCCCCCGACTACCACGACCTTCTTCTTGCTAGGCGCTTTGTCCACGTTATCGTAGCCAAAGCCGAACGCGGCGTTCCCCCGGCAATGGCTCTCGACTTCCTCCCCGCTCCTGTTGAGGCATGTGCCGCAGCGAGTACACGGCCGGATGTCCTTGGGCCTGCCGGCCTTCAGCTTGTTCGGCAAGTCCGGGTCACAGAAGAGTGGCCGGTTCAAGCCCACGAAATCGGTCTTTCCCTGGCGAAGCATCTGTTCACCGAGTTCGGGCGTCATGTAGCCGATGAGGATGATCGGCACGCCGAGGATCTTCTTGTACTCCTCGCTCATCAGCCGCATGGCGGCCTTGCCCTGCTCTTTTGAGTAGTAATGAGGTGACATCCTGTCAACCGGTACCTGCGCCTCCGGATAGAACATGTGGTCCGTCAGGTAGCCTGGGACATGCAGGCCCATCCAGTGGCTGCGCACCATTATCGCGTCAGCGCCGGCCTCGACTGCCCACTTTGCGTTCTCCAGCCCCTGCTCATAGCCGAGGCATTTGTTGTCGTCCACTCCGATGGCGTAGCCAGTCTCGAATCCGTTCAAACAGACCACGATTGGGAAGTCGGCGCCGCAGCGCTCCTTGACGCCGGTGATGATCTCGATCAGGAGGCGCGCCCGCTTCCTCTGTGTGCCCCCATATTCGTCGTCCCGCCGGTTCCAGAAGGGCGAGAGGAAGTTGTGCACGATATGGCTGCTGGCCATGTTAAGGTCAACGCCGTCGTAGCCCGCTTTCTGCGCGCGGTCAGCGGCATTCACGTATCTCTGGACTACCTCCTGGATCCTCAGGCACCGCAAGTGGTCGGATCACGTCACGATGGCAGTCGCCCAGACTCGGGATGTTGACCGCCGAGGCACCGATGGGCGGGCCCTCATAAGTGGCCGGAAAGCCGTCTAACAGAGGGTTCTGCCAGGGGCCTTCGTGCTCCATCTGCAGGAATGTGGGGCAGCCGTAGCTGTGAATCAGATCGACCAGTATCTTCATCCCGGGGATGTACTTGTCAGCGTCCATGCGATAGCGGGCCTGATAGCGGCAGCCGTGGGGAAAGTCCACGGTGGGAGTCTCGACCGAGATGATCCCTACCCCACCCCGAGCGAGGGCGCCATAGAAGCCCAAGACGTTTTCGTTCATCGAGTCGAACTCGGTATCTGTGAAGCAGAACGTGGCCGCCGCCGACTTGTAGATGCGGTTGCGTGTCCGCACCTTTCCGATCTGTCCCGGCTCCAGTAGCTTTGAGAATCTGTTAGCCTCACTCACCTGACCGCTCCCCTGTCATGCTGCGTGCCAGTCTCTCAATGTGACTTTCGGCGATCTGCTCTTGCCTCTCAGCTTTCGTCATCCGCGTGCGCTTGTTCAGTGTCGCTCCGTTGACGCTTGCTGCAGAAGACCTCTTGGCGGCTGTCGGACCGCCTTTGGGGTTCACACTTGTCCTCCCACAGCCAAACTCACCCCTGACGTCAGGTCGACATCGTAGCTAACGCTCGTTTACGAACCTATCAGAGGTATCAAGCTCGTGTCAACAAGTTCTTATCAACAATAGTGAACGAGCGTCCACTGCGTCTGCGTTGCCATCTCCCACGTGAGGAGGCGCGGTTTGGGTGCTCGTTCTATAATCCTAGCGAGAGAGGATGTCAGGACAGCCGGCGGCCGAGCAACTATGAGGGTGAGAACGATGGATCAGACTATTGCCAGCGTCATCAGGTCGCTGAAGAAGCGACAGATTGTGGGCTGGGTGGCCGAAGATGCCGAGGAGGCTCGTGACATCGTCCTCCGGATAGTCCCCCCGGAGGCAGTGGTCGGGACCGGTGATTCTACAAGCGTGAGGCAGATCGGGATCGTGGAGGCGCTTGAGGCGAGGGGCAACCGGATGATCAACGGGTTCGCCCTTCCGGACGACATCACGGATGTGCGTTCCCTCTTCGACCACAGCTTCTGGCCCATGCTCGAAGCGACGCTCTGCGACGTCTTTCTGACCGGCAGCAACTCCCTAACCGAAGACGGCAGGCTGGTGAACATAGACGGGGCCGGCAACCGGGTGGCCGGCATGTTCTGGGGGCATCCCACGAGCGTCCTTATCGTGGGTAGAAACAAGATCGTGAGGAACCTCGATGAAGCGCTCGACCGCGTTAAGAACGTGATCGCCCCCGAACATCTGCGGCGAAAGGGCGCACCGAGCCCCTGCACCAAGTCCGGGAGATGTCACGACTGCGTCGGTCCCACAAAGGTGTGCGCCATCACGACCATCATCGAACGGAAACCCCCTCACACGGACATCCACGTCGTAATCGTGGATGAGGACCTCGGTCTGGGATGGGACAGATCGTGGCCCGAGGAACGAATCAAGAGGATAGTGGCTCGCCACGAGGAGTTCATGGCGCTGTGCCCGCTGCCTGCCTGCCTGCTGCAACCGGGCACCAACGAAGAGCTCTGGAGGATGGCAAGAGCCAAGAAGCTGCGGTGGCCAGGCGGGTGAACGACCGTTTCTCTTCTGCTGGCCTAGCAAAGGGCAAAGAGGCGTGTCAACGGCGGGTGAGCGCCTTTTTCTAATTATCCAAGTGCCCAGGTTTCTGCCGGGCGCTCACCGAGCAGTCCAGTGAACGACCGTTCATGATCATTGACAAGGTACTGACGCTTCTGTTACGTTGGGCAAAGGAGCGTTTGCTTTGACCAAAGGTGAACCCAGAGAGGTTGGAGGGTGGGGTGGGGAAGGTTAACCAGCTTGAGAGGTTGATGGAGCCGGGCAGCATCGGGAGCCTGCGCACCAAGAACCGAATAATCAAGACCGCCGCGGGTACTGGCTATGCCGACAAAGACGGCAACGGTACTGATAGGATGGCCGATTTCTACGGAGCGATCGCCAAGGGCGGGGCCGGCCTGGTCATCGTCGAGAACTGCGCGGTCGAGTGGCCCCGAGGTACGCACGTGATCCCCACCGGGTTCCGTCTGCACGATGAAAGCTACGTCCCGGGTCACGCTCGCGTGGTGGCTGCGGTCCATAAGTACGACTGCCCGGTGTTCGTTCAGTTGATGCACGCTGGGCCGTGGCTGGCGAAGCTGCCGGGGCTGGGCCCACAGGAGCGGATCACTGCCTCAACCATCAGCGAAGAAGACATGCCGCCGAGCCTATGGGAATGGGTGCCGGGCAAAGAACTCACCGTGCCGGAGATCCACGATGTCGTGGACATCTTCGCGCACTCTGCCGTGCTTGCCAAAAAAGCCGGCTACGATGGCGTAGAGATAAACGCCTCGTTCTACCACCTCGTCAACTGCTTCCTCTCGCGTTTCTGGAACAGGCGCCAGGATGAATACGGTGCTCAGACCATTGAGAACAGGACTAGGTTCTACTGCGACATCATTCGCGAGGTGAAGAGACGGTGCGGCGCTGAGTACGCCATCGCGACCAACATCAACGCAAGGGAATTCGGCTTGAGGGACGGCATCACCCTCGAAGAGGCGAAGGGTTTCGCGCCATATCTCGAAGCGGCAGGGGCGGACATCATCCAAGTAAGGGCCTCCAGCTACGGGCCCTACCTCGAAATGCTCTTCCCGGAGACGCTGCTCTACCCGGAGACGCCGAAGAACCTCGATTTGGGCGAGCTGGATGTGAGCCGTGAGGGACGAGGCATATACCTGAATATGGCGGCCGCCGTGAAGCAGACGGTCTCCATACCGGTGTTCTGTGCAGGCCGGATCGACCCCCAACTGGGCGACGAGGCGATCAGGGAGGGTAAGGTCGACTTTGTGGGCATGACGAGACGCCTGATCGCGGATCATGAGCTACCCAATAAGGTCGCCGCCGGGCGTATGGAGGACATCCGTCCCTGCTGCGGCTGTTGTTATTGCGTCGAGACGCGTAAGGACGACGGACCCCAGAAGTGCCGGGTCAATCCCGAGTCCGGAAGAGAGCGGGAGTACGAGATCACGCCGGCCGTCAAGAGGAAAGGGGTCCTGGTCGCCGGCGGCGGACCGGCCGCGATGGAGGCGGCCAGAGTGGCAGCTCTGCGCGGCCACGACGTCACTCTATATGAGAAAGGCGCTCAGCTGGGCGGCCTGGTCCCAATCGCCGCGGTGGTCAAGGACCACGAGCGGCAAAGCCTTGTCGATCTCGTCGCCTACTACAAGACACAATTCGCCAAGTTGGGTGTGAAAGTGGAGCTGGGCCACGAGGTCGATCCGGTGCTGGTGGGCAAGATCAAGCCTGATGTGCTCATCCTCGCGACGGGCGGAAAGACCGCCGTTCCCGATATCCCAGGGTTGGACAGCTCCAAGGTCATCGACAGCGCCGCCCTCCATCGCAAGCTCAAGCTTGCTTTGAGATTCTTTGGGCCCAAGCTGTTGGGGCTGCTCACGAAGGCATACATGCCCGTTGGAGAAAGGGTGGTCGTCATCGGCGGCGGCGTTCAGGGGTGTCAGCTTGCGGAGTTCCTCGTCAAACGCGGCAGATCGGTGACGATCGTCGACACGGCCAACGTCCTGGGTGAGGGACTTCCCTATCTGACCCCAGTTCGGTTGCTCACCTGGTTCAGAGAGAAAGGCGGGGTCGCCCTGGCGGGGGTCACGTATGAGAAGATCGATGACCAGGGCCTGGTGGTCGTGACCTCAGACGGGGAGCGAAAGACCCTTGCGGCGGATAGCATCATCGTGGCATTGCCGTTGGAGCGTGACGCCGGCATCGTCGGACTATTTGGGGGCACAGCGCCCGAGGTCCACCAGATAGGCGACAGCAGGGAGTTCGGCTACATGCATGGGGCCTTTGCCGACGGCGCAGACGTCGGCCGCACCGTTTGACGGCTCAGTCCGCTCGGATGCGCGAGCGCAGTCCGCTGGTACCGAGAATCTGTCCCTATAAGGAGGCTGGTCGTTGTCTAGAGTGTCAGGCGTGCATCATGTAGCGATCGGTGTGAGAGACCTGGAGACTATGACGACCTTCTACCGAGATCTTATGGGCTTCACGGAAGTGTTCGCCGAATTCGGCGAGTCGGAACAGGAGATCATGCGCGAGGTGACGAGGTCTTCCCGGGCCGTGTTTTCAGGTGCGACTCTTCAGCAGAAGGCAGGGGGGATCATGGTGGAGTTCATTCAACTGGTAGAACCCGCCCCTCGCGCTATCCGCAGAAACGTCCGCTATGGCGACATCGGCGTGACGAAGATAACGATCGTGACCGCCGACGTGCCCTCGGTTTGGGGAAAGCTGAGGGACAGGGTGGATTTCCGCTCCGAGCCGAAGACGACGTCGATCGCTGGGAGGGGCGACTACCAGTTCGTCTATTGCAGGGACCCGGAAGGAAACCTGGTCGAGATAGCATCAGGGAGTTCCGGGGCAGAGCACATGTTCGGCGGTGCTTGCTCGGTGGGCATCGGCGTTAGCGATCTCGAGCGCTCTGTCCCCTTCTATCGGGATTTCCTGGGTTTCGACGTTACCTTGGCGGATGCTCATGAGAGCTTCTCAGGTCTGGTCGACGAGGTCTCGGGAACCGGCGCTCGGGTCCGTTCCTGCTTGTTATCCGCGGACGCGCGGGACGAGACCATGATCGAACTCGTCGAGACCCTCAGTCCCCGGGGCAGGTCCATTCCCTTTGCGACGTGCTGGGGCGACTTCGGCTATCTCCAGGCGGCTTTCAATTGCGATGACGTGCATGGGGTTGCCGCGGACCTGGAGGAAGCAGGCGTTGAGCTTCTCTGCAGCCCGAAAGTGCTGGAAGGCGGCCCCATGGAGCATCCGGGCGAATTTGTATACGCCCGCGACCCCGACGGCATCCCGATCGAGTTTCTGCTTGTGCCGGAATAGACGGGTCGAAAGCGAGTAGGGGACGAGTACCGTGGATATCGGAGCGGACAAACAAGTCATCAGAGGCACGAGTCTTATAGGGCCGCAAGACTCGGGCGCTCCCACGCTCGTGGATGTCAAGGACGGCAAGATCATCGCGGATCCGGCCTCTTGACTACGAGATCGAAGTACGACAGGAAGGACTTCAACGTCTGGAAGATGGAGGCCAAGGGGAAGACCTTCGAGCCACCGATGCGCGCACCGTGTCGGCCCCATCGGCCTCGCCTACAAGAAGCGGGTCTATTCCAAGAACCGGGTCCGCTATCCCCTCAAACGGGTGGACTGGGATCCCGAACGGCGAGCGCAACATCCAGAACCGGGGCAAGAGCGGCTATGTGCGCATCTCCTGGGACGAGGCCGCCGAGTTGGTGGCCGCCGAGCTGAAGCGGGTGGGGAAGAACTACGGCCCGGAGGCGGTGCTCTCCCAGGCCGACATGCACGGCGAGAGCAAGCACCTCAGCCCCAGCCACGGCTGCGCCAACCGGCTGCTCTCGCTTGCTGGGCGGCTACACCATCCAGATGCGCAACCTGGATAGCTGGGAAGGCCAGAACTGGGGCGCCAAGCACGTCTGGGGTTGCGAGCCGGTAGGCGAGATGATGCCGGCGGCCAACCTTTACCCGGACATCGCCGAGAACGCGGAGTTGCTGCTCTTCTGGGGCTGCGACCCGGAGACGACGGCTCATCCGATCCAGGGCATGTTGGCGAGCCGCCTCTGCTACTGGCTGACCGAGATAGGCCTCAAATCCGTCTACATCTGCCCCGACCTCAACTACGGCGCCGCGGTGCACGCCGACAAATGGATCCCCATCCTGCCCAACACCGACGCCGCGCTCCAGCTGGCTATCGCTACACCTGTGGATCACCGAAGGCACCTACGACAAGGAGTACATAGCCGCTCACTCCTACGGGTTCGACAAGTTCGAGGACTACGTGCTGGGCAAAGAAGACGGCGTGCCGAAGACCCCGGCCTGGGCGTCGGAGAAGTGCGGCGTGCCCGAGTGGACCATCAAGGCGCTCGCCCGGGACTGGGCGAACAAGGTCACGAGCCTCGTCCACGGCAACGCCGGACCGGGCATCAGAGGCCCCTTTTCCTCGGAACCGGCCCGGCTGGAGGCCATGCTGCTCGGCATGAGCGGCCTGGGCAAGCCCGGAGTCCATCAGGCCAAGATGATCGAATGGTGGATCTGGCGCAGAGTGGCTCCCGCTTCCCGTATCAGGGCATGATCAGCCCAGCCTGTCCGATGTTCGCCGAGCAGGTCCGCCCGGCGGGCGCTACGGGCCTCGGCGAGGGGATGATGCCGTCCTACAAGGGCGGCCATGCCGAACTGCTGGAACTCACCAAGCCCGGCCGCGAATCCTCCGCTTCAGGCCATCCCGAAGTGCCTGGTGCACGACGCCATCCTCCACCCGCCCGTCAGTTGGTGGGGCCTGCACGCGTTCCTCGAACCCGCCGAGAACAGTTCACCGAGCACACCTTCCCGGCTCCAGGCTGCTCCGGGCATCCACATGATCTGGACCGACTCGCCCTGCTGGATCACCTGCTGGAACGACTCCAACAGGTACATCGAGGCGCTGCAGCACCCCTCCATCGAGTGCATCGTGGCCCAGCATCCCTGGCTGGAGAACGACTGCCTGCATGGCCGATATCATCCTGCCGGCCAGCCACCCGGTTCGAGATGCTCGACATCGGCAACGATCTGGGCAGCGGTGTCTTCACCTCCATCTTCCTGGAAGATCACTGCGTCGATCCGGTGGGCGAATCGCTGTGCGACTTCGACGTCGTGGCCAAGATCGCCGAGAAGCTGGGTCTGCAGGAGGAATACACCGGCGGCAAGACCACGAGGAGAAGCAGAAGCTCGCCTTCGAAGGCTCCGGGGTGGAAGGGCTGATCACCTGGGAGGAACTCAAAGACAAGCAGTACTTCGTCATCCCCTGCAGCACGAGAGATCAAGGACCAGCCGCCCGGGCTGAGTCCACTTCGCCAAGGACCCCAAGAACAACCCGCTGAGCACGCCCACCGGCCTCCTGGAGTATTCCTCGTCCGCTCTCGAGAAGCACTTCCCCGACGATCCCGAGCGCCCGCCGGTGGCCCATTGGATCGAGAAGGGCGAGAGCCACGACGAGCGGCTGAGCAGCGAGCGGGCCGACGACTATCCGCTGCTCTGCATGTCGAACCACCCCCGCTGGCGCATGCACGCCCAGGGCGACGACATCACCTGGACGAGGGAGATCCCGACCATGAAGATCACCGGTCCCGACGGCTATCAGTACGAGCCGGTGTGGATCAACCCGGCGGAGGCCGAGGCCCGGGGCATCAAGCAGGGCGACATCGTCAAGATCTTCAACGAGCGGGGCACCGTCCTGGGCGGGGCCTACGTCACCGAACGGCTCCGGCCCGGCGTGGCCTACATGGACCACGGCGCCCGGTGGGACCCGATCATCCCCGGCAAGCTGGACCGCGGCGGGCGCCATCAACACCATCACGCCGCACAAGGTCACCTCGAAGAACGCCACCGGCATGGTGGTGAGCGGCTTTCTCGTGGAGGTCGCCAAGGTCACCGACGAGGAGATGGCCGGCTGGCGCCGAGACTATCCCGAGGCCTTCAACAGGAACTACGACGCCGCCACGGGCGTGTCGCTCTCCGGCTGGCTGCAGGAATAGAGGAGGGAGCAGAATGGCCAAAGCATTCGTTATCGACGTGGGCAAGTGCTGCGGTTGCTACAACTGCCAGCTGGCCTGCAAAGACGAGCATGTGGACAACGACTGGACCCCCTACGCCAAGCCGCAGCCCGATACCGGGCAGTTCTGGATGAAGATCGCAGGAGAACGTCTGCGGCACCGTTCCCAAAGTGAAGATGCACTACATCCCGAGGCTCTGCAACCATTGTGACTACGCCGCCCTGCCATGGCAGGCGTGCCCCGAGGGCGCCATCGTCAAGCGAGACGACGGTCTGGTGATGCTCTACCCCGAGAAGTGCACGGGCTGCAAGGACTGCGTGGCGGCCTGCCCCTATGAGCGCCATCTACTTCAACGACGAACTGTCGCTCGCGCAGAAATGCACGGGCTGCGCCCATCTGCTCGACAACGGGTACAAGCTGCCTCGCTGTGTCGAGGCCTGCCCGACCGACGCCCTCAGCTTCGGCGAAGAGGAAGAACTCAAGGACCTCATCGCGGGCGCCGGCGTGCTCAAGCCCGAGACCGGAGCCGGCCCGCGGGTGTACTACCGCAACATCCCCGGCAGGTTCATCGGCGGCACGGTGTACGACCCCGTCGCCAAGGAGGTCGTCATCGGCGCGCGCTGCCTGCTGACCACGGGCGGCAAAGCTGGTCGAGACCTTCACCGACGTCTACGGCGACTTCTGGTTCAAGGACCTCACGGTGGGCACGTACGACGTGAGCATCGAGGCCAAGGGCTTCGAGGGCAAGTACTTCTCGGCTCTCGACACGGCCAAGGACGTCAATCTGGGCGACATACCGCTTGTGAGGAAGTAGGCGGCAGTGGCAAGAGAGCACGGCAGGAGACGCGCCGACACCGAGGGCGAAGTGGACGCGCTCCGCTTGGGCCTGTCTACAAGACCGGCCTAGGCGGGTTGAACAGGAGTGACCAATAGGTACCAAGTCGAGGAATAGGGGACGCGGATGAGTCCTGTACCAGTAGACGTCGATGTGGTCGTAGCCGGTTCGGGGGCGACGGGTCTAGCGGCGGCAGTGACCCTGGCTGAGGGTGGAGCGACGGTGGCAGTCTTCGAGAAGCAGCGCGCTTTGGGTGGCACCTCGAACTTTTTCCGCGGCACGTTCGCAGTCGAGAGTGAGGTGCAACGAGCGCTCTTCATCGACTACAGCCGGGACGATGCCTTCAGGAGCATCATGGAGTACAGCCACTGGAAGGCTAACGGCCGGCTGGTGAGAGCGATAATCGACGAATCTGCGGCGACGATAGCCTGGCTCAGGCACCAAGGTGTGACATTCACCGGCCAGATGACAATGATGTCGGGCGTCCCCTCCACCTATCACGTCGTCGAAGGCACCGGCGAAGCGGTGGTCAAAGCCCTCGCGACTCAGGCGAAGAGCAAAGGCGTTCAGATCTTGCCCGGAACCGCGGTCATGGCGCTCTCCAAGGAGGGTGGCCGCATCAATGGCGTCGTGGTGGACGACGATGGCCAAGAGGCGCAAGTGGCAGCCCGCGCGGTGATCATCGCGACCGGCGGCTACGCGAACAACAAGGAATGGATCAAAAAATACACGGGGTTCGACCTGGACGTGAATCTGTTTGCCTGGGGCAACACGGGCAAGATGGGGGATGGCATCCGCATGGCCTGGGAAGCGGGCGCCGCAGAAGAGGGGCTGCGATCCCAGGAGATGATAAGGGTGGGACCGGTCGGCCGCGAATTCGCGATGGGCTGCACCGACGTGGAAGTGGTGGCGGTACAGCCCGATCTGTGGGTCACGGTCCGTGGAGAGAGATTCTGCGACGAGAGCGTCGCGCTTTGTGACACCAACTCCGGCAATGTGAACGCGCGGTTGAGCGGCGATGGCTTCACCTTCAGCCTCTTTGACGACTCGATCATTGAGCACCTGCTAGAGCGGGGCGTCGATCGCAGCCTGGGCGTGATGTTCCCCGCCGGATATCGGCCGACGAACGTGAGGAGAGAGATGCAGGCGGCGCTCTCAGCAGGAAGCATAGAAGTGTTCGTGGCCGACTCGCTGGATGCCCTCGCCGGCGTGATCGCAGCCGATCCGGTGATCTTGGGAGCCACCGTGGACGAGTACAACGACCACTGTGCCAAGGGACACGACGGGCAGTTTGCCAAAGACCGCAAATTCCTTCGCCCGCTGGTCGGGCCCAAGTACTACGCGGTCAAGGCCCACACGGCGTCCCTGGGGACGATGGGCGGCATAAGGATCAACGAGAACATGGAAGTGCTGGACAAGAAGTACGAGGTCATCCCGGGACTGTACGCGGGCGGCTTCGACGCCGGCGGCATGTATGGCGATAGCTACCCCATCAGCACCTCCCAAGGCCTTTCCTCCGCCTTTGCCCTGAATTCGGGTCGGATCGCGGGCCAAAGTGTGCTCAGGCATCTGCAGCGGATCCCCATCTACAAGGATTAGGGTCGCCATGGCCGGACGGCTTGAAGGCAAGGTAGCGCTGATAACGGGTACCGCCCAGGGTATGGGACGGGTGGCGGCCCTGCGCTTTGCCCGCGAGGGGGCCAGAATCGTGGGCTGCGACACCAATGTGGAGGGCAACCGAGAGACCGTGAGCCAAGTGCGCGAGAACGGGGGCGAGATGATCTCGCTCGAGCCGTTGGACCTCTGCGCTTCGGACGCCGCCCAGAGTCTGGTGGATCTGACCGAGGAGGCCTACGGCCGGCTTGATGTCTTGTACAACAACGCGGCGGCACCGCGCTTTGCGTGGTTGACCGAGATGTCACGAGAGGACTGGCAATTCACGATCGACAACGAACTCAGCTTGATCTTCTACACGGTGCAGGCGGCTGTCCCCTTGATGATCAAGTCCGGTGGTGGGTCGATCGTCAATATCTCCTCGATTGCCGGCATAGCCGGACAGCCCATCGGGGTGTTTGCCCACGCCGCGGCCAAGGGAGGGGTGCTGGCCGTGTCCCGATCTATGGCACGCGAACTAGCCCCCCACGGCATTCGCTCCAATGCCATCGTGCCTGGGATGATCTCGAACCCCGACAAGAAGGGTGGGTTTGACGAGGAGCTGAATGTGAAGGACGAGGTTTCGCCGAGGATACTTCTGGGGCGCGCCGGCAGACCGGAGGAGGTCGTCAGCGTTGCCCTGTTCTTCGCTTCGGACGAGTCCAGTTACGTAACTGGAGCTTCCCTGGTCGTCGACGGAGGTTGGACAGCCTGGTGAGTCGTATGACGGCAAGAGGCGAGAGCGTCCGCAGGACTTCAAGCAGTCGGCCGGGCAGAAGTAGCCTCTCCTCCCGGCTAAATGCGGTGTCGTCGGGGTTCTGACTTGACAAATCCCTGGGATTTGGCGACAATTGGATGGCAGAATACAGAACACTGTTCCGTATGCGGAACATAGCAGAGATCAAGAGCGCCGCGCGAGCGGGAACTCGTGAAGGGAGACAGAATGACACCTGAACCATCGACCATCGTTCCCGTAGTTAACGGTACGATCCACCCAGAGGCCGCCAAAGAAATCAAGCTCCAGCGGTCGTCATGACCGCCCGCCTCAAGAAGCTGAAGAAGGAATGGGAAGACTCCGCTCCCCAGGTCTACGTTGACGACACCCTGCTCTTCACCGAATCCTGGAAAGAGACCGAGGCCATGCCGGTCGATTTCCGCTGGGCCAAGGCGTTCCAGAAGAGGACTGGAGAACTGTCCCATCCTTATCCGCGATCCCGAGATCATCGTCGGCTCGTCCACCAAGTTCATCCGCGGCAACAATATGCCTGCGCCATGAAGCCGCGCGAGATCCTCGCGATGTGCGAGAGCGGCAAGTTCGACCGCAAGCTGAGCGACATCTCCTCGACGCTCATCGATCCTGAAGACCTGGAGAAGCTCAAGGCCGACGCCGAGTACTGGGTCGAGCACATGAACCCGGTCAACTACGTGAACGTGGCTTTGGAAGAGGAGCTCGGCAAGGAGCACTTCGACCTGCTGTTCGACCATGCCATGATCTTCGAAGGCCGGGCGGTGCGTGAGAATCCCGACCGCGGTCTGTTCCAGGGTAACGGCGCCTTCGGCGGCGGCGTGGTGCAGCCCAGCGGCGACGTGCTCCGCAACGGATTCAACTACGTCATCGGCCTGGCCAAGGCCGAGATGGAGAAGATGAAGGCCGAGGGCTTCGGGGAGATGCGCGCGAGCGCCAACGCCCTGCGCAAGTGGTACCTGCTGAAGTCCATCGTCATCATGTTCGAGGCCGTCATCACCTTCGCCAAGCGGCATGCCGCACTTGGCCCGCGAGATGGCCGAGAAGTGCCACCGACCCGGTCCGCAAGGCCGAACTCGCTGAAGATCGCCGATGTGTGCGACCGTGTCCCGGCCGAGCCCCCGCGCGACTTCTGGGAAGCCGTCCAGTCGGTCCGCTTCATGCATCTGGCGGCCTGGAAAGAGAGTCTCCGACCGCGCCGAAGTCCCGGTTGGCAGGATCGACCAGTTCTGGTATCCGTACTACAAGGCGGATATCGAGAGCGGCAAGCTCACCCGCGCGCAGGCGGCGGAGCTGATCGGCGCCATGTGGCTGAAGATCCGCGAAGTCGAGAACCTGGTCACCATCAAGCGCGAGCATCGTGCTGCCCCCGGCAGCCAGCTGCCGAACGTCACCCTGTGCGGCCGCGACAAGGACGGCAACGACCTCACCAACGAGGTCTCCTGGATGGTGCTCGAAGTCATGGCTCAGATCCATCTGTCCGAGCCGGCCGTGTACGTCCGCTATCACGAGGACTCAGGACGAGAAGTTCATCGTCCACGCCCTCAAGTGCAACCGGGAGTTCGGCGGCGGCAACCCCGCTTTCCTCAACGACGAGATGGGCACCCAGCGCTACCTCGATCGGGGCGTGCCTATCGAGGACGCCTGCAACTGGAACGCGTCAGCGGCTGCCTCGGCTATCACCTGGAGTGCTGCCGAGCACATGGCCGGCGCCTTCAACCTGGTGCAGACCAAGGTCATGGAAGTCACCCTGCACGACGGCCTCGACCCGCGCACCGGCTAAGCAGGTCGGCCCGCACACCGGCGACGTGCGGAACTTCACTCCATCGAGCAGATCTACGAAGCATTCCTCAAGCAAGAGGACTACTTCGCAGACAAGATGCGCGACCACTACTTCATCTGGTGGACCACCGAGGCCGCCAACAGCCCCATGAGCGGCTACCGCGCCGGCATGCTCTACCGTGACTGCATCCCGGCCGGGCTCACCTCCCGCGAGGGCGGCTGCCGCTATCCCGAAGGCAAGGCCTCGTGGGTGGGCGACAAAGGCATCTGCGACTGCGCCGACTACCTGGCCGGCATCGAGTACCTGGTCTTCGACAAGAAGAAGGTCACCATGGCCCAGCTTCTCGAAGCCATGGACGCCAACTGGGAGGGTCATGAGGACATCCGCCAGATGTGCCTGAAGGCTCCCAAGTACGGCAACGACGACGATTACGCCGACAGATTGGTACGTTCGCGCGTCGCAGCGACACCCAGAAGATCCTGCAGAGCCGGCCCGACCCGATCACCGGCGAGAAGCCGATGCTGTTCAAGGGTGCTGCTGCCGGTCACGTGACCCAGGGCAAGGCCGTCGGCGCCATGCCGAACGGCCGCTACGCCGGCACCCCGATCTACGACGGCGGCACCTCGGCCATGGCCGGTGGCGACGTCAACGGCCCCACCGCCCTCATCCTGTCGGCCACCAAGTACCCGACGCCGTACGAGTGCGCGGGCGTGGCCCACAACATGAAGTTCTCGAAGGCCGTGCTCAACTCGCCCGAGAAGCTGGGCAAGATGGGTTCGCTCATCAAGACCTACATGAAGCGTGGTGGCTGGCACATCCAGTTCAACATCCACAGCGCCAAGGAACTCATGGCAGCGCGCAAGGAGCCCGCGGCCCACAAGGACCTGCTGGTCCGCGTGGGTGGCTACAGCGCCTACTTCGTCGATCTTCCGCCGGAACTGCAGGACGAGATCGTCGAGCGGACCATGCACGAAGTGGGCTGATACCAAAGACCCCCTATGCCGGGAGCGCCGCCTCCGGCGGCGCTCCCTTCATCTATTGTAAGAACGAGGAGTGAACGGCAGTGACAAGCGTTACGGGGACCGTGTTCAACATCCAGCGGTACAGCATCGACGACGGTCCGGGTATCCGCACTACCGTCTTCTTCAAGGGCTGCCCGCTGAGCTGTGTGTGGTGCTCCAACCCGGAGTCCCAGAACCTTGCGCCAGAGCTGATGCATCGGGACTCCATTTGCAAGCGTTGCTACCGTTGCGTGGCCGCGTGCTCGGTCGGGGCCATATCGCGTCGGCGCCGACGGCATCGTTATCGACCGTGACGTATGCACGGTTTGCGGGGACTGCGTGGAGGCCTGCCCACATGACGCTATGCGGATCACCGGCCAGGAGATGTCGGTCGACGAGGTGATCGACGTGGTCAAGCGCGACGTCGACTTCTACCGCGACTCCGGCGGAGGGGTCACCCTTTCGGGGGGGAGGTCCTGCTTCCAGCCGATTTCGCTCTTGAGCTGCTCAAGCGTCTGCCGCGAGGCCGGGCTGCATACCTGCCTTGATACCTCGGGCACAGGGAGACACCGAAGCGCTGCGCAAGCTTCTCCCCTACGTCGATCTGGTCTACTTCGATATCAAGCACATCGACCCGAAGAGTGCATCGCGCCGATACCGGGCGCTCCAACGAGAACATACTGCGCAACTTCGCCGAGGTGGCCGAAGCAGCGTGCCTCTGGCGGTGCGCGTGCCCGTGATCCCCGGTTTCAACGACTCGAGCGACGCCATCTCCGACATCGCCGAGTTGGTAGCCGTCCATGCGCCGCGGGCGACGGTGCACCTGCTGCCCTATCATCGTTATGGGCAGCAGAAATACGCGATGCTCGGCCTGGACTACGAACTGGCGGCCGCCGAGACGCCCTCACCGGAGTTCATGGAGGCCGCGCGCAATATCGTCGAATCTCGCGGACTGGCTGCGAGGTCGCCGCATAGCCCTGGCTTACGTGAACAATCGAGAGCAAGAGAGGGAGTGATGGAGGACCACTTGGGCTGCGTCATCACGGGGACCATCGGCGTGGACGCCCACGTCATCGGGACGAAGGTCATCTCCCGGGCGCTGCGGGAAGCCGGCTTCAAGGTCGTGGAACTGGGCGCTCAGACTCCGGCCGAGGAGTTCATCATGGCCGCTCAGGAGACCGCGGCCGACGCCATGATGATCAGTTCCCTGTACGGCATGGCCGAGCTGGACCTCGACGGCTTTCGCGACAAGTGCACGGAAGCCGGCCTGGGAGACATCCTGCTCTATGTGGGGGGCATCCTGGGCGTTTCTCGCCGGAACTTCGCCGAGGACGAGGCCAAGTTCAAGCAGATGGGATTCGACCGGGTCTACCCGCCCGAGACCGATATCCGGCGAGGGCATCGAAGACCTGAAAGCCGACCTCGCCCGGAAACGGGCCGAGCGTCCGTAGCGTCGGGCTTGCGCCCTCTAGCCGGTAGGTCGATCGCTCGTGGAAACCACCCGGCTCTTCGTCGACTTCGGCAGCACCTTCACCAAGCTGGTGGCTTTCGACCTGGAGGCCGAGGAGCTACTCGCGCCGGGTGCAGGTGCCCGTCGACCGTCGACCAGGACATCACCGTCGGTCTCGAGGAGGCCTTCGCGCTCCTTTCGGAGACGGTCCGCCATCGGGGAGGCGGAGCGGCGCGCAGACCGTCGCCTGCAGCAGCGCGGCGGGTGGCCTGCAGTGTGATCTGCGTGGGGCTTGTACCGGAGTACACGACCGAGGCCGGCCGCAGGGCTGCCTTGGGAGCGGGGGCCAAGATCGTGGGTTCGTACTCTTTCGAGCTGTCGAGACCGAGCTTCGGGAGATCGAGGAGATCGCGCCCGACATCGTCCTTCTGACGGGCGGCACCGACGGCGGCAACAAGAAGGTCATCATCCACAATGCCGCCATGCTGGCCCGGAATCCGGCGCCGGCGTGACCAACCTCATCGTCGCCGGCAACAAGTCCGCCTACGACGACGTGGACGCGCTCTTCAGCCGGCTCGGGCAAGAACGTCATCTACACCAGCAACGTGATGCCGGAGATCGGCGTGCTGGAGGTGGAGGCGGCCAATCAGCAAGATCAGGGACCTCTTCATCGCCCGCATCACCGAAGCGAAAGGCATCAGCCGGGCGCAGAGAGCATGATCGCCGATGTCATCATGCCCACCCCGGCGGCGGTGCTCGAGGCCGCCAGACTGCTGGCCGACGGCGTCCACGGGCAGGCGGGCACTGGGCGAGCTCCTTCTGGTGGATGTGGGCGGCGCCACCACCGACGTCTACTCGGTGGCCAAGGGAGCGCCCACGGCGCCTCGGTGCATTTCGTCGGTCTACCCGAGCCGTACGCCAAGCGCACCGTCGAGGGCGACCTGGGCCTGTTCCACAACCTGGACACCCTGAAGCAGATCGCCGAGCTCGGGGATGTGCCGGAACGGCTTCGACGAGACGGTGGCGGCGATGTGCCGGGCGAACAGCGTGCCGAGCGGGGACGAGCAGACCGCCTGCCATCTCTTGCTCGCGCGGGCCGCGGTGCGCTCGGCGGTGAACCGTCATGTGGGGTCGCTGAAGTCGGTCGTGACCCCGAACGGCGAGGTCGTGATACAGCGGGGCAAGGACCTGACCCAGGTGCGGTGGCTGGTGGGCGCCGGCGGCCCAGTCGCTTTCTCGTCCGACCCCATCCGGGTGCTCGAAGGGCGCTGTTTCGAGCCCGATCTTCCCACGGTGCTCAAGCCGAAGGCTCCCGAGATGCTTCTGGATGCCCACTACATCCTCTTCGCTCTGGGGCTGCTCGCGCAGACTGAGCCCGCAAAGGCGCTCAGCCCTGATGCGAAGATATGTGCGCCCCCTTCCTGCTCGACGGCATCGGACGCGGGCGCGCCGGAGACGCTGGCCCGAAGAGGACAAGGAGAGAGCATGCCGGGATGTGATGACAGCAGAAGTTATTCCGTCAGCAGCCCGGCCTACGAGGTCGTGCCGGCCATCGAGGTGGCCGGCCGCATACCGGCGATGACCCTGATGAGCAACAACATCATCCCCGGGGCGGACCACTACGTCGAGGCCGGCTGGATACTGGGCATGCCCGATCCCAACCCGCATATCTTCGAGCATACGCACGACTACGACGAGATCGTGATGCACATCGGCTCCGATCCGAACGACCAGGAAGATCTGGGCGGCGAGATAGAGTTCATCCTGGACGGCCAGCGCTCTGACCATCAACAAGCACCTCTTCGGTGTTCGTGCCCAAAGGGATGAAGCACGGTCCCTTTGACGTGGAAGTGTTTCACGTAGGCCCCACCTGGAGATGACCATCATGATCGGCGCCGGCAGCCTCGCCGACGCCGATCCGGGGGGGCATCAAGATATGATGGAAGCCAAGGGAGACGGAGACCGGCGGCTCAAACCCTGAGAGGACAGACCATGGCAATGACACGAGCGGAGATCGTATGTTGGGTGGACGAGTACTTCGAGGCCTTCAACATGTACGGCCAGGATCCGGACGAGATCGGATCGCATGGATGAGTACTTCGCCAAGGACTTTGTCTTCAACCCCTATATCGCCTCATGTGGGCAAGGTGGCCGGACGCGAGAACTGGTATAACGTGCTTTGTCTCGCATCCCTCGGGGATCGAGCGGCTTGACCGTCCGAGGATCTCGTGATCGACGAGAGCCGGCAGACCTTCGTGGCGCAGATCAAGGACGGACATTGATCGACCGCGACACTCAACAGTTGCTGCTCACGAAGCGCTATATGGCGCGCTATCCGCTCATAGAAGAGGATAGGCAAGCCCAAGATCGAGCGGCTCGATTTCTTCTGGGAGGTCCTGCCGGCCGGCGCCCTCGAGATCGATGACGTCTTCGAGCGCGACTGGAAAACAACCAGGCAGGCCGGGGAGGGTATGGACGGTAACGGACTGAGCGGAGGATGCGAGATGATGACAGCCGACGTAGCGAGCGACAGATCGTGCAGTGGATGAAGGACTACTTCGCCACGTACAACCTGTATGCGCAGGACGCCGATACCGTCCACGCGATGGACAAGTACTTCGCTCCCGACCTGACGTTCATCCCTTACATGTATGTGTTCGGCGGGCCGGGCAAGCCATCACCGGCAGGGAAGACTTCTACGACATGCTGACCGGCCATCCGGAAGACTACGAGCAGTTCGTGGTGCAGACGTCTTCGTCGACGCGAAGCGGATGGTCTCGGTGGCCTTTCTGCAGGCGACCATCTACGACACGGCGACCAACAAAGTGCTAGTGCAGAAGCACTACCTGCCCCTCTACGAACTGATCGTCGACGCGAAGGGCACGCTGAAGATCAAGACCATCCGGTTCTTCTGGGAGGCTTCGCCGCCGGAGGTGGAAGCCGACGGTCACTACACGGTAGCAAGTCTAAGGGGAGAGCTTGATCCAACCACTTAGAAGCAAGAAGGGATTCTGTGACGACACCGCGTCTAAGACTTCTCGAACCCGGCCGGATCGGGATCGGTGACCACCCGCAACCGCGTCATCAAGACCGGCGCGGGCGTGATGATGTGGCACGAGGACGACATCGTCATGAGGGACGAGGTCCTGGCCTTCTACGAGGCGCATGGCGCAGCGGCGGCACCGGCCTCATCATCGTCGAGTCTCCGACCGTCGACTACCCGGCGGGCTGCCGCTGGCGCGAACGCTACCGCCTGGATGACGACAAGTTCATCCCGGGCATGGCGCAGATCGCCGACGTGATCCACAAGCACGGCTGCCCCACCTTCATGCAGATGAACCACGACGGCACCTGGCAGGTCAACCTGCCCTTCGTGCCCGACCCTCCGTACTAGGTCTGCCCTACGCCGCCTCCGAGGTGGTCGTGCCGTGCGAGACCGACTTCCACAACGAGGTGCCGCATTCGCTCACGCATCCCCGAGATCGAGGACGTGGTGGAGAAGTTCGCGCAGTGCGCCCTCCGGGCCAAGAAGGCGGGCTTCGACGGGGTGGACATCAACGCCTCGAGCAGCCACCTGCTGCACAACTTCCTCTCGCCCTTCTGGAACCGCCGCACGGACGAATACGGCGGCAGCGCCGAGAACCGCAGCCGCATGGTCTGCCAGGTGGTGCAGGAGATCAAGCGGCTGTGCGGCACGGACTTCCCGGTCACGGTGTGCATCAACGGCCTCGAAGTCGGCCAGATCTGCGGCATCGACGACAAGACGTGCATCACCAACGAGACGGCCAAAGAGCACGCGAAGTACATCGAGAAGCTGCCGGCGCCGACGGCCTCATGGTGCGCAGCCACTGGATCGGCTACCACGAGGGCGCCTACCTCTGCGACGCCCTCTTCTATCCCGAAGCCCCCATCCCGCTCGAAGACTTCCCCGAGGAGTACTACACCGAGGGCAAGGGCGCCGGCGCCAACATGAACCTGGCCGCGGGCGTCAAGAGCGCGGTCGACATCCCCGTGATCGTGGTGGGCAGGCTCGACGAGGACCTGGGCGAACAGATCCTCGACCGAGGGCAAGGCCGACTTCATCGGCATGACCAGACGCCTGCACGCCGACCCTGACTACATGAACAAGATCATAGAAGGCCGGCTGGACGACATCGCCCCCTGCACGGGCTGCGACAACTGCCTGGGTACCCAGCGCTGCCGGATCAACGCCCTCATGGGCCTCCCGGTCAACACCATCGAGAAGGCCGAGACGAAGAAGAAAGTGGTGGTCATCGGCGGCGGTCCCGTCGGGCATGGAGGCGGCTCGGGTCTCGGCGCTGCGCGGCCACGACGTGACCCTCATCGAGAAGCAGACCATCCTGGGAGGCCTGCTCCCCATCGCGGCCATGGTGAAGGGCCCGCACCCAGAAGACGTGACGCTGATCATCAAGTACCTCAGCGGGCAGATCCGCAAGCTGGGCGTCAAGGTGGAGTTGGGCAAAGAGGCCGACGTGGCGGCAATCGAGGAGATGAAGCCCGACGTGGTCTTCGTGGCCACCGGTGCCCAGCAGACCATCCCCGACATCAAGGGCATCGATCGGAAAGACGTGGTCGCCGGCGGCGATCTGCACAACAAGCTGAAGTTCTACTCCGCGCTTCCTCACGCCCTACACCTTGCGTCGCCTCACCAAGATGTACATGCCCGGGATCGGCAAGAACGTGGTGGTGATCGGCGGCGCATCTGCAGGGCTGCGAACTGGCCGAGTTCCTGGCCAAGCGCGGACGATGCGTGACCATCGTGGAGAAGGCCGACGAGACTTGGTGAAGGCATGGTCCCGGCTCTCCTCGGCTATCTCAACATCTGGTTCAAGAAGAAGGGCGTGCCGCACCATCACGGGCGTCAAGGAGTACGTGAGCATCGACGACGCGGGCTGACCATCATCGGCCAAGGAGGGCATCAAGCAGACCATCAAGGCCGACACCTTCGTCTCGGCTCTGCCCGCTGACCGCCAAGCCCGATCTGGCGGCCCGCTGCAGGGCAAGGTTCCCGAGGTCTACGCTCTTGGCGACTGCGCGCAGCCCGGCCTCATCGCGATGCCATCGGCGACCGGCCTGCAGACCGCGGTCACGGTCTAGGAGGCGCGCATGAGCGAAGGTCAAGATACGGCTACATGGGCAAGCTGCTGTTCGTCGACCTGACGAACAGCACGTTCCACGAAGAAGAGCTGTCGGAGACGATGGCCCGCAAGTTCGTCGGCGGCTACGGCATCGGCGCCCGCATCATCATGGAGCGGATGAAGCCGGGCGTCGATCCCCTGGGTCCGGACAACATCTTCGGCATCGGCACCGGCCCGCTGACTCTCTCCGGCGTCTACTCGACCTGCCGTTTCTCCACCATGGGCAAGTCGCCTCTCACCGGATTCTGGGGCGACGCCAATTGCGGCGGCGACTTCGGCAACGCTCTCAAGGCGCGCCGGCTACGACATCGTCTTCTTCGAGGGCAAGGCGGAGCATCCCGGTCTACCTGCTCATCGACGAACGGCAGGGTGGAGATCAAGGACGCCCGTCACCTCTGGGGCAAAGACACCACGCTCACAGAGCAGCTCATCAGGCAAGAGAACGGCAACAGCCGGCTCAAGGTGGCGGTCATCGGCCCGGACGGCGAGCGTCTCGCGAGGATCGCCGCCGTCATGAACGACCGGGGCAGGGCCGCCGCCAGGTCCGGTCTGGGAGCCGTCATGGGGTCGAAGAATCTGAAGGCCGTCGCCTGCACGGGCAACATGAAGCCCGAGATCGTCGACAAGGCCGCGGATCCAGGCCCTGATGAAGGAGATGATAAGGCAGACGAAGGAGAACCCCTCGGGCATGTTCTTCGGCCTCAGCCACGGCGGGACCCCGGGCGCCATGATCATGCACATGCACGACCACGACGTCCCCATCAAGAACTGGGGCGGCAACACCGTCGAGGACTTCCCCGAGTCAGAATGGGAGTTCGGTGGCCTCTGACGGCATGGCTCAAGTACATCAAGAAGAAGTACGCGTGCACCGGCTGTCCTGTCGGCGTGCGGCTCCGAGCTCACCGTCGAGGAGGGGAAGTACCCGGTCACGCGACTCGCACAAGCCCGAGTACGAGACTTTGGCCGCCTTCGGGCCCATGTGCCTCAACGACGACATGGAGTCCCTCATCTACGAGAACGAGCTGTGCAACCTGTACGGGCTCGATACCATCTCGGCGGGCGCGACCATGGCTTTCGCCATCGACTGCTACGAGAACGGCATCATCTCCAAGGCCGACACCGACGGTCTCGAACTGACCTGGGGCAACAGCGATGCCCATGTGGCGATCCTTGGAGAAGATGTGCCGGCGCGAAGGCATCGGCGACATCCTGGCCGACGGCGCCAAATGGGCGGCCGAGAAGATCGGCGGAGGAGCGGAGAGCCTCGCCATGCACGCCGGCGGCGAGATGCTTGCCATGCACGACCCCCGTTGCTTCCCGGGCTGGGGAGCGACCTACATCTCCGACTCCACGCCGGGCAGGCACACGCGGGGCGGAACGGCCTTTCCCGAGCACGGCGGCGTGAACGAGATCGCCTACGCCGGACTGGGCGTACCCTTCAAGCTGGAGCCGTACGACCCCACCGACAAGGGCAAGTACCACGCCCTGCTGGCCGGGTGGCAACATTGGGTGAACACCTCGGGCGCCTGTCTGTTCGGCATCGACAGCATGCCCCTGGATTTCGTGGGCTGCATGAACGCCATCACCGGCTGGGAGCTCGACTACGCGAGATCATCGAGACGGGCAACAGGATCACTACCCTTCTTCATGCCTTCAACCTGCGAGAGGGCTTCAAGCCCGAGCGACTTCCGGCTTCCGGAAAGGGCGAGGGGCAATCCCCCGCTGCAGACCGGGCGCCTCGAAGGTGTGACCGTCGATTCGGAGGGTCTGAAGCGGCAATTCTACGAGGCGATGGGCTTCGATTCCGCGACCGGGGCGATCGACAACGACCGGATCGTCGCCCTCGGCTTGGACGATGTGGTCCCGACCGGAGCGTCAGATAGTGTGGATCGACTCCCCAGAAGATGGAGCTGAATGATGTTGCTTGAGAACAAAGTAGCGATCGTCACCGGTGGCGCCAAGGGCATGGGCCGGGGTATCGCCCTCAGGTTCGCCGAAGAGGGTGCGAACGTCGTGGTGTGCGACCTCGATCTGGATGGCTGCAAGAGCGTAGCCGGCGAGATAGCCGCCGCGGGCGGGAAGGCCCTCGCCTTTCAAGACCGACATCACCAAGAGCGCCGAGATTGCGGAGATGGTCAAGGGTACCCTCGCCGAGTTCGGCACCATAGACATCCTCGTCAACTGCGCCGGCGGCGTTCCCGGCACGCACGCCAGCGGCGCGACCGGCACCTTCGACGAAGCGGAATGGGACCGCATCATCGGCATCAACCTCAAGGGCCCCTGGTTGGTCACCGACGCCGTCCTTCCGACCATGAAGAAGAACCAGTCGGGCAAGATCGTCTTCATCTCGTCAATGGGCGCCGTCTCGCCGGTGGTCCCGGTGCTCCACTACCACGCTGCCAAGGCCGGCGTCATCGGACTCTCCCTCAATCTGGCCTTTGAGCTTGCCCCGCTCAACATCCGCGTCAACACCATCGTTCCCGGCCCCATCGAGACCACCTTCTGGGATTCGCTGCTGCCGGCCGGTCCCGAGCGCGACACCTTCTTCTCGGCGTTGGCGGAGCACGAGGTGCCTCTCAAGAGGATGGGAACGTCTGACGACATCGCGGGGGCCGCCCTCTTCCTGGCCTCGGACCTCTCCGCGTTTGTGACGGGGCAGACGCTGTGCGTGGCCGGCGGTCAACCCATGCAGTCGCACAACACCGTGTTCAACATCGAGCGATACCTGAAAGAGAGAGGCCTGCTATGACCGAGCTGAACGGCAAGGTCGCCCTTGTCACAGGGGCGGCAGCCAAGAGGAGCATGGGACGTACTATCGCCGTGCAACTCGCCAAGGACGGCGCCGACGTCATCGTCGCCGACAAGTTCGCCGACGCCGAAGAGCATCTGGGCCGAGGACGAGGACTGGAAAGGCCTCGACGCGGTGGTGGACGAGATCGAGGCGCAGGGCAAGAAGGATCTGGCCGTCACCGGCCGACGTCAGCGCTAGCGCCGATGTCGACGCCATGGTTGCCCAAGCGCTCGACAAGTTCGGCAAGATCGATATCCTCGTCGCACTGCGTCGGCGTCCGCGGCCCCGTGCCCATCCCGGTCGTCGACCTCGACGAGTCCACCTGGAGGATGCTGCTCGACATCAACCTTACCGGCGCGTTTCTCGTCGCAAAGGCCGTGGCCAAGACCATGATCCCGGACGGCGAGGGCAAGAAGATTGTTCTTGTGTCATCGATGGCCGGCGTCGGACCTTACCCGGGAGGCGCCGGCTACGCTGCCTCCAAGCACGGGCTGCTCGGCCTCATGAAGTCAATGTCCAGGGAGTTGGCGCCCTACAAGATCAACGTAAACGCCATCAACCCCGGCGGTTTCGACACGAACTTCCGCGACGAGAGCGTGACGAAGCAGGCCAAGGAGCGCGGGCATGACTGTCGATGAGTCGTTGAAGAACCCCGTTCGGCGGTCCCAGCGGGCAGGCCGGACCGCCGCCCATCCCCATGGGCCGGCTGGGCACGCCTCAGGACATAGCGGACCTTGTCTCGTTCCTCGTGTCCGATCGTGCAAAGTACATCACCGGAGAAGACGTGAATCTCTCTGGTGGCGCTAGCTGAGCTCAGTTGAGCCGCACCATCTAAAGGAGCAGTTTGATGCCAGAAGAGCCATACACACTGCGCATCCTCCGCGTCGATCTGGAGAGCGGAGATATCACTGAAGAACTGATCGACGGCGAGACCACTGCCAAGTACGTGGGCGGCACGGGGCTGGCCATGAAGTACCTGTGGGAGGAAGTGCCCGCCGGGGTGAAATGGTCCGACCCCGAGAACAGACTGACCTTCTTCACCGGCCCCCTGGCCGGCACCAGGATGCCGGGTTCCGGCACCTTCTCAGTGACGACGCTGGGCGCCTGCACCGAGATGTGCGGCACCGCCCAGGCCAATGGCTTCCTGGGCGCCTTCATGCGCCACAACGGCATCGACGGCATCATCGTGCAGGGCGCCGCTGAAGACCTGGACGCGCCTTCACATCCAGGACGGCCAGCTCCATCTGCTCGAGGCCGAACACCTACTGGGCCTGGATACCTGGGAGACCGAGGAGGCCGTCACCAAGGAGATCGGCAAGAGGTGCACCGTCTTTAGCATAGGTCCCGCCGGTGAGAACCTGGTCCGCTTCGCGGCCATCGTCGGAGACCGCGGCCATGTGGCGGCCCACAACGGAGTGGGCGCGGTCATGGGTTCTAAGAAGATCAAGTGCATCTCGGCCGTCAACGGCGAGGTAAAGCCCCGGGTCATAGACCAGGAGCGTCTGGTCGAGAACGCCAAGAAGCTGATCGCGGTCACCAAGGAGGTCGATCCCGGTCTGGTTCAGTTCGGCACCAACGCCGGGCTCGCTCCGCTTGGCCGCCATGGGCGCCCTTCCCATGCGTAACTACACAGACCAACGTCTTGCCGGAAGGCAACAAGTACGTGCCCGAGTACATGCGCGCCCATTTCAAGAACAAGCCCTCGTCCTGCTGGGCCTGCGGCGTCGCCCACTGCCGCATCATGGAGGTCACCGAGGGTCGGTACAAGGGATTTGTGGGCGAGGAGCCCGAGTACGAGGGGACGGCCGAGATGGGTCCCTTGATCGGCATGACCGAACCGGGCGACACGGTGTACCTGTGCAACGTGGTCGATCGCTTGGGTATGGATATAAACGAATCCGGCTACATGATCGCCTGGCTCATGGAGTGCTACGAGAAGGGCTACCTAAGCCAAGGACGACCTGGACGGCACCCAGATGAAGTGGGGCGACCCCGAGGCCGTCGATGCCATGCTAAGAAAGATCGCGAACCGCGAAGGCTGCGGGGACCTTTTCGCCGACGGCACCAAGCGCTCCGCCGAGAGGGTGGGAGGAGAAGCTAAGGACTGCTGCGTCTACACCATGAAGGGGGCCACCCCCCGCGGGCACGACCACCGCGGTCACTGGTCGGAGTTCATCGACACCTGTCTTTCTAACACCGGCACCATCGAGACCAGCGGTCACCTCTTCACGCCCCCCAACCTGGGCCTGGAACGCGTCAAAGACCGCTTCGACCCCATCGCTATGTCGACCATGAACGCTCTGCTTAACGGCGGACGCAACGTGGAAGACTCCCTGGGCTTCTGCCGGCTCTGCACCCCCAATCTGGCGCTCACCCTGGAGTGCATCAATGCGGCCCTCGGCTGGGAGTGGACCGTCGAGGACGCCAAAGAGATGGGACTGCGCATCGTCAACCTGATGCGCATGTTCAACTTCCGCCACGGTCTCACCAAGGAGATGGAGGCGCCCTCGCTGCGCTACAGCTCCACTCCTACCGATGGGCCGGTAGAGGGCATCGGCATCCGGGAGCATTGGGATGCCATACGAGACAACTACTACGAGCAGATGGGCTGGGACGTCAAGACGGGCAGACCGCTGCCCGAGACGCTCAAGACGCTGGGGCTCGAAGAATTCGTCGGACAATACTCGTGAGGCAAGTGGGCCGCCGGATCGCCGGCAGCGCGGATTCTACTCAGTCGAGGAGGAGTGCCAACTGATATCGGAAGACCCAAAGAGCGGGCAAGTGGACAAGACGATCTATCGCGGGCTCTGTTTCATAGGGATCGCGGCGGACTCCAACAGCGTGCGGGTGGAGTGCAGCGAAGGCAAGATCGTCCGCATACGCCCACTTGAATACAACGAGAAGTACCCGGAGATCCAGCCCTGGAAGCTGGAGGCGCGAGGGAAGGAGTTCTCTCCCTCCATGGACTCCTTGATCCCGCCCTTCACCCTGGGCTACAAGAACCGGGTCTACTCGCCGAACAGGGTGCTCTATCCGCTCAAGCGGGTCGACTGGGACCCGAACGGCGCCCCGGGCTCGACGGGCGCGGGTGGGCGCAACCCCCAGAATCGCGGCATCAGCAAGTACAAGCGCATCTCCTGGGATGAAGCCCTCGACATCGTGGTCGCTGAGATCAAGCGTGTCAATGAGAAGTACGGCATGGAGGCCATCCTGTCTCAGTCCGACGGGCATGCGGAGACCAAGACGGTGCACGCCGCCCACGGCTGTCACCGGCGCCTGCTGCGCCTGCTCGGCGGCTACACCTTGCAGACGCGCAACACCGACAGCTGGGAAGGCTGGTACTGGGGAGCCAAGCACGTCTGGGGTTGCGAGAACCTGGGGCAGATGGTCCCGGTGGCCAACGTCATGTGGGATGTGTCCAAGAACAGCGACGGCATCCTCTTCTGGGGATGCGACCCCGAGACCACTCCGTGGGGCTTCAACGGTCAACTGGCCAGCCGGCTGAGCTACTGGTGGACCGAACTCGGCATCAAGCAGATTTACATCTCGCCGGACCTCAACTACGGCGCTGCCGTTCATGCCGACAAGTGGATCCCGGTGCTGCCCAACACCGACGCGGCCCTCTATTTGGGCGTGGCGCACGTGTGGATGACCGAGGGCACGTATGACAAGGAGTACGTCAAGACCCATTCGGTAGGGTTCGAGAAGTTCCAGGACTACGTGCTGGGCAAAGAGGATGGTGTTCCGAAGACCCCCAAGTGGGCGTGCCGGCATCACTGGGGTGCCGTCCTACACCATCAAGGCGCTCGCCCGCTACTTTGCCAAGAAGAAGGTCTCCGTGGCCATCGGCAACGGTGGCCCCGCGGTGAGAGGGCCCTACTCCACCGAGCCGGCCCGTCTGCAGGCGCTGCTCCTGGCCATGCAGGGCGTGGGCCAGCCGGGTGTGCACCAGTTCAAGATGATCGAGTGGGGCCTCTACAACAAGAAGTCCAACATCCCCCTGCCTCCGCCGAAGTACGTGCCCATCATGCTGGCGGCCAACCGCGGCTGGGCCTACACCGACACACCGCCGCAGTTCATCCCCAAGGACATGATCCACGACGCCATCCTCAATGCGCCCATCAGTTGGTATGGCACCACGCTGTCGCGTGACTCGGTGGACCAGCAGTTCATCAAGTACACCTATCCCCGCGAGGGGGGCACCGAAGTCCACATGATCTGGACCGACAGCCCCTCCTGGATGACCTGCTGGAACGACACCAACTCGTTCGTCCGGGCACTACAGGATCCGCAGATCGAGTTCGTCTTGGCCCAGCACCCCTGGATGGAGAACGACTGCCAGCTTGCCGACCTAGTGCTGCCGTCGCTGACGGTGCTAGAGGTGGACGACATCGGCTGCGAATCACAGAGCGGCGCCTTCTCGTGCGTATTCCACGAGCCCAAGGCGGTGCAGCCGAGAGGCGAGTCGAAGAGCGACTACGAGATCGTCTGCGCCGTGGCCGAGAAGTTCGGTCTGCTGGAGCAGTACACCCAGGGCAAGAGCGTCGAGGACTGGATCAAGGTCGGTTGGGAGCACTCAGGCGCGGCCGGTGAGATCAGCTTCGAGGAGCTCAAAGAAAAGGGCTACTACGTGGTGCCGCAGGATCCGGACTGGAAAGACAGCAAAGCGGGCATGCTCGACTTCTACGAGGATCCCGATGGCAACCCGCTGAGCACTCCCAGCGGCAAGATCGAGTTCTACTCCGAGCGGCTGGCCCAGAAGTTCCCCGACGACATCGAGCGGCCGCCGCTGCCCAAGTGGATCGGCAACGGTGAGTCCCACCAGGAGTGCCAGGGGGGAGAGCGGGCCGAGAAGTACCCGCTGCTGGTGATCAGCAACCATCCCAAATGGCGCGTGCATTCGCAGCACGACGACATGACCTGGCTACGCGAGATCCACACCTGCAAAGTGAAGGGCCCCGACGGCTACGCGTATGAGCCCCTGTGGATACATCCCTCGGATGCCCTGGTGCGGGGCATCGTCGATGGCGACGTGGTGAAGATCTACAACGAGCGCGGCGTAGTGCTGGCGGGGGCCTGGGTCACCGAGAGGATCAGGCCGGGCGCTGTCTACATCGACCATGGAGCCCGCTGGGACCCGATCGTCCCTGGAGAGCTCGACCGGGGCGGCGCCATCAACACCATCACGCCCCACAACATCACCTCCAAAAACGTCGCGGGCATGGTCTGCAGTGGCTTCTTGGTGGAGGTGGAGGGCGCCGATCTTGAGGTGCTGAGAAAGGCGTATCCGGAAGCATTCAACCGGCCGTATCGCGCTGATGCCGGTCTTCGCCTCGAGCGCGTCCTGGACAGGGGTGAGTGATATGGGCAAGGTAATGGTCATAGACATCACCAAGTGCAACGGCTGCCACAACTGCCAGATAGCCTGCAAAGACGAGCACTGCGGCAATGACTGGTCGCCCATCGCCAAGCCGCAGCCGCTCACCGGCCAGTTCTGGCACAAGGTGAACGACCGGGTGCGCGGCCAGGTGCCGAAGGTCAAGGTGGCGTACGAGCACACCATCTGCCAACACTGCGATGACGCGCCGTGCATAGCATCCTGCCCCGAAGGGGCCATCTACAAGCGGCCCGACGGCGCGGTGATCATCGACCCGCAGGTCTGCAAAGGTAACCACAACTGCGTGGAGAGCTGCCCGTACGTGGGCGTCGTCTACTTCAACGAGGACCTGAAGATCGCTCAGAAGTGCACCTTCTGCGCTCATCTGCTGGACAAGGGCTGGAACAAGACCCGCTGCTCCGAGGTCTGCCCGACAGGCGCCATCGCCTTCGGCGAGGAAGAGGAGTTGGCGGACCTCATCGCCGAGAGCCGAACTCCTGCGTCCTGATCTGACGGTCGGCCCGCGGGTCTACTACATCGGTCTACCCAAGACCTTCATCGGCGGCACGGTCTTCGACCCTATGGCCGACGAGATCGTGGAACATGCGCAGGTGACCATCGGTCGTGTCGGTGACGGACCACCCCTGACCGTCTCCACCGATGAGTTCGGTGACTTTCTTGTCGACGGGCTGCAGAAGGGTGTCTACAACATCTTCATCCAGAAAGATGGCTACGCCAAGATCGATCTGGCGGGAGTCATAGTCGACAAGGATCTGAATCTCGGCGATCTCGCCATGACTCCGGAGAGACGGTGACCGTGAGGGCGATAGTCAACATGATGTCGGGCAACGTGGCCCGCGCCGCCGGCTGGCGGGCCAGCGAGGTGCGAGTGGACAAGACGGACGCGACCGTGGAGGACGTCTTCCGGTCGGTCCTCCTGAAGGATGGCTGCACGACACTGTTTCAGTTGGTGTCCGAGCAACAGGGGCTCAAGCCCGAGTTCGCCCTGTATGTCGGCGGCGAACTGCTGCTGGGGGACTGCAACTGGCAGCGCCCCATCATCGATAGCGAGCAGATCCACGTGGCCGACTGGCCGATGACCGACTCCTGACGGCCGGTGTGTCCTGGTGGCAGCGGCTTCGTTCCTCAGCAGTCTCCCAGGGTGGTGCCGCTTGTCAACCGCCGGACATGAAAGGGATAACGATCACACGGTCGCCATGCTGCAATCGATAGTCTGGCTTGACGTAGGCACCGTTGACCAGGACAGCCTCGGTGTCTCCGGGCACGTCGAGGCTCTGGAGCAGGTCTTCCAGCGTCATACCGTCGCGCAGGGGTACCTCGGTCGTCGGTCCGCGCCAGGACGGGAAGACCTGCACCGTGACTACACTCTGTTCTTCGCCGGTCATGAGTCTCAGTCTCTCGCCTTCGTCCGCGCGACGCAAGCAAGATCCCGCAATCAGTTCAAAGGGGCCGTCAATGAATGAAGAGCAGAAGCACGAGGGTCTCGAAGAGAAGAAGATCGTCTGCTGGGCCTCGCCGGGCTGCATCCACCAATGCGGACTCATCGCCACCGTCAAAGACGGCGAGCTGGTGCACCTCCGCGGCAACCCCGACTACCCGACGCCCAACCACGGCTGCGCCGACCGCATGCCGCATCACGCCAAGTGGCTCTACAGCTCCGAGCAGCTCCTTCATCCCTTGAAGAGAAAGGGGAGCGGGGCGAGAACCAGTGGGAGCAGATCTCCTGGGACCAGGCTCTGGACGAGATCGCCGGCGAAACTGGCCGGCCTCAAAGAGCAGTACGGCGCCGAGACGCTCGCCCTACACGAAGGCACCTACCGAAACGATCAGTACGGCATCCGCACCCGCTTCCTCAACCTGTTCGGTAACCCCACCAACATCGGGTGTGCCGGCACCATCTGCCGCTGCAACACGGTGGCCCTCAACTACGCGCTGCTGGGCATGGCCAACTCCAGGGGGAAGATGCCCAACCTCAAGTGCCTCGTCATCGACGGGTGCAACCTCAGCGGCACGGCGCCCTCTCGACTTTCAGCGGCTCAAGAAGCGGGCGGCGGCACAAGAGCATCAAGCTGATCGTGATCGACCCTCGCAAGACCGAGGCGGGCAGGTTCGCCGATATCTGGGTACAGCTACGGCCCGGCACCGACACCGCTCTCTTCATGGCCTGGATCAACGTGATCATCGAGGAAGGACTCTACAACAAGGAGTTCGTCGAGCAGTGGACCTTCGGCTTTGACGAGCTGCGTGCGCGGGCGGCCGAGTACACGCCCGAGAAGGTCGCCGAGATCACCTGGGTCCCGCCCGAGGTCATCCGGGATTCGGCCCGCATGTATGCCACCAATTGGCCGGCCGCCTTCCACTGGGGCTGCGCCACCGACATGTTCGGCCTGCAACTCGATCAGGGTGGAGCAGGCGAGGATCTGTCTGAGAGCCTTGACCGGCAACCTGGCCGTCGGCGGGGGAGAAGTGATCGTCGGCCCGGGCCGATAATCGACGGCAAGCTCGGCATCCGCGACTCCATGCTCGCCCTGCCGGAGAAGGTCAGCCCCGAGCAGAGAAAGAAGCAGCTCGGCTCCGACCGGTTCAGGCTGCTTGGGTGGCCGGGCTACGAGGCCATGCACAGGTACCACGAGGAGACCTACGGGGTGCCGTTCCCCACGGCCGCTCACAACTTCATCGCCGTCCAGCCGCTCATCTGGAAGGCGGTGCTCGAAGACGATCCCTACCCGGTCAAGGCCATGATCACCTGGGGCAGCAACGTGCTTCTTGAACGGCGGCGACGTGAAGACCATCTACAAGGCGCTCAAGAGCCCCAAGCTCGAACTGCACGTGGTCATGGAGCACTTCATGACGCCTACCGCGCATGCTCGCCGACTACGTGCTGCCCATAGCGAGCAAGCTGGAAAAGCCCATGTGCGCCACGCACGAGGATTTTGCGCCGAACATCGCCTGCGGCGAGGCGGCGGTGGAGCCGCGGGGCGAGCGCCGCGGCGACTACTATGTTTGGAAAGGGCTCGCCGAGCGGCTGGGCTTCGGGGAGTACTTCCCCTGGGAGACCGAGGAGGAGTTGGCCGACTATCGCCTTGCGCCCCTCGGCCGGACCTTCAAGGAGGTCGCCACCAAGGAGTACTTCGTGAGGAGCGACGAGCCTTGGACCTACGACACGATCAACCCGCGCACCGGCAAGCCTACCGGCTTCGCCACGCCGTCGGGCAAGGCGGAGCTGTACTCCAACGTGCTCGAAGGACCTGGGCTACGACCCGCTTGCCCTACTACGAGGAACCGCCGGAGAGCCCCGTCAGCACCCCCGAGGTGGCGAAGGAATACCCATACATCCTCATTACGGGCGGCAACTTCCGACCCATGTTCCACTCCGAGAACCGGCAGCTCGGTCATCGGCACCCGGGAGCAGTACCCCGACCCGATCATGGACATCAACCCCGAGACCGCGCGGGAGCTCGGCATCGAGGAGGGCGACTGGGTGTACGTCGAGACCCGACGGGGCGTGATCACGGCAGCGGGCCGGCTTGAGCGACGAGATCGATCCCAGGGTGGTCAACGTCCAGAGCCACTGGTGGTTCCCCGAGGAGCCTGCCCGCGAGCCGTGGCTCGACGGTCTCTGGGAGTCGAACTGCAACGTGCTCACCAGCGCCGACGACCCCGACACCTTCGATCCCGTGACGGGCGGCTGGCCGCTCAGGCGCGCTTCTGTGTAAGGTATACAAGCCGAGATTGTCGACGGGCGGCTTGTGGGAGCCGGCTTCAAGTGCGATGATTCGTGCAAGGTTCAGAGAGCGTGACGACCAAGGAGGATCGACAATGGCCGATGAGGGTCGCGATTCGATGTTCGAGGGCTGGGACAAGCTCGATGCGCAGGGAGCGACAGGAGCGCAGATTCGAGCGCTGGAAGAGTGCGCCGGGCATCCAGTTCGTGGACGACGCGGTCAAGAAGGACTACCAGGATCGTTGCCAGCTCCTTATCGACGCCCTCACACTGAAGAAGCCCGCCCGGGTGCCGGTCACTACGAGCTGTCGGATTCTACGTAGGCAAGTACAGCGGACTCACCAAGAGAGAGTCCATGCACGACTACGGGAAAGCGGCGAAGGCGATCATCAAGTACCACGAGGACTTCCGCCCCGACTTCCAGACTACTTCAGTCGCTCCTGCCCGCGTCTTCGAGAAGCTCGGCCTGAATCTAGTCGAGTGGCCCGGTGGCACTCTCGCCGACGAGACTCCCTGGCAGTACATCGAGTCGGAGTACATGAAGGAGGACGAGTACGACGCGCTCATCGCTGACCCTGAGGTCTACTTCAGGCGCAGTCTGCTGCCGCGCTTCGGCTCGGCCTTCAAGGCGCTGGCCAACCCGGCTCCCTTCACCGACATGATGGAAGCCACCACCATGCTGTTCAGCATCCTGCCCTATCGCCGATCCGGCAGTGGTCGAGGGCATGCAGAAGCTGGCGGACGCCGCCCGGGAGTGCCTGAACTGGCTCATGACCATCGGCGCGGCCGGCGCTGACGCGGCGGGGCGCCTCGGCATGCCTACCTCGTTCGGTGGTCTGGCCAAGGCTCCGTATGACATCCTGGCCGACACTCTGCGCGGCACCAAGGGCATCATGATCGACCGTTTCCGCCGGCCGGAGAAGATCCTCGAAGCATGCGAGCGCCTCGTGCCCATCGTCATCGACTGGTGCGTGCGCCAGGCCGAGCGGCCCGGCGGCCCGCTCGTCATCTTCGTGTTGCACAAGGGCGCCGACAGCTTCATGTCCGACGCCGACTTCAAGACCTTCTACTGGCCGACCCTCAAAGCGGTGATGAAGGGCATCATCGACCAGGGCATCGTGCCGGCCATGTTCGCCGAAGGCGCGCTACAACAAGCGGCTCGACATCATCAACGACCCGGACATCCCCACCGGCAGCGTGCTCTGGATGTTCGACCAGACCGATATGGCCGCGCCAAGCAGGCCCTGCGCGGCCACTCCTGCATCTCGGGCAACGTTCCGACGGCGCTCATCGCCCTCAGCTACCGCGGACGAGGTCAAGGCCTATACCACCGATCTCTCGAGACCTGCGCCAAGGACGGCGGCTATATCCTGCAGAACGGGGCCGTGCTCGACGACGCCAAGGCGGAGAACTTGAAGGCCATGATCGACACGGGGCGCGACTGGCGAGGGTAGGCCAGTCCATCATCCCCGGCAAGCTGGACAGAGGGGGCGCCATCAACACCATCACGCCCCACAACTTGACCTCGAAGAAGGCCACCGGCATGGTGGTGAGCGGCTTTCTGGTGGAGGTCGCCAAGGTCACCGACGAGGAGATGGACGGGTGGCGCCGAGACTATCCCGAAGCCTTCAACAGGAAATATGAGGCCACCACCGGGGTGTCGCTCTCCGGCTGGCTGCAGGAATAGGAAGAGGGAGCCGACATGGCCAAAGCCTTCGTTATAGATGTGGGCAAGTGCTGCGGTTGCTACAACTGCCAGCTGGCCTGCAAAGACGAGCATGTGGACAACGACTGGACCCCCTACGCGAAGCCGCAACCCGATACAGGGCAGTTCTGGCTGAAGATCGAGGAGCACGTCTGCGGCACCGTTCCCAAGGTGAAGATGCACTACATCCCCAGACTCTGCAATCACTGTGACTCTCCGCCCTGCCTCAAGCAGCGTGCCCCGAGGGCGCCATCGTCAAGCGAGACGATGGTCTGGTGATGAGCTGCCCACGAGAAGTGCGCGGGCTGCAAGGCCTGCGTGGTGGCGTGCCCCTATGAGGCCATCTACTTCAACGACGACCTGTCGCTCGCGCAGAAATGCACGGGCTGCGCCCATCTGCTCGACAACGGGTACAAGGTGCCTCGCTGTGTCGAGGCCTGCCCCACCGACGCGCTCAGCTTCGGCGAAGAGGAAGAACTCAAGGACCTCATCGCGGGCGCAGGCGTGCTCAACCCCGAGACCGGAGCCGGCGCGGGTGTACTACCGCAACATCCCCGGCAGGTTCATAGGCGGCACGGTGTACGACCCCGTGGCCAAGGAGGTCGTCATCGGCGCGCGCTGCCTGCTGACCACGGGTGGAAAGCTGGCCGAGACCTTCACCGACGTCTACGGCGACTTCTGGTTCAAGGACCTCACGGTGGACACCTACGACCTGAGCATCGAGGCCAAGGGCTTCGAGGGCAAGTACCTCTCGGCTCTCGACACGGCCAAGGATGTCAATCTGGGCGACATACCGCTTGTGAGGAAGTAGGACGTCGTGGGCAATGACGCATCGACACCGAGGGAGACGAGCAG
>CAWASM010000001.1:0-458248 GCA_963784835.1 uncultured Actinomycetes bacterium | reverse complement strand
ACCGGCGTGTCGAGAAGTGGCGCAACCCCGGGGTCCCTTTCGCTTCTCCGGAGGCCGAAGCCGATTACAAGGCCCGTGTCGACCGCACTCGCCGCCATCAACTGCGGAAGCCCGACCGCGTGCCCGTGAATCATCAATGCCGGCTGGTGGCCGGCGGTACGAGCGGGCATGACTCCATATGAGGCCATGCACGACGCAGCGCGCGCCGCCCAGGCCTGGGTTGACTTCAACCTGGAGTTCCAGCCGGACGCCATGGTCAGCCCGGTACTCTACACCACCCCTGCCTAGGTGTTCGAGGCCATCGACTACAAGCTCTACTCCTGGCCGGGCCACGGGGTGGCCAAAGATGCGAGCTACCAGTACAACGAGAAAGAGTGGATGCTCGCCGAGGATTACGATCACCTGATCTCCGACCCCACCGACTACATGCTCCGCACATATCTGCCCCGCACCGTGGGCGCGTTCGCCGGTTTCGCGAACATGTCCTCGCTCTTCGACTTCGTCGAACTGCCCTTCGTCTCTGGCCAGGTGGGTGGCTGGGGCTCGCCGGAGATGGTCGCCGGACTGGAGAAGATCGCCACAGCCGCCCGCGCTGTCGGCGGTTGGGCCGAGGCCACGTTCGCCAAGCATCGGCGAACTCATGGCCCTGGGCTTCCCCCCCTACGGGGAGGTCGACCAAGGCCCCGTTCGACATCCTGGGCGACACCCTTCGGGGCACCCGCGGCGTCGTCATCGACTTGTACCGCCGACCGGAGAAGGTGTTGGCGGCCTGCGAGAGGCTGGTACCGGTGGCCATCGACTGGGCGCTCGGCGGCCCGGTGGACCGGCGACCCCGGTGATCTTCATGCCTCTCCACAAGGGCGCCGACGGCTTCATGAGCGACGAGCAGTTCCACACGTTCTACTGGCCCAGCCTGCGGAAGGCATCTGCTTGGCCTCATCGAAGAGGGCTACATCCCGTTCTTGTTCGCCGAGGGCCGATACGGCTCGCGGCTGGAAGCCATCATGGACCTGCCCAAGGCCAAGACGGTCTGGCTGTTCGATCAGACCGACATGGCTCGTGCCAAGGAGACCATCGGCAGGTGGCCTGCATCCAAGGCAACGTGCCCTTTCGCTGCTCTACGCCGGCACGCCGGAAGAGACCGCCGCGTACTGCCGCGGACTGATCGACACGGCCGGTCAGGGCGGCGGCTTCATCCTGAACATCGGCGCAGTCGCCGACGGAGGCAAGGAAGAGAACCTGCGAGCGATGATCAAAACGGCGCAAGGAATACGGCCGGTATTGACATAGGACTGGGATCACAGGCGACAGAGAGGGGTGGAGGGAGAGTCTGGGAGGTGGTCGGTGCAGTCTATGGCAGGATCGGGAAGAGGTCGGTCAATCGACTAGCTTCCGTGACAGAGGTGTTCGAAGGCATCAGTAAACATGGAGGGAGGGCCATGCAATGAGAGATGAAACCAAAGACGAAGGTCGTTCCAAGAAGCCGGTCAGCCGGCGTGACTTCTCTGAAGTATGCCGGCAGTCACTGGTGCGCGGTCGCGTGCGGCGGCGGCCTCGGAGGCCTCTGGCGGCTGCGGCAGCTACCACACGATGCGGGGCACAGCGACCACAGCGGGCGGCGGCACCACTGCACCACCGTCGCGCCACCACACGTCACCACTGGCCTGACCCCGCCGGCAAGACAAGATCGTCATCGGCGCAGGCGCGGTCCGCTCTCCGGAGCGTACGCCTTCTTCGAAGCCAAGCGCACTTCGGTCCCGCCTACAAGATGTGGGTCGAGGAGGTCAACGCCGCCGGCGGGATTTACGTGGCCGGCAAGAAGCTGCCCGTGGAGATGAAGATCTACGACGACCAGAGCGACCTGGACACGAGCATGCGTCTGCTCACCAAGCTCATGGAAGCAGGACAAGGTCGACTTCATCTTCGCGCCGTGCAGCACCGCGTTCATTTCGCGGCGGCCGGTGTGGCGAACGCCCACAACTACATGCTGATGAGCGCCGAGGGTGGTGCCACTACGCTCGAGAAGAGATGAAGCAAGGGCACCTGCCCTGTTCTTCCAGGTGCTGAACTACTCCGACCACGACAGATGCCCGCGTCTCGCGGAGATCATGCAAGGAAGTGGGCGTGAAGACCGTTGCGATCGTGTACATCGACGACCTGCACGGCATCGAGTACCAGTCTCAGGCGCAGATCTACCTGGCCGCGACGCCGGCATCGAGATCCTGAGCAACACCGCAGTCCCGCCGGACATCAAGGACGTGTCGAGCATCATCAAGCAGATCCAGAGCGAGAACCCGGACGTGTCTGCTCCTTCCAGTACCCGCCGGAGAACATCCCGTTCACCGGCAGTTGATCCAGCTCAACTACAGCCCCAAGTGCTTCCTTGGTGGTCCCGGCAGCTCCACCCAGGCTATCTACGACATCTGGCAAGGGCGCAGCTGGATCAGGATCTTCTGCGAGGGCGCCTGGAGCTACGACAGAGATCCCCGGCCGTCAAGGCCTACTACGACAAGCTGTCTACCTTCGTGGGCCCGGCGAACGTCGACTTCTGGGGCGCCTATCTACCGGGCCCAGCTGGAGTTCTTCCAGCAGGCCATCGAGCAGGCCGGCACCCTGGACCAGGCCAAGATCGCCGACGTCATGCGGACGGCGCACTTCAAGACGGTCATGAGCGACGACCTGTTCTTGACCAACCAGATCCTCGACGTCTCGTGCTACGCCGGGCAGATCGGCCAGTGGCAGAACGGCGTCCCGGAAGTCATCGACGCGGGCGACAAGCGCACCGCTGCCCCGATCTATCCGAAGCCGGCCTGGCCGGCGCCGGCAGCCAGTAGAGCCAAGTGCAGTCAGACCTGAACGCAGTGCTGAACGTAAGACAGAGCTCCCGGGGGCGCGGCCAAGAGGCGCGCCCCCGGGCGCGTCTCACGCCGCATGCGCGGTCACACGTGCAGCCTAGCACAAAGGATCTTGGATGGTAGCACTCAGGGATATCGTCATCACCGGTCTGCTGCTCGGCGGCATCTATGCGCTCGTCTCCGTGGGGCTGAGCCTGCAGTACGGGGTGGCCCGCGTTCTCAACGTCGCCCACGGCGAGTTCATCATGGTAGGCGCGTTCATCACCTTCTGGCTGTCTCGGCACGATCAATCTCAACCCGCTCGTGTCCATCGTGATCACGTCTCCTCTCATCTTTGTCATCGGCTGGCTCCTGCACTCGACTCTGTTCCGCCGCCTCATGGACAACGTCGCCCTCGCTCGACGTCTTCGAGGGGAAGTCGATGCTGGCGTCGTTCGGGCTGCTGTACGTGGTGCAGAACATGGCCCGGATCATCTGGGGCTCCGACATACAACAGGTACCGTTATCTGAACAGCGTCGGTCACTTGCGCGCAGATCCCTCTCAACCGGCTGGTGGCACTGGGTGTGGTCGTCGTGATCGGCGTGGCCTTCTACGTCTTCCTGGCGCGAACGCGTCTGGGCAAGGCCATCCGGGCCTCGGCCCAGGACCCGACCACGGCCGGGCTGATGGGCGTGAACATCCACAACGTGCTGGCCATCTGCTTCGGGCTGGGTCTGGCCATGGCCGGCATAGCCGGCACTCTGCTCAGCACCGTTATCAGCATCACGACCAGCATGGGGCTTCGGTACACGGTCATCGCCATGATCGTGGTGGTGCTGGGCGGCCTTGGGCAGCATCACCGGGGCCATGATCGGCGGGCGTCATCCTGGGGTTCGTGTCGCAGATCGTCACCTACTTCCAGCCGTCCTTGGACGATGATCGCCTACTACGTGATCTTTGTCGTGCTGCTGCTGGCAAGGCCTAAAGGGATCATGGGTAAGTAGATGAAAATCAACTACCTCACACCAAAGCAAGATGCGGCCTCTGGCGGGGCTGTTGCTCGGTCGTCTTCTTGGTCCTTCTGGCCGCTCCTGCCGACGTACTACGACGGGCTACTGGATCACGCTGCTGACCGACATCCTGCAAGTTCGCCATCCTGACGGTGGCCTGGGTGATCTTCTCGGGGCCCACCGAACTACATGTCTCTGGCGACGGCCGCTTTCTACGGCCTCGGCTTCTACATGGCCGCCGTGTTCAGCGGCCCGCTCCCCTTCGCGGTGGTCATCATCATCGCCGGAGTGGTCGGCTTCGTCGTGGCTCTCGCGGTCGGTGCGCTCACGCTGCGGTTGAAGGGCGTCTACTTCGGCATCTTCACCTTCGCTCTGGTCGCTGCTCATCCAGGCACGTGGTCCTCGAGGTCGAGCGACTTGTGACGCGGCACACGGGGCCGATTCGTTGCGACGTGAGCACCGTCAGTATCGTCTACTACGCGATGTTCGTCGTCGCGGTCCTGACGTTGGTCGCTGGCTGCGCTGCATCCGGCGGTCCCGCTACGGGCTGGCGCTGCAGAGCATCGGCGAACACGAGGAGGCCGCCGCTCACAGCGGCATCAACGTGGTCCGGACCAAGGTGCTGATCTTCGCGGCCAGCGCGATCTTCATGGGGATGGCCGGGGCCATCATCGCCACGCGGCGGGCCTACATCGACCCGGGCATCGCCTTTAACCTCAACTCGTCTTCTTGCCCGTGCTGATGGCCATGTTCGGCGGCATGGGCAACCTGGTGGGGCCGGTGATCGGCGCCGCCATCTTCACCTATATCGGGGACTTCCTGGTAACCAGGTTCCCGAATCTGTACATGCTCATCTTCGGGGCGGTGCTGATCCTCGCCATCCTTTCATGCCGAACGGCATCGTGGGGCTGGCCCAGCAGGCCTGGCGCAAGATCAGAGGAGGTCGACGTGCACCTGCTTGAAGGTGAAGACGTCACCCGGCATTTCGGCGGCCTGGCCGCGGTGTCGGAAGTCGACTTCTATCGTCGACCAAGGAGAGATCCTCGGGCTGATCGGGCCGAACGGGGCCGGCAAGACCACGCTGTTCAACCTCATCTCCGCGGCGCTCAAGCCGAAGCCGGGCAAGATCATCTTCAAGGGCCGTGACATCACCCGGCTGCCCGCCTACAAGATCTGCCGGCTCGGCATCGCCCGGACGTTCCAGACGGTCAAGATCTTCGCCGACGTCCCCGTGGTAAGGAACGTCATGGTCGGCTCGCTCTTCGGGACGGGCACCGTCGAGCGACTCACGGAGGCCCGAAGAAAGCCGAAGATGCCCTTGAGTTCGTGGATCTGTCACCTCTCAAGGACCTTCCGGCCGGAGACCTGACGCTGGCTCAACAGAAGCGCCTGGAGGTGGCCCGGGCTCTTGCCAGCAGCCCCGAAGCTGCTCCTGCTCGACGAGTTGATGGCCGGGCTCACTCAGACCGAGGTAGCCGAGGCCATGGCGGACGTCAAGTCAGATCAGGGTCGCGCGGCATCACCGTCATCATGATCGAGCATGTGATGCAGGCCATCATGGCCATCAGCGACCGGATCATCGTGCTTGACTACGGGCGGAAGATCGCCGAGGGCACGCCGGCGGAAGTGGCCAGCAACCCGAAGGTGATCGAAGTCTATCTTGGGGAAGAATGCGATGCTTGAAGTCGACGGTGTCAGCGCAGCATACGGGAGGGCGCAGGTCCTCTGGGACCTCTCGCTCAAGGTCGACGAAGGCGAGTTCGTCGCCCTGGTCGGCGCGAACGGCGCCGGCAAGACCACGCTGCTGAAGACGATCTCCGGCGTGATGAGGCCTTCGGCAGGCACGATCACGTTCCTCGGCAAGAGGATCGACACAGCCGCCCCAACGACATCGTCAATATGGGGCTCTCGCACATCCCCGAAAGCCGCAAGCTCTTCACCGACATGTCCATCCGAGAGAACCTGGAGATGGGCGCCTATCCGCAGGCGGTCCTGGAAGGACCGCCAGAGAGACGATGGAGTGAGGTCTTCGAACTCTTCCCGCGTCTCAAGGAGAGCGCCGGCCAGTTGGCCAGGACTCTCAGCGGCGGCGAGCAGCAGATGCTCGCCATGGGTCGAGGGCTGATGTCGAAGCCCAAGATGGTGCTCGTCGATGAGCCGTCGAACGGTTTGGCACCGCTCGTCGTGAACGAGGTGTTCGAGATCCTGAAGTCGCTGCACGAGGAAGGGATCACCATCCTTCTGGTGGAGCAGAACGTCCGGCAAACGCTCAATATCGCCGATCGGGCCTACGTTCTGGAGAACGGTCACCTTGCGCTGGAGGGCGTCTGCTCGGTGCTCAAGCAGAGCGACCATGTTCGCAAGGCATACTTGGGGGTGTAGAACCCGCCAGGCCAAGACATTCGATTGAAGTAGCACCTGCGCTCTAAGCGCATGTCCGCTTCGCAGGTTCGATGGTGAACCTGCGAAGCGAGACTGCTTATGGGCACCGGTGCGACCTGGGGGGCTGAACTCAGGTAGAGCGCGGTCTCAGAGGCTTGAGGGTTTGCTCAGGAGCCATCGCCGCGACCACGTCCCAGGGGTGTTGAGCGGCCCGGCCATGGTATAGTGATTTCACTTTGTGGTACTTCCCGCCCGAAAAGGAGACGTGACTATGACCAATGTCACCACGGACCCGGCGTCAGGGCTGCAGCTGATCGAACTCAGCCATGAGTGGGGTCACGGCGCCCCTTCATATCCCGGGCAAGCCGACGTCAAGATGCTTCGCGGGGTCAAGCACGCGCAACACGGGGTGCTGGCGTGGCGCGTCACCACGGTGATGCATACAGGCACTCACATGAACGCTCCGTTCCACCTGATCCAGAAGGGCGCCGACCTGGCCGCCATCTCGCCCGATCGGTTCTTCGGCAACGGCGCCGTTCTGGACGTTCCCAAGAAGAATTGGGAAGTCATCACCGCGGCGGATCTCGAGAAGGCCAGTCCCGGCGTCAAAGACGGCGACATAGTGGTCATCGTGACCGGGTGGCATCACAAGTACTCCGACGCTCTCGAATACTACGGGGAAGCCCCGGGCCTCTCCAAGGACGCGGCCGAGTGGCTGGTGAAGAAGAATGCCAAGATGGTGGCCATCGATACCCCTTTCATCGACCATCCTCTGGCGACCTCTATGGCCAACTCATCGCGGCGGCCCGCAGATGAAACGTCTCGCCGGTGAATATGCCAAGGCCACCGGGCTGGATCCCAAGAAAGAGCACGGGGATTGGAACGTCGCCCACAAGATCCTGCTGGGTGCGGGCATCCCGACCATCGAGCAAGTCGGCGGGGACGCGGACGTCGTCAAGGGGAAGAGGGCTACTTTGGCCGCAACTCCTTGGAAGCTTGAGCACGGAGACGCATGCCTGGTCCGGCTCGTCGCCATGTGGGATCCCAGCGGCAAGCTGCGGATCGAGCCGGGCAAGTAGACGTCGAGCCAGCTGAAAGGAGCCAAGGACATGGGTCTGAAGGTATATGACCTCACTCACACGTTCATGCAGTTCATGCCGGAGTGGCCGTCGACGCCCAGCGTGAATCTCACCGTGGACAAGTTCCACGCCAGGGACGGCGTCTCTCAGATCCAGTGGGAAGGCATCATGCATCGCTGCACCCACATGGACGCGCCTCTCCACGTGACCGAGAACACTCCCACCATCGCCGACTATCCGCTTTGGCGTCTGTTCGGCACCGGAGTGTGTGTGTCGATCCCCATGGGCAAGTGGGGTCTCATCACTCCGGAGCTGCTGGAGGCGGCTACACCCAAGATCCAAGAGGGCGACATCGTCATCATCAACACCGGCTTCCACCACAAGTGGGCCGACACCGACGAGTACTTCGCCTACGGTCCCGGCATCTACAAGCCGGGAGCCCAGTGGCTGGTCGACAAGAAGGTCAAGATGGTGGGCTATGGCTGCCAGGCCAACGACCACCCCATCGCCACCAAGCTTGTCAACCACGGGCTTGGCCCGACGCATCCGCATCTGATCGAGGAGTACAAGGCCGAGACCGGCCGCGATCCGCTGGAGGACTTCCCCGAGTGGGAGCCCGCTCACAAGACCCTCATGGTCAAGGGCGGCATCCCCGGCATCGAGAATGTCGGCGGAGAACTGGACGCGGTCACCGGCAAGCGCTGTACCTTCATGGCCTTCCCCTGGCGTTGGCCGGGTGGAGACGGCTGCATCGTCCGGCTGCTGGCCTTGGTGGATGCGGAGGGGACGTTTCGCTTCGAACGCGGGGAGTGACTGAGGGGGCGTCGGCCCCCTGCTACGCACAATGAGTGACTGAGGGAGCGTGCAAGCCCGCCTCGAGCACAACGGAGTACCGTAAAGCTCTCGGCGGACTCACACGCTCCCTCAGTGTCTCTTCGCCCACGGGGGCCCGGCGCCCCCTCAGTGCCCCTCACGCTACGGCAAACCGCTTGGGCATCCCCGCCTCAGGCCAGCTACGCAGGCTCCGCTGAGTCGCCTCGTGGCGTCGGCGGCATGGGGGTATCCGCGAAGCACTGCGAGTACGCAAAGCTTTGCTCCTACCCCCATGCCCCTCCGCGCACTTTGGCGACGGGGCGTTCAGTGAGCACGCTTGCTTCGGGGCCTCCCGAGAGCGCTGCGGCTTGCCGCGCGGCTCTCGGGAGGCCCCTCGCCAACTTGTCGGCGCTAGGTCGCCCCCAAAACAAACAGGGCCGGGGATCCTTCCCCGGCCCTGTCATGGTCTGTCTCTTCGGGCGGTCGCCTCGCGCCCAGTTGGTCGCGGCTTCGCCTAGGTGGCCCTACGTCGTTGTCGTCGTGGCCGGGGCCGCTGTGGTGATGGTCTGGCCGGCCGTGGTGGTGGTCGATTCCGCAGGAGTGACTGTCGTGTCGGAGCCCGTGGGGGCGGTCGTGTCCGTGTTCGCTGGAGCCGCTGTCGTGGTGGTGGGGTCCAGGTCGCTACGGTAGATTATGGTGACTTTGGTCTTCATGTCTGCGACCCAGCTGAGCCACACGTTGTACTTGGCCTCGTTGAGAAGGGTGGAAGCGATGGTGTCCTTGACGTCAGCGAGGGTCTTCTGGACGGCGGGCGTGATGGCCTCTACCTGGATGATGTGGTACCCGTAGATGGTCTTGATGGGCTGGGATATCTCGTCGACGGCCTGCGAGTACACGGCGTCCTCAAACTCCTGGACCGTCTGACCCTTTGCGATGGCTCCTAGTTCGCCGCCTTGGTCTTTGGAGGAGGGGTCACTGGAGTACTCAGCAGCCAGCGCGGTCCAGTCTCCTCCCGCCACGAGCTTCGCGCGGACCTCTTGAGCCTTGGCCAACGCTGCTGCCCACTCGGCGTCGGTCGGCGGGCCGGTAGTTGTCGTCTGACCAGCGGTGGTGGTGGAGGTGGTGGAGTCGTCAGTCGCGGCCTTCCCGGGCATGATCAAGATGTGTCGCACGGTCCTGCTTTCCGCGGTGTAATAGGAGGCCTTGTTCGCCTCGTAGTAGGCGGAGAGCTCCGCGTCGGTAGGCGCCGCGGCGTCCTTGGTCACTGTGTCGGAGACCTTCTGGGTCAGCAGATACTCCCGGTATTCCTGCTTCAACTCATCCATAGTGAGTTTCGCTGCAGCGAGGGCCGAGTCGAAGGAGGCCTGGTCACCCCCGAAATCGCCGGTGAGTATGTCGTCGATCTGGGCCTGCACTTCCTCGTCGGTGACAGTCAGGCCCAACTCCTTCGCCTTGATGGCGGCCAACTGGGTCTCGACCATGACGTCAAGCACTTGGCCCTCTATGATCTTGTAGGAGGCGGGATCGCTCTCCTTGGTGAGGCCGTACTGGTTCGCCGTACCGGCGACACGCGAATCGAAGTCCGCTTGGTTGATGTAGCTGTCGCCGACCTTCGCCACGGCGTCCTTGGGGAGGGCACTACTATCACCACCACCGCAGCCGGCCACCGTGCCCGCGAGGGTGGCAATGACAAGTGCCAGAATGACGAGTACGAGTCTCTTGCTCACAAGCACCTCACTTGAAAATGTTAAGTAGACAGCGCCACGGGAGTATATCCCCATACTAGTAAGAATGCTGTAAAGTCCTGGTGTGAGCACGCTTGGACCTGTCAGCCGCCGTGAGTTCTTGAAACTCGCCGGAAAAGCCGGAGTTGTGGCCGGGCTTGGTCTTGGCCTGGGTGGACTGCTGCCTGGGTGCCGAGGTAGTGAGGACACGCCAAAGACCATCGCCACGATCGGCGTCGATCTCACCACCACCACCGAGGCTCCTCGGCCGACTACCACCGTGCGGGCGGGCCCGGAGACCGGACGCCACCTGCGGATCGGCGTGGTCTCGGCTGCGAGCGGAGCTCTCGCCCTGTTCGGCAAGGCCGATGAATGGTGGATGGACTACGCCGTGGCCGCGCTGCCCGACGGTGTGCTCTGCGGTGATGGAATACTGCGGAAGGTCATCTTCATGGTGCAGGACAGCCGCTCTGACCCGAGCACCGCGGGGGCGGGAGCCGCCACGCTCGTGACCGAAGGCAAAGCCGATATCCTCCTTTGCTCGGGACCGGCCGCACTGGTCAATCCCGTCGCCGTTCAAGCGGAGGTCTCCGGCTGCCCCTGCCTTTCCAGCTTTGTCCATTGGCGGTCCTACGTCTTTGGCCGCGGGGGTACTCTCGATACTTCTTTCAAGTGGACCTACGCCTACGCTGTCGGGCTCGAGGATGTCGCCGGTAACTACCTGGCCATGTGGGATCAGGTGGAGACGAACAGGAAGGTCGGGTTCGTGTTCGCGGACGGCTTGGAGGCAGCCCTCTGGATGGACGAAGCCGCGGGTCTGCCCGCGACGGCGACGGCCGCGGGATATCAATCGGTGCTGCCCGGCTTGTATGTGGCTGGTGACGTGGATTACTCCTCGCTTATCTCGGCGTTCATGACGGACGGCTGTGAGCTCTGCTGCGGCGCCATGAGCGCCGGCGACTTCGTCGCCTTCTGGAACCAGTCGCTGGAGATGGGCTACCGGCCGAAGGTGCTCACCATCAGCCAGGCCCTCTTGTTCCCCCAGGCACTTGAGGCTATCGGTCCCAGTGCCCGAGGCGTCACCGCGGAGAGTCTATGGCAGCCTGATTGGCCCTACACGGACTCGATCACCCGCCGTTCCGCCGAGCAACTTGCCTATGACTACATGACCAAGACCGGCGAGCAGTGGACTGCACCCCTTGGGCAATACGCCTGCTTTGAATGGGCTGTGGACGCGTTTTCCAGGACCAGAGATCTCGACAGCAAGGACGCGATCGTGGAGGCCGTCGGGACCACGAAGCTGGACACCTGCATGGGGACCATCGACTTCTTGTCATCGGTGGATGCAACTGACCTCTCCAAGAGCAGACGTCCGACGAAGAACGTCTGCAAGGCGCCGGTGGGCGGAGCCCAATGGGAGCAAGGCGGCGCCTTCGCGTTCGAGCCGCGCACCGTCAGCAACGTCGGCAGCGCGGAACTGGAGACCGTCGCGTCTGTGGAGGCGATGGCTTCAAGCAGCTGAATCCCGGAGCCTACGCCTCCCGGAAGTAGCGCTCCCGGAACTCCGAATCGAGCATGTCGAAGACGACGTGGTCCCGGAAGCCGCCCTCGCGATAGACGCACTCTCGCTCGCGCCCGGTCTGCACGAAGCCGATGCGGCCGTACAGCTCCAACGCACGCTTGTGCCTCTCCTCGGTGCGGATGCACACAGAGTGCAGCCCCAGGGTGAGGAACGCGAAGCGCAAGCAGGTGATGATGGCGTCGGCTCCGTAGCCCTTGCCCCAATCCTCCTTCGAGCCTATGGCGATGCCGATCTCGCCTCTGCGGTGGGTCAGGCTGACGTCCTTGAGGCCGACGTTGCCGATGTAGCGACCGTCGGTCGCCACGTGAATCTCGAAGTTGTAGACGCCGGGAGTGGTGGCCTGGGTGTCGAAGTAGAGTTCCTCCTCTTCCTTGGTTATGGGAACGTGTCCCACCATGAGGAAGTGATGGACCTCCGGGTCGTTCAGCCAGGTCCTGATTGTCTCGGCGTTGGCCCGGTCCAGCTCGGTGAGGTGGATCTTGTCGCCCTTGATCATGTCCCCAGGTTACCCACTCCCGTCGCTCGCGTGCCTACTGGACCGCTACGGCCGGTTTGAAGCTGGCCAAGAAGGCGTCGAAGACCGCCTGATCCTTCGTCCAGTTCTCGGAGGAGGCCTGCAGCACCAACTGATACTCGATGTTCCCAGAGAAGATGAAGTAGAAGGTCGTCTTCATCGACGTCCCGTCTTGGGTGTAGCTGGAAGCGACCATATATCCTGGTGCCCCGCCCACGGCGGTCTCGGTGAGCTGCTGGTCCACCTTCCACGACGGGTCTTGGCTCTGAAGATCGGCGACCAGCGGCTCCAGCGCCGCCAACGCATCGGGCATCATGGTCTCGTCGAAGGTGGTGTTGAGGGGGTAGATCTGGACCATCAGCAGGTCAAGGCCGGTGCCGTTCGCAATGGTCCCCTTGGGGTCGCCGACGGTGATTATGGAAGCCGCGCTTGCGCCACTGGTGGCTTCGGGTGTGGTGCTATCGACCAGCTTCCACGCGCTCGGGTAGTCGAAGCTGTAGCCATAGTCGGGATCCAGATAGGTCTTGACGCTGGTGTCGGCGCTACTCCCTGTCGTGGTGGTCGTCGCGATATCCCCGCAGCCGGCGACGAGAACCAAGGCCAGTGGCAAGAGCGCTGCCGGCAGCAGCAGCATCCTGAGTGTTCGACAGTTCATATCCGATCCTTCTCTAGTTTGAGCGAGGGGCAATTGTCCCACGGTTCGGCCGAACGGGTTACACTGGGGTGTATCCCGGACCAGCAGGAGAGGCAGCGGTGGAAGCACGCATCATCGGACTCAAAGGTTGTGGCAAGAGTACGTTGGTGGCCGCCCTGGCCGAGGGGCGGGGCGAAGGCCACATCGCCACGGTGCACGTGGGCGACTCCCGGGTGCGCACCCTCTCCGAGATCTTCCAGCCCAAGAAGACCACCTTCGCTGAGTTCAAAGTGCAGGAAGTGGGGTGGCCGGAGGCCAGCGCGCGCAAGGGCGAGATGGAGCGTTACCTGGACGCCCTCGCTGGCGGGCAGCTCTACCTGCATGTGCTGCGTGCCTTTGACAGTCCGCTGCTGGGGGAAGTGGCCCACCCGGCAGCCGACCTCGCCGAACTGGATCACGAGTTTCTGATGTTCGACCTCATCCGGTTGGAACGCGCTTTCGAACGGGCCAAGAAGGCTCCTCTTCCCGATGCCGGCAAGAAGGCCCTGGCTCGCTGCCAGGAGGTGCTTGAAGGCGAGACCCCTCTTCGCGAATTTGCCTTCGACGAGGCAGAACTTTCCTTCATCAAGGGGTATCAGTTCCTCACATTGATCCCGCAGTTGCTGTTGTTGAACACCGAGGCGGAGGGCGCGGCGGAAGCCGGCGGGGACACGCCGGAGCTCGAGGGTCCCGCCAGGGGACGGCGCGTGGTGGCCTTTCCCTTCTTAGACGCGCTGGAGGTGGCCCGGCTATCCATAGAGGAGCAAGAGGAGTACGCCGCCGCCCTCGGCTTGCCAGGGCCGGCCTCCGACGTGGTGGCACAGGCGGCCTTCAGAGAGCTGGGGCTTATCAGCTTCCTCACTTCCGGCAGCGATGAGGTGCGGGCTTGGCCCATCCGCGCCGGCGAGACGGCCCGCGAAGCGGCCGGCGCCATCCATTCCGACATCCAGCGGGGTTTCATCCGCGCCGAGATCGTCTCCTACGACGACTTCATGAAGTACGGCAACATGAAATCCTGCCGCGACGCCGGTGTCCTGAGGGTGGAGGGCAAGGACTACATCGTCGCCGACGGGGATATAGTGAACTTCCGCTTCAACGTGTAACTAGCTTGCGGGCCGCGCGGCCGCGCCCCCCACTCATCGCTGAGTACGGCCTATCCCGATGTACCTTGCTCCGCGGCCCGTACAACCCGTGCGCGTCTCGCTCCGCAAGGGCACAGCGGACTAGGCCGAACCCTACTAGAAGGGACGCGCGGCCGCGCCGCCGGCGCCAGATGGGTCGTCGAGATACCTGGTGGCGCTGAGCGTTGGGCCCTCACCGGGGGGGGAGATTGAGTGCGCTTGCGTCCCGGGAGACCCGGCAGGAATCCTCGAACAACGCCGAGAATGCTCTTACTGAGTCCATATCGCGACGCCTGCTCGCTGGCCGACCGCAGGTATCCGAGGTGCATGCGCTTGAAGCTGCCCTACAAAGAGGGAGACTGGTTTGCAGTTCCGCTGCCCTCAGGAGGGTTTGGGACGGGAATCGTGGCACGCGCAACCACGAAGGGCAAAGTGCTATTCGGCTGCTTCTTCGGTCCTCGTCGCAAGATGGTGCCACGCCTCGAAGAACTCAGAGACCTGGGTCCTGAGTCAGCGACCATGGCACGGCGTTTCGGAGATCTTCAACTGATTCGCCATGAGTGGCCGATTCTTGGTCAAGATGCGCGGTGGGATCGGAGGCGGTGGCCGATGCCTGGATTCTTGAACCGTGACCTTCTGAATGGAAGGCTCTGGCGAGTGGAGTATGCTGACGATGACCCAACCGCGTTCGTTGGCCAGGAGACGGTCAGCGAGGCGGCGGGCGCTCTTCTCCCACTCGACGGCATGTTCCGAGCCTACGCGATCGAAGAGCTGCTCGACGGTCTGCTGCCCTAGAAGCACCACGAGCGGGCCAGTACCTTTCTAGGCGTCCGAGTAGCCCCGCGTCAGGTAGTACACCGCCTTGTCGAAGTAGACCGCGAAGCGGCTCTGCAATTCCATCATGCGGTAGGCGTCCACTGGGCGCTCCCAAACTCCCTGGGAGCGGGCGTACGTCCAGATCTGCTTCTTCAGGAGCAGCACAGCGGACAGCATCTCGTGAGCTTCTATGCCCTGCGTGCGGCGCTGCTCTCCCAGTTCCCTATAGGTAGTCTTGATCTCTTCCTCGGTGCTCTCTCCCTCCAGCCAGCGGCCCAACAGTTGTAGCCCGGCGGTGCATTCTGCCAGCAGAGCTTCGGGGTCCAGGCGCCTGTAGCCCTCGGTGGTGCGGCTTGAGCGGACGTCGGCCAGCCAGAGGCGGGCCACGAACGGGGCGTGCTCGCCTACGAAACCCACCATGCTGTCCGAGAGCATCTCCTCACCCCCGCCATCCTCCAGACGGTGAAACGAGTCGTGGATGGCCCAGTCGTCCGCGGTGGAGGTCGGCGCAAAGCCTGATGGCCTTCTCGTTGGAGGGGAAGGCGAGGGGCGGCAGGCTGTCGATGGCGAAGTAGCCGGCGTCGTCGGCGTCGTCTCCCGCTGTCTCGATGCCCGAGACCTTGTCCACCTCGAATGTCACCACGAGCACGTCGCCGTAGAAGTCGCTCTTCCAGGAGTCGGTGTCTATGAGGCGCGCCACCCGGCCGGTGAGGCCGGTCTCCTCGTGCAACTCGCGGAGGGCGGCCTGGGCGATGGTCTCACCCATCTCAGCAAAGCCCATGGGTAGGCACCACATGCCCCTGATTGGGCGGGAACTTGCGTCGTACCAAGAGCACCCGTCGGTCGGCGTCAAGGACCAGGGCGGCCGCCGCGGGGAGGGGATTCTGATAGAAGATCTCTCCGCAGATAGAGCAGACCTCGCGGGGTCGATCTCCCACCGGCTGCATTTCGACGGCGCCACCGCACTTGGAACAGTACCGAGCGTTCAATTGATCGGCTCCTCCCATTACCTGCAGGTGCACGTGCGCACCGGAGTCATGGGTGTACTCTGACAGCCCGGCGGCCAGCGTCTCTGGACACTGGCGGACAGCGCCCAGCGCCGTCTTGCCGGCTGTGACGGTCTCGCCGATGGAAACAGCTGGGTCGCTGATGAACAAGAGCGAGACGGTGACTCCGCCCATCTTCTCGGGCCGGATGTCGATCTGCACGTCGTCGTACTTGCCATACAGCTTGTAGGGGTTGACCCGAGTCACCACCCCGGAGATGGGGGCGTAGACTGGGGAGCCCGGCGCGGCGCCGATCAGCACCGAACTGGTCGGCTCTCCCGCACCCCCCTCGAGCAGGTAATAGCGCACCGATGGGTCCGTGGAGAAGATCCCCCGGAAGAAGCGGATCAGCGCGTTGGCGTTGGCCTTCTGCCCGATCGGGGTAAGCGCCACCGCCCGCTCGTCGCTCACCGGCTGATAGGCGATGATGGTGGCATCGTCGGCCTTGACGGGCAGCAGCAGATTTCGGTCGCCCAAGCGGGCGAAGGCAGGATAGTCTCCCGCGCTCGCGGCCACGGGCGCCGAAGGAGAGCGGGCGCCGCCGGCTAGGAGGGCCTCAGTACCGACCTGAGTGGTGGAACGGTTTGCGGCCACGGCGATTATTATCCCCAGGACCACCAAGACCACCGCGGCAAACGCCAGCGCGACGCGGATCCTTCTCTGGCGGTAGACCGCGGCCCGGCGATTTTTGCGCCTGAGCAGCTCCTCTTGGCGCAACGCTTCCTGTGCGGATACCTCTTCTTGCATCAGGGCTACGTTACCACCTGTCGCCCCGGTCGCCCAGGGCACGCCCTGGGCGGGAGGCGCGCCTCGCACGGTCTCAGCGTCGGATTCGGTTCGCTGGTAAGCTTTGGCACAGAGCATATCGCCCCAAGCACTCGGGGCCAAGGAGGGCGCAGGTGCGCATCACCATACCGCGATGGGCCCAGTTCGTGCTGATCCCTGTCGCGATCTTCCTTGCTCTCTATCTTGGCCGGGCGGCCAGCCATGCCGTCTTCGTGTTCCTCATCTCGGCCATCGTGGCGCTGTTTCTCAACCCCGTGGTGCTGGCGATGGGCCGAATCAAGTGCCCGCGGTGGCTGGCGGTCCCGTTGGTCTACCTGGCCTTCATCGCGGTGGTCGTCGCTGCTCTTCGTGTTCCTGGGCCCGCCTCTCATCCGGCAGTTCCAGCGGCTCTTCGACGCCATCCCCGGCTGGCTCGACTCGCTGAACAACCTCCTTGCCCGACTTGGAGAGCTGGCTGGAAACGCACAACATCAGTGTCAACCTTCAGATCAACACCACCGACATCGTCGTCTGGTTGCAGTCGCATGGCGTCCAGTCCATGGGCACCCTGCTCTCCGTGGGCTGGAGCGTGATGGGAGCATTCATCAACCTCTTCCTGACCGTGGTCGTCAGCTTCTACATGCTCATCGATGGCAAGCGCATCTTCCGCTTCCTCTGCCGCTGGCGCCGGGCGAGTCCGAGGTCAAGGAGAAATACGTCCGGGGCCTGCAAACAGCCTTCAGCCGTTTCGTGCGGGGGCAGGCGCTGCTGGGGGCGACTGTCGGTTTCGCCTGCGGGCTTGCCATCTGGATCTTCAGCTGGGACATCGTGGGGGTCTGGCCCGAGGGCGGCCAGTACGCGCTGCTCTTCGGCTTCTGGGCCGGGATCACCGAGGTCATCCCCTACGTGGGACCCTTCTTGGGCGGGGTCCCGCCGGTCATCGCCGCCTTCTTCCATTCGCCCGACAACCGCGCTCATGGTCGTCATCGTGTACGTGGTCATCCAGCAACTGGAGAGCCACATCCTGGCTCCCAACATCGTGGGCAGCTCGGTGGGAGTGCATCCTCTGCTGGTGATCTTCGCGTTGCTGGCCGGAGCGCAGATCGGGGGGATCCTGGGGATGCTCGCGGCGCTGCCGCTGCTGGCCATGCTCAAGCACACCCTGACTTTCTACGATTCAAGTTCTCGAGAGCGCCCTGGGCAGGTGATGACGGCATCGCCCTCATCCCGGCCCGAGCGGGAGCGCCACCTCCCCGACGGTGCGACCACGGGAACGCACGGAGCCTACGGAACAGCCTGAGTCTCCGAAAGCGCCGGAGTCCCCAGAGTGCTTCCGGAAGACGAGCCTGACAGGAGAAGGCCATGACTCGCCCTGCCGTTTGTGGAGCGGTGGCGATACTGTTACAATCGCCATTTGCCGGGACAAGCATCCCGGAACCCGGAACAGTAGCAGGTAATGGAGAATATTCGCGAGTTCTTCGGGATCCAGCTGCGCAGGAGTTTCGCGCCGATGCTGTCGGCTCTGCAGTGGCTGAGGATCACGCCCAATCAGGTCACTATCGCCGGCACCGTCCTCAACGTGGCGGCGGCCGCGCTGGTCATCACCGACCACTCTGATCTACGCGGGCATCGTCTTCCTGGTCGCCGGATGCTTCGACATGCTCGACGGGGCCCTGGCTCGGCTGTCCCAGAAGGTCACCCCCTTCGGGGCCTTTCTCGATTCGACTCTCGACCGGGTGTCGGAAGGAGTCATCCTCGCCGGCATCGCCTACCTGCTCGCCGTACGAGGGACGTGCGGTCGATGTGGCTCTGGTGGTGCTGGCTCTTCTGGGCAGCGTCCTTGTGAGCTACACTCGGGCTCGGGCGGAGAGTCTGGGTCTGGAGTGCAAGGTGGGGCTGATGAGCAGGCCCGAGCGGGTCATCCTCATTGCCATTGGGCTCTTCTTCAATGTGCTGCCGTACGTGATCTACATAATGCTGGCTCTGACCGTGTTCACGGTCATCCAGCGCGTCGTCCACACCTACCGCCAACTCGGCAAGCAAAAGGAAACAGGGAGGATTCGTTGAGCGATAAAGTACGGGTCGCCATCATCGGGGTGGGGAACTGTGCATCGTCCTTCATCCAGGGGGTGCAGTTACTACCGCAACGCCAAGGCGGACGAGTTCGTTCCCGGCCTGATGCATGTGAATCTCGGCGGATATCACATCTCCGACATCGAGTTCACCTGTGCCTTCGATATCGACAAGACCAAAGTGGGCAAAGACCTGTCTCAGGCCATCGACGGCGGCAGGAACTGCACCGTCAAGTTCTGCCGACGTGCCCGAGATGGGCGTCAAGGTCTACCGCGGCATGACTCACGACGGCCTGGGCAAGTACCTGTCGGAGGTCATCGAGAAGGCCCCTGGCCCGACCGACGACGTGGTGGGCATCCTCAAAGACACCAAGACCGACGTCGTGGTGAACTACCTGCCGGTGGGCAGCGAGATGGCCACCAAATGGTATGTCGAGCAGATCCTGGAGGCCGGCTGCGGCCTTGTGAACTGCATCCCGGTCTTCATCGCCCGGGAGAAGTACTGGCAGGAACGCTTCGAAGAGAGCGGTCTGCCGGTCATCGGCGACGACATCAAGTCGCAGGTGGGCGCCACCATCGTCCATCGGGTGCTCACCCGGCTCATGCGCGAGCGGGGCGTCAGCTGGAGCGCACCTCGCAGCTCAACGTGGGCGGCAACACCGACTTTCTCAACATGCTGGAGCGGGAGCGCCTGGAGAGCAAGAAGATCTCCAAGACCAACTCGGTCACCTCGCAGCTCGACTACGACATGGGCAAGCAAGAACATCCACATCGGTCCTTCCGACTACGTGGAGTGGCTTGACGACCGCAAGTGGGCCTACATCCGCATGGAAGGCCGCACCTTCGGCGACGTGCCGCTCAACATCGAGCTAAGCTGGAAGTGGTCGACTCGCCCAACTCGGCCGGCATCGTCATCGACGCGGTGCGGTGCGCCAAGCTGGCCCTCGACCGGGGCGTCTCCGGGCGCCCTGTACGAGCCAGCCTCCTACTTCATGAAGTCGCCGCCCATCCAGTACAGCGACGACGAAGCGCGGCAAAAGACCGAGGCCTTCATCGCCGGGCGAGGCAACCGAGCGCCGCGCCCAAGAAGTAGCGCCGACAGATTGTGAGTCTCGGGGCATCACGGAGTCGGGCCCGCCACGGTCCGCCGCCCGGGCCCCAGTACGTCGAGGACCGCGCGTGGCGAGCAGACCTGCACATAGCTCTGGTGACGCCCTTCTCGTGGAGCGTGCCCAGCGCTGTCAACCAACATGTGGCCGACCTGGCCCGCGAGCTCAAGGCACAGGGGCCATCTGCCCGTGGTCGTCGCTTCGTCGGACGACCTCGGATGAGCCGCGGATGCGGGCTCTCTTCCATCGCAGCCCGCGGTCAGGTGGTCACCCTGCTGGGGGACTATCCGCGGCGGGTCCGGCCGACGGGCTGCTGCTGCCCTCCGGCCGGTGTCGGGCCGCTGGACCGGTGAACGCCGGTATCCCTGTGATCCCGCTCGGGTCGAGCTTCCCAGTCCGGCTCAACGGAGGTGTGGCCAATCTTGGTCTGCCGGTGGACGTCACCTCCCGCCTGGAGAAGCTCATGCTGGGCGCCGAGTTCGACCTGTGCACGTGCACGAGCCGCTGGCGCCTCGCTGAGTTTCACCGCCTTGCGCGAGGCCCGCAGTCCGGTGGTCGGCACTTTCCATCTCACTCCTGTGGGCGTGGCCGCCTATGAGTTGGGACAGTCGGTGCTCGACCGCTTCTTCCTGCGCCTGGATGCTCGCATCGTCACCTTCTCCGCAGCGGTCGGCAGATGATGGACGAGCTCTACCCGGGCGAGTACGAGGTCCTGTCGTGCGGCACGGCGCGGTGACGCCGGCGCAGCGGGTCGCGTGGCCGCGGCACCGGTCGGCCGAGCGCTGCCGCTCCGGCGCGCCGCAGGTCGCCTTCGGCCTCTACGTGTATCGGGGCGACGGCCGCCGCTCGTATCGGGCGCTGCTGCGGGCTCCTTCTGGCTCGCTTTCCCGCCGAGGTCGACAGCTGGCCGTGGCCTTTCACCGGCCTTCGGCGGCACGCTGGGTGCCGCGGAGCGTCCCCCGGAAGCTCGAAGCCACAGGTGACCCTCTACGAGTTCGACTACCCCGGCGAGCTGGCGCCTCTCTACGAAGCGGCGGCGGTGACCATCCTCCCCTTTCCTGGGAGGTGAGTGGCTGTGCGCCACCGCTGCCGAAGCGCTCGTGTGCGGCTGCCCGGTGGTGGGACCCGATCTGCCGCCGGTGCGCGACTATCGTGGTCGCGCAGCGGACTACGGGCGCGGTCTTCTCCCCGACCGAGTCGGGCTCGCTTCGCCAGGCCGTCGCGGCGGCGCTGGCACAGGCGCCTGGCCCCGGGCGCCGCGCGCGGCCGCAGCCGACTCGCCGGCACCAAGGCCCCTCCGGCGCTGCCGCGCGCGGGGCACGCATGCGTACGCTATGGCCGCGGTGGCCGAGCGGCTGGAGGGGATCTACCGGCAGACCCTGGCCGCGACCAGCGGGCGGCAAGGGCGCTGGCGGCCAAGACTCCGGTCACGGGCCACTCCATGCATGTGCGCGGCATCGGCGAAGAACCGACCCGCCGGCGCATGCGCCATGCCGCCGCGGGCCCGGCGCGACCCGACTGGATCAACGCCGACCTCCATGTCCATTCCAACTTCTCCAAGGACTGCGCCAGTCGATGGAGGCCATCCTGGCGACTGCTCGGGAGATCGGCCTCGGCGCTCTCGCCATCGCCGACCACAACGAGATCGACGGCGCCTTCCTGGCTCAAGAGCTCGTCCGGCGGCGACCCCTTCGTGATCGTGGCCGAGGAGGTCAAGACGGCTGAGGGCGAGGTCATCGGCCTCTTCCTGAAGAAGCGCATTCCCGGCGGCCTCAGCTTCGACGAGACTCTGTCGCTCATCAAGGAGCAAGGGGGCTTGGTGTATGTGCCCCATCCTTTCGATGGCCTGCGCACGACCCCGTCCTACCGGGCTCTCGTGGACAACCTGCACCGCATCGACGTCATCGAGATCTACAACGCGCAAAGTGGCGCTCTCGTCGTTCAACCTGAGGGCCGAGCGCTTCGCGGCCAAGTACAATATCGTGGCCGGCGCGGGCAGCGACGCGCACGTGTTGCAGGCTCTCGGCACCGCCATGCATCCGCATGCCGCGCTTCCACGATCCGCAGAGCTTCATGGCCGCCCTATGGGAGGCCGACATCATCGCCAGACGAAGAATCTGCTCTATCTGCAGTCGCTGAAGCTGCTGCAGACCACTCTCGACCGGGTCTTGCCCGAGGACTAGCAGCCCGCGGGCCGCGCCGGGCGAGAATCCGGAGGAATTCTCCGACCACCCGCCAATATAGTGTCTACCCCTTGAGGGGAGTCTGGTCCGAACGACACGGAAGCCGGTCGACAGCCAGATCGTGAAAGACTCACCACCTCTCGCAGAGGCGAACGAGATCTACCGCAAGCTGGAAGAGCGGGCGATCACCGAGAGCAACGATCTCAACCATCGCGTGGTCCACTGCCGGAAGTGCCCCCGGGGAGACTTCCTGCCTACGGTGGGCTCGGGGCATCCGCTGGCCGACATCTTCTTGCTCAAGTACCAGCCGCGATATCTGGAGGTCAACGAAGGCGTGGCCTTCTTCGGGCGCTCGGGTACGGCGGTGCTCAAGAGCATGGAGCGGCTGGGCGTCAACCCGCTGGTCGTCTACGGCACCAACCTGGTCAAGTGCCACGACGTCGAACCTGCCGATGGCGGAGAAGAACTGCCCCGCCTACTGGCTGGAGGAGTTCCACATCACCCAGCCCCGCATCGATGGTGGTCATGGGCCAGCCAGACCCTCGACCTTGTCAATCGCAACCGGGTGGCCGGCATGAAGGAGCTTGCCTGGGATCCGGGAGCGCTTCAGGACTTCACCCCCTTCTGCAAGGCCCTGGTCACGCCTGATATCGACGAGTGCCTGGACGACGAGACAGGCCAAAGCCGAGTTCTGGAAGGCATTCCGCAATCTGGGCGATTGGTTCCGCGACGAGCCCCCGTACTGATCGGTCTAGGGAGGAAGCGTGACTAGACTACTGGCAGTGCTCCTAGTCCTTGTCGCGTTCTTGTCGCTTGGTGCATGCGGAGGTGCGGCGCCGCAGGAGGCCGGCACCTCCGGCAGCGTGCCTGAAGGCAGCGAAGTCTCGGTTGCCCCGATTACGGCAAACACCGCCGTCCTGCCTGCCGACGGCACCACCATCCTGGAGCGCAGCACCGTCAACCTGGTCTTCATCCACCACAGCGTCGGCGAGAACTGGCTGAACGACGGCCTCTGCCCGGCTCTCAACGACAACTGCTATCACGTGGCCGACATCTACTACGGCTGGCGGGCGTACGGAGACAATACCGACACGGCCGACTGGCCCACTTGGTTCACCGATGAGGTTATGGGCCTCGTCTACCAGGAACTCGGCCAGATGACCGCGCCCAACAACCTGGCTCCGGCCCCCGGGGAAAACACCATCGTCATGTTCAAGAGCTGCTTTCCCAATAGCGACGTGGGCTCGGACATCTCGGACGAGAAGGCCATCTACAACAACTTGCTCCCTTACATGCAGGCGCACCCGGACAAAATGTTCGTGCTGGTGACCCCGCCGCCCATGATCGCCATCCCCGATCCCCAGAAGACTCGGGAGCTATGCGATTGGCTCACCGACAGGGACAACGGTTGGCTCGCGGGGCTGTCCACCGGGAACGTGTTCGTCTTCGACCTGTACAACGTGCTGACGAACCCCGATGCGCACCACCGCCTGGTGGACGGCGTCGAGGTCCACGAAGTGGTGCCCGGCTCCGACACTCTCTACTATGACTCCGAGGGAGATGACCATCCCAACAAGGACGGAGACGTCAAGGCCACCGAGGAGTTCGTGCCGCTTCTAAATATGTGGTACCAGGAGTTCGCGGCTTCGCGCGGCTAGGGAGCGGAGCGGTGGGCGGCGGCGCCTCCGGGCGCGGGCGCGGCTCTACTCGGCGCCGGTTCGCTCACTTTCGGTCTTGACGAGCAATCCCACGCACTCCACATGCGGCGTGTGCGGGAACATATCCACCGGAGTCACCTGCTCCAGCTTGTAGCCGTACTCAGCAAAGCCGGCTACGTTGGGCGCCATGGTGGAGGGGTTGCACGAGACGTACATGATGCGCGGCGCCCCGATCTCCCCGACCCGGGATATCGCCTTGTTCGAGAGCCCGGCCCGCGGCGGGTCGATGATGATGACGTCGGGGACCTCCAGCCCTTGGGGCAACTGGCGCTCACCGTCGGTCACCCCGCGCAGAACCTTGGCCACGTCACCCTCGATGAAGCTGATGTTGTCGATGTGGTTGAGCTGGGCGTTCTCCTTGGCATCGGCCACGGCGGCCGGCACGGCTTCGATAGCCAGCACCGCCTCAGCCTCACCGGCCAGCGACAGGCCGATGGACCCCACGCCGGAGAAGAGGTCCCAGATGACCGGGCGCCGCGCCGCTTCGGCTCCAGGCGCGCTCTCGGCTGCGCCGCCGGTGGCGGCCTGGGCCCCGTCGGCAGTCCCCACAGCCTGGGCGACGAGTCGGTATAGAGCGTGCGCCATGATGGTGTTCGTCTGGAAGAAGGCGTCGATGGACACCTTGAGAGTCACGCCGGCCACTCGCTCCAGCAAGAACGGCCTGCCCCATAGCAGGAGCGAAGGTATGCCCGAGCTGATCTCGGCCTGGCCTACATTGACGGCGTGCACCACTCCGACCACCTGGGGATGGGCGGCGCGCAGCCGCTCCACAAGCCCCTCAGGGTCGGGCAGTTCCTCGCCGGCGGTCACCAAGCTGACGACGGCCTCTGCGCCCGCCTGGCTCGAACGCACCAGCAGGTGCCGGGCGAAGCCGGTGCCCGTGCGTGGATCCCATCCGGGGATGTCGTTCTCCCGCAGCCAGCCCTCGACCGTCGCGCGGATGGCCTCGATGGTCGAGTCGAGCAGGTGGCACTCCGACATGGGCAAGACCGAATCCCACCGGCCCCGAGGCCGGAAGCCCACGATGGCGCCTTCCTCGGTCATCCCGATGGAGAAGTCGGCCCGGTTGCGGTATCTCCAGGGATCGGCCATGCCGACGATGGGAGCTAGGACGAAGTCCTTGATCCCGCCGAGATGCTCGAGCGACTCCCGCACCTGGGCGGCTTTGTACTTCAATTGGACACCGTAGTCGAGGTCCTGCCACACGCAGCCCCCGCATGCGCCGAAGGCCGGGCAGCGCGCCGGGCAGCGGTCGGGCGAGGGGACGACAATCTCCTCGGCGCGTGCCTCCGCGTAGCGCTTCTTGTTCTTGGTCACCCGCGCCCGTACGCCATCGCCGGGGACGGCGCCTGTAACGAAGACCACGAAGTCGTCGAGTCGGGCTATCCCCTTGCCTCCGTAGGCAAGACCGGTGACGGTGAGCTCGACCATCTGGCCAGGCCGAATTTGAAGTTGGGGGTGGCTCATGCCGGGAGTATACGCGAGCGCGGCTGTTCCACCGTCCGCTTGCGCCCCCCATGCCGCTAGTGTGAGAATGGCCTAGTAACCGAGGCGCCATCCGGGGAGGTCACATCATCGGCACTGTCAGACGCAGGCTCGCCTGGACCCTGGTCTTGGCCACGGTCATCGTGGCTGGGTGGTCGAGCGCGCCGGCTCAGGCCTCCGATCCCGTCCAGTACGACGTGGTGGTCTATGGCAGCACTACGTCTGGCATCGGCGCAGTGCGGGCCCTCACTCTGCTGAGGCGGGTGATCATTCCGCAATCGACCACGGTGGCCATCATCTCCTCGGGTGACTACCTCGAGTCGTCCTTGGCGAACGGCCTCATGATCGAGGACATGTTCCTGCCTGAGTACTACGCCAACGGCCTGTGGAAAGAGTGGCGCAGGGGCTTCGGCCAGACGGGCCGGCTGAAGGTCGCCTCATCCGTGGCCGCCGACATGCTCTGGTTGAGGCTCAACAAGCCTGGGGTGACCTTCTATGCGGCCGCCCTCGGGGCCGCGGATGCCTCGACCAAGTCGCTCCACCTACAAGTGCAGGGCGGAGAAGAGGTCACCATCACGGGCAAGGTGATCATCGACGCCTCTCCCACCTTGGACCTGGCTCGGGCCTTCGGCTGCGAATATCGCATCGGCAAGGATCTGACGGTCTACGGCCCCGACCTGGCGCCGACGCCGCCGACGGCCGCCAACGGCTACATCACCGCTCCGCAGGCCATGGCGGGGCTCCCCACCTTCCGGATCGTGGGCTCGGTGCCCACCATGTGGTCCACCACCACCGGCAAGTTGCCCAACGGCCTGTGCGAGTTCAACGAGGCCGTGTCCGACTACCGGGTGGCGCAGGACGTCTTCGACTGGGTCATGCATCCAGAACTCCGCTCCGCGATACGCGACCGCGTGCGCAACTGGTCCATCAGCAAGCTCTATCCGGGGATGCGCTTGGCCTACTCCTACCCCTGGCCCTATTTTCGGGGAGAAGTGACCATCGCCAACGGGCTCGTCCGCTTCACCGGCGACCAGGTGGGCAAGCGCGTGGCGCAGCCCGCGGCTCGGTCGTGCTACTCGCGCTATGACCGGCACGACCTGAGCGGGAACGTGAGCAGCGGCGCGGCTGTGGTCTGGGCGCCCTGGAAGGCCATGATGCCGGCTGAGTTCGACTGGCTGCTCGTGACCGACGGGGCGTGCGTGGACTACACCGCCTACAACTCCTCATTCCGAATGGAGCCCTTGCGGATGGACTACGGGGGCGCGGCCGGCACCACCGCCGCGCTCGCTCTGGCCAGGGGTATCTCGCCCCAGGCCGTTCGCTACGAGGACCTGAGGGCGATCCTGGTGGGTCGGCTGGGCTACCGGTTCTAGGACCGCGCCCGCGTGGAAGACATCGTCAAGCTCCCTCTCTATCTGGATCTGTTGGCCGTGTTCTTGGGCGGGCTGAGTGGCTCGTTGCACGCGGTGCGCCGGGGGTTCGCTGTCACCGGGTTGGTGGCCTTGGCCATCGCCGCCGGCTTGGGCGGAGGCATCCTGCGCGACATCCTGCTGCAGGTGCGGCCGGTGGCGCTGGCCAAGCCTTGGTACTTGCCCACGGTGCTGGTGGCCGCAGGCATCGGGTTCTTCTTCGGAAGCCTGGTGAACCGCTTCACCAAGGCGCTCATCCTCATGGATGCTGTCTGGCTGGGCCTGTATGCGGTGGTCGGCGCGCAGAAGGCCGTGGGTCTCGGCCTTTCCGGGTTCTCCGCCATCCTGGTTGGGGCGATAACTGCCACCGGCGGCTCCGTGCTCATGGATGTGTTGGCGGGAGAGCAACCGGAGTTGGTGCGGCCCGGCCCCATCGGGCACTTTGGCGCGGTCATCGGAGCGGTGCTCTACGTGGTCCTGGCGAAATGGCTTGGTGTGCACAGCCTGGTAGCTATGATCGTGACCGTGGTGGTGGTGTTCACGGTCAGGGTGGCCGCTCTGCGCTTCGGTATCCAGGCGCCTACGGCGCTCGACCTGCCCCGGGCCATCAACCGGGTCAGGACACGGCCCCGAGTGGAGAGGCTGTCGCGGTCCCCGAGGCGGCCAAGGCGCGGCAAGAAGAACTACGCGGCCGGCGCCCCGCCTTCTCGAACGCCAACTCCAGGTTCTGCTCGTCCACCCGGATCAGTGTCGCCGTCGCGGAAGTCGCCCTTGAGCAAGCCCAGAGCCACCTGGTCCTGGATCTCCTTCTGGATGAGTCGCTTGAGCGGCCGGGCGCCGTAGGCCGGGTCGTAGCCCTGCTGAGCCAGGTAGGCCTTGGCGGCGTCGGTGATCTCCAGAGTGATGTCGCGCTCGGCCAGGCGCTTGCGCAGCAGTCTCCAGCTGGATGTCGACGATGCCCTTGATGTGCTCCAGGCGTCAGCCGGTGGAAGATGATCACCTCGTCCACCCGGTTGAGGAACTCCGGCTTGAAGGTCGCCTGCATGAGCTCGGTGACGCGCGCGTCCATCTCGATCTCGGTGATGTCGGGGTCGAGGATGAACTCGCTGCCCACGTTGGAGGTCATGATGACCACGGTGTTCTTGAAGTCCACGGTGCGGCCGTGGCCGTCGGTGAGCCGGCCCTCGTCCAGGATCTGCAGCAGCAGGTTGAACACGTCGGGGTGGGCCTTCTCGATCTCGTCGAGAAGCAGCACCGCGTAGGGGCGGCGCCGCACGGCCTCGGTGAGGTAGCCGCCCTCCTCGTAGCCCACGTAGCCGGGCGGCGCTCCGATCAGCCGGGCCACCGAGTGCCGCTCCTGGAACTCGCTCATGTCCACGCGGATCATGGCCTTCTCGTCGTCGAACATGAACTCGGCCAGGGCCCGGCCCAGCTCGGTCTTGCCCACGCCGGTGGGGCCCAGGAAGATGAAGCTGCCGATGGGCCGGTTGGGGTCCTGCAGACCGGCGCGGGCCCGCCGGATGGCGCTGGCCACCGCCTGCAGGGCGTCGTCCTGGCCGACCACCCGCGCGTGCAGCCGCTCCTCCATGTGGATGAGCTTCTCCACCTCGCCCTCCAGCAGCCGCGACGACCGGGATGCCGGTCCACTTGGCCACCACCTCGGCGATGTCCTCCTCCTCCACCTCCTCCTTCAGCATCTTCACGTCGCGCTGCAGCTCGTTGAGGCGCTCGTTCTCGGCTGCCAGTTGCCGCTCCGCCTCCGGGATGCTGCCCGTAGCGCAGCTCGGCCGCCTTCTGCAGGTCGCCGACGCGCTCGGCCCTCTCGGCCTCGGTCTTGGCGTTTTCGATCTGCTCCTTGACGCGCCTGGATCTTGCCGATGGCCTCCTTCTCCGCCTGCCAGTGCGCCTTCATGCCGCGCCGACTGCTCGCGCAGCTCGGCCAGTTCGGCCTCGATGGCCTTGCGCCGCTCCTTGGAGGCGGCGTCCTTCTCCTTGCTGAGCGCGTGCAGTTCGATGTCGAGCTGCTTGATGCGCCGCTCCACCTGGTCGATCTCGAGGGGCATGGAGTCGATCTCGATGCGCAGCTTGCTGGCGGCTTCGTCCACCAGGTCGATGGCCTTGTCGGGCAGGAAGCGGTCGGAGATGTAGCGGCTGGGAGAGCACGGCCGCCGCCACCAGGGCCGAGTCCTGGATCCGGACCCCGTGGTGCACCTCGTAGCGTTCCTTGAGCCCCCGCAGGATGGCGATGGTGTCCTCGACGGTCGGTTCTCCGACCAGCACGGGCTGGAAGCGCCGTTCGAGAGCGGCGTCCTTTTCCACGTACTTGCGGTACTCGTCCAGGGTGGTCGCGCCCACTACCCGCAGCTCGCCCCGGGCCAGCATGGGTTTCAGCATGTTGGAGGCGTCGACCGCGCCCTCGGCGCCACCCGCGCCGACGATGGTGTGCATCTCGTCGATGAAGGTGACGATCTCGCCTTCGGAATCGGCGATCTCCTTGAGCACCGCCTTCAGGCGCTCCTCGAACTCGCCCGCGGTACTTGGCCCCGGCCACCATGGCCCCGATGTCCAGGGCGATCACCCGCTTGTTCTTGAGGCCCTCGGGCACGTCGCCGGACACGATGCGCTGGGCCAATCCCTCGGCGATGGCCGTCTTGCCCACTCCCGGCTCGCCGATGAGCACCGGGTTGTTCTTGGTCCGGCGGCTGAGCACCTGGATGACCCGGCGGATCTCATCGTCGCGCCCGATCACCGGGTCGAGTTTGCCCCGGCGGGCCAGATCGGTGAGGTCGCGGCCGAAGCGTTCCAGAGCCTGGTACTTCTCCTCGGCGTTGGGGTCCTCGGCCCGCTGCGAGCCGCGGATGTCCTTGAGCACCTGGAAGATCGCGTCGCGGGTGACCCCGTGGCGCTTGAGGATGTCGCCCAGCCAGCCCTTGTTGGCCGCCAGTCCCATGAGCACGTGCTCGGTGGAGACGTAGGCGTCCTTCATCTTGTCGGCCTCGGATTGCGCCGCTTCGAGCGCCTCTTGGGTCTCGCGGGCCAGGCCGAGCTGGGTGGCGCCGTGCACGGTGGAGAAGTAGTCGAGCCGCTTCTCCAGCTCGGCCCGCAGCGCCGCGTGGTTCGCGCCGATGCGCTCCAGGATGGGCACGGCCAAGCCGCCGTCCTGATCGAGGAGAGCTGGCAGCCAGGTGCTCCGGTTCGATCTGGGCGTGGCCGCGTTCCTGCGCCAGTTTCTGCGCGGCGGCCAGCGCCTCCTGGGCTTTCAGGGTGAGTCGTTCGAGTTGCATGGTAGTTTCGCTATCATCCAAAGAAGACGTTCTGCAATCATCGGCGCCGACGAGGTCGTCCGGATCAGGGCCGCCGTGGTCGAGGGGCGAGTCGTCGGCGGGCTAGTCGTCGAGCGGGCTAGTCGTCGGCGGGTTAGTCGTGGTCGTAGCTCTGGTCGTCGTCGTGGTGGAGCCGGTCGTGCCCGTGGTCGACGGCCCGGTCGGCGGCACGGTCGACGGTGACCGACGGTGTAGTGGTCGACGTCGTGGTGGTGCTGCATGGTGGTGCTGAGGTGGGCGCCACCGCAGTAGGTGCTGCGGAAGAAGCGGTCGTAGGTCGACGAGGACCTCGGGCTTGGCGAACTCCTCCTCGGGATAGTCACGGTCGGCCTCGTACATGAACTTCTGCCACATGATGGCCGGGAAGCTCCCGCCGGTGACCCTGATGCCGTGCACGTTGTTCATCGGACCTGGGCATCGGGGTTGCCCATCCAGACCGCGGTGGACAGGTTGGGGGTGTAGCCGCAGAACCAGGCGTCGTACCAGTCCGGAGGCCGTTCCGGTCTTGCCGGCCGCAGGGCGGCCGATTGCGGCTTTGGTGCCCGTGCCGCTCTCGATGTTCTGCTGCAGGATGCGCGTGACTTCGTAGGCCACACCGGCCGAGATGGCCTGGGTCTGTCTTGGGCTTGGCCTCCCAGATCACGTTGCCGTTGGCGTCGGTGACCCGGAGGATGATCGTGGGCTCGATGTGCTGGCCACCGTTGGCCAGAGTGGCGTACGCCGAAGCCATCTCCAGCGGCGAGACGCCGTACTTGAGACCGCCCAGGGCGATGGCCGGATTCGGCGTCGAGCTCCGAGGTGATGCCCATGCGATGGGCGACGTCCACGATCCTGCTCCGCGCCCACGTCCAGGGCCATCTGGGCGTAGACGGTGTTGTCGCTGCGCAGGGTGGCCTGGACGACGCTGGAGAGTGCCGTAGTAGCTTGCCGCCGTAGGTCGTTGACCTTCCAGGGCTTCGGTGGCGCCCGGATACATGAGGGTGACCGGCTGCGACTCGTAGTAGGTGGTCCAGGGGTCGATGCCCATCTCGATGGCAGCCGTAAGGCACGAAGGTCTTGAAGGCGGAGCCGGGCTGGCGCCGGCCCTGCGAGGCCAGGTTGAACTTGGAGCTGTCGTAGTCGTTGCCGCCCACCATGGCCCGGATGTAGCCGGTCTTGGTCTCGATGCTCACGAGCGCGGCCGACGGGATCGCCTTCTCGTTGAGGTGGTAGGAGATGGCCTCCGTGGCCAGCTTCTGGTAGGCGGGGTTGATGGTGGTCTCCACCCGGAGCCCTCCCGCTGAAGACCTTGTCCTCGCCGAACATGTCGATGAGCTGCTTGCGCACGATAGGCCACCACGTAGGGCTCCTGCACCTTGGTGTAGGGCGAGTAGGGCGCCAGCTTGACGGGCGTCGTCGAGGGCCTGGCTGGCCTCGCTCTTCGGTGATGAAGCCCAGCTCGTACATCTTGACCAGCACCTGTCGCGGCGCTTCAGGGCCGCCTCCGGGTGCCTGCGGCGGAGAGTACGCGCGTGGGTGCCTGCGGCAGGCCGGCCAGGAGCGCCGCCTCGGCGAGCGTCAGATCGACGGGATCCTTGTCGAAGTAGGTCCGCGCCGCCGCCTCGACGCCGTAGGCGTTCGAGCCGAAGTACACCGTGTTGAGGTACATGTCGAGGATCTCGTCCTTGGAGTACTTCTTCTCCATCTGCCAGGCCAGGGCCATCTCGTTGAACTTGCGGCTGAGGGAGATGTCGGTGCGGTCCAGGTAGAGGTTGCCCACCAACTGCATGGTGATGGTCGAGAAGCCTTCCTCGACTGCCCTTGGCCTGGATGTTGGTCACCAGCGCGCGGACGAAACCCTCGAAGTCCACGCCGGTGTGCTGGTAGAAGCGCTCGTCCTCGATGGCGACCAGGGCGTGCCGGAGGATGTCGGGGATCTGCTTGCCGCTGATGACCGTCCGGTTCTCGACGCCGTGCAGGTAGGCGAGAAGAGTGCCGTCGGCGGCGTAGATCTGGGTGGTCTCGGCGAGGGTGACATCGCCTTGAGCCTCAAGGGAGGGCAGGTCCTTGCTGTACGGTCGCGGCGACCGTGTGCAGGCCGAGCAAGGTCGCCGCGGCCAGGATGCCGATCACGAGCAGCGGGATAGCGACCAGCACGGCGATCAGATGACGGTGCGGCGCCGCCGGACCGCGTGGGCCCGCCGTCTCTGGCGCTGCGTCTTTCTCGACCGATCCTCATGCCTCACCAGTCGTGAGTCTGTGCCAGGCCTTGAAGCGCTAGACGTATCTAGCCGGACGTCCCGTCAGCTAGACTGGTTGCCGAAGCACGCTCACTGCGGCTACGTGAGCGCCTTCGCATCCGCTTGGGACGTCGCTTGCAAACTTGACAATGAGGCGACTCAGATTTTATAATGCTCACATGCTAATGTAACACGTGCTATCGAGCATCGAGCTTCGGAGGATATGTAATGGGCAAGATCATCGGCATCGACCTGGGCACGACCAACTCGGCCATGGCCGTGCTGGAAGGCGGCGAGCCGACCATCATCCCCAACGCCGAGGGTGGGCGTACCACCCCGTCCGTTGTGGCCTTCACCAAGACCGGGGAGCAATTGGTCGGCACTGTGGCCAAGCGCCAGGCTGTCACCAACCCTGAGAACACCGTCTTCTCCATCAAACGCTTCATGGGGCGCAAGTTCTCCAACGTGAGCGAAGAGATGAAGATCGTCCCCTACAAGGTGGTCGAGGGTCCCAACAGCGACGTGCGCGTGCAAGTCAAAGACGGGCAGTTCTCCCCGCCGGAGATCTCGGCGAAGATCCTGCAGAAGCTCAAGCGCGACGCCGAGGCCTTCCTGGGCACCGAGGTCACCGAGGCGGTCATCACCGTCCCGGCCTACTTCGACGACGCTCAGCGGCAGGCCACCAAAGACGCCGGCATCATCGCCGGTCTGGAAGTGAAGCGGATCGTCAACGAGCCCACCGCGGCTTCGCTGGCCTACGGGCTCGACAAAGAGCACGAGCAGACCGTCCTGGTGTTCGACCTGGGCGGCGGCACCTTCGACGTCTCCATCCTGGAGCTGGGCGACGGCGTGTTCGAGGTCAAGTCCACCAACGGCGACACCCACCTGGGCGGCGACAACTTCGACAAGGCCATCGTCGACTGGATCGTGAACGAGTTCCGCAAGGAGAAGGGCGTCGACCTGACCAAGGACCGCCAGGCTCTGCAGCGGCTCTACGAAGCGGCCGAGAAGGCCAAAGTGGAGCTGTCCTCGGTGCTGGAGACCAGCATCAACCAGCCGTTCATCACCATGGACCAGAGCGGCCCGCTGCATCTGGAGATGACTCTCACCCGGGCCAAGCTGGAGGAGCTCACTCGCGACCTGCTCGACCGGGTGGTCGGTCCCACCAAGCAGGCCATGGACGACGCCGGCATGAAGACCGGCGACATCGACCAGGTCATCCTGGTGGGCGGCATGACCCGCATGCCGGCCGTGCAGGAGAAGGTGCGCTCGCTGACCGGCAAGGAGCCGCACAAGGGCATCAACCCGGACGAAGTGGTGGCTCTGGGTGCGGCCATCCAGGGAGGCGTGCTGGCCGGCGAGGTCAAGGACATCATCCTTCTTGACGTGACCCCGCTCTCCCTGGGTATCGAGACCAAGGGCGGCGTGTTCACCCGGCTCATCGATCGCAACACCACCATCCCCACTCGGAAGAGCGAGATCTTCTCCACGGCGGAGGACGGTCAGACTTCGGTCGAGATCCACGTGCTCCAGGGCGAGCGCGACCTGGCGGCCTACAACAAGACGCTGGGCAAGTTCCAGCTGATGGGCATCCCGCCGGCACCGCGGGGCATCCCCCAGATCGAAGTAGGCTTCGACATCGACGCCAACGGCATCACTCACGTGTCGGCCAAGGACCTGGCCACCGGCAACGAGCAGAAGATCAGTATCAAGAGCTCGAGCGGCCTGGGCGACGACGAGATCAAGAAGATGGTGCGCGACGCCGAGGTCAACGCCGAAGAAGACCAGCAAGAAGAAGGAACTCGTCGACGCCAAGAACCAAGCGGAGCACCTGGTCTACTCCACGCGCAAGTCGCTGAAGGACTTCGGCGACAAGGTGGACGGCGCTGCCCGGGGCGACATCGAGAACGCCACGCGCGATCTGGAAGAAGCCATCAAGGGCGACGATATCGACCTGATCAGAAGCCGCACGAAGACGCTGCAGGAGGCGGCCTACAAGCTGTCCGAAGCTGCCTACCAGGCGGCGCAGGCCCAGCAGGGCGGCGGCTGGCGGCACCGGCGATGGTCCGGGCGCGGAGCCGGGACGGCTGAGGACGAAGTGGTCGAAGAAGCCGACTACGAGGTCATCGACGAAGACAAGTAAGATCAATCGTAGCGCCCGATGTGGGCGGCGAGCGTGGCACTCGCCGATGGGCGGCCGGGCCGGGCTCGCGGGAGGTGGGCACGGCGTGAGGAGAAGGAGGTAGCTGAACATGGCACTGGTGAGATGGGATCCCTTCCGCGAGTTGACGGCTCTGCAGACCGAGGTCAACCGCCTGTTCTCCCGAGTGGGCGGCGGTGACGTGGCCGAGCGGCAGTCGTGGACTCCCTCGATCGACGTGATCGAGACCGACGACGCTATCAAGCTCAAGGCTGAGCTGGCCGGCATGGACCCGGCCGACATCAGCATCGAAGTGCAGGACAATGTCCTTACTGTGAGCGGCGAGCGTCGCTTCGAGGAAGAAGTAAAGAGGACAAGTACTACCGCATCGAGCGGCGGTACGGCTCGTTCAGCCGGTCCATCGCTTTGCCGCAGGCCGTCGACGAAGACGGGATCGAGGCCAAATACGAGAACGGCGTGCTCGAGGTCGCAGTGCCCAAGACCGAGATCGCGAAGACCGAAGAAGATCTCCGTGTCCGATAGGCGAGAGAAGCCGCAAGACGGTGGAAGCCACCGCGACAGAGAGCAAGTACTAGCAGCCTCTGACGCGGACGTCGTACAATGGCGTGACGAGCTGCGATGATGAGCGGGGCGGCGGCCGTCAGGCCGCCGCCCCGTGCAAGAGGAGACTCATGACCACAGACAAGAGACAGCATCCCAATAAACAATGGCGATGCTCCGGCAATCGTGCCAAGGGGCCTGGCGGCGCCGATGCCGAAGGCCGGGGCCCCGGCGGATGCACCCGGCGGCAGGTACCGGAAGCGCCCGCGGCGCCGAGCGATCAGCTGCGACGCCACCGCTCCTGACCGCGGAGGCGTGAGCTCTGACGGCGAGCGCGACGCTCTGGCCGACTCGCTGCTGCGGCTTCGCGCGGAGTTCGAGAACTTCCGCAGGCGGGCCTCCCGCGAGCTTGTCGAGGCCCGCGACCGGGCGCAGGGCGACCTGTTGGGCGAGCTTCTTCCGGTGCTGGACAACCTGGAGAGGGCTCTGGACGCGGCCGAGCATCACGAAGAGGGCAAGGTGCTGGACGGGGTGCGCCTCACCCGGGACTTGTTCGTGGATCTGCTGGCGCGCATCGGCGTGGAGGAGATCGAGTGCGTAGGCGTCGCCGTTCGACCCTGCGGTCCACGACGCCGTGCTGATGCAGCCCTCCGACGCACGACGAGGGGCTGGTGGCCGCGGTGCTCGAGCGGGGCTACAGGCAGGGCGATCGTGTCTGCGGCCGGCTCGGGTCGTGGTCTCGGTCCGGTGCCTCGGCCGGGAGGCCGACGGCGCGCCCGAGCGACCGGCGGCTCGGGATCCGAGCGCGGCCGGATAGGGCGAGCATCATGGCCGACGAGCACCCGCGACTACTACGAAGTCCTGGGGGTCAAGAAGACCGCCACGCAGGACGAGATCAAGAAGGCCTACCGCAAGCTGGCCCGCAAGTACCATCCTGACGCCAACCCGGACGATCCCAAAGCCGAGGAGAAGTTCAAGGAAGTCTCGAGCGCCTACGAGGTGCTCTCCGATGCCGAGAAGCGCAAGCAGTACGACGCCGGCCCTTCCATGCCTTCGGGCAGCAGGGGCCGCAGCCGGGGGCGGCGGATTCCGCGGCTACCAGGGCGGCCAGCCGATGGGCGGCGACTGGGCCGATCTCTTCGGCAACCTGTTCGGCGGCGGTGGGGGCGGTTTCGGCGAGTGCCGGCGGGGCCAGCCGGCGGTCGGAGGCGGCCGCAGCAGCCCGGGCCGAGCGGGGCGAGGACCTCAGCGTGACGGTCAGGCTTTCCTTCGATGACGCTCTAAAGGGCGTGACCACCAAGATCAGCGTACCCCAGACCGTGCGGTGCGAGACCTGCAGGGGCAGCGGGGCGGCGCCGGGAACCGCGCCGACCACCTGTCCGCAGTGCCAGGGACGGGGCGTGGTCAACCAGAGCCAGGGTTTCTTCGCTCTCAGCCAACCCTGCGGCCGCTGCCGGGGTACAGGCACTATCATCGAGAATCCTGTGCCTCGTGTAGCGGGACGGGGACTTGACCCGGGCGCTCAAGAAGTTCACCGTCCCTCTGCCGGCAGGGGTCAAGGACGGCACCAAGATCACGCCTCAAAGGAAAGGGCGAGCCGGGCCTGCACGGCGGACCCGCAGGGGACCTGTACGTGATCGCTCAGGTGGATGAGAGCCCCTTGTTCGAGCGACGGGGTTCCGACCTGCTGGTGCAGGTGCCGGTCACCATGGTGGAGGCAGCCCTGGGTGCGTACCGTGAGGGTGCCCACCCCGGAGGGAGCGTGGCTCTCAAGGTCCCGGCGGGGACGCAGGATGGCAGGCTTGCTCAAGATCAAAGGCAAGGGCGCGCCGCGCCTGGGCGCTCCGGCAAGGGCGACCTGATAGCTCGGATCAAGGTGCTCACTCCGAAGGACCTGAACGGTGAGCAGAAGGACCTGCTGAAGAAGTTCGCCGAATCGCGCAAGGAAGATCCGCGCGCGGGCCGGCCGGGCTGGTCGGCGTAGGAACGACCTTGAAGGTTAGGGGACGCAGATGCCTTTCGACGACAAAATGAGGCCGGTGTTCATGATCTCGGTAGCCGCCGAGTTGGCCGAGATGCATCCCCAGACACTGCGCATGTACGAGCGTCGGGGTCTCATCCGTCCTCAGCGTTCGTCGAAGAGCACACGCCTGTACTCACTGGACGACGTGGAGCGACTGCGGCGCATCCAGCGTCTGGTCGCGGAATGCGGTCTGAACCTGGCCGGGGTGGAGCGGGTGCTCGAGATGGAGGAACAGCTGGCCGGCCTGGAAGCGAGGCTGGACGAAGTGCAGGCCGATATGGAGCGTCTGGTCGCCAAAGCCCAGGACGAGCTGGATGCGGTGCACCGGAGCTACCGCAAGGAACTGGTGCCGTTCGGCAATCCCGGGCGAAGTGATCTTGGTGGCTCGGCAGCGCCGGGGTCGCCGGTGAGCCAGCGAGCGATCGAGATCTCGGCGGGCGGAGCACCGCCCACGGGCAATGGGTCCTCGCACGCGATGGCAGGAGCAGCCCTGCGCCAACCATCCCAGGACGCCTCACCATGGTCACCTGCAGCGCCTGCGGCAAGCCGCTCTGCCCCGACTGCATGGTCTTCTCGGCCGTGGGGATCAAGTGCCGCGAGTGCGCGAAGATGCCCCGTTCGGCCACGGTGACGCTCAAGACGCGGCGTCTTCTGCGGGCGATGGCCGCCGGCTTGGGAGCGGGCACGGCCGTTGGTTTCGCCTACTACTTCGTCCTGGGCGGTATCGGGTTCTTCTTCCTCTTCTTCTTCGTGGCCGCGGGTATCGGGTACCTGGTAGGGGAGGCGGTGCACCGGGCCTCCGGCCACTACCGCGGTCTGCAGACGGCGGTTGTGGCGGCCGTTTCGACTGTCTGGGCCTTCGTTATCCCTCCGGTCGTCTCGGTCTTCCTGAATCCGGAATCAGTTGGGACGCCGTCGTGTTCACCCTGTCAAGCCGCGGGGTCATCAACTGGGTGATTATGGCTGTCGCCGGATATCTGGCCTGGTACCGGAACCGGTGAGAGAGGCGGCTGGTGGCATTTGGCACTCACCCATGGAGAGTGCCAACCGGCCGTGTACGAAGGGCCCATTTCCGGTATAATACCGGTTAGTTTGATTAGGAGGTCTGCGACCTTGCCTACATACGAATATCGTTGTCTTGCTTGTGAGCACCAGTTCGAGCGCTTCCAGCGGATGTCTGACGATCCGGTGAAGGAGTGCGAGGTCTGTGGCGAGCCGGTGAGGCGCTTGCTGTTTCCCGTTGCCATCCAGTTCAAGGGCAAAGGCTTCTACACCACCGACTACGCCAAGCGCAACACGCTGGGCGCGGGGTCCTCACACGGTGCCGGCGGGGGCGAAAGCGGTTCGTCTTCCGACGGAGCGACCAACCCGGAGGGTTCGGGCTCGTCCGAGAGCGCCAAACCCGCGGCCTCTGAGCCGCTCAAGCCGGTCACCTCCGCATCCGGCTCCAAGACCGAATAGTTCCCTGCTGCAATGGCGGGTCGGGACTGCGCGCTGGTCGCTCTGGGATCCAAGCATCCGCTGATCGTTCTCACCAATGACGACGGGGTGACCTCGCCCGGTCTGCTGGCGCTCAAGACGGCGCTGGAAACCCTCGGCGACGTACGCGTTGTGGCGCCCGACCAGAACCGCTCCGGCGCGGCTCGCAGCATCACCATGCACGCGCCCCTGTGGGTGGAAGAAGTGGACTCAGCGATGGAAGCCCCGCGTTCAGCACCGACGGCACCCCAGTGGACTGTGTGCGCATGGCCGCGCTGGGTCTGCTCGACCGAACACCCGACCTCATCGTCTCGGGCATCAACCTGGGCGGCAACCTGGGCGACGACATCACCTATTCGGGCACGGTGGCCGCCGCGTTCGAGGGCATCATGCTGGACATCCCGGCTATCGCCATATCCGCTGAGGACTATCATCCCGGATACGATCTCACAGTGCCGGCCCGCATCGCCTATAGGCTGGTGGCCATGGCAGTGGCAGACGGGTTCCCGGCGAAGACGCTTCTCAACGTCAACTGCCCCGACCGGTCGTGGGAGACACTGCGGGGTGTGCGATTGACCACTCTGGGCAAGCGCATCTATGGGGACAAGGTCGAGTATCGCGAGACCAAAGGTAACCGCCGCGGGTACCACATCTACAACGACGACCTCAGCTACCAGCAGGAAGCGGGATCAGATTTTGAGGCGATCGCCGGAGGCTGGGCCTCGATCACACCGCTCCATTTCGATCTGATGTCGCACGAGGCCTTGGACCGACTGCGCGGCTGGGAGAGCGCGTTGGGCAGCTGGGACCGGGACTGATGGGTGAGCCTACCTACCAGGCCGTCGTCTTCGACCTGGACGGTACCGTGGTCGACTCGGTGGAGTTGATCATCATCTCCTTCCAGCATGCCATCCGCGTGGTCCTGGGCAAGGAGATCTCCCGGGAGGAGTCGATCACCTGGGTGGGGCGGCCGCTGCGGGAGCAGATGGAGATGTTCAGCCCTGAGCAGGCCGAGCAGTTGGTCGACGTCTACCGGGAGTTCAACCACCGGGAGCACGACCGCATGCTGAAGCTGTACGATGGCATGCTCGATCTCCTGGGCGGTCTGGTGAAGGCCGGCGTGAAGCTAGGACTGGTGACTTCGAAGTCGCGCCACACCACGCAGATGGCCTTCGACCTGACCGGCATCGAGAGCTACTTCGCCGCCAGGTCTGCGCCGACGAGAGCACCGGCAACAAGCCCGACCCCGACCCCATCCTGATGTGTCTGGAGCGCTTGGGAGTTCGAGCCGGCGAGCGGCCGCGTACGTGGGCGACAGCCCGTCGGACATCCAGGCGGCTCTGGCCGCGAAGGTGGTGGCGATCGGAGTGACCTGGGGCGTGTTCCCGGCAGAGACGCTGGCGGCTGAAAAGCCGGACATCCTGGTTCATACTATCCCTGAGTTGGCGGAGGTACTCGGGATCTAGGCGGCCGCCCAGCTCAGACTGGCGGCCGCGATGTCAGTGCGAGGCGAGCCAAGAGGGAGGGACCGGTGGCACAAGACGGAGCGGTGGAACGGATAGAGGCCCTCCGGGAACTGATCCGCCATCACGAGTACCGCTACTACGTGCTCGACAGTCCGGAGATCTCCGACGCCGACTACGACGCACCTCTTCCGCGAGCTGCAGGGGACTCGAAGACAGCTCATCCCGAGCTGATCACGCCCGACTCTCCCACCCAGCGCGTGGGCGGGGAGCCGCTAGCGGGTTTCACGCAGGTGCGGCATGGGGAGCCCATGCTCTCCCTGGCCAACGCCAAGAACGAAGACGAGCTCAGGGCCTGGCATGCGCGGGTGGTGAAGCTGGTCGGCGGAGGCCGGGCTGGGACGGCCGGAGAGCTGCGGTTCGTCCTAGAGCCCAAGATCGACGGCCTGGCCGTCTCGCTTAGCTATGAGGACGGCCGGCTGACGGGCGGGGCCACGCGGGGCAACGGCGAAGTGGGCGAGGATGTGACCACCAACCTGCGCACCATCTCCACCGTGCCGCTGGCCATGCTGGCGGGCGCGGCGCCCTACCCCGCGGCGGTGGAGGTGCGGGGCGAGGTCTATCTGCCGCTCGCAGCCTTCGCCCAACTCAACGAGCAGCGGGTGGCGGCGGGCGAGGCCACCTTCGCCAATCCGCGCAATGCGGCCGCCGGCTCGCTACGCCAGTTGGACCCGCGGGTGACCGCGACACGCGCCCCTCTCTACCTGGTTCTACGGGGTGGGCCACGCGGAGGGACACGAGTTCCCGAGCCATCACGAGGTGCTGGAGTGGCTGCGGAGCGCGGGATTCCGGGTGAACCCCGACACGCGCGGGTGGTCGACCGTCTGGACGAGATCGTCGGCGGGCTGTCGGGATTGGCAGGAGCGCCGGGAGCGGCTGGACTACGACATCGACGGCGTGGTGATCAAGCTGGACGACCGGCGGCTGCAGGCCGCCCTGGGAGCCGTGGGCCGCGACCCGCGCTGGGCCGTGGCCTACAAGTTCGCTCCCACCACGGCGCAGACCCGGCTGGTGAAGATCCACATCAACGTGGGCCGCACGGGCGTGCTCAACCCCTGGGCCGAACTCGAGCCGGTGGAGGTGGGCGGGGTGACAGTGGAGAGGGCCACCCTGCACAACGAGGACGACATCCGGCGCAAGGACCTGCGCGAAGGCGACATGGTGGTCGCTGCAGCGGGCCGGCGACGTGATCCCCCAGGTGGTCGCGCCCTTGACCGACCTGCGCACCGGCGCGGAGCAGCCGTTCGCGATGCCGCCGGAATGTCCCTCGTGCGGCACGCCGGTGGTGCGCGTGCCCGGGAGAGGTGGCGGTGCGCTGTCCCAACCCCGACTGCCCGGCCAAGCGGGCGGAGGCCGTCAAGCACTTCGTGAGCAAGGCGGCCATGGATATCGACGGGGTGGGGGACAAGCTGGTGGAGCGCCTGCTTGCTCTAGAGTTGATCGCCGACGCGGCCGATCTCTACGGGCTGGAGCCCCGGCAGCTGGCCGATCTGGAGCGGCTGGGAGAGAAATCGGCGGCCAACATCGTCGCCGCGATCGAGGCATCCAAGGGTCGCCCCCTGGCCCGTGTGCTCTTCGCGTTGGGCATACCTGCACGTGGGCGGCGAGAACGCGGAGCTGCTGGTGAGGCGCTTCGGCAGCATAGCGGCGCTGCGGGAAGCGTCGGTGGACGAGATAAGCGATACGCCGGGCATCGGACCGGTGATCGCCGAGAGCGTGTGGGAGTACTTCCACGATCCGCGCAACCTCGATCTGCTGGCTCGTCTGGAGCAGGCCGGGGTGACGATGGAGGGCCCGGCCGGTGGGGCCGGCGTGGGCACCACTGATCCGACCGGCGCCGCGGGGCCCACTATCGGGAAGGATCTTCGTGCTCACCGGGACTCTGCCCACCTGGTCGCGCCAGGAGGCTACCGAGCGCATCGCCGCTGCCGGGGGCCGGGTCACCGGGTCGGTGAGCGCCAAGACAGACTACGTGGTAGTAGGCGAAGAGGCCGGGTCGAAGCTCGTTCGGGCACAGGAACTCGGTATCACCTTGCTGGATGAAGAGGGTCTGCAGAGGCTGCTTGAGGGCTAGGCCTAGGGCCCGGCGGGGAGGCGGCGAGGGAGCGGTTCAGCGCCGCTGAGCCAATGCCGGCGACTATCTGCGGGCCAGCTCGCTTTCTTGCTCGGCCTTGGCTAGGCCACTGCGCTGGCCGCCCTGCACTCCCACCTGTTCACTTTCCACCTGCTCGCGGGGTGTGATCACCAGGTTGCCTCTGTCGGTGGTGACCTCGATGACCCTCTCCACCCGGGGACGGCCGTCTTGGTCGCGGCCCAGATGCACCACGAGCGGGTTGAGCTTCTGGAGTTGCTCGGCAGCTGGCCTTGTTGAGTGCCAGCCAGTCGTTCAGCGTGGCCTCGGGGTCCAGGCTCTGGACCGTGGTCAGCCCGCCTGTGACACCAACATTGAGCGCGTCCAGAAACCCCGGGCCGTCTCGCCGCGCCACTTCGCCGACCACCACCCAGGTGGGTCTCATGTCGGCCGCCCTGCGGAACACTGCCGCTCGGGCGGGCGTGCCTCGCTTGGCTTTGAGCTGCACCGTGAAAGAGCGGTCGCGCAGCACCGGCAGACCCTCGTCCGACCTCGTCGATGGCGACGATGCGGTGATCGCGAGGTAGCAGATCGATGAGGGCGTTGAGCAGGGTCGACTTGCCCACACCGGTCCCACCGGTGATCAATATGGTGCGTTTGAGCTGCAGGCTGCTGTTGAGGAACCGGGCATACCAGGGGGTCATGAGGTTGTCGTCCACCAGGCGGCGCAGGGAGACGTTGAGCACTCTCCGCTCCTGGGCCCCGGCCGCCGCCAGCACCGACCCAGCCACCTGCAGAGTGGCGGCTTGGTCGAGTTGGTGGGATTTGTACGTGCCGACCACGGCCTGGAGGAGCCGGGACAGTAGCATCAGGTGGGCTCGGTCTTCCTCGGGGGGGTTGTTCTGTGCTATTAGGTCGTCGGCGAGTCTGGTCAGCCCTTGCTCGTAGGCGGCCAAGATGCGGTCGATAGGGGGCATTCCACCTCCGTAGCTCACTGGCTGCTGCGATTCTACTCGGTGCGGAACCTGGACGCCATAGGCCGGCATCCAGCGATGTTCGGGCCTGGTTTGCGTGAAAACGGCGGTGGGTGTCCAAGTGCAGGCCCCCAAGCTACGCGCGGTCCGGCTTGCCCGCGACGGCCTTGACAAAGGCCCCACATTGGTGAGAAGTTGTAAACAGTGTGGTCGTATAGACGACCCACTGTGCTTCTCCGAGCTGCCGAGCCTAAAGCCCCGAAGTGTCGAGGCCATGGCGAGCAGCCGCAGTGACCCTGATGGGTCCAAAGGTACGGACGGAAACATCCGCGCCTTCCATGGTGAGAAGGAGAGCGCGCCGGTCTGTACGTCTGCGCGCCCTCCCGGGCGCTTTTTTTATGGGCGCAGGCCGCTGAAAGAGCGACTTCTCGCCGCGAGAGTGCGCTGGGCACGCGCAAGACCAAGACGCAAAGAGCGCGAATAGCGGCGCTATTGGCAGCCTAATAGGAGGTGATCGGCTAAGACGGGCTTCGAGGGACTGATCCGATGAGAACTCACCGACAGAGAGGATTTTCCATGAGAATGAATCACAGGCGCGCGACGTTTGCCGCCTTGGCCGTGTTACTGGTGCTGGGGCTCGCCGTTTTGGCGGCTGCGGGAGTGTTGGTGGCATGTGGCGGCGGGGACGAGACCACCAGCACCGCGGCGGCCCAACCGGCGACGACGGTCGCCCAGCCTACTACCACCGCGGGACCCGCGACCACCGTTGCCGAGCGCACGGAACTGATCCTGGCTTCGACGACCTCGACCCAGGACTCCGGCCTGTTCGACGCACTGATCCCGGCCTTCAAGGCCGCATACCCGCAGTACGAGGTGAAGGTCGTCGCCGTAGGCAGTGGCGAGGCCCTGACCATGGGCAAGAGCGGCGACGCCGACGTTCTCTTGGTTCACTCTCCGGCAGCCGAGAAGACTTTCATGGAGGACGGCTTCGGCATTGAGCGCAAGGCGGTCATGTACAACGACTTCATCATCGTGGGCCCGGCGGCCGATCCGGCGAAGATCAAGGGCATGACCTCCGCCGCCGCCGCCTTCAAGGCGATCGCGGAGGCCAAAGCCGCGTTCTTCACCCGCGGTGACAACTCGGGCACCAACGCCAAGGAGATCTCCATCTGGAAAGCCGCGGCATCGACCCCGCGGGAGACTGGTACCAGACCACCGGACAGGGCATGGGCGAGACCCTGACCATCGCCGATCAGAAGGGCGGCTACACGCTTTCCGACCGCGCGACGTATCTCGTCGAAGAAGAGCTCCCTGGCGCTCGAGATCCTGGTCGAGGGAGACAAGGCCCTCTTCAATCAGTATCACGTGATCACCGTCAAAGACGGCCAAGAACGCTCAAGGCGCGACCGACTTTATTAACTGGATCACTCTCCGACGCAGTCCAGCAGGACCTGATTGCCACGTTCGGCCTCGAGAAGTTCGGCCAGCCGCTGTTCGTCCCCAACGCCGGTCTGGTCGAGTAGGCCGGCCGGGGCAGTACAATGGGGGCGCCTCGCCGGGTGGGCGAGGCGCCCCGTTTCTTCATAGGGAGGGTCGGGTAGTGGGAGTCTTCTGGGATGCCATCAAGGAAGCCCTTTGCTTGCTGTTTCGCGGTGACAGCTATGTTACGAGGTCATGTGGATGTCGCTCAGAGTGGCGGGCATCGCTACCATCCTTGGCATGATCGTGGGCATCCCCCTCGGCGCCTGGCTTGCGCTGAAGCGTTTCAGGGGGTGGGGCTTCGGCGGCCACGCGTGCTGAACGTGGGACTGATGCTACCCCCGGTGGTCGTCGGGCTGATCGTCTTCCTGTTCCTGTCCCGGCAGGGGCCGCTTGGTTCGCTCAGCCTGCTCTATTCGCCGACGGCCATGGTCATCGCGGAGTTCTTCATCGCCGCGCCGGTGATCGCGGCCATCACCATGAGTGGCGTTGGTTCGGTGCCCAAGGAGGTGCGTCTTCAGGCTCTGGGGCTGGGGGCATCGCGGTGGCAGAGCACGTGGCTGGTCATCCGCGAGGCGAGGGTCACCCTTCTCTCCGCAATCGTGGCGGGGTTCGGAGCGGCCATCAGTGAGGTGGGAGCGGTCATGATGGTGGGGGGCAACCTCTCAACCGGCGGACACAACATGACCGGGACCATGACCACGGCGACGATGGCGTTCGTCCGGCAGGGTGACTACGCCCGGCCATGGCCTTCGGCTATCATCCTGCTCGTGCTCGCTCTTCGTGATCACCTTCGTCCTCACCCGTACTCAGCAGGGCATCCGCCGCCGGTGGCTGCAGTCATGACGCCCGGCCTCGAGACGCCAGCGCCCGGGGAGGGCCGGTTCGCCATCGAGGCCGGCGGTCTGCTCAAGAAGTACGGCGACCGGACGGTCGTCTCCGTCGAAGCGCTGAGGGTGATCGAGGGCGAGGTGCTGGCCATCCTGGGGCCCAACGGGGCTGGCAAGACCACGCTGTTTCGACTGCTGGCCCTGCTGGATCGTCCGGACGCCGGATGGATCAAGTACTTCGGCACTGAGGTGAACATCCACGATCTGGCCGCGCGACGGCGCACAGCGGCGGTCTTTCAGCGGCCTCTGCTCTTCCAGGGCTCTGTCGAGGAGAACGTTGGCTTTGGCCTGCGCTTCCGAAGGCTTTCTCGTAGGGAGGTCAAGGCCAAGGTCCACGCACACCCTGGATCTCATGGGGGTGTCCCGGTTGGCGGAGGCCGACATGCGCACGCTCTCCGGGGGCGAGATGCAACGGGTGGCCTTGGCGCGCGCCTTGGTGCTCGATCCGGAGATCTTCTTCCTGGATGAGCCCACCAGCAATCTGGACGTGCACGTGCGGCGCAGGTTCAGGGAAGATCTGCGCCGCGTTGTGGAGAACCTGGCGGCCACGGTGATCATCATCACCCACGAACACAACGAGGCGTTGGCGCTGGCTCAGCGGGTCGCCGTGTTGCAGGAGGGGCGCGTGGTCCAGATCGGCACGCCCGAGGACGTGTTCACTCATCCCACGAACGCGTTTGTTGCCGACTTCACCGGGGCCGAGACCATCTGGCACGGCACTGTTGTCGGCTGCGGCGATGGAGTGTGCACAGTGCGCACCCGGGCGGGCATCGAGGTGCAGGCCGCGGCCGAACTCGGGCTAGGGGCGGAGGCGGCGGTGGCTATGCGGCCGGAGGATGTTGCACTGAGTATTGCCTGCGACACGGGCGGGGATGAGGCCGGCGGCGCAGCCGGCAGGCCCACTTCCAGCGTGCGCAACCGGTGGTGCGGTGTTGTCGACAGTGTCACTCTCGCCGGTCTGCTGGTGCGGGTGGTAGTCAAGCTTGACTGCGACTCTTCTGTAGAGGCCTGCTTTGGCGGCGAAGGTGAGGTAATCTCTCACGTCACTCGGGCTTCAGCGGAGGAGTTAGGGATCGTGCGGGGACGACGGGTGGCCGCGAGCGTCAAAGCCGTGGCACTACACGTGCTTGCGGGCGAAGAGCGAACAGAAAATGGGTGAGGCATGAGGGGCAACGTGAGTCTGGCGCTTCTGGCCGGCGGGCGTCCAGTCGCATGGGTGAGGACAAGGCCTTCGCCTCGTTCGTGGGCGGGACCTTCTCGAGTGGATGCGGGACCGCCTGGCCCCACTCTTCGCGAACACGTTCGTCGTGGCCAAGGATCCTTCGCGCTTTCACTCGCTGGGTCTGCCGGTGGTCAACGACGCCTTGGCTGAGGGCGGCTCCGCGGTGGGCGTCTACACGGCTGTGCTTGCTTCCACTACCGAGCGGGTGATGTGTGTGGCCTGCGACATGCCCTTCGTCACGCCCCGACTCTTGCGGGTCCTGGCCGACCGGTCCGCGGGCTTCGATGTGTTTGTCCCCCGTCACGGCGAATACCTACAGCCTCTTTGCGCCGTCTACGGCAAGGGGACGCTCGAGGCCTATCTGGACTTCATCCGCTCCGGCGGGCGCCGCATCTTCGACATCTACCCCGACCTCAACACCGGCTTCCTCGACATGGACGGCGGGAGGTACGGCGATCCCGACAGGTTGTTCGTCAACGTCAACACTCCTGCTGAGTTGGAGGCGGCCCGGCAGCGGCTGGCAGAGGAGGAAGGGAGCCGGCGCGCGGCACTCCGGCCCCAGCATCCAGGCCTTCATGGACCGCGACCTCGCTCCCGGTAGTGTCCTTCATAGGCAAGAAGAAGTCTGGCAAGACCACTGTGGTCCTAGGGGTCATCAAGGAGCTGCAGAGTCGCGGCTACCGGGTGGCCGCACTCAAGCACGACACCCACGGGTTCGAGGTGGACGTGCCCGGCACCGACTCCTACCGGTTTCGCGAGGTGGGGGCCGCCGTGGTGGGCATCTCTTCCCCCGACAAGTACGTGTGGCTGAACACGGTAGACGAAGAACCGTCGCTGGAAGAACTGGTCGGGCAGATCGGTGAACCGGTGGACCTGGTCATCACCGAAGGGTTCAAGAAGCAGGACGCTCCTAAGATCGAAGTGTCGCGCCGGGCAAGGAGCAACGAGTTGGTCAGCACTCCTGACGAGCTCATCGGCATCACCAGCGACCAGTCGTTCCCCGACTACCCCGTCCCCCAGTTGGCTCTGGACGATTTCCGTGGGTTGGCTGACCTCATCGAACAGCGTATACTCGCACAAGTATAACGACCGGGGCCGGTCTCTCGCGGCCCGGTGCAGGGCAAAGGATGCGGGCGAGTGAACCCTCCTGCGGGACAGAAAGTCGACTATCTCCGCCTCTCGGTCACCGATAGGTGCAACTATCGTTGCGTCTACTGCATGCCTCCCGAGGGGGTGCCGCCCAGACCGCACGAGGAGATGCTCTCCTACGAGGACATGGCTTTCTTCGTGAGCGCGGCTGTGCAGTTGGGCATCTCCAAGGTGCGGCTCACCGGGGGCGAGCCTTTGGTGCGGAAAGGCGTGCCCGACCTAGTGGGCCTGCTGCGGGCCCTGCCCGAGATCAGCGACATCTCGCTCACCACCAACGGGGCGCTTCTGCCCCGGTTCGCCGGAGAACTCAAGGCGCAGGGCTTGGACCGGGTGAACATCAGTCTGGACTCGCTGGACTCGGCGCGATACCGGCTTCTGACCAGGGGCGGGTCGTTGGACGCGGCTCTTGAAGGCGTGGACGCGGCGCTCCGCCTTGACCTCAGCCCGGTGAAGTTGAACGTGGTGATGATGCGGGGCCTGCTTCCGGAACTACCCGCCTTTGTGGACCTGACCCGCGACCGGCTCTTGCACGTGCGCTTCATCGAGTGGATGCCCGTGGGCGGATGTGGCCCGGGCTCGGCCGGAGAGTCGCTGCCCAAGGTGGAAGTGCTGGCGGCTCTGCGCGAGTTGGGGGCGCGGGGCCTGGGTGAGTTGGCTCCGGTGGCTTCGCCTGGCGGCTGGGGTCCCGCTCACTACTACAGATTCGCCGGACATCAGGGCACGCTGGGCTTTATCGGCTCCGTGTCCGACCATTTCTGTGGCGACTGCAACCGCCTACGGCTTGACGGCGGACGGTCGTCTCAAGAATTGTCTGTTCTCGAGCGACGAGGTCGACGCGAGGGCAGCGGTGCAGGCTCGTGATCTCGAGGGGGTGCTCGGAGTGATCCGGGCTTCGTTGGAGGGCAAGACGTTCGACAAGAACGTGCTTCCGGGTCGCACCGCCCGGGGCATGTCGCAGGTGGGAGGCTGAGGTGGACCGATCGTCTCTGAGTCACGTGGATGCGACGGGCAACGCGCGCATGGTGGATGTGGGCGGCAAAGAGGCTCACCCGGCGCGCGGCCCGGGCGGGCGCGCGCGTCTGGATGGCCCCGGCTACTCTGGACCTCTTGCAGCAGCAGGCTCTCCCCAAAGGTGACGTTCTGGCCGTGGCCAAAGTGGCCGGCATCATGGCGGCGAAGCGGACCGCCGAGCTCGTCCCTCTCTGCCACCCCCTATCGCTGACCCAGGTGGATCTCACCTTCTCTGTCGCGGCCGATGAGCCGCGCATCGACATCGAGTGTGTCACCCGCACCGAGGACCGCACCGGCGTAGAGATGGAGGCCCTCACCGGCGTGGCGATGGCGGCCGTCACCATCTACGACATGTGCAAGGCCGTCGACAGGGGCATGGTCATAGGCGATGTCCGCCTGCTGGAGAAGACGGGCGGCAAGGAGGACTACCTTCGCCCGGCCGAGACGGCGCCGGAGTCCGCACCGGCCGCGGGGCCTCCGGCCGCGGCGCCGGCGGGGATCGTGGTGGCCGTCAACGCCAGCGCGGCCAAGGGCGAGCGGAAGAAGGCTGTGCCTGAGGCCATCCTGCGTGTGGGGCATGGCATCGAGGATGACGCTCATGCGGGCCCCTGGCACCGGCAGGTGAGCCTGCTCGCCCAGGAGTCCATCGACAAGATGACCGCCGTGGGCCTGGACGTGGGCCCCGGCGATTTCGCTGAGAACATCACCACACTGGGGATCGAGGTGGCCGCACTCCCCATCAATACGGTCCTGGACATGGGAGAAGCACTGGTGGAGGTCACCCAGATCGGCAAGGAGTGCCACTCCCGCTGTGCCATCTACGAGCAGGCGGGCGACTGCGTCATGCCGCGCGAGGGCATCTTCGTGCGGGTACTGCGCGGTGGGCGGGTCGCCCCAGGCGATTCCGTACGGGTGCGGGCCTGGGGGACTGGAGCATGAGAGGTGGCGCAGCTGACGCCGCGCCCGATCAGGGGTGCTGTGGTCACTCTGAGCGACAAGGCGAGCGCGGGCGAGCGCGTGGATGCGTCGGGGCCCGAGCTGCAGGGCTTGCTGCGGGGGATAGGCGCCGAAGTGGGCGATCCGGTCGTCATCCCAGACGACCAGGCCAGGATCGAGGAGGTCTTGAGCGATCTTGCCGATTCCGGCGAGACCGACCTCATTTTGACCACCGGCGGGCACCGGCCTTGCTCCTCGCGACCTCACTCCCGAGGCCACCAGGGCGGTGGCCGATCGCCTAGCTCCCGGGTTTGTGGAGGCGATGCGCGCCCGCTCTCTGGAGGTCACGCCTCACGCGATGCTCAGCCGGGCGGTGGCGGCCGTGCGGGGGAAGACCCTGATCATCAACATGCCCGGTAGCCCCAAAGCCTGTCGGGAGCATTTCGCGGTGATCGCCCCGGCATTGGGCCACGCCGTGGAGACGCTAAGGGGCGAAGCCTACGAGTGCGCGGAGCCGAGCCGGGAGAGCTAGTTGGCCGTTGGAGCGACGGACTGAGCCTCACCGCCCCGCTCGCCCTTTTTCTCCTTGGCGCGATACAAGCTGGCGTCGGCTTCCTGAAGCAGAGCCTCCGCTTCCATCCGCATCCTCAGGGCACGCGGCCGCCCCAAAACTCACCTGAAGGCTGGCGAAAGACCGCCCGAGCTTGAAGCGGGTCTTGTTGATCGACTCGGCGATGCGCCGGCCGACCATCTGGATGGCGTTCTTGTCGGCCTCCGGCATGAGGATGAGGAACTCGTCGCCACCAAACCGGCAGGGGATATCCACATCGCGGATGTTCATGCGCATGACGGTGGCCAGATGGATGAGGGCCGTGTCGCCGGCCGCATGCCCGAAGGTATCGTTGACCCATTTCAGGTTGTCGAAGTCGAGCATCAAGATCGCGAAGGGGTGCCGGTACCGCTTGTAGAGTTCAGTGTAGCGCTCCAGTTCGGGCTCCCAGTAGCGCCGGTTGTAAAGCGCGGTAAGGGCGTCGGTATGGGCCAGCCGGTCCAGTTCTGCATTGCTCTGCTTGTGATAGGCATCGGCGGCCGCGGTCATGATGCGATGGACGCCCAGGCGCAGGATCCTGACCAGCTCGAGCAGGTCTTGGTCTTGATGGCGGAGGCCGTCGGCCAGGCTGTCCCAGATAGCGTCCTCCAGGGCGCACAGGCTGTCGGCAAGAGTGGCGATGCTGCGCCCCGTCCCGCTGCAACAGGCCGAGAGTCGCCGCCTGCTTGTAGTAGAGGCCGCCTTCTTCGAATTGCGCGAGGGCCCTTCGTCGGAGAGGCAGGTGGTCAGCCCCTCGATGAGCTCCAAAGAGGTGCGGATGCTCTCTTGCGTGGGGAACCGCTCAAGGGCCTCGAGGTCGTCGAGCTGCCCGACGAGGCGGCCGAGCCATGCCTTCGTGATGTCGAGTTTGTGGTCTTCAAGGATCTTCCTGGCCTTCGCCAGGATCGAACCCCGCATCCCCACCCTCGTCGAATGCGCGCGTATCGACGCCTTTCAGCACAGCCAGCCTCTTCGCTCAGGATGAAAAATGCACTCATTCTACAATCACTTCCCGTCTGGAGCAAGAAGTATGCGTGTCCTACACACGTATTTCGGGTATATGCGAAGATTACTTGACCTCCGCAAGAGATCGCGGGCAACAGACAGGGGAGGCTTCGTGCGGATAGGCTTCGACGCGAGAGCCGTCGCTCTGCGAGGGCATCGGCACATATACCCGTAACCTGCTCGAGCAATTCGCGGACTTCGGCATGGAGGTCGTGGTCTTCTGCCAGGACCGAGGCGAAGATTAGCGTCCCTCAGGCCGAGTCCTTCACCCTCGTGTCGGCCAATATGGACTCCAAGCGTCTCGCAGCCGCCCGGCCTTTCGTGCCCTGGTCAAATCGGCGAAGGTCGATCTCCTGCACGTGCCCAGCCTCTGGGCGGCGACGCCGCTCACCGTTCCTCTCGTATCTACCATGCATGACGTCACCCCCTTCCTTTACCCCCGCTCGCTCCCCCCGCTACCTGCGCATGCGCTACAAAGGCAGTTGCACCGCAGCGTGGAAGAGTCCCGCCGGGTCATCACCGTGTCGCAGATCCTCTATTCGGCACTGAGGGTCTACGCGCAGCTCGATCCAGCCAAGGTGAGGGTCATCCACAACGGAGTCTCCGAGCAGTTCACTCCGCAGACCGACGCAGACGTGCTTCTGGCCGTCGCGCAACCGTTACTCTCTGCCGGAGCGCTTCGCGTTCTGGGCGGGCGATTTCCGGCCGGAGAAGAACGTCTCTTTCTGATCCAGGCTTGGGCCAGGCTGCGGAGACGTCTGGCGGATCCTCCCGCTCTGGTGCTGGCTGGGGCACAGAAGCTGCCGACTACCACAAGCTGCGGAAAGAGGTGGCGAAGCGGGGGCTGGAGGGGCAGGTGCTGTTCCCCGGCTTCATCCGCGACGAGGACCTGCCGGCGGTCTACTCGGCGGCGACCATCTTCGTGTTCCCGTCGCTGACCGAGGGCTTCGGTCTGCCGCCCCTGGAGGCCATGGCCTGCGGAACCCCTGCGTGGTGTCGAACTCTTCGTCGCTTCCCGAGGTCACCGGTTCGGCCGCGCTGCTCTTCAATCCCACTTCGCTGGACGGCTTTGAGGACTGCGTGGCGCGCGTGCTCACACGACCCCGAGCTGTACGCGAGCCTGTACGTGAAGCCGGGCTGCGGCAAGCGGCGCGCTTCCCCTGGAGCAGAGCGGCTGAGGAGACCATCCGGTATATCGCGAGGTGCTGGAATCGGGGACGCCGGCCTCGGCGCAGGATGAACAGCTCGCCGCCATGAACGACCTGCGCGACTTCATCAGACTGCTGCGAGACAGGGGCCAGCTGGCGGTTATCGACACCCCCGTGGACCCCGTGCTGGAAATCACCGAGATCGCCGATCGGGTGGGCAAAGCCGGGGGTCCGGCGCTCCTCTTCACGCATCCCAAGGGCATACACGGTCCCGGTACTTGATGAACCAGTTCGGCAGCCACGAACGCATGTGCTTGGCCTTGCGGGCGGCTTCGTACGACGAGCTGGCGGCCGGGTGGAGGATCTGACAGCGCTGGAGGTCCCGGAAGCGCCTGGGACAAGCTGAAAGCTCTCGCCCGGCTGAAGGACCTGGCCGCGCTGCAGCCCGCGGTCGGTCAAGCGGGGAGCCTGCCAGGAGCGTGGTGCTCACAGGCGACCAGATCGACCTGGAGGCGCTCCCGATCCTTCAGTGCTGGCCCCTGGACGGCGGCCGCTACGTCACTCTGCCTCTGGTGTTCACCCGTCATCCCAAGACCGGGCGCGCGCAACGTGGGCATGTATCGGCTGCAGGTCTTCGACGAGACGCACCACGGGCATGCATTGGCACATCCACAAGGACGCGGCCGAGCACTACCGGCCGGCGGACGGGGCGCATGGAGGTCGCCGTCGCCATCGGTACCGACCCGGCCCTGACCTACGCCGCCACGGCGCCGCTGCCCGGGATGGTGGACGAGATGCTCTTCGCCGGCTTCCTGCGGGGCGAAGGCGGTGGAGATGGTGCAGTGCCGCACGGTGGATCTGCAGGTGCCGGCGCACGCGGAGTTCGTGCTCGAGGGCTACGTGGATCTTGGCGAGACCCGCATCGAGGGACCGTTCGGCGACCACACCGGCTACTACTCGCTGGCCGATCAGGTACCCGGTGCTTCATCTCACCGCGCTCACCCACCGGCGCGATCCTATGTACTCCACCACTATCGTGGGCCAGGCGCCCGATGGAAGACACCTATCTGGGCAAGGCCACCGAGCGGATCTTCCTGCCTCTCCTGCGGCTGACCCTGCCGGAGCTGGTTGACTTGGACCTGCCCAAAGAGGGGGGGTTCCACAACTGCGCCCTGGTGTCGGTGGACAAGCGCTACCCGCTTGCACGCGCGCAAGGTCATGCATGCGCTTGTGGGGGGCGGGGCAGATGCAGTTCTGCAAGTGCATCGTGGTGGTCGATGCAGACGTCGACGTGCACGACTACGCTCAGGTGGCCTGGCGCGTGTTCAACAACGTCGACTGGAGGCGCGACGTGGTGGTGACCGAGGGTCCTCTCGACGTGCTCGACCACTCTGCGCCGCAGCCGCTTTGGGGGGCCAAGATCGGTATCGACGCCACCAAGAAGGGCCGCGACGAAGGGCACCCCCGGGAGTGGCCGCCCGATGTGGAGATGTCGGCCGGAGTCAAGGCCCGCATGGACGAGTTGTGGCCCAGCCTGGGACTGGGTGGGCCGATCGCCAGGAGCGGCGGCCTCGGGCAGCTAGGGAAGCCGCCGTGCTGGTCTCCTACGCTCGCCGCTTCGCCAGCCTGGTGAAGTTCGAGCATTCCATCTTCGCCCTTCCGTTCGCCTACGCGGCCGCCTTCCTGGCCGAGATGGCGGTCCCCGGATTCTGGCGCATGTTCTGGATCACCGTGGCCATGGTGGCCGCGCGGAGCTTCGGCATGGCCCTGAACCGCCTGATCGATGCCGGCATCGACGCGCGTAACCCGCGCACGGCCGGACGGGAGATCCCCGCGGGGCTGCTGAAGCGGTGGCAGGTGTGGATGTTCGCCCTGGTCGTCGCTGGCCGTGCTGATCGTGGGCTACGTTCAATCTGCCGGTCATCACCCGCTACCTATGGCCGGTAGTGGTCATCCCGATGGTCATCTACCCGTACACCAAGCGCTGGACCTGGCTCTGCCACCTGGTGCTTGGGTGTCGCCGACGGCTTGGGGCCGGTCGGCGCCTGGGTCGCCGTCACCGGCAAGGTCACCTGGGAGCCCTTCCTGCTGGGTGGCGGGGTGGCCCTATGGATCGCCGGATTCGACGTGATCTACGCCTTCATGGATGTCACAGTTGACCGGGCGCAGGGCCTGCACTCCATCCCGCCGACCTCGGCGAGGCGCGCGGGACTGTGGAGCACCAGGGTGTTCCATCTCCTCGCGGTCGCGCTGTTGGCGGTCACCGGGCTGGGCGCAGGGAGCGAACTTCGTCTACTATCTGGGGGTGGCTATATGCGCGCTCCTGCTCTTCTACGAGAACTGGCTCATGCGCAAGGCCGACCTGGAGAAGGTGGGCGTGGCTTTCATGACTATGAACGGGATCATCAGCGTGGTCTTTCTCTTCTTCACGACTCTCTAGCTCTGTTCGTGCCGTGAGCGGTCGCGCCAAACGCGTCCGCAGCCGACGGCGGCGGACTCGACGCGTCGACCCCGAGCCGAGCAAGGATCCGCAGATGTTCGACGGCATCGCCGGACTCCTACGACCGTCTGAACGATCTCATGACCGCCGGTCTTCACCATCGCTGGCGGGACATGGGGGTCATGCTGGCCGGAGTGGGCACCCGGGGTCCAGTCCGCGCTGGATGTCTGCTGTGGCACCGGCGATTTCGCCTTCGCTTTGCGCAGGGCCGTCGGACCAGAGGGCCGGGTGGTGGGGGTGGATGTCTCCGAAGAGATGCTCGAAGTCGCCCGCGAGAAGTCCGGCCGCAACCAGTTCTACGTGGAGTTCCGCACCGGCGACGTGCTCGACCTGCCCTTTCCCGACGGGGCACGTGGTCGCGGGCGTCGCCGGACCCACCGGGCGGCCGGAGCCGCGGAGGGCGCGATGAGCGCCGGCTTCGACGCCTGCACCGTGGGCTTTGGCATCCGCAACGTGCCCGACATCACGCGGGCCTTCAGCGAGATGCGGCGGGTCTGCCGGCCTGGAGGCAAGGTAGTCTGCCTGGAGATCACCCAGCCCCGATCCCCGTGTTCAAGCAGTTCTACGCGCTGTGGTTCAACCATGCCGTGCCCGGCTGGGCAAGCTCGCCGCCAGAGACGAGTCCGCCTACAGCTACCTGCCAGCGTCGGTGCAAGCGCTTCCCCGCCCCCGACGACTCTGAAGGCCTCATGGAAGCTGCCGGGCTGCGGAACGTGCGCTACGAGATACTGGCCGGGGGGATCATCGCTCTCCACCACGGGCTGGCGTGACGCCCGAGGGGATACGCTGCGCTCACGCTCTATGCACGGCTTCGCAGTGTCGCAAGGCTTAGCGGCAGTACCCTAGGCGTCACGCCAGTGACTGAGATTCGCTAGTCAAGACTCCGCAGTCTTGCCATTCGCGAGAAGCTCGAGAGTACGAACGTAGCTCGAGGAGGACAGCGTCTGTTCTGCCTGTCGCCAACGGCGCTTGCCGCTTGCGTCTCGAATCGCCCGGGAGCTCTTATGCGCGTCGGACGCCTGTGCCGACCGCGGGTGCGCTCGCCGACCAGGGCCGATGGTGGGCGACGACGCCTATTTCGTGGTCAACCGGCACATCAACTACACCAACGTGTGCCGCAACCGCTGCCTGTTCTGCGCGTTCTGCCGGGACGAGGGGGAGCCAGGCGCCTATACGCTCACCGTCGAGGAGGTCTCGAGAAGGCGCGAGAGGCTGTGGAACAGGGCGCCACGGAGATCCACATCGTGGGCGGGGAGAACCCGGCTCTTCCCTACGCCGTCTATCCGGGAGATGGTGGCCGGCATCCGAGTCTGGCGCCGACGGTTCACATCAAGGCCTTCACCGCCTCGGAGATCGCCTACTTCGCCCAGGCCGAGGGGGTGACGGCGGAGGAGGTGCTGCGCGACCTCAAGGCCGCCGGGTTTGGGCAGCATGCCGGGCGGCGGCGCGGAGATCCTGCGGCGCCGAGGTGCGCGGCCAGGTGTGTCCGGCCAAGATCTCGGGAGAGAGGTGGCTGGAGATCCACCAGTCGCTCACGGGCTGGGCCTCAAGACCAACGCCACCATGCTCTACGGCCACGTGGAGACCTACGACAGACCGGGTGGACCACCTACTCCGGCTCCGCGAGGCCCAGGACGAGACCGGGCGGCTTCCAGGCCTTCATCCCCCTGGCCTTCCAGCCCAAGAACAGCGCCCTCGCGCACCTTCCCGGCACCACCGGGCACCGACGATCTGAAGACGCTGGCGGTCGCCCGCCTGCTGCTGGACAACTTCGCCCACATCAAGACCTACTGGGTCATGACCGGGCTGAAGCTGGCCCAGACCGCGCTCTTCTTCGGCGCCGACGACATGGACGGCACCGTGGTGGAGGAAGTCATCTCGCTGATGTCGGAGGCGGGGCACGGACAGGACTTGCCCAAGTCGGAGTTGGTCCGCGTGATCCGGGCCACGGGCCGGACGCCGGTGGAGCGCGACGCGCTCTACCGGGTGGTGCGGCGCTACGCCCCCGAGGGCGAGGCCGAAGCTGGCGCGGCACCGGGCGGCGGCGAGGTGGACGAGATGACAGTGCGGGTGGGACACATCGAGTTCCTCAACTGCTATCCGCTGTATCACGGCCTGCAGCAACGCGGCGTTCTGACCGCCGAGCGGCTTGTCGACCGGCCGGGCCGGCCCGGCCTTGAGTTGCTCCCCGGCGTGCCGACCGATCTGAACCGCATGGCTGCTCGGCGGGCGATATCGACCTTGGGCCTATCAGCTCGATCGCCTATGCGCGGGACCACCGGAGTTGCTGGTGTCGCGCCACGTGAGCATCTCGTCGCAGGGGGCTGTGGACAGCATCCAGTTGGTCACGCCGCAGGCCGCTGGCCGAGGTCAGGACGCGTCGCCCTCACGAGGCAGAGCGCCACCTCGGTGGCCTTGCTGAAGACCATCTTCAAGCTACGCTTGCTCAGGAGGTCGACCTACCGCGACCTCGCCGGTCCTGTGACCGCTGCGCTGGACGAGGGCGACGCCGTGCTTCTCATCGGCGACCAGGCATTGGATGCCCTCCACTTCCCCTCACGGGCGCGGTCTGCCACGACTTGGGCGCGCTGTGGCAGGAATGGACCGGGCTCCCTATGGTGTACGCGGTCTGGGCGGCTCGCGAGGAGTTCGCCCGGGCGCAATGGGCCGAGTGTCGGCCGCTGAGGCGGAGCTGGCCGCCTGCATGGACTACGGGCGCGAACATCTGGCGGAAGTGGTCGAAGCGGCCCTGGCGAGCTATCGCTACGACCGAGACAGCCTGACTCGGTACTTCGCTCTGCTTCACTACGGCTTCACCCAGGAGTATCAGAAGGGCTTGCTCCGCTTCTACGAGCTGGCGCACCAGGCCGGCGAACTGGCGGAGGTGCCGGAACTGCGGTTCATCGACGAGTACGCGGGGGCGGCGGCCGGGGCGCCGGGCGCCGAAGCGGCGCCTCCCAGCCCGGCCGGCGCCCGGAAGCGCGGCGGTGACCCCATGATCCGGATGACCGAGCGTGAGGCCCTGGAGCTGCTGCGCTCGCACGACCTGCTGGATGTGGGGGCGCGAGCCCACGAAGTGCGCGAGCGCACCGTCCCGGGCCCGCTGGCCACCTTCATAGTCGACCGCAACATCAACTTCACCAACGTCTGCACCTCGGGGTGCCGCTTCTGCGCCTTCTACTGCGCCCCGGGTGCGCCGGAGGCCTACCTGCTTTCCCAAGACGTGCTCAACGCCAAGATCCAGGAGACCCTGGACCTGGGCGGCACGGCTGTCATGATGCAGGGCGGCCTGCATCCCGACCTGGATATCACCTACTTCGAGGGACTGTTCCGCGCCATCAAGGAGCGCTTCGACATCACCATCCACTCTCTCTCGGCGCCTGAGATCGTCCACATCGCCAAAGTCAGCGGCCTCACCACGGCCGAGACCCTGCGCCGGCTGAAAGCAGCCGGTCTGGACTCGCTTCCGGGCGGCGGCGCCGAGATCCTGGTAGACCGCGTGCGCGAACAGGTGGCTCCCGGCAAGGCCGACACCATGGCGTGGCTGCAGGTGATGCGCGAAGCCCACCAGCAGGGCATGGCGAGCACGGCCACCATGATGTTCGGCAGCGTGGAGACGCTTGAGGACCGGGTGGAGCACCTCCGTGTGCTGCGCGAGCTGCAGGACGAGACCGGCGGCTTTCGGGCCTTCATCCCCTGGAGCTTCCAGTCCGGGCACACCGCGCTTGAGGGAGTCACCGAGCAGGCCACCGGACGTGGAATACCTCATGATGCTCGCCGTCTCCCGTCTGTATCTGGACAACTTCGCGCACATCCAGGCCTCATGGGTGACTCAGGGCCTGAAGTTGGGGCAAGTGGCCCTGCGCTTCGGCGCCGACGACCTGGGCAGCACCATGATCGAGGAGAACGTGGTGGCGGCTACCGGTCTCCGTGCCGAGGCCAACAGCGCCGACCTCATCCACGCCATCCGGGGAGCGGGGTTCGTGCCCGCCCAGCGGCGCACCGACTACAGTCTGGTTTGGGAGGGGGAGCCAGCATGATTTCAAGGAGACCAGCCATCGCGGTGGCCTTGATGCTGGCTTGTGTGCTTACGGTGGCCGGGTGCAGCAGTGGCGGCGCCGTCTCAAGCTCTACCACCACCACGGACCAGTCGCAAGAAGACTACCTTTACCCCATACCGGTCGATGGCAAGTGGGGCTTCATAGACAAGACCGGCGAAGTCGTCATCGAGCCGCGGTTATACAATTTGCAGCCCATGTTTCGGGGAGACCTAGCCGCTGTGCAGTTGGAGCAAGACGGGCCCTGGGGTTTCATCGACCGAACAGGCAAGGTCGTCATCCAGCCGCAGTTCTACACGATGGGCAACTGGTCCCCCCCTGCGTTCGTGGAAGGTCTCGCTGCGGCGCAGTTGGAGAATGACGGGCTCTGGGGCTTCATCGATGAGAACGGGGAGGTGGTCGTCCAACCGCGGTTCGAATCCGGACTGTCCTTTGGCGGGATGCGTCCCAGTTTCTCGGAGGGTCTCGCCGCCGTGTCGGCCGAGGGAGGCTGCGGCTACATCGACCCGATTGGGTCTTGGGCGATCGAGCCGCAGTTTGGGGCGGCTCTCGAATTCCACGATGGACTTGCACTTGCCCAGGCCAAGGATGACCAGAGCCTAGACGGCCAATGGGGACTCATCGACAAGGAGGGGCACTGGGTCGTCGAGCCTCAGTTCACGACTCCTGTCTCCTCATTCTCGTATGGTCTCTGGCGGGTGAGTCGGCCCGGGGATAAGAAGTGGGTCGCCATCGATCAGACCGGACATGTCGTTTCGAAACCCGAATCCGTTGTCGCAGGTCACCTTCCCGAGGGCTTGTGTCCGGCGCAAGCGGAGGAGGGCGGGCTCTGGGGCTACGTGGACGATACCGGCAAGATGGCCATCGAAGCGCGGTTCGCTCAAGTGTCTACCTTCTCCGAGGGTCTGGCCGCTGTGCGGCCGGAGAAGGATGGACCGTGGGGGTTCATCGACCGCACTGGTCAGATGGTCATTGAGCCTGGCTTCTACGCGCCGGTCTCTGACCAGCGAGATCCCAATACCATGTGGGCCCTTCAGTTCTTCGAGGGTCTGGCCCAGGTGGAACTGGAGCCGGACGGACCCTTTGGGTACATCGATGAGACCGGCAAGATAGTCATCAAGCCGCAATTCGCTGGAGGTTCGCGGTTCTTTGGAGGCGTGGCTGGCGTAGCAGAGGGTGACAGCGGCAGTTGGAGCTACATCGACCGGACCGGCAAGGTGATATGGCGGGGGAAGCTCATCCTGCCTCAGACAACGTCCACGACTCAGCAGGATCTCGGCCGCGCCCAGGGCGCGCCCGTCAAACGCACAAGGCCGTGAGTTCGGCCTCAGGCAGGGTCAGGGGTCCGCGCAGCAAAGGAACATGCCGGCCCTCGGCCAGGGCCAAGACGTGCTCGGGGAAGGTGATGGTCATCGTGCCGGTGGTTTCGCCACGCCGTCTTGGATAAAGCAGGGTGACACCCACCAGCTCATCCGTATCTGGGTCAAGGCGCACCAAGTGTCCCTCCGGAGACTCCCACGAGATGGCTTCTTTGGGCTCACCGACGCTGAGATAAGCGATATCGGCTTCGGCATCGTAGGAGCAGTCGGTGAAGGTGAAGGGTCCGATCTCGATGCTAGCGGCGAGCTTTGACATACACCAACCTCCCTGCTGACCGGCTTGGCTCCGCTGTCAGGTACGCTGTCGAAACCTGAGCAGGTTGAAGATCGCAACGAACGACTACCACCAGATAGAGGTGACAGAACCTGTCAATAGCACCAAGTCGGTAGTATAGACGAGTCTTCGCGAAGTCACCGGCTTCATAGACGAAACCGGGGTCTCGCAGGGCGTTTGCCACCTGGCGAAGACAGCCCACCATCTCAGGATGCCTGCGCTTGATGTGTTCATTCCACCTCTCCTCCAGGAGAACCACGCCTAGGCCGGAGTAGTCCGTGATGTCGAGGATGGTGTTCTCGTTCATCTCGCCAGCGTGAACCATCTCGCCCAATCGGCGCATCGGTCTTTGGGCGCAGACTGGATGTATCATATACACCCTCAAATGGAGGGAAGGGTCGGTCATGAGTAGAGAAGAAGGAACACTTAGAGTCAAGAAGGGCCTCGCCGAGATGCTCAAGGGCGGGGTCATCATGGACGTCACTACCGCCGACCAGGCCCGCATCGCCGAAGAGGCGGGAGCCTGCGCCGTCATGGCTCTGGAGCGTGTGCCCGCCGACATTCGCAGAGACGGCGGCGTGGCGCGGATGTCCGACCCCGAGATGATCGTCGAGATCCAGCAGGCGGTCAGTATCCCGGTGATGGCCAAGGCCCGCATCGGGCATTTCGTAGAGGCCCAGATCTTGGAAGCCTTGGAGATCGACTACATCGACGAGAGCGAAGTGCTCACTCCGGCCGACGAGTCGCACCACATCAACAAGTGGAACTTCAACGTGCCCTTCGTCTGCGGCGCCACCAACCTGGGCGAGGCCCTGCGGCGCATCAGCGAAGGCGCGGCCATGATCCGCACCAAGGGTGAGGCCGGCACCGGCAACGTGGTGGAGGCCGTGCGGCACATGCGCACCATCGTGGGCGAGATGCAGGCTCTCACCAGCATGGACGAGGACGAGCTCTTCGCGATGGCCAAGGAGCACCGCGCTCCGTACGACCTGGTCGCCTGGGTGGCCAAGAACGGCACGCTGCCCGTGGTCAACTTCTCCGCGGGCGGCATCGCCACCCCGGCCGACGCGGCCCTCATGATGCAACTGGGTGCCGATGGCGTCTTCGTGGGCTCGGGCATCTTCAAGAGCGCCGATCCGGCAGGCCGGGCCAAGGCCATCGTGCAGGCCACCACGCACTACCAGGACGCCAAGATCCTGGCCGAGGTCTCGCGTGGTCTGGGCGACGCCATGCCTGGCCTGGAGATAGGCCAGATAGCGCCGGAGAACGCTCATCCAGCACCGCGGCTGGTAGCGTGGCCGGCAGCACCCCCTCGACCGATGCGCCGGAGGGTCAGCCCCACGTAGGAGTCCTTGCATCTGCAGGGAGCCTTCCGCGAGCACGTGCGCATGCTGCGCGGGCTCGGCGCGAAGGTGACCGAGGTCCGTCTGCCGCGCGACCTGGAGGGGCTGGATGGCCTGATGATCCCCGGCGGCGAGAGCACCACCATCGGCCTGCTGTTGGAGGAGTACAAGCTGATGGAGCCGCTGCGCGCTTTCGTCAAGAATCATCCCGTCTTCGGAACCTGTGCCGGACTCATCATGCTGGCCAAACACACCACCGACGGCGAGCAACCCTTGCTGCGGGTGATGGACATAACCGTGCGTCGCAACGCCTTCGGGCGGCAATCGCGGAGCTTCGAGGGCCCGGTGGAGCTGAGCCTCGGCGGCGCGCATGCGACGGCGGGCGCGCCCACGGATGCGGCGCCGCTCGCGGCGCCTGGCCCCGCCCCGTGCGAACCATGCGAACAATTTCACGGCATCTTCATCCGCGCGCCGTGGGTAGAAGAGGCCGGCCCGGGGGTGGAGGTCATCGCAAGGTGTGGCGACCACATCGTCGGTGTGCGGCAGGGCCACACGCTGGCCGTGGCTTTCCACCCCGAACTGAGCGACGACTCCCGGCTGCACGAGCACTTCTTGGAGATGGTCAAGACCGCCAAGTAGATCTCGCTTCACGACCGCCCGGCCCGGCCTCCAAGGTCGGTCCAAAGACTGACTCTCCGCCTTTCCCGCCTCCCGCACAATCAGGGGCCAGGGAGTACTGACTGCGCGCCGATTGCGCGCCCGTAGTCTATAGGATACAATCCAGATGTTCGAGATCATCGAGACAAGCGAGCACTGGCGCTGGTTCGAAGCACTTCGGGACCGGGAAGCACGCCGGCGTATCCAGACGCGTGTGCGGCGCCTCACGGTCGGGAACCCGGGTGACTTCGAGTCGGTGGGAGGTGGAGTGCATGAGCTTCGCGTCGACTATGGACCGGGATATCGCGTGTACTTCATGCGACAAGGTATGGCGTTGATCATTCTGCTGGCCGGCGGCGACAAATCTACTCAGGCGCGAGACATCGCGCGAGCGAAGCGGCTATTTCGCCAGGCACTGGAGGGTCGGATGTGGGCAGAATAGAGACTCAGAGCGAGACCAAGATCGAGCTTCGTCGCTGGGACGTCACGCGCTACCTGAACTCCGAAGAGGAGATCGTCGGCTATCTCAATGCGGTCCTCGAGGAGGACGACCAGGAGCTGCTCCTCGCTGCTCTCGGCGACGTGGCCCGAGCCAGGGGCATGACCCAGGTGTCTCGCGATACCGGGTTGGGGCGCGAGAGCCTGTACAAGGCGCTGTCGGAGCAAGGCAATCCCGAATTCGCGACAGTGCAGAAGGTGCTTCGGTCTCTTGGGCTCAAGCTGCGAGTGTCGATCTGAAGGATTGGCGACTGTCCAGTGGTACCATGGCCTGTACCATAGGAGGTGCTTCCAATGAGTACTTTGCCCGAGATCATCCCCATCTCCGATCTTCGTCAGGACACCGCCGGCGTCATAAGGCGAGTGACGGCCTCCAACGAGCCGGTCGTTATAACCCAGCGTGGTCGCGCCTCGGCGGTGTTGGTGAGCCGCGAGAGATACGAGCATATCCAGCACGAGAACGAGATCCTGCGCATCCTGGCCGGGGGAGATGCAGAGGTCGCCGCGGGACTGGGGCGTGACGCGGAGGATGTGATGGCGGAGGCGCGCGCGTTGCTGGCACAGAAGTAGCAACATGAGGGTGCGATTCGCCCGGCAGGCAGAGCGACAGTACTTGGAGGCGCTGGGCTATGTCCGAGCCCAGAGCGTTGCGGGAGCGGAGACCGTGCAACGACGCGCCGAGACGGTCGTCAGACTGTTGAGCGAGCAGCCCTACTCAGGCCACGCCATTCCGGAGTTCCCGGACCTTCCACACCGCGAGCTTCCTGTCCCTCCCTATCGGTTCTTCTACCGAGTGGTCGACGACACTGTGTGGATCGTCGGCGTCTGGCACACGCACCAGCTTCCCGAGTCCCCCGGTGACGCAGCGGACGGTTAGGATGAAGACCCTGCGAATGCGGCATTTACCGGGCTTTTCTCTCCCCTCCAAGCGCGGAGGGCCGATTCTCTGGTGATATACTGACTCACTGGTGTGCCGCACCAGCCCGCCCTGTTCTCTCTGCTCCGAGGCTGCTGGTCGCACTTCCCCCGCGTACCAGTGACTTTTCTTCACGAGGAGGGTCGGTTTGATCCGATACGACGCAGATCAAGCAGCGTTCTATCGGGAGAAGCTGGTCCGAGAGGGTGCAGGCGGATGTCCGCGAGTGCTACCAGTGTGGCAACTGCACTGCCGGCTGTCCGGCCGCCTTCACCTTCGACTACACTCCCAACCAGGTCATGCGCATGCTGCAGGTGGGCTTGGTCGACCAGGTGCTGGATTCGAAGGCGGTCCAGCTCTGCGTCCAGTGCCTCACCTGCACGGCGCGCTGCCCGCGCAACATCGACATCGCCGGCATCTTCGAAGACCTCAAGACCATCGCCACCGCCCAGGAGCGAGACGTGCCCGAGCACGTGAAGGCCTTCAACAAGGCCTTCATGAAGCCGTGGCCCGCTTCGGCCGGCTGCCCGAGTTCTACGATATGGCCATGTTCTACACGCGGCACCATGAACCCAAGATGGCCATGGGCAACGTGGGCCTGATGCTGCCCGTCGTGACCAAGCGCAAGATGCCGCTCCTCCCGCGCCAGGCCAAGGGCGCCGCGAGGTGAGCCGCATCTACAAGAAGACCATGGCGAAGGCGCAGGCCCACGAGAAGGCCGAAGCCAAGGACTCGGCCGAAGCGCCGACGCCGCTGAGGCCGGCCGGGCCGCGAAGCCCGGCGGGCGCGCACGGCCGACAGGCGGGCCGCGGTGCCCGTCCGACGCCGCCGGGAGCGAGGTGGCGGCATGACCCTGGCCTACTACCCCGGGTGCTCTCTGCACCACTCCTCCGAGCGAGTTCGACGTCTCCACCCGCAAGGTGCTCGAGCGTCTTGGGCGTGGAGTACAAAGAGGTGCCCGACTGGACCTGCTGCGGCTCGACTCCCGCCCACATGATGGACCACCTGCTGGCTCAGTCCCTGGCCGCGCGCAACCTGCGCCAGGCGGCCGAGGTGGGCGACGAGTTGCTGGCTCCCTGCCCCTCCTGCTATCAGCGCGAGAAGAACGCGCGAGATAGAGATCCACGAGACGACGCCTTCCGGGCCGAGGTCAACGAGGTGCTCGACAAGCCCTATGACGGCAAGGTGATGGTCTACGCGCTGCCCGAGTACCTCATGAAGTTCGTGGGCGAGGAGAAGATCGCTTCCCTGGTCAAGACCGACCTCTCCCAGCTCAAGGTGGTGCCCTACTACGGCTGCCTGCTGGGCCGGCCGAGCGACATGACTCGGCGAATGCGACAACGAGCAGCCCATGATGATGGACCTGCTGCTGCAGGCCGCCGGCGCCGACGTCAAGTGGTGGAACTACAAGACCGAGTGCTGCGGCGCCAGCGTGGGCATGCCCAAGGTGGAGATCCAGCGGCGGCTGAGCGGCAAGGTCATCGAGCAGGCGCTGGCCGGCCGGGGCCGACGCCATCGTGGTGTGCTGCCCGCTCTGCCACGTCAACCTCGACCTGAAGCAGGCGCAGATCAACAGCTTCCTGGGCACCGAGCTACAAGGTGCCCATCCTGTACCTGCCGCAGGTGCTGGGCCTCGCCTTCGGGCTGAGCGCCGATGACGTCATGCTGAACAAGAACGTCGTCGATCCCGAAGCCGCTGATCAAGCGGGCGATCGCCGAGGCGGCGGCCGTCAGGGCCGAAGAAGAGCGCAAGGCGGCCGAGAAGGCCGCCAAGGAAGCGGCGCGGGCGGCCAAGGCCGCCGCGGCTGGCTGCGGCCGCCGGCGACCGGCCGCCGATGACGCCGACGCCGCCACGACCCGGCGCGGACGCGGAGGTGACCCCATGAGGATAGGCGTCTTCGTCTGCCATTGCGGCAGCAACATCGCCGGCACGGTCGACGTGGCCGAGGTCGCCAAGAGGGCCCTCAGCCTCAAGGACGTCGTCCATGCCGAGAACATCATGTACACCTGCTCCGAGCCGGGGCAGGCCGCCATCCAGACGGCCATCCAAGACAAGAAGCTCGACCGGGTGGTCGTCGCCGCCTGCTCGCCGCACATGCACGAGGTCACTTTCCGGCGCTGCGTGGACAAGGGCGGCCTCAACCCCTACCTCTTCGAGATGGCCAACATCCGCGAGCACTGCTCCTGGATCCACACCGACATGCCGGTGGCCACCGACAAGGCCTGGGACATCGTGCAGCATGGCGGTGGCCAAGGCCCGGCAGCTCGAGCCCCTGTTCTCCAATGAGGTGGAGGTCAACAAAGACGTGCTGGTCATCGGCGGTGGAGTGGCCGGCATCCAGGCGGCGCTCGACCTGGCCGACGCGGGCCTCAAGGTGACCATCGTCGAGAAGCAGACCACCATCGGCGGCGTCATGGCCAAGCTGGACAAGACCTTCCCCACCATCGACTGCTCGGCCTGCATCCTCACCCCGCGCATGGTGGACTGCGCCCAGCACGAGAACATCGACACTCATGGCCTACTGCGAGATCGACAAGGTCGCCGGCTACGTGGGCAACTTCACCGTGGACATCCGCAAGAAAGCCTCCATGGTCGACTGGACCAAGTGCATCGGCTGCGAGATCTGCGTTCAGAAATGTCCCGCGAAAGCTCCCGACATCTTCAACGTGGGGCTGGAGCCGACCAAGGCCATCTACATCCCCTTCCCGCAGGCGGTGCCGAAGCGGGCCGCCATCCAGGTGGACTACTGCCGCTGGTTCACCCAGGGCAAGTGCCGGGTGTGCGAGACGGGTCTGCCCGGCCGACGCCATCGACTACGAGCAGAAGGAAGAGATCGTGCAGAAGCGAGTTCGGCGCCATCGTGGTGGCCACCGGCCTGGACGTCTTCCCCTGGGAGGAGCACTACCACGAGTACGGCTCGGGCAAGATCAAGGACGTCATCTCGCGGCCTGCAGTACGAGCGGATGCTCAACGCCTCCGGCCCCTACGGCGGCCACGTGCACCGGCTCTCCAACGGGGAAGACCCGAAGACGGTGGTCTTCATCCAGTGCGTGGGCTCGCGCGACGAATCGGTGAACCGGCCCTACTGCTCCAGCGTGTGCTGCATGTACACGGCGAAGCAGGCGCTGCTGACCAAAGACCACGTGGGCATGGGCACCGAGGTCTATGTCTTCTACATCGACATCCGCGCCACCGGCAAGGGCTACGAGGAGTTCATCAAGCGCGTGCAGACCGAGTTCGGCGTCAAGTACGTGCGCGGCCGGGTCTCCAAGCTCTACGAGGAGGACGGCAAGGTCATGGTGCGCGGCAGCCGACACCCTGCTCGGCGAGCAGGTGGAGATCGCCGCCGACCTGGTGGTGCTGGCGACCGGCATCCAGGCCGCCCCCGGCGCCAAGGAACTGGCTCAGAAGCTCAACATCAGCTACGACGAGTTCGGCTTCCTCAAAGAAGGCCATCCCAAGTTGCGCCCGGTGGAGACCAATACCGCCGGCGTCTTCCTGGCCGGCGCCTGCCAGGCGCCCAAGGACATCCCGGCCACGGTGGCCCAGGCGAGCGGCACCGCCTCCAAGGTCGTTGGCCTGCTGTCCCACGACAAGCTCAAGACCAGCCCCATGATCGCGATCGTCGATCAGAAGAACTGCGTGTCGTGCTGGAAGTGCATCGAGGTCTGTCCGTTCAGCGCTCCAGAGAAGCAGGAGCAGCGCAACGGCGACGTCAAGAGCCACGTGATCGAGACGGTCTGCCAGGGCTGCGGCGTGTGTGTCGCCACCTGCCCGGTGAACACCATCTCGCTCAAGGGCTTCCCCACGGACGCCATCCTGGACCAGATCGAGGAAGTGCTCCAATCTGAACCCTCAACGACAGGAAGGCGGTGAAGATGGCTGAAATCAACGACAACTCAAGCCAGCGGCGCCGCTTCGGGGGCCGCGCCCGGCGCCTCCGGCGACCGTCCGGTCAAGATCATCGGCATCGTCTGCAACTGGTGCAGCTATGCCGGCGCCGACACCGCCGGTGTCGGCCGCTTCAAGCAGCCGGCCAACCTGCGCCTCATCCGCGTGCCCTGCACGGGCCGCATCGACCCGCTGTTCGCGCTCAAGGCCTTCGAGAAAGGCGCCGACGGCGTGCTCATCAGCGGCTGCCACCCCGGCGACTGCCACTACTCCGAAGGCAACTACTACGCCCGGCGCAAGTTCGAGCTGCTGGAGCGGATGATCCACCACCTGGGCATCCCCAAGGAGCGCTTCAAGTGGACCTGGGTCTCGGCCTCGGAAGGCCAGCGCTGGCAGAAGGTGGTCACCGAGTTCGTGGCCGGCGTGGAGAAGCTCGGCCCTCGTGAAGGGAGGGCCCTGTGAGACGGCAAGACCACATCCGCGAGTTCGCCGCCAAGGCGCTCACCGACGGCCGCATCGATTACTTCATCGGCTGGAAACAGGGCCACAACGCTTCGGAGGTCGATCCCGGCGTTTGTGAAAGACCCGGCCGAAGTGGAGCAACTCATCTGGAACGACTCTTTGCCACCACAACCTGGTGACCTTCATCAAACGCAACATGCCCGACCCGGCCGACGCCAAGATAGGGCTCTGCGTCAAGGGCTGCGACAGCCGCACGCTGGTGGCGCTGCTCCAGGAGGAGCTGGTCGACAAGGAGAAGCTCTACGTGGTGGGCGTGCCCTGCGACGGCATCGTCGACCGGCGCAAGCTCGAGAAGCAGTTCGCGGACGAACTCGTCGACATCTCCAGTCCCCGGAAGAGCAAGGTGACCGTCACCACCAGGTCAGGGGAGAACGAAAGACTTTGCCCAAACACGGGATGCTTCTCGATGTGTGCAGCACCTGCCGCTACCCCAACGCCGTCTACGCGGACGACGTGGCCGGACCGCTGGTGCCCGAGCCCGACCGGGAGCAGACGAAGCCCGACTGGAGCGACATCTTCGTCTACGAGACCCTCTCCGACGACGGTAAGCAGGCAGCTGCTGGAGAGCGTCTACTCCACCTGTGTGCGCTGCTTCGCCTGCATCCACGTGTGCCCGGTGTGCGTGTGCTGGGACAAGTGCGTCAACCGCTCGCGCACAGCCCGAACTGGTGAGCCAGAAGGTGGGCACCAAGGAGAACCTGCTGTTCCAGATGGTGCACATGTTCCACGTGGCCGGCCGCTGCCCGTCGTGCGGAGCCTGTGACCGGGCCTGTCCGGTGGAGATCCCGCTGTCGCTGCTGCACCGCAAGATGAACAAGGAGATCTACGACATGTTCGGATTTGAGCCGGGCACCAAGCTCGACGAGAAGCCGGTGTTCCAGGTGTTCGACCTCACAAGACCAATTCGGCGACTGAAGGAGCCTGTTGAGAATGAAGCCCCGCCGCCAGGATGTGATGGGTACGCGCGAGAGAAGGACGCAGGGAGCGCCAATAGCGGCGCTATTGGCACGACCGAGGACGCTCTATCACGCCGCCCAGCGCTTCCTGGGGGCCGCGGTTTCGTTCCCAACAGGCTCATAGGGAGGGACGATGGCGATCAAATTCTTGAAAGCAGATGCGCTGCCGGCCTTCCTGAAGGCTCTCGCGCAGGACGCGCGGGTGGTGGCTCCCATCAAGACCGATGGCGTGGTGCAGTTCCAGCCCTGGGCCGAAGGCAAGGACGTGGAGCTGGACGTGCTCTTGGCCAAGCAGTCGCCCAAGGAGTGGGTGTTCCTGCAGACCGAGACCTACCTGAAGTTCGGCTACGAGATGGCGCCGATCCCCGAGGGCGCGGAAGGCGAAGCGGCCATCCCGCACGAGACGGTGGTGGTGGAGCCGGTGAACGAGGCCCCGGCCCAGGTGATCTTCGGCCTGCGCCCGTGCGACGCCCGCGGCTTCGTGCAGATGGACCAGGTGTTCGGCGGCTACGGCGGCTTCTACTTCGACCCGCTGTACAACGCCCGCCGGGCGGCGACCACGCTGCTGGCAGTGACCTGCCGCGACCCGCGGTCGACCTGCTTCTGCACGGCCATCGGCGGCGATCCGGCGGCCACCGAAGGCGTGGACGCGCTCTTCACCCAGGTGGAGGGCGGCTTCACGGCCGAGGCGCTGACCGAGAAAGGCGAGGCGGCGCTGGCGGCAGCGGCCGCGACGGCCTCGCCGACGCCACCGACGCTCAGACCGCCGAGGCGGCCGAGGTGAAGGTCAAGGCGACCGCCAAGGTGGACGTGCCCTTCGCTCTGGAAGGCATCCGCGACAACCTGCACGACAACATCGCGCACCAGAACTGGCACGACCTGGGCATGCGCTGCATCTCCTGCGGCACCTGCACCTACGTGTGTCCCAACTGCTACTGCTTCAGCATCAACGACTCGCTGGTGGAGAGCACCGGCGACCGCTACCGCGTGTGGGACAACTGCTTCAACCCCCTCTACACCGAGGAGACCTCGGGCCACAACCCGCGGGCGCAGAAGTCCAACCGGTTCCGCAACCGCTTCAGCCACAAGTTCTGGTACTACCCCGACAAATACGACAGCCTGCTGTGCTCGGGCTGCGGCCGCTGCATCATGCACTGCCCGACGCGCATCGATATCCGCGAGGTGCTGCGCGCCATGGGCTCGCCGGGAGCGACGGACCGCCGCCCGGTGGCGGCCCGGTCGCCGCGTCCGCCGACGGCGGCGCGCCGGCGGCGGCGGGGCGGCGCCCGCGGGAGCGGCACCGACCGCGCCTGCCCCGACCGACGGGAAGGAGGGCTAGATGGCCACCGACGGCAAGACCCGCCTCACCATCGGCGACGTGACCCCCGGAGCGACGACCGCCCGCGCCGGCAAGCTGGCCGGCAACTCCTACCTGCCCGAGATCGCCACGGTGGTCAAGATCATCGAGGAGACCCCGACCATCAAGACCTTCCGCATGCGCTTCGACGACCCCTCGGTGCAGGAGAAGTTCACCTTCGCTCCCGGCCAGGTGGGCCAGTTCGGCATCTTCGGCATCGGCGAGTCGACCTTCGCCATCAGCTCCAAGCCGAGCGAGAAGGAGTTCATCCAGTTCTCGGTGATGAAGGCCGGTGAGGTCACCAAGGCTCTGCACAACCTCTCCGAGGGCGACAAGGTGGGCATCCGCGCCCCCATGGGCTGCGGCTTCCCGGTGGAGGCCTGGAAGGGCAAGAGGATCCTCTACGTGCTGGGCGGCATCGGTTCGGCGGCGCTCAAGGCCACCATCGAATACACCCTGGAGCACCGCGCCGACTACGCCGGCATCTCCATCCTCTACGGCGCCACCCACCCCACCAACTTCACCTACTGGTATGACGTGGAGGAGTGGCAGAAGCGCGACGACATCGAACTGGTGCTCACCATCGACCGCGAGTGCGATGGCTGGCAGTGCGACGTAGGCATGGTGCCGACGGTGCTTGAGCGCATGGCTCCCAGCCCCGAGAACACCATAGCCATCACCTGCGGTCCGCCCATCATGATCAAGTACGCCCTCATCAGCTTCGAGAAGCTGGGCTTCACGCCTGAGCAGACCTACACCACCCTGGAAAAACGCATGAAGTGCGGGATTGGGATTTGCGGGCGCTGCAACGTGGGGCCCAAGTATGTGTGCGTGGATGGGCCGGTGTTCTCCATGGCGGAGCTTAGGGAGTTGCCGGACGAGTTGTAGGCTCGCGCTAGGCTACACCCGCCGCCTGGTGCGGGCACCCGGGCGCTGACCCCGACCGTCGGGGCTCCGTCAAATTTGATCGTTTCCTTTGGGGGCGCCGAAAGGCGCCCCCTGTGTTTTCGCGGTTCGTTGCTCCATCGGGCAGCTCCCACACATCAGTCACCATCTCTACAATCTTCAGGGCGAGCTGCCGCGATCCTGAAACTGGACATCCAGGTCGACGCCCACCACCTTTCCCGCTCCGTGACTGCGGCCCGAGTGGCGTAGGCGCGCTGGCGGACATGTACTTCTGGCAGCTCGGGATCGAGGCTGGCGCCCAGGCGCCTGGATGACGGCGCAGAGCCGCGCTACTTGGTCGCCAGCGTGACCTTCCGCACTACGACGTCGTCAGACAGGATTTCGAGGCCGTCCTCCGTCATGCCTTTGAGGTGAAGCTCGAGGGCGCTCCGCATATTGCCCTCGGCCTCCTTGGCCGAAGCTCCCGTGGCTATGCAGCCGGGGACTTCGGGGGCGTAGGCAGAGTAGTTGCGACCTGCTCTTTCGATGACTATCGCGACTGTTCTCATGGTAGTCCTACCTTGATGCCGGCTTGTCTCTCGATGCTGCGCAGCGTCCCGGGTGCAATCTCCTGTCCCGGCTTGCCGGCGATCGTCACGCGGCCGGGCTTGATCGGGTGCTTGAACTGGCGGTGGCTTCCGGATTGACTCACCTGGAACCAGCCATCTTCGCAAAGCAGCCTGACAACGTCTCGTACCTTCATGATGAAGATACCCTACTTGGCTCATCTTGTCGCCGGGTCCGCCTTTGGTTGGAGTATGACCAGCCAAGGAGCGACGGGGGGTGGTCGCGTCGCCGGTCGAAAGGTGGCTGGCTTCCGGTATCAGAGTCATACCCCCGCCTCCCGCACGACCCGTCCAAACAGCACCAGATCTTGAAGAGACGAGTTGGAGGGGATGGACCTTGCACCCGCCGGCCCAGCTACTTCCTCTGATGGTACATTGAAGCGGCGAAGGCGCACTCCGAGGATGTCTGCAGGGGGCTAGATCGGGCTCAGAGACAATGACGCAGGTTCTACGCGAGCACGCTCACGAGGCCTCTCCGGCTTTCGGGTTAGGCGTGAGCCTGGACAAGATGGGAGGTGGAAGATCCGACGTCCTGGGGCTGCGCTGGACGCCGTATCGAACCGCCCGGCAAGAATCTGAAGATCGGGTCATTGGCTCGTGGACAGCCCCGACGATCATTGGCTATGTATCGACAAAGGAAGACGGTCGACCGATCGTTTCCAAGGCAGGAGCCGGGGAGACCTTTCAACATGGGGTGGTCTTCACGGGGGCGGGCGTGGTTACTCTCACCACATCAAGCCTGCTCGGCGTCATGTTCGACTCGGTGGGCATCCTTGGTATGGTCAAAGATCCCAGCCAGGTTGCCTTCATACTTCCACTGGCCGAACTATCCCGGGTGGTGCTGATGCGGACGCGTGGGATGTTCGGGGTCAAAGACAGAAAGCTGATGTTGGACACCACCCGTTTTGGCAGGCTGCTCGTTGACCTCGACCGCTTCAGAAGTGGGGCGGACGGTGTCGTGAGCAAGATGCCGATGGCCCAGACCATGGCGACCATCATTGCCGCAGCCGCCGAGGTGCAGTGGCCGGGGGTCACTCCGGAGCGCGAACGGTTGGTCCGAGCAGCGTTGGCGGGACAATGGGTACCAGATGGTGACGACCTCATGGCTACGCTGATACCCATGTAGGACGCCCTCATCGATGGCCAGAAGCTCGCGGAACTGATGATTGACCACGCCAAGACCGCTTGGCTGCTTGCGCAGGCTCTGAACACCACTCCGGAGTCTTGGGTCAACCTCCGGGCGGCGCATGATCTGGCCCGCAGCCGGCGGGCTCGACCGGTGGAGCGGCCTGGCCGTATGACGTACGCTTAGGACAGAACCGACATCCGGAAAGGAACACGCATGCTGAACGAATCGGCCAAGAAGGCCTTTTCCGACCTCGAACTCCCGTACCCGCCGGTAGCTGTCAAGTTCTCCCGCAACAGACCGGAGAACGTACCGCAGGTGGAAGGTATCGATGTGTTCTGCGGCTTTCTGAAGAAAGCCCAGGTGGAGAACGAGATGTTCTTCACCACGGCAGACAACGACAAGTGCATGGGCAAGGTAGTCCTGGGCATGACCGACCTCGAGACCAACCATGGATCAGGCCAGATCGGTTTCGAGATGGGCGTATTCAGGACCGCGGCGGCGAACGCACGGCTATATCACGAGGCTCCGACGCTGAAGCGTGGAGTCTGCAACTACGTGGTGTTCTGTCCGGTAAGTCTGTGCGAGTTTGACCCGGACCTGGTGGTGTGCGTCGCCCCTACCGAAAAGGCGCAGCTTCTCCTGCGCGCGACAAGCTACATATCCGGTGACCTGTGGGAATCCAAGTGCTCATACGTGATGAGTTGCGCGTGGACATACGTGTATCCATACATATCCGGCAAAGTGAACCATCTGTTCACCGGCATGCACTTCGGCCTGCAGATGCGGCAGACGTATCCGCCGGGATTACACATCATCACGGTGCCCTACCAGAAGCTCGACGAAGTTGTCACCGCGCTGAACGAGATGGATCATGTGCCACTGGGGCTGCGTACCGACGATGAGGGCAAGAAACAGAACGACGAGGTGCGGGCGCGCCTGGAGGCCATGACCGCGGACATAGAGCTCCCTATCAGGCTATAGCATCTATGTAGTCCTCGGCGTCGCAGACTACCCCCAGCATGGGGAGGGTGTTCTTCACGCAGTACTCATGGGCCTCGGTACTCGAGCCGTGGCAGCAGTCGGCTAGGGTCCAGACGGCATAACCTCTGTTGGAGGCGTCGCGGGCGGTGCTCTCGACGACCCAGTTGGTGGCCAAACCGGCAAGCACAACGGTCGTGACCCCGCGGTTGCGAAGGATGAGATCGAGCTCGGTGTAGATGAACGCGCTCGTGGAGAAGTTCGCGATCTCGATCTCGTCCTCCCCGAGGAGTCGAGCTCATCGATCACCTGGACACCCCATGTGCCTCTGATGAACGCGTTCGATTGTACGAGGCCGGCTGCAAGAGGCGCCGGTGTCCTGGGCACCTCGGGGTAGCCCTTCCTATGGCTAGCGTTCACGTAGGCCACCAGGACCCCTCTTGCCCTGCTCGCCTGAAGGGCGCTCTGCAGTCGTTGGATCGTCCCCGACGCGGCGATGATCCCGGGGAGCGGAGTGGACACGAGGCCGCCTGGCTTCACGAGTTCGTTCTGCCAGTGCAGGATGAGTAGCGCGGTTGTCTTGGGGTCGATGTTTGTCTGCAACTTGATGCTCCTCTCGATGGCTTGGATCAATGCTACTACGAGGAGGCCACAAGGTGGTGTGAGAAACGCGCCGGTCCGGAGGCCGTCTTCCTCCATGCCCCTCAGGCGGAGCTCGAGCGATGATCGGCGGGCGGCCGAGCATTCTTGCCACGCTCCACCCTCGGATGGACCCGCCGCGACGCTCGCCGGTGGTACAAGAGTCGCATGGGCGACTCGAGTGCACTCCACTTCCAGGGCATCGATGCTATAGTCGTAATACGTGGTCTGTATCGATGGCTGGGGGTGGCAATGGCGACCGTGACCGTCTCGCCGAAGTACCAGGTGGTGATACCCAAGGAGGTCCGGGAGAAGCTGGGGATGTACCCCGGGCAGAAGGTCGAGGCCATCCTCTACGAAGACCGCGTAGAACTTGTCCCGGTCCAGCCCATCCAGAAGATGCGGGGCTTTCTTCGCGGCATCGACACCCAGGTTCCCAGGGAGTGCGACCGCACATGAACGTTGTCGACTCCTGTGGTTGGCTCGAGTACTTCGCCGACGGGCCCAACGCGGGATTCTTCGCGGAGGCGATCGAGACTACTGACGAACTCGTGGTGCCCATTATCAGCCTCTATGAGGTCTTCAAGCGGATCCTCCAGCAACGTGGGGAGGGCGCGGCCCTACAGGGTGTGGCGCTCATGCAACAGGGCAGGGTGGTGGATCTGAGCGAGTCACTGGCTCTTGCGGCCGCTCGGGCCGGCCTGGATCTCAAGATCCCCATGGCCGACAGCGTCATGCTTGTCACTGCGCGCGCTCATGAGGCCGTTCTTTGGACTCAAGACTCGGATTTTGTCGGCATCACCGAGGTCCGCTACGTCGAGCGGCGGCCGGCTTCGACGTCTCGCTGATACGCCGCGAAACAGCGCTTCGGCCGGGCGTTAGCCGCTGGGCAGAGGCAGTGTCTGACCGTTCGGGCGACGACAGCGCGGGGCGACCGGCCGACCCATTGCTGCCACTCGCGGAATATCTGAAGGCCGAGCAGGATTTGGGACGCATACGCGGCGACGTAGACTGTGAGCGGGCCGCCTTCGCCCTGTTTGCGATCCCCTTCGCGTCGGTCATGATGAGTCGCATGTCGCAAGGTCGGTCACCTGCCGAAGACCTGGCTATCATGGGGGCACTAGATATCGTCCTTGAGGGACCGCTGCCCTCCAAGACGACCTGATACACCCAAGGGCTGATAGTCCGGGTGTGACGCTCGTGCAATCCTGGCTTGAGGACTCACGATGACTCTGGCGTCTGGTAAGGAGGTGCTAGTATGGCGCATGCACCAATACACCAACGCATCGAGGACGCCATGCCACGCATGACCATCTCGCTTAGCGAAGAACGGCAGCGGGCGCTGAAAGAGACCGCTGCACGTCGGGGTACCACCATCACCGCCCTCATCGACGAGAGCCTGGAACTGGCTGGTATCCGTGTGGTCGAGAGCGCCCGGGAGATCCTGGCACGGGCTGGGATGAACTCTGGGCTTAGTGAGGATGAAGCCATGGCTCTTGCCCTCGAAGAGACCGCCAAGGAACGCGCCGGGCTCGATTGAGCGGCTTCGTCGTCATCGACACTAACGTGCTCGTGAGCGGCATGGTCTGGGGTCCGGAGACCTCGCCTCCGAGGCGGATAGTCGAGGCGATGATCAGGGGCATCTACGCTTTCTGCTGTCAGACGCTCTGATCCGGGAGTACCGCCGGGTACTTCTGCGGCAGTCGATAGTCCAGCGGCACGGACTGAGCGAAGCCGAGGTCGACGGCGTCTTGCTGGAGACCGTCGTCAACGCGACCATGCGCGAACTCAAGGCGTCGGGCCTGGGAAATGGGACGGCCGGTGCGGCCAGTGACTCGGTGCCCGCCGGCGATGCTCACGTTGCCGCACTCCTGCGGACCATGCCGGGCTGCGCGCTGGTCACCGGTGACAGGCGTCTTGCTGACGCGGTCCGACCGTGGTGCGAAGTCGTGACCCCGGCGGTCTTCGCGGCCGCCCTGGAGGCGTAGCTGACCTATCGGGCCCGGATTCGCCGCCTGTAGGCCTGCGGCCAGGACATATCTGCCCTCGCCGCGAAGGCTCGGCCGCTGCGTCCAGAGACCTAGTACTCGCCTTTGATCACGAAGAATGAGCCGCGGATCGTTCCGGCGAGCTTGGACTTCTGCCGGGCGAACTTGAACGTGCCTTCGAGCTCCTTGGGCACTTCCATCCCTTCCGAGAGCTTGAAGCCGACAGCTCGCTTCTTGGGATCATCGATCGCGTACATGACGTTGACCTCAAGGCCATCCTCATAGAACACGTGAGCGAGCCGCAGGCCCTCCACCTGAAAGCGCGATGTTTCCAGAGGCCTGGCGGCGAACTCGATGTGGCGTTCCTCTTTGAGGATCCGGCTCACATATTCCAGGGTGTCTTGGCTCTCGCCAGCTGGTACGACCGTGAACACGTGCTTGTACTTGTTCATGAAGTACCGTGCCTCGTTGGCTCGCAGGCCGGCAAGCGCCTCCGCCACCGGTGAGGACTCCAGGCCTTCTGAAGACACGTTCTCGAAATCGACCACCATGGACATCCTTGTGCCTCCTCTGGCTTCTGGGATGGATGCGTGTTGAGGGACTACATACCCATTCGAGGATGTCAGCGCACCTTGACGGCTACGACCCCCGGGAGAGCATCCGCCTGCAGGCGGCCGGCCTATCCGCTGCCGATCGGGTGGGTGTGAAGGCTTCGCACGACTGAAGGTTCTTAACCGGTTTGGAAGCCCCGGGCTCTTGGGTAGGCATGACAGCGGATAGCCATGGTGTCGCGGGCTCAGCGGAGCGCGACGCAGACCACAGGGAGCGGCAGGTGGATTTCATGATCGAAACCGAGGGCATCCGCAAGGCCTACGGCAAGACCTTGGCTCTGGATGGGGTATCCATTTCCGCCGACTGTGGAAAGGTGCTTGGACTCCTTGGCCCTAACGGCGCCGGCAAGACGACTCTCGTCAAGATACTTTCTACGCTGCTGCTTCCCGATGAGGGGTGGGCCCGCATCGCCGGGCTGGACGTAGCCAAAGATGCACGCCGGGTGCGAGACCTCATCGGCCTGGCCGGCCAATACGCGGCCGTGGACGAGAATCTGACCGGCCGCGAGAACCTCGAGCTGGTCGGCCGCCTCTATCATCTGCCCAAGAAGGAACGACGCCAGCGATCGGCCGACGTCCTGGAGCTGTTCACACTCACAGAGGCCGCGGACCGGCAGGTCAAGACTTACTCGGGCGGCATGCGCCGCCGTTTGGACGTCGGGGCCAGCTTGGTCGGCCGACCGGCCCTTCTGTTGCTTGACGAGCCCACCACTGGGCTTGATCCCCGCTCGCGCCTGGACGTCTGGGAGTTCCTGCAGAACTTGGTCACCGATGGTACCACCGTGCTTCTCACCACCCAGTATCTCGAAGAAGCGGACCAGCTGGCTCACAAGATCGTCGTCCTGGACGAGGGCAAGGTCATCGCCGAGGGCACGTCCGACGAGCTGAAGGATCGACTGGGAGGGGATGTGGTTGAGGCCCGGGTGAAGGACCCACGGCAGTTTGAGATGGTGGTCGCGATACTCGCGCAGTTGGCAGATGGTCCCCCGCGCACGGACGAGTTGCAGGGCCGGGTGTCGATACCCAGCCGGCAGGGCGCCCAGACGTTGATAGCGGTGGCGCGCAAGCTGGCCGAGACGGACGTGGAACTGGACGACCTGGCAGTCCGGCGTCCTTCGCTTGATGACGTGTTCCTATCGCTCACGGGGCACGCCACCGTGGAAGGGTCCCCCAGCCGCGGAGAGGAGCCCAGATGAACCCGCAAACGCCGCCGACGTCGGCACCCGAGACGCGTGGCCCGCGAGTTCGGCCAACGGGGGCCCCAGATGTCTGCCAGGCGGCGATCGCACGCGCCCTGGCGGGCAGCCGGCCATTGTCGCTCCGAGTCGCCATCAGCGATTTCGCCGCCATAACCCAGCGTTACATCATGCATTTCTGGCGGGTGCCTCAGCTGATCGTGTTCTCGATCATCCAGCCCATCATGTTCGTTCTGCTGTTCCGTTACGTCTTCGGCGGAGCGATCAACGTGCCCGGCGGACAGTACGTGAACTACCTCATGCCGGGCATCTTCGTGCAGACCGCGCTTTTTGGCGGGGCAAGCGCCTCCATCGGGCTGGCGTATGACCTGAAGGGGGGCATCATCGATCGATTCCGGGCGCTTCCCATGGCCCGTTCGGCGGTGCTGGCCGGTCGCACTACCACAGACTTGCTCCGCAATGTAGTCGTGATCGCGATCATGCTCAGCGTGGGCGTGCTTGTCGGATTCAGGTTCCAGGGGAGTTCGTGGGCTCACGATCTGCTGGGCGTGGTGCTCGTGCTTGCCTTCGGCTACGCCTTCTCCTGGTTCTACGCGCTGATCGGACTGCTGGTGAAGGACCCCGAGACGGCGCAGGTAGCTGGGTTTCTGCCGCTCTTCCCCCTGACCTTCGCCAGTTCGGCGTTCGTGCCCGTGCAGACGATGCCGTCGTGGCTTCAAGGCTTCGCGAAGCACCAGCCGGTGTCGATCACCGTCAACGCGGCACGGGCGCTGTTCAGCGGCCAACCGTCGTGGCACTACACTTGGCAGCTCCTGATCTGGGTGGCCGGGATCCTTGTTGTCTTTGTGCCCCTCTCGGTGCGGGCATATCGCCGGCTGTAGGCGCGTGGCGAGACGGTTGCCACGGCCACGGTCACGGTCTTGACGGGAACACAATGCGCGCCATAGACTTCCACAAGGGCGAGGAGGTAGACGAGGAGGCGTTGAAGACTCTCGTTATCGCCGCCGTGACCCTGAACAAGTCATGACAATGGTCCGGGCGAACGGTGGAGGCCTCCATGGATAGCACTGAGCAATACGACTGCCTACTGGACTTGGTGACGAAGGAGGCGCAACGTCCGCCAGTTCAAACCTGATCCCGTGCCGGAGGAATACATCACTAAGATCATCGAGGTGGCGCGCTGGGCTCCTTCGGGCTTCCACACTCAGCCTTGGGAGTTCGTGGTCATCAAGGATAGAGAGGTCAAGGCGAAGATCGTGGCTGCCCTGGACGAGCACGGTCACGCGATCAAGGACCCCGCGAAGAAGCACATGCAGCGGAGCAGCTTCAGAGATGCGCCGGTGTTCATCCTCGCTCTGTGCGATTGGCGGGCCAAGGTTGGTCTGCCGTTTGCCCCCCGCACCAACGTGGAGGCAGCCCCTCTCTACCAGTCCAGCATGGCCAATGCCTTCTTGTGCATGCATCTGGCAGCGACCGCTCTGGGACTGGCCTCCCAGTGGTACACGTCCACTTCGCGCCCCGGCGCCGAGCATGCCATCAAGGAGATAGTCGGCATCCCGGAGGCCCTCACGATCTACGACATGATGGTGGTCGGCTATCAAGCGGCGCATCCCGGTCCCAAGATCGTCCGGGAACTTGCTGACATGGTGCACTATGACGCCTGCGGCGTGGATGACTTCCGCACCGACGAGGAAGTGGAGGAGTACGCTCGAGTCACCAAGGCTTGGTGCATGGGAGAGCATTGAGAAGGCCGCGGCAAAACTAGCTGCCTTGAACATTGTGGGGGATGGGTTTTCAGTCGACTCCAATGGCCCAAGTGACCACGACATACCTGCAGATGAAAGCCGCGTCGGAGCTTCGACCGCGGCGGTCGCCCGACCCCGGCTTCATGGTCCGCAAAGCCTCGCTTCCTCAGTGGCGGCTCAACCGGTTCCTCTACTCCCTGGTGGGAGCGACCACCAGTGGCAGGACTATGTGGGCTCCGGGGACCTTCGCACCTTCGTTGCTTTCCTCGATGGCATCGGTCTACGACTCCCGGACTGAGTGATCCGGATAGGTGAGGGTAGCCATGGCCGCACGCGGGCAGGATCGAACTAAGACCTCCAAGAAGCGCACGATAGCTGAGGCGCATCTCTCGATGGTTTCCGCGACAACGCCGGCCACCCCGGCCGAACGCGGCTTCCTTGAGTGCCCATGCCCGAAGGACTGTGTCCTGCACGGCGACTGTCGGCCCTGCGTCGCGTACCACGGACGCAAGAACGTTCTTCCCCGGTGCGAGCGCGATGACTAGGGGTGGTCGCGAAGGCCTCGAACTCGAGCACATCGAAAGGGGGACCTATGGGTGAACTGGACCGGCGAGCTGCTGTTAGGGCGCTCACCCTGCTCAATCCCCGCAAGAAGTATCACCGCGCTTCGATCCATGGTGCTGAGCGGATCCCGGAAGCGGGCGGAGCCGTGATCGTGAGCAATCACGGTCGTCTGGACTTCGACTCCTTCATCCTGATCCGTCTCATGCTCCAGGCTCGTGGGCGGCTCGTGCGCCTGATGGCACATCACATGTGGTTCAGACTCTCGATCACCAAGCGCATGTTCTCCCTGTCCGGCGCTGTGGATGGCACTCGCGAGAACGCTTTGCGCCTACTCGGGCAGGGCGAACTCGTCCTCACCTACCCCGGAGGCGTTCGCGAGATCATGAGCGGCCGCTTCGGGCGTGAGCACATTGATTGGGAAGGGCGTCGTGGATTCGCACGGGTTTCGATGGAGGCCGGCGTGCCCGTGATTCCCGTGGTCGGTATGGGCGTCAACAGCGGGATGGTCTTCGTCTCGAGCGGGCGGCTCCTCGGCAAGATGCTGTTCCGGGGCATCCTCCGGCTGGGCCCGGACTACGCAGAGTACCGCGACCCGCTTGCCATCGGGATCATCCCCATTCCGATGCCGCTGTCGGTGGCCGTCTCGTTGCCGCTTCCGTGCCGGCTCACCTACTTCATCGGCGAACCTTTGCATCCTCCGGCTCGGATGCAGGGGGAATCGTCGGAGCAGGAAGAGGAACGGTTCGCACAGCAGGTCATGGACTCGATGTGGGAACTCATCGCGAGCCATGGAAGGTCTGGAGGCGGTAAGGGCGCGGCGCCGGGCCAACGAATCTAGGAGGGAAGGCGTGGAAACAGTTCTACGCGGAGGATGCCTTTGCGGGGCCGTGCGCTATGAATACGCAGGCGAGCTGGGCGACGCCGGTTACTGTCACTGCGACGATTGCCGAAGAGCTACGGGTGGGCCGTACACTGTCGGCGTGCTATCCAAGACGGCTCTCTTGCGCATCGTCTCCGGCAAGGTCAAGGGCTACACGACCATCGGCGACAGCGGTTCGGAGATCACTCGGGAGTTCTGTCCCGAATGCGGCTCACCTCTGTTCACGAGAGCCGAGAAGGATCCCAGCCGTGTTTGGCTGAAGGCTGGACGTTTGGACGAGCCGGAACGAGTCCAGCCGAGCTGCCAAGTTTGGACGCAATGCGCGGTTCCGTGGGCGTATATCGACAGGACGCTGCCGACCTTTCCGAGAGGACACCCTTCCCAAGCAGAAGAGTCACTGTGACAACGGGCGTCAATCACATCACCTTCGTCGTCAGCGATCTGCCGCGGGCGGTGTGTTTCTATGTCGACGTACTCGGGTGCGCCAAGGTGGCGACATGGAAACGCGGCGCATATCTACGGGCCGGAGAGATGTGGCTCTGCCTGTCGCTTGACCCCCAGGCGGCGCAGCCGGCGGCGCGTGACGATTCGCACGTAGCCTTCACGTTCGATCCGCTTGAACTGGGGGCCTTCCGCGCTCGTCTGTCGGCTGCGGGCGGCGTAGAGTGGAAAGCTGATTCCAGCGAGGGCGACTCGGTCTACTTCCTGGATCCGGACGGTCACCGGCTGGAAGCTCACGTCGGTGGTCTGGAGTCGCGGTTGGCGTCGCTGAAAGAGTCACCGTACGAAGATCTCGAGCTGTTTGGGGATGCGTCGGAGACCGGGTGAGTAATCCTCAGAGGGAGGCCATGAAAGCCATCGTATTCACCAGGTACGGCACCGCCGAAGTCCTCGAACTACGGGACGTGGCCAAGCCCATCCCCAAGGATGACGAGGTCTTGGTCAGAGTCCGTGCCGTGGCCATCAACGATTGGGACTGGGGGGCCCTTCAAGGCATCCCCTTCGTGAACCGGCTGACCTTCGGTCTTCGGAAGCCGAGGAAGCAAATACTCGGCTCCGATGTCGCGGGGGTAGTCGAGGCAGTCGGCAAGAACGCGAAGCGGTTTCAGCTCGGTGACGAGGTCTTCGGCGATCTAAGCGGCCGATGGGGCGGCTTCGCGGAGTACGTCTGCGCCGGTGAAGAGGCGCTCGCTCCGAAGCCGGCAGGCCTGACCTTCGAAGAAGCCGCCGCGATACCTCAGGCTGCGATGCTGGCCGTGCAGGGCCTAATTGACAGAGGGCGGCTTCGCCAAGGGCAGAAGCTCCTGGTCAACGGAGCGGGTGGCGGCGTAGGGACATTCGCCATCCAGATCGCCCGCCTGTACGGGGCGGAGACCACCGGCGTCGACAGCTCCACGAAACTGGATATGCTCCGGTCGCAGGGCTTCAACCACGTGCTCGACTACGCGCAAGAGGATTTCACCAGGACCGGGCAGCAGTACGAACTGATTCTTGATGTCAAGACGAATCGGTCGGTATTCGAATACCTGCGCGCGCTCAGTCCGGGCGGTGCCTACGTCACAGTGGGAGGTTCTCTGGCCCGGCTGGCTCAAGTCGCGCTGCTGGGGCCGTTGGTCGCGATGGTGCACAAGAAGCGGATATGCGTCGTCGTCTTGAAACCGAACAAGGACCTGGGATATATGACCGAGCTTGTCGAAGCGGGCAAGGTCAGGCCCGTGCTGGACGGGCGCTATACGTTGGACCAAGCGGCGGAGGCCATGCGGTACTACGGGACAGCCGTTCAGAAGGGCAAAATCGTTCTGACCGTGGAGTAGGAGCGTTATTCGGCCGCCAGGTGTCGCTCCAGGCCGTCCAGGATCATCCCCAGGCCGAACTCGAACTCCTCCTCGGTGCTCCAGCCCGGACCGGATGCGTAGCTGACGGCCGCTTCGACCAGGTAGGGGTAGGTCTCGGGGGGAAGGTCGAGCGTCACCTGAGGGCTGTTGGGGTCGGCTGCCGCCTGAAGCTGCACGTTCGACTGCTGTCGGGCGAAGCCGTACACGTAGCTATCGAGCAGCCAGAAGGCGCGCGAGGCCATGTCCGGCGTGAAACCGGCCCGTCTCAGAGATCCGAGCACCGAGTCCGCGTAGCGAAGCGTACTTGGCCCGGGATGGGGAAGCGAGCCTATCAACACGGCTGCCCAGGGGTGCCGCACCAGCACCTCGCAAACTGATGCAGCCCGGCGCCGCATGGCCGTCTTCCAGTCGACGCCCTCGGCGGGCAGTTCGACCTCGCTGAGGACGGTGTCCGCCATGCCGACCAGCACATCTTCCTTGTTGGCCACGTGGTTGTAGAGCGACATGGCCTCCACGCCGAGGCGTTCGCCGAGCCTGCGCATGGTCAGCGCATCGATGCCCTCTTCATCCGCGAGGCTTGTCGCAGCCCTGAGCACCCGTTCCCTGTTGAGTGGAGCCCGGGGTTCCGATGCGGGTTTGTGCCGTGCTGCCACGGGCGCATCTCCTTGCTTGACAAACTTACGACGTAAGTGTACCATGCGGCCATAGGCTTACAATGTAAGTATCAGATATAGGAGGGATCGACCATGACAAGCAACGACTCAGCCGCCAAGAGCCCCGCAGGGAAAGACAGAAGGAAGGTGCTTTCGACTCTGTGGGTGTTCGTGGTACTCAACTTCCTCTACGCCGATGTCTTCACCCTCTTCTTCGACCCGGCGGCCCGGACGCCGACATCGGATCTCAGTTCGGGGGCCGTGCTCTTCTTCGCCGTAGTCATGGAGACGGCCATGCTCATGGTTCTGCTGTCCCGGATATTGCCCGTCGCGTGGAATCGCTGGACCAACATCGGCGCTGCCATTCTGCACATCGTGGTCCTGTCGTGGTCGCTGTTCGGAAGCGGAGTGACGTCGTTCTACGCGTTCTTCGTGACGGTCGAGATCGCCACCTTGATGTTTGTCATCGGGTATTCGTGGTCGTGGCGGAAGCAAAGCGCGACTCAACCCCTGACCGTAGGGCGCGCGGCCGCGTAGCGAGGTGCGACCGGCGGTAGGCCAGTGGCCCCGGGGTGCGACGACGACTCTCAAGGCTCTGGGCAAAGTCTTGTTCGCTTTCTTTGGGGGCGCCGAAAGGCGCCCCTTCTATCTGCGACGCGGTCGTTGCCGTGGTCTCGACCTGCCGCGATCGACCCCCAAGTGCCGGCTCGACCGTTCTGACACTCCTTCGCCGTTCTCTTCGCCCACGTGCTCGATTGCGGCGGCGGGCGCGCGCGCACCCCGCTTGACGGGTTGTGGTGGCGCATATACAGTCTGTCCAATACCGACGCACCATGAGGGAAATGACCGCGAGCCCGCGTGGAGCGCCGGTTGGCGCATCGCGGCAGAAGCGCCCGCCGGAGTTATGCAGACACGCGAGAGCTTCCGCGGTTGAGTTGGGCAGACTGGATAAGCATTGTGAGCACCAGCACTCGGGGAAGGTTCGGTGTCCGCGACGCGCGGTAGAATGTGGTCGAGAGCATCCCGGCGCATGTGAGGTGGTACATGACCGTTGACGAACTTATGCGCGCGGCCCTCGGGCTCAATGCCGCAGAGCGGGCTTCCATGGCTCACGAACTGCTGAACAGTCTCGAGTCTCTGTCTGAGGCCGAGGTCGAGCAGCTCTGGGTAGAGGAAGCGCTTCGCCGCAGCGCCGAGATCGACGCCGGTCTCGTTGAGACCATCCCTGCCGATCAGGTCATCGCCGAGGCTAGGGCTCGTCTCAAGTGACCCACGAGCTGCGCGTCCACCCTGAAGCCCGGCGCGAGTTCAACGACGCCATCGACTACTACGAGCGCGAGAGCCCCGGTCTGGGGTTGATCTTCGTAGGCGAGGTCGACTCAGGGTTCGCCCGTATTCACGAGTTCCCAGATGCTGCTCCGCTCATTGCGAAGCGTGCCCGCCGGCTTGTGCTTGCCAAGTTTCCATTCAGTCTGATCTACGAGACTCGGGACGGCTACCTGGTGATTCTGGCGGTGGCTCATCATCGGAAGCGACCCTACTACTGGCGCACCCGTGGTTCGTCGTGAGCGCGGTGCTAACAAGTCGGTGCAGCAGACGCCCTCCGGGCGCCACTGACCGACTAGATCGTTAGGCGCACAACTGCGTGTGGTACCATCTTCGCTACCAAAGGAGGTACCGATAGTGAGTGCGATGCCCAATATCGTCCCCATCAGCGAGTTGCGTCAGGATGCTTCTGGCATCGTCAAGCGTGCGTCGGCTTCTGGAGACCCTGTCTTCATCACCCAGCACGGCCGTGCTTCGGCGGTTCTAGTGAGCGCTGGCGCCTACGAGAGGACGCAGCGTGAACTCGAGATCCTCCGGATTCTGGCTCAGGGCGAAGCCGACATTGCGGCCGGAGTCGGCCATGATCTAGATGCAGTGATGGCGGAAGCCGACGAGATGCTGAACCGCTCGTGATCGTCAAGCTCACGCCGCCCGCACGGGGTCAGCTTATCGCGGCTGTGGCATTCATCAATACTGATCGACCCGCCGCTGCCCGCGAGTTCAGGATGCGAGTGGATGGCGCGCTGCGTCGGCTGATCGACTTTCCGGAGTCTGGAAGGGTCATACCGGAGTTCAGCGGGCTTGGCTTTCGCGAGGTGTTGGTCGGCTCATACCGGTTGTTCTATCGCGTCCAAGGAAATGTCACATGGGTGGTCGGCGTGTGGCATGATGCCCAGATTCCGGATGAGCCAGCTGAACCTGCAGGCGTCTAACACGCCGTTGTAGCGGTCCAGCGCAGCTGGCAGCTGACCGGCTGAGACGTTAGCAGGATGATGGGTAGTGAACTGTCCTAGTTGTCAGATTGGCTTGGACGAAAAGCATCATCACGGGCTGACCATCGATGTCTGCCCCAAGTGCAACTCCGTCTGGTTCGATCAAGGGGAACTCGAGCGCTTCAAGCATCTTAAACACAAAGACAGACTGCCCAAACTAGATGAGTCTGCGGAACTCGAGCATAGGAGCGATTGCACGCGGCAGTGCCCCAGATGTGAAAGAGCAACCTTGCAGATGGGGGTAATCAGGGGCTTTGAAGCGGGTCAATGCTCACTATGGCAAGGCGTTTGGGTTAGCCGGAGGAAGCCCTGGAGCCGGTTGAAATTCTGGCGGCGCCTGACCCCCGGTGATATCGTCCAAGCAGCCCTTGAAGGACTGTTCCTGGAGTGGCTCCCCTAGCATCCCACCTGCCAGCGCGTGCAGCCGACCTCCTGCGTTGTCCATTGCATGGCGTACCATGGCCAACGGGCGCGGCTGCAACACAGGGGGAGTGATGCGCGGAATCGATAAGGGCAGATTCGGTGGGGGAACAGCCAGGGCTGACCACGATGAGGCGTCCTCTCGGGATGAGCGCTGGCGCACGATGGGCAAGACCAGAAAGACTGCTGTCGTGGTCGCGGCGGTGGCCGCGCCCTTGGTGCTGGTGGCCGGAATCGGTTACGGCATCTACGCCTTGGTTGGGCATGGGATTGAAGCAATGAATCCGATGGCGGGCCTCCGCGAATCCCACATCGAAGGCAACGCGCCCGATTCGCAGGACTTCGACCAGTTCCTGAAGCGGGATCTTGAATCCTACTTCACAGAGCAAGCGGGCAAGCCCGTGACTGTGATTTGCGAAGTGCTTAGCGACGAGCCCTATCAAGTAGGGCTTTCATACCCGAAATACAATGTCTGGGTGAAGGTACTTGATGACGGAGTTTCGTTGGGAGAAGGCCTTGCTTGGGTGGGGGCAATGGAGAAGACTGGCTTCCACGTGTACCAATACTGGAGTGTGGTGGAACTCAGGAAGGACTCCGAGGATCTGAAGGGGTCTCTCATCGAAGCCGACTACCCGAAGATCATGAAGAAGCTGAATGAGACGTCTGAGCCGTAGAAGATGGCCTCTCTACCGGCAAGGTTCTCGCCGCGGAGGTGCACTCTCTTAATCCACTCTACCTATGCACGAGCGTCGCTCCGTTCGCGAGTCGTGCTTGCCTTCGCAGTCGCGGAGCCAGATCTGTCCACCGGCTGGGGATACTGGATTACGCGCATTTGTCACTCGTTGTAGCCGTCTGTTCGGGGCCATCCTGATAGCGAGCGACGTAGTGGGCTGCCATGCATCGCTCGCAGTCGTCCGTGGCGATTGCCCAAGCCTGGATCCCAGACGTAAAAGATACTTGACATCATGTGGGTCCTGCTTTACACTCGCAATGTCAAATATTCTAGACATCGGGAGGCGGTAATGACTTTCAAGGAGAAAATGGCGTGGGTCACCGCGGTGGTCACCGTCGCGGTCGGCGCGGTCTACTTCGGAGTCGTGGGCGCGAAGCTCGACGGCGGTCCTGTCAGTGAGATCGACTACAAGTGGTGGCTGATCGGCGCCGTCGGGGTGACGATCGTCTCCATGATCATCGGCGCCATCATCATGGCCATCGGCACGGCCATCAGGGCGCAGATCACCGGTGAGGGCTCGGTCAAGGACATCGACCGTCAGGATGAGCGGGACGTCGGTATCGACAGGCGTGGCGAGCTCTTCGGCTACTACGTATCTTCGGTCGGCGTGCTGGCAGCGCTTGTGCTTGCGGTGCTGCGCCAGGACCAGTTCTGGATCGCCAACGCGCTCTACCTGTTCTGCTTGGTAGGGTCGGTCGTCGGCTCCGTCGCCAAGATCGTGCTCTATCGCCGGGGCTTCTAGCCATGGTCAAGCCGACAAATGTCACAAACAGCATCCGCGCGCTCCGGTTCGCGGCGAGCGAGATGACGCAGTCGGAGTTGGCCGACCGGGTGGGCGCTACCAGGCAGACCATCATCGCCATCGAGCAGGGCCGCTACTCGCCGTCGCTCGAGATGGCGTTCCGTATAGCCAATGTGTTTGGTGTGCCGCTCAACGAGGTGTTCCATTATCCAGAGGAGAGGTCGTGAGGGCGAAAGTAGCTCGCGAGCAGCAGCGCACCGTCCTTCTGCTGGGTAGCACCGGTCGCACGGGCCGGCTGGTCCTCGCACAGCTTCTGGAGCGCGGCGTGAATGTCCGGGCGATAGTGCGGTCTGCCGACGGGCTGCCCGAAGGAGCGTCCGGGGAGGCCGGACTCACGGTGGTCGAGGCCGACCTGCTATCGCTCTCGGACGAGTACCTGCGGGGGCTCGTGCAGGAGTGCGATGCGGTGATCTCGTGCCTCGGGCATAACCTGACGCTCAAGGGCATATACGGGTCACCGCGCGACCTGGTGACGCGGGCCACGACGAGGATCTGCCAGGCCATCGAGGCACTGCAGCCCGCCACGCCGGTCAAGTTCATCCTCATCAGCAGCGTCTCGGTCAATAAGCCGGCGGATGGTGATGCGCGTCGCGGACCGTTTGAGAAGACGGTCGTGGCGCTGCTGCGTGGCGCGGTCCCCCCGGCCAAGGACAATCAGCGCGCGGCGGACTTCTTGTGCCGCGGCATCGGGACGACCAACCCGTTTGTGGAGTGGGTGGCGGTGCGTCCGGACACGCTGTTGGAGGGCCAGGTCACGGACTACTCCCTGCACGATAGCCTAGTAAGCAGTCTCTTTCGGCCCGACAGCACCAACAGGGCCAACGTCGCGCACTTCATGTGCGAGCTGGTGCAGGACCCGCAGGCTTGGGTCCAGTGGCGGCACGGTCTCCCGGTCGTCGTCAACGCCGCCTCTGGAGCGCACTCGCCGAGATGAACCAGCTGTCATTGCGATGCGCCTAGACCACCGGCAAACGTTTCGAGCGGGCGCCCAAACGGGTACGTCTTCGAAAGTCAAACGACCGCCGCCAAAACGTCAGACGTCAGGTGGTTCACAAGGAGAGCAAAATGAAGAAAGTCTTCGGATTCTTGGCTTCGCCCGCGGGACGGATCGTGCGGATCCTGGCCGGCCTGGTTTTGATCGCCCTCGGATTGGCGTTGGTCCGCGGGACGGGGGGCTATATCATGGCGGCCGTCGGGTTGGTGCCGTTGGCGGCGGGCGTGTTCGATTTCTGCGTCTTTGCGCCGCTGTTCACCCATCCGTTCTTGGGGTCGCGTCTGCGCAAGTGGGCACAAGAGTAGGCTGCGACATCGGGCTGCCTGCCGCGTCCTCGCCGGCACCGTATCGTCCGGCTCAGCCGGCCCTGACCGTTATGACTACGTTCCCCTTCTTGTGCCCCTGGTCGACATAGCGATGACCTTCGACGATCTGTTCGAGCGGGTAGCACCGGTCGATGGCTGAACGCAACTTCCCCTCTTCTATCAGACCCTTGAGGAAGACGAGATCGTCGGCCGTTTGGCTTGGGTGTTCTCCGGTGACGATCGTCTTGCCACCTGTCAGGGCCGCCCAGCGCATGCGAAGGGTGCGTACCGGCGTGGTGGCGTTCAGGTAGATACCGTTCGGCTTCAGTGCTTTCATGCAGTCGGTGAACGAGCTCTTGTCCACCGCCACGAAAATGACGTCGTAGGTCTCACCCTGGGCGGAGAAGTCCTCTGTCGTGTAGTCGATAGCTTTGTCGGCGCCAAGGGATTTCACGAGGTCGAGATTCGAGCCGCTGCACACGCCGGTGACTTCCGCTCCATAGTATTTGGCGAGTTGCACGGCGAAGGTGCCGACGCTGCCTGAGGCTCCGTAGACAAGCACCTTCTGGCCGGTCTTGATAGTGGCCTTCTTGAGAAAATGGAGCGCCGCGCGGGCTCCTATCGGGACGGCGGCGGCTTCTTCGTAGGGCATGTTGACCGGCTTCAGGGCAATCACGCCGGTCTCGGGGAGGCAGGTGTACTCGGCGTAGCCGCCGGGTCTCATGAGGGCGGCGGCGAAAATCTGGTCGCCCTTCTTGAACCTGGTCACGTCTCTGCCTGTCTCTTCGATCTCCCCGGAGAGCTCGGCGCCCAGGATCTGCCGTCTGGGCTTCAGTATGCCGAGGGCCAGACGGGCGGGGATCCAGAACGAGAGGGGAACCGTGAAGCTCCTGCAGCGGAAGTCCGCGGCCGTCACACTACTTGCGTGCACCCGTATCAGCACTTCATCGTCCCGGGGGACCGGCCTCTCCACTTCATCCAGATGCAGGACTTCTGGCGGGCCGTACCGGTTGTAGACCGCTGCTTTCATAGGCGCTCCTCGTCATGACGTCGTGCGCGTCATTGTCATTGAACCACGAACAGGCTGCGTGACAGGCAGGACAGGCCGACAAGCGCATGGAGTGACGGCGTTTGGTAGCATCTACCGGCAGGCTCACAAGCCTTCGTCCCAGCAGCCGACTGCGGCCGGCCTCACGGAGGTGCAGGCTGTACTGTCCCAAGTGCCGCGCCGAGTTCAGAGGTTGCCCAATAGCGAGAGGAATCGCATGGAGACCGGGATAGTCGTCAGAAGTGAAACCGAGCGCCGATGTCAGCGCCATCGCCGAGGTCACGGTCGCAGCGTTCAAGACTCTGCCCATCAGCAATCACACAGAGCAGTTCATCGTTGCCGCGCTCCGTGCCTCCGACGTACTGGCTGTCTCTCTCGTAGCTGAGATGGATGGACGCGTAGTGGGCCACATCGCTTTTTCTCCAGTGACGATGTCCGACGGCTCCCAAGGTTGGTACGGTCTGGGGCCTGTATCGGTTCTGCCCGAATACCAGCGGCAGGGGATCGGCGGGGCGTTGATAGAGGAGGGACTGTCACGGCTGAAAGGGCTTGGTGCCCGGGGATGCTGCCTTGTGGGGCATCCCGAGTACTACGGGCGCTTCGGGTTTGAGAACACTCGGGGACTTGTTCTTGAGGGGGTCCCGGAAGAAGTCTTCGTTGCTCTGTCATTCGACGGGCACATGCCCCAGGGCATCGTGGAGTTCCACGAGGGATTCTCCAGGCCGCCGGCTGACTGTAGGGGCGGAGGGATCGGTGGGTGACGTACCAGGTGGTGATCCTGGGCCCGGGCGAGAAGCCTGTGGCGTCGGTTGATTCTGCGCCTCGGGTCTTCCGCGTTGAGCCATCGATAGCGCAGGCACTCGAGACCTCACTTCCCGCCGGTATCGCCACCAACGGCGGCCTCGAAGGTCGTTCAACGAACCGACGAAGTGAGCGCGTGGAGCGAGAGCCCGTGTGCCTAGGGCGCCATCACGGTAACGGTGCTGACGATACTCGTAGTGTCGCCCTCGAATACGCCGACTAGCACGCCGCCGCCCATTCCGTCCGGGCTCGCGGGTGCGTAGTTGCCGCCGTTGAGGGCGATCTTGCTCTCACGACTGCCGCTCTCACCTTCCGTCGCGACGAATCCGACCGTCCAGCCTGCCGGAAGCTGCGTCTTGTACCACGCGATGACGTCATCGAACGACGCCACTGATTCGACGGTGAGCTGATGGACGGTCGTGGACTCGGTCACTACCATGGGGTCGTATGCGGTCACCGTGCCCGGATGGACCGGGACATCGGATGGGAACCCGGCGGGCATGCCGGAGACCTCCGTCTCTGCCTGGGTCCCAGTCTGCGCTCCGCTCTGGGTCGAGTCTGGCCCGGGAGCTTCGTTTTGCAGAGTCGTCGGCTCAGCGAGGTTGCTCTGACCGTCTCCGCCGCCGCAACCGAAGAGTGGAGTGCACGCGAGAACGACAACTACGACCAGCAGACCAACACGGCATATGGTTCGCATCCGTCGATCGCCTTCCTTTCAGTGGGTGAGATGCGCTGCCCCCCTTGGTCCTTCCACCAGAAAACTATCATAGGTGGGAGCGTGCGCGCTTACGCGGCTATCGGGGACCTAGTAGAGTTGGTCCCGAGCCCAAGCGGGCGTACTCGTCCGCGATGCCACCGCCGCACTCGAGCTTCCCACTCCAGTCAGAGCCCGGGCCGCAACTTGCTGTATCGTGAATGGTCCAAGACGATCGCGAGTCGGGCAAGGGAAACGCGACGGCCACCAGGGGGGCGGCTGAGACAGTGGAAATGGGCATCTCAGGAACCTCGGCGCGGGCTGAACTGGAGGCCTTGCGCAATGTGCTCCAACAATACGACCCGTCGCTGGCCGGGCGGATCGACTATGTGCTCCGGGGACCGGACACCTATGTGGGAGCCTTTCTGACGTCCGGCGAACTCTGGGGTGGGCCAGGGTCCATCGTGGAGAGGGCCGGAGCGGCACGCTGGCGGGGAGCTCGACCCGATATTCAGGGCGCCTTTCTCGCGCTCGGCGACTGGCAGATCTCACACGGTCTTGCGACCCCGGCGGTCCAGCACTGGGTCGAGGTCCTCAAAGGGCGACGGGGACTTCAGTGGCAGTCCGGCGAGAAAGGCGCTGGGCAAGGCGCGCCAGGGAAGCCCGCCGCGGTGCCCTGGAGCACCCGTGACGTTTGGCTGGGAGTGGTTGTAGCCGCGGTGGTGGTCGCGGCCACTATTGCGCTCACACACTTGCTTCGCACCTTCGCGCTGAGGCACGTGGACCTGTGGCTCGCCATATTCCCGGCCGCGCTCGAGCTGCTGTTCTTGGTGCCTGTGTGGTGGTTCGCAGTTCGCAAATACCACGCTTCCGCAAGGACGCTTGGCATCGTCCGCTTCGGATTCTCGGTCGTGGGTATAGGGCTCGGGCTGCTCCTGCTCTTCTATTTCGCCAACGCCTTCTATGCCAGGCTGCTCCAGGAGTTCGGCTTGCGAGTGCAAAGTGACATGACACCTGTCCTGAGGGGGGTCTCGACTCCGTGGCCGTTGTTCGCCACCATCGTGCTTATCGCCCCGTTTGTGGAGGAGACGTTCTTCCGCAGCTTCGTCTTTGCCGGTCTGCGCTCGCGCTACGACTGGCGCAAGGCGGCGGTCATAAGCGCCGCGCTGTTCGCCGCCGCTCACATGGAACTCACCTTCTTCATCCCCGCGTTCGCATTGGGCCTGCTCTTTGCGTATCTCTATCAGAGGTCCGACTCGATCTGGCCGGGAATGATCGTCCATACTCTCATGAATGCGCTCGCCGTGACGCTTGCCTATTGGGTGGTATAAGGAGCAGCCATGCAATCCTGGGACCCCGATAAGTACATGCGTTTCAGTGACGAACGGACGCGACCCTCGGTCGACCTCGTGACCCGGATCGCCGTCGACCGACCGGCGACCGTGATCGATCTCGGGTGCGGGCCGGGCAACAGCACGCGGGTGCTTAGACGGCGTTGGCCGGAGGCGCGGACCATCGGCCTTGACAGTTCGCCGGAGATGATCGCCGCCGCTCGGCGGAAGAGCCGAACGAAGAGTGGATTCTTTCGGGCGTCGAGGACTGGGTTCCGTCTGCCCCGTTCGATGTAGTGTTCTCCAACGCGACCCTTCAATGGCTTCCCGAACACGGCACGCTATCTGAGCGGTTGTTTCGGAGCGTGGCAGCGGGCGGCGCGCTGGCGTTTCAGATCCCCAGCGCCAAGTTCGCGGCGGTGCGGATCCTTATCCACGACATCGCACTCGAAGGTCCCTGGGCGCCGCGGATGACAGGACCTCTAGGAGAGCTCACGATGGAATCGCCGAGTCTCGACGACGACTGTCTCGCACCCCACGCTGGCTCGCTCGACATCTGGGAGACCGAGTACTTCCACGTCATGGATTCGGCCGGGGCCATCGTGGGACTGGATCACGAGCACCGGTCTGCGCCCGTTTCTTGACGCTTTGGAGTCCGAACATGAGAGGCAGCGCTTCACCGCACTTTTGCGTGACCGAGTCGGTGACTCCTACCCGCCGCAGAAAGATGGGCGCGTGCTCTTTCCCTTCCGACGGACCTTCGTAGTGGCGTACCGACCATAGAACTGCCAACTGAACGGAGCTGCTGAGAAATGTCAGACGACTTTGAGAATGTACCAATCGACCATCAACAAGGCCAACCGGTATTTTGATGCGGGAACGGTCACCAGCCGCACCGTCCTGTTCGCCGATGGTACGCGCAAGACGCTCGGCCTTATGATGCCCCGGGGAGATCGAATTCGGCACCGCACTCTCGCGAACTCATGGAGATCCTGAGTGGCGAGCCGGAGGTGCTCCTGCCGGGCCAGGAGGACTGGCAGACCTTCAAGACCGGTGAATTCCTTTGAAGTGCCTGCGGACACATCCTTCAAGCTGAAGCTAGAGGGATTGGGTGGGACTGATCGCTGTTCATACGGATAGCCGCGCTGGTCTTCGTGTGAGAACGTGTGTGGATGTCTGAGCCATCAACATCAGGGAGACAAGCATGCAATTCCCGCTGAACTACCCCTTGACCCTATCTTTCAAGATCGTGGCGATGGCTCCCCAACTGTCGGTTACCGACGCCAACGGCAACCTGGTCGCCTACATCAAGCAGAAGCTGTTCAAGCTCAAAGAAGACGTGACCGTGTTCGAGGATGAACAGAAGACCCGTCCCGCGTTCAACATGAAGGCGGACAAGAGTATCGACTGGTCGCCACGGTTTCAGTTTGTCGACCAGCTCGGGCAAACGGTCGGCGCGGTCAAGCGGCAGGGGAGGAAATCCCTCTGGAAGGCGCATTACGACGTCTACGAAGGTGAGACCATCAAGATGCTCATCCGCGAGGAGAAGCCGTGGGTGAAGGTGTGGGATGCCCTGTTGTCGGAGGTGCCCGTATTGGGGATCCTCTCCAGCTACATGTTTCACCCGGCATACTCGGTATCGTCCTCGGAAGGCCGGGTGCTCTTGAGGATGGTGAAGCAGCCGGCCTTCTTTCAGGGAAAGTTCAAGATCGAGAAGCAGAGCACCTGAGCCCGGACGATGAGAAGCGGGCCTTCTTGAGCCTTATGATCATGGTGTTGATGGAGCGGGCTCGCGGCTAGGACGGCGGCAACTCATGGAGCTGATTTGCACAGCCATTCTGTTCGACCTGGACGGGGTGCTGGTCGACTCTTCTGCTGTGGTCATGCACGGTCGCCTTGAACGGCTCGACGTGTGATCAGGCGCTCACAGATTGACACGCCCTCTATGGCGTCCGCGCTCCACGAGTCGGCTCCTACGTACTTGCAGATCCGGCCGTCGATGATCCCTCCACCCACCACGACCGGGGGTAGATAACCGAGCTCCGGCTCGTTGTCCTTGAGGAGGGCCACCGTGGCCTTCATGCTTTCGAAGGCCCGTACGATCAACCCCGAAAGTCCGACCACGTCGGGGCGGTGTTGGACGACCTCTTCCAGGAATCTCTGAGGGGATACGTCCACACCAAGATCGACTACGGTGAACCCGTATGCTTTGAGAGAAGTGCCGAACATGTCCTTTCCGATGTTGTGGATGTCCCCCGCGACAGTTCCCAGGACGATCGTTCCCGAGGCTCTCCCCCCAGGGACCGGCTCGACGACTGGCTCGACCAATCCGAGCACTCGCCTGAAGATCTCGCCCGCCATTATGAGGGCCGATAGGTAGTACTCCTGCCGTTCGTAGCGCTCGCCCACAACTCTCAGGGCGTTCTGGCAAGTGTTAAGGATAGAGGGCGGCGCAGCCTCTCCCTCGGCGATCAACTCGCGCGCTAGTTGGAGAGTGCGCTTCTCGTCCAACTCGATGAGCGCGATCCGGAGTTCTTCGAGGCTCATGAGTGCTCGTCGCTTCCGTTGCTTGTCGGCCCAGATCCCAAGCGCGTCTGAAGCCGGAACAGCCGGGCCTTCATGAGAAACCAGCCCCAACTGACGGGAGTGCCGTCACTCTCCTGAAAGACGTGCTCTAGACACAGGGCCAGGGCTCCCTCGGGTTCCTGCAGGGCGTCGGCGCTCTCGGCATCGAGGTCCACGGCGGTCAGTGTGAGTTCGCCCCGCGGGAATCTTCGCGCCTCGCCCGATTCGAGAAAGGCATCCATGGAGGTCAAGTGCAGTTGAGACTCGACGAGTGGTCGCCGTGGATCATAGACGATGTACTCCCTGTGGTACATAGCTGGACTGCCGTTCTTGAGCACCAAGCGCCGCAGCAAGACTACATACTCGCCGGGCGTGACGCCAAGGATCAGTGCGACCTTGTCGTCCGCGCTGGTCATCGAGGCCGAGAGTAGGCGTATCTCCGACGATTCGTCCAGCCAATCGCGCACGAGTGAGTCTAACCTGAAGGCAGAATCGCTCAGGCCAAGAGACCGCGCGAAGGTTCCCCTGCCCTTCTTGCCGACGACGATCCCTTGGTCTTGCAGCATCGTAAGTGCCCTGCGCACGGTCATCGGACTCACGCCGAACTCCGTGCAGAGTTCAGCCCCGGAAGGCAGTAGGCTTCCCTCGGGATAGAACCCTGAAGTCACCCGATCACCCAGGGTTTGGGCGATGTGGAGATAAGCGGGCACGCTGTCTTCCGAGCGTTTGCGCGTGTCTGGAGGCTGGGCGGAGAGTGATCCTTGGGCTGGACTTGTTGCCATCCTTGAGGTTGCCTCCAATAAGAACGGCCTGAGCAACTAGACAGGTTGGTAGAAGGTGTAACCGTAACATATATAGCGGTGGCTTGCGCGGCTGCTGACCATCTTGTATAGTCGCGGACGAGACGCGAGACAACGGCGGATTCTAGGGCGCGGCGAGATCACTCAACCCAGGGGTGCCAGGTGGACCAAGCCATCAGCAGGCAAGGCGCGGCAGGTGATATCGGCGCTCCCGTCGTGGGCAAAGCCTGGGAGAACATGACCGCCGACGAGAGGCGCGCCTGGCGGATAGGACTCTGGCGCAATCCCGATCTGGAGTTCATCACCCCCGAAGCGGCGGATGCCTACAGAGCGCGTGTCGACCGGCTACTCGCGGCTCTGAATCTGGAAGTGCCCGACAGGGTGCCCTTCAACCTCAACGCAGGTACTTGGCCGGCGGTGCGGGCCGGCATCAGCATCTACGACGTGATGCACGACCCTCCAGAGCGGCCGCTGCTTGGCGCGACTTCAATCTGGAGTTCCAGCCGGACTCGCTACTCAGCCCGATCTTCACCACCACCCCCGCTTCCATCCTGGAGGCTGTTGACTACCAGATCTACTCCTGGCCCGGGCACGGTGTGCCGTCTGACTCCAGCGTGCAGTACAACGACAAGGAGTGGATGCTTGCCGAGGAGTACGACCACCTGATCTCCGACCCCTCGGACTACATGTTGCGCTCGTATCTCCCCCGCACCGTGGGGGCCTTCGCGGGTTTCAAGGACCTATCCTCCCTTTTCGACTTCACTGAGTTGCCCTTCGTGTCCGGCTATGTGGGCGCCTGGGGTTCGCCGGAGATGACGGCAGGATTGGAGGGTCTGGCCGCGGCTTCGCGTGCGGTCGGGATTTGGACGCAGACCATGTTTGGCCTCGTGAACGAACTCAAGTGCGCCGGTCTCCCCTCCTACGCCGGTGGAGGGGCCAAAGACTCCCTTTGACATCCTGGGCGACACCCTTCGTGGCACCAAGGGCGTGATCGTCGACATGTACCGGCGTCCCGAGGAGGTCATGGCGGCCTGCGAACGTCTCGTACCCATCGCCATCGACTGGGCTCTGAAACGCCCAAACCGCCGGCCACCCCTCTCTCTTCATGCCGCTGCACAAGGGGGGGGACGGCCTCATGAGCGACGAGCAGTTCCACAAGTTCTACTGGCCGACGCTTAAGGCTGCCATCGTTGGCCTCATCGAGCAGGGCATGATCCCCTACTTGTTTGCGGAGGGCCGGTATGGCTGCGGCTTGAGGCGATCATGGACCTGCCTAGGGCCCCACGGTGTGGCTCTTCGATCAGACCGACATGGCTCGGGCCAAACAGACCGTAGGCCAGGTCGCCTGCATACAAGGCAACGTTCCTCTCTCCATGATCTATGCCGGTACCGAACAAGAGACGACCGAGTACACGCGCGACCTGATAGACTCGGCCGGTGAGGGCGGCGGGTTCATCCTCGACCTTGGCGCGATAGCGGATGGGGGCAGCGAAAGAATCTACGGGCCATGATCAACACCGTCAAACAGTATGGGGTCTACCGATGAATGACCTTGCTGGCAAAGAGACCGTGATGCGAATCGACGACATCTCGCTGAGCTTCGGCGGCGTCAACGCTCTCTCGAAGTCATCCTCGATATCAGAGCAACGAAATTCTCGCCATCATCGGCCCCAACGGCGCCGGTAAAACCGCGCTCCTCAACTGCATCAGCGGCTTCTACAAGCCCCAGAAGGGCGAGATCTTCTTCGAAGACAAAAAGATTACCCGTCAGCGGCCTGACAAGCTGGCAAGAATGGGCATCGCCCGCACTTTCCAGAACATCGAGTTGTATACCGGCCTCAGCACCCAGGACAACATCATGGCGGCCCGCCACGTCTTCATGAAGCAGAACTTCGTGGACGGAGCGCCTCTACTTCGGCCGGTCCCGCCGGGAAGAAATCAGGCACCGCCGGACCGTCGAGGAGATCATCGACTTCTTGGAGATTGAATCCATCCGCAAGCAGCCGGTCGGCGCACTGCCTTACGGTCTGCGCAAGAGAGTCGAGCTGGGGCGGGCGCTGGCCCTGGAGCCGAAGGTGCTCCTGTCTGGACGAGCCGATGGCCGGCATGAACCTGGAAGAAAAAGAAGACATCGCCCGCTTCATTATCGATGTGTTTGAAGGCCAGGGCGATAGTATCCGGACACGCCGGTGCTGAGAGACGGCATTAGCTGCATCATCCTGGTAGAGCATGACATGGGTGTGGTCATGGACATCGCCGACAGGATCGCCGTCCTGGATTTCGGACGGAAGATCGCTGAAGGTACCCCGGCGAGATCAAGTCCAACCCTGAAGTCATCAAAGCCTATCTCGGCAGAGGAGCGCGTAGGCGCAAGATGCTGAGGTCAACAATATAGAAGTCTCTTATCATAGGCGTCATCCGCGTGCTGCATGGCTCTCTCTGGAAGTGGGCGACGGGCAGATCGTGGCCCTGATCGGGGCTAACGGCGGCGGGAAAACCACCACACTCAAGGCCATCTCCGGCATGCTGAAGACCGAAGACGGCGAGATCACCAGCGGTGACATCACCTTCGATGGCAAGCGGCATCGACCGGTATCGGTCCCGAGGACATCGCCCGCTGGGCATCAGCCAGGTGATGGAGGGCCGCCGGGTACTGGAGCACCTCAACGTGGAAGAGAATCTTCATGGTCGGCGCCTACCGCCGAAGGGACCGGGCGGGGGTCAAGAGAGACCTGGAGATGGTCTTCGACTACTTCCCCAGGATTCGGGACTACCGCAAACGGGCCAGCGGCTATCTCTCGGGCGGTGAGCAACAGATGATGGTTATCGGGCGGGCGCTGATGGCCGATCCGCGTCCTCATGCTGCTGGACGAGCCCTCACTGGGTCTGGCGCCCATGGCAGTGGCGGAGATCTACGAGATCATCCGCAAGATCAATCAGGACCGGGGCGTCTCCATGCTGGTGGTCGAACAGAACGTCAAGGCTGCGCTCGGCATCGCGAACCATGGCTACGTGATGGAGAACGGACGGATCGTCCTGGACGGCCCGGCAGAGAAGCTGAAGGACAACGAGGATGTGAAGGAATTCTACATGGGCATCTCGTCCAGCGGCTCGCAGAAGAACTACCGCGAGGTCAAACACTACCGGCGGCGGAAGAGGTGGCTCTCTTGAAGACACCGGCGAAAGTCGATACCAGCACGCTGGATACCTGGCCGAAAGTGCTGGAGCACGACGCTGCTCGCCATGGCGCCGGCAGCAAGGCCATGCGGTACAAGCACTACGGCATCTGGCAGGCCTACAGCTGGCAGGACTACTTCTCAAACGTCAAGTATCTGGCACTCGGCCTGCTGTCACTGGGCTTCAGCGCGGGGAGCAAACTCCTGATCCTGGGAGAGAACTCCCCGGAATGGTATTTCGCCGAAATGGCCGCCCAGAGCAACCGCGGCATCAGTGTGGGGTTGTATGCCGATCTGTCGGCGTCTGAGGTCGAGTACATAGCTCGGGATTGTGAAGCCGAGTTCGCCATGGTGGGAGACCAGGAGCAGGCCGACAAGATACTCCAGGTCATCCAGCGGCTACCCAACTTGAGAACCGTCGTCTACTGGCGCTACAAGGGGCTAAGCGGCCAAGATGACGGGAGACTCATCGGTTTACGGGATGTGATTGAAAAGGGACGCCAGTACGAAACGGAACACCCGGGGGCATTTGAAGAAGAACATCGCCGCGGGCAAGGCCGATGACGTGTGCGCCGTTGTCTATACATCTGGCGCCACGGGAGACGCTCCCAAGGGCGCCTTGCACAGCCACCGGTCTTTGATCGCGGGTTCGCGGTGCTACTACGAACTGGATGGCTTGAGCGCCAAAGACGATCTGGCGTGTGCTCTGCCTCCTGCCTGGATCACCGAGCAGTGGTTGGGGTTCGGCTGTCACCTCCTTTCCGGCGGCACCGTCAATTTCGCCGAGAGTTCCGAGACTCTGCTGGAAGATCTTCGCGAGATCGCCCCCACCGTGGCATTCCATAACTCCCGGCTCTGGGAGAGCCTGACCGGTCAGGTCCAGGCAAAACTGCGGAGCGCGGGCTTCCCCAAGAGGACGGTCTCGCGCTGGCTTATGCCCGTGGGACTGAGGATGGCTGATGCGAGATACGAGAAGCGGAAGCCGGGGTTGCGCTGGCGACTGCTCAACGTATTTGCCGATCTTCTCGTCTACCGTCACATCCGGGACAGTCTGGGTCTGTCTCATGCGCGGGTCTGCTACACCTCCGGCTCCACGCTCTCTCCCGAGGCGCTTCGCTTCTTCCATGCTCTCAAGGTGCCCTTGAAGAGCATCTATGGCTCCACCGAGGCGGGGGCCATCACCGGTGCGGCAGACAAGGTGCAGTCTCCGGGCACGGTGGGTTCGGTCAACCCAGGAGTGGAGGTCAAGTTCGGCGAGCACAGCGAGATCATGGTTCGGAATCCTGGAGCGTTCCTCGGATACTACAACGATCCCGAGATGACGGCCCGGGTGCTGAACGACGGCTGGGCCCGTACTGGGGATGAGGGCCATATGAGCGCTGATCAGGAACTGGTCTTTGTGGACCGGCTGGCTAGTCTCATCACCCTGCCCTGCGGTGACGTCATCGCTCCCCAGGATATAGAAAGCCGGTTGAAACACACTCCTTACATCAAAGACGCTTGGGTCCTCGCGGGGCAGGATTGTGATTTCGTCTCGGCCGTGATCGTCATCGATGCCGAAAACACGGGTCGCTGGGCCGACAAGTCCAAGATCACATACACGACCTTCGGTGATCTCTCGCAGAAGCCGGAGGTCTATCGACTGATTAACCAGGAGATATCCCGAGTCAATGAGGATCTGCCGGACGGCAGGCGGATAAGGAAGTACGTCAACCTGCACAAGGAGTTCGACCCTGACGAGTCCGAACTCACCCGTAACCGCAAACTTCGCAGGTCCGTGTTGGTGGAGAGGTATGCCGCCCTGACTCAGACCCTGGCAGGAGACGAGTCAAGCGTGGAAGTCGAGACTGAGTACACCTATCAGGACGGCCGCATCGACAAGATCAAGACCGCTTTACAAATCGCGACGGTCGAAGGGGGGGACCAATGACTTTCTTCTTTCAACTTTTTGTGACCGGACTGTCCTTGGGCATGATGTACGCCCTCATCGCCATCGGGTTCGTGGTCATCTTCAAGTGCTCCCAGGCGTTCAATATTGCCTCGGGACAGATCGTCATGTTGGGCGCGTATCTGGGCTACACGTTCCTGATTCCCGCCCATATGCCTGTGTGGCTGGCCATTATCGCGGCCGTCGCTGTGGCAGTGGTGATGGGTCTGGTCATCGAGCGCTTGGCCCTCCGCCCGCTGCTGGGCCAGAACCCGCTGGCGATCGTCATGATGACCATCGCGCTGGCCGGTGTTATGGACGGGATCGCCATAATTGCCTGGGGGGGCGACTACCTCACGTACCACGACGTGTTGCCGGAGATCTCCCTGCAGTTGGGGAGCGTCTCTGTCCCTCCCTCGTCTCTAATGGGACTGATTGTGTCAGTCATCGTGGTGACGATCCTGATGGTGGTATTCAAATACACCAAGATCGGGCTGGCCATGCGTGCCACTGCCGAGGATGAGCAGGTGACCCGTGGCCTGGGCATTCGAGCCACAATGGTGTACGCCCTTGTCTGGGTCGTCGCCTGCGTGGTAGGCGTGATCGGGGGCATCTTGCTGGGCGGTGTCTCGGGAGTGTCTCCGCCGCTGGCAGATATCGGGCTGAAGGCCCTGGCGGTTGTCATCCTGGGTGGTCTCGATTCCATTGGTGGCGCCATCGTCGGCGGCGTGATCCTAGGTATCTTGGAGAATCTGGCGGCCGGCTATCTCGATCCGTTGATGCCATCCGGGGGAGGCTTGGCCAACGTCTTTCCGTTCTTGGTGATGATAGCCGTACTGATCGTCAAGCCTCATGGGTTGTTTGGCTTGAAGCGGATCGAGAGGGTGTAGGCCATGAGACTACCGAGCGGCACCTTCTCGCAAAGCTACGGCCAGGATATGAGTGTGGTGCGCACCAAGATGCACTGGGGGTTCCTGGCGGCGCTCATGGTTGCGGTCTTCACGCTCCCAAACTGGGCCTCGCCCTCTTTTCTCACCACCGCGACCGTCATCGGCATTTACATCATCAGCGCCCATGGTCTCAATATCCTGACCGGCAACTGCGGGCTCGTATCCCTTGGGCATTCAGGTTTCATGATGGTGGGCGGCTACGCGATGGCTATTCTCTGCTCCAAAGCTGGACTGCCTTTCTTGGCTGCTGTACCCATCTCCGGCCTGATAGCGGGTGTCGTGGGCGTCATCTTCGGCCTGCCCTCCTTGCGCATCAAGGGTTTCTATCTGATCATGGCCTCGGTGGCGGCCTATTTCATCCTCCACTGGCTCATACTGCAATTCCGAGGCTTGACCGGCGCCACCGAGGGCTTGTCGGTGCCGCCGGCCGACATCTTCGGGCTGTCGCTCAGGGACAGAGCTCGCTATTTCTACTTGGTCGTGATACTAGCCGTCTTGGCCACGGTCGTGGCCAAGAACATCCTCCGCACCCGGGCCGGCCGCGCTTTTGTGGCGATCCGTGACAACGATCTCGCGGCCGAGGTGATGGGAGTCAACCTCTATTCCTACAAGCTTCAGGCCTTCTTCATCGGCTGCGTGTTCGCCGGGATCGCCGGCGCGTTGTCTGTGCAGTACTACGCGTTCTGCAACGTGGAGCAGTTCCCGTTCTTCGATTCGGTCTGGCTGCTGGGTATGTTGATCATCGGCGGCATGGGCAGCGTGTCCGGTGTGATATACGGTGTGATAGCCATAAAGCTTCTGCAACTAGCGGCGACGAAGCTAGGGCCTATGCTGGCTGAGATCGTCAAGCCCCAGGCCGCCGTTGGGTTGAGCATCGTCCTGCCCAGCGTCGCGATCATTCTCTTTCTGATATTCGCCCCGCGGGGTATCTCCCACATATGGGAGAGGCTGAGGAACTACTACCAGGCCTGGCCGTTTTAGCGAGGGTCCACTATCCGGCAGCGGAGCAACAGGCTCTGCAAGGAGGTACGTTGATTGAACAAGAAGGCACCGGTTCGGGGTTGGGCAAGAATCGCCATCTAGAAGGGGAAGAGGAATGCCAAAACGGAGAATTATCTGGGTCGTATCGCTAGCGATAGTGTTGGCTCTGACGCTGTTGGTCTCGGCCTGCGGCGGGGGAACGACCACCACGACAGCCAGTCCCGCCACGACAGCTAGTCCCGCCACCACCGCGCCGGCCGGCACCGAAACGACGGTCGCGGCTGAAACCACCACCACGGTCGGCGAGCCCGTTACTTTGCTCGTCGGCGGCACATTCGCGCTGACCGGTGCCTATGCTCAAGACACCGCCGCCGTGCTGGCCGGATTCCAGGACTACGTGAAGTACGTCAACGACAACAAGATCATTGCGCCCTGGGCCACCGACAAGACGATCCCGGCCAATATCACATTCGAACTCAAGTGGGGCGACGACGCCCTGGATCCCGCGAAGGCCGTGACCATCTATGAGGACCTCAAGTCCCAGGGTCTTCTGGTGGAGAGAATCAGCGGTTCTCCGGAAGGCATGGCTCTGAAGGACATGCTGATCGCCGACAATATCGGCGCCACCAGCCAGTCCACCTCGCCCGCCTATCTCCAGCCGGTCGGGAACATCTTCACAAACGCTCCCATTTACACCGACGAAATGGCAGCGGTCGCGGACTGGTTCTTGGAGAGCTGGAAGGGTACGGCGAAGCCCCGAGTCGCCTATCTGACTGCAGATAGCGCCTTGGGCCGTAATATCGATATCCCCGAGATGAAGGCCTACCTCGAGTCGGCTGGCTATGAGTTCGTGGGCGCTCAGTTCCCGGCGATGGTCCTCACTGCTCCTCCCACGACGCAGCTGGCCTGGTTGAAGGACAACAAGGTCGACCTTGCGCTGGGGGTCATGATCAACGCAGGCAGTCAGCCTACGATCAAGGAAGCCGTCCGCTTGGGCATGGGTGTCGGCCAGGCTTACCCGATCACATTTGCCTTCGGTAACCCGGCCCACCTCCAGATTTTCCTGCCCGACATGGGCGCGACCGGCAATGGCGTCGTCGTCGCCGGCGACTTCTGCGCCCAGGATGCGGACGTGCCCGGGATCGCTTTTGCCAATATGCTGCAGGAGAAATACCGGCCGAATGACAAGAACGGCAACGTCATGTATCTGGACGGTATCGTCGAGGCCATGACTCAGATAGAAGCTCTACGGTTGGCCTCCTTGGCGGGCAATCCGGCCGACCTGACTGCCGAGGATGTCCTCAAGAAGGGTTTCTGGCAGATCAAGGACCTGGACACCGGCGGCATCTGCATCTCCCCCTTGACCTATGGTGAAGGCGACAGCCAGGGTGTGGATGAGGTCCGCATCCAGCAGGTTGTGGACGCCAAGATCGTCGAGATGGGTGCGTTCCCACTGCGCAACATCGTTCCCGAAGCGAAATAGGCATCTGTAGCAAGTAGCAGTTCGCGAGAGGGGGGTCCCATCAGGGACCCCCCTCAGTCACAGGTGCTTGGTCTCGGATGGGATCAGGTCACGGTGGGGTCATGTCCGCGTCGGGCATGGCCTCTACCAGTCTTTGGACCAACTCTCGCATATGTTGCTCGTGAGCGGCTTTGCCCCAATGGTACTGAGGGAGGTCTATCTGGTTCTTCGCCGCCATCGTCCTGAGGTTGTCCACGATCATCGGGAGCAGGGGCGAAGGGATGGATAGCAGCAGCAGGCCCTCGGGGAACAGCCTCCTCGCTTTCATGCCGTGGTGCAGTCCCGAGACCAGCATGTTCATCTTGCCGGTGAGGTGTGGATACGCGTACAAGTAGGCACAGCCTGCGACGGTGGTGCCCCGTGTTTCCCAACCGGAGCCTGTCGTGTAGCTGTGAGCGCGGGTGACGATCTCCGCTTGTGAGGGCGTTGCCACCATGATCACGAGGTCGGGCTCGAAACGCAAATCATCAAGTCGCGCAAAGAGGGTGTAAGGAGCGCCGCCGACGGGGAGCCGGAGCATGTCGCTGTAGACGCGTTTGTTCGCCTCGGCGTTATCGTAGACCCCAAGCGCCGGCCCGATCTGGCCGCTCTCGGCCACTGCGTCATGTTGTATCTGCCCAAGAACGTAGGGCCCGACTTTGCATGAGTGCTCTTCCATGGAGGCATAGAACCCGCCTGCCTCCTGTGCCTCCTTGAGCATCTCGCAGAAGGCGAGCCTCTTCTTGAGCCGGGGTAGGTCGGTCGGCTCGACGGTCGAGAACTTGACGGCGACTACCGGATAGTCGAGCCCGATGGCGGAGAAGATAGAAAGATCGGGAGTCGTCATGTGCAGATTGTAACCCAGCCGACGGGGAAGGGCGTTCATCGTTGTCCCCGCCGGTGAGCTATTGTGTCGGTCACCGGACCGATGAACAAAGAGGGTGTCAAATCATGACGGAGGCCTGTGAATGACGCTACGATCTGAGTTCCTAATGGATATCGCCGCAGAGGTGGGTGAAGTCGTGTCGATGGGCAAGACGCCGCTTGGCGAACGGCGGGTGGTCGCGATCAAGGGAGGCACGTTCGAGGGTCCTGAGATGCGCGGCCATATCCTGGCCGGCGGCGCCGACTGGCAACTCGCCCGCACGGACGGTGTCTTGGAGTTGGACGCGCACTACGTCCTGCAGGAGCAGGGCGGCGGCATGGTGCGCGTGGTGAGTCAAGGATACCGTCACGGACCCGTCGAGGTTCTCGCGGCGTTGGCGCGTGGCGAGCAGGTGGACCCCGCTCAGTACTTCTTCCGCACAGTCATGCGGTTCGAGACAGGTGCGCCGTACCTGGAGTGGCTCAACAAGACGCTGGCCGTCGCCATCGGTGAGCGCCAGGCGAGGCGCGTCCTGCTTGGTGTGTACAAGCTGCAGTGAGACCTAGATCCAAGCGATGGTCGCGCGGCTCGTATCTACCGGCGGCGCTCCTGGACTGATCAGCCGGCCGCGGCGAAGGCCTTGTCAAGCACGGCAAGCGCCTCGTCGACCTCAGTTGAGGACACGATCAACGGCGGCGTGAGTCGTATGACGTTGCCGTACAGCCCGCCCTTGCCGATCAGCAGCCCCAGGCGGCGCGTCTCTTCAAAGACCCGCACCACCTTCTTGGGATCGGGCGCCTTGCCATCGGGCGAGGCCGGGTCGACCAGCTCGAGGCCCTGCATGAGACCCATGCCGCGTACGTCGCCTATGCTCGGGTATTTCGTCTTAAGTGCCTCGAGGCCCTCGCGGAGCCGTTCGCCCTGCAGCTGGGCGTTGTCGGCCAGCCGCTGACTCTCGATGAACTCGATGGTGGCGAGCGCGCCCCGGGTGCTCACCGGGTTGCCGCCGAAGGTGGCTATCGAGAGGCCTGTGAGGCAGTCGGCTACGGCAGGAGTGGCGACGGTTGCGCCGATCGGTAGTCCGTTGGCTAGGCCCTTCGCGAAGGTCATGACGTCGGGTTGCACGCCCCAATGCTCGATGCCGCAGAACGTCTTGCCTGTGCGGCCACATCCGGTCTGCACCTCGTCGCAGATGAACAGCCCCCCATATTTGCGTACGATCTCCAAGACGACTTGGAAGTACTCCTTGGGCGGAGTGATGAACCCGCCCACTCCCTGGATGGGCTCCGCCATGAAGGCGGCGATCTCGCCGGTGGTGGTCGTCTGGATGAGTTCCTCCACGTCGCGCGCACAGCGCAGGTCGCAGGAGGGGTAGGAGAGGCCCAGGCCGCAGCGGTAGCAGTAGGCGTTGTGGGCGTGCTTGATGTAGGGGATGCTGCTGGGCATCGGGCGCCAGGCGGAGTGCGCGGTGATGTTGAGGGTCACCTCGCTGCGGCCCGAATAGGCATGGCGCAGTGCGACGATGTCGGAGCGGCCGGTGGCACGCCGGGCGATGAGCACGGCAGTTTCGTTGGCTTCGGTGCCCGAGGAAGTGAAGAAGCTCTTCTTGAGCGCTCCGGGCGTGAGTTCCGCGAGCTTCTTGGCCAGCCGGACCTGGGGCTCGGTGAGGTACAGGGTGGAGGTGTGCTGTAGCGTCTGATTCTGCTCGATGACGGCCTGGTTCACGGCGTCGTTGCAGTGGCCCACGCTGACGGTGAGGATGCCGCCGAAGAAGTCCAGGTAGTCCCTGCCCTCGGCGTCGGTCAAGAACATACCCTTGCCGCGGACGAGGGTGAGGGGTTTCTGGTAGTAGGTTGAGACGCAGGGGAAGAGGTACTCCTTGTGCAGACTCTCGATCTCGGCCGACATTCCTGATCCTCCTCTTCGCCCCGCTTGCTGTGCGTCGTTCCCTCAACCGGCCCACGTTAGCCGGACCGTGGATTGTATATTGGTCGTTTGCCGGACGATTGTCCAGGGGGTGACCATGGACTATGAGTGGGGAGGCTTGATGAGTGAGCGAGAGCTGACAACACCGTACTCCTTGGTCGGGGCCGATGGCCGCCTAGACCCCGCCGCCGTCGGGTGGTCGCGTCTGCCGGTGTGCGACGCCACCCTGCCCGGCTCCCGCTGCCGCCGCAAGCGCTGGAATCACTGGAGCTTCAACTCTCCCGAACTGCACTTCGCAGCCGCCGTGGTGGATGTGGACTACATGCGCTTGACCTTTGTGCAGTTGCTGACGTTTGCCGACCGCGAGTGGCACGAGGGGCGGCTGACTCTGCCGCTCGTGGCGCGCCCGCGCATGGGCGGCCGCGCCTCCGACGAGGTGGTGTTCGAGTGGGGGCGGAGGCGCATCGCGATGAGCCCGCGCGACGGTGGCGTTGACGTGCTGGTCGACTGGCCGGGATTCCCCGGGGGCGACCTAAGGGCCGAGCTTCGTGCCGAACCGGCGCCCGGCCAGGAGTCGATCAACGTGACCATCCCCTGGTCGTCGACGCGCTACCACTTCACGTCGAAGCAGCCGGCGCTGCGGGCCGCGGGAACGGTGCGGGTGGGCGGCAGGACCCACACCTTGGGAGGCGTCGACTGTTTCGCCGCGCTCGATTTCGCGCGCGGCGTCTGGCGGTATGACTCGGCATGGAATTGGGCCTCGATCTCGGGCCGCGATACCCTGGGACGGATCGTGGGCATCAACTTGGGCGCCGGCTGGACCGACGGCACGCCGATGACCGAGAACGGTGTGGTCCTCGACGGGGTCGCCCACAAGCTAGACGGGCCGGTCGCTTTCGAGTACGTATCCGGTGACATCGCAGGACCTTGGCGCATCCACTCACGAGAGGGCGGCGCTGTCGACCTGCTGGTCACGCCCTTCCATCACCACCGCCTGAATGTCGAACTGGGAGTTCTTTCCAGCAAGCTCGACCAGGTGTTCGGACGGGTCACGGGGACCCTGACCTTGCCCGGCGGCGACACTGTGGCTATCGAGGGGCTTCTCGCCATTTGCGAGAAACAGAAGGCGCGTTGGTAGGCTATGTGAGGCTGCTGAACAACGCAGCGTCGCTATTCAGCGGCCTACTCCTTAGGGGCTACGTCTGGCCTCTCGCCTTCGGTGATCTCGCTCGATTTGTCCAGTACCCCGAGGAACGCGTCCACGCAGTCCGGATCGAACTGGGTGCCCTTGCCCGCTAACAATTCGGCGATCGCCCCCTCCTTGCTCAGCGCCTTGCGATACGGTCGGTCGGTGATCATGGCTGAGTAGGAGTCGGCGACAGCCAGAATGCGGGCCAGGAGCGGAATCCCGTCGCCGCCCAATTCGTTGGGGTATCCGTGGCCATCGAAACGCTCGTGATGTGAAAGCACAGCGGCACGGATCTCGGCGAGGTCGGGTATGGCGGCGATGATGGCGTCGCCCAGGAGGGAGTGCTGTTTGATGGTCTCGTACTCTTCGCCGGTGAGGCGACCCGGCTTGCGCAGAATGCGATCGGGCACGCCGATCTTGCCGACGTCGTGCAACAATCCGGCGACGCGCAGCACCCGTTGACTTTCGTCGGAGAGGTTCAGGGCCTCGCCTATGGACATCGCGATAGCAGTGACCTCTTCCGAGTGGTGACGCGTGTAGCGATCCTTGTTGTCTACGATAGTGACCAGCGAGCCCAACATCCCGAACACGGTCGTATCCTCGGCCGACACGTTGTCGATGTGAGCGCCGGTGATCGTGCCTCCGCCCAGGCTCTTTGACAGGTAGAGGTTGGCGTCGGCCAGAGCGATGAGCGTGTTCGCGTCCTGGCCGTCGTCCGGGTAGGAGGCCACGCCGAGGCTCATCTTGATGGGGACAAGGCGGCCATCGGGGGCCTCGAACCCAGTCATGGCCAGAACCGACTGGAGCTTCACGGCTGCTCCTGCGAGCTCCACCGGCCCGCACTCCGGCAGCACCAGCATGAACTCGTCTCCGCCACACCGGCCGATGAAATCCACCTCTCGGGTCTGCTCTACGAGTAGACGCGAGATCCGCCGAAGGACCTCGTCGCCCACGGGGTGGCCGTAGGTGTCGTTTAAGAGTTTGAAGTCGTCCAGGTCGATGATCATCAGGCCGAATCGTCCGCCGTAGCGTTGCGCTCTGGCCAGCTCTCGGCCCATCTGCTCGGTTATCGTGCGGTGGTTGAGCAGACCGGTGAGGGGGTCGGTCTCGCTAAGCCGCTTCACCTCGTTGAAGGTCTCGGCCAGGTGAGCGTCTCGTGTCTTGAGCTCCTGACCCATCGTGTTGAAAGCCTGGGCCAACTCGCCGATCTCGTCCTCACGTCTCAGCTCGATGCGCGCGTCGAAATCGCCTTGCTTCAGTTGAGATGTGGCGGCGATCAGCTGTCGCACAGGGTGCACGAGTCGGCGGGCGACGATGAGCCCAGCCAGAAACAGCACTGCCGCTCCCGCCGCGAAGATCAGCCAGGTGCGGGTCCAGTCGCCGGCGGCCTCGGCGGCCAGCGCGTCCAGAGGCATGACAGCGGCCACTCTCACCGAGCTGGGTGTTCCGTTGACGACCACCGGAGTGCTCGCCATCACATATTGTTTACCTTCTACCGAGGGGCGGCCGCTGTCTGCCGCGGCAAATGCCTGCGTCCAGCCGGCGTTGCTGTATCCGCTGTCGCTGCAGGCGGCGATGCCCCTGTCGGTGAAGGCAAACAGCGTGCGTCCCGTCAAGCCCGTCCCCAACAACACGTCCCGATCGATCTTGCTGCCCAGAATGAGAAGGCCACCAGAAGTCGTGCCCTCGACTGTCGCGTCGCCCTCGAGCGCCGCGGCGCCCACGAGGTATGCGCTCTTCCCATCGGTCGTGGTGATGATGTCTCCGCCGCCGCTACCGTCGAGGCCTCTGGCGATCAACGCTTCGTCATCGAGCCGACGTCCCGTCAGCAGATCGCGGTGCAGCTCCAGCACCGTCTTTCCATCGGGGCCGACGATCTTGACGAGGTCGATCTTGACCAGACTGTTGCCGCCGAATCCGAGCATCCGCATGATGCTCGCCATGTCCAGTCCAGACATAGCCTGGGCGAGGTTTGTTTCGGTACCCATCAGCATCCTGCCCTCTTCGACCGCGAGGGTCAGCTGCGAGACGATGAACGTCTCCTCGCGTTCGAGGTAGGAAGCGACGAACGCGGTCTCCTGCTGCACTTCTCGGTCGGCCTGGTCGTACAATTGGTTCTGCAGCGAACGCCCGAGTACCCACACGCCGGCGAACGACACCAACAGGGAGACCGCGAGGAAGGGGGCGAGGATCCTCCAGCGGAGGGAGAGTCGTGAGTAGCGCCGTGACAAGTTCAACCTGGCATGCCCCTTCGGATAGGCGTCAACACCCGTGGCCCTTGGGGCTCGAGTTACTGCTTGACTAGTCGTCATTCCGGCCGCGATGCTTTAGCAGAAAGGGCCTGGTCCAGACCCCTGCGGCCGCCTACAGCATCTGTTGCTGTTTGAACCACTTGATGGTGTCGTCCAGGGTTTCGCGCAGGGGCCGGGCAAAGAAGCCGAGTTCCTGGGCGGCCTTGCTGCTATCCATGCAGCAGTTCGAGGTGATGACGTCGAGCGAATAGGTGGTGAATACGCGCTTCTGCCTCGTGATCCTGTAGTAGACAGGGGTGAGGAAGCTGACCGCGCGTACGAAGCCAAAGTGGAGCCGCAGCCGGGGAGCCGGAACACCAGATAGCTCCTCGATGGTGCGGAGTAGCTCTATCACCGACACCTCGTGCCCGGCCAGGATGTAGCCTTCCCCCGAGCGACCGCGTTCAAGAGCGCCAATAAGGCCGGCCGCCACGTCCCTGACATCCACGAAGTTGTAGCCGCCATCCACATAGGCTCCCAGTCTGCGCCGGAGGACACTAAGGATGAACTGCCCCGTGTGCGACGGTCGGAAGTCATACGGCCCGATGATTCCCGAGGGAAAGACCACAACGGCGTCGAGGCCTGCCTGGGCAGCATCGAACACTGATCGCGTTGCCGCCGCTTTGGTCTTGCCGTAGGCCCCGTGTGCCCGCGCCGGGTCGATGGGGGTGCTCTCGTCGGTGGGAGTCCCGTGGGGCGGCTCGACGAAGGCATGCACCGAACTGGTGTAGACCAGCCGGCGGACGCCGGCGAGCCGGCAGGCCTCGATCACGTTCCGCGTGCCCTGCACGTTGGTGGCGCGGAGGCGCTCGAGTCTCTCGCCCCCGATGCTGATGAGCCCGGCGACGTGGAAGACGGCGTCTGCACCCCGGAAGGCCTCGGCTAAGGACGCAACATCGCCCATGTCGGCTTCCACCAGTTCGACGTCCAAGCCGTTCAGGCTCGAAGTGTCGCTCTGCCGTCTCACGACCGCCCGCAAAGGGCCGCCGAAGCTGTTCTCAGCGCTGCGTGCCCGGCGTTCCGTTAGCGCGCGCAGCAGCGCGTTGCCCACATGGCCGGTGGCTCCCGTAACGACGATCATCTGGCCTCCATAGGTCTGGCAGTGCGGCTCGCGATGCCTCAGTGTCGCCGGATCGGGGGCTCGGGTGCAATCCTTGCACGCCGTCCGACGACGCTGCCCGCCAAGATACACCGCAATGAGCCCGGAGGGGCGGGCATTGCTAGAAAGCAATTTCACATGACAATGCATAACGCTAATGGAAATACTTGACAAGAGAGTGCACAGCCTCTAGCATGACGGGCTGGCTTGGCGGACAAACGGCCAGGCGGTGGCGTCGCCTTCTTTGCGCGAGGTGTGCGTGGAAAAGTGGATCCAGCTGCTGGTGACCGGCGTCACGATGGGGAGCATGTACTCCCTGATCGCTCTTGGATACGTCACCATCTACCGCACGTCACGCATTGTGAACATGGCCCAGGGCGCGTTCGTTATGCTCGGGGCCTTCTTCGCCTATTCGTTCCTTTCGGAGATCGGGCTTCCATACTGGCTGTCGGCTGTCCTCTCCATCATCGGCGTGGTGATAGTCGGCCTGATCATTTATCTCCTGGTGCTCAGGCCGCTCATCAAGATCTCGCTCGTATCCATCATTCTGGCCACCTTGGCTCTCAGCATCCTCTTCGAGAGCCTCGCGTTGCTCAGATGGGGCGGCTACGGCAAGAGCGTCCCCGCGTTCACTGGTGACAAGGCTCTCTTTGTTGGCCGGGTGGCCGTCTTTCCTCAGAGTCTTTGGGTCATAGGCCTCATGGTAGTGGTGCTCATCGGCCTCTACGTCCTGACGAACCGCACGCGTATCGGCAAGCAGATGACTGCCACCGCCAACGATCCGGGCGCGGCCAGCCTTTCCGGGGTGAAGACCGGCAGGATGATCTTGTTGGCCTTCGCCATCTCGGCGGCCATCGGTGCCCTCGGCGGCATCGCCATCACCCCCCTCAACTCGACAAACTATCTTTCGGGAGGCATCTACGCGCTGAGCGGCTTCGTCGCGGCCATTCTCGGCGGCTGGGGATCGAGCACCGGCGCTGTGGTAGGGGGTCTCGCACTAGGCATCATCCAGTCTTTGGTCACCGGCTTCCTTCCCGCCGGTTACCAAGACGCCGTCGCTTTCGCCATCCTCATACTGGTGCTCTATTTCAGGCCCAGCGGACTCCTCGGTGTCCGTTCGAACGAGGGGGAGGTGTGATGGAGCGGCCGGCGATCCAGCGGCCGGCGGTGTCCGCCTCTGCCCCTGACCGTTTCGCGTTTCTGAAGACCTGGAGCTTCCTGCTCAAGGCGCTGGTCGTGGTCATCCTCTTGGTCTGGCCACTCGTCTACCAGAGCGGCTACCAGATGCGGATCATGACCACTGCTGGTCTCTACACGATCATCACTGTCGCCGTGGTCATCATCCTGGGCCAGGCCGGGCAACTGTCCTTTGGCCACTCAGCCTTCTATGGCATGGGTGCGTATACCGCCGCCCTGCTCAGCATGAAGGCCGGTTTTCCCACGTTGGCCGCCCTAGTCGTCGGGGCCCTGGTGGCGGGGGTGGTCGCCCTTGTCGTGGGCCGGCCGGTCCTCAAGCTCCGGTACTTCTACCTGGCTCTGGCCACGATAGGACTGGGGCAGATCTTCCTGGTGCTCGTGACCCAGCTGAGGACAATCACCGGGTCGACCACGGGGTTGGCGCCCATTCCCACGCTGAAGGTCTTCGGGTTCGACTTCAACACCAACCTCCGCCAGTACTATCTGATCTGGGCGGTGGCGGTGGTCGTCATCCTGTTCATCGACCGAGCCCTCAAGTACCGGGCGGGTCGAGCGTTGCGGGCTATCGCCACCAGTGAGATCGCGTCCAGGAGTCTGGGGGTGCGCACTGCCAATTGGAAACTCCTGGCCTTTGTGACCAGTGCCATCATCTGTGGATTGGCCGGTGGGCTCTACGCCTTCGTCACCATGGCAATCACGCCCAGCTCGTTCACCTTCACGGCGGCCATCCTGCCCATCGTCATGATGCTGCTGGGCGGCGGGTCTGTCTGGGGCGGCTTGGTGGGGGCCGTCGTCATGACCAGAGTGATCTACCTCCCGGGTGTGCAGCAGTACAGTGGGGTCGTCTACTCGGTCATCATGATCCTGCTGCTCATCTTCCTTCCCGCCGGGCTTGCGCTGCGACCGGAACAACGGGCTCGGATCAAAGCGCTGTTCGCAAGGGAGAAGCTGCAAGAGCCGGCCGAATGCTTGGCGGCGGCCGAAGAAGACCAGCCGGCCGGGCAGTGCACCACCTCGGCGGGGATGCCTCTGTCGTTTTCACTGGACGAAGGGGCCGGGGTCGCGACGATGCTGGGCGGACGGGCCGCGGCCTCGGCTGCCACGTCGTCCGCGCCCGGGTCCACCGAGGCCTCGGGAGGCACACTGCTGGCAGTCAAGGACCTGTCGGTGCACTTCGGAGGCCTCAAGGCTGTAGACCAGGTGTCTCTTGAGGTCCGCGAAGGCCAGATCGTCGCTCTCATCGGTCCCAACGGCGCGGGTAAGACCACGCTCTTCAACGCCATCAGCCGTCTGCAGAAGCTCACCGCCGGCTCGGTCGAGTTCGCCGGCCGTGACGTCACCAAGACCTCGACTCCCAACACCGCTCGCCTGGGCATGGCCCGCACCTTCCAGAACCTGCGCATCTACGTGAACATGACGGTGCTTGAGAACGTGCTTGTCGGCTGCCATCAGCACGAGCGGTCGGGGCTCTGGGCGGCTGGTCTAGGTCTGCCTCACCAGCGCCGGGAGGAGAAAGCTTCCCGCGAGCGAGCCATGCGGGCGCTGGGAGCCGTGGGACTGGCGGAAAAGGCCCTTCTGCCCGCCGCCAGTCTGCCCTATGGCCTGCAACGCCTGGTGGAGATCGCCCGTGCTCTCGCCTCCGAGCCATGTTTGCTCCTTCTGGACGAGCCCGCCGCCGGTATGAACGCCTCCGAGCGCACGCACTTGGTCCAGCGGATCAGGGACATCAGAGACTCCGGTATCACCGTGCTGCTGGTCGAACACGACATCGACCTCGTGATGGGCATCTCCGAGCAGGTCTACGTGCTTGACTACGGGCGGCTGATCGCCCAGGGACAGCCGGAGGCTGTGCAGGAGGACCCGGCGGTCGTCGAGGCATATCTGGGGGTCAAGCTGGTGGAGGGGCGCCGCGATCTCTGCCAGACTCGAGAGCTCGCCGACGTCAGCTGTCCCGAGCCCCAGGAACTGCTGGCAGTGAACGACCTTGTGGTGGCTTATGGCTCTATCGAAGCCTTGCACGGAGTCTCTCTGACCGTGCCCAAGGGCGAAGTGGTGGCCATCCTGGGGGCAAACGGCGCCGGCAAGAGCACGCTCCTTCACACCATCTCCGGGCTTCTGCGGCCCAAGGCCGGCTCGGTGACGTATCACGGCAAGGAAATCACGCACCTGGCTCCGGAGAAGATCGCTGCCAGGGGGTTGTGCCAAGTGCCGGAAGGGCGGCGCTTGTTCCAGGGGCTTTCGGTGAGGGATAACTTGATAGTGGGTGGCTCCGGGCGAAAAGACTGGCGGGGTACCCTCGACGATGATATCGACTACGTGTATGAACTCTTTCCGATCCTCGGGGAGAGGAGGAAGCAGTTGGCGGGCACCCTCTCCGGTGGGGAACAACAGATGCTGGCAATCGGCCGGGCGCTGATGGGGAAGCCCCAATTGCTTCTGCTGGACGAACCCTCCATGGGTCTTGCTCCGCTGATCGTCGAGCGCATCTTCGAGGCCCTGGCCAAGCTCAACAAGGAGGGCCTCACCATGCTGATGGTGGAGCAGAGCGCGGAGATGGCGCTCTCGCTGGCCCATCGCGGCGTCGTGCTACAGACGGGACAGGTGGTCGTCTCCGGTCTGGCGGACGCACTCAAGTCGGATGAACGCGTGCGAGCAAGCTATCTGGGCAAGCCCAGGAACTGACCGCTCCCGGGCGGCCGCGCGCATTCAGGTTACCGGACAGGCAAACGATTCAGGAAAACAGAAGAGGGAGGCAACAATGAAGAAGAAGCACTATCTGTTCGTCGGGCTCCTAGTCCTGCTGCTCGTGGTCGCCGTCACGGCGATCGCTTGTGGTGGCACGGAGACCACCACCACGGCTGCTCCGAGCACCGACACCACGGCCGCTCCGAGCACCGATACCACGGCTGTACCGAGCACCGACACCACGGTGGCCGGCCCCGCTACCGGAGAACCGATCAAGATCGGTCTCTCCAACAGTCTCACCGGGTTCAGCGCCGCCCCGGGTGCCTCGGTCGACAAGGGAGTCAAGCTCGAGATCGAGTATGTCAACGCCAACGGTGGCATCAACGGCCGCCCGCTCGAGCTCGTCGAGTACGACGACAAGTCCGATGTGCCGACAGCGATCGCGAACATCAACAAGATGATCCAAGAAGACAAGGTATTCGCGACCCTCGGGCCGTTCGCGCAGTTCATGCAAGAGCCCGCCCGGCAGATCGCCGAGCAGACGCAGACCCCCATGGTGGGCGACGGACCCGCTACGTTGGACCAGCTCGCCGGCACGCAGTACCAATGGAGCGTCATGACTGCGGCCGCGCCGCCGGTACAAGCCGCCGCCGTTGAGAAGGTCATCAAGGACAACGGATGGAAGAACATCCTGGGTCTGGCCGACGTGCTCTCCATCGACCAGGAGACTCTCGCCGTCGTAGCGAAGGACGCCTCCGCCGGGGGCTACACCTTCACTTTGATGCCAGACACCTTTGGGCTCGATCAGCAGGACTTTCAGCCCATCTTGAACAAGATCATGGAGCAGATGAACAGTCTGAAGCCGGACGCGATCATCCTGTATGTGAACCCGCTGGGATTCCCCCCGATTTACAAGGGCCTGCGTGGCCTCGGTGTGACGACGCCTATCCTGGCGGGCACCGCGTGCGCTCACCCGGCCATCTTCGCCCTGGGTCCCGAGGCGGTCGAGGGTGCCTACGTCATGGACTCCGGCGGCAACGTCAACCCGCAGGCACTGCCCGATAGCTGGCCGATCAAGTCCCTGCAGATCGACTTCGCGCAGCGCTACCAGGCGAAGTACGGCGAAGCTGCCGACTTCTTCGCAGCCGACGGTGCCGACATGGTGACCGTTCTTGTTGCGGCCATGAGGCAGGCGGGCGAACTGGACAAGGCCAAAGTCCAGCAAGCTCTGATCAACCTTAAAGACATCCCGACGCTCGAGGGTCTGATGACCTTCACCCCCGACGCAACCTCCATGGGTATCCACGGGAACATGGTGGAGTGGCACGTGCATAACGCCCAGTTCGAGTTGGTGGGCACCATAAACTAGGCAGAACGCCGTCGACCGGGACCGGCGGCAGCGCTGCCGGTCCCGGTCGACAAACAGACAGCTCCGCCCGGTCAGGCGGAGCACGTGACTGGAGAGACGAATGCTTCGGACTCCCGAACAGCTCTATACGGAGCGCCAGACGCCATGGCTGCTGTGGCCTACGTCAAAGAATCGGTTGGGGTGAAGTAGGTGGACTCCTTCGAGAGACTTGATCGGGCAATAGCTCTCAAGCCCACCCCGGAGATCCCGGTCTACCCACACATCGTCACCTTTGCCGCGCGTTGTGCGGGCATCAGCCAGGCGGAACTCTTCAGCAGCAACAAGGCCTGGCTGGCGGCCTGCGATCGGACCTTTGAGCGCGTGGGGAAGCCCGATGTGGTCTTCCCGATGAACCCCTTCGATACCGCCTACACCGAGTCGATGAAGGTCAAGCTTCCCGGCCGGGAGCTGGGCCCGGATGAGCCCTTCCAGTTCGTCGAGGAGGAGATCATGCAGTTCTCCGACTACGACGTGATCCTGCAGAAAGGCTGGAGCGCCTGGAATACCGAGTTCATGAAGAACATTCAGTCGCCCCCCTGGCACGGCCGGCTTGGCAACTTCAAAGTGCTGTGGGGCTTCATCAAGGCGGGCATGAACACCGGCAAGAACATCAAGCACTGGCGGAAGCAAGGCCTGCCGGTGATGTTCCATACGGGCATCGCTCCGCCCTTCGACATCTTCTCGCTCAGCCGCTCGCTGCGTCCCTTCTATCGTGATCTTTTCGACAGTCCTGACAAGGTCAAGCAGGCCGTCGATGTGGGAACAGAGGCCATGATCAAGCTGGGCATCGCGAACGCAAGAAGGGCCAAAGGCAATCGGGTGGCCATTTTCGCCATGCGCTCCAGCGCGAGCTTCCTCTCGCCCAAGCTCTTCGACGCGATCTCGTTTCCGTCGATCAAGCGGATGGTCGAGGGCTACCACGCGGCCGGCCTCGTGTCGGTGCTCCACTGCGACGGCAACTGGGACCTGATGTTGCCCCGCTTCCGAGAGTTGCCTCGGGCCAGTTGCGTTGTAGAACTCGACGGGGCCAGCGACATCCGCAAGGCCAGGGAGGTCCTGGGCGATCACTTGTGCATCAAAGGGGATGTCCACCATGCGCTGCTCTCTCTCGGCGAGAAGGAGCAGGTGGATACCTACTGCCGGGAGTTGATCGATTTCATGGGGCACGAGGGGGGTTTCATCCTGGGCTCCGGCTGCGAGGTACCCATGACGGCCAAACCAGAGAACGTCGCGGCCATGATCGCCGCCGCACGCCGCTAGGGGCCGGCGGGGCTGATCGGTCGCGAAGTAGCGGACTGTGCAACAGCAAGGAGCAGAAGAGTGAAGGTTCTCGGCCTATCCTGCGGAAGACGCGGGAGCAACACGGAGATCATGGTCAAAGAAGCCCTCATGGGAGCCGAAGAGGCGGGGGCCGAGGTCGAACTCATCCGGCTCCAAGACCTTCACATCAAGCCCTGCACCGGCTGCAACTCGTGCGTGGAAGACCTCTTCGAACGATGCGGGCCCGGGCGGTGCGTCCTCAAGAACGACGACTTCCCCTTCATCGATGACAAGATCATGGATTGCGACGGTCTCATTCTGGGTGCGCCTGTCTATGAGAAGTCTCCGCCCGGGCTGCTCAAGACCCTCAACGACCGCATGGGCCCGTCGCACGACCAGGCCTTCCGCATGGCGGCTAAGAAGATGCGGGCGGAGCGGGGCATCACAGCGGGCGAGGGCCCAGACGAGCGGGCCTTCAAGCCGCGGGCGGCCTCTCTTATCGCCGTGGGCGGCAGCGAGTGGGACACCTACGCTCTACCGCTGATGCATCTGTTCACGCTTTCCATGCAGATCGAGGTCGTGGACAAGTTTCTGGTCAACTGGATCGGTCTGCCCAAGGTCGTCGCCCTTCGTGACGATATGTTGGAGCGGGCCCACCGTTCCGGGCAGCATGTGGCCGAGAGCCTGAAGAAGCCCTTGGACCAGGCCCACTACATCGGCGACCCGGGACTGTGCCCCATCTGCCACTCCAAGCTCTTCGAGTTCCGCACGCCACCGACCCCTATCCGACAGTCTGTGGCATCTGCGGAGTGCGGGGCACGCTGAGCACCGACGGCGGTCAAGTGAGGTTCACGGTCACCGACGAGGACCGGCCGCACTCCCACCTGCTGCTCTCGGGGAAGTTCATGCACCTGGAAGAGTTGGCCAACCGATCGTTGAAACCGCCGGCCAACATGGATGAGCTGCCGGCCAAGCTGGCCAAGTACAAGGACTACCTCAAGCCCACCAAGCCACCGCGCGCGCAGGCCGGGGCCGAGGGTGACGAGTAGGAGAGGGACTATCGTGGCCTACTTCCCCGAGTTCAAGCCGATGCGGAGCTTAATTCTCCAGAACTTCCGCTCCGACAACGACCGGCCCAAGATCTGGCGCTGGCTTTACAAGCAGCACGTGCCGGAGAGCATCTCGCAGTTCATGCCCTATTGCACCAAGTACTGCACATACCACGCCCTGCCGCTGCCCGAGGGGGCGCTGGACTTCGGCACCTACAACGGGATGATGACCGAGCACTACTGGCTCTTCAACATCTTCCAGAGCAAAGGCACGGGGATGCCTGCCGGCCTGGCCTTCGGTGAGGAGTACCCCGAGGATTTCATGGAGATGACCTGCCAGCCGCCCAGCAAGGTCCTGCGCCAGTCTGGCTGGCAGGGGAGCCGGGATGGCTACCGCCCTGTGGTCTTCTCGTTTGCGCCGGTATTCTGGGAGGACGACTTCAAGGGCGCCGGGCGTCTCACCGACGCCGGACCCAACTTCCGCTGGCTCTTCTTGCTGAAGTACCCGGATGCGATCTCCATCGACGAGGGAGACGCCTGGTTCAGGGAAGTGTTCGCGCCCGAGGTCGTGGCTCAGCCCGAGGTCAACCGCTTCATCTCCAGCCGCCAGTTGGACGACCCGCGCATCAACCCCTTCCAGCGGATAGGTGAGATCTGGTTCGACGACTCCGAAGGCTGGCGCAAGGCCTTCGTTGAGAAAGCCCAGCAGTACAGCAAGCCGGCCTGGGCTGAGTGGGACAAGCCTCCCTTCTTCGAGCCCTTCAAGGACTTCGTGGGGGTCTTCATCCTCGATCGTCCCGAGTCCGATCACCTGCAGCAGTGGCGGGGCTATGTCACGACGAGATGAGTAGGAACATGCGATCGCGCAGAGCGAACGTCTCTATAAAGAATGGTCAATTTCGCCAAGCAACAGGGAGCGTACTGAATGAACACGATCATTGTGAACAAGGAGTTGTGCAACGGGTGCAAGACCTGCTTTAAGGCTTGCTTCGTCGACGTCATAAAGTGGGACGCCTACGCCAAGAAACCCATCATCGCCTACCCCGAGGAATGCGTGCAATGCATGTACTGCGAGATCAATTGTCCCGAGCGCGCGATCAAGGTGCATCCCAAGTACGAGTCGTACCTGTTCCCGCGCGAGAACCTGGTCTGACGGGGGGATGACTATCATGAACGAACGCTTGACCACGGACGTCCTCGTCGTCGGAGGCAGCATCTCCGGTCTGTCGGCGGCCATCACGGCCAAGGAAGCAGAATCCGGCCCTGGATGTGACCGTAGTGGAGAAGTACACCAGCGGCTACTCGGGCAAGGCCAACCGGGGGGCAGGCATCATGCTCATCCTGGGAGACTCACGCCGGAGGAGTTCGCGCAGTTCTACCTGAAGCACATCGGTCTCTATCTCAACAACCAGGCCACGCTTCTCAAATACGCAAGCATGCTCAACGGCAACGCCGACGCCATCGACAAATGGTCGGGCGGAAAGATCGACAAGGACGAGCAACGGCAAGTACCGCACTCTCAAGTGGGCGTCCAAGGTGGTTGGTCGCAAGGGAAGACGGCAAGCCCATCTTCGATCAGAACGTCCCCTATCCGTGGACGCTGGTGGCCATCGACCTGGACTATATCCGGGAGGTGCGCAAGTACGCCCGCAAGCTGGGTGTGAAGTTCGTCGATCGGGTGGGAATGGTCGATCTGCTTGACCGATGCGGGCCGGATCGCGGGTATCGTCGGATATGACATCGACTCCGGCGCCCAGCAGGTGTATGGCGCCAAAGCGGTGGTACTGGCCTGCGGAAACCAGAGCTGGCGGGTCATGCCCATGTGGGGGGCCGCCCGGGGCGAAGGGGTCGCGGCTGCCTTCCGGGCCGGGGCCAAGTTCGCCAACTGCGAGTACGGCTCGTTCTACAACTGGACCTCGCTTGATCACTTCGAGTCGGACATGGGTGTTGAGTATGCGCTCTACAACGACAAGGGCGAGAATGTCGGCATCAAGACCATCAAAGAGGTACACCCCGACATCAATGCCGAGAGCCTGGCCGAATGGTACAAAGAAGACGCTCGCGGGCAACGGCCCCTGCACTACAGGCGAAGATGAAACCCGCTCATGCCGTTTCTTACGTCCATGCTGGCCTCCGACGCCTACTACAACCGGCCGTACGCCGATCGCTTCTGGACCTATCTGTTCTTCAACGCCTATTCTCAGAGACAACGATGAATCGTCCCCGGGCTGGTGGGGGAATTCGGCGGCCTTTGGGTCGACGAGAACATGGCGGCCACCATCCCCGGCCTCTTCGCGGCAGGCGACCTCTGCGTCCATGGCTCGCGCGCCTGGGGCGCTACCGCCCAACCGGGGCGTCACCGCGGCTCGGGCATCGGCTTCGCCACCTTCTCCGGCCGGGTCGCCGGCCCATCGGCGGCGAATACGCTGCCGCCGCTCAGCCCCGGCCCTCGCAGAGGAACAGATCGCCGCGGTCGACGCCCGCTTCACGGCGCCGCTCAAGAGCAAAGGCTCCCTGAAGCCCATGGAGATGGTGGCTGAGATCCAGAAGGTCATGCAGCCCCTGGGCAACAGCCTCTACCGGCGCGAAGACCGCATCAAGAAGGCGCTGACCCGGTCGAGGCACTCAAGAACCGCTCCTTCCCCAGCTCAAGGCTGACGACCCGCACGAGGTGTTCGGGGCAAACGAGTGCGCCGCCATGCTCCTCTGCTCTGAGATGTTCTTCAAAGCGTCACTGGAGAGCAAGGAGTCGCTGGGCTGGTTCCTGCGCGAAGACTACCCCGAGCCCGGCAAGGACGGGCTGAGTGGATCATCGTCGAGAACAAGGACGGCAAAGTCTCGGTCGACAAGACAGCGGGTGCCGCTGGAAAGTACCCGTACAAGCCGTGACCCGCGACCGCAGATCCGATGGAGGAATAAGACCATGTCGCATATCAAGATGACAAGCCTGCACTGACGCCGCTTCGTCCCGACGAGGAGGCTCTGCCCTACTCCAAGTACTACTATCGGCAACTCGCCCGGCCGAACCCGCGCCTCATCGGGATCCTCGACCAGGGTCCCATGGACCCGGCCAAGGCGCTCCCCTACGGACGCATCAATGATCTCTTGACCCCGGCTATCATGAAGTCGAGACCGGCTACTGCGTCCTCGCGAACGGTGCCGGCTATGTGGCCGTCAACAACGTGTTTCCCGGCTGCACCGTGGACATGATGAGATGGTGGTTCGCCTGGCATGCCGCCGGACCCGGACTGCGCTACAGCCATCTGGTTCCCGCCCGGCCACGCTACCATCGCCGTGAGCGACCAGGGCCGGGCCAAACTGCACGACCCCAGCATACCCGCTGGAGAGAAATCGCAGAACATCGACCACTTTGTCGCGAAGACGTCGGCAACGGCTAGAAGATATCGTCATCAGCTTCTTGGATCCCGGACCATGGGTTTCGACATGAGCCGTTTCCACGCAGCCAACGTGGCCGGCGGTCTTCGGCGGCTTCGGGTCTCCGAAGCGCCGCAGGCCCGCCTATGAAAGCTCCGGCCATCATGCTGCACTTCTGCCGCGAAATCGATGGCGGAGTCGAATTCCGCACTCGTTTCTGGATGGGATACCGCATCAACAAAGGCCGCAGCATGTGCGTGCTGCCGGCATGGGTCCGCTTGCCGATCGAGGCGCCCATGGGCCTGGCGTATCACAATGTCATGGAATACTCCAACCTGGCCTCTTTTCTACCCGAGATATATGCGGAGCTCGGGCCGGGGATGTAGCGCATGGGTGGATCGGGCGCGCGAACAGGAGAGGGGGGAGCGATGAGGCCGCTTAGCATATCCGAGCTTGAGCGCGAGACCGGAGTGGGTCGCAGTACGATCTACTACTACATAAGCGATGGATTGCTACCTCCCGCACAGAAAGCGAGCGCCACCCGGGCGGTCTACGAGCAGTCCCACGTGGACCTGCTCCGCGAGATCAAGCGGCTGAAAGCCACCGGGCTGAGTCTCAAGTATATCCGGGCGAAGCTCGCCGGGCGCATCGAGGAAGCGTCCGAGAACAACGTCGACCTGGTGGCTAGACAAAGCGAAGCTACTCACACCGCCATCCTCCAGGCCGCGGCCCGCCGTTTCGCGGAGCGCGGATACGAAAAGACCCGAGTCGGCGACATCTGCAAAGACGTGGGCGTGACCGCCCAACTGCTCTATAGCCATTTCCCCAGCAAGAAGCACCTGTTCATCGCCTGTTGGGAAGTGTATTTCGGCTTCATGGACGCCCAGGTCTGGGGCCCAGTCCAACAGACTCCCGACTCCGCTGCCCGACTGGCCTGGCGGATCTACGGGGGGTACGGCATCCAGGCCTTCAGCCCTGATCTGCAGGCCATGGCCCGGGTGGAGGCGTTCCACCCGGAGAGTGAACTCCGTCCCTTGGTGCGGGGAGTCTATGAGAAGATGCTCCGCGGAGCGGCGGAGGAACTTGGCGAGGAACGGAAGGCTGGGGCGAACCCCGGGCTCTTCGACGACGAGTTGGTGTCGTTCGGGTTCATCGGCGTGCTTGAGAGCATGGAGATGCGGGCGTCCTGGGACGACAAGTACACGAAGGCCGATATCATGCGCAACCTGCTTGCCATGTTCATGGCCGTCCGCGCCGCGTATGCTGGCCGGGTCGACCTGACGAAGGATTGGGAAGCTGTGGCCGACCTGGTGGAGCAACTGGGGAACAAGCCTCCCGACTTGCGGGAGACTCGAGGAAAGGTATGACATGTACAGCGGCGGCTACACCGGCAAGGTCCTGAGGGTCAACCTCACCGACAAGACCTACGAAGAAGAGCCCCTCCCAGTGGACGTAGCTCAGGATTTCATCGGTGGGTCGGGCATCACCGTCAAGTATCTCTATGACGAGGTCCCGCCCGACTGCGACCCCCTCGGCCCGGAGAACAAGTTGATCTATGCGCCGGGCCCCATAACCGGCACCACCATCCCCTGCGCCAGCCGGATGGCTATCAACGCGAAGTCTCCGGCCACAGGCGCCATGGGCGTGGCCACCACCGGCGGTCACTTCCCGGTGGAGATGAAGCGCGCCGGCTACGACGTCATCATCATCGAGGGCAAGGCGGCGGAGCCCACCTATCTCTAGATAAAGAACGGCGAGGTCAAGTTCCGTTCGGCCGAGAAGATCTGGGGCATGTGGAGCACCGACACCCAACAGGCTATCAAGGACGAGCTGCACGACCAGAACGTGCGCGTGAGCTGCATCGGACCCGCTGGAGAGAAGCTCTCCAACATGGCTGCCATCGTCAACGAACGCCGGGTGGCGGGCCGCAAGGGCCTGGGCGCGGTCATGGGGTCCAAGAATCTCAAAGCCATAGCCCTGCGCGGTGATCTGCAGGTGAAGATCGCCGACAAAGAGAAGTACGACATCGCGCGCAAGCGGATGCGCGAGGGCATGCAGAAGAGCCCCATCCTCTATCCCGAGTTCTCCCGCTACGGCACCTCCACCACGCTGGATCTCACCCAGGCGCTGGGCATATACCCGGCGGTCAACTGGATGGGGACGGGCGTTTTCACCCCGGCCGACAAGATCGGGGGCTTCGCCATCGAGGCCTTGAGCGCCGGCAAGACCGCCTGCGCCGGCTGCCCGGTGGGATGCAGCCAGATGCGTCTGGCCAAGGAGCCGCCCTACACGGGCATCCTGGCCGAAGGGCCGGAGTACGAGACTCTCTACTCCTTCGGCGGGGTGACCGGGGTCGACAATCCCGACGCCATCATCGCCGCCGACCGTCTCTCCGACGAACTGGGGGTAGACACCATCTCGGCCGGAGTCACCATCGCCTTCGCCATGGAACTGTTCGAGAAGGGCATCCTCACCCTGGAAGATACCGGCGGCATGGACCTCAGCTTCGGCAACGACCAGTCCATGGTCAAGCTTCTGCAGATGATGGGCGAGCGCCAGCCCGGGCTGGGCGACCTCCTGGCCGATGGCAGCAAAGCGGCGGCGGACAAGATCGGCAAGGGCAGCGAGAAGTACGCCATGCACATCAAGGGCCTGGAACTACCCGGCTACGACGTGCGGGGGGCCAAGGCCCACGGCCTCAGCATGGCGACCGCCTTCACCGGCGCCGATCACAACAAGGGCTACGCTTTTCAGGAGATCTTCGGCATCCCCATCCCCTATGCGGTCGACCGCTTGGCCATCGAGGGCAAGGGCAAGCTCACCAAGTGGAACCAAGACGCCCGCACGGCCATCGCCGACTCGTCGACCATGTGTGTGTTCCTGATGGACATGGCCGTGGCCGACTTCATGTTCGACAACACGGCCGACATCATGGAGGGGCTGACGGGCCTGAAGTTCACGCCTGAAGAGGTCCACCAGGTGGGCGAACGCATCAACAACGTGGCCAGGGCATTCAACATTCTTGCCGGCTTCACCAGGGCCGACGACGATCTGCCCGAGCGACTCAAGACCGAGCCCATCAAGGACGGGGCCTCAAAGGGCGAGCTGATCTCCCAGGCCGATCTGGACACCATGCTGGACGAGTACTACGAAGCGCGGGGCTGGACGCCCGAGGGCGTGCCCACGCGCGCGAAGCTGGAAGAGTTGCGGCTGGGCTACGTGGCCGACCGGCTGGGGGTCTAGCGTTGGATATCAAGGTTCGGGGCGTCGGCGTGACCAGGCAGTTGCTCGGCCAGGCCGAGGCGACGATCCCCGTACCCGATGGGACCACCGTGGGCGGGCTGCTCGACCGGCTGGCCGCTGAAAAGGGTGATACTTTCGCCCGCTATGCAGGCAATCCTCAGGCTGCGAGCGCGTATGCGCCGCTGCGCATCGTGCTGAACGGCCGCGATCTCATCCCGCGGGAGGCGCCCCAGATCCTCCTCGCCGAGGGCGACGATGTGCTCGTGTTCCTACCCATCGCCGGCGGCTGAAAGCGCCAAGAGCCGCACCCCACTATCCGAAAGGCCAGACCGTGAAGATCATCGATCTCGAGACTCACTTCGCCACACCGGAATGGGTGGACGCGATGTACAGCACCGCCGCCTATCCCCGGATGGCCGACGACCCCGCCACCGGCAAGCGCCGGCTCTGGTATTGGCCCGAAGCGTTCGAGCCGTTTGGCGACAAGCTGCTAGACCGGTTGCTCGATCTGGGTGAGGGCCGCATCAAGGAGATGGACGCGGGAGGCATCGATCTGGCTGTCGTCTCGCTCACCGCGCCCGGCGTGGATCACCTTGCTCCGGTGGCCGGCACCGGCCTGGCGAGACGGGTCAACGACGCTTTGGCAGAAGCCATCCAGAAGTACCCCGACCGCCTGACGGGTTTCGCCGCGCTCGCACCCAAGGACCCGGAGGCGGCCTGCAAAGAGCTGGAGCGGGCGGTCAAAGACCTGGGCCTGAAGGGCTGGAAGACGCACTCCAACTTCGCCGACTCCTTCATCGACGACAAGCGCTACTGGCCCATCTTGGCCAAGTGCGAAGAGCTGAAGGTGCCCATCTACCTGCATCCCACGGCTCCCATGATCAGCGAGCTGCGCACCTACGGCCTCGCGTTGGCGGGGGCGGCCTTCGGCTTCGGACTGGAGACGGCGACGGCGATGATGCGGCTGGTGCTCAGCGGCGCCTTCGACGCGTTCCCCGGCTTGAAGATCATCCTAGGACACTACGGCGAAGGTCTGCCCTTCCTGAACCAGCGCATCGACCACCCCTTCGTGCGCCCACACATCAAGGCCGCCGATCCGGACGCGGTACCGGAGTTGAAGAAGGTGCCGAGCGAGTACCTGCGCGACAATATGCTGGTCACCACGAGCGGCAACTACTTCGCCAGGGGCCTTCAACTGCACCCGCGACGCTCTGGGCATGGAGCAAGATCCTGCTGGGGACCGACTATCCCTACGAGGAGATGACCGAGAGCATCGCCTTCCTCGAAAGTCTGGGCATGACCGCGGAGGAGAAGGCCCGGCTCTACCACGACAACGCGGCCGATCTGGGGTTCGCCTAGGGCGGGCAAATCCTGGTGCTGCTGGGACTGGGTGCTGAGAAGCCGCCCGATGTGAGTCTTAGCGTTCTAGCCCGGGAGGCCCCAAGAGGCGCCCCGCTTGCTGCGCCGCCCGCAGTCGGCTAGACTATCCATCGATGGGTCAATCGATGGGAAGGCGGGGGGACATGGAGAGCGTGTTGAACGCCACCGACGCCCGGGTGCACTTCGGCGACCTGTTGCGGCGCGTGACAGAGCAAGGGGAGACCGTGGTGGTCGAGCGGGGCGGGGTACCTCAGGTGGTGGTCATCGCACTGTCGGAGTACAAACGCCTGACGGCTAAGGAGTCTGGCCCCGGCTGGCGCGATACGGTGTCGGGCGTGCGCGGGCGCGTGCGAGAAGAGTTGTCGGGCAGAGCGATTCCTTCCCCCGAGCAGATGCTTCAAGAGGCAAGAGACGAGCGCGATGAACAACTCACCAGTCTGCGTTGACGCGAGTTTCGTCGCCCGGTTGTTCGTCGGGCCCGAAGACAGTGAGGCTTGGAAGCTCCTCGACGGCTGGATCGAGACAGATAGAGCCATCTGCGCCCCCACCCTGGTCATGTACGAACTGGCCAATGTCTTCTACCGCTATCACAAGGCTGGACACCTGAGTCTGGTGACGACCGAACTGGTGCTCGAGGCGGCGCTGGCGCTGCCCTTGCGGCTGGAGGCCCATGAGTCGCTGTCCTCGACCGCGCTCCGCCTGGCGGCGGCGTTCAAGCTCCCATCCACGTATGACGCGTTCTACCTTGCTCTGGCGGAAAGACTCAATGCCGAACTCTGGACGGCCGACGCGCGTCTCGGCAAGAAGGTCGGCACGGGGGGCCCTGCCGTAAGACTGATTGCGACGACCGAGGATTGACGGAGGGCCGGATCCCGGGCGGACCACAGAAGGTCGGCAGGCCCGCGTAGCCTGTAGCACGGTCGCCAAGGCCGTGTCTTGTTATCATCCTGTGGGGAGACCTCGATGGCGACGGGAGAAGCCGCATGATCTCAAGGAAGTATCCACATCTCTTCACCCCGCTCAAGGTCGGGCCTCTCACCTTCAAGAACCGCATCGAGGCCGCGCCCATCTCGGTGGGGGTGCTGTCGCCCGATGGCTACCTGACCAGGGAGAACATCGCCTTCTTCAGGCTCAAGGCCAAGGGTGGAGCAGCGGTGGTGACCATCGGCGCGGGCGTTGTCCACACCCCACCAACGAGCCGCACTCGGGACAGATCCCACTTGATGACAAAGGAGTGCTGCCCTCGCTGGTGGAGGCGGCGGATGCCATCCACCAATATGGGGCCATCGCTTCCATGGAGTTCTTCCACGGCGGCGTCGAGGGCGTGGAAGTAGAGGAGATTTCCGAGGCGCTGCTGGAGGAGATCGCCACTGCCTACGGCGAGGCGGCTGCCACGGTCAAGCTGGCCGGCTTCGACATGTGCATGATCCACGCCGCCCACGGCTGGCTGCTGGCGCAGTTCCTGTCCCCGCTTGTCAACAAGCGCACCGACAAGTACGGGGGAAGCCTCGAGAACCGGGCCCGCTTCCCCTTGCTGGTGATCGACAGGGTGAGGGAGCGCGTGGGCGGAGACTTCCCCATCGAGCTGCGCATGGGCGGGTCGGAGCTGTCCGAAGGCGGCTACACCATCGAAGACGCGGTGGCGTTCGCCAAGATGGCGGAGAGCAAGGTCGACCTTCTCCACGTGTCGGCGGGCTCTCACTATTTGGCCGACACCCTGACCGTCACGCATCCCTCCATGTTCGTGCCCCACGGTTGCATGGTCTACCTGGCCGAAGCGGTCAAGAAGGCGGTGAGCATCCCCGTGGTGACGGTAGGCGGTCTTTCCGACCCGGCTCAGTTGGAGCAGATCATCGCCGACGGTCAGGCCGACATGGTGGCCATCGCCCGGGGTCTGCTGGCCGATCCTTATCTGCCCAAGAAGGCGCAGCACGGCCGTGGCGACGACGTCGTCCCCTGTCTGCGCTGCTTCGACTGCCTGGGAGGCATGTACGCCACGGCCACCATCAAGTGCGCGGTCAACCCGATCATCGGCCGCGAACTCGAGACGAGCCTCCCGGCTCCGCCCTCCGCGGCGAAGAAGGTGCTCATCGTAGGCGGCGGTCCGGCCGGCATGCAGGCGGCCATCACCGCCGCCGAGCGCGGCCACGACGTCATGCTTTGCGAGATGAGCGACTCGCTTGGAGGCGCGCTGAAGTACGCAGAGGGAGTCGCCTTCAAGCAAGACCTGGATCGGTTTCGGAAGTACCTCATCCGCAAGATCGTGTCCCTGCCCATCGGGGTGATCCTGAACATGGAAGTCACGCCCGAGTCGGTCGAGGTGGCGAGCCCCGATGTGCTGATAGTCTCCGTGGGCGCCGATCCCATCGTCCCCGACATCCCGGGGATCGACCTGGCGTCGGTGATTCCGGCCGAAGCCGTCTACTGGAGCGGGGTCAAGATCGGCCCGCGGGTGGTGGTCATCGGTGGCGGCTTGGCGGGCTGCGAGGCCGGCCTTCATCTGGCGCAGCAAGGCAAAGACGTCACCATAGTGGAGATGTTGGACGACGTCGCCTCCGACTCCAACCTCATGCATCGTCAAGCTCTGATGCTGGAGCTGGCGAAGGCGGTGAAGATCCGGACAGGCTTGACCTGCACCGAGATCACCGGTGAGGGTGTGGTCGCCACCGGTGCCGATGGCGACCTGGACCGTGATTTCCGGCGACACCGTGGTTATCGCCGTGGGCTATCAGGCCTCGGACAGAAGTGGTGGACGCGCTTGCCGGCACCGCGCCGGAGTTCATGACCATCGGCGATTGCGTGAGGCCGCGCCGGGTGCTGCACGCGGTGCGCATGGGCTACGACGCGGGGATGGCCGTCTAGGCTCGAAAGGAAGGGCGCGCGGCGTGAACGGGCAGGTGACCGAGCATGTGTACGCGGTGGACGCGGGCGCACTCAACCTCTTCTTGATCGCACTTCCGGAGAGCCTGACTCTGATCGACGCTGGCTTTGAGGGCAGCATGGCTGCCATAGAGGAGACCGTTCGCACCCTGGGTCGACGCACAGACGAGATCCGCGACATACTCGGCACGCACAGCCATCCCGACCATTCGTGTGGCCTTGCCCAGGTCAAAGCCGCCACCGGAGCCCGGCTGTGGATGCACCCCGCCGAGGCGGCGATGGTGCGCGCCGGGCGGACATTCCGTCCTTGGATGCTCGCGCCGGGGCAGAAGAACCGTGACTTCGCCGCCCGCATCATCCTGGCAAGCCCGCAGACCTGCACTCCTGTGGAGGTGGACCAGGAGGTCCAACCCGAGGAGACCATACCGGTGGCGGGCGGCATCAGGGCCCTGGTCACTCCGGGGCACGCCCTGGGCCACCTGGCCTTCCTGTGGCCCGGGGACGGCGGCGTCCTCTTCGTGGGTGACGCGGCCAACAACGTGGACGAGCTGGGCTTGTCGCCGATATACGAAGACTTGGACGAAGGCCTGCAAAGCCTGCACAGACTGGGCGAAGAGGAGTTCGACACGGCCTGCTTCGCGCACGGCGCCCCCATTGTGGGGAATGCGGCCGCAGTGTTCCGGTCTCACTGGGGCACCTAGTGATCAAGGGAGCACAGGGGTCTCCCGCGAAGCACAGCGAGTCGCCGCCGGCCGGAAGGTGCAGGGCTACCGGATCACTCCGCTTTGCCGACCGACTCATAGGCCTCAAGCGTGACTCGAGGAGTCATCTACATCGCGAGCACTCTCGGTGCGACCTCCTTCTCGTCCCGGAGATAGGTCTCCAGACGCCCGTAGATCACCAGTTCCTGGCTCTCGGAAATATCCGCGTCACCCGGGACGGAGGAGACCCAGACGTCTACCTGGTAACCCTTGCCTGAACCCTTCGGACTCAGAAGTGTAGTGGAAGTCCAAAGGAACAGCGCGCTGCTTCAGTTCCTCGGTGGGAGGGTGTGCGCGCTTCGTGTTGTTGCCGTCGCCGCAGCCGATCGCGAGGGTAGCCAGGCAGAAAGCGACGAGAATCACAATCAGACCCAGTGGGCAGAATCGGCGAACATTGTGCGTAGCATTTGTCGCCAGAGTCGTCGCCACTCGGGCTCCCCCTACGAAGCAGGCGTACCTATTGTGCGACCAGTGTGGGAGCGGGCGATTCGAGTGTCAAATTCGAGCCATAGCGGCGGGCTGGAGAGCGTGGATACGCTCCTGAAGCCGCGCCTATCCGGATGACCGAGCTTGGTCCAGTACTTGGCGCACCATGCTCGTCAAGGCCACCGGAGTGAAGGGTTTTTCAAGGAGGTTGACCCCTTCGTCCAGACGACCTGCGTGGACGATGGCATCTCGTGCGTAGCCGGACATGAAGAGCACCGGGAGATGAGGTCTGGGGGTCTTGAGGTACTCGGCCAAGTCGTTACCCTGCATGGCCCCGGGTAGGACCACGTCTGTGAGCAGAAGATCGACGACGCAGTCGGTAGTGGCGAAGATCTCCAAAGCCTCGAGTGCCGTGGAGGCCGTCAGCACCGTGTATCCCAGTTCACCGAGGACCCGCGCGGCCAGGCTTCTAAGCGATTCCTCGTCCTCCACCACAAGAATAGTCTCCCGGCCTCGGATCGAGGGCGCCTCAGGGCCAAGCGACGGTTCTGCCGACGGAGCCGATGCGCTCACCCGCGGCAAGTAGACCTTGAAACTGGTGCCCTCGCCCGGCTCGCTGTAGACGCTGATGCTGCCCCCGCTCTGCCTGACGATGCCGTAGACGGTGGCCAGACCCAGGCCGGTGCCCGCGCCGGGAGCCTTGGTGGTGAAGAAGGGTTCGAAGATGCGCTCGAGGGTGGCCGCGTCCATGCCCGCGCCGGTGTCGGAGACAGCCAGCATCACGTAGCTGCCGGGGGTGATCCCCGGATGCGCTCCGGCAGTACTCCTCGCCCAGTTCCACGTTGGCGGTCTCCAGGGTGAGCCGCCCGCCGGAAGGCATGGCGTCGCGGGCGTTGACGGCCAGGTTCATGAGCACCTGCTCGAACTGGTGGACGTCCACCTCGACCAGACCCAGCTCGGGATGCAGCACGATGACCAGTCGATGTCCTCGCCCAGGGTGCGGCGAAGCAGAGGCTCCATCCCGCCGAGGACCTCATTGAGCGAGACCACCTCGGCTGCAGGGCCTGGCGGCGGGAGAAGGCCAGGATCTGCCGGGTGAGAGCGGCGGCCCGTTCGCCGGCCCGCTTGATCTCCTCCACGTCATCGCGCAGGGCATACCTCGTCGAGCTTCGCGGATCGCGCAGCAGGATAGTTCGCTGTAGCCGAGGATGGCGGTGAGCAGGTTGTTGAAGTCGTGGGCGATGCCACCGGCCAATTGACCGACGGCTTCCATCTTCTGGGATCTGGCGGAGTTGCTCTTCGGCTCGTCCGCAGGGCCTCTTCGGCCGGCTTGCGCTCGGTGGTCACTTCGGTGTACGTGATCATGCCGCCGATCGATCCGTCCGGTTCATACCAGGGACGGCATTCCCAACTGTTGTAGATCACAGAGCCATCGAGACGCACGAAGCTGTCGTCTTCCTCTCTTTCGATCGCGCCAGCCAGGACGCGCTGGTGCACGTCTCTCCATTTCTGCGGTATCTCGGGAAAGACCTCGTAATGGTGCTTTCCGAGGATGTTCTCTCCGTCGATATCGTAGTCCGTGAGGTAACGATCGCTGACCGCGATGTAGCGAAGATCTCGGTCGTAGATCGGCGATGGCGCTCGGATCGTGCTTGATGATGTAGCGCATGGTCGCTTCGCTCGCCCGGAGGGCCTCTTCGGCCCTCTTGCGCTCGGTGATGTCCTGGAAGGATCCGGATATGGACCCGATCTCACCCTCTTCCCAGCGGATCGTGGCCACCGAATGCACCCAACGTTTGTTTCCCTGCGCAGTGACGATCTCCCATTCCTGGTCGAACGGCTCCCCAAGTTCGATGGCCCGCTGGACCGCTTGCTCAGCCTTCTGACGAGAGGCAGGGGCAACGAATTCCAGGCCCTCTGGCACTCTCGGTTCGCCTTGGGTCAAATCAATCTCAAGGATGCGGAAGGTCTCGTCTGTCCAAGTCTGGGACAGAGTCTTCGGGTAAAATATCCAGCCGCCTATCTTCCCCATCTTCTCTGTTTCCGTGAGCAAGTTCTTGCTCCGAACGAGTTCATCTTCGAGACGCTTGCGTTCCGTTACGTCGTCGTAGATAGCGACGATCTCGCCGGTGGGCAACCTGAACACTCGGTTCTCATACCAGTTGGCATGACCTTCGTCGACATACTGCGTGGATGGAAAGAGCGCGGGTCTTCCAGTTCGCCACACTTCCTGAAACACGGGTATGAGGCCGAACTCGTCAATGGCCGGCCGCAGGTCCAGAAGCGACCTGCCGATGACCTCGTCTCTGGTCTTGCCTTCGATGGCTAGGCTGGCGGGGTTGAAGTCCTTGACTATGTAGTCACTGCCGCAAGACCCGTCGTTTCGCACCTCGTAGATGCCACAGCCACTCGGCATATTGTCAAAGAGACCCTGGAGCAGACCCCCACTTTCCGGACGTGGGCCCTCCGTCTCGCCCTTCTTCGAACGTCGCTCATCTCTCCGCTGGCGGATGGAATCGTCTATGTCCAAACCAACCCCCAGTACCAAGAACCGTTTCTTCAGCGGGGCACCGCAGGATCGGCTCGGCCCCACGGTGGTGTATTACCGCAATCCCGCCGCGCCTAATCGCAACGTGCTGTTCATTGGCGTCGTCGTTGTGCTCAACCCCCTGGCCTTCTTCACAGGCCGGCACACGGGACTACACACCTGGGTAGGGGTAACGGTTGGGGCCAGAGCCTAGACGAGGGGAGGGGCGCTCACCCCTTTCACGCTCGCTCGCGCGCCCGAGCGGGTCCTCAGATTCTTCGCTCCGCTCTACGGCAGCGGGGCCTATCCGGACGACCGAGCCTGGTCCAGCGCCTCTCTCACCTTGGCGGCCAGCCCATCGGCGGTGAAGGGCTTCTCGAGCAGACTCACCCCTTCATCCAGGCGTCCGGCATGGACGATGGTTTCGCGGGGGTAGCCGGACATGAAAAGCACGGGAAGCCCGGGTAGGGCGGTGGCGAATTCCCGGGCCAGATCGTTTCCTTGCCTCTCTCCCGGCAGAACCACGTCGGTAAGAAGAAGATCAGGGGGCTGGTCGCTCTCCCCAAGGATCTTCAGGGCTTCGGCGGCGTCCCCGGCCGCGAGCACCCGGTAGCCAACTCCGCTAAGGACCCGCACCACCAGACTCTGAAGCGCAGGCTCGTCTTCCACCACAAGGATCGTCTCCGGGCCCCCGGGGCGGGTCCGCTCCGGGACTGCCGCGATCTTCTTGCTCGCTGGCGCCGCCACCCGGGGGAGGTATATCTCGATGGTGGTACCGCGGCCCGGCTCGCTGAGGGCGTAGATGTGCCCCCGGCTCTGTATTACGATGCCGTAGACCACGGCCAGACCCAGGCCGGTGCCCATCCCCGCCGCCTTGGTGGTGAAGAAGGGCTCGAAGATGCGATCCCGGGTGGTCTCGTCCATGCCCACACCGGTGTCGGTCACTGAGAGCAGGACGTATAAGCCGGGAACGGCCCCAAGATGGGTGCGACAGAACTCCTTGTTCATCCTGAAGTTCGACGTCGCAAGAGAGAGGCGCCCCCCGGTGGGCATGGCGTCCCGGGCGTTCAAGGCCAAGTTCGTGATCACCTGCTCGAACTGATGCACGTCCGCTTCTGCGTTCTTGAGGCGGGGGTCCGTCTCGACCACAAGCTCGATGTCCTCACCCAGGGTGCGTCGCAAAAGAGGCTCCACGGTGTCTAGAACGTCGTTTAGCGAGACCACCGTGGGCCGGAGGGCCTGGCGGCGGGAGATAGGCCAGGATCTGACCGGTAAGGGCCCCGGCGCGCTCGGCCGCCCGCCGGATCTCAGCAAGGTCCTGACGGGCCGAGGGGTCCCGGATCTCGGAGCCGGACAGAAGCAGGTCGCTGTAACCGAGGATGGTGGCCAGCAGATTGTTGAAGTCGTGGGCGATGCCCCCGGCCAGTTGGCCCACGGCCTCCATCTTCTGGGATTGGCGCAGTTGCGCCTCGCTTGTGCGTAGGGCGGCCTCGGCCTCCTTGCGGGAAGTGATGTCGCTGACCGCCGATTGGTATCCCATCATAGTACCTTCGGTGTCTCGTACGGCAGTCGCCAGGCTATGGGCGATGAAGGTAGAATCGTCCCCTCGCCTAGCCACGTATTCTCCTTCCCATCGGCCGTCCGCATCCAGAGCCGCCCCGACGGCGGCAGCCTCGGTGGGGTCCTCGAAGAAATGACCTATCGGTTGGCCGATGACTGCGTCCTTGCTTGGGTAACCCCAAATCCGAACAAACGCATCGTTGACCTCGGTGATGACGCCGTCGAGGTCGGCGATGCTATTGGCGGCGAGAGATTCATCGAATACCAGGTTCTTGAGCCGCAGAGCCCGCTCTAGGTTCTTGCGCTCGGTGATGTCGCGGACGATGCCGGAGTTGTACTCACGGCCCTCGTGCACGATGATGGTCGGGCTGATCTCCACTGGGTAGATCCGTCCGTCTTTGGCCCGATATTGCTTCTCAAAGATCCCGGGCCCGCGCTCCTTCAGTTCGAGCCAGCGGGCCGGCCAATCGTCGGGCCGTAGGCCCACGGTCACGTCGAACACAGTCATGCTAAGCAGCTCTTCGCGCGAGTAGCCGGTTTGGGCACAAAAGGAGCTGTTGACGTCAACAAAACGCCCCTGACCGTCCAACCACAAGATGCCATCGCCCGCGTGCTCTACCGAGAAGCGTGTGAGCTTGAGAGCCTGTTCCGCCTCACTGCGTTCGGTGATGTCGCGTTCAACGCCGACGTGGTACTCCTTGCCGTCATGCTCGAAGAAGTACGACACGATCTCCACGGGGAAGATCTCCCCGGCCTTTGTCCGGTGCACTACCTCGAAGGGCTTGGCCCCCCGCTCTCTGTCCCGGCGCCACTGTTGCGGCCACGTCTCCGGTGACGTCCCAGGGTCGATGTCGAAGACGCTCATGCCCAATAGCTCTTCCCGGGAGTAGCCGAGGCGACGGCAATAGGCATCGTTCATGTAGACCAGACGGCCGTCGGAATCTATCCAGTCGATCATGTCCAGAGCAGCGTCCACCGAAAGCTGTGTAAGACGGAGGGTCTCTTCCAGTCGTCTACGCTCGGTGATGTCGCGATATACCACCTGATTGGCCCGGCGGCCGTCGAACTCTATCGGGGCAGCAGCGACCTCAGCTGCCACGGAGGTGCCGTCCAGACGCAGGAGTTCGATCTCTGCGGGCGACGTCGCGATCCCGGACGACACCTGTGCGGTCCGTTGGGCCACAAGCGCGCGATAGTCGGGTTGCACGCGTTCCAGCACGACCTTCCCGATGAGTTCCTCGCGGCGAGTCCGCCCCGAACAACCTCGCAGCGGCCGCGTTGGCGAACACGTACTTCCCGCCGGCATCGACCAGGATGGCGTCAGGGCTGAAATCCACCAGGGCTCGGTGGCGGTCTTCACACTCTCGCAGTGCTCTGTCCGCCTGCCTGCGCTGCAACGACCGCCTATTTGACGGGCGCTCTCCGGAACCCTGGGTGCTCAAGGAGCCTCCTATGGCCAAGAGCGGCGGATTCGCTCGGTGAGTAGACGCCTTCTACTGCATACCCGTCAACTAACAATAAGATGCACTGCCTGACCGCGCCCACCCAGTTCGTCGAGCATGAAGCTGACGGCCGACGGGCCAAGGGGGACGCTACCGAGGGGGGAGCCCCACCCAGATATGCTCGCACTCGCGCACAATACACGGTCAGTGACTCCACTATGCTCTCGTGGCAATAAATCTAACAGGGGTCGACCGTGTTCGCTGTCAGCATGAGGGACAGCGCGGGGAGCCCGTTCCAAAGTCCTCTTCGTTGGGGCAGAAGGCGGCGCTCTTGGCCTTCATCCGGCCGATGATCTCCTGGTTGAGGCCGAAGAGGTGCTGCTTTCCGCTTTATGTCCGTTAGCCCCGAGAACATCAAGCGTTGAACATCATATTGTCATCTGGTATTCCCGAAATGTGCAGTCGCTCTGGATACCGGGGACATCGACGAAAGGGCAGTTCGTGCGCGAGAGGTGGCGAACACCGGCAGGTCGTGGCTTTATCCTGCTCGCCATCATGTCGGTGGGGTTCGGCTTCGCCATGAACGCCTTCAACAACCTCATCACGAACTATTTCAACGACGTGCTGCGCTTTTCGGGCCCGCAATTTGGCTATATGACGGCTGTCAGGGAAGTGGGCGGCTTCGTCCTTATCTTCCTGACCGCACCGTTCTACCGCGTGTCGCTCCAACGAGTCACTGCCGGCGCCCTCGTCGTGATCGCCGTGGCCTTCGGGCTCTTCTCCACATCTTCCGGCTTCTGGAGCGTCGTCCCCTGGGCTCTGCTTACGAGTTTTGGCGGCCATATGGTGTTGCAGAGCCAGGTGCTCCTGGGTATGAGTCTGACCACCGTCGCAAGGAGCGGCTCGATCCTTGGCCGGATGAACGGCATCACCCAGTCAGGGACGGTGGCCGCGCTGATCATGATTTTCGTGACGTTCCGGTTCCATTGGCTTTCCTACCGAGCCACGTTCTACATTATGGCCGGGGTCTCCGTTATCGCCGCGCTTGCGATTGTTCGCTTCCCGCACCTGCACGAGGGGCAGCTACGCACGTCCGCGCCCAAGCGGCAACCGATCGTGTGGAGCCGCTTCTACCACTACTACTACTGGCTCAGTCTGCTGGACGGCGCTCGAGGGCAGGTCTTCTTCACATTCGGACTTTGGGTGCTGGTCAACCGGTTTGGGCTCGACGTTTCGCAAATATCGATCCTCTTGCTGGCCGTCACCTTCATCTGCATCTTCACTACGCCTCGGCTGGGCCGCGCCATCGATCGCTTCGGTGAGCGCCGGGCCCTTACCTTGGTCAATGTCGCTTTCTTTGTGGCCCTGCTTGGATACGCGCTTGCGAACACCGTGATAACCGCCTGCCTCTTCTATGTCATATACGCCATCATCGCTCCGCTACCCCAGATGGCGGCATCGACGTATCTGCGCAAGATCTGCGCGCCCGAGCACCTTGCGCCGAGTCTGGCCATGGGCGTGACGACGGCTCACGCAACCGCCATCGCGACTCCGATCATGACCGGGTTCATACTCAACTTCGTCGGCTATCGGGTGCCGTTCTTCTTTGCCGGCGGCGTCGCGGTGGTCGGCTTCTTCGTATCGCTCCGCATCGACCCTGCCAAGCAGAGATGCCCCGCGCGGATCGCCGCCGATAAGGAGGCGAGAGCCGAGCACATCCGCGCCTGACACCCACGGCGCCGCGGGCGGCTCAGGCTCAGATGCACCTTCGTTCCGGCGGTTGCGCCTGCGTTCGGCCTTAAACAGAGAGAAGGGTCTCGTCCAACGAAAGGGCCTTTCTTATGGTAGCGGGGACAGGACTTGAATCAACCACCGACATTGTTTTCCGGCTGGTGACGACCTAGAAGGCAGCTGCGGCGTGATAGCTCGGTCGATAGAGCACATGACTAATGATCATGATGTCCCGGTTCGAGCCCGGACCCCGGAGCGAACGGATTGGGGGACAGAATACCGCGGCTTTGCCTTCATCGGACGGGTGGACCAAGGCGAGACAAAGTAGCCACTTTACAGGATATTTAGGCGACGGGACCCGGACTTGCATGGTCTGCCGACATTCCCTTCCGACTGCTGCAACCGGGCCGGGACCGGCCGTGGTGACAATCTGACTCGAATCCTCGGGCCGCTAGCACCATGTTTGGTGCCGGATTTGATACTGGCCCACGTCGGCATCAGGATGGGCGTTTACTCGCATGTGTTGAACGAAATGAGACGGCAAACGGCCGTTCAAATGGACGCGGTCTTGTCCACCAGAGATGAGCACCGGTTTGCACTCTTTTACACCTGGGTAGGGGTGAAACTGGCGATTGCGGAGCTTCGACAAGAGCCTCTGGTGAGGTCAAACAGCAGCCTTATGCAGGCTAATCCGCGTAATGCCCCCGGGAGGACTCGAACCTCCGCACAAGGTTTAGGAAACCTCGGCTACTCAGAGCAGAGACCCCTGCGCCCCCTTGCGGACGTCGGGAGTAGCCAGGCCACCACGGAACCCACAACGAAGATCCCCGCCGACAGCAAGTACGCGGCGCTCAGCGTGCCCCACCTGTCTTCGAGCAGACCTCCCACGTACGGTCCGAGCGTCTGCCCGACGCCGATGAACACTGTGACGAAGCCGAAGGACGCGAACGCCAGCCGCGTTTCAAAGTGGTCGCCGCAGGCGGCACCCATGAGGCCGGGCACGCTGAAGACTCCCGACCCGAAGATGACCGCCGAGACCACCAGGCCGGCCAGCCCGGGCCGGAGGGCCAACAGACAAGCGGCGACAGCCTCCGAGGCAAAAATGGCCGCCAGCGCCCGCCCACGGCCGACTCGGTCGGAAAAGGCTCCCCAGAGCACGCCGAACACCAGGCTGGCCGCACCGGCTATGAGGAAGAGCGTGCCGGCCGTGTCGGCGCTCAATCCCAGGTCGGCGGTCAGGCGCTTCTTGAAGAATGTGTAGTAGATCAGATAGGCAAAACCATAGAGCACGTAGATGGACCCCAGGTGCCAGGCATAGCCTGAGCGGAGCACCTCGCGCAGATCGGAGCGCATGGGCCGTCGCTGAGCCAGACGGGTAGCGTCCTTGGGGACGTCTGCGCTGGGAGCGCGGTAAGGCCGGTCGCGTCCGAAGGTGAGGGTCAACAGGGCCATGACTAGGGCCACAGCCGCGAAGAAGTACCAGGAGACGCGCCACCCGTCGCCGTTGGTGGCGGCGATGATGCGCGGCACCACCGGCCCCGCCACCACCAGGCCGAGACCCGTTCCAGAGGAGGCGATCGCGGACGCGACTCCCAGCTCGCGGGTGGCGAACCAGGACGCCATGAGCATGACCGAGGGAGCCATCACCAACCCATTGCCCAAGCCGGTCAGTAGGCGCGCGGCCGAGGCGCCGGCCAGGTCTCTGGACAGACCGGTCAACAGCAGACCCACCGCCGTCACCACCATGCCCGCCGTCACCACTTTGCGGGCGCCGAAGCGCGAGGCCAGAAAGCCTCCCACCAGTGCCATGACGGTGTATCCGGCGAGATTCCACGATGCCAGCGATCCGGATTCGGCTCCGCTGAGTCCCAGAGCCTTCTGCATCTCGGGCAGGACGGCGCTGTAGCCGAAGCGGCTGAGACCGGCAGCCCCGAAGATGCCCAGGAACGCTATCGCCAGGATGACCCAGCGGTAGGAAGGGCTGCGAGTCAGGCGCACGGCGTATCCGGCGGGCCGGCCTTCGGCACCATGTCCAAGCGTGTGTGTCTTCGGGTGCGCCTCATGTCGCCCATCATAGCGCCGGCGGATGTCGGCGAGCCTTGGCAGGAGAGTAGCCTGTGCTACATTCAGACCATGAAGATAGTCGACGCGCCCATCGCTCTGCGGGAACTGGCTGTCATGGCCGAGACCGGGTTCGGGGACCTAGTCAAGGCCGTCGTCGATGTGGAGCTTCGCGTCATGGCGGTCGACGGGGAACTCCACTCCGACGAGGAAGCGCTTCTCCTGGAGCGTGGCTCGAAGCAGCGCGACCTCTGGGGGATCAACCTCTATCCGGATCTCACTGGGGTCGACCGGATCGAGTTCGACTCGATGAGCGAATGAATCCCCAGCATCCCGACCTAGCCGCCGGTAGATGGCAGACGTTCCCATTGGTGGAACAGATGGCCAATGTAGGGAGCGAAGTGGAACGAGCCTTGAAGTGGGCAGCGAAAGGCAATCCCGGCTACTCACAGCGGGCACTCGAAAGAGGCCTCGAGCTGCTCGAACTTACCATCGATGACCCACGCCACCGCGGACGGCTTCGGGAACTCACCCGTCTCCGCGAGATCCTCCTGGACTACTTCTGGGGGGACAACGAATTCGGTTCTTCGCCGCAGAGCTGGCACAGTTACTTCCACGCCTACGGGGTCGCAGTCTCGATCAGAAGGGGGTCGGCTTGTTGACGCGCTGCGCCTGGGCCGGGAGGACCCCCTCTACCTCGCCTATCACGACGAGGAGTGGGGAGTGCCGGTGCACGACGACCGGCGCCTGTTCGAGTTCCTGGTGCTGGAGGGCGCCCAGGCCGGTCTGAGCTGGCTGACCATCCTGCGGAAGCGAGAAGGCTACCGGCGGGCGTTCGCGGGATTCGATCCGGCGAAGGTGGCGGGCTTCGGGGAGGCGGACGTCGAGCGCCTGCTGGGCGACCCGGGGATCGTGCGCAACCGGCTCAAGATCGCGGCCGCGATCGACAGCGCTCGGGCAGTTCCTGCGGGTGCAAGAGGAGTTTGGCAGTTTCGACGAACTATGTTTGGCGGTTCGTTGGTGGGGAGACCATTCATAATGAGTGGCGCCGGCTGGAGGAGATCCCGTGCCAAGACGGCGGCGGCCGAGCGCTCGAGTCGCCGATCTCAAGAAGCGGGGGTTCCGGTTTCGTCGGGCCGACTATCTGTACGCACATATGCAGGCAACGGGCATGGTGAACGACCACACTGTCGACTGCTTCCGCTGGAGCGAACTGAAGAGGCGGCTGACCGGAGGTTCTCAACAGGGCCGGCCGGGCGACGAAAGGGCTGACCTGATGATCGAATCGCAGACGATCCTGTGCATCAATAGCGGGTCTTCCTCGCTGAAGTTCCATCGTCTACGAGGTGGGACTTGGCGAACGCCAAGGCCCGGAGGAGGAGCTGCTGGCCAAAGGAGCGGTGGAGGGGATCGGGCAGGGCAAGGGCCGGATATGGTTGGCGGACGGGCAGGGGGACTCGTCTCTCGATCGCCGGTTGGACGAGTCGAGTACGAGGACGCCATCGAGCAGGCGCTGGCCGCGCTCTCCGGCGCGGGATATCCCCTCGATCGAAGCGGTCGGACATCGGGTGGTGCACGGGGGTCCGCATACTTCACGCCCGGCTGCTGGCCCCGGACGTGCTCGCCGATCTGCGCGAGCACACGGCCTGGGCCCCGCTGCACATGCCGGCGAGCCTGAGAGTCATCGACGCTATCTGGGCCCAGCGCCCGGGGTGCCGCAAGTGGCCTGCTTCGACACCGGTTTCCACGCGCGCACGCCCGAAGTCGCCCGCCGGTTGGCCCTCCCCGGCAGTTTCTTCGAGCAGGGAGTCCACAAGTACGGCTTCCATGGGCTTTCTTACGAGTACGTGCTGAGTGTGTCTGGGCAGCCAGGCCGCGGCCGCGCGTATCGCCCATCTGGGTAACGGGGCCAGCATGGTCGCCTGTCTGGACGGCCGGCCGATGGACACCACCATGGGGATGACCCCTATGGGCGGTTTCATGATGGGCACCCGCAGCGGCGACCTGGATCCCGGGGTGCTGCTCTACCTACTGCGCGAATGGGGCTATGACGCAGAGACCCTCGAGCGTTGCTGGACAAGGAGAGCGGCTTGAAGGGAGTGTCGGGAGAGACGGCCGACATGGAGACTTTGCTCGAGTTGCGGGCCAGCGGCAACGAGGCCGCGGCCCAGGCTGTGGAGATGTACTGCTACCAGGCGCGCAAGACCATCGGCTCCCTGGCGACGGTCATGGGCGGGCTGGACCTCCTGGTCTTCGCCGGCGGCATTGGAGAGAACGCGGCCCTGGTCCGCGCCTTGATCTGTCGCGACCTGGAGTATCTGGGCGTCGAGATCGATCCGGCAAAGAACAACGCTCATGCGGCCACCATCAGCTGCGACGAGCTCTCTGCGCCGTGGGTATCGTGCGCACCAACGAAGACCTGGTGATCGCCCGCCACACCTACGCGCTGGTGTTCGGCGATTCCGCGCCTGTCCGCGCCCGTTCGTCCAAAGGAGGAATGTCGTGAGCATCGTATCCTCGCCTGCCTCTGCGCCTCAGGGCCATACACCGCTCCGCCGGCCTGTCACCGTGGAGCGTGGAGCGCCACTGGACTCGGTCCTGGTGGAGCGGATGAACGCCTACTGGAGGGCAGCCAACTACCTGTCGGTCGGGCAGATATACCTGAGGGACAACCCGCTGCTGCGCCGTCCGCTGCGCCGCGACGACGTCAAGGCCCGCCTCCTTGGTCACTGGGGCACCTGCCCGGGTCTAAACCTGATCTACGTACACCTGAATCGGGCCATCAAGGCCCGCGACCTGGACGTGCTCTACGTGTGTGGGCCCGGCCACGGCGGTCCCGCGATGGTGGCCAACGTGTACCTGGAGGGAACCTACAGCGAGTACTACTCCGATATCTCCCGGGATGAGGCTGGGATGCAGCGCCTTTTCAAGCAGTTCTCTTTTCCGGGCGGAATCCCGAGTCATGTGGCGGCGGAGACTCCCGGCTCCATCAACGAAGGCGGCGAGCTCGGCTACTGCCTTTCGCACGCCTACGGAGCGGCCTTTGACAACCCTGATCTGATCGCGCCTGCGTGGTGGGTGATGGAGAAGCCGAGACCGGGGCCCTGGCCGCCTCCTGGCACTCGAACAAGTTCCTCAACCCGGCTACAGACGGGGCCGTGCTCCCCATCCTTCATCTCAACGGGTACAAGATCGCGAATCCCACCATCCTGGCTCGGATAGACCGCGGCGAGTTGGCGGAATATCTGCGGGGAGCGGATACACGCCCTACTTCGTCGAAGGTGACGACCCGATTGCCGTTCACCAACTGATGGCCGCCACCCTCGACCGCGCATTGGATGAGATCAAGGTCATCCAGCAGGGCGCGGGTGGAGGGTGTCAGCGAGCGGCCGGCCTGGCCGGCGATCGTCCTGTGACGCCCAAGGGCTGGACCGGACCGAAGTTCGTGGACGGCTTGCAGACCGAGGGGACCTTCCGGTCGCACCAGGTCCCCTTCTCCGACATGACCGACGCGCACGTGAAGTCCTAGAGGACTGGATGCAGAGCTACAAGCCTGAGGAGCTCTTCGACCAAGACGGGACCCTGCGCCCCGAGCTGGCCGAACTGGCGCCCAGGGCGCACCGGCGCATGGGAGACAATCCGCACGCCAACGGAGGGCTCCTGCTACGCAACCTCAGGCTCCCCGACTTTCGCGATTTCGCCGTGGAAGTGCCGGCCCCCGGCGGGGTGAAGGGCGAGGCGACCAGAGTATGGGCAATTTTCTCGCCGAAGTCATGCGACTCAACAAGGACAAGAGTAACTTCCGGGTCTTCGGTCCCGATGAGACTCGCTCCAACCGCCTGGACGCGGTACTGGAGGTTACTCCCCGCACTTGGAACGCCACATCATCCCCGGGGATGACCGCCTTTCTCCCGACGGCCGGGTCATGGAGATACTGAGTGAACACACCATCCAGGGCTGGGTGGAGGGCTACCTACTTACCGGACGGCACGCGCTCTTCTCCTGCTACGAAGCCTTCATCCACATCGTCTCCTCGATGTTCAACCAGCACGCGAAATGGCTGGACGTCTGCCAGGAGATCCCATGGCGCAGGCCGGTCGCTTCGCTGAACTACCTGCTCACCTCTCATGTCTGGCGGCAAGACCACAACGGCTTCTCCCACCAGGACCCGGGCTTCATCGACCACGTGCTCACGAAGAAAGCATCGGTGACACGGGTCTATCTGCCGCCGGACGCCAACAGCCTGCTCTGGTCACCGACAAATGCCTGCGCAGCCGCAGTCTCGTGAACGTGATAGTCGCCGGCAAGCAGCCGCAGGCCCAGTGGCTGGATATGGCCTCGGCCATCCGGCACTGCAGCGCCGGCACCGGGATCTTCGACTGGGCGAGCAACGACGAAGATGGCGATCCCGATGTGGTCATGGCCTGCGCGGGCGACGTGCCTACCTTGGAGACGTTGGCCGCGGTCGACTTCCTGCGTAAGCATCTACCCGACCTGAAGGTGAGGGTGGTGAACGTGGTGGACCTCATGACTCTGCAGCCCCGGGAAGAACACCCCAATGGTCTCACCGACAAGGAGTTCGACAGCCTCTTCACCGTCGATAAGCCTGTCATCTTCGCGTATCACGGCTATCCCTGGCTTATCCATCGGCTCACCTACCGGCGCACCAATCACGACAACCTGCATGTGCGCGGCTACAAGGAAGAGGGGACCACAACCACCCCCTTCGACATGACGGTGCTGAACGAGATCGACCGTTTCAGCTTGGCGAGCGACGTGATCGACCGGGTGCCGGGTCTGGAATCGCGCCGCGGATCTGCGGCAATTGATCCGCGATATCCACGTGGATCACAGGGCAGTACATCTGCGAGTACGGCGACGACATGCCTATGGTGAAGGACTGGACTTGGGGCTCCTATTGCGCCGCCCCCAAATGAGGATCACTCGCATCTATGCTGACGCGGCGGGCGAGACGCGGTTCGATCACCTCGACGTGGGGTTGGGTCCGGTCGACTTGGCCGGCACCGGAGTGTCCATAGACCTCTCAACGCCCTGGGACGCGGCCCGAGTGATGTTCGCCAGTTTCCCCGCCGGTTGGGTCGGCGAGCGGCACACTGCTCCGCGGCGCCAGTTCTTCATCCAGCAGACGGGCGTGATCGAGGTGGAGGGCGCCGACGGCGCGACCATCCGCACAGGCCCAGGAGAGGTCACTCTCGTCGAGGATATCGCCGGCAGCGGTCACGTCACTCGCGTCATAGGCGACGAGGCTGTGACCGGGGCGTTCGTGCAGCTACCCTAGCTCCACTTGAACAGGTGCACGTCGCTGCCTATGGTGAAGGCTATGTAGCCGGGCGATACCGAGATGGGCGGGCAGAACCACGGCGGATCGGGATTGGTGCCCAGCACCTGCTCATAGCTGCCGTCGTACGCTCGGGCTACGATCTCGGTGCCACTGTCCACCATGCGATAGTACACGGCGAAGTCTGGGCCGGCGGTGGGGTAGTAGCCTTCGGGCGCAAAGTCGTGGGTTCCTCCTACGCTAAGGTCGGTGATTTTGAGGCCGCCGTCCGAGTACAACAGCGTGTGCTGCCAAAGCGACGGCTGCCATGCGCTGGCTCCTACAGAGGCCTGGCTGTCGGTGTCGATCTCGATCACGCTGGTACCCGCGTCGTATCCGGCCGCGGCATCGGCGTTCTCCCAGGCCAGGCACGTGCGGGAAAGGGTGTACTGCCAGCCGGAGTCGCCCAGCGCGAAGGCAAGCGCCATTGGGACCATCTCGGTGACTGCCCCGGTGGGCGCTCCGCCACTGTCAACCTGGGCCATCAAGATGCGCTCCGTCCAGTACTCGTCGGGGCTGGCGGCCCACGGTGCCGACTCCACCCAGGTCACGTAGGGCAAGGCCACCTGGGGTGAACCCATGCTGACGGCGCCTCCCGCGACGATCTCATTGCTTGGGCCGTCGGGAAGGTGGAAAGAATAGATGTGCTGCTCGGTCCACAGCGCGTTGACGTCGTCGAATGCGGCTCCTTCCCACCACACGGCGACGTCCCCGTCGATGTCCATGCCCCACATGGCTTCGGCCTCGGTCAGTTCGATCACGTCGCCGGAATCGAGCATCACTGCTTCGAGCTTCGAGGTCGTGCCGCTGGAAGTGCGGAGCAGAACGGCCTTGTCAGAGACGGCGACGTCGTCGGCGGCCCAGGGACCGCCCGGGATGTCGACTTCCGCCCATGCGGTCCCGCCGCTCGCAGTGGTGACGGTAGTCTCCGGCGTAGTAGCGGGCGTGGTGGTCGGTGGCTCGGAACTGACGGTGGTGACTGAAACGACCGTGGTGGCGGTGGTGACACTCGAGGTGGAGCTGGTCGAGTCGCCGTTGGCTCTCACGATCAGCGGGATGGCTATGCCGGCGGCGATCAGGATGATCGCCGCCGCTGACACGGCGATCCACAGAGTCGTGCGGTCCGGCTTGACGGGCGGCGGGGGCAACGATGCCCCGGGAGGCAGATATTGCGCCCGGGGTGGAGGGGGGATCACCCCTCCGGCCGGACCGCCCGGGGTCTGGCCGGCCTGCGTCGCGGATGTTTGACCGGCCGGAGCGCCGCAGTTGCCGCAGAAACGGCTGTCGTCTGGTATCTGGTTGCCGCACGTTTTGCAAAACATCGGAACACTCCCGTCTTCTGCCCTGGAGGACCTGAGTGGTCTCACGCCGTCTTCATCCACAATACCTCACCGGCGTTTGGCTGGCGAGACTGCGGGTATCTCGCCTCGGGACTATCGTATTCGGCTCGGCTGCGGGGGGGCTGTGGCTTGACGCCGGTTCCTCTGTGGTAGCCTCTGCCCATGACACACACTGCTCTTCTGGTGCTGGTCGGGCTGGTGGGAGGGGCGTTCGGATCGATGGTGGGGCTGGGCGGCGGGGTCTTCATCATCCCGGCCTTGGCACTGTTCTTGGACGTCCCCATCCACAATGCCATAGGGGCGAGTCTGCTCGCGGTGGTGGCCACGTCTTCCGCGGCCGCTGCGGCTTACACCAAAGACGACATCACCAACATCCGCCTGGGCATGACCATGGAGACTTTCACGGTGAGCGGGGCCTTGGTGGGCGGCATCGTCGGCACGTCGCTCAGCAGAGGGGTGCTTGCCGCCGTGTTCGGCGCCGTCATGATCGCCGTCTCCGGCTACCTGGCCCTGCGGTCCGCGCGCCGCCGCCCCCCTTTCGGCCGAAACGGGGGCGCTGGGAGTGCTCGGCGCTGACTTCCACGACAAGTCCTTGGACGTCGCGGTGAGGTACAGAGTGCGGCGCCTGCCCGCCGGTCTGGCGGCGTCGCTGGTGGCGGGCGGGGTGTCCGGGCTTCTGGGAGTGGGCGGTGGTGTCTTGAAGGTTCCGGTCATGGTGCTGGCCATGAAGGTGCCGATCCGCGCGGCCGTCGCGACCAGCAGCTTCATGATCGGGGTCACCGCCGCCACCGGGGCCATGGTCTACATGGCACGAGGGTTGGTCGATCCGATCGTCACTGTTCCGGTGGTGCTGGGGGTCATGGTGGGTGCTGTTTTGGGCGCCCGCTTGGCCGTTCGGGTGAGGAGCACCGATTCTTACCACCCTCTTGGCGGTCGTTCTCTTCGCTCTCGCGGTGCAGATGATCTTGGACGCCGCGGGGATAGGAGTGCGGTGAACCGGGCTGTTTCGCGCATACTGTCTGTCGGTCTCCTTGCTGCTGTCGCTCTGCTGCTCATCGGCGTGGTGGTGGCGCTGGTCCGTCCTGACCTGCCTCTGAGGCACGAGATGTCCATCGCCGACCTGCCTCGCGCGCTGGCGGCCTTTGAGCCCGACGGCTTCTTCCAACTGGGGCTCCTCGCGCTGGTGGCCACCCCAGTGGCTCGGGTGGTCGTCTTGGGCGTCGGCTATGCGCGTCGCCGGGAGTGGATGTTCGTGGGTATCAGCGTCCTCGTGCTGGCGGTGCTCGCGCTGAGCATGCTCTGGGGTCTCTCGGGCTGATGCTAGAATCGCCGGGATGACCTGGTTTCTTCTCATAGTCGCGTTCGTCGTGATACTCGCCGGATGCGAGCTCTTCGTCAACGGCATCGAATGGTTCGGCCGCAAGCTTCACCTGGGCGAGGGAGCGGTGGGCAGCGTGCTGGCGGCGGTGGGCACCGCTCTGCCCGAGACGGTCATCCCGCTCATCGCCATCCTGGTCTCGGGAGGCGCCGCCGGCCACGAGATCGGCATCGGGGCCATCATGGGCGCGCCTTTCATGCTCTCCACGCTGGCAATCTTCGTCTGCGGCATCTCGGTGGTGATCTTCACGCTGACCAAGCGGCGCACCATCAAGGTGCGCTACAACCGGGAGATCATGCGCCGCGACCTGTTGTACTTCCTCATCGCCTACACCATCGCCGTGGTCGCGGGGCTGTTCCACATCGGGTTCTTCCGCTACATCATCGCGGCCCTTCTGGTGTTGGGGTACGCGGTATACGTGCGCCAGACCATGAAGGCGGAGGGCGACCTCGAGGGCGAGAGCACGCGCTCTCTACTTCCACCGGACGGCGGAGTCGCCCGAGCTCAAGAGGGTGATCTTGCAGCTCATCGTCGCGCTGGCCTGCATCATCTTCGGAGCCGACCTCTTCGTCAAGGAACTGACTCCTGTGGCCGAGAGTCTTGGGGTGCCGGCCCTGGTGATCTCGCTGCTCCTCACCCCGGTAGCGACCGAGTTGCCCGAGAAGTTCAACAGCGTCATGTGGATGCGGCAGAAGAAGGACACCCTGGCCTTGGGGAACATCACGGGCGCCATGGTCTTTCAGAGCACCTTCCCGGTGGCCATCGGGATGATCTTCACCGACTGGCAGCTCTGGGGTGGAGGCCAGTGGCACGCAGCGGTGGCGGCCGGCACGGCCCTACTCTCGGGACTGCTGCTCTATCTGCGGCTGCGCTTCAGCAAGTCGGGCTTTGGGGTCGGCTCACTCCTGTTCGGGGGAGCGCTCTACGCCGTGTTCCTGGGCGTGACCCTCTGGTCTCTCTAGCGGCATGCTTCACTCGCCCACCAGGCTTGGCCTGGGCACGCTCATGTTGGGCCCCCCGGACTTGCGCCCCAGAAGATACTGCTCCAGGGCTTCGGCCACTCCATCCCGCAAGTTGGAAGAGGTGATCACGTCGGCGGCCGCCTTGGCGGCCGGGCGTGGCGTTGCCCATGGCCACACCGATGCCGGCCCATTGCAGCAGAGCCGCATCGCTGTCGTGGTCGCCGATGGCCATGGTCTGCTCGGCCGGCACCTGCATCCGCCTGGCCAGCTGCTGCGCCATCGCCGCCTTGGAGGCGTCGGCCGAGGTGATGTCCACCACTCCCGGCGTGGTCTCGTAGATGGTCGCCTGCCGGCCGAACGTCCGCTGGATCGTTGTGAGGGCGCCGCTTGGCCGCGTCGTCGTCTAGGTCGCGCAGATCGAGAAACACCTTGTCGATGGGCTCGCCCGCTCGGAGCACCTCGTCCACGTTCCCCACCCCTTGGGGATCGGATACCTCGTAGTCGATGATCGCTGTCGCGCTCGAGATTGCGCAGCCGGTCGGTGAACCACTCGTCGTCGCTCTCGATGTTGGCCACCGCGCCCAGGTCTCGGCCCAGCGCCGACCATCTCGGCCGCCAACTCCGGTGCGACCGGAGCGTGAGCGAGGCCGGCCCGGCCGGCACGTTCCACAAGCAGGGCCCCGTTGCAGGCTATGACCGGAGTCATCAGCCCGAGTTGCTGGTGGAAGGGGCGGACATCTCGCGGCGGTCGGGAAGACACCAGCACCACCTCCACCCCGGCCTCACGCACGTTGGCGATGGTGCGCTTGGCCCTCTCGGAGATGTGCCGCGGACCAGAGAGGAGGGTACCGTCGAGGTCGATGAAGACCAGCCGCATCACGCGGCCGGCGCCCACCAGCTGGGCCAGCCCGCGCGCGACGTAGTCCAGGTGCTGGCGCATGGCCTGCCGGGCCTTCTGCTTCGTCACCCGAGCGGATGGCCCGCCTGATGGCGTCGTGTTGCTGCTGAAGGGCGATGCGCTCCGCCCGGTTCCGCGATAGTAGACGGCGAAGATGGCCGCCATGTGGTCGTGCAGCAGGTCGACCGGCTCCTGGATGACCCGCTCGAACAGTGGCATTGTGGGTGGCTTCGGCTATGGCGGCGTGGAAGGCTACGTCGTCTTCGGGTGAAAGCACCTCGCCAGGGGCGGTAAGCAGGATCGACAGCTGGTGGAGGTCCTCGAGAGTGGCCCGGCGGGCGGCCAATCCCGCCGCCTCGATCTCCACGGCGCTGCGAATCTCCATCAGTTCGATGATGCGCTCCGCCCCGGCGCCCAAGAGCGAAGAGAGGGGTGCGGAGAACTGGGCGTGGGCATGTTGGCGACGGTAGTGCCCTGGGCTCCGCGGCCGGAGACCAGCAGGCCCTGGGCTTTCAGCTCGCTCAGCGCTTCGCGCACCGCCGGGCGGCCGACGCCGAGCTGAGGGCCAGGTCGCGCTCGGCCGGGATGCGGTCTCCGGGCTTGTACTCGCCCGAAGTGATGAGATTGCGCAGCTGCTCGGCCACTTGGTCGGAGACCGTCCGCGGAGTGACGGGCTGCAGCTTGACCCCGGCCGGGTCGGACGTACCTACCTCGGGTCTTGCTCGCTCACGTTCGGTCATAGGTAAGATGGTAACACCATGGGCGGGCCGATGCAAGCACGCGATCCCAGAGGTGGGAGAGATCACCCGCCGGCTTCGTCAGGCCCGGGAACTGCGCCCTCGGGCGCGGATGCGGGCGGCGCTATCTCAGCGGGGGTCTGCTGGGCGGCCGCGGCTTCGGCGAGCGGCGAGCGCCTCTCTCGCCTCGGCGCGCTTGGCCTTGCGCTTGGTGGCGATCCTGGCCAGCCAGATGCCGAACTCGTAGAGGACCATCAGTGGGATGAGCATGAGGACCATGCTCAGAGGATCCTGGCTGGGAGTGAGGACCATGGCGGCGACGGCTTCGACCAAGATGGCGTACTTGCGCACCTTGCGCATCTGGTGTGGGTCGACGATGCCGGCCCAGGCCAGCAGCATCATCACCAGCGGCAGCTCGAACACGACTCCGAAAGCCAGCAGGAACATGGACACGAAGCTGATGTACCGATCGGCTTGGAGTAAGTGGTTGAACTGCGTCGCCTCCGTATCCGACCAGGAACTTGAGGCCGACCGGCAGCACGACGAAGTAACCGAAGGCCACGCCGCCAAGGAATAGGCCGGTGGTGACAGCCACGTAGGGGATGATGCTCCGTCTTCTCGTTCTCGTAGAGGGCCGGCATGATGAAGGCCCAGAACTGATAGAGGATGAAGGGCAGAGAGATGATCAGCCCGGCGTAGATGGATATCTTGAGGATCTGCATGAAGGCTTCGGTCGGGCCCAGAACGGTAAGCTCTTTGACGATGCTGTGTCATGCAGAGGGTGCATGAGCACGATTGAGAACGTACTTCTTCTCGATGAAGGCCGCGATCACGACAGACCACGACCACTATCGCGATGTACGTGAGGCGCCTGCGCAGTTCGCCGAGATGCCCCATGAGGGACATCGCCTTGGTCGGATCCTTACTCACTCGAATCCTCAGCTTGGAGCACTGCCAATATCAGCCAGGAAACGTGCTCAGGAGCCTCAGGCGTGCCGAGCTAAGTATAGCCCAGGTGCACGGCGTGACACCGGAGGGCGTTGGACGCCCGTTGCACCGGGGCAGATGATTTGTTATCGTCGCCTGGTGTCTGCGGCGGCCGATCGAAGCGGCCAGTGAACTGGTGACGCACTCCCGCTGTGAGGTACTCGCTTGGTTAATCCGACCATCGATTTGGTCATTCAGTTTGCGATCATGTTCGCCATCGGCGCGGCCATGGCGCTCGCGTTCGTGACCATCTCGCACTTCCTTTCCCCCAAGCAGCAAGAACCCCAACAAGGGCCTGCCCTACGAGTGCGGTGTCGTACCCAAGGCCGACGCCCGGGCGCCCGTTCAACGTCCACTACTACCTGGTGGCCGTGCTCTTCGTGCTGTTCGATCTGGAAGCGGTGTTCATCTATCCCTGGGCGATATCGCTCCGCGCACTTGGGCACCCCGGCGCTGGTGGAGATGTTCGTGTTCATCGCCATCCTCCTCGTCGGCTACGTCTACGCGTGGAAGAAAGGCGTGCTCGAATGGGAATGAACGGCTCCAGCCAAGCACCGGTGATGCGACGGTGCCGCAGGGCGTCCCCTCGGACTCGCGGCGACAGGGCCACTCGATGGGACGTCCGCGACTGACGACGACGAATGGGCGGTCCGTGCGCTTGCCCGGCGGCTTCGCCATGCCGGTGCAGATCGAGCGCATCCTGGGCTTCGGCCGCAGCTTCTCGTTCTGGCCCCTGCTCTTCGGCCTCGCCTGCTGCGCCATCGAGATGATGGCTCTGGGCGGGTCGCGTTTCGACATGTCCCGCTTCGGCATGGAGGCCATGCGGGCCTCGCCCCGCCAGGCCGACGGCATGATCGTGGCCGGTTGGTGCAGCATCAAGATGGCTCCCCGCGTCGTGCGGCTGTACGAGCAGATCCCCGACCCCAAGTGGGTGCTGGCCATGGGCTCGTGCGCCATCTCCGGGCAACATCTGGGACACATACAACATCGTGCAGGGCATCGACAGCCTCATACCGGTGGACGTGTACGTGCCCGGCTGCCCGCCCCGCCCGGAAGCTTTGTGGCAGGGGCTGGAGATGATCCGCGATCGCATCAAGCAGAGCAGGCATGCCTATGACGGGCTGCGGCGCATCCCGGCCCGCGATGCGATCGCCGTCGCCGAAGCAGGGGACGAAGGCGGCCCGCGCACGTGAGCGCCGTCAGCCCGGGAGAGCACCCGTTGGCCGCGACCACTGCTTCAGTGGCGGCCGCAGCAGCTCGAGGCGCAGTCTTGGATGGCGGCTCGAGCGCGCGGAACACGATGGCGAGCTCACCTACTCGGTGGCGCCGGCCGACTGGGTGGAGGTGCTGCGGGTCTGCAAGGAGATGCCCGCGACTCGCTTTCGACCAGCTCGACTGCCTGCTTGGCGACCACCTGCCGGAGCGCGCCGCGGCCCCGTTCGAGGTGGTCGCGCACCTGGTGTCGCACACTCATGGCCATCGGCTGCGGGTCAAGACGGCGTTGGCCGAGGGGCAGACGCTTGCCACCGTCACCGGTCTGTGGCCGTCGGCCGGGTTCGACGAGCGCGAGACCTGGGAGATGTTCGGCATCGTGTTCGAGGGGCATCCCGACCTCCGCCGGCTGCTCACCACCGACGACTTCGAAGGCTTCCCGCTGCGCAAGGACTTCCCGCTGCAGGGCACCGTCGGTGGCCGCATCCGCACCGACCTGCGGGGCAAGATCTAGAGGGCTGCTGAGAGATGACGTTTTCGCCGCCAGAGCGCGATAGGCAAGCGCAAGACAAGGACGCAAGGAGCGTCAATAGCATCGCTATTGACGCGACTGAGGACGACGTATTGTGCCGTCTAGCGCGCTCTGGCGGCCGAGACCTCGTCTCTCAGCAGCCCAGCAACGTGGACGACACTCACGGCACTCACGACGCGGCCGCGCCGGTGCATGGTGCCCGGGCCGCCCGCCCCACCCTGGAGGAGCTGAAGGAGCGCAAGGCCAAGAGCCGGCGGCAGCCAAGGGCGACGGCGAGATCATGACCATCAGCATGGGCCCGCAGCACCCGTCCATGCACGGGGTCTACCGGGCCGAGCTGGACCTGGACGGCGAGGTCATCGTGGCGGTGCGCCCCGAGATCGGCAACCTGCACCGCGGGGTGGAGAAGCTCTGTGAGGAGCGCACCTACCACCAGATCATCCCGCTCACCGACCGGCTCGACTACATATCCAGCTTCGCCATGAACCACGGCTTCTGCGAAGCGGCCGAGAAGCTGATGGGCGTAGAGGTGCCGGCCCGGGGCCGCTACATCCGCACCATCGCCCAGCGAGCTGTGCCGCCTCTCCAACCACATCATGTGGCTGGGCGTGCACATCATGGACCTGGGCACGCAGACCTTCTTCTGCATCTGCTTCCGCGACCGCGAGTACGTGCTCGACCTGCTGGAGATGCTCACCGGGGCGCGGCTGACCCACTCGTTCGCCCGCATCGGCGGGGTGGCGAAAGACCTCCCCGACGGCTTCGACCATCGCTGCCGCAAGGTCATCGACTTCCTGCCCAAGCGGGTGGCCGAGTACGAGCGCATCGTCAAGCACAACCGCATCTACTACAAGCGGGCCAAGGGCGTGGGCATCTTCACCTCCGAGGACTGCTACGCGTGGCGGGTCACCGGGCCGCCGCTCCGCGCGGCCGGGGTGGCGCGCGACCTGCGCAAGGACGAACCCTACGCGGCCTACGACGAGGTCGACTTCGAAGTGGCGGTGGAATACAACGCCGACGTGTACGACCGGTTCCTGGTGCGCATGAAGGAGATCCGCGAGTCGTGCAAGATCATCCGCCAGTGCCTGGACAATCTGCCCGACGGGCCGTTCGTGGCCCGGGATGCTGCCCACACCTTGCCCCTCAAGAAGAACGTGCTGCGCGATTCGGCCGCCATGATCCAGGACTTCTATCAGGTGTTCCGGGGCCGCAGGCGCCGCAAGGGCGAGGTCTACCGGGCCATCGAGGTGCCCAAGGGCGAGATGGGCGTCTACATCCGGTCGGAGGGCGGCGCGAAGCCCGCCCGCGTGCATTTCGCCACCCCGAGCTTCTACCACGGCCAGGCGGTGCCGGCCCTGGTGGAGGGGGAGATGATCGCCGACCTGGTGGCCATCTTCGCGAGCATCGACGTGGTGCTGGGAGACTGTGACCGTTGAGCGCCTGCCGGAAAACCAAGCCGCGCCCCCAGGCTGCACTGGGCGGCGCCATAGCGCGTCCTCAGTCCCGCAAATAGCGCCGCTATTCGCGCTCCCTGCGTCCTTCTCTTGCGCATACCCATCGCACCCTGGGTGCGGGGCTTGGCTTCCCGGCAGGCGGCCATGAGCGATCCGGTAGCCCAGCTCATCTTTCTCATCATCAAGGCCATCTTATTGCCGGTGCTGATCATCATGATCGTGGCTTTCGCCATCTACTTCGAGCGCAAGTTCGCCGGCTTCTTCCAGGGACGGGTGGGCCCCACCTATCTGGGTCCCTGGGGCTCGTTCCAGTCGTTCGGCGACATCTTCAAGCTGCTCTCCAAGGAGGACGTGATCCCGCTCAAGGCGGACAAGCCGGTGTTCCGGCTGGCGCCTTACATCGCCTTCGTCCCGCCTTCGTGGTGATGGCGGTGCTGCCCTTCGGCCCGGTGGGGGGCGAGCCCAACCTGTTCGGCCACCGCTTCGACTACGTGATCGCCAACTTCGACGCCGGCATCGTCCTGTTCCTGGCCATGGGGGCCATAGGGGTCTATGGGGTGGTCTTGGCCGGTTGGTCGTCCAACAGCAACTTCTCCTTGCTCGGCGGTCTACGGGCGGGCGCCCAGATGATCTCCTACGAGCTGGCCATGGGCTTCTCGGTGGTGGGGGTCATGCTCATGGCCGGCTCGATGAGCCTCGTGGACATCGTCAACGGGCAGACAGGCGACTTCTGGGATTGGTACTTCATCCCGCAGATCGTGGGCGGGCTGATCTTCTTCATCGCCAGTATCGCCGAGCTCAACCGCACCCCCTTCGACCTGGCGGAGGCCGAGCAGGAACTGGTGGCCGGCCACCTGACCGAGTACTCCGGCATGCGCTGGGGCATGTTCATGTTCGCCGAGTACGTGAACATGGTGGTCATCTCGGGCATCATCTCCACTCTCTATTTCGGGGGCTGGCGGGCTCCGTTCGCAGGTCCTCGACTTCATCCCCGGCCCCATCTGGCTGTTCGCCAAGATCTGGTCTTCATGCTTCATCTACATGTGGGTGCGCTGGACCATCTTCCGCTATCGGTACAACCAGCTGATGTCCATCGGCTGGAAGGTGCTGCTGCCCTTGTCGTTCGCCAACCTCGTGGTCACCGCCATCGTCGTGAGCGTGGTGAACTGACATGGGCCTGAAAGACCTCATCAAGAAGGGCGCCTTCGTCGACATCCTGCGGGGGATGTCGGTGACCGGCACCTACTTCGTGGTCGACAAAGTGACGGTGGAGTATCCCGAGGAGAAGCTGCAGCCCTATCCGCGCTTCCGAGGAGCCCATGCCCTGCTGACCGACCCGGAGACCGGCGACACCAAGTGCGTGGCCTGCATGCTGTGCGCGACCATCTGCCCGTCGCGCTGCATCAGCATCGTGGGCGAGCAGATGCCGGAGGGCCGCAGCCGTCCGGCCAGCTTCGACCTCGATCTGTCGCGCTGCATCTTCTGCGGGCTTGTGCGAGGAGGTCTGCCCCGAGGCGGCCATCGTGATGACCCGGCAATACGAGCTGGCCACCTTCGACAAGAACGACTTCTTCCTCGACAAGGAGAAGCTGATCGCCAACGAGGTCTACGCGCACAAAGAGCTGTTCGCGCTGCCGGCGGAAGGGGCGGCGTCGACGAACGAGGCGGCTCCCGCGGCCGGCGCGGCGGTTGCGGCCGGCGTGGCGAGTGCGCGGCGGTGCGAAGGACGGGCAGCCATGACCGAGAAGATCCTCTTCATCATCTTTGCGGTTTCTCGCGGTCGCCGGCGGGTCTGGGGGTCATCACCCGCAAGAACGTCGTGCACGCGCTGTTGCTCCTGGTCTTCACGTTCCTCAACGTGGCGGCCATCTTCTTCCTCACCCAGGCCTACTTCCTGGCTGTGGTGCAGATCCTGGTCTACGCGGGCGCCATCTTGGTGCTGTTCGTCTTCGTGATCATGTTGCTCAACCTGCGCACCTTCGAGCAGGAGGAGCAGACCCATCGCCGGCAACGCTGGGTGGCGCTGGGTCTGTCGGTGCTGGTGCTGGCCGAGTTCGTGGTGGTCCTGGCCGGCGTCACCTTCACCTCGGCGCGGGGCGGGTTCACCCCCGAGGCCATCGGCGCGGCCGGCGGCAGCACCAAGGTGTTCGGCGAGGCCCTTTTCAACCACATGCTGCTGCCCTTCGAGGTAGCCTCCGTCGTCCTGCTGGTGGCCATGGTGGGCGCCATCATCCTGGTCAAGAAGCAGAAGTCGGCCGGCGTGAGCCACTCGGACCTGGGAGCCCGGCGAACAGTCCACCGCCAGGATTCAGAGGAGGAGGTGTAGCCGCCATGGGGCGACCCCCGCTGACATGCCCATCCCCGTCGACTGGTATCTCTACCTGTCGGCGGCGCTCTTCATCGTCGGCGCGGCGGGCGTGCTCACACGGCGCAACCTGTTCATCATCCTGTTCTCCCTCGAGCTCATGATGAACGCGGTCAACATCAACCTGGTGGGCTTCAGCCGCTTCCACGAGAACCTGCTCGGGCAGAACTTCGTGCTCTTCACCATGGCCGTCGCCGCGGCCGAGGCCGCGGTAGGCCTGGCCATCGCCACCACGCTCTTCCGCAACCGCCAGACTCTGATGGTCGACCTTTCGACCGATGAAGGGCTAGAGGAGCTGTGCAGAACTACGTCTGGCTCATACCGGTCCTGCCGCTGGCGGCCTTCGTCGTCACCCTGATGTTCGGCAAGTGGTGGATCAAGGAGTCGGCTCACTGGCTCCCCATCCTGGCCATGGCCGGGCTCGTTCGGGCTTTCCCTCGCCGCCTTCATCCAGATCCGCGGGGCCGAGGAGCCGGTGGTGGTCGCATCTGTGGCGCTGGTTCGCGGTGGGCAGCTTCCAGGTGCCCGTCTCGCTTCCAGGTCGACCAGCTCTCGGCCGTCATGCTGCTGGTGGTCACCGGGGTGGGCCTGCTGATCTTCATCTACTCCAAGGGCTACATGCGCGGCGACCCCGGCTACTACCGGTTCTTCGCCTACATGAGCCTGTTCGCCTTCAGCATGCTGATGCTGGTGCTGGCCAGCAACTACCTGCTGCTGTACTTCGGCTGGGAGGCGGTGGGGCTGTGCTCCTACTACCTCATCGGCTTCTTCTATCACAAGCCCGAAGCGGCGGCCGCGGCCGGCAAGAAGGCCTTCATCGTCAACCGGGTGGGCGACTTCGGCTTCGGCCTGGGCGTCATGCTCATCTTCGTGACCTTCGGCACCCTGGACTACGTGGGAGTGTTCGGGCAGGTGGGTGCGGGGGCCGGCGGGCATGGCATGCTGATCGCCATCGCCCTGCTGCTCTTCATGGGGGCCATGGGCAAGTCGGCCCAGTTCCCGCTGCACGTGTGGCTGCCCGACGCTATGGAAGGTCCCACCCCGGTGTCGGCCCTCATCCACGCCGCCACCATGGTCACCGCCGGGGTCTACCTGGTGGCGCGGAGCTCGGTCATCTTCGCCAGCGCGCCCACGGCGCTGCTGGTGGTGGGGGCCATCGGGACTTTCACCGCCATATTCGCGGCCGTCATCGGTATCTGTCAGAAGGACATCAAGAAGGTGCTGGCCTACTCCACCGTCTCCCAGCTGGGCTACATGTTCATGGCCCTGGGGGTGGGCGCCTGGGCGATCGCTATCTTCCATCTGGTCACCCACGCCTTCTTCAAGGCCCTGCTGTTCCTTGGCGCCGGCTCGGTGATCCACTCGCTGGGCGGCGAGCAGGACATGGACAAGATGGGGGGCCTGCGCAAGCGCATCCCCGCCACCTACTACACCCTGGTGGCGGGCGCCCTGGCCCTCTCGGGCATCTTCCCGTTCGCCGGCTTCTGGTCGAAGGACGACATCCTGGGCTCGGTCTGGCGCGATGGCCGGTCAAGTACGTCTTCTGGGCGGTGGGGCTCATCGCGGCCTTCATCACCGCCTTCTACACCTTCCGCATGATCTTCATGACCTTCTTCGGGAAGCCTCGCATGGACGAGGAGACCGAGAAGCACGTGCACGAGAGCCCCTGGTCCATGGTCGTACCCCTGATCGTGCTTGCCGTTGGCCTCGCTGCTGGGCGGCTTCCTGGGATTGCCCGGCAAGCTGGGGGTTATCCAGAGCTTCCTGGAGCCGGTGTTCGCCCCCGCGAACCAGATCCTGGGCATCCAGGAACACGGCCTGGGCGCACTCGACTACGTGCTCATGGTAGCGTCGCTGATCGTCGCGATGCTGGGCATCGTCCTTGCCTGGTTCATGTATGTGCGCCGGACCGACATTCCCGCTGCTGGTCGGGGCAGAAGCTGCGGCCGGTCTACAAGGTGGTCTACAACAAGTTCTACGTGGACGAGTTCTACGCCGCCACCGTGGTGCGCCTGACGGTGGACGGCTCACGCTGGGTGTGGCATCAGCTTCGATGAGAAGCATCATCGACGGCGCTGTGCACGGGATGGCCTGGCTGTGGCAGCGCGGCCGGCGCGGCTGGTGCGGCCGCTGCAGACCGGCCGGGTGCAGAACTACCTGCTGGGCATGTTCATCGGCTTGTTCGTCATCGTGACAGTGACCGTTATCGTCTTCTGGGCGGGGTGAGATAGTGGGCTTCGATTTCGCGACACAGATAGGCTTCAGGGGCTCACTTTCCTGACCTTCCTGCCGCTGGCGGGCGCTCTGGTCATGCTTGTCTTCATGCGCGGGCGCCCCAGCGCCTACAAGGCCACGGCGCTCGTCACCACCATCGTCGACCTTCTGGCGTCTCGCCATCTTCCTGGCCACCCAGTTCCAGACCGGCACGGCCGGCTACCAGTTTGTGGAGAACTCCAGCTGGATCAGCCAGCCTGGGCATCTCGTACCACCTGGGCATCGACGGCATCTCGCTGCTCCTGGTCCTGCTCACCACTCTGCTCTCGGTGGTGGCCATCCTGGGCTCCTGGAACTCCATCAAGGACCGGGGGCTGGCCTTCTTCATCAGCCTCCTGGTGCTCGAGACCGGCATGCTGGGCGTGTTCGTCTCCATGGATCTCTTCCTGTTCTACGTGTTCTGGGAGATCCAGCTCATCCCCATGTACTTCATCATCGGCCTGTGGGGCGGCGCGCGCCGGGTCTACGCGGCCATCAAGTTCTTCCTGTTCACCTTCGTGGGCTCGGTGCTCATGCTGGTGGCCATCCTGGCCATCGTCTGGTGGTACTGCGAAGAACGGAGGTCCGCTCACCTTCGACATCCTGGCGCTGCAGCAGGCCGGCTTCCGCGGCTCGCTTGGCCACCTGGTCGTTCGCCGCCTTCTTCATCGCCTTCGCCATCAAGGTGCCCATGTTCCCGGTGCACACCTGGCTCCCCGACGCCCACACCGAGGCGCCCACGGCCGGCTCGGTCATCCTGGCCGGCGTGCTGCTGAAGATGGGGGTCTACGGCATGATCCGCTTCTGCATCGGGTTCTTCCCCGAGGTGGCGGTGAAGGCCATGGTGCCGGTGCTGATCCTATCGGCCATCGCCGTGGTCTACGGGGCGGCCATGTCGCTGGTGCAGCCCGACATGAAGCGGCTGGTGGCCTATTCCTCGGTGAGCCACATGGGGTTCGTCACCGCCGGGCTGTTCACGTTCAACCAGCAGGGCATCGAAGGCTCGGTGCTCCAGATGGTCAGCCACGGGGTCCTCACCGGCGCCCTGTTCATGATGGTGGGCTTCTTCTACGACCGCACCCACACCCGCACTGATCGCGGACTACGGCGGCATGGCCAAGCCCATGCCGGTGGCCGCGGCCTTCTTCAGCCTGTTTGTGCTGGGCAGCCTGGGCCTGCCCGGGCTGAGCGGGTTCGTGGGCGAGTTCCTCATCCTGGTGGGAGTCTTCCAGTATGCGAAGGTCTTCGCCGCCATCGCATCTCTTCGGGATCGTGCTGGGCGCCGCCTATCTGCTGTGGATGTACCAGCGGACGATGTTCCAGCAGGCCAACGAGAAGTGGGCCACACTCAAGGACCTGAGCGCCCGCGAGATCATCACCCTGGTGCCCTTGGTGGGCATGGCCCTCTGGATCGGCATCTATCCGCACACGTTCCTCAATCTGCTGCATGCTCCGGCGGAGAACATCATGTCGCCAGGTGCAGCCCTATCTGGCCGAGCACGGCACGGCCTCATCCACCTGGCCGGCTCGTTGTTCGGGGGGTTCTAGATGCAGGCGCGCCGACCTCATCACCTATCCTCCGGAGATCATCCTGCTGGTGGCGGCCTGCCTCATCCTGCTGGTGGAGCCGTTTCTGAAGGCTGAGCGGCGGCAAGTACGACCGGACCGCCGTCTTGGCCATGGCCCTCACCGGGCTCCTCGGATCGGTGGTCGTGTCGCTGGCTCTGACGGGCAGGACCGGGTGGCCTTCTCGCGGCATGCTGGTGCTCTGAACGACTGGGCGGTCTTCTTCAAGGTGCTGTTCGCCGTCGGCGCGGCGCTGACGGTCTCGATGTCCTCGAGCTACCTGGAGGCGCACCGGCGTCATCTGGGCGAGTACTACGCCCTGCTGCTCTTTGCCGATCATCGGCATGGACCTCATGGCGGCCGCCCGGGACTTCATCCTCTTCTACGTGGCGCTCGAGCTGATGGCCATCAGCAGCTACCTGCTGGCCGGCTTTCTTCCGCTACCGGGAGCGCTCCAACGAGTCCGCGCTCAAGTACTTCCTGACCGGTTCGTTCGCGTCGGCCATCATGCTGTACGGCATCTCGCTGGTGTACGGCGCAGGCCGGAGCGACCAACTACTGGGCGGTGGGCCAGGCGCTGGCCGGCATCGACGGGGCGGCACCGGCCGGAGCGGAGTGGGCGTGATCTTCGCGGTCTTCCTGGTGGCTATCGGCTTGGCCTTCAAGGTCTCGGCGGCGCCCTTCCACATGTGGACCCCCGACGTCTACCAAGGCGCGCCCACGCCGGTGGCGGCCTTCTTCTCGGTGGGACCCAAGGCGGCGGGTTTCTCGGTGATCATGTCGGCGTTCATCGTGGCCTTCCCCGGGGAGGTGGGGCACTGGGGCGTGCTCTTCATCGTGCTGGCCATCGTCACCATGCTTGCCGGGCAACCTGTTCGCGCTGGTGCAGACCAACGTGAAGAGGATGCTGGCCTACTCCTCCATCGCGCATGCCGGCTACCTGCTCACCGGGGTGGGGGCCATGGGCTGGAGCAGCAACTCCTACCCGGGCCAGGGAGTGTTGATCTACCTGGTCGCGTACACCTTCATGAACCTGGGAGCATTCGGAGTGCTGGCCTACCTCAAGACGCAGGCGCCCGAGAAGTTCGACTACTCGCTCAAGTACTTCGCCGGACTGGGGAGGCGCTCGCCTTGGGCGGCGGTGCTGCTCTCGCTGTTCCTGCTCTCGCTCACCGGCATCCCGGGAACGGCCGGCTTCATCGGCAAGTTCTACGTGTTCGGCGGCGTGGTCTGGGCCGATCTGTGGTGGCTGGCCGTGATCGGGGTGGTGCTCAGCGCCGTTTCGGCCTACTACTACCTGCGTGTGATCATGTACATGTTCTTCAGGGAGCCGGAAGAAGACTTCGCGGTCAAGGAGCCGATCTCGGGCGGGCATGGCCGCGGCGCTTGCGGTGAGCGCCATCGCCACGCTGGCCATCGGCCTGGCGCCCTCGTGGCTTTGGGACGCGGTGGTGCGGCGCCTTCGACTCGCTGTTCGGCTGATCGACGTCCAGGGCGCACTCGGTGGCCGAGTGCTTCTTTGCGGCGATTGGGTCCGTCCCCGATCAGCAGCTCCTCATGCCGTCTTCGTCGCGACCGGATCGGCGGGGCTCCTGGTCGCGGACGGGGCGATCGAGGAGGTCGGAGCCGGCGGCCGAGTTGCGGCGCCGGCATCCCCGACGAAGCAGGTCCGGACTTCCCTGGCTGCGCTTTGCTGCCTGGGCTCGTCAACACGCCACACCCATCTGGAGTACTCCGCCTTCGGCGGATTTGCGCCCGACCGTGCGGCTTTGGCGAGCTGGATGCTGCGCCTGCTGATGGCGAGGCGCAAGCTCGATCGCGAGGACTACGCGGCGTCGGCCCTGTGGGGGGCTACGAGTGCGTCCGTAGCGGCGTCACCACCATCGCCGACACCTCGCACGACGGATGGACCGTGGCGCGCGCAGCCCGTCGCGGCCGGGCTGCGCGCGCGCGTCTACCTGGAGGTCTTCGGCCTCGACGACGCCGATGTTGCCCGGCGACCATGGATCGGCTGGAGGCGGGGCTGGAGCGGCTGGCGGCGAGTATGGCGTGACGCAGCCGCGGTCCGCGCGCGACCGCCGCCGCCCTGGTGCGAAGGCGGGGATCTCGCCGCATGCTCCCTACACGGTGTCGGCCCGCCTGTATCGAGAGACGGCGCGCTTCGCGCGCCGGCGCGGCCTTCGCTGGCCACCCACGTAGCCGAGTCGGAGGCCGAAGTGGAGCTGCTGCCACGCGGCACCGGCGCGATCGCGCGGGCCTACAAGGCGGCGAACCTGTGGAAGCGGCAGCGATGGACGCCGCCGGGAGCGAGCCCGGTGCGAGTACGTCGCCGGGACCGGAGCACTGGGCGACGACATGCTGGCCGTGCACGCGGTGCAGGTCGACGCTGCCGACATCGCCACCTTGGCCGCGAGCGGGGCGGCGGTGGCTCACTGCCCGCGCTCCAACCTGCGCTCTGCAGTGCGGCATCGCGCCCGTGGCCGAGATGCTCGCCGCCGGGGTCACGGTGGGTCTGGGTACCGACAGCCTCTGGCTCCAACGAGACTCTGGACATGTTCGCCGAGATGCGGGCGGCCCTTGCGGTGAGCCGCGAGCGCGCGCTCCGCGGCGCGCACGTCGCGGCAGGCGCCGCCGAGCGCTTCCGCGGCCGGCGGCCGGCGGCGGCGCCTCTGACCCCGGCCGCGGTCCTTCGCATGGCCACCCTCGACGGGGCTCGCGCCCTGGGATGGGACCATCTGGTCGGCAGTCTGGAAGCGGGCAAACGGGCCGACGTCATCGCGGTGCGACTCCCGGTGGAAGCGGAGCCGGCCTTGTCCCTCGAGGACCCGGTGGCGGCGCTGGTCGCGGCCGCCACAGCTTCTGACGTCACTCTGACCATGGTGGACGGCGCCATCCTGTCGGAGGGCTCGCCGACCGCGCCGGCCGTGGCACAAGGGGTCGCGGCGGTGCGCGCGAAGCTAGGGCTGGGAGCGCGCTAGCAGAGACCCTCGCCGCGACGGATGACCCGTTGTGGCCGCGGCGGCAGCACGCGTCCTCCTCTCCTGCAACCTGTGTCAGGTTTTGTTGGGTTTCTGCCGATACCATCCTCGCACGGCAAGAAACACCGGTGCGTAGGTTCCACGGTTCGTGGCACGGGCGGCGATCCAGGTGGGACCGTACCCTCCCCCGAGGGGGGCCGCTGGATCATCGGTCCAGCTCAGGGGACGTGGCCGGGTCAATGCTGGAGGAATGGTATGTTTCGTATTAGGAGGACTCTCGTCCCCATGGTGGGGGCACTCCTGTTGATATTGGTCTTCCTGGCTGGGGCTGCGCCCGCGCTGGCTGAACCTACTCTCTCCAGCCCGATCAACGAGTCCAGCCACATCGCCAACGCCCTCTCCCTGTCGCACAAGGCGTTCCCCAGCGGGGCACCCGCCGCGGTTCTTTGTAACATAAACAGCTACAGCGACTCGCTCACCTCCTCAGTGCTGGCCGGGGTGAGCAAGGGTCCGCTCCTTCCCACCAGCTCGCCCACGCTTACGGCCGACGTGGCAGCGGAGCTCAAGCGGCTCAGGCCGGCCTTGATCTACGTCGTCGGTCTCCCTTCTGATATCGCGCACCAGGTACGGGCGGCGTTGCAGGTGGTCGCGCCCACGGTACTGATAATCAGCATCACCGGCTCCGATCGGTACCAGACCTCGGCCTTGGTGGCCCGCGAGATCAAGGCCAAGTCGGGCCGCGTGTCGGGAGTGGTGATAGCTCCCGGTGACGGCTACGCGGGTGCTCTCGCCGCCACGACCCTGGCGGCGAGTCAGGGGTGGCCGATCATCTTGACGCCTGCAGCCGGCCCCTTTGCCCCCGCGGCCAAGGCGGCCATCAAGGAGCTCGGGGTGACGACCGGCATCGCCATCGGCACGAGCATCGACCCGATGGTCAGCGGCTTTAGGATCACGAAGAAGATCATCGGGACAAGCAGCGCCGGCGACCCCGACGGTCGCTATGACGCCTGCTACAAGTTGGCGGAGTACGCGGTCTCCAAGGGGTGGGCCAGCTACGACCGCGTGGGCTTGGTCCTCGGTACGGACTATCCCGAGGGCGCCGTGCTGGCCCCCTATCTTGCCCGTTACAAAGGCGTGCTGCTGCTCTCCACAGCCGCCAGCCTGCCGGCTCCCACCGTCACGGCGATGAACGGCCCAGGCGGCCAAGATACACACGGTCGACTTCTTCGGCCTCGGGTGGGCGGTCTACCGCCAGGTGAAGAGCCTGAACAGTCCCCGCATCACCGGTCTCTCCGCCATGAGCGGGCCGGTGTCGGGCGGGAACAGCCTTGCTGTGACCGGCAGTGCGCTGAACGGAGTGACCGAGGTGCGCGTGGGCAAGGTAGTGTTGCCGGCTTCCGGCTGGCGGATCGACTCGAGCACGCAACTGACCATACTGTCGGTTCCCAAGTCCGAAGGCACCTGCCCGGTGGAAGTGGGCGTCACCAACTTCTGGGGGAAGAGCCCCGCTGGTACCAAGGATGTCTACATCTACGTTGGCGATGGCTCCGTCTGGCAGGGCGACAAGGTGGTGCAAGAAGCCCTCAAGTACGTGGGGGTGCCCTATACGTGGGCCGGCGCCAGTCCCACCTCGGGCTTCGACTGCTCCGGGTTCGCCATGTACGTGTACGGCAAGCTGGGGATCACTCTGCCGCACTATTCGCGCTCACAGGCGACGTACGGCACGGCCGTTGCCAAGGCCGACCTCAAACCCGGTGATCTGATCTTCTTCTACACTCCCATCAGCCATGTGGGCATCTATGTGGGTGGCGGGATGATGATCAACGCGCCGCGGAGTGGCGACCTGGTCACGATCGAGAACGCCTATCGCACGAGCTACGTCGCCGCGCGGCGCATCGTGTCGCCCTACGACCGCTACCAGCAAAATGATCCTGGCCTGGTGTACTCGGGCACCTGGAGCGCCAACGTGACAACAACGGCTGCGTCCGGAGGTAGCTTCCGCTACGCTAACGCTTCAGGCGCCTCGGTCACCGTGAAGTTCACCGGCACCTCCTTCATCTGGCTCAACAAGAAGAGCCCCGTCTACGGCATCGCGAACGTCGTTGTCGATGGCGCGCCGCCTGTGCAGGTGGACCTGTACAACGCTACCGAGATCTGGCAGCAGAAGGTCTGGCAGAGTGCGACGTTGAGCGCGGGCACGCACACGATCACCATCAGTTGGACCGGCGCCAAGAACCCGGCGGCCACCAATACCAACATCGGGGTCGATGCTGTCGACATCCTGGGCACCATGGGGCTGGCGCCGGTGACCACGACTACTCTTGCCCCTACTACCACCACGGTCACTCCGACGACCACCACGTCGCCGGTCACAACCACCACGACTACGTCGCCGGTCACCACGACCACCACCACGACCACGTTGCCGGTCACCACGACCACCACCACGTCGCCGGTGGTCAAGCGCTTCGAACAGGGCGACGCGAATCTGCTCTACCTTGGGACCTGGAGTGCCAACGTTGCGGGGCCGGCGGCCTCCGGCGGCAGGTACTGCTACGCGGATGTCTCCGGGGCCTCGATCACGATCAAGTTCACCGGCACCTCCTTCACCTGGGTCACCAAGAAGAATCCGAAGTACGGCAAGGCCCGGTTGACCCTTGACGGCGGCATCCCCACCATCATCGACCTGTACAGCGCCACCGAAGTCTGGCAACAGAAGGTGTGGCAGAGCACGAATCTCAAGCAGGGCACGCACACCGTGAAGATCGAGTGGACCGGCACCAAGAACCCCTCGGCCGTCGACTACAACATCGGGGCCGACGCCTTCGACATTGCGGGGACCGTGGAGCCCGTCCTCACCGGTCTGGTCGTGGTGATCGATCCCGGCCATCAGGGCAAGCCCGACCTCACTCTGGAGCCGATGGGGCCGGGGTCCACCGTGAAAAAGGCCAAGGTCGCCGCCGGCGCTGTGGGCGTGGTAACACGCACTCCCGAGAGCCAGTTGGTGCTTGCCGTGTCGCTGAAGCTGAAGGCCGCGCTCGAGGCCCAAGGCATCACGGTGATAATGACCCGTACCACCCAGGACGTGAACATCTCCAACATGCAGCGCGCGTTGCTGGCGAATCAGGTGGGGGCCGACCTGCTCATCCGCGTCCACGCCGATGCGCACTCCAACTCGGCCGTTTCGGGCGCTCACATACTCTACCCCGCCACTATCGCGGGCTGGACCGACGACATCGCCTTGCCCTCGAAGAACGCGGCCACCATCATCCTTAAGGAGCTGGTGGCGGCGACCGGGGCGAAGAATCTTGGTCTGATGGTGCGGAGCGACATGACCGGCTTCAACTGGTCGAACGTGCCCGTGATCATTCCCGAGATCGGCTTCATGACCAACCCGGCCGAAGACCGGCTGCTTGCAACCACCGCCTATCAGGACAAGGTAGTCCAAGGTCTCACCAAGGGCATCCTCAGCTTCCTCGGAACCCAGTAGCCGCACAATCCTCGAGCCGGGAGTCCGCTCCGTTCGGCCGCGGAAAGTCGAGCCGCCCGTGGTGCGTTGGCGACCTGGCCCGGATTACGGCATAATCTATGAGGCAGTCCGTAGCCGGAAGCGTCGGCCGGTTCTTGCCGGAAGGGTCCGCACCGGGGAATCTACCTCTAGGAGAGCACCTTGCTTCTTGACCGCAGGCGAATTAGGAAGTGGGCCAAGTGGGTGTCACTGGGGCTGGCGATCATCTTCGCCGTTGGCTTCCTCTTCCTTGGCATCGGCTACGGGACCGGCGGCGCCAACCTCTCCACGATGTTCTCGGGCGGTTGCAGCTCCGCGACCACCGTGCCGGACGCCGCGCAGGGCGAACTGGACACGTATCTGGCTGCTATTGCGGCCAACCCCAACGACACCGTTGCCATGCGGGGCGCGGCCACGATCTACGAAGGCATGTACCGGGCGGGTGGGGATCAAGGCAATTCGGACCTTTCTGATGCAGGCGGTCAATTATCTCGAGCAGGCCATCGTGGTCGACCCCAGCCTCAGAGACGTCTACGTGGAGTTGGCCGACGACTACATGCAATTGGGCTCGAGCGCGGCACTTCAGCTGGCGGTAACAGCGCTCAACAAAGGCCTAGGCGTCTATCCCGACGACGCCGAGCTTCTATCTCAAGCTGGGCACCGTCCAGAGGTCTTTGGGGAACGTCGAAATGGCCGCCATGGCTTGGCAGAGATACCTGCTGCTCGATCCCAACGGCCAGTATGCCGCTGTCATCCAGGCTCAGCTGGACCAACTCGTCGGCAAGACCACGACCACGGCGGCACCCGACCACGGCGCACCAGGCGCTGCCACCACCACCACCGACGACCACCACTGCCGCGACCACTTCCACGACCGGCTGACCTGCAGGAAACGCAGATTCTGCTCGAAATGTATATACTGAGGCCACCGGCAATCCGCTCGGACATAGCGCTATCCAGCCGGTCCGGGGCACTGAGAGGAAGCGCTTGAGTCTGTCCATCAGCACCGAGGCAAACGGAGATTCGACCGTCATCCACGTTGGCGGAGATCTCGACGTGTACACAGCTCCGCGGTTGCGAGAGACGCTTGAAGAGTCCGTGCCCGCCGGCGGCCGTGTGGTTCTCGACCTCTCCCAGGTGCAGTTCATCGATTCCACCGCCCTAGGCGTCTTGGCCGGTGCTCATCAAGCGGCGCTGGCCCGTGGGGGCGACTTTCGTCTTGTGGTGGACGATCCTTTCTTGCTCAAGATATTCCATATCACCGGCTTTGACGGCATATTCGCCATCTTTTCCCAAGTGGAGGCTGCGCTAGCCGGCGTTTGACCTTAAGGCCCCGGCGTCCGCGCCGGTGAGCATGCTATCGTTCGCTTCTAAAGTCCCGTACCCCGGCGCGCGAGGAGACTCCCTTTTGCAGCTGATCATCACCGAGAAGAACGACGTCGCAAAGAAGATCTCCGGGATACTGGCCCTGGGAGCCATCAAGGAGGAATCGCACCTCCGCATCCCCTACTATCTCTTCACCGACGCTTCGGGTCTGGCGAGTGCGTGCATCGGGCTCAAGGGTCACGTCGTGCAGGTGGATTTCCCCCCGGAGTACTCCGAGTGGCGCAAGGTGGAGCCGAAGTCGCTCATCGATGCGCCTCTGGTCAAGACCGAGACAGCCAAGTCGGTGGTGCGGGCGGTCAAGAGGCTGGCCGTCGACGCCACCACTCTCATCATCGCCACCGACTTCGACCGCGAGGGCGAGCTGATAGGGCTGGAGGCGCTCAACTTGGCGGTGGAAGAGAATGCCAGACTCTCCCGCACCGTGCGCCGGGCGCGCTTCTCGGCCTTGACCCCCAGCGAGATAACCCGGGCTTTCAAGAATCTAGACCAGTTGTCCGAGCCGCTCGCCAGGGCCGGAGAAGCTCGCCAGGACATCGATCTCATCTGGGGGGCCACTCTCACGCGGTTCGTGTCGCTGGCCACCTCGCGTCTGGGCAGCCAGTTTCTCAGTGTGGGCCGGGTACAGACCCCCACCTTGGTGTTGATCGCCGAGAGGGAGAAGGAACGCCGGGCGTTCGTCTCCGAGCCGTTTTGGGTGGTCAAGGTAGAGCTGGATTCGGGCGGACAGAGATTCAGCGCCGTCCACAAGGAAGAGCGGTTCACCGACGAGGCCAAGGCAACGGCCGTTTTTGAGAAGATCGCCACCCCGGGGCAGGTGACGGCCGTCAAGCAGACTTCGCGCAAGGTGCCGCGACCGGCTCCGTTCAACACCACCAGCTTCACCAGCGCGGCCACCTCGCTGGGATTCGGCGCGGCCCAGGCCATGCGCATCGCCGAGGACCTCTACATGGCGGGGCACATCAGCTACCCGCGTACCGACAACACCGTGTATCCGTCGTCGCTCGATCTGCGCGAGGCGCTGGAGATACTGGCTCAGGGAGAGTTCAAGCGCGAAGCCGGGCAGTTGCTCGCCCAGCCAGGCATTGCATCCCAGCCGGGGCGACAAGCGGACCACCGACCACCCGCCCATCTATCCCACGGGAGTCCCCAGCGCGGCCGAGCTCAGCGATCGGGACTGGCGCCTTTACGAATTGGTGGCCCGGCGCTTCATGGCCACCTTGGCCGAAGAGGCGGTCATGGAGTCCAACCGGGTGGATCGTGGCTCACTCAGCGGCGAGCCCTTCTTCGCCCGGGGCAGCCGGGTGGTGCACGCAGGCTGGCTCGAGTACTATCCCTACAGCCGCCAGAAAGACCTCGGAGTTGCCCTTGCTCCAGAAGGACGACTTGGTGGAGTTGGTGGACAAGCAACTGGAGGCCAAGGAGACCCAGCCCCCGTCCCGCTATGGCCAGGGGACCGCTCATCGAGCTGATGGAGAAGCACAACCTGGGCACCAAGGCGACCAGGCACGCCATCATCCAGAACCTGTACGACCGGGGCTACGTGCACGGCAACCCGGTGGAGCCCACCGAGATGGGCATCAAGATGGCTGAGGCCCTCCAGGAGTTCGCCCCTCGCATCGCCTCGCCGGAGATGACCGCCGAGCTGGAGAAGGACATGGACTCTCATCTCCGTGCGCGATCTCACCAAGGAAGAGGTGGTGAAGATCTCCCGCGACCTGTTGCGCCAGGCCTACAGCTCGCTGGAGCAGAACAGGGAGCAGATGGCGGCCAAGATCTACGAGGGCATCACCGACGACCGCATCCTGGGCCCCTGCCCCAAGTGCGGCAACGAACAGGCTGCGCGTCATCCGGTCGAAGGCCACCAAGAAGCGCTTCGTGGGCTGCGAGGGCTACCCCGACTGCGACCAGACCTATCCGCTGCCGCAGCGGGGCGACATCATCGGCACCGACGAGATCTGCCCACAGTGCGGCAGCCCCAAGATCAAGATCCTGGGAGGCCGGCGGCCGTGGATCCTCTGTCTCGATCCCTACTGCCCCACCAAGGACGAGTACCGGGCAGAAGGAGGCGGCGCGGGCGGCGGCCTTGAAGGGCGGCACCACCACCGGCCGGCGCACCGCCAAAACCCCGGCGGCGGACGCCTCGGGGAAGGCCGGCGCCGCGCCGGTCCGCAAGACCGCCTCAAAGACCACCAAGTCCGCCCCGGCCCGCAAGGCGGCGGCCAAGAAGCCAGCTGCCAAGAAACCCGCAGCCAAGAAGCCCACGGCGACGAAACCCACGGCGACGAAATCGGCCGTGCGCAAGCCGGCTGCGCGAAAGCCCGCGGCCGGTAAGGCCACCGAGGGCGCCGGCGCGGCCGCGACCGAGGCCACTACCTCGATGGCGCCGCCGGACGGCGAAGTCTGAGACCGGAGAGCGTGGCCTGAGCGACATGCGCGACCTGGAGCCACCCGAGGACGCGAGCCTGGACGACTCTGCTGCTCGCAGGCTTGGGCAGCGGGCTCAAGGGCATCTTCATCACCTTCGAGGGGCTCGATGGGTGCGGCAAGTCCACGCAGATGGAGCTGCTGGCCGCGGCCTCCGAGAGCGGCGGCTACGTGGTCCTGGTGACGCGCGAGCCGGGCGGCACCCCTCTGGGTGAGGCCGTTCGCGACCTGCTGCTCGATCCGCGCTATCACGGCATGTCGGCGCGGGCCGAGGCTCTGCTCTACGCCGCCGCCCGCGCGCACATCTGGTCGAGCAGGTCATCCGGCCGGCCCTGGAAGACGGTCAGGTGGTGCTGTGCGACCGCTATCTCGACTCTTCGCTCGCCTACCAGGGCTACGGCCGCGGGCTTGGGCGCGACGACATCATCACGCTCAACGTGTGGGCCACCGAGTGCCTGTTTCCCGACCTGACCCTGTTCCTGGACCTTGACGACTCCATCCGGTCCACTCGGTTGGCGGCGGTGCCGGATCGTCTGGAGGCCGAGAACGAGGACTTCCACCGGCGGGTGGGCGAGGGATTCCGGGAGCTGTTGGTTCAGCACCCTCACCGCATCCGACGGGTCGAAGCTCGGGGGACCGAGGCCGAGGTGCAGGACGGGTGCGGGCGATGGTGGAGGAAGAACTGGAGCTGTTCAGTCACTAGGTCGCCGGACCGTAGGCGGGCCTGTACGCGGCGGCGCGGCGGCAGCGCCCCACGGGGGCCTGCGCGCCGGCGGAGCGGCCCCGGCCGGCTTGGGAGGAGGTAGGGTGACGCATCTGTTCGCCGATATCGTCGGGCCAGCCGATGGCCGTGTCCATCCTGCAAGCGCTCGCTGCAACAGGGCGCCTCTCACGCCTACCTGTTCTCAGGGACCGCCGGGCGGCGGCAAGACCGAGGCCGCTGCTCGCTTTCGCCGCGGGGCTGGCCTGCCCTGACGGAGGCTGCGGGGACGTGCAACACCTGTCGGCGCGTGCTGGGCGGGCTGCATCCAGATGTGGAGACGGTCGTTCCCGAGGGCAACTTCATCCGCATGGAGCAGATCACCGACATCAACCTTCATGCCGTCTACCGCCCCTATGAAGCCCGGGCCAAGGTCTACATCTTCCTGGAGGCGCACAGCTTCAACATCCCAGGCCGCCAACGCTTTTCTGAAGACGCTGGAGGAGCCTCCGGGGCACGTTCACTTCATCCTGGTGACCGATCGTCCAGAACGCCTGCTGCCCACCATCGTCTCCCGCTGCCAGCCGGTGGTGTTTCTCGCCGGTGCCGGTCCCGGCCTTGGCCGCCGACCTGGTGCGCAGGTTCAACATGTCGCCGAGGCCGAAGCGGTGCTCATCGCTCGTGTCGCGGGAGGCAACCTCGATCACGCTCGCGAGTTGGCCACGTCGGAAAGTGCTCGGCAGGCAGCGGGACCAGTCGCTCGACCTTGCCCGGGGCATCTTCCACGCCGGGCTCATGGAGACTCAGGTCGCCCTCGACGAACTCATGGCCACGGTGGAAGCCAGAGCCGGGGAGCGGGCCACCGATCTGGAGGCGGAGCTGGAGCGGGCCCTGCAGTGGGCCGGTGACGCCCGGACCGAAGCTTGGCTCAAGAAACGGCATGAGGAGAAGGTCAAGACGGCAACAGCGGCGCGCGCTCACACCCACGGCCTCCACACGGCACGTCGGGTCTTTGCCGGCTGGTACCGCGACCTGGCTTTGGTCTCCGTGGGGGCCGAGGAGGCGGTGCTCAACCAGGACCGCTTGGAGCAATTGCGAGCGGAGCGCTGTACAGGGAGAATGCTCTTGCCTACACCGGCGCCGTGGATGGCCGTGCGGAAGGCGCAAGAACGGCTCCGCTATAATGTCGATGCCCGATGTGCCATCGGGGACATGTTCCGTGCCATTAAGGAGGCCCTGACTTAGTGGCCGAGATCGTGGGCGTTGTCTTTCGAGGCGGCGGTCAAGGTCTATCACTTCGACCCGGCCGGACTTGAGCTTTCCCGGGGAGATCGCGTGGTCGTGCAGACCTCCAGCGGCCCCGAGATCGGCCAGGTGGTCGAACCCACACGCTGTCGACGATGCCGATCTGCCCGGCCACTCAAGAAGGTCGTTCGGGTGGCCACCGACAAGGATCTGGAGTCACTGGCGGCCAACGAGGGCCTGCGCAAAGAGGCCATGACCGCCTGCCGGGAACTGATAGCCACCACGGCCTGGACATGAAGCTGGTCGATGCCGACATCGGCTTCGGCGGCGAGAAGATCACCTTCAGCTTCTATCTCCGAGGAGCGGGTCGATTTCCGGCTCTGGTGGCCGATCTGGCCAAGACGCTCAAGATGCGCATCGAACTCCGCCAGGTCGGGGCCCGCGAAGAGGCGCGCATGGTCGGCGGGCTGGGTCCCTGCGGCCGGGGCCTGTGTTGCACCCTGTTCCCGGGCGATGACGAGCCGGTCTCCATCCGCATGGCCAAGGAGCAGAACCTGCCGCTCAACCCGATGAAGATCTCCGGTCTGTGCGGCCGTCTCATGTGCTGTCTCAAGTACGAGCAAGAGCAATACGTGCGCTTCCGCAAAGAGGCGCCCCCAAGGGAACCCCCGTCTCACGCCCCAGCGGGGAGGGGGTCGGTCGCCGGCTACAGCATGACCAAGGACTCTCTCACCGTGCGCATGGAGGATGGCTCGTTCACCGACGTCAAACTCAGCACCTGCGAAAGGCAAGAGGACGGCAGCCTGCTGGCCACACCCGAGGAGGAGCCGCCCGCGGTTGCGTCGTGGCTTGAAAGCCCGGTCGGCATGGAGCGGTTGGCGGCCATGGAGCGGAATATCGAGGCCTCGTCGGCAGAGGGTGCCGAAGCGGGGCTGGACGAGAACGGTGAGCCGGCCGGCTCGACGGACGCGGAGCGCTCCCGGCGTGGTCGCGGGCGGCGTGGACGCGGGCGGCGGCGCGGGCCCGGGCGGCTCCAAGGCCAAGGCGGCGAAGGTTCCGGCGGTGCCGAGCAGGCGGGGGCCGGCGCGGCTCCGGGCGCTCCCGGCGCCCCAGGTCCCGGAGGCGGCGGCCAGGGCGAGAATCGCGGTGGCGGCCGGAACCGCGGCCGTAGGCCCGACAGGCCTGCCGGGCAGCATCCCGACCAGCGGCAAGGCGGAGGCCAGGGGGCTCCGGCCGGCGGCGGCGCGGGGCCGGCGCGCTCTGGTGAGCAGGGCGGTGGATCTGAAGGCAGTGGTGGCGGCAGCAGCCGGAATCGGCGGCGGCGCAGGCCCAGGCGACCAGCCGGCGAAGGTGGGGCGGCCGGCGACTCCGCGGGCGGACCGGGAGCGGCTCCGGTGGTGGAGGCGGTCCGGGTGGTGGGGGAGCGGGCTCGGGCGGATAGCGCGACTTCGGTGGTGGTCTGAGGCGGCGTCGGGACTTTTGGCGCAGGGCGCGCGGCCGGTGGCCGATGACGGCGGTGCTTGTCAGCATTTCGCTTTGCTTCTAAACTATGGCGCTCGCGTGGCGCTGTGCAGCGCCTCAGTATTGCAGGCCGACGTAGCTCAGATGGCAGAGCGGCTCACTCGTAATGAGCAGGTCTGGGGTTCGATTCCCCACGTCGGCTCTTCCGGCAGCTACCAAGCTCGGCGGTGGGGCCTCCCTTCTGCAGACACTCCATCTCGTCGCGGCCTCTTCTTGGTGTCCTTCGTCTTCGCATTCCTGTGCGGGTCGAGGCGTTGCTGAGCGTCAGCGGCAAGCGAGTGGTCGCCCCTGCCCAGGCGGTCAGTTTGATATAAGTAGATGGCACAGCGTCTGCAAGCCCGACCGGATGGGGAGGCACAGTGGGTTTCGGCATGATGACGAAGAAACTGTGGGTAGCCAGGGTGCTGCTAGCCTCCGGTGTGACCAGCGACGTCACCGGACAGGTGTTCCATGCCTCCGGTGGTTCTGTCATCTGATGGGACGCTACGACAAGTACATCTGCACGACGCTCGAGAAACGTTACCTTCTGCCCCCTCCCACCCCGGAACAGCGCGACCGGCTGGCCGCCATGGGTAGGCGGCTGCCCATGGAGCATGTCCACTGGATCGACGAGGACGTCATTCCCGGCGCCTATTATGGGGAGACCACCTGGATGTGGCCCCCTGAATATCCCCAGCAGGTGATGTGGGAGCGGTTGGCCGCGGAAGGCTTCTCCACTCCCGCCATGTTCCCTCACGCCCACGGTTTTCCGGAGCTCCTTGCCTGGTGGGGGGCAAACCCCGACGATCCCGCGGATATCGGTCCTATGGGCATGCAGATAGCCGACGAGATCATCCCGCTGGAGTCGAGTTGGGTGGCCTATGTCCCCGCCGACGTGCCTCACATGCCGGTTTTCTGGAGCGGGGTGCGCAGCCAGATCCACACCCGGCCGACACTGCATTGGACGTCGGGGCCGGGCGGCGTGTACACGATGGGCGACGACGACAAGGTGGGCCACGCCGGCCAGGAACAGCAGGCCGGGCCGGTCGGCCGGGTGGTCGACTTACACGAGTCGAAGTACGCGCGGTACATAGTCCGCGACACCGACCCGGGCATCAAGCGGCCGGACTATATGCGGCCTCTCGATCTGGCCTACAGCCGTCCGATGGCCTACATCGATCAGACGGTCATCCCCGACGCTGAGTTCGGGTGCGACACCAGGTGGCTGGTTCCCGGTGACACTTCCAAGGCCGGCCAGCTCATCATGGACGCCCACACGCTGCCCCACGGCAGCACCATCGCCTGCGTCGCTCACAACTACGACGACCTCACCGACCTCTGCGCCGAGGCGGAGCTCTGGATAGGCGGCGAGAAGCACGTGGTCGACAAGGGCTTCTGGGCCTACATCCCGCCGAGCGTGTCTCAGGGCCCGCTGACCGTCCGCAACATCAGCAGGCCGGTCGCCCTCATCATGTCGTGGCCTATGGGCGCAGGCATCGAGAAATACCCCGGTGGGGAGTAGCGGTGCACAGTGCTAAATAAAGCTAAGCTAAACAGTGGCGCCTCGGCGCGGCAAGACAAACCACTTCTCGAGGTGTGCAGATGAAGATCACCAAAGTAGAGTGCATCCCGGTGTCCATCCCGTTCGTCAAGCCTATTGTCATGTCCGGGGGGCCGGCTACCCAGGCCGATGCGGTCGTGCTCAAGATACATACCGACGAGGGCATCACCGGCATCGCGGAGACCGGCGACACCTCCCTCTGGTACATGGGTGAGAGCCAGGACTCCATCATGTACAACCTCACCAACGTCTTCGCGCCGCAGATTCTTATGGGAGAAGACCCGTTCAACATCGAGACCATCGTGGCGAAGATGGACAAGGCCACCCGCGCCAACAGCCAGTCCAAGGCGGTGGTGGACTACGCCCTCCATGACCTCATGGGCAAAGCGCTGGGCGTGCCGGTCTACAAGCTCCTTGGCGGTCTCTGCCAATCCGAAGATCGCGCTGGCGTTCGTGATGTCCTCCGGCACGGCGGAAGCCGTGGGGGCGGAGGGCAAAGCGCTGGTGGATGCGGGTTTCCAGGGCCTGAAGCTCAAGGTGGGCGCGCACACCCCGGATGAAGACATCGAGATGATAGGGGCCTTGAGGGCGGCGGTGGGCAGCAAGGTCAAAGTGATGATCGACGCCAACGGCGGCTGGATGTATCACCAGGCGCTGTACGTTCTGCAGAGAGTGGCCAAGTACGACATCTACGTGGCCGAGCAGCCGGTGCCGTGGTGGGACATCGACGGCCTGGCGAGACTGCGCCGCAAGGTGGACGTGCCCATCTTCGCCGATGAGTCCGCCGCCGAACTCGGCCACCTGCTACAGATAATCGAAAAGGACGCCGCGGACGGCTTCTTCCTCAAGGTGCCCAAGGCCGGCGGCATCCTGAAATCGAGGCGGTGGGTGTCCGTGGCGCAGGCCGCCAACCTGCCGGTGATGTGCGGGTGCATGGTCAACTCGGGCCTAGGCAGCGCCGCGGAGGCGGCTTTCCTGGGCGCGACGGCCTGGATGGGCAAGATCGAACAGGAAGCCATCGGCCCGCTCAACCTCTACAACATCTACGACACCGTGAGCGCACCCATCAAGAACGACCTGGCCGAGAAAGCCGCCGCGCTACGAGAAGGGGTTCCTCTACCCGCCGGACGGGGTGGGGCTGGGCGTGGAACTGGATGAGGAATCGGTCGAGAAGCTGGCCACGCCCGGCAAGAAGCCGGTGGTCATCGGCAAATAGCCCGACCGGGCGCGTTCCCCGCAGCGCGTTCTCATAAGCAAGTAGCATCCTTGCACCACAAGGGCAGTATGGAGGATCAGATGGCTGGGGCGTTCGATGGCAAAGTGGCAGTCGTAACTGGAGGAGCCTCGGGGATCGGGAGAGCGGGCGCTCAGCTTTTCGCCCGCGAGGGCGCCAAGGTGGTCGTGTCGACCGCGCGGAACGTCGCCGGCGGCGAGGAGACCGTCAGGTTGATCGAAGACGCTGGTGGAGAGGCCATGTTCGTGCGCTGCGACGTCTCGAACGAAGCCGAAGTGCGGGCTCTGATGGAGAAGTGCGTGGAAGCGTATGGCCGGCTGGACTACGCATTCAACAACGCCGGCGTCGGCCCCGACGGCAAGCGGATCCCCCTGGTGAGCATCGCGAACTGCCCGGAGGAGATCTGGGATCAGACGGTAGACACGAACCTCAAAGGCGTCTTTCTGTGCCTGAAGTACGAGATCCAGCAGATGATGAAGCAGGGCTATGGTGGCGCCATCGTCAACACATCCTCCGGGGCCGCGGTCAAGCCGGGCGCGGATTTTTGTGCCTACAACTCCAGCAAGGCTGGCCAGAACAATCTCACCAGGTCCGCGGCGCTGGAGGGCGGGCCGTTCGGCATACGCGTGAATGCGGTCTCGCCCGGGCCCATTCAGAACACCCTGCTATGGGAGTACCTCACCGGCACCACGCCGGGGGAAGCGGACAGGATCGTCGTCCAGCTTCCTCTCAAGCGCATCGGCCTTCCGGAGGATGTTGCGGAAGCAGTCATCTGGCTTTGCTCCGACAAGGCCTCTTTCATCACCGGCCAGTGTCTTGGCATCGATGGCGGCCTGACCTGCGGCTAGCCGTGGCTCCGGTAGGCGTGGAAGACACCGGCATAGGGTAGTCATTAGTAAGTGGTGCGGCTATCTTGCGACGAAGGAGCGTCTTGAGCGGTCCAGACCCTAGCAAGCCTCGCCGGGACAAGCGGTCCCTGCGGCGCCGCCAGGCCGACAAGACCCTGGCACCGGTGCGCCTCTCTCTCGACTTCGCGCCGGACTATATGTTCTGGCTGGACTCCGACGCGAGCCTCCTCGACGTGAGCCCGTCGGCCTGCCGCCGGCTCGGCTATTCGAGGGATGAGATGCTCACCATGTCCGCTCTCGACTTCGTGGTGGGTCATGATTCGCCCGAGGTCTGGTTAGCTCACGTGCGGCGCTCAATTGGAGGACGGCCCTCTCCTTGTTCGAAGAAGAGTTCCGCGCGAAGAGCGGTGAGGTCTTCCCTGTGGAGATCAACGCCAGACTCTTCAAGCATGAAGGGCGAGAGCAGATCGTGGGCATCGTTCGCGACATCTCCGAGCGCAGAGCGGCGGAGAGGTCGTTGAGGCTGACCGAATTCTCGATCAACCGCGTAGCCGACATGATGTCGTGGATAAGTCCCGAGGGACGCTTCCTCTTCGTCAACGACTCCCTCTGCCGGAATCTGGGCTACACCCGCGAGGAGTTACTCGGTCTGACCGTCTGGGATGTCGACCCCAACATTCTCGAGTCTTGGGACGAACGATGGCTTGAGTCCAAGACGTCATGGATCGCGGACCTTCGAGTCCACTCACCGGACGAAGAGCGGAGAATCTTCGCCGGTCGAGGTGACGACCAACTTCATCGAGTGCGAGGGCCAGGAGTGCCTTGTGGCTCTCAGCCGCGATATCTCCGAGCGCAAGCGGGCGGAAGAGGCGCTTGGGGATGAGATCTCTCGGCGGCGCATTTTGGTCGAGCAATCCCGAGACGGCATCGTCGTCCTTGACCACAGCGGCAAAGTAGTCGAGGCGAATGAAGCATATGCCCGTATGCTCGGCTACTCCCTGGAAGAGGTCCACGAGCTTCACGTGTGGGACTGGGACATGCAGTGGACGAAGGAACAACTGCTGGAGATGGTCGAAACCGTCGGGACCGGCGGTGATCATTTCGAGACGCGTCATCGTCGGAAGGATGGCACGCTCGTGCGAAATCGAGATCAGCACCAATGGGGCCGTATACGGCGGCGAGAAGTTCGTCTTCTGTGTATGCCGCGATATCACCGAGCGCAAGCAGGCCGAAGAGTGGATGCGAGAGCTTGCCTTGCGCCAGCAGGCCATCTTGGCCGCCGTCCCGGACATCCTCGTGGAAGTCGACAACGACAAGGTATATCGGTGGGCGAACCACGCGGGACTCGAGTTCTTCGGCGAGGACGTCATCGGCAGAGAGGCTGCCTTCTACTTCGAGGGCGCGCAGGACACCTATGAGGTGGTCGCGCCTCTCTTCGCCGGCCGCGAGGATCTGACGTATATCGAAAGCTGGCAGCGTCGCAAAGACGGAGAGAGGCGCCTGCTCGCCTGGCTGTGTCGCTGTCTTCGAGACGGGACGGGGAATGTGATCGGAGCGATCTCGTCGGCGCTCGACATCACCGAGCGCAAACAAGCCGAGATCTCCCTCCGTCTCGTCCAGTTCTCGGTGGACCATGCGGAAGGCCAGATCTTCTGGCTCGATCGCGATGGCAGGTTGACCGACGCCAGCGCCTCCACCTGCCGGCAGATGGGATACACCCGTGAGGAGATGCTCTCCCTCAATATTCGCGACATCGATCCGACCGCAGCGGCCAGCTGGCCGGCGCACTGGAAGCGCATCAAGGAGGCGGGGTCGATCACCGTCGAGACCACCCACTTCTCCAAGGCCGGCGTGGGCATACCCGTCGAGGTGAACGCGACCTACGTCGAGTACGAGGGCAGCGAATACAGTTTCGTATTTGCTCGTGACATCACCGAGCGCAAGCAGGCGGAGGAGACTCTCAGAAACAGCGAAGAACAACTGCGCCAGTCGCAGAAGATGGAGGCGGTAGGCCAGTTGGCCGGCGGTATCGCTCACGACTTCAACAACCTGCTCACCGCCATCCTGGGCTACAGCAACCTATTGCTGGAGAGCGCAGATCTTCCCGACCCGGCGCGGGCAGACCTGCAGGAGATCAAGCAGGCCGCCGAGCGGGCCGGCGCTCTTACCAAGCAGATCCTGGCTTTCTCCCGCCGCCAGGCCCTCAGGCCGGACGTGGTATCGCTAAACGAGGTCCTCAGCTCAGTGGAGTCACTTCTGCGCCGCACCCTGGGCGAGCACATCGATCTTGTCAGTCTCCCGTGCCCCAGCCTGGGGCTCGCGGAGATAGACGTGCATCAATTCGAACAGGTGCTCATGAACCTGGCTCTTAACGCCCGGGATGCCATGCCCGCCGGAGGTAGGCTCACCCTGGAGACCGCCAACGTAGAGCTCGACCGGGAGTTCTGCCTCACCCATCCCGAGGTGACCTCCGGCCGGTATGTGATGCTGGCCGTCTCCGATACCGGGACAGGCATGGATGAAGCTACCCTTGCTCACGTCTTCGAGCCCTTCTTCACCACCAAGGCTCTGGGGGAGGGCACGGGCTTGGGTCTGGCCACCGTCCTACGGCATCGTCAAGCAGAGCCGAGGCAACATCTTCGTCTACAGCCAGCCCGGCCAGGGCACTACCTTCAAGATCTACCTGCCGCGGGTGGTGACACATGAGGCCGCCGAAATAGTGGTTCTTCCCGAGCACGTCCCTCGCTCCGGCAGCGAGAAGATCATGGTGGTGGAGGACGAGTCTGCGTTGCGCAGCCTCGTCGAGCGCGTGCTAACGGGCGCGGGCTACGAAACGATTTGTTTCGTATCGGCCGATGAGGCCCTGATCGCTTTGGAGCAAGGCCAGATCGAGGTGGACCTGCTTCTCACCGACGTGGTCCTGCCCGGGGTGCTGCAGGGCAAAGACCTGGTGGACTTAGTCACGGTCTCCAGACCCGATCTGCCGGTTCTCTACATGTCCGGCTACACCCGTGATGCCATCGTCCATGCCGGACGTCTGGACGAGGGAGTGAACTTCCTGGAGAAACCCTTCACCCCTCGGCCTTGGCGAAGATGGTGCGGGAGGTGCTGGACCGGCCCCACACCTCAGGGTAGGGATTTTCGAGATCCGCGTGGCCGTGTTCATCCGCCAATGGTCGTCCATGTCACCCGCGAGTCGGTCGCTGCGCCGGTAGCCTCTCGCAGCAGGGCCTGCTTCATGGCGCCTGCATCAAGACAGCAGTTGAGCAGATTGACGCCCATCAGGCGCCCTTCCTGCCAGACCCGCACCTGCACCGTGTCTCCGTCCCGGCAGAGCGTCATCTGGTCGTATTCCCTCAGGCAGCCCACGCTGGCAAAGAGCATGTTGCCCACGTGGGAGATGTTGTGAGGCACGCTCCCTCGGTACTCGGAAGGCGCGCCGGCGAGACTGCGTCCCGCGGCGCGGCCCTGATAGCGGGCGCTGGCCCACAGACCGATCACCTCGTGGCGTCCCGACAGCAAGTTCTTGCCTTGGGCGACATCCCCGGCTGCATAGAGAGTGGGGGCGCTCGAGCGGAGCTGCTCGTCTACCAGTATGCCTTCTCCGGTGTCCACCTGACCGGGGGTCAAGAAGCCCAGGGACGGCCGGGTACCGGTGCAGACCACAACCAGGTCGACATCCTCTTGGGGTGCTCCGTCCTCACAGGCGGTCCCGCCCGCGCCGCCCGGATCGGCGGCGCCGGGGAGGGCGCCGAAGTCGAGGCGCACCGGCGCGCGGCTCGTGCCCGCGCCGGCGGCGCTGCCCAAGTCGATGCCGGCGAGCGCCGCTCCCAAGCGCAGTTCATACCCCTGCTCGAGCAGGTGAGTCTGCAGAATGCGCGCGCACTCCGGGTGGGCGCTGAGCGGCAGGATGCCGGGCTCTCGCTCGATGAAGCAGACGCGAAGGCCCAGACCCTGCAGCGCAGCCGCTACCTTCATGCCGACAAACGAGGCGCCTATCACGGCCGCGCGCGCGGGCTGCCCCGGACGGGTGCGTAGTCTGTCGACCGCGTCCTTGAGATCCAAGGCATCATCCAGAGTCCGCATGGTGAAGACGCGCCGCACGGCCTTTGGCGCAGCGAGCCCTTCTCTCAACCCGGGCACGGGTGGCACCGACGGATGCGCGCCGCTCGCCACCAGGCACCGGTCGTAGGTGTACGAGGAGCCATCAGAGGTGGTGAGCACCTGCTCCGTGGCATCAAGAGAGACCACCGTCTGGCCCAGATGGGCGGTGACCCGGTTAGCTCCATAGAACTCGCGCTCGCCTCCGAAGGGGAAGGCCCGTTCTACTGTTATCTTTCCCGAGACTATGTAGGTGCCCAGCATCGGATTGTAGGGGGCGCGCCGGTTCTCGCTGAACAGGTGGATGTCGCCGTCGTAGCCGTGCGCCCGTAATGCCAGCACGGCCTCGGCCGCGGCTGCGCCATTTCCCACTATGACAAGGGGGGCTCTCATCTGTCGGGTGAGCCCTCTGCGCGGCCAAGACGCTCGGCGACGTGCTTCACCTGAGCGGCCAGGTTCGTCAGGTAGGCGGCGCGGGGTGGGCCCATCCTGCCTTCGGGACCGTACTCGGCGCGCGCCATCTCACTCACCGCCTTCTCCACTTCGCCGTGTGCGGCTCTCAGGTAGCTTTCGATCAGCTCCCGGTGCCGGTGCGTCTCGACGAGAGACGCGGCGAGGAACTCCCTCGCATCCGCGTGGGTCAGCACCCAACCGTGTGCCAGGCAGACCATCTCCGGCTCGAGGGCGATCATGGATCTGAGGGAGTCCACGTAGTCCTGGTAGGAAGCCACGAACTCGGGTTGTATGGTGGCCCCCGTGTCGCCTCTGAGGACGCCGCAGGCATCGCCTGGGAAGAGGGCCTTGATCTCCGGGATGTAGTAGGCCAAGGAGTCTCGGGTGTGGCCCGGTGTCTCGTACACCCTGCAGGTCAACCCGCCCAGATCGAACTCGTCGCCTTGGCGCAGCAAGACGTCGATCGCAAAGGGGCGAAGCGTCAGATCCTCGCCGCTGTGATCCTGATCGAGGAGCTCGACCAGGTCGATGCTTAGACGGTTCATCCTCTCCAGGGCTGAGGGCCTCCGCACCACCGCCGCCAGCCGCGGGTGACCGCCGATCTGCAGACCGGGGAGATGCCGTCTCAGATAGTCGGCCGACCCCACATGGTCCCAGTGCGAATGGGTGAGGAACAAATGGCGGGGAAGACGGCCGTTGGGGAACATTGCGTTGAGCGAGGCGAGGTAGCGCGGACCCAGCATGTTCGGCCCAGAGTCTATGAGCAACGTGCTCCTGTCTCCACGAACGACGTAGATAGGGTAGGAGACATCCGCGATCGCGGTGATGCGCTCCTGTACCAGGCCTATGGACGGTATCTTCAATCGGCGATCCTTTCGAGTGCTTCTCCCATCCTATCGGAAGCCGCGCCGCCCTGCGTGATGGGACCGGATTGCCGGGCAAGGGGCCGGGCGGTGGCTCAAGAGATGGGCCTGCGCTGCCGATGTATATAGCACGTTGTTGAAAAGCCCGGGGTGACGTGAGTCACCGCCGGGCGTCCGCATAGGAATGGCGGTGAGGCTATAATGTCGACCGGGATGAAGACGGTCAAAACCACTCCCCGAGTTGCTGCGGCAGTCCTGTTGATTCTGTTCGTGTGCCTCACTTCGTCCGCATTCTTCCTGATATCTTCCGCTGCGGAGGCGACCGTTCTCGAGAGTCTGACGCTCGAGCAATTGGCCCAAAGGGCGACTTCGGTGGTCGTCGCGCAGGTAGTGGAGACCCCTCCCCGAGTGGCCCTGGCCGGAGCGGCCGGGACCTCGGCAACCATGGTGCAGACCTACTTCGACCTGCGGGTGCTCGATGTCATCAAGGGGTCCGCGCCGGCCGGAATAACCGTGCCCGTGATGGGCGGCCAAATGGGCGAGTACCGCGTTGAAGTCGACGGAATGCCGGAGTTCACTGCTGGCCAGACCTGCATGCTGTTCTTGGACGCGCAGGATCGTGTCATCGGGGGGATGCAGGGCAAGCTGGACGTCACCGGCGGCATGGTGCCGGGACTCTCGCAGTCGCTCACCTCGGTGCGGGCAAGCATCGGACGGGCGTTGTCGGCCACCGGAGGCGTGAACCCCCTCAAGGCGGCGGCGGCAACGCTGTATGTGGTCGCACCGTCGGCGGAACAGTCCGCGGCTTTGGTGGGCGGAGTGGGCGTCTTGGCCGTGCCCACCATAGCGGGCATCAGCCCCGGGTCTGCTCCCGCGGGCACGGGAGCCACTGTGACCATCACGGGGACCGGTTTCGGAACGAACCAGGGCACCGGCTCGGTGAAGTTCTTCTATCGTTCGGGGCAGCCCAACATCAGTGCGCCCATCGTGTCGTGGAGCGACACCTGTATCGTGGCCGAGGTGCCGGTGGGGACCATCAACGGGTATCCGGCCTCGGCGAGCAGCGGCCCGGTGATTGTGACCAACTCCAGCGGACAGACCAGCGCCGGCTACGACTTCCAGGTCACGTTTGGCTACGGCTCGCTCCGCTGGCACACGTCGGATGTCGGCTTCCGGGTCAACCCGAACACTGCCGACACCACTCAAGAGCGGGCCATGATCGACGCGGCGGCGGCCACTTGGAGCGTTCCGGCTCGATTTGAGCTATAGCCGACACGGGCACCTGCACGACCACCACTTTCAACAGTGGAGACGACAACAACGACATGTTCTGGAGTTCCACGCTGCTGCAATCAGGGGTCATCGCTACCGCCTGGACCGCATACTAGAGTGGGCTGATCCTGGAAGTGGACATCTGCTTCAACGACACTTTCAACTGGGGTGATGGCACCGACGGCACCATGGACGTGCAGAGCATCGCCCTGCACGAGATGGGCCACTGGCTGAAGCTGAGGGATCTCTACGGCACAGGTGACGCGAACAAGGCCATGTACGGCCTGCGCTCGTACGGCCACTGACGCGCGAGCTCGCTCCTGGCGATCGCGACGGCGTCGTCTGGATCTACGGCGCGGCCGGGCCGAGCGCCCCAGTCGTTTCGGCCGGCGGGGATGCCACCGTGACCATGGGATCGACGTTCAGCCGCTCCGGCTCGTTCACCGATCCCGACGACGAAGACTGGACCGCCACCGTGGACTACGGAGACGGCTCGGGCCCTGTTTCCCTGAACCTGAACAGCAGCAAGACCTTCTGGCTCTCGCACCTCTATGGCGCGACCGGCACCTACACGGTCACGGTGACGGTGGACGACAGCTGCGACCTGAGTGGGAGTGACACTCTGGAAGTCACGGTGAAGCCTCCCTCTCCCACCTACGTCCGCTACATAGGCACCGATCGCTTTGACACCGCCCTGCAGCTCTCCCAGGCCTCCTATCCCAACGCGCTGCCCTCCGGTTCCGGCTTGGTGCTGGCCCCCGGCTACACGTTCCCCGAGGCCCTCTGCGGAGCTCCTCTGGCCGCGGCGTATGGGGGTCCGGTGCTTCTCACTCCCACGGTGGGCCTCAACAACGCTGTGCGTACCGAGATAGTCCGGCTGGCGCCCCAGACGGTGATCTGCATCGGTCTGTCCGACGCCATCAGAGATGACGTACAGGCCGCTCTGGGGTCCAACGCCACCGTCATCGCCCTCAGAGGTGCGTTGGGCAACGTCTACGAAATGAGCTACAAAGTGGCTCTGGCCCTGGAAGACCGGGTGGGCGACATGAGCGGTGCGACCGGCATCGTCACCAGAGGTGACGTGTTCCCTGACGCTATCGGGGTCTCACCTCTGGCCTGCGCCAAGCTCTGGCCCATCATCCTCACCGACAGCGGGGGCACGACCTTGCACGCGAGCGCGGCTGCCACCATAGCCGATCTGGGCCTCACCAAGACCATCAAGGTAGGCACATACGCCACCATGCCGGCCGGCGTCACTGGACTTGCCAACCTCTCGGGCAACGATCGCTACTACACGAACGTGAACGTGGCAGTGTGGGCCTTGAACAACGCCGATCTGAGCTTCGGTCACCTAGGCATCGCAACTGGGGACAAGTTCCCCGACGCGCTGGCCTCTGGGCCCTACCTGGCCCTGGATGGCGGCATTCTCTTGCTCAGCCCGCTCTATGGGCCTCTTCCCTCCTGCATCGCCGCCGAGATCGATGCCAACGCTCTGGATGTGCACAAGGTCACCTTCATCGCGATGATCGAGCCGGTGATGAGCCAAGTGAAAGCTCTGCTGCCCTAGGGTTCCCGGGTGCGCTTGCCTTCTCCCCGTCATCACGGCTAGACTTGACTTCCGTCGAACTTTGTCTGGAGGTCACATGACCAGGTACAAGTCTGCGTCCTTCGCCATAGCCATCGCGGTGCTCATGCTGGTGGCTTGGCCCGCGGTCGCGCAGGCCCGGGTGATCGAGCGGGTGAGCGTCAACAGCGTGGGGACTCAGGCCAACGACTGGAGCGACTACGCCACTGTGAGCGGAGACGGCCGGTATGTGACCTTCCAGTCGGCCGCGGACAATCTGGTCACAGGCGACACCAACCTCACCGAGGACATCTTCGTGCGCGACCGGCAGACCGGCACCACCGTACGGGTTAGCTTGGCTACAGACGGCACCGAGGGCAACGGGCCGAGCACCTTCCCCAGCATCAGCGCCGATGGAGCGTGGGTGGCCTTCACCTCCGAGGCCGACAACCTGGTGGCCGGTGACACCAACGGAGTCAACGACATCTTCCTGCACAACATGGCCACCGGGACGACCATCCGCATCAGCGTGGCCAGCGACGGCACCGAAGCCAATGATGAGAGCGGCTTCGCCAATGTGTGCGCCGACGGCAGTGTGGTGGCCTACTCGTCCTTTGCCACGAACCTGGTGGCGGGTGACACTAACTACGACCCGGCGGCGGGAAGTTTCGGTGAGGACGTCTTCGTCTGGGTGCAGGCCACCGCTGTCACCGAACGTGCCAGCGTCGACACCGCCGGCGTGCAGGGCGACTCCGACAGTCTTTGGCCTTGTCTGAGCGCCGACGGCCGCTACGTTGCCTTCGACTCATACGCCACCAATCTGGTGCCGGGGGACACCAACGACACGTGGCGATATCTTCGTGCGCGATCGCACGGCAGGCACCACCCAACGTGTGAGCGTGGCCAACGGCGGGCGCCGAGGGCGACGACGGCAGCGGCTATCCCACGCATCAGCGCCGACGGCCGCTACGTGGCCTTCGATTCGCCGGCGCGACAACCTCGTGACCGGGCGACACCAACGATGCCTGGGACTCTTTGTCCGCGACCGCACGGCCGGGACCACCTCGCGGGTGAGCGTGAGCAGCGCCGGCGGCGCAGGCAAACGAGGCCAGCTGGCTATCCCGTCCATCAGCGCCGACGGCCGCTACGTGGCCTTCGAGTCGTTCGCGACCAATCTCGTGCCCGGAGCGGACGCGACGGCGTGGTGATGTGTTCGTGCGCGACCGCACCGGCGGGACCACTGGCCGGTGAGCACGACCATCGGGAGCCCAGGGGAACGGTGGAGCGGCGACTCCTTCGTCAGCGCCGACGGCCACTATGTGGCCTTCGCCTCGGCTGCGACCAACCTCGTCACTGCCCGACGCCAACTGCGATGCCGACGACGTGTTCGCCGTCTCAACCCCGCCACCACGCCTACCCCTCCTACCGCGGCTCCGACCGCTACGACACCGCCATCAAGCTCTCCAAAGCCTTGTTCCCGGGGGCTCTGCCCGCCGACTCCGGCCTGGTGCTGGCTCCGGGCGAGACCTTCCCCGAAGCTCTGTGCGGCGCGCCCCTGGCCGCCGCCTACGGTGGCCCCGTGCTCCTTACCTACAAGACGGCCTGGCCAACAACGTCAAAGCCGAGATGCTGCGGCTGGCGCCCAAGTACGTGGTCTGCATCGGGCTCTCCGGCCACCGCGGTGAACGCCGTGATATCGGCCATGGGCCCCTCGGTGACGGTCATCCCCATCACCGGGAGCCGATCGTCTACGTCATGAGCCACAACGTAGCCCATGCTCTGGCCGACCAAGGTGGGTGCGGCATCGATGCCGGCGGCACGGTGGGCATCCTCACCCGAGGAGACGTGTTCCCCGATGCCATCGGCGTATCCCCTCTGGCTTGCGCCAAGCTCTGGCCCATCATCCTTACCAACACCGGGGGCACGACCTTACCGACAGCGCGGCCGCCACCATCACCGAACTGGGCCTCACCCAGATCCTCAAAGTGGGCACCTATGCCACCCTGCCGACGGGGGTCACCGGAGTTGCCAACCTCTCCGGCACCGACCGCTACGTCACCAACGCCAACGTGGCCAACTGGGCCAAGGCCAACGCCGGGCTTACCTTCACCCACACGGGCCTTGCCACCGGGGACAAGTTCCCCGACGCTCTGGCTTCCGGACCGTTCCTGGCCAAAGATGGCGGCCTGCTGCTGCTCAGCCCGCTGAGCGGGCCGCTGCCGGCTGCCCATCGTCGCGGTCCTCATCACCGCCAACCTGCTGCGGTCCATCGCTTCACGTACATCGCCTGCATCGAGCCGGTGATCAGCCAGGCCAAGGCGCTGCTTCCGTAGAGTGTTATGGTGGCGAGGGGACCCACATATTGAGGGCACCGGGATTGGGCCGCGACGCGCCCTGTGGCACGCGGCCATCGTCGATAGCGAGACAAGGAGCGGTGAGCGATGGCACGTAGCGGCAGCGCACTCATGACGGCCGAGCGGGGGCCAGGGTCGACACGGAGGCGCCGCCGTTGGGGCGCTGCAGCGTGTGTGCTCGCCGTGGGCCTGCTGATGCTGTTCCTTGTCCAGGGCGTTGCTCTGGGCGACACGGGCAGTACTCTGCCCGGCCTCACAAAGGCCCCCCTGAATCCCGCCTTCTTGCAGCAGATGGCCGAGAATTCGGAGTTCGCGGTTTCGGGCTCCGACTCGCTCTCCCTCCCCGTCACGGGGTACAGGCCGAGTCCCATCGACCCGTCCCTTACCCGGGGGATGCAGGTGGACTTCCCCCTCCTTGGCAGCATGCCCACTTCGTACGATCTGCGCTCGCTCAGCCGGGTCACGGCGGTCAGGGACCAGAGCCCCTACAACAGCTGTTGGGCGTTCGCCGCTCTCGGCTCCCTGGAATCGTGCCTGCTGCTGCCGCCCTCGCCCGAGACCTGGGACTTCTCCGAGGACAACATGGTCATCAACGCCGGCTTCGACTTCAATGGCCCGAGTGGCGATTATCCCTATGGCCTGGGCAACTTCGATATGGCCACGGCCTATCTGGCCCGCTGGGGCGGCCCGGTGAACGAGGCGGACGATATCTACGGCAACGGTAGCTCGCCTAGCGGACTGACGATCCGAAAGCACCTGCAGGAGGTCGACTGGATCCCGGCCCGGGCCTATGCCACCGACAACACCAACCTCAAGCAGGCCATATTCAACTATGGAGGCGTGGCCGCTTCCATGGCCATGACCACCACCTATGCGTACTGGAACGATTCCACCGACAGCTTCTACTACGACGGAACTCTCGGTGTGAACCACGCCGTGCTCATCGTCGGCTGGGATGACAGCTTCGCGGCCTCCAATTTCCATCACACTCCTGCCGGCGACGGGGCCTTCATCGTCAAGAACAGCTACGGCACGAGCTTTGGCGCCGGCGGCTACTTCTACGTCTCGTACTACGACACCGCGCTCGGCCGGGCGGAGCCGATGGCCGTGTTCGACGGAGCGCAGCCGACCACCAACTACAGCCGCGTCTACCAGTACGACCCCCTTGGCTATTGCACCAGCTTCGGGTGGAACAGCCACCCCCGAGACCGGCTGGTTCGCCAACGTGTTCACCGCCGCTGAGACCGGCAAACTGAGTGCGGTGGCCTTCTACACGCCGGCTCCCAACGCCACCTACGAGGTCTACACCGGCACGGGCTTCTCGGGCACCACCCTGGTGGGCAAGACGTTCCGAACGAGCGGGACCATGCCCTTCATGGGCTACCACACCGTCACTCTGCCCACGCCGGCTGAATGTCACCGCCGGGGGCAAGTTCGTGGTGGCCGTGAAGTTGACCACGCCTGGTTTCGATGCTCCCATCGTCATCGAGGAGCCGATGACCGGGTACTCCAGCGCCGCCAGCGCCGCGGCCGGGCAGAGCTACTCCGGCGACGACGGCATCTGGTGGGGGGATATCACCGACTTCGGCCCGGAATGGGTCGACGTCAACGTCTGTCTTAAGGCGTTCACTTCGCCAGCCGGTCCTCCCACCGTCACCGCCCTCACCCCGAACTTCGGCTCCACCGGCGGGGGCCGGGTGGTCACCATCAACGGCACCAACTTCGCCGGGACCCCCACCGTCACTTTCGGGGGCACGCCGGCCACCAATGTCACCATCACCTCCTCCACCAAGATGTCCGCCGACGGCTCCTGCCTACGTCACCCCCGGGACTGTCGACGTGCAGGTGACCACCGCCGGGGGAGTCAGCGCCAACACCGGCGCCGACGACTTCACCTACATGCCTCCAGTCACCTACGATTCCTACCGCGGCACCGATCGCTACGACACCGCCATCAAGCTTTCCAAAGCCTTGTTCCCGGCGGCTCTCCCCGCCGATTCCGGCCTGGTGCTGGCTCCGGGCGAGACCTTCCCCGAAGCCCTCTGTGGCGCGCCGCTCGCCGCGGCCTACGGCGGCCCCGTGCTGCTTACCTACAAGACCGCTCTGGCCAACAACGTCAAGGCGGAGATGCTGAGGTTGGCGCCCAAGTACGTGGTCTGCATAGGGCTTTCCACGACCACGGTGAATTCCGTGATCTCGGCCATGGGTCCTACGGTCACAGTCATTCCCATCAACGGCGCCGGCGCCCCAGCCGACGTCGTCTACGACATGAGCCGCAAGGTGGCCAATGCCCTCAAGAACAAGGTGGGCGACATGAGCGGGGCCACTGCCATCGTCACCAGGGGCGACCTCTTCCCTGACGCCATCGGGGTCTCACCGCTTGCCTGCTCCGAACTCTGGCCCATCATCCTTACCAACAGCGGGGGGACGGTCACGCATGCCAGCGCCACGGCGACCTTTGCCGACCTGGGCATCACCCAGGCCATCAAAGTGGGCACCTATGCCACGCTGCCGGCGGGGGTCACCGGCCGGGCCAATCTCTCCGGCATCGACCGCTACTTCACCAACGCCAACGTGGCCAACTGGGCTCAGACCAACGCCGGCCTTACTTTCACCCACACCGGCCTTGCCACTGGGGATAAGTTCCCCGATGCTCTGGCCTCGGGGCCGTTCCTGGCCAAGGATGGCGGCATCCTGCTGCTGAGCCCGCTCTTGGGTCCGGTGCCGGTGCCCATAGCGACGGTGCTCACCACCAACCGGGCCGGCAGTGCAGAGGTTCACCTTCATCGCCTGCATCGAGCCGGTGATAGGGCAGGTGAAGGCGCTGCTGCCGTAGCAGCGACGGTCCGCGCCTCAGCGGCACCCGATGTTGTAGGATGGCCCAGATACATGCGGCTCGGTGGCGGCTGGGCCGCGGGTGAACAACCAGAACAAAGCGGGGTGACCAAACGACGCATCCGGCACTCAGCGACGGCGCTTTCGTCCTCAAACGGTATGGGCGTGCCTCGGGCGGCAAGTACCGGCTCTATGGTTTGCGGCACGACCAACCCCTGCTGTTCATCGAGTATGCGACGGGTGAGTTCCCCGAACCCAGCGTGACCCGCGTCTACGATGACGTGCAGCAGCAGCGCGAGATCTTGACGCTCACCGATGCCGAGTCGACCGGGGCGGAGATGGAAGTGAGCGACCCCGCGACCGGTGAGAGGGTCGGCGGAATAGCGCTGACAGTCGACGCCGCCGGGGACTATGTTGAGGGTGCCTGGTCTATCACCGATGCCGATGGCCAACTGGTGGGCAAGGTACTCGCCAGAAAGACCGGCCGTGCTGTCGGGGGCGCGTCCCCGGGAGCCGGGTCGCCGCACGCCATGGACATCACGGTGGGGGGCGCGATCGTGGGGGTGCTGCGTCGCAAGAGCAATGTGATCGGCTACGAGCTTAGTGTCGATTTCTTCATGGACGTGGCAAATCTGCTCGACCGTCGCTTGGGCTTGGCGGCGGCCATCTTCGCCGCTCTTGAGCACGGCCGCACTGACTGACCGACGCCGCGCCTGAGATCGGGCAGCGGCCGGCGTCAGCAGCCGGCGTTGGGGGCTAGGCCGGAGGCTTCCAGGACCCTGTAGGTTAGGCTCTTGACGAACTCGATATGCACCCGCATATGTTCGGCTGCCGCAGCGCCGTCCTGCTCGCGGATAGCGTCGAGGATGGCGCGGTGGGTGTTCGGCACCCGCGGATCTCCTTCGTCGAGGCGGTTCAGGTCGACAGGTATGAAGAGTTCCCCGCGCGCGCCCATCATGGCTCGTTCCAGCCACGGGCTGCGGGCAGCTCGGGCGATGGCTCGGTGGATGTCCATGTCGGCGCGCAGGATCTCCCCCCATTCTTTGGGGAGGCGCTCACTGGCTGCCGCCTCTTCCATGAGCAGCATGTCCTCGTCGGTGCGGCGCTCGGCTGCGAGCGCGGCCAGCCTGGTCTCCACCGTGACGCGGAACTCGAAGATGTCGTCCAGCTCCCCGGCATGCTGCCGCATCCACTGGTTCCAACACTGGGTGAGCGACTCGGGGTCGGTCACACGGGAGCCTCCGCGCGAGCCCCGTGTGGTGACGATGTAGCCTGTGCTCTCGAGAGCCTTGAGAGCGAGACGGAGGGTCATCCGCGAGATGCCAAGGCGGAGGCCCAAGTCTCTCTCGGGGGGGAGCCGGTCGCCAGGGCCTAGCTCTCCGGCGAATATCATGGCTCGAATGAAACGGACGGCGTTGTCGCTGGCCGTCTCCGTGACGAGTGAGATGTCCTCCAGGGGCCTGGCCCCCGCGCTGTCAGCGCACATTGCCTCTCCGTGGTCGGCCTGTCGGAGCACTCACTATACCAAAGCGGCATGTCTTGACAATGCGCCCCGCCGCTTGAGTATAATTGGCCACTAGGTAGACCAATGCGGCCCTTCCGCGCGCGGACCGCGCCGGGGCGCACAGCCCACAGTTGCGCATCAGCAACAACCAGGGGAGGCACGATCCTCATGGCCGGCAAAGAAGCGTTTGCGAAGAACATCGACGTGCTCGCCTATCACGACTTGAATGACAAGCCCTGGTTCCAGATGGCCATGCAGGAGGTTGACGGCAGGTACTATCTCTACGGGGCCCACTTCAAGCATTCGGGCTGGGCCATCATGGAGGTGACCGACCCCAACAAGCCCGAGTATCTCAAGTTCATCCCCGGTCCGGACCTCAAAGGACAGGGCTGTCCCAAGATCCAGGTGGCCGATGGTCTCATGATCACCGCGCTGGGGGGAACGCTGCCCATGCTGCACGCCACCGAGTGGGGCGACCCCTACGAAGAGGGCGTGTACATCTGGGACGTGAAAGACCCGACCGAGCCCAGGCTGCTGTCCAAATGGTTCTGTGAAGGTGGCGGCGGAGTCCACCGCTTCTTCTACAACGGGGGCCGGTACGTCCATCTGAGTGCCTGCTGCAAGGGATTCCGGGGATACATCTATCGCATCCTCGACATCATCGACCCGAAGAACCCGGTGGAAGTCGGCCGCTGGTGGGTGCCCGACCAGTTCACGGCGGGGTATCTGGAACCCAAGAGCCTGGGCGGGCACGACGACCCGCAGCTCAACCTCCTCGACTCCGCGGTGATGCACGGTCCGGCCTATCCGAAGGGCGACCTGGCGTACGTGAGCTGGGGCGGGGCCGGCATGGTCATCCTAGACATCTCCGACATATCGCTTCCGAAGTTGGCGGGGCAACTGCGCCACATGCCACCTTTCGCCGGCAAGCTCAGCGGCGCCCGCTGTCACACGGTGATGCCTCTCTCCAAGCGCGACTACGCCATCATGACCAGCGAGGGCGAGAGGTTCCACGTCTACAGCAGCGAGCAGGTGCACGCGTCGGTGCAGCCCCTCAACTTCATCGGCATGGTGGACATCTCGGATCCCACCGACCCCACCCTGATCGCCGTGTTCCCCTATCCGGAGATCCCGGCGGGCTACCCCTACAAGAACTTCAACGAGATCCCCGGCTGGGGTGCTGGGCCCGTTCGGGCCTCACAACATCCACGAGCCGCACTACCACCCCGCGCTTGAAGACCGCAACGACCGCATCTACTGCGCCTACTTCCACGCGGGGCTTCGGGTCTATGACATCAACGACGCCTACGTGCCTCGCGAGATCGCGTACTTCATACCGCCCGACCCAGAGAAGTGGACGTTCAACAACGCCGCCGGCGACGCCTTCCCAGGACCGCGCCTTGGAATCACTGAGGACGTCCTTGTGGACAAGCGGGGCAACATCTTCGTCGACACGCAGCACGCTGGGCTCTACGTGCTCCGCTGCACGGTCTGACGGCTTTCGCGGTTTGATGCTCGGCTGAGCGCGGAGGGGCCCGCCGGGCAGGCCTGTTGTTGACTATAAAGGTCTAAACAGCTACCATATAGACCGCATACATGTTGAGGATCGGAGTGCGTCGTGAGCAATAGATCCGGGGCCACAGCGGCGACAGTCGCCGCCGAGCTGATCAGTTCCGCCTTGGCCTCCGGCGCCTCGGCTCTGGACGAGTGGCAGGCGAAAGCCCTGTTCGCTGCGTACGGCATCCCCGTGCCCTCAGGCGCCCTCGCCAAGACGGAGGAAGAAGCCCTCGCCGCGGCGGCGCGGATCGACGGCAGGGTGGTGATGAAGGGCATCGGCGCCGAGATCCACCACAAGACCGAAGCCGGGCTCGTGGTGCTGGGAGTGGAGGGGCCCGAAGCCGTGGCCGAGACCTACCGCCTGCTTCAGCAGCGGGCGGGGGGCACGCTCGAGGCCGTACTTGTCGAGCAGATGATCGCGGGCAACCGGGAACTCATGGTGGGTATGAAGCGCGACCCGCTGTTCGGACCCGTGGTGGCTTTTGGACTGGGGGGCGTATTGACCGAGGCCTTGAGCGACGTAGTTCTGGCCCTTGCCCCAGTGGACGATCGGGACGCGGCTGAGTTGCCCCGCTTGATCAGGGCTAGGAAGCTGCTGGGCTCTTTCCGTGGCTATCCTCCTGTGGACAAGGCCGCTCTTGCTATGGTGATCCAGGCCATCGGGCAGATGGCGCTGGACAATCCCCAGATAGTCGAGATCGACGTGAACCCCGTGCTGGTGCAGGGCGACCGACCGGTGGCTGCCGACGCGCTCATCATCCTCTCGGTCGAGCCTGCGAAGCCGCTGGAACGGAGCTCGTTCGTGCCGAACCTGAAAGCGCTGCTGGCCCCTCACTCTATCGCGGTGGTGGGCGCGTCGGGCGACATCGGCAAGTGGGGCGGGTCGGCTCTCAAGAGCATCATCGACGGTGGCTATGCCGGCGCTATCTATCCGGTGAATCCCAAGGGCGGCGAGTTCTTCGGGCTTCAGTCCTATCCGAGCATAGCCGACCTCCCCGAGGCCCCCGACCTGGCGCTGCTGGCCGTGGGCGGCCACCAAGTGGCCCCCATGTTGGAAGAGTGTGGCCGCAAGGGCATCCGGGCCGCCATCGCCATAGCCGCCGGCTTCGCCGAGACCGGAGAATCCGGCGTAGGGGCCCAGCGCGACATCGCCCGCATCGCGAGCGAAGGCGGGGTGACCCTCATGGGGCCCAACTGCATGGGCATGGTCTCCAATGAGGTGAGCCTGCACGCCGTCGGCTTCGTAGAGCTCCATCCCCCCAAGGGCAAGCTCAGCTTCGTTTCGCAGTCGGGCAACATGGGGGTCATGACCACCCTTGCCTGCCAGCGCCGCGGCATCGGCATCGACAAGTTCGCCAGCGTGGGCAACGAGGCTCAGATAGGCGCGGTGGAGATCCTCGACTATCTGCGCGACGATCCCAACACCACCTGCGTGATGATGTACATCGAAGGCATCGACGACGGACGGCAGTTCGTCGACGTCGCCCGCCGAACCACCGCTGTCAAACCTGTGGTGGTGCTACGCACTGGGCTCACCGAGTACGGCAGCAAGGCGGCGGCCTCTCATACCGGCGCGATGGCGGGCTCTGCCGCCGTGTGGGAAGCGGCGGCCCGGCAGGCGGGAGTGGTTTCCTGCACGACGCTCCAGGACGTGGTCGATCTTGGCACTTGCCTGGCCTATATGCCTTTGCCCAGGGGAAGACGCATCGCCGTGGTCACTCAAGGCGGAGGGGCCGGCGTGATGGCAGCGGACGAGGTGGCCCGCAACGGCCTCACCCTGGCCGAACTGCCGCCGGAGCTCTACGCAAGCCTTGATGAGATGCTCCCGCCGTTTTGGAGCAAGCAGAACCCGCTGGACCTCGTGGCCTCTGCCGGCGGCGACGTGGCCGCGCAGGTGCTCAAGGCCGTGGTGGAATGCGAGGCTGTGGACGCCGTGATAGCGCTCTCGATACTTGGCGTTCCCACCAGCGGCACCAGCGAGCGACCGGTCGGTGCCGATGGGGAGCTTCTATCCCTAAGCGCCTGGGAGGAGTCGCTCCTTGTCCTAACGGCGGAACTCATGGAGTCTACGGGCAAGCCCATTATCCACATCCCCGACTCGCCCATCCGCGGCTCGGTGTTCGACTACGGCAAACGCTACAGCCCTATAGTGCTATCGTCGCCTCTGTCGGCGGCTCGGGCTCTCGATAGAATGGAATGGTATGCCGCTCACCGGCGCGACCGTAACCCCCTGTCCTAGGCGGAGGAAGTATGTCAAGCAAGGTAGAAACCCCCGAAGCAGTGGAGATCCTCTCCGGTAACGAGGCGATCGCTCGCGGCGCCTGGGAGGCCGGCGTCAAGCTGGCCGCCGCGTACCCAGGCACGCCCAGCACCGAGATCCTCGAGTCTCTTGCAAAATACGAGGACGTCTACTGCGAATGGTCGCCCAACGAGAAGGTGGCCATGGAAGTGGGCATCGGCGCGTCCATGGCCGGCGGGCGCGCCCTGGTGGCCATGAAGCATGTGGGCCTGAACGTCGCTGCCGACCCGTTCTTCTCCTCCTCCTATGTGGGGCTTGAAGCGGGCATGGTGATAGTCTCGGCGGACGATCCCGGGCATGCACAGCTCCCAAGACGAGCAGGACAACCGCAACTACGCCAAGTTCGCGCGGGTGCCGCTTCTCGAGCCTGCCGACAGCGGCGAAGCCAAGGACTTCATGATCGCCGCCTACGAACTATCGGAGCGCTTCGACACCCCGGTGCTCTTCCGCACCACCACCCGCACCTCTCACTCCAAGAGCCTGGTCAAGATGGGGGAGCGGATGGCGCCCAGGCCGGTCACCGAGCTGAAACGGCACTGGACCAAATACCTCATGATGCCGGTCAACGCCACAGTCAGGCACTGCGTCGTCGAGCAACGCCTGCTGGATCTCACCGAATACGCCGAGGATTGTCCGTTCAACCGGGTAGAGATGGGCGATACCCGCGTGGGAATCATCACCTCGGGCGCCATCTATGGGTACGCCCGCGGGGCCCTGCCTGAAGCCAGCTTCCTCAAACTGGGCCTCATCTTCCCGCTGCCGAAGAAGCTCATCGCCGACTTCCGCTCCAAAGTGGACAAGCTCTATGTGGTCGAAGAACTCGACCCCTTCCTCGAGGAAGCCATCCGTCTCATGGGCATCAAGGTCGATGGCGGCAAGGAGATGAACTCGCTGCTGGGCGAGCTCAATGCCCGCCTGCTCGCCCAGTCGTTCGCGAAGGCCGCAGTCCCAGGCGTGGAGAAGACCTTGCTGGGCGAGCTGATCCCGGCAGCCGCCGACCTACCCAGCCGGCCGCCCACGTTCTGCCCGGGCTGCTCGCACCGGGGCGTCGTCATGGCGCTCAAGAAGCTACGGGTGTTCGTCAGCGGCGACATCGGCTGCTACACCATGGGGGCGCTGCCTCCCTACAGCGTGGTGCAATGCAGCACCTGCATGGGAGCGAGTGTCAGCATGGCTCACGGGATGGCCAAGGTCATGGACCCGCCCGCTGAGGGCGCCAAGATGGACATGCGCAACAAGCCCGTCAGCATCATCGGCGACAGCACCTTCTTCCACTCCGGCATCACTTCCCTCATGGACGTGGTCTACAACAGGGGCAAGACCCTCACCATCATCGTCGACAACGCCACCACGGCCATGACCGGCGGTCAGGAGAATCCCGGCACGGGCAAGACCCTGCTGGGCGAACCTTCGGCCACCGTGGACATCCCCGACTTGTGCCGGGCCCTCGGCATCAAGCGCGTGGTCACCATCGATCCGTACGACATCGATGAAATGGTGCGTGTCCTGCGGGAGGAGTTGGAGGCGGACGAGGTCTCGGTGGTGATCGCCAAGGCTCCGTGCGTCCTTCAGTTCAAGGTGCGCAAACCGGTCTATCAGGTGGACGCCGAGGCGTGCATCGGGTGCAAGAGCTGTCTCAAGGTGGGTTGTGGGGCTCTCAACCTCTACACAGATGCCAACGGCGACCCCAAGGTGGAGATCAGCGCCGCCGACTGCGCGGGCTGCGGCGTCTGCTCGCAGATGTGCAAGGAAGATGCCATCGCCCGGCCCGAGGCGGCCGAAGGGAAGGGGTCCTGATGACTGCCCGTCCTACCATGAACGTCCTCCTGGCCGGAGTCGGCGGCCAGGGCGTGGTCCTGGCCAGCTACGTGCTCAGCCACGTTGCCATGAGCGAGGGCTACGACGTCAAGCAGAGCGAAGTCCACGGCATGGCCCAGCGCGGCGGCAGCGTGGTCAGCCATTTCCGCTTCGGCGACAAAGTCTGGTCGCCGCTGGTGGTGCAGGGCACAGCCGATCTTCTCATGGCGTTCGAGGCCCTGGAGGGTCTACGCTACCTTGACTGGCTGAAGCCGGGCGGTGTGCTGGTGTACAACGCCCTGCGCATCAATCCCAGCCCGGTCTCCGCTGGGTTGGCCACCTACCCCAAGGACATCGACGGCCTCATCCAGGCCGCTTGGTCCAACACAAAGTGTGTCAACGCCAATGAACTGGCCGCCAAGGCCGGCACAGTCAAGGCGGCAAACGTGGCCATGCTGGGCGCCATCTCTCCTGCGCTTCCTTTTGCCGTCGACACTTGGGAAGAGGTCATCCGCAAAGCGGTTCCCCCCAAGACAGTGGACGTCAACCTGCAGGCCTTCCGCCTGGGGGCGGAGAGCGCGAAGGCGCCCGCCACCGAGTGCAAGACCGGCGGCGCGTGAGTGACTTTCACGACTTGATGATGACGGGAGCGCCCGCGTCGCGGGCGCTCCCAAGAGTGAGGCCCCGTGAAGCGTTCGAGTAGACCGTCATACCGCTGGGCCGTCTTGTCCATGGGCTTTCTCGCCGTGTTTGGAGCCCTGGGTTTCGGGCGCTTCGGCTACAGCGCCATCCTGCCGGTCATGCAGAAAGACCTCGGTCTCAGCAGCGCCGCCGCGGGTTCGCTGGCGTCGTGGAACCTGGGTGGATACGTCGCCATGGCGGTCATCGGGGGGGCGCTGGCCTCCTGGTTTGGACCCCGCAAGGTGGTGGGCATCGGCTCGATCGTAGCGGCCCTCGGCATGTTCCTCACAGGGATCTCGCACAGCCTGGCCGCCGCTGCCGCCGCTCGCCTGCTGACCGGCGTCGGTGGGGGGATGGTCTTGGTGCCTTCCGTGGCGCTCATGTCGGCCTGGTTCGATGTGCGCCATCGGGGCATGGCCTCGGGGGTCGTCAGCTCAGGCGCGTCGCTCGCCCTCGTGATCACCGGACCGGTGGTGCCGGCTATCATGGCCTTCGGCGGGGCCGGAGGCTGGAGATACGCCTGGTTCTTCTTCGCAGGCCTGACGGCTGTGGTGGGCATCCTGGTCTTCATCGTCCAACGGGACCGACCCTTCAGGGAGGACCTCAGCGAAGCAGCGACGCATGCCGCCTGGCGTTCGGTCGAGGCTTCGGACTCGATCTTCGCCGGGACGGGCACCGAATCGAGGACGGCGCAGACCCTGGCCGCTTGGAGGGGCATGGGGCCGCAGCCCGCTCGCGCATCCTACAGTCTGGGGAGTGTCATCCGTTCGCGGTATGCCTGGCATCTGGGCTTCGTATACATGGCCTTCGGCTTCGCTTACATCGTCTACTTCACCTTCTTTCAGAAGAGGCTGACCGCCGATCTGCACCACTCCGCCGGCCGGGCGGGGGCCTTCTTCATGGTCGTCGGAATAGCCAGTCTGGTCTGCGGCGTCCTCTGGGGCGCCATCTCCGACCGCATCGGCCGGGGCAGGGCGCTCGCGGTCATGTGCGTTGTCCAAGCCGTTGCGGCTGCGCTCTTCGCTTGGTGGCCGACCACCCCAGGCCTCCTCATCTCGGCCCTGGCTTTTGGGCTTACAGCTATTGCCTTCCCCGGCATCGTGGGGGCCGGATGCGGCGATCAATATGGTCCCAGGCTCGCTTCGGTCTCCTTGGGTTTTGTGACGGTCTTCCTGGGGATAGGGCAGGTGGTGGGTCCCTACCTGGCCGGGCGCATGGCCGACGCCTTTGGCTCTCTCAAATACGCCTACGTTCTTGCGGCCGGAGTGTTCCTGGCCGGAGCGATAGCCGCGGGCTTCCTGCGTGAGACCGGCTGGCTGGCGGAGCGCCGCAGTCGGACCAGCACCATGTCCTTACCGCAAGGGGAGGGAACGGGATGATCAAGAGCGTCGTTCTGCACGACATACCCCTTGATGCGCTTCCCGCGATGGAGCGCTGGTATCACCGCGAGCACTCGGCGGAGATCTCCCGGCGCTACGGCCCGTGGCTGCAGCGGCACGAGAGCTACCTGCCCGTGCCGGCTCCGGCCGACGCGCAGGCCTACGGCGTCTACAACTGGCGGCTCACGGAGGGGTTTCGCGCGAAGAGGGCGAGAAGTGGTTCCTCCAAGTGCACGCGCCCGAAGTGATGAAGCAGCCCGGTCTCTATCGCTTCTTCAGCTACCAGGTCATCCAAGATGGGCCGCCGCTGCCAGGGGTCTGGCGCCCCGGTGACAGCCCGCCGATGGATATCACCGAAGGTCGCTGGGACCGGGTTAGCGAGTTGTGGTCTGAGGACTTCAGCGACTGGCGACGCGCGGTGATCGAACAGCCCCCAGCCTACACCAAGCCCGCTTGGGCGACCCAAGACGCCTATCCCTTCGTGAAGCCGTTCGAGGACTTCGTCAGCTCGTTCGTCCTGGAGCGGCCCACCGATGAGTTCCTTCGAGATTTGCGGGGGTACGTGCCGTGAGCCGGCCGTCGCAGCCCAGTGCCTCCACCGACGCGCTCAGACCGGACCACGCGGGCATCAGCGTGGCCGATCTGGAGGCGTCGATCGCCTGGTACCGGGACATGCTCGGGTTCGAGTTGGTGCGCATCGTGGACATCCCCGATGCAGAGAAGGCCGGCAGGGTGGCGCTCATTCGCCACGGCGACTTCATCATTGAACTGTTCTGCGTATACGGAGCCGCTCCCTTGCCGGCCGAGCGCCGTCATCCGGCGACCGACATCCAGACTCTCGGCGTGAAGCACGTCGCCTACGCCGTGCCCGACATCACAGCGCTCATGACCGAGCTCAAGGCGAAGGGCGCGGACGTGGTCTGGGACATTATGGTGCACGACGGCGATCGCTGTGCCTTCGTTCGCGACAACACAGGGAATCTGGTCGAGTTCGTGGAGCGCCCCGGCGTCTGAGGAGACCACGAATACAAAACCCCGGGCCGGCTTTCGCCGGCCCGGGGTTTCTGACCTTCTGGTGCGCGGCCGCCCGGTGGCGGCGCCTGCTATCTCTTGATCTTGATGCGGTCGACCTTCGCGCCCTTGGGCTCGGTCGCGCCTATGCTCTCCGGCACGAAGCCGTATTCCTCATTGCGGAAGACCTCTTCGGTGAGTTCCTCGTCCTTGGCCTTGTAGACCTTGCACAGCAGGCAGGTCAGGTCGGGCGAGCCGTACATGGGATCGAGGTGGTCGTTGCTGGTGAGCACGTTGGGGTTGGAGATGAACACGCCGTGGTAGCCCTTCGCCGGCTCTTCCGGGTAGAAGCAGTTGGCGGTGGCCATCAGCACGCCCTTCTTGATACCGGGGAACGTACGCAGCTTCTGCCGGATCCTGCCGCGGGGCGACTCGATCCAGATCTATGTCGCCGTCCTCGACGCTGTAGAGCTTGGCCGTCTCGGGATGGAGCTGGCAGGTGGGGAACTCCATGAAGCTGCGCAGCCAGGGGATGTTGCGGTACTGCCCCAGGAAGTAGAAGGGCTGGCGGTAGCCGCTGCTCATGACGATGGGGTATTCCTTGTACAGCTCAGGCGTGGAGTACGGGCTCTCGCCCGGCTCGCTGAAGACCGGCAGGCCGTCGTATCCCAGCTATTCCAGGTGCTGCGACTAGAACTCGAACTTGCCCGAGGGAGTGGGGAACCCGCCGCCCTCTTCTCCAGTAGTCGGTCTTGTACTTGTAGTACACCTGGTCGGGGCCCCAGCACCCGCTGACCAGACGCTCGCTGAACTCTTTCCACTTCAGCGGACCGCCGTCCTTGCTCTCACCTCTCCTGATCTCGTAGTCGAGCATCTCCTCCACGTTGGGCCACCACTTGTCGGGGACCACTCGCTTGCCGATCTCGTTGAAGATCCAGGCATCGGACTTGGCCTCGCCGGGCGGCTCGACGACCTTGTTGTGAGCTTCGACCATGAAGCGCGGGTGCATGTCGTAGAGGTCGTCCAACTCCAGCCAGTGGGCGGCCGGCAGCACGATGTCGGCCGCTTCGGCCATGGGGCCCATGAAGAGGTCGGCATGGACCATGAACTCGACCTTCTCGATAGCTTCGACGACCTCTTTGGTGTTGGCCATGTGGACGATCTGCTGCCCGCCGACGCTGAACCACACCTTGACAGGGGCTTTGCCCGCGTTGATGGCCTTGACCATGGTGTCGGGGTTGCACGTGCGGGTGGCGCCCATCTTGAACCTGTCGCCGCCGATGATGTTCTTCTTCATCTCGTCGGTGATGGGCAACTCCAGGTTGAAGTCCTCGATGAGGCCGGTGTCGGGGAGTACCCAGCTGACCATGCTGCCCGGGCGCTCGATGTTGCCGGCGAGACCCATGAGGCAGGTGATGGCCCGCAGAGTGTGGCCGCAGTTGGCCTGCCGCTCGAGCGAGCTGCCCACCTGGATGCAGCCGGGAGTGTCGATGGCCAACATGCGGGCCGCTTCGATGACGTGTTCCTTGGGGATCCAGCAGATATTTGACACCTTCTCGGGCGTCCATTCCTTGACCCGCTCACGCAGTTCTTCAAAGCCGTAGGTCCAGTTGTCGACGAACTCCTTGTCCCACAGCTCCTCTTCGATGATGACGTTCATCATGCCCAAGGCCAGGGCGCAGTCGGTGCCCGGGCGGGGCTGTATCCAGAGGCTGGCCCGCGTCGCGTAGGCGCTGGCTCGCGGGTCGATGACGATGAGGTTCTTGACGTAGTCGAGCGAGCGCATGAACCAGTAGCACATCTCGGAGTCGGCGCTCGATATCTCCAGCTGCTTGGCCCACATGATCTGGGTCTTGGGGAACTCGCCGCCCCAGCCGTGGTAGTCGCAATAGAGCCGCCCGTAGCCGGTCACCAGGGCGTAGAGGCCCAGGCGGGGGCTGTGGCAGACGTACCCCGGGGTGATGGCGTTGCCGGTGCCGAGGGAGCGCGCCAGCCGCATGGTGTAGCGGTTGTACCCGCGCCCGGTGCCCTGGGAGATGGCGATGCTCTGCGGCCCCGGGTTCGGCGATGGCTGCCTTCATCTTGTCGGCGATGGTATCGAGCGCTTCGTCCCAGGAGATGCGCTCCCACTTGCCGTCGCCCTTCTTGCCCACCTGCTTCATGGGGTACTTGAGGCGGTAGGGGTTGTCGATGTGCTGGATGCTCGAGAGACCCTTGGAGCACATGGTGCCCCCGGTGAGCGAGTCGGGGTTGCCCTCTATATGGACGATGACCCCGTCTTCCTTGGTGACTTTGACTCCGCAGCCACCATGGCAGCTCTTGCAGGTTGAATAAACGACTTCTCTATTTGCCATCAGTGTCTCCTCAACACGCGAGCTGTGCTGTTAGTAAGCATGGGCTTTGGGAAGGAGCGGCCGGTAGATGCCGACCTTCAGCACCCCGTATTTCAGGGAGAAGGCCCCGATCGTGTGGCAGACGATCGCGAATATCAGCAACCCTGTGGCCTCTGCGATGAAGAGACCGATGATCGAGATCACAAACGGCAACACGATGCCCATGAGCACTATGCCCAGCCAGAAAACCCAGGCCACGTGGCCGCGCACGAGCTCTTTCACCGACAACTCGGCCGTGGTCGAATGGTAGTTGGCGTTCACCAGGTAGAAGATGATGAGCAGGGCGTTGACGATCAGCAGCCAGCGGGTGACCGACTCGGCCGGGGGTATCGACGTCTTCGCCTGTGGCCAGTCCGACGCCCATGATGAGAGCCAGGCCGTCCGCGACGCCCATGATCAAGAACACGAAAGGCAGAAGCCCCGTGTTCCAGAAGGGCACGCTCTTACAGAAGCTCATGGCGAATCCGCAGTAGACCGCGGTCATCACACAGAACATGCCGGCCAGGATCATGAAGACCCAGTTGGCGGCGTCGATGCCCCCGCCGGTGACCGTGTTGAAACCGATGAGGCCCTGCAGCAGTATCTGCACGGCCCCGAAGCCTAGGAATATCATGGTGAACACGATGCCGCGGGCGAACCAGGAAGTCTTCCAGGCGTTGCTGACCGGTGGAAAACTCCTCCAGAAGCGCCAAGGCTTGCCGAGGTAGGCCAAGTGCAGGGGTAGCTTGAAGATCGCTATCCCGATCCATCCTAGGAGCGCTCCCCAGAAGGCGGTGCGCGGATGCGACTGGCTGAAGAAAAGCGACACGAGATAGAGACCGGTACCGAGAGCAGAGAAGACCTCCGCCAGCCAGACAAGCAGTCCCTTGCCCTCGATCCATTCGGTCTGCGCCATAGGCTTGATCATCCACTCATGGGTGACCATCCATTGACGGGCTGTCCTTGCGTTCATGTGGCCACTCCCCTACCTAGTCCGCGTTCTTCTTGGCGAGTTTGGGCTTGCTCGGAGCGTAGACGGTGCTCAAGTGCTGCATGTGGCTGCCGGTCTGCGCTTCTACCGGAGCCTTGTTAGAGGGGGCGCCGCCCAGCTTGTAGTCGATGTAGTAGACGGAGGGCTCGGTGCCGTATTCGGCGTGGAGCACAAACCCGCTCTTGTCCCGGATGAGCTTGGACACTTCGCTGTTGGGATCGTCAAGGTCACCAAAGGTGAGGGCCCTGGCCTGGCAGATGTTCACACAGGCGGGAGTAGCGTCGCGGTCGGTGCCCGGCTTGAGTCCCTTGGCCATGCCGGCGTCGATGCGCTCCATGCAGAAGTTGCACTTCTCGGTGGTGCCTCGCTGGTGCGGATAGATCTTGTCGCCCTTCTTCTCGAACTCAGTCTCCGCATGGCCGGGGAAGTAGCCAGGATCCCTCTTCCTGGAGAGGTAGGTGCGATTCTGGTACGGGCAGGCGATGACACAGTACCGGCAGCCGAAGCACTTGTCGGAGTCGATGGCGACGATGCCGTCTTCGCGCTTGTGGGAAGCCTCAGTGGGGCAAGCATCCACGCACGGCGCCTCTTTGCACTGGTTGCACCTGACCGGATAGGTGGAGACGTCGACGCTGATGCCGTCGTCAGTCTCAAGAGCGATCAACCGCGGCCAAGTGACTCTGAGAGGCAGGAAATGCTCGATCCTGCATGCGGCCACGCATGCGTGGCACCTGGTGCACTTGGCAAGGTTGATGACCATGCCCCATCTCATGACTCGAATCTCCCTTCGTCGTACCCCGACGGTTCAGACATAGCAATCATGCTCTCCCCTTGTCTCGAAGGGTGTCCGGCATCTTACCGCGTTATGCAGCCCGCGGTGACAAAGCCGGCCTGGACAGAAAGACGGTTCCGATATCTCGATATTACTCCACAATATCTCCCATATCGTAGACAAGGAAGGGCCGATTTGCAAGATAGGTCATTGAATGAGCACCGTTCCTGTACTACGATTGTGCCAGTACCGAAATCATCAAATATACAAGGCGGTATGCTCATACCATGACAGGAGCATCCTCGTGAAAGCAGCAGACGTCAAGAAGGTCGCTGTCTTCGGGGCAGGCACGATGGGCCCGGGCCTGGCCCAGGTGTTCGCGGCTGCCGGGTATGACGTGGCCGTGTACTCGCGCAAAGCCGAGACGCTCGAGAAGGCGATGTCGGTGGTCAAGACCAACCTGGCCACCTTCGTGGAACAGGGGCTGCTGGCCGCGAGCGTGGTGCCCGGAGTGCTTGCCAGGATCGCGCCCACCCAGTCGGTGGAAGAAGCAGGCCTGGAAGCCGATCTGGTTATAGAGAGCATCACCGAGAAGATGGACGCCAAGAAGGAGCTCTACGAAGCCTTGGACGCCATCTGTCCGGAGCGGACCGTCCTAACCAGCAACACCTCCTACCTCAACATATTCGAGGCCATGCCGGCTGCGCGACTGCCCCGGACCGTCATCGCCCATTGGTTCGCTCCTCCGCATATCGTCCCGCTGGTGGAAGTGGTCAAGGGTCCCCATACGGATCAGGCGACCGTGGACTTCATGGTGGAGATGCTTAAGAAGGTGGACCGGGTGCCGACTGTGCTTGAGAAGTTCGTGCCCGGCTTCTGCATCAACCGCTTCTTGCGCATCATCGGCCGGGAGATCTTCTTCCTGCTCGACAACGGCTACATGACCGCCGAACAGCTCGATCTGGCGGTGAAGGCCAGCATCATCCCTCGTGCGATGGTGCTGGGATTTGTCCAGCGCTATGACTTCACCGGCATCGATCTGAGCTACGGCAATCTGCAGAACAAGGACTTCGTGGAGGCTCCAATAGACAACCAACCCAAGAGCCTGGTGGAGCTCATGGACAAGGGCGACCTGGGGGTCAAGTCCGGCAAGGGCTTCTTCGACTACAGCGACCGTCCGCTCGAGCAGGTGCTCAGAGAGCGCGACGCTGCCATGATCAAAGTGTTCGAGGATGTCAAAGACCTCATCTACAAACGCATCTGACCCCTGAGATCGAAGCTGGGCTTTGACAAGGAGAGCGATCTGACATGAGCAAACTGATCATCACCTGCGCCCTCTGCGGAGTGGGTACCACCAAAGAACAGAACCCCCACGTCCCGATCACGCCCGACGAGATCGCAGCGGACGGTCTCGAGTGCGTGAAGGCCGGGGCCTCCATACTCCATGTCCATGTGCGAGACGCCAAGGGCCTCAACATCATGGACAAAGACATCTTCGTGGAAGTGGTCGGCAAGATACGGGAGAAAGTGGCCCAAGCGGGGCTTGATGTGGTGATCAACGTCACCACCTCTGGTTCCAAGTTCAGCTACGAGCAGCGCATGAGCCACCTTGATGTTGTCAAGCCTGAGATGTGCTCCTATGACCCCGGCACGATGAACTGGGCGAACAGCTACGTGTTCCTCAATGAGCCCAAGTTCCTGGAAGAGCTGGGCACGCTCACGCAGGAGCTGGGCGTCAAGCCCGAACTCGAGATATTCGACGCCGGCATGATCGGCAACATGAATCACTACATCAAGAGGGGCTTTCTCAAGACCCCGGTCCATTGTCAGTTCGTGCTCGGCGTTCCCGGTGGCATGCCCGGCACCGCCGAGTCCGTTGCCTACCTGCTTCCCAAGATCCCGGCCGATTCCACGTGGTCCATCACGGGCATCGGCAAAGACCACATGTCCTGCATGCTCATCGGCCTCGCCGAGGGCTGCAATGGCTTGAGAGTGGGTCTTGAAGACAACATCTTCTTCGAGAAGGGCGTGTTGGCCACCAACCCGCAGCTTGTGGCCCGTGCGGTCGAACTCGGCAGACTCGCTGGTCGCGAGATTGCCAACGCCGCAGAAACGCGCGAGATCCTGGGCCTCGCCAAGAAGGTCTGATGCGGTCGTTCAATCGTCAAGAGATAGAAAGGATGGTGAGACGACATGGAAGTGCGCACTGACCTGTTCTCACTGAAGGGCAAGAACATCGTTGTGGTCGGCGGCGCCGGAGGCATAGGCCGCGGCCTGGCCCAAGGATTCATCACCTATGGGGCGCGGGTCGCCATCGCCGACATCAATATCGAGGCCACGGCGGACGCGGCCGCGGAGATAGAGGCCGCCACGGGGCAGAAGCCCTTCGCCTATCCGGTCGTGGCCGGCCAGGACCAAGAGAAGAACGTCGAGGAGATCGTGGGAAACGCAGTCCGCGACATGCAGCGGGTCCACGTGGTGCTGCACGCCCAAGGCTTCAACATCAAGGCGGCGGCGACTGAGTTCCCCCTGGACGCTTGGGACAAGCTCTTCAACGTGAACGTGCGTGGAGTCATGCTGTGCTGCAAGCACTTCGCGAAGCACATGGTCGAGCAAGGGGGCGGCAAGATCATCAACATGTCGTCTATAAGGGGACAGCGTGGCGCGCTGGGCGGGAACCTCGGCTACACCGCGACCAAAGGCGCCGTGGACATGATCACCAAGCAGATGGCCGTGGAGCTGGCCTCGAAGAACGTGCAGGTCAACGCTCTCGGCCCCATCATCACCCTGACGCCGATGACCGCGGAGACCGTCAAGCAGGATCCGGGCCGCTACGAGAGGGTGCTCAACAACATCCCCATGGGGCGCATGGGCACGGTGGAAGACCTTATCGGGCCGGCGGTGTTCTTGGCTTCGGCGGCTTCCGATTTCGTCACGGGTACTATCCTGTATCCCGACGGCGGTACTATGGCGTTCGTGTGAGTTGAGTGATTTGGGGGAAGTGGGCGACATGGCCGGTGCGGCAGAAAAGGCAGAACAACGTGCGAAGTCCGCCAACGGTGGGGACAGCGCCTTCATGGTGCGCGCCCTTGCCAAGGGGCTATCCATACTCTCGCTCTTCGACGCGGAGAACCGCGAGTGGACGCTGGATGAGATCGCGGAACGGGCCGGCCTTCCCCGGATGACCGCCTACCGGATGATCCGGACGATGGAATCGGCTTGGTACCTGGTGCGCGACTCGGTGACCAACCGGTATCATCTGGGCCCGGCGTTGCTCTCCTCCACCTATCTGTCGGATGGCTATGCCGAGATGGCGGCTATCGTCCGCCCTTATCTGCAGGAACTCACGGAGAAGACAGGCGAGGCGGCCACCCTGGCCATGGAGGTCGACGGGGTCGCGGTGAGCGTCGACATGGTCGACACGCCTCGGCCCTCTCCGCCGGGAGGTCGCAGTGGGACGGATCATCGGCGACACCGCCAGCGCCAACGGCAAGGTCTTCGCGGCTTTCAAGTCCGGCGCGGAGAGGGAAGGCATCCTCGACAGCCCTCATCCTCAGCTGACTCCCAACACGATCAGCGAGCCCAAGGCCCTGGCCGAAGAGCTGGGCAGGGTGGCGAGCGCCGGGGTGGCGTTCGACCTGGAGGAGCGCAACATCGGCACCTGCGCGGTGGCAGCGCCCGTGCGCGACCAACTGGGCATTGTGGTGGCGGCCATCTCCGTCATCGTCCCCACCGGACGTTTCGGACCCAAGGAGAAGAAGGCCTACGCAGAGGACGTCAAGGCGTCGGCCGCGGCCATCTCGGCCTTTCTAGGCTACTCGCGCCGCGGCTAGGGCTGGGAAGGGAGTCGTCGTGTCTCTGAAGTACAGGGTGTTTCTGCACAGCTACCTGGGCTTTAACAGCAACTCCACGCTGTTCTACGGCGAGAGGGATGCCATCCTCATCGATGCTTCCCAGCTTCTGAGCGACACCCACAAGATGGTCGCTCAGCTCATCCCCATGCGGAAGAACCTCACCCACATCTACGTCTCGCACTTCCACCCCGACCACCACTTCGGGCTGGGTGTCCTCGCGAACGCCTTCCCCCAGGCCAAGATCGTGGCCCTGCCCAGCGTGGTCAAGGACGTGGTCTTCACCTCCAGCGACAAGGTGGACATGTGGGCCATCGACCGCTTCGGTCCCGACATCCCCAGCAAGACCACCATCCCCATGCCCATGCACGAGCCCCGGCTCGAGCTGGAAGGCGAAGAATTGCTGTTCTCGGATGGCTGGGAGGGCGACAGCATCAACAACTCCGTGGTGTGGGTGCCGTCCATCGGGGTGGCGTGTGCCACCGATGTCGCCTTCCACGACTGCAACCTGTGGCCCATCGAGAGCAACGTGGAGCGCCGGGTGAAGTGGCGCGAGGACATCCAAAGATTGAAGGACTTCGGTGCCCGCATCGTCATCCCCGGACACCACGACGAGGCCAAGCTCAAGATCCTCGAGGAGGTCCAGGAAGACAAGAAGCGCACCTACACCGACTGCGTCGACTGGTCGGTGCGCTACCTGGACGTGTACGAGGAGGCCTACAACAAGGCCAAGGACGGCGCCGACCTGGTCGAGCGCATGAACAAGCACTACGCCGACGTCAAGGCCGAGGACTTCGCCCTCCATTGGCAGGCCAGGCTGCTCTTCCCGAAGCACTGTCCCGACTGGTTCACTCCGCTGCCGGGCGAGCCCGGCAAGATCTTTCTGAGTCCCACCGGCGGGTACGACGGCGACCCGCCCAAAGCGTAAGGAGGCGTCGCCATGCAACTAGAGGGAAGAGTCGCGCTTGTCACCGGAGGTGGCACGGGCATCGGTGCGGGGGTGGTCGAGCGCTTCGTAGCCGAGGGGGCCAAGGTCCTCATCAGCGGCCGCCGCAAGGAGATGCTGGAGAAGGTGGCGGCCTCGCTGCCGGCCGGCAGCGTCAAGATATTCGTCGGCGACGTCAGCGAGGACGGAAACGCCGAACGCATGGTCGAGGCGGCTATGGCCATCGACGGCAAGCTGGACATCCTCGTGAACAACGCAGCGATCGAGAGTAACGCCCCTGTGGTCGACCTGGACCCCGCCATCTGGCGGGAGGTGCTCGAGGTCAATCTCACGGGACCGTTTCTGATGATGAAAGCGGCTATCCCCAAGATGATCGAGGGTGGGGGAGGCTCCATCATCAACGTCGCCTCTGTGGCCGGTGTCGTAGCCCCGCCCGGCGCCCCGTCTTACTGCGCCACCAAGGCGGGGGTGATCCACCTCACCAAGCAGGTGGCTGTGGACTACGGCAAGTACAACGTGCGCTGCAACGTGATCTGCCCGGGTCCCATACGCACGACCATGCTCGAGGGCAACTTCATACCCTTGACAAAGCACCTCAACACCGACATGGACGGAGTCTTCGACCTGGTGGCTACAAACGTGCCGCTGAATCGCATCGGCACCCCTGCCGATATCGCCGGCGTGTTCGTCTTCCTGGCCGGTGACGACTCGCGTTTCATGACCGGGGCGACGGTGATCGCCGACGGCGGCATGACGGTTATCGACGCGTTTGCCGCGGGGGTGGGGCATCTGGGGGCTTCCTGGGGGTAACCGCTTGCCCCAGGGGCCACGTGGGCTCCCACTTGACGCGCAATAGTGGCCCAGGGGCGCACGGGGTCTCCTCAGCCTTGAAACCGGTAGTCGCCGACGCGTGCGCGGGGTCTTCTCAACTTTGGGTGCGAAGGTCCGCAAACCGTTCGGAAACCCCGCGCACGCGTCGGCGGCCCTCGCTTCAGGAGGAGACCCCGCGCGCCCCTCGGCGACCCTCCCACCAGGGGGAGCGCTCGTGGCCCCTGGGGGCCCCTTGCTTCTTGGGGGCGGCGGGGGGATGCTGGACGGGCTTCGAGTGCTCTAGCCCAGTTCCCTCATGGAAGGTTGCTGCTGTAGGCCCAGGTGTCGTCGGACTGGGTGACACCATCAAACCCGCCGAAGAGGATGGTCTTGCCAGTGGCGGGGTCGCAGACCATGGACAGATAGTCTCGTGCCGGCGGCACGTCGCCGGCGGGGTTGAGCTTGGACCAAGTGTTGGAGGCCGGATCGTAGGCCCAGGTGTCGTTGAAGACCATGCTGCCATTCCACCCTCCGAACAGAATCAGTCTGTCGGCGCCCGAGTCGTAGACCATGGAGTGATAGTCGCGCCCCGGCGGCACCTCGCCGGTGGGGTCGAGCTTGGTCCAACGTATTGGCAGCGGGGTCGTAGGCCCAAGTATCGGTGAAGGCGTTACCAGGCTGGTCACCCCCTCCGTAGAGGATCACCTTGCCGCTGGTCGGGTCATACACCATGGTGTGACCATGGCGCCCAGGCGGCACGTCGCCACGAGGCTGTAGGTTGGTCCAAGTGTTTGCGGTGGGATCGTAGGCCCAGGTGTCGTCCAAGGTGCCGCCGCTCGTGCCTCCAAACAGGATCACCTTGCCGCTGGCTCGGCTCGTACACCATGGCGTGACCGTAGCGGGCCGGCGGCACGTCGCCACGGGGCTGCAGGTTGGTCCAGGTGTTGGCGGTGGGATCGTAGGCCCAGGTGTCGTTGGAAATGTTGTCACCGAGCCCGCCAAACAGGATGACATTGCCGCTGGTCGGGTCGTAGACCATAGAGTGGCCCATGCGTCCTGGCGGCACGTCGCCGGCGGGAGAGAGATTGGTCCACTTGTTGGCGGTGGGGTCGTAGCCCCAAGTGTCGTTGAGATCGACAAGGCCGTTGCGTCCTCCAAACAAGATCACCTTGCCGGAGCCTGAGTCGTAGACCATGGAGTGGCCGTTGCGACTAGGTGGCGCGTCGCCGGCGGGCTTCATATCGGTCCAGGCACCGGGGGCCGTCGTGTTCGTCGTATCGCCGCCGATAACGAGAATGGCTCGGTCTTTCCCCAGGTGTTTCACAGCCTCGAAGCTTCCAACGGCCACAGCGGCCACGAGGACAACGGCGATGGAGGCATAGACTGCGACGCGCAGGCTGCTCCTGTGTTTGGGCGCGGACGGTCGCCCCCGGCCGGCGCTCGTGCTCCTTCTCAGCCGCGCTTCAAAGGCAGCCTCATCGACTACCGGGGCGCTTCGTCCATAGATCTCGCGCAGCCGGTCATCTATTCCAAGCGTGTTCACTACTCTTCCTCCAAGATCTTCCGCAGTGCTTCTCGGGCCTTGTGGAGATGGCTGCCGACTGCGCCGTCGGAGATACCCATCGTCCTTGCGACCTCCGAGGTGGAGAAGCCACCCAGGTAGAAGAGGGCGGCTGCAGTGCGCTGGCGCTTTGGTAGAGGCCGAAGGATGTTGACGAGCCCGGGGTCAGGAGTCCAGGATTCCACAGCGCGCCTTTCGAGGCTTTCCGCGAGGTGCCCAGCGAGTCGAGCGGCTCTGCCCACGGCCCGGCGGTAGTCCTTGCACCGGTTGATGGCCACGCGATATAGCCAAGGGACGCGAGCCTCCTCCCCCAGATTCTGCCAGCGGAGATAGAGCTGGAGGAAAGCTTCTTGAGCCGCATCCTCGGCAAGTCCCTCGTCGAGGGTGATCAGCGTCAGACTGCGTATGAGGGGGGCGCTGTGAGCCTGAATGACCGCGTCGAAGTCTACCGGCCACATGCCTCCCTGATCAGCCCCTCGGTCCGCCCGTCTGCCTGGCGCTTCTATGGTCCTGGCGTGCACCGTCGGATCGCCTCCACGTTCCGTCGTACGTGACTCACTCTGCAAAAACGTCTGGGAAGATCATATTCTTTACTTCTCGTCGCAGTCTGTCCTTGGACGCTCTCTCAACATAGAGCATTTGGGACCTCGCGAGCCGCAAACCACCCAGCCAGCGCTGAAACGGCTGATCGCCCACACGTTTCCTACTTAGTAGTAAACCTCTCCCGGTATCGGCCGATATCTATCCACAGAACAGCGAGCTGACGTCTGGGCAGCTAGATAAGGGGATCTGGGATGTCGATCATGAGGCGGATGACCGTAGCGCTGACTGCGACGCTCGTGCTGCTGGTCGTAGTGGTGGGAACTGGTATCTACGTGATGACCGGGACTAACGATCTGAGCCAGGGGGCGACCGTCATGATCTTCGTCATGACGGCTGTCGCGTTTGTCGCGCTGGCGATCGGCGCGACCGCAACGACCTTTCTGACCAGGGTCGTACGGCTTAGGCTCAGGGCTGCCGTCGAGAGCATTCGCAGCGCGACGGCCCGGCTCCTCGCTGTGGCCTCGCAGGTAGCGGCGGCTGCCGCGCAGACCTCGGCGGCGACCAACGAGACGACCGCAACCGTGGAGGAAGTGAAGCAGACGGCCATCCTCGCAGAGGAGAAGGCCTCTGAGGCGTCGGAGCTGTCACGGAGTGTGGTAGAGACCTCCAAGTTCGGTGAGGATTCGGCGAACAAGAACTATGCCCACTTCGAGCGGATACAGGCCGACGTTGACTTGGTCGTCGAGGCGATCGACCGGCTGAACGAGGAAGTCCTATCGGTCGGAGATGTCATCGCAACTGTCAACGATCTCGCCGAGCAATCGAACCTGCTCTCCGTGAACGCGTCTATCGAGGCGGCCAAAGCCGGGGATGCCGGCAAGGGCTTCACCGTGGTTGCCCAAGAAGTCAAGAGCCTGGCAGAGCAATCCAAGCACGCGGTGACGCAGGTGCGGGGCGTTCTCAGCGAGATCCAGAAGGCGAGCAGCATGGTGGTCCGGGCGGCGGAACAGGGCCGGGAGGCCGTCGAGATGGGCAGGAACGAGGCCAACAACGCCCTGACCAACATCAGCGCAAGGGTCATCGTCGCGAACAAAGCGGCAGATGCGACAATGCAGATCTCAGCGACGAGCCGTCAGCAACTGGCCGGCATGGAGCAGATCAGCCGGGCCATGCAGGACATCGACGAGGCCGGCAAGCAGTCGGTACTTGGCACTCGACAGGTCGAGAGCGAGGTCGAGCAACTGGAGGAGCTCGCCCTTGGTCTTAGGGGCCTCGTTGACGCCGCTCCTGCGAAGGCGAGCTGACGCGCAGCTGGCGGACCCGCTTGGTCGGTGCTACTTCGCCAGGGCTAGCCAGGGTATGTCTCCCAGGTTGACGTCCTTCTCGGTGCTGATGGCGTCGAACGTCTTGTCCTTGAAGCCCTTGGCCGCGATGGTCAGCTTGTAGCGTGGCGCCGTCGGCCAGGCCGCGGAACCAGAAGTCGCCGAAGCCGTCGGTGGTCGCCGTCAGCTTCTTGCCGTCCGCACCGGCGAGGGTGCACGTGGCTCCGACGACCACCTCTTTGTCGATGGGGTCGTAGACCGTCCCGCCGATGAACTTCTTGGGGATGTTCAGGTAGTAGACGCGCGGCTTGTGGCCCAGCTCGGGTCTCAGCACCTCGGCTCTGGCGATCTCGGCCGCGAACTCGCTCTCCTCACCGAACTTGATGGCTTCGGTGGGGCAGGCGTCGGCGCAGCGGGGGATCTTCCACTCGCCCCCGTCCAGCAGGTGGGCGCAGCCGGTGCATTTCTGCGCCAGGTTGAGGTCGTCGTTGAAGTAGATGGCCTCGTAGGGGCACACGTCCACGCAGCGCCCGCAGCCGGTGCACTTCACCGAGTCGATGATCACCAGGCCGTCTTCGCGCTTGTAGATGGCGCCTTCGATGGGGCAGGGCGGGATGCAGGGCGGCTCGTCGCAGTGCATGCACGGGTTGGGCACGTAGTGCATCTCGACCTTGGGCACGGTGCCGCGGATGTGCTCGTCCAGCCTCATCCAGAACTGGCCGGTGTCGGGCTGGGGCTTGGCGATGGGCGACCAGTCGTTGCCGACGTGCTCGTCTTTGCAGACGAACTGGCAGGCGTAGCAGCCCACGCACAGCCCGACGTCGATGACGAACACCTTCATTTGTCGCCTCCCTCTATCCAGGCGTCGAAGCGCAACCCGGCACCCTGGTCGTACTTCCTGGCAAAGGCCTCGGGATGGTCCCTGCGCCATTTCTCCCATTCCTCGTTCTTGACCTTCTGCACGTCGACCAGGTAGCCGCTGGTGGCCTGGCCGCAGCAGTTCTTGGAGGTGAGCCCGTTGGGAGCGATGGTGTTGATGGCCCCGCCGCGGTCCACCTTGCCGGGCACCAGCGGGTCGTGCCGCGCACCGTGGTCCACGTACACCACGCCGGGCCTGATGCGCTCCCACACCCGGGCGCCCACGAGCACGATGCCGCGCTCGTTGAAGATCTTGACTACGTCGCCGTCCTTGATGCCGCGGGCTTCGGCGTCGGCCGGGTTGATCCAGATGGGCTCGTACCTGTAGCCGTCGAAGCCCAGCACCTTGCCGGTGGGGGTCTCGCGGGTCCAGCTGATGTCGTCGCCCTGGGCGTGCGTGCGCCAGCGGGGGTGGTTGGACATGAGCAGCAGCGGGAACATGTCGGCGCGCTCGCTGGAGAGGTCCTCGTCGTGAGTGATGCCCTTCGGCACCCACTTCGGGAACGGCGGCCGCTCCTTGTCGTCGGGGAAGTGCTCGGCCAGCCGCTGCGGAGTAGAACTCCAGCAGGCCGCTGGGGGTCGGGAGCGGGTTGGCCTTGGGATCCTCGTAGAACTTGCGGAAGCCGGGCGGGTCCTGCTCCCAGTCGTGGCGCGGTGGAGTACACGTAGGTCTTCTTCTCGTAGAAGTCCTCCCAGGTGGTGAGCTTGTCCATCTTCATGGCGTCGAAGACGAGCTTCTGCAGGTCCTTGGTGGTCATGCCGCCGGTGAACTGCGTCGCCATAGCCCAGCTTCTCGGCGATCGCGGCCACGATCTCGTAGTCGCTCTTCGACTCGCCGAGGGGCAGGATGGCCTGCTCCTGGATGGAGACGCTCGGGAAGTGCGGTCCCTGCCGGGTGGTGGTGACGATGTCCTCGACTTCGAGGGTGGTGTTGGCCGGCAGGATCGATGTCGGCGTAGAGGCAGTCGTTCTCCAGCCAGGGGTGCTGAGCCACGACGCACTCGATGTTCGGGTCCTGCATGGCCTCGATGGTCCAGTTGCCGTGGTTCCAGCAGGTGATGCGGCAGGGGGTGTCGGTCCACATCATGTGGATGGGCACGCCGCCCTTCTCCTTCGCGATGGGATAGGTGTATTGGACGAACTGCTCCTCGGTCTGGCACTCCTGGCCGCCGCTGCCGTTGAAGGCGAGCGGCGGCTTCAGGATGGCGTCCTGGATGAGGGTCTTGGGGATGAGTTGCGGGCCCCAGGCGTGGACCGTGGTCCAGCAGGGCTTGCTCAGGCGCTCGGTCAGCGTCGGGGTTGAAGAAGCGGACGCTCCCCAGGCCCTCGGCCCGGGGCATGCCGAAGTAGGTCATCTGGCACTGATGCACGCCCGGCCCGCCAAGGCCCTGCATGCCCAGGAGGACGCATTCCAGCCGGCCGGGTTCGTGCGAGTAGGGGCCGCGGAAGGCCGAGCCGCCGAAGTAGTGGATGATCGAGGTGGTGTTCTTGGCGAACTCCCGGGCCAGCGCCTTGATGGTCCACTCGGGCACGCCGCACTTCTTCGAGGCCCACTCGGGGGTCTTCGGTATGCCGTCCTCGTCCTTGCCCAGCACGTAGTCGGCCACCTTGTCCATGCCCACGGCGTGGGTCGCGACGTAGTCCTTGTCCCAGGTGCCCTCGGTCAGCCACACATAGATGATGGCCAGCTGCAGGGCGGCGTCGGTGTTGGGAAGCACGGGGATCCACTTGTCGGCGTGGACGGCGGCGGCGTAGTTGAGGTCGGGGCAGATGTACACCTGCTTGATGCCCGCTCGCGTCCAGAACTGGCAGATGCGGCTGGCGTACTGCCCGGTGAAGCCCCAGGGGGTGGTCTCTTCGTCGCAGCCCCACTTGAGCACCATGTCGCTGTTCTCGGAGATGTCCTTGATGAGGTTGGCCGCCGGCGACATCATGCCCTGGAAGCCCTGGCCCCACACGTGCTTGGCTCCCCAGTACCAGCCTTCCCAACTGTCCGGGTTGCGGACCTGCTGGGTGAAGCCACCCATCATGTCGAGCAGCCGGGCCTGGTGGCCGTGGGGGGTGTGGATGGTCTTGTACTCGCCGTGGCCGTCGCCCTGGGCGAGGATGGCGAGCGGGCCGTATTCCTTGTGGATGCGCCTGATCTCGGCGGCGATGATGTCGGTCGCCTCGTCCCAGGAGATGCGCCTGTACTTGCTCTTGCCGCGGTTCTGGGGGTTGCGCTCGCCGTCGGGGTCCCAGTCGACGCGGACCATGGGGAACTTCATCCGGTTGGGCGAAAAGGTCCTCTTCTTGTAGGCGAGGGAGAACGGCGCGGGAAGGGCTTTCGTCAGCGGGCCTCAGCGTCTCGCCGTTGCGCTCGATAGTCCAGGGGTTGAGCTGTTCGAAGTCCTACTTCCAGTCGTACTTGTACGGTCTGATCCGTGACGGCCTTACCGTCCTTGACATCGACGAAGCACTCTCCGCCGCCCCCCAGCAGCCCGCCCATGGCCAGGTTCTTGATCGTGACCTTGTCGACGCTGACGTCGACCTTCTTGCGGTTCTCTTCTGCCATCGCAATCCGGTCCTTTCGGGGAGGGGGTCATCTGCGACCTCACAAAGCGCTTGGCCTAACGACTCTACCTTTGTACATAGTCCCAGTCAATGGTGGTTTCGAAGAGGACTAGGTGGCGGACCTTCCAGGAGTCCAGCCCAGGTAGGCTGAGAACGACGTGGCGGCCTTCTTGACCGCTTGGGTGCACAGGGCTCTTTCGTCCGGCCCGAAACGCCCGGTGGGCATGACCACCGAGATCGCCGCTACGACGGCGCCGAACTGGTCGCGCACGGGGGCCCCACCGCGCAGGTGCCCTACGTAGTGCCCTCGATGTCGTAGGCCACGCCCTCGCGGGCCACGCTCGTCCAGTTCCGGCCACCACCGGATTCCCTGATCGGTGTGGGGTGTCCGATGTCCTCGGCAATAGGGGTTCGGCCAGGATGGCCTGGCGCCCCTCAGGCGACTTGAACGCGGCGAAGATCTTGCCGTGGACGGTGCCCGACGTCGCCCAAGATCCGGCCAGGGGCGGTCCTGCGCTTGAAGGGGCGGGTGGTGTTGAGGATGTCCACGCATACCGGGATAGCCGTCGACCTCCACGGCCAGGGTGACCGACTCGCCGGTCTCTCGCACCAGGGCTTCCAGGAAAGGCCGGGCAGCGTTGACGAAACCCGATTGGTCGTCTGACACATAGCGCATGGCGATGGTCGCCGGCCCCAACCGGTAACGATTGGTGCGAAGTATCGCGCACCAGAAACGCCATGGACTCCGAGCGTGCGCGCCATGCGATAGACGGTCATGCGGACCAGGCCGGTCTGCTCGGCCATCTCGTCGATGGTCCACTCCCGATGGTCGACGTCGAACAGGCACAGGATCGCGAGGCCCCGCGTCAGCGCTCTCACTTGAAAGGCATCGGTGTCTCGCGGTGCTGTCTTCGTGGCCATAGCTCCCCCGGGCCGCTGTTCGCGGGTCTGTAACGCACCTGCACTGCTTGCAAATCACCCCTAGCTACTCTACGATATTAGCAGTATTAGCTAACAATATCGAGATTTCGATTAGCCCGCAAACGTCCGCCCCTTCTCTAGTCCGGGAGCCGATGATCGATGGCTGAAAAGGTGTTCACTAACTGCACCAATAGCGGGCCCGTCTCCGTCTATGTGAAGGACGGCAAGATCACCCGGATCCGCCCGCTGGTCGTCGACGCCGGATGACTACAAGCCCTGGGTCATCGAGGCCGGCGGCAAGAAGTACTCGCCGCCCAAGAAAGTCACTCTCTCACCTTACGTGCACGCGGAACGCCGTCGCATCTATTCCGATGAGCGCATCAAGTACCCCATGAAGCGGGTCGGACTTCGATCCCAACGGCGAGCGCAACCCGCAGAACCGGGGCAAGTCGCCCTATGAGCGCATCTCCTGGGACGAGGCACTCGACTCTGGTCGCCGGCGAGATCAAGCGGGTCAAGGAGACCTACGGCGGGTCGGCCATCAGCGGTCTGACCTCCTCGCATCACAACTGGGGCATCGTGGGCTACAAGATGGGGCCCTTCGCCCGCTTCATGAACATGGTCGAAGGCACCCCGGTGCTGGACAATCCCGATAGCTGGGAAGGCTGGCACTGGGGCGCGACCCACAGCTATGGCTTCTACTGGCGGCTGGGCATGCCCGAGCCGTACGACATGTTGGAGGACGCCCTGCAGAACGCGGAGATGATCGTCTACTGGTCCAACGACCCGGACACCACCCGCGGCACCTACTCCGGCCAGGATTCGGCCCTCTGGCGGCAGTGGCTCAAGGAGAAGGGCGTCAAGATGGTCTTCATCGACCCCTTCCACAACTACACCAACGCGGTGATGGGGGGCAAGTGGATCGCCCCGCGGCAGGGCACCGACGCGGCCGTGGCCATGGCCATCGCCTACGTGTGGATCACCGAAGACACCTACGACAAGGACTACGTCGCGCGACCGCACCATCGGCTTCGACGAGTTCAAGGAGTACATCCTGGGCGAGACCGACGGCCAGCCCAAGACCCCGGAGTGGGCGGCCGAGGAGTCGGGCGTCGAGGCCCGGGTCATCCGCACGCTGGCGCGGGAATGGGCCGCCAAGCGCACCATCCTCTCCGGCGGGTCGCGCGGCGGCGAAGGCGGCGCCTGTCGCCAGGCCTACGGCACCGAGTGGGCCCGCATGATGGTGCTGTTGCAGGCCATGCAGGGTCTGGGCGCTCCGGGCCGCAGCATCTGGGGCACCACCATGGGCGCGCCGTCCGACACCACTCATCTGGGTGCCGGGCTACGGCGAGCCGAGTGGCCGATGTCTCACCTCCACCTTGGCCGGCGACTACATCCCCGTCAACCCAACCAAGCAACGGCTGTGGCGCCTCACCGTGCCCGACGCCATCCTCGACCCGCCGGTGAGCTGGTACGGCGAAGGCTTCTGCGGCCAGAGTCCCTGGAGCAGCAGTTCACCCATTTCGACCTATCCGATGGAGGGTTACTCCGAGATCAAGCTGTGGTACCGCTACGGCGGGTCCTTCATGGGCACCATGAGCGACACCACCAAATGGGTGCGCATGTACCAGAGCCCCAAGCTGGAGTTCGTGGTCAACCAGGACGTCTGGTACAACAGCGAGACCCGCATGGCCGATGTCATCCTGCCGGCCTGCACCAACTTCGAGCGCGACGACATGGGCGAATGGGCCGCCGTCAACGGCTACACCGTGGCACGCCAGCAGCGGGCTGCAACTACCGGGTCGTGGTGCGCGAGCAGAAGTGCATCGAGCCCCTGTGGGAATCGAAGTCCGACTACGAGATCTTCGCGCTGCATCTTCGAGAAGATGGGCCTGCAGCGACGAGTTCACCGACGGCAAGACCGAGGTGGACTGGGTCAAGGCCTTCTTCGACGTCTCCGACCTGCCCAAGGACGATCAGCTGGGAGGAGTTCAACCGCAAGGGCTACCACATCATCAACATCAACGACGACTACAAGCCCACCCCGGGCCTGCGCTGGTTCTACGAGGGCCGTGCGTGCGACACCCCCGACCTCAGGCAACCCCAAGCGGCTTACCGACAAGGCGCGGGAACTGGGCACCTTCAGCGGCAAAATCGAGTTCGTCGTCCGAGAGCCTGAAGCAGTACTTCCCCGATGACGAAGAGCGGCCGGTGGTGCCGCGCTACATCCCCAGCTGGGAGGGCTACCTCACTCCCGGGCTGTACAGAAGTACCCGCTGCAGCTGCTCTCGCCCCATCCGCGCTTCAGCTTCCACTGCCACTACGACAAGCACACCGACTGGCTCAACGACATCCCCGATGCACCGCATCAAGAAGGACGGCCATGCGTGGTGGCCGGCGCGCATCAACCCCGAGGACGCCGCCGAGCGGGGCATCAACAACCACGACATCGTGCGGCTCTACAACGACCGGGCCTCGGTGCTCTGCATCGCCGTGGTCACCGGGCGCGTCCGGCCCGGCGTCATCCACAGCTACGCCTCCTCGGCCAAGTACGATCCGTTGAAGCCGGGCGAGGCCGGACTCCATCGACAGGGGTGGGTGCGTCGCCATGCTGACACCTTCGCGCATGATGTCCAAGAACGCGCCGGGCATGACGCCCAATTCCTGCCTCATCGAGATCGAAAGATGGGAGGGCTAGACAGATGGCGCGCCTGAGCATGCTTGATCGACGTGACCAAGTGCAGCGGCTGCCACAACTGCTTCCTGGCCTGCCGCGATGAGTACTTCGGCAACGACTACGGCCCCTATTCGGCTCCGCAGCCGCTGGACGGCCAGTTCTGGATGCAGATCAAGGAGGTCGAGCGGGGCAGCTATCCCAAGCCCAAGCTCGACTACATCCCGCTCCCCTGCATGCACTGCGAGAAGGCCCCCTGCATCGACGCGGCGGCCGACGGGGCCGTTTACCGTCGCGACGACGGCATCGTGATCATCGATCCCACAAAGGCCAAGGGACAGAAGGCCATTGTCAACGCCTGCCCATACCGGGTGATCTTCTGGAACGCCGAGCTGATATCCCGCAGAAGTGCACCCTGTGCGCCCATCGGCTGGACGAAGGCGAGGCAAGGAGCCCCGCTGCGTGGAGGCCTGCCCGACCGGGGCACTGGTCTTCGGCGACCTGGACGATGCCGACAGTGAGATCGCCAAGGCCGCGGCCGCTCTCAAGACCGAGGCCTATCATCCCGAATACGGTATTCGCCCACTGTCAAGTACGTCGGCCTGCCCAAGAAGCTTCGTCGTGGGGGAAGTGGTGCGGCGGGACGTCCCGGGCGAGTGCGCCGAGGGGGTGAAGATCACGCTGGAGGGCGGGGGTCGAACGGTCGAGACCCTCTCCGACAGCTACGGCGACTTCGAGTTCGAAGGGCTGGAGAAGAACACCGACTACCGGGTGGGCATCGAGTTGGACGGCTATGCTTCCATGGTGACTCGAGGTCTACACGCAGACCGACGTCGACCTGGGCGAGATCATGCTGGAGCCGTTCTAGACTCAGAGCAGTCGCATCCCTGGCAGCGAACGAAAGACTGGGAAAGGCCTGAATGGAAGAAGTCGTCATCGTCAGTGCCGTCAGAACGGCGGTAGGCAGGCTCGGCGGAGGGCTCAAAGACGTGGAGCCCGAGGATCTGGGCAAGATCGTCATCCTCGAGGCGCTCAGAGCAGGCGCAGGTGGAAGCGGAAGCGGTGGACGAGGTCATCCTCGGCCAGACCAAGCAGAGCGCCGATGCCGCCAACCTGGCTCGCGTAGCGATGCTGAAGGCGGGCATGCCCGTCGAGATACCGGCCTACACGGTCATGCGGCAATGCGGCTCGGGTCTGCAGGCCATCCACAACGCCGCCATGGCCATCATGGCCGGCCAGGCCGACATCGTCGCTGGCGGGCGGCGTCGAGAACATGAGCAAAGCCCCCTACTATCTGAGAGGCGCTCGCTACGGCTACGGGGCCGGCAACGCGGTGTTGGTCGATTCCAACACCGAGAGCCAACCGCGCTCGCAGCCCATCGAGGTCTACGGCCAACCTCACCATGGGCATGACCGCCGAGAACCTGGCGGTCCAGTACGGCATCAGCCGCGAAGAGCAGGATGTTTTCTCGCTAGAGAGCCAGAACGGGCCTTCGCCGCCATCGAGTCGGGACGCTTCAAAGAGGAGATCGTGCCGGTGGAGATCAGCAGAAGAAGGCCATCGGTGGTCTTCGACACCGACGAGCATCCGCGCAGGAGCACCCTTGAAGGGTTGGCGGCGCTGTCCCCGGTGTTCAAAGACGGCGGCACGGTGACGGCGGGCAACGCCTCCGGGCCGCAACGACGGGGCCGCGTGCACGGTGGTCATGTCGGCGAAGGAGGCGAGCAGGCGAGGCCTCAAGCCCATGGTGGTCATCAGAGGCATGGCCGTCGCCGGGCGTGTCTCCGGAGATCATGGGCATCGGACCGGCCCCTGCCTCCGCAAGGCGCTGGCCAACGCCGGTCTCACCTTGGACGACATGGGACTCATCGAGCTCAACGAGGCCTTCGCCGCTCAGGCGCTCGCGGTGATCAAGGAACTGGGCATGGCGACCGCATGGCCGACATCAACGTCAACGGCGGCGCGATCGCTCTCGGACACCCGCTGGGCTGCTCCGGCGCGAGGATCTTCACGACCCTGCTGCACGAGATGAAGAAGCGGGGCACGCGTTACGGCTTGGCCACGCTCTGCATCGCCGGCGGCCAGGGCATCGCCACCGTGGTGGAGGCGGTCTAGCCGGCCGAACCACCGAGGCGGGCCGCCTAGCGGCCGCCTCTCAGATCGACCCGACGACCCCCGGGCGCTGAAAGGCCCCGGGGGTCTTTCCTTCTGCGAGCTCCTGGCGATCTCCGGTTATTCGGTCGCGCGGGTTGGCGTCAGACTCAGTCCAGAGTCCTAGAACCTTTGGTCAAGGGAGAAGCTACTCTTCTCGCGGATGTCCAGACGGCTGCAGATCTTGAAGACCTTCCGAATCCAAAGAATGTGACTATAATCATGGTCATGGACAGGACCCTACCATTGGCTCGAGTCAAGGCTCATCTCTCGGAGATAGTCGATGGGGTGGTGAGCGAGCACGATCGCGTCGTTCTCACGCGGAACGGCCGCGCCGCCGCGGTCATAATGAGTCCAGACGACCTCGAAGCTCTCGAGGAGACCCTCGACCTGTTGGCAACTCCCGGAGCCCTCGAGGAGATTCAAGCGGCACGCCGGGAGCTTGACGGCGGCGCCTACCTGACGGCCGCCGAGCTTCGCGCTCGCTTCCCGGGGAGATGAAGCCGTACGAGCTCCGGGTGGCTGCGAGTGCGGCCCGGTCGCTCGCTCGACTCCCCGAGGCTGTCGCAGCCGCGATCGTGGAGTTCATGACCGGACCTTTGCTAGACGAGCCTGCGCGGGTCGGCAAGCCTCTCACCCGGCAACTGGCTGGCTACCGGTCGGCGCGGCGAGGGGCGTACAGGGTGGTCTACGCGCTGGAGGAGGAAGCAAGACTCGTCCTCGTGGTCCGTATCGACCATCGGGCCGACGTCTATCGACCCTAGCGAGGCGATGAGCGATGGCACCGCGTCGGGCGCCGCCGCCGCGTGCAAGCCGGATCGCAGGCTACGGCGCCAGCGAGATGCGGGGACTATCGGCGGTCAGGTAGTCGACACGGCTGGAGCCTCCGCAGAAGCGCCCTATCAGCTCGGCCACCTCGGCGCACGCGGCCTCGATGTCGGTGCGGGTGACCGGAGGCAGACCATCCACGTTGAACTCGATGGCCGTTGTCTCGGGGAGGGTCAGGGTGTGAGTGCCCTGGCGCCAGGTCCAGCGGCGGGTGAGGACGGTGTCGCCCTCTACGAAGATCACCTCGCCCGGTAGGGGATGCTCCATGGTCTCGGTGCCGAAGGCCACGAACTCTTCGTCGCCGGCGGCGAAGCGGAGCTCGATGTCGCCCTTCAACAGGTCGATAGCATGGCCGCCGGCCGGGATGAGATGGCGCAGCGACATGACGTTGCCGATGTCGACCAGGGCGTTGATGGCCGGCAGTTCGTCACCGCGCAACGCCCGGCGCGCCATGGCTTCCACCGACGAGCGAAACTCGGCCGGTTTGGCCCCGAAAGCCCGGTAGGCCTCGCGCCATGACTTGATGCGCGGCTCTTCGGCGATCTGTTCGATGCTCACCCGCGCCCGCACCGACGCTTCCGCCTCGCGCAACATCTGCACCAACTCGGCGGGGGAGGGCCCGTTCTTGACTTCATGGGCGATCACGACGCCGCGCACGTAGCCTGGGAAACGCTCGAAGATCTCGGGTGCGACGCTGTAGCTGAAGTGCTCCATGGCTGTGACTCCCCCGTGCGATCGGACGGCTGATTGCAGCGATTCTATCGCGAAACCGGCCGGGCCGGCCGTCCGGCACTGCGGCGTCGGGCGCCGCCGGGGCCGCAGTGCCCGGAGCCACCGTGCCCACCGAGGCCGCCCCGTGTCTTGCCGCCGGGCCAAGGCCTGCGCTAGGCTGGATGGGCTGAGATCGAACAGATCGCGGGCTGGGCGACGGCTGAGTCGCGCGGCGGCAAGGAGCAAGTATGCGCATAGACGTGCCCTGGGGCACCGGGACCGCCCCGGTCGAGCTCGACTCCCGACGGGTGGCCGGTGTGCTGGGCGCCAACGTGGAGAGGGCCGCCGACCCCGAAGCGGTGCTGCGGGCGGCCATCACCGAACCCGGGGCGGAGTTCGCCAAGTTCCTGGCCGGGGCACCTTCGCCCTTGCTCGTAGTGATAAACGACCCCACCCGGCCCACCCCATCGGCCGAGGTGCTGCGCGTCCTTCGGCCCCAGTTGGAGGAATGGCTGCGCGGCGACGACCAGAGTGGCGCGGGTGACGGCGCCGACCGGCAGCTCTCCTTCGCCATCGCCACCGGGACGCATCGGGCGGCTCTCCCGGCCGAGACAGAGCACCTCTTCGGGGCCGACTTGGCTCGCGTCCACGCCGGTCGCATCCATTGCCACGACGCCAAGGACAAAGGGCAGTTGGTCCACCTGGGCCGCACCAGCCGCGGCACCGAGATCCACGTGAACCGGCTTCTGGCCGAGGCCCGCAGCGTGGTCTTGATCAACTCGGTGGAGCCTCACTACTTCGCCGGCTACACGGGCGGGCGCAAGTCGTTGTTCCCCGGGCTGGCCGGCTACGAGACCGTATGGGCCAATCACAAGCTTTCGATGGATGCCGGGTCCGAGACGCTGGTCCTCGCTGGCAACCCGGTGCACGAGGATCTCGAGGAAGCCATGGCGGTCGGCATCGCCGGCAAGCAGATCTACTCCATCCAGTTGGTGCTCGATAAGGACCATCGCGTGGGGTTCGCGGCGGCGGGCGGCCTGGACGACACCTTCAGACGGGCCATAGCCGTGGCCGACAGGCAGTTCGTCCTGGAGATCGAGCGCCCCTACGAGGTGGTGGTGGCGGTGGCGCCGCATCCCATGGACTGCAACCTATATCAGACCAACAAGGCCATCCAGAGCGGAGCCCTGGCCGTGAAGGACGGGGGCGTGCTCATCGTGGTCTCGGAGTGCCCCTTCGGCCTGGGAGAGAACCAGACCCTGTTCGACATGCTCGCGGCCTCGGCTTCACCGGCCCAGGCTTTGGAGCGCGCCGGTCTTGAGGAATACAAGCTGGGGGTGCAGCAGGCCGCCCGCATCGCTTCTATCCTGGAACGAGCGGAGATCTGGATGGTCAGCACCCTCAAGGACGCAGATGTGGGCGCCATGTTCATGACCCCGTTCGCGAGCGTGCAGGAAGCTGTGGATGCCGCGTTGGCCAAGCAGGGCAAGCAGGCTCAGGTGCTCTTCCTGAAGGAGGCCAGCATCACTGTGCCTCGGGTGCTCAGCGAGGGCAGCGTCCATTCTTGAAACGGCCATGGCCTTTGGGTATCATGCGTGTTCGCTTCAGCGCGGGGTGTTGCGCGTGGGGGGGTGCCCGAGTGGCCAAAGGGAGCAGACTGTAAATCTGTCGGCGATGCCTACCGAGGTTCAAATCCTCCCCCCGCCACCATATAGACCCGTCGGCGGCTGGAGGGTGGTCAGCGGCCGGCTGACTCAGCGGGCCTCCATAGCTCAGTGGTAGAGCACTTCCATGGTAAGGAAGGGGTCTTCGGTTCAAGTCCGAATGGGGGCTCCATGACGGGGCGGCGTAGCTCAGCTGGTCAGAGCAGCGGAATCATAATCCGCGTGTCAGAGGTTCGAGTCCTCTCGCCGCTATAGCTTGAGAAAGACTTCTCATTGTGCGCTGCCTCCGGCGGCAGAGGCTTCGCAGCCTTGGGTATCGCGCTTTGACTTTGTGGTAGCATTCTCGGGCGTTTCAATGACTAGGAAGCGGTGAAGTAATGCGGGTTCGGGTGACGATGGCTTGCCAAGACTGCAAGCGCCGTAACTACAACACTATGAAGAATAAGCGCAACGATCCCGAGCGGATCGAACTGCGTAAGTACTGCAAGTGGTGTGATACGGTCACGGTCCACAAAGAGACCAAGTAGTCCCGTAGCGGATCGAAGGTATAGCGTAGGGCAGTAGCTCAGCTGGTAGAGCATCGGTCTCCAAAACCGGCGGCCGGGGGTTCGAATCCCTCCTGCCCTGCCAGTCTTCTCCAACGGCAGAGTCGAGGCGATGGCAAAGATAGAGAGCGATAAGTCAGTGGACAAGGCGGGCAAGGCTCCGAAGTCCGTGAACGTCCGAAAGCCCAGGCCAAGCCGGCCGGGCGGCTGGCGGGCATGGTCGGCCGCGGCTCCGCTCGCTCCTCCACAGCGCGTTCCACGGCCTCTGCAGGTCCTCGGGGCGCAGTCAGCACCAAGCCTCGCGGCCGGGTGCGCACGTTCCTTCGCGAAGTGCGCATCGAGATGGGCAAAGTCACTTGGCCGCCGCGCAAAGAGATCCTCAAGTCCACCGGAGTGGTGATCATCGCGGTCGCCATCGCCGGAGCGTTCATCGGATTGTTCGACTTCATCTGGACTACCATCGTCCACGCCGTCAACCTGGGATGATCCATGGCTGAGCACACCACCACCCCCGAGGTGATCACATCCATGGATTCAAAGTGGTACGTCATCAACACCTACTCTGGCCACGAGAACAAGGCCCGCACCAATCTGGAGCATCGCATCCAGTCGCTGAACCAAGTGCAGTACTTCGAAGAGATCGTGGTGCCTACCGAGCAGGTGGTAGAGACAAAGGGCGGCGAGAAGATCCAGATCGAGAAGCGCATCTTCCCGGGCTACCTCCTGGTCAAGATGATCCTCACCGACGACTCTTGGTCGCTGGTGAAGAACACTCCTGGAGTCACGGGTTTCGTCGGGTCGGAAAACAAGCCCACCCCGCTCATGCCCGCAGAGGTCGATCGCATCCTGCACACTTCCACCGTGGAGAAGCCCAAGGCTAAGGCCGAGTTCGTGGTGGGCGACCAGGTGCGGGTGGTCAGCGGGCCGCTCACCGATTTCACCGGCGAGGTGGCCGAGGTCAACATAGAGCAGAGCAAGCTCAAGGTGATGGTGTCCATCTTCGGACGCGACACACCCACCGAGTTGGGCTTCGAACAGGTCAAGAAGATCTAGGTCGGTTGCACCGACTCCCTGGGCGCAGACGGATATCAGATAGAGACGGAGATTCAAGGTGGCTAAGAAGATACGGGCTATAGTCAAGTTGCAGATCGTCGGGGGCAAAGCGACCCCTGCGCCGCCGGTCGGCCCCGCTCTGGGCCAGCACGGCGTGAACATCATGGAGTTCTGCAAGGCCTACAACGCGGCCACCCAGGACCGCATCGAGCAAGTGGTGCCCGTGGAGCTGACGGTCTTCGAAGACCGCTCCTTCACGTTCATCCTCAAGACGGCACCCGCCGCTGTGCTCATCCGCAACGCGGCCGGCATCGCCAAAGGCAGTGGCAGCCCGCGCAAGGAGAAGGTGGGCAAGATCACCAAGGAGCAATTGCGGCAGATCGCCGAAGTGAAGATGCCCGACCTCAACGCTCACGACATCGATGCGGCCATGAGCATCCTGGCAGGCACGGCGCGCAGCATGGGCGTCACCATAGCGGAATAGACGGTTGCCGCGAAGCGGCCGACACGCCCGCGTGAGCGGGCAGTAACGAACAACCCCGCACAAATCGGGGCAACAGGTGGGAGGGCCGAGGGGCCCGTCTGACCACCAGGAGGTATCACGATGAGCAAGGATTCCAAGCGCTTCAAAGAAGCCAAGAAGGCCGTCGAGGTGGGTCGTATCTACCAACCGCTCGAGGCCGCCACTCTCCTCAAGGGCCTGACCACGGCCAACTTCGACGAGACCGTGGAGGTCCACATCAAACTGGGCGTCAACCCAAGGCACGCCGATCAGCAGGTGCGCGGCACATGCATGCTGCCTCACGGCACCGGCAAGACGGTGCGGGTGGCGGTCTTTGCCAAGGGCGAGAAGGCCACTGAGGCCGAAGCCGCCGGCGCCGACATCGTGGGTGCCGAAGACCTCGCCGCCTTGATCGAGGGCGGCATGCTGGACTTCGACGCCTGCATCGCCACTCCCGACATGATGGGCGTGGTCGGCAAGCTCGGCCGGGTGCTGGGCCCCCGGGGCCTCATGCCTAACCCCAAGGCCGGCACGGTGACCTTTGAGATCGGCAAAGCCGTCGTGGACATGAAGGCCGGCAAGGTGGAGTACCGCACCGACAAGTTCGGCGTCATCCACCTGATCGTGGGCAAGAAGTCCTTCCCCGCCGAGCACCTGGTGGCCAACTACGGCGAAGTGCTGGGCGAGATCGTTCGGGCCAAGCCTGCCGCGGCCAAGGGCAAGTACCTGCGCTCTATCACCATGACCAGCACCATGGGCCCCGGTGTCCCGCTGGACACCTCGAAGACCAGGGCCATGCTGGACGAAGAGGCCTAGTTCCGCAGCCTTTCGCGGCTCATTTGGCGGCTCCGAGATTCTGCTCGGGGCCGCCTTGTTGTTTCTGTCCCGCACGGCGTCGGCTGTCAAGCTCCAACTGAAGCCGGAGGGCAGAAGCGTTCAAGAAGCCCCATCCTCCCTCTGTGTGCACAGACGTGCCCACCATAACACTAGGTGTGATAGGATGGGAGTCGCTGGGTGCGAATCTTCAAGACCGCTTGGTTCGTTCGTTTCGCGCGCGCTAACGGGATTTCCGATGACATCCTGCGCGAGGCCGTCGACAGAGCTGAGCGCGGCTTGGTGGACGCGGGACTGGGCGGCGGGGTGATCAAGCAACGGCTGGCGAGAGACGGACAGGGACGGTCAGGGGGATACAGGGTGATTGTTCTCGTTCGGGCCAGAGTGAGGGCGGTGTTCGTCTACGGATTTGCCAAGAGCGATCGTCGCAGCATCGGCGTCGACGAACTTGCGCGGTTCAAGCGGATGGCCGCGCATGTCCTCACACTCAGCGACAATCAATTGGACGCCCTGGCCGTTCGGCGCGAGTTGGAGGAGGTGTTTATACGTGAGTGACAGATACCGCGGCGAGGCCTTCGCCGCAATTCACGAGACCATGGAGGCCTTGCACGAAATCGGCGCTATCGACAAGCAGACCATGCGTGAGTTCGACGAGGCCTGCTTGACCCCGGTGCGTGTGCTCTCGCCCGAGGAGATTACGGCCATCCGGACACGCGAGCATCTCTCGCAGTCGGTGTTCGCCCGATATCTGAACGTGTCGAAGAACCTCGTCTCCGATTGGGAGCGGGGGGTCAAGAAGCCGGGCGGGCCTGCCTTGCGGTTGCTCACCATTGTGGAGACGAAGGGACTGCGGGCCATCGCGTAGGGCGACGGGGGCGCGGGGCAGCGCCCCCACTCACCGGCGAGCACGGCCTATCCCGATGCACGCTTTCTTCGCGGCGCGTACAACCCGTGCGCGTCTCGCTGCGAAAGCGCACATCGGGATAGGCTGGACCCTACCAGGAGGGGCGCGGCCGCGCCGCTGACGCCAGATGGGCCTCTGTGATACCTAGGAGTAGTAGAAGGCTAGGAGTAGTAGAAGGCCACTACGGTTAGAGCCAGTGCAGCCGCAATAGTTGGGGGTACGACTAGCAGTCCGGCAACGTTGTGTGCACCCACAGATCTGAGGAGTGTCAAGTCGCCGGCGAACATGAGGCTAAGGACAAAGAACGCGCCTGCGAGTGCTGGCAAGTAGCCGTCCCCTCCCATGGTGACAGATGACAGGACGTAGGCTGCCAGCACCACAAGTCCGAACATAGCCAGTGTCAACTGGATACGAGACCGCCAGGGGACGACTCTCCTCAGATGGCCCCTGTCTTGGTATGGCACCGCGAGCTCGGGAGGAGAAACAACGCAGCCGCGCAGGGCCAGATCCGAGCAGACTCCGCGCGCGAATGTCTCGCACATCCTCTTCCGGTCGGCGACAAAGTATTCCCAAGCCGAAGTCAACACAAAGGACGCCTCCGCTTGACCATCCTTCGGGTTGGCTTGCACTGCCATTCTCGGGTTGAGTCCCAGCCAATAGTTGGGATGGAACCGTCCGTATAGCCCGAAGACGAACCCTTCGGGTCCGGGTGCCTCGTACCATCGGAGGTCGCGGGCCCAGTCTCTGCATGCTTCCATCACGGTTTCGGGTGACGCCGAGATGGCAGCCAGACAGGAGCAACCCTGGCCCGAAACCGATACCAGCAGGTAGTCCTCAATCGGCGCTCCTTGGTACGCCTTTGAGATGCAGCTCCAATAGGTAGCCCAGAGCCACAGGTCCAGTCCGAGTAGAAACAGGAACGCACAAGAAACACCGGCCACAAGCGACTCAGAATCCGAACCCGCCAAGGTCGAGGCGCGTGCCAACACGAGCCAGGCGAACGCTGCGAGAACGAGACAAGCTGTCACCCGAGAAACAGATGACCACCACAGCCGCCGTTGGCCGACGAACCTGGCGGTCGGCTCATCGGCCTCGCCGTTGCGCGAAAGCCAAGCGTCCAGCCTGCGGCCTGTGCGGAGTCGCCAGAAGAGACCAAACAACAAGGCACAAGTTCCAGCCAAACTCGAGGCGGATTCTCCATCGAATCGGCCGAGCCGTCTCGTCTGAGAACGCGGTCGATGGTCTTGAGGTAGAAGACCGATGGGACGAGGAAGATGAACCAGATACCCAGAGTGGCTACAGCGACGCCAAGAAACACCAAACCTGCGCCGGCGAGAAGTCCACTGCCTCCGATCATACAGAGTCTTTCAAGGCGATTCTGTCACAACTCCGTTCGGGCGCTCGCTGATGTTCCGGGCACGAAATGGACACACACCCGTCGTCAATACTGATGCTACCAGTGTCGAGAGCAACGGAGGGCCTCCACCTGCTGGGCGAGTTCCACTGCCTGACCTTATCTCTTCTTTGTGGAGATGCTCTCAGCTGAGGCGTCATGAAGTCCATGTGCGGGTCCCGGCTTCAGCGCTACGGGGTCCGGAGAAGGCGCTCTCGCGAGCCTGCGGCCACGCCGGTCGTCGTCGCTGTCGCTCCTTGCCGCAGCCAACGCCCCCCATGCTATACTCCCCGGCGCTATCCGCCAAAGACAGCTGGTGCCGCCACTGCGGCAGAAGTGGAACGGGTTCAAGGCCGACCCGCCAGCCGAGGTAGAGTGAGACCGGCTTAGCGGCTCGAGAGAGCCTGTGAAGTCATCGTCCGCCTCTGCTTCTGGAGGTGGACATTTTTGTTAGAGGAGGTGACTTAAGTATGCCAAGACCGGACAAGATCGCAGCAGTCAAGGAGATCACCGCTGATCTCAAGGCCACCGATGTCTACTACTTCGTGGACTATCGCGGGCTGACCTTCGCTGAGTCCACAGAGTTGCGGGCCCGTCTGGCGAAGGCCGACGCCACCCTCAAGGTGGTCAAGAACACCCTGGCCAAGATCGCGGCGGCCGATGCCGGCGTGGAGGGGCTCACTGAGCTTCTCGCCGGGCCCACCGCCATCGCCTACTGCCACGGCGACCCCCTGCGGGTGGCCAAGGTGATCCAGGACTTCATCAAGGAGAAGAAGAAGGCCACCATCCGTGGGGGCAAGCTGAACAGTTCGTTGCTGGCCACAGCCGATGTGGAGAAGCTGGCCACGCTGCCCAGCCGCGATGTGCTCATCGCCCAGTTGATGGGCACCATCGCCGCGCCTCTGAGGGGACTGGTGACAGTGTTGAACGGCCCTATCCGCGGGCTGGTGGTCGTATTGGCCCAGGTGCAGCAGAGCAAGGCCAACGCCGCCTAGGTAGGCGGCGATACTGGGGCGCTTCGGCCACGGCCGGCGGCGTCACCAGGGTTCACGTAGTAGGAACGGTCAACGCGAAGAGACGCGAAGCAACAGAAGGAGTCGAACAGATATGCCCGCTGACAAGATAATCGAAGAGATCAAGAAGATGTCGGTCCTCGACCTGGCCGCTCTGGTCAAGGCCCTCGAAGAGGAATTCGGCGTGAGCGCCGCCGTACCGATGGCCGCCGCCGCCGCCCCGGCTGCCGCCGCCGCCGCCGTGGAAGAAGAAGAGCAGACCGAGTTCGACGTCATCCTCAAGGCTGCCGGCGAGAAGAAGATCAACGTCATCAAAGAAGTGCGCGCCATCACCGGCCTGGGCCTGAAGGAAGCCAAGGACCTGGTCGACGGCGCCCCCAACCCGGTCAAGCAGGGCATCCCCAAGGCCGAGGCCGAAGCCATCAAGACGAAGCTCGAAGAGGCCGGGGCCGACGTAGAAGTCAAGTAGTCACATCGCGTCGGAGGGGTGCCGTGTGGAGCGCGGCGCCCCCGCCGGCGAGCTTGCCGCCCAGCCTCGCTGATCCCTCGGGATACGGTCGGGGCTGGGCTGGCCGCGCATGCCATGCTCGTGTTATCATGCATGGTTGCGCGCTGAACCTGTGCAAAAACCCGGCTTGTGAGGAGTGATCCCCTTTGGGCGAAAGGAAGACTCCATTTCCGCGTAAATCTTTCTCGAAACTACCACAGATCCTTGACGTACCCAACCTCATAGCCATACAGACCGATTCGTTCGAGTGGTTCAAGACCCAGGGTCTTCGGGAGACCATCGACGACATCACTCCCATCGAGGACTACACCGGCAACTACGCGGTGGAGTTCGGCGAGTATGAGTTCAAGGAGCCCGTGCTCACCCTCAAGGAGTGCAAGGACAAAGACCAGACCTACGCTTCGCCTCTCTTCGTCACCGTGCGGTTCGTCAACCGCGAATCGGGCGAGATCAGGGAGCAGAGCGTCTTCATGGGCGAGTTCCCCATGATGACCGAGCAGGGCACCTTCATCATCAACGGCACCGAGCGGGTCATCGTCACCCAGTTGGTGCGGTCCCCCGGCGCGTACGTCATGGCCGCCAAAGACCCGACGAAGCAGGTGCTGGTCGCTAACCTCATGCCTGCCCGTGGTTCCTGGCTGGAGTTCGAGATCGACAAGCGCGGAGCCGTGTCGGTGCGCATCGACCGCAAGCGCAAGTTGCCGGCCACTGTCTTCCTTCGCGCTCTCGCGGGCATCAGCTCCGAGAGGACCAAGGACGAACCGGGCCTGCTCTCCATAGGCTCCGATGAGGAGATCCTGGCTCTGTTCGATGGCAACCCCTTCATCAAGGCCACCCTGGAGAAAGACTCGGTGCGCTCGGTGGAGGAAGCGCTGGTGGAGCTGTTCAAGAAGCAGCGCCCGGGCGAACCGCCCACGCTCGAGGCCAGCCGCAACCTGCTCTGGAACATCTGTTTCGATCCCAAACGCTACGATCTCACCCGGGTCGGCAGGCATAAGCTCAACGCCCGCCTGGGTCTGAACACCGATCTTGACGTGCGCACCGTCACCAAGGCCGACATCATCGCCCTGGTGAAGGAACTGGTAGCGGTGCCGCTGGCCATCGACCACGAGCACCTTCTGGAAGAGGCTCGCGATCTGGCCGAGGTCGCCCCGAGCCTTCCCTGGGATGAGGTAGCCAACCGCCTGGACGAATACGAGCACTTCGGCAACCGCCGCCTGCGCATGGTGGGCGAGCTGGTGCAGGAAGCGTTCCGGGTGGGGCTTTACCGTATGGAGCGTGTGGTGCGCGAGCGCATGACCACCGAGGATGTGGACACCATCACGCCGCAATCCATCATCAACATCCGGCCGGTAGTGGCCGCTCTCAAGGAATTCTTCGGCAGCTCTCAGCTGTCGCAGTTCATGGACCAGACCAACTCGCTGGCCGGGCTCACCCACCGCCGGCGGCTCTCCGCCCTGGGTGCGGGCGGCCTGACAAGGGAACGGGCCCCCATCGAGGTGCGCGACGTGCACCCCACTCACTACGGGCGCATGTGCCCCATCGAGACCCCGGAAGGCCCGAACATCGGTCTCATCGGCTCGTTGGCCAGCTACGCCACGGTGAACGAGTTCGGCTTCATCCAGACTCCCTACCTCAAGGTGATCAAGCCCAAGGGCAAGGTCACCGACCAGATCGAGTGGCTGACGGCCTACGAAGAAGAGAAGTACACCATCGCCCAAGCGAACGCGCTCGTGGATCTCAAGACCAGGACCTTCGTGAATGAGACCGTGCTGGCGCGGTCGCCGGGCGGCGAGTACGTGAGCGCCCGGCGTGACGACGTCGACTACATGGATGTGTCGCCGCAGCAGATCGTCTCGGTGGCGACGGCGCTGGTGCCGTTCCTGGAACACAACGACGCCAACCGGGCCCTCATGGGCTCCAACATGCAGCGCCAAGCGGTGCCGCTGCTGAAGGCTGAGGCTCCTCTCATCGGCACGGGCATGGAGTTTCGCTCGGCCGTCGACACCGGCGACGTCCTTCTGTCCAAGAAGGGCGGCAAAGTGAGGGGCGTGTCGGCCAACCGAATACTCATCGAGACCGAAGACGGCGAGATAGAGTCGCACGAGCTTGCTCAAGTTCGAGCGCTCCAATCAGGGCACCTTCATCCACCAGAAGCCGGTGGTGAACGTGGGCGACATCGTAGCCGCCGGCGCGGTGCTGGCCGACGGGGCCTCCACCAAGGATGGCGAACTGGCTCTGGGCCGCAACCTGCTGGTGGCCTTCATGAGCTGGGAGGGATACAACTTCGAGGACTCCATCGTCATCAGCGAGCGGTTGGCCAAGGACGACGTCCTCACCTCGGTGCACATCGAGGAATATGAGGTGGAAGCCCGCTCCACCAAGCTGGGCGACGAGGAGATCACCCGCGACATCCCCAACCGGTCGGAGGAATCGCTGGCCGACCTCGACGAGGATGGCATCGTGCGCATCGGCGCCGAAGTGGCCTCCGGTGACCTGTTGGTGGGCAAGATCACTCCCAAGGGAGAGACCGAGCTCACCGCGGAAGAGAAGCTCATCCGCGCCATCTTCAAAGAGAAGGCCCGCGAAGTGCGCGACACCTCGCTCAAAGTGCCTCACGGCGAAAAGGGCGTGGTCATCGACGTCAAGGAGTTCTCCCGGGAAAACGGCGACGATCTCTCCCCGGGCGTCAACCGCCTGGTGCGGGTGTACGTGGCCAAGAAGCGCAAGATCGCCGAGGGCGACAAGCTGGCCGGCCGCCACGGCAACAAAGGCGTCATCTCCAAGATCGTGCCCGAAGAGGACATGCCTTTCTTGGAAGACGGCAATCCTGTCGACATCATCCTCAACCCGCTGGGCGTGCCTTCGCGCATGAACATCGGCCAGGTTATGGAGACTCACCTGGGGTGGGCTGCGCACCACGGCTTCTATACGATCAAGCGTAACAAGAAGAGCATGGAGGGCGATCCGCTGCTGGCCGGTGAAGATCTCACTGCCGAGCAGCAGGTCAAGATGGTCAAGAAGTACTACGACATCATCGACGAGAGCACCGCGGTGGGCCCGATGCCCGTGGCGACGCCGGTCTTCGACGGCGCGACCCAGGTGGACGTGGACGAGGCCCTTGTCGGCTGGGCGTTGGCGCATGCCGACGATCTCTCCGATCCGCTCAAGGTCAAGATGTCGGTGAACGTGGACAACAACCCCGGCACGCACGTGGCCGGCAAAGTGGTGCTCTTCAACGGCCGCACGGGGCAACCGTACGACCAGAGCATCACCGTGGGTTACATGTACATGTTGAAGCTCCACCATCTGGTGGATGACAAGATCCACGCCCGGTCCACGGGCCCGTACTCTCTGGTGACGCAGCAGCCGCTGGGCGGCAAGGCCCAGTTCGGCGGCCAGCGTTTCGGCGAGATGGAAGTGTGGGCGCTGGAAGCCTATGGGGCGGCCTACACCCTGCAGGAGATGCTCACCATCAAGTCCGACGACACGCAGGGACGGGTGAAGGCCTACGAGGCCATCGTCAAGGGCGAGAACATCGCCCGCCCGGGGGTGCCGGAATCGTTCAAGGTGCTGCTCAAAGAGATGCAGTCGCTGGCTCTCGACATCCAGGTGATGAGCGAGGAAGGTGGCACGCTCGAGGTAGCCGAGGAGGAGGACGACCTGCTCCGGGCCGCGGAAGAGCTGGGCATCGACCTCAACGCCCGGTACCGGGCGGAGGAACGGGCCGCTGAGTCTCAGGCGGCGCTGGTGCCCACGCACCTGGGGTCCGAGTTGGACGAGGAGCGGGACGACGAAGAGGAGTCCGACGAGTTCGAGGGAGCGCCGGAGCTCGAGACGTTCGAGATCGACATGGGCAACGAGTTGGACGGCGTCGAGCTGACCAGCCTCGCTGACGACGGGGAATAGGAGCGTCCCGTGATAGACATAAATGAATTCGACGCCATCAGAATCGGCCTGGCTTCGCCGGAGCAGATCAGAGCCTGGTCTTCGGGTGAGGTGACCAAGCCCGAGACCATCAACTACCGCACGCTCAAGCCTGAGAAGGATGGCCTGTTCTGCGAGCGCATCTTCGGTCCCACCAAGGACTGGGAGTGCTACTGCGGCAAGTACAAGCGCGTCCGCTACAAGGGCATCATCTGCGAGCGCTGCGGAGTGGAAGTCACGCGGGCCAAGGTGCGCCGCGAGCGCATGGGCCACATCGACCTGGCCGCGCCGGTCAGCCACATCTGGTATTTCAAGGGCGTTCCCAGCCGCATGGGCTACTTGCTGGACATCTCGCCCAAGCAGCTGGAGCGGGTGCTCTACTTCTCGGCTTCCATCGTGACTTACGTCGACGATGAGAAGAGGGTGCGCGACGCGGGCAAGCTCGAGGACCTGGTGCAGGCCGACATCGAGAACACCTTCGCCGCCCGTGACGAGCAGAAGGTCAAGATCATGGCCGAGCGTGACAAGCGCGTGGCCGTTCTTTTGGGCAACTCCACGCCCGATGAAGACGACGAGATTGCCCTGGGCTTCGACCAGACCCCACTGTCGGAGTGGACCGACGAGGAAAGGGAGAAGCGGGCAGGCGAACTGCGCATCGAGGCGGACACCCGCCTGCGCGACCTGGAGCGCTACGCCGATCAGCAGGCTTTGCGGTTCCGCGAGTTGTGGACCGCCTTCAAGGGCATCAAGAAGGGCGACATCATCACCGACGAGACACTGTTCCGGGAGATGAAGGAGAAGTACGGCAGTCCCTTCGGCTACGGCGTCTACTTCCGGGGAGGCATGGGCGCTGAGGCCATTCGCGAGCTGCTGGCGGCCGTGGACCTCGAGGCCGAGGCCAAGTCGCTTCGTGAGACCATCAAGACCTCCAAGGGCCAGAAACTCTCCCGTGCAGTCAAGCGCCTCAAGGTGGTGGAGGGCTTCCTGCGCTCCGACAACCGCCCGGAGTGGATGATCCTGCAGTCTATCCCGGTCATCCCGCCGGAACTGCGCCCCATGGTGCAACTGGACGGCGGCCGCTTCGCCACCTCCGACCTCAACGATCTTTATCGCCGGGTGATCAACCGCAACAACCGGCTCAAGCGCCTGCTCGACCTGGGCGCGCCCGAGATCATCGTCAACAACGAGAAGCGCATGCTGCAAGAGGCGGTCGACGCCCTCTTCGACAACGGCCGTCGCGGCCGCGCCGTCACCGGCCCGGGCAACCGCCCGCTCAAGTCGCTCTCCGACATGCTCAAGGGCAAGCAGGGCCGCTTCCGCCAGAACCTTCTGGGCAAGCGCGTGGACTACTCCGGCCGTTCGGTCATCGTGGCCGGCCCGGAGCTGAAGCTGCACCAGTGCGGCATCCCCAAGACCATGGCCCTGGAGCTGTTCAAGCCCTTCGTCATGAGCCGCTTGGTGGAACGCAAGCAAGTGCAGAACATCAAGGCAGCCAAGAAGCTGGTGGAGAGCGAGTTCCCCGAGGTGTGGGACATCCTCGACGAGGTCATCACCCAGCATCCTGTCATGCTGAACCGCGCGCCTACCCTGCACCGCTTGGGCATCCAGGCCTTCGAGCCCGTGCTCATCGAGGGTAAGGCCATCCAGCTGCATCCGCTGGTGTGCACGGCCTTCAACGCCGACTTCGACGGCGACCAGATGGCCGTCCATCTGCCGCTATCGGTGGAGGCTCAGGCCGAGGCCCGCATCCTCATGCTTTCATCAAACAACATCCTGTCGCCGGCCCACGGCCGGCCGATAGCGGTGCCTACCCAGGATATGATCTTGGGCTGCTACTACCTGACCTACTTCGATGGTCCCGATCTGGCCAAGATCGATCCCTTCGACTACAAGGCTCTGGAACAGGTGGTTCCGCGGCCGCGGGTCTTCTCGGACGTCGCCGAGGTGGAACATGCCTATGCGGAGAAGGTCATCGGAGTCCAGGATCCCATCATCTTCCGCTGGAACGAGGGACGCGTCCTTACCACCGTGGGCCGGGCCATCTTCAACTCGGCCGTGGTGACCTCGCTCGAAGAGTATTTCGGCGAGAAGTGGGAGCAGGCGGGAGCCGAAGGCACCATCCGCAAAGACGACTACGTGTTCCAGAACAAGGTGTTCACCAAGAATGAGATGTCGTCTTTCGTGAGCGACCTGGTGGAGTACTACGGCGCCATCGCGGTGGCTCATCTTCTGGACGTGCTCAAAGACATGGGCTTCAAGTACGCGAGTATTGCCGGGGTCACCATCTCCAAGAACGACATCGTGGTGCCGCCCGACAAGGAAGAGATCCTCGAGGTCTACGAGGGCCGGGTGCGCGGCATCCAGGAGAGTCACCAGCGTGGTGAGCTCACCGACTTCGAGCGGCGCGAACGGGTGAACGATCTGTGGGCCGAGGCCAACGAGCGGGTGGGCGAGGCCATGGAGAAGAACTTCCGCCGTTTGAACCCGGTGTATATGATGGCCAACTCCGGAGCCCGCGGCTCGTTCAAGCAGATCCGTCAGCTGGCCGGCATGCGCGGCCAGATGGCCTCGCCGAAGGGCGAGATCATCGAGCGGCCCATCAAGGCCAACTTCATGGAAGGCCTGGGCGTGCTCGAGTACTTCATCTCCACCCACGGCGCCCGCAAGGGTCTGGCCGACACCGCTCTGCGCACGGCCGACTCCGGGTATCTCACCCGGCGTTTGGTCGACGTGGCCCAGGAAGTGGTCATCCGCGAGAGCGACTGCGGCACCGAGAAATACATCGAGCTGGCGCTTCGCAAGAACGACCGTCTGAACGAGCTACTGCTGGGCCGGGTCTTGGCGGTCGATGTTGCCGATCCCACCACGGGCGAGATCGCCTACGAGCGCAATGAGCTGCTCAACAAGCGCTTCCTCGAGCGGCTGCTGGCTCTTTATCCGGCTGAGGAGTACTCCGATCTCAAGCTCAAGGTCCGCTCCGTGCTGGGCTGCCAGAGTGAGATCGGCGTCTGCCAATACTGCTACGGCCGCTCACTGGCCTCCAACGATCTGGTGGCCATCGGCGAGGCCGTGGGGCACATTGCCGCTCAGTCCATCGGCGAGCCGGGCACGCAGCTCACCATGCGTACCTTCCACACCGGTGGTGTGGCCGGAGCCGACATCACGCACGGTCTGCCCCGCGTAGTGGAGCTGTTCGAGGCTCGCAAGCCCAAGGGCCAGGCCAAGATCACCCAGTTTGCCGGCGCCGTGCACATCGAGGAGAGCGACAAAGCCAAGAAGGTGGCTATCCTCGACGACACGGGCGAAGAGCTGCACAGCTACGCCATCAGCCGCCGGTCGGACATCATGGTCAAAGAGGGCCAGCATGTGGAGGCGGGCGACCAGCTCTACGAGGGCTCGCTCAACCCACACGAGTTGCTGAAGTACTGGGGAGCGCTCGAGACCGCCCGCTACATCGTGGGCGAGGTACAGAAGGTCTACCACTCTCAGGGCGTGCAGATCGACGACAAACACGTCGAACTCATCGTCCGGCAGATGACCAAGAAGGTCCTCGTGGAGACCCCCGGCGACACCAGCTTCCTGCCCGGGCGCATGATCGACCGTCTGATCTTCGATCAAGAGAACGCGCGGATGGTCGAAGCCGGCGGTGAGCCGGCCAGCTGCGAGGACATCATTCTGGGCATAACCAAGGCCTCGCTGGCCACTGAGAGCTTCCTGTCGGCGGCTTCTTTCCAGGAGACCACCAAGGTGCTCACCGATGCGGCCCTCGAGGGGAAGGTCGACGAGCTCCGCGGACTCAAGGAGAACGTCATCATCGGCAAGCTGATCCCGGCCGCTACTGGGCTGCGCGCCTACCGCAACATCGAACTTGTGACCGCCGGCATCCCCGCCGAGATGGACCTTTTCGGGGACATCATGGGCGGACGGATGGATGCCGGGATCGGCGGTCTGACGCCCGAGCAGCAATGGGCGCAGCTCACGGGGTCGTTCCTCAGACAACGAGGCCTACAACATGCTGGTTGATGACCTCGATCTTCCCACCTACGTCCACTCGGTGCTGAGCAGAGCGGGCATCGAGCGAGTCAGCGATCTGGTGGGTCACACCATCAAGGAGTTCATGGCAGTCCCCGGCTTGGGTCAGAAGAGCCTGGAGGAGATCCGGGTGCGGCTGGCCGAGAAGGGCTGGGCTCTGCTGGGCGACGAGCAGGCTGACGAGGAAGAGGGCGAGGAGCTTCTGGGCACGGGTGACACCGGGCTGGACGACGCCCAGGACGACCTGCTAGGTGGTGGCGATGCCTCTCGAGGGGGATCTCGAAGAGGATCTCGAAGAGGACATCCCCGCGGCGAAGGAGTCTTAGCGCGTGGGAAAGCTTCTTGTAGGCCCCACGGGGCTTTGCTATACTTCGCGGTCGCCGCAGGGCCAGGCGAGTTGGATTGCGCCTGCTTGGGCGACGATTCATGACAAACAGCGGATTTAGAGACTAGGAGCATGTGTGCCGACGATCAACCAGTTGATCCGCAAAGGGCGGCAGGCTCAGTCCAAGAGGAGCAAGACCCCTGCCCTCAAAGGCGCGCCGCAGAAGCGGGGCGTGTGCACGCGTGTGTATACGACCACGCCCAAGAAGCCCAACTCGGCCCTCAGGAAAGTCGCGCGCGTGCGGCTGGTCAACGGCATGGAAGTCACCGCTTACATCCCCGGCATCGGACACAACCTGCAGGAGCACTCGGTAGTGCTCATCCGGGGCGGCAGGGTCAGAGACCTTCCTGGGGTCCGCTACAAGATCATTCGAGCCGCTCTTGACTCCGCTGGGGTGGCCAATCGCAAACATGGCCGCTCCAAGTACGGCGCGAAAATGGGCAAGTAGGCTACAGGAAGGCGAAGCACCATGGCAAGAAGAGCAAGAGCAGCTAAGCGGGACATTCAACCCGACCCCATCTATCGAAGCCGTCTGGTCACCCAGATGGTCAATCGTATGATGCTCGACGGCAAGAAGTCCACCGCCGAGCACATCATCTACGACGCGATGAACTCTGCTTCGCGAGCGCACCGGCAACGATCCTGCCGGCGTACTGAAGGAAGCAGTGGAGAATGTACGGCCGGCTCTGGAAGTGCGGTCCCGCCGGGTCGGAGGCGCCAACTACCAGGTGCCGGTGGAGGTTCCCACCCGGCGCTCGTACACGCTTGCCGTCCGCTGGATAGTCACCCACAGCCGCGCGCGGCGCGAACACAGCATGGCCGAACGGCTGGCCGGCGAATTGCTCGACGGTTTCAACCGTAGCGGCGTCACCATGAAGAAGAAAGAAGACCTCCTGCGGATGGCCGAAGCCAACAAGGCTTTTGCCCACTACCGCTGGTAACTGACGCGCAGCATAGCGCGAGTTTAGGAAAGTCAGACTTGGCACAAGCAACGGCAAATAAGATCCGACGCAAAGGCGGCGCTCGCGGCATCCGCTGGCGATGGTCCGGAACATAGGCATCATGGCTCATATCGATGCCGGCAAGACGACCACCACCGAACGCATGCTGTACTACACGGGGCGTACGTACAAGATCGGTGAGGTGCACGACGGCGCCGCTGTGATGGACTGGATGGCTCAGGAGCAAGAGCGGGGTATCACCATCACGTCGGCGGCTACCACCTGCGAGTGGCGCGATCATCGTATCAATATCATAGACACACCCGGGCACGTGGACTTCACGATGGAAGTGGAGCGCTCGCTTCGAGTTCTCGATGGGGCCATCGCCCTGTTCTGCTCGGTATCGGGGGTCGAGCCCCAGTCGGAGACGGTCTGGCGGCAGGCCGATAAGTACCAGGTCCGCGCATCGCTTTCATCAACAAGATGGACCGGGTAGGCGCCGACTTCAAGCAGGGCGTGCAGATGATGATCGACCGATTGCATGCGCATCCGCTGGTTATTCAGCTGCCGGTTGGGCGGGAAGACAGCTTCCGCGGCATCGTCGACCTGGTGCGCATGGTGGCGCTACATCTACGAGGACGAGATGGGTGTGGAATGGGATGAGAGCCCCATCCCCGAGGACATGGTCGACCGCGCCGCAGGCGGAGCACACTCAGATGATCGAGACGCTGGCCGAGCGCGACGATGAACTGATGATGGACTATCTCGAGGGCGGCAAGATCACGGAGGAACGTCTGAAGGCCGCCATCCGGAAGGCCACGCTTGACATCGCGCTGATCCCGGTCCTCTGCGGTTCTGTCGTTCAAGAACAAGGGCGTCCAGATGCTTCTCGACGCCGTGGTCGATTACCTTCCCTCACCGGTGGACGTCCCGCCGGTAGAGGGCGCCAACCCGCACAACGGCGAGCCCCTCCGCGGCGGGCCGACGACGACGAGCCCTTCTCGGCCATCGCCTTTAAGATCATGTCCGACCCCTTCGTGGGCAAGCTCACGTACTTCCGGGTGTACTCGGGCACGCTCAAGGCGGGTTCGTACGTCTACAACTCGAGCAAGCAGAAGAAGGAGCGGATCGGCCGCATCCTACAGATGCACGCCAACCATCGTGAGGACATCACCGCAGGTCGTCGCAGGCGATATCGCGGCGGCGGTAGGACTGAAGGGCACCACTACCGGCGACACTCTCTGCGACGCGGAGAAGCCCATCCTGCTGGAGTCCATCGAGTTCCCCGAGCCGGTCATTTGGGTGGCCATCGAGCCCAAGACCAAGGCTGATCAAGACCGCCTCTCCGACAGCCTCATGAAGCTGGCGGAGGAAGACCCGACCTTCCGGGTGCGCACCGACGAGGAGACGGGCCAGACTATCATCGCCGGCATGGGCGAGCTGCACCTGGAGATCATCGTCGACCGCCTGCTGCGGGAGTTCAAAGTCGATGCCAACGTCGGGCGGCCGCAGGTCGCCTATCGTGAGGGCATCACTAAGGCCGTGCCCAAGGCTGAGGCTCGGTTCGTGCGGCAGACCGGTGGCCGCGGTCAGTACGGCCACGTGGTCATCAAGATGGAGCCCAACGAGTATGGCACCGGCTTTACGTTCGATAACAAGATCGTGGGGGGCGCCGTGCCCAAGGAATACGTCCCCGCGGTGCAGGCCGGTATGGTCGAAGCCATGGAGACCGGCGTGCTGGCGGGCTTCCCCATGGAGGACGTCAAGGTCGAGTTGATCGACGGCACGTATCCACGAGGTCGACTCTTCGGAGATGGCCTTCAAGATAGCCGGTTCGATGGCCTTCAAAGAGGCGGCCAAGAAGGCGCACCCGGTGCTGCTCGAGCCGATGGAAGACGTGGAAGTGGTGGTGCCCGAAGAATATATGGGCGACGTGATGGGTGACCTCAATTCCCGTCGCGGTCATATCATGGGCATGGAGCTCAGGGCGGGGGCGCAGGTCATCCGGGCAGCGGTGCCTCTTGCGCAGATGTTCGGCTATGCCACCGATGTGCGCTCGATGACCCAGGGAAGGGCTGTGTACACCATGCAGTTCAGCCACTACGCAGAGGTACCAAGCGCGATAGCGCAGGAAATAATCGCCCAGCAGGGCGGCAGGAACGCAAACGACTAGACGCGACGAACAAAGGCAATACGGCTGCCTGGCTGCGGCGGCCGCCTGAGCGAATCAGGTAGAAAGGGAGGACTAAAGTGGCGAAGAAGAAATTTGCGCGGACCAAGACTCACGTCAACGTAGGCACCATCGGTCACGTCGACCATGGCAAGACCACGCTGACCGCGGCTATCACGAAGTGCCTGTCGAACTTGAACCCCGACATCGAGTTCCGTAGCTTCGATTCCATCGATAATGCTCCGGAAGAGCGCGAGCGCGGTATCACCATCGCCACCGCTCACGTCGAGTACGAGACCGAAAAGCGGCACTATGCCCACGTCGACTGCCCGGGCCATGCCGACTACATCAAGAACATGATCACCGGTGCCGCTCAGATGGACGGCGCGGTGCTGGTCGTGTCGGCTGCCGACGGCCCTATGCCCCAGACTCGTGAGCACATCCTGCTCGCCCGTCAGGTGGGCGTGCCCTACATCATCGTGTATCTCAACAAGGCCGACATGGTGGACGACCCCGAGCTGCTCGAGCTGGTCGAGATGGAAGTCCGCGAACTGCTCACCGAGTACGAGTTCCCCGGCGACGACATCCCTGTCATCATCGGCTCGGCCCTGAAGGCTCTCGAGCACGGTTGCGGCGATAGGGAATGCGAGCTCGTGTGGGTCCATCTTCGAGTTGGCCGATGCTCTCGACAACTACATCCCCGATCCCGAGCGCGCCATCGACAAGCCCTTCCTGATGCCGATCGAAGACGTGTTCAGCATCCAGGGCCGCGGCACCGTGGTCACCGGCCGGGTGGAGCGCGGTATCGTCAAGGTGGGCGACAACGTCGAGATGGTCGGCCTGCATCCGCAGCCCACCAAGACTGTCGCCACCGGCGTCGAGATGTTCCGCAAGCTGCTCGATGAGGGGCGCGCGGGCGACAACATCGGCGTGCTGCTTCGCGGCACCAAGCGCGAGGAAGTGGAGCGCGGCATGGTCCTGGCCAAGCCGGGTAGCATCACCCCCCATACCGAGTTCGAGGCGCAGATCTACGTTCTGTCCCGTGAAGAAGGTGGGCGTCATACCCCGTTCTTCAACGGCTACCGTCCGCAGTTCTACTTCCGGACCACGGACGTCACTGGTGACGTCACGCTGGATGAGGGCGTGGAGATGGTCATGCCGGGTGACCACACCACCATCAAAGCCAAACTGATCACCCCCATCGCCATGGACGAAGGCCTCCGTTTCGCCATCCGCGAGGGTGGCCGTACAGTCGGCGCCGGTGCCGTGACCAAGATCGCAAAGTAGGAGTTGCTCGGTGGCGCAACAGAAGATACGTATTAGGCTCAAAGCCTACGACCACGAGCTTGTAGACAAGAGCGCGCGGGCATCGTCGAAACGGCTGAGCGCACCGGCGCCACCATTTCGGGGCCGGTCCCGTTGCCGACGGAGAAGAACGTCTACTGCGTGATCCGTAGCCCTTTCAAGGACAAGGACTCGAGGGAGCATTTTGAGATCAGGACGCACAAGCGTCTGATCGACATCCATCAGCCCACCCCCAAGACGGTGGACTCGCTGATGCGCATGGACCTCCCCGCGGGCGTCGACATAGAGATCAAACTGTGATGAAGACGCTGCTAGGCACAAAGCTGGGCATGACCCAGTACTTCAACGAAGACGGCACGGTCGTCCGTTGCACTGTCATCGAGGCCGGGCCTTGCCTGGTCACCCAGAAGAAGACGGTGGAGACCGACGGCTACGCCGCCACGCAGATCGCGTTCGGCGATGTCAAGGCGAAACGGCTGAACAAGCCTCTGCTCGGACATCTCAAGAAGTCCGGCGTGGCGCCCAAACGCCACCTGGTCGAGGTGCGGGGCGAGGATGAGCTGACGGTCGGCGAAGCCGTGACGGTAGAGGTCTTTTCCCCCGGCGACGAGGTCAAGGTGACCGGCGTCAGCAAGGGCAAGGGCTTCCAGGGCGTGATCAAGCGCCATGGTTTCGCGGGTGGTCCCGGCTACCATGGCGCCCACTTCCACCGCGCTCCCGGTTCCATCGGCTCGTCGGCGGATCCGTCCCGGGTGTACCCGGGCACCAAGCTCCCGGGGCAGATGGGCAACGTAAGGGTCACGCAGACGGGTCTCACCGTGGTCAGACCGACCCCGACAAGAACCTGGTAATGGTCAAAGGCGCGATCCCGGGGAGCAAAGGTTCCCTGGTCGTGATCAAAGGTTAAGCGTATGCCATCCATCGAAAAGATCGACGACAAAGGCGCCGTGGTCGGCCAGTACGAGTTGGCCGACGCGCTGGTGCAGGACCGGATCAACATCGGGCTGCTCCACCATGTGGTGACGGCCGAGCTGGCCGGACATCGCCAGGGCACTGCCTCGGCCAAGACCGGAGGCGAAGTGGCCGGCACCACCGCCAAGCAGTGGAAGCAGAAGGGCACCGGCCGGGCTCGCGTGGGCTCCGGTAAGGTGTCCCAGTTCACCGGAGGAGGCGTGGCCTTCCCGCCCATCCCCCGCAGCTATGCCATGAAGGTCAACAAGAAGGTAAGAGTCGCAGGCGTTCCGCATGGCCTTGGGCGATCTGGTGTCGGGCGGCACGGTCCGCGTGCTGAGTGGCGCTGAGTTCGCCGAGCCGTCGGCCAAGCTGGCGGCCACGCTCCTGAGCAAGGCCGAGATCGAGAAGCCGCTCCTGGTCCTAGTGGGCGCCGAGGAGATCTCGGCCCTCAAGAGCTTCCGCAACCTGGACGGCACTCGAGCGATGACCGTGGGTGAGGCTGAAGTGCAGGACTACGTGTGGGCCAAGAGCCTGCTGTTCACCGAAGCGGCTGTCTCCTTCCTCGAAAGTGGCGTTAGCCAAGGCGGTGAGGTCTGATGGACGCGCGTGAGATCATCATCCGCCCTATCATCTCTGAGAAGAGCTACCGGGCTATCGACCAGAACCGGTATTCGTTCGAAGTGAACTATCGGGCTACCAAGCCGCACATCAAGTCCGCCATTGAAGAGATATTCAATGTCAAGGTCATCGGTGTGCAGACCATAAACGTGAAGCCGAAACCCAAGCGCAGGGGCGCCCACGAGGGCATGACCAAGCGGTGGAAGAAGGCTGTGGTCGAGCTTGCTCCGGGCAACCGGATCGAGTTCTTCGGCGCGACATAGAAGAGCGGTAAGAGAGACATGGCAATCAAGAGCTACAAGCCGACATCTCCCGGACGCAGGTTCGCGACTACCCCTGCCTTCGAAGAGATCACTAAGAGCGAGCCGGAGAAGTCGCTCACCAAACCGGCGAAGCGCAAGGGCGGTCGTAATAACTACGGCCGCATCACGACCCGGCACCAGGGTGGGGGCCACAAGCGTCTCTACCGGATCATCGACTTCAAGCGCGACAAGGACGGCGTGCCGGGAAGGATCGACTCCATCGAGTACGACCCCAACCGCAATAGCCGCATCGCGCTGGTCGTGTATGCCGACGGCGAGAAGCGCTACATCCTGGCTCCCAACAAGCTGGGCGTGGGCGCCATGGTCGAAGCCGGCCCGGGCGCCGATATCAGGGTGGGCTGCGCCCTTCCGCTAAGAACATCCCGGTTGGTACCGTGGTGCACAACATCGAGATGTACAAGGGCCGCGGCGGGCAGATCGCCCGTTCGGCCGGATGCTCGGCCCAGGTGATGGCCAAGGAGGGCGACTACGCCATCCTCCGTCTGCCCTCGGGCGAGATGCGCATGATCCGCCTGGAGTGCAGGGCGACCATCGGCGAGATCGGCAACGCTGAGCACGAGAACCTGGTGACCGGCAAGGCCGGGCGCAAGCGCTGGATGGGCGTGCGCCCTGGAGTGCGCGGCACCACCATGAACCCGGTCGATCACCCGCACGGTGGCGGCGAGGGTTCCACGCCTCCGGGTCGCAACCCGGTGACACCTTGGGGCGTCCCCACCTTGGGTCACAAGACTCGTCATGCCAAGAAGCCTTCGTCCAAGTACATCGTCAGGCGACGCGGGAAAAGGGAGGTAATAGAGCAACGTGACACGTTCAAGCAAAAAAGCTCCCTTCGTCGAAGAGAGGCTGATGCAGCGGGTCGAGACCATGAACGAGACCGGCGAGAAGCGCATGCTGAAGACCTGGTCCAGGGCTTCCACCATCTACCCTGAGATGATCGGTCATACCATCGCGGTGCACGACGGGCGCAAGCATGTGCCCATCTATGTGACGGAGAGCATGGTAGGCCATCGGCTGGGCGAGTTCGCTCTAACGCGCACGTTCCGCGGTCACGGCGGCAACAAAGAGCGCCGTATGAAGAGGAAGTGACGGACGTGGTCAACGCTACAGCCAAATATGTGCGGGTCTCCCCGCGAAAAGCCGGTGACGTGGCTCAGTTGATCCGCGGCAAGAAGGTATCCGAGGCCAAGGCCATCCTTATGCTGAGTCCGCGGGCCGCGGCCAAGCTGGTGGGCAAGGTCCTCGATTCCGCAGTGGCCAATGCCGAGAACAACAACGACCTCGACGCCGACGACCTCTATGTGGTCCGGGCATACGTGGACGGTGGTCCCACTTTCAAGCGGTTCAAGCCGCGGGCGATGGGGCGGGCCAGCCGCATCAAGCAAGCGGACGAGTCACATCACCGTGTCCGTAGACGAGAAGAAGGAGTCGTAGCAGATGGGTCAGAAAGTTCATCCCGGAGGCATGCGGCTCGGTATCATCCATGACTGGAAGGCTCACTGGTACACCGAGAAGCACTTCGCCGCCTCCTTGCAAGAGGACATGGCCATCCGTAGGCATATCCAGCGGAAGATGGGGCATGCGGGACTTTCGGCGATCATCATCCGCAAGGACACGAACAAGCTGGTCATCGACATCCACACGGCCCGGCCGGGCATCGTGATCGGCAAGTCGGGTTCGGAGGTGGACGCGCTACGGCGTGATCTGCACGACATGACCGGCAAGGCGGTCCACGTGAACATCCTCGAGATCAAGAGGCCAGAACTCGACGCCAACCTGGTCGCGCAGTCTATCGCCGAGCAACTCGCCAACCGCGTGAGTTTCCGGCGGGCGATGAAACGGGCCATCACCTCGGCCATGCGCTCCGGCGCCCAGGGTATCAAGGTGAGGTCCGGCGGACGTCTGGGCGGGGCCGAGATGGCGCGCACCGAGGGTTACAGCGAGGGCCGGGTGCCCCTGCACACTCTGCGGGCCGACATCGACTACGGCTTCTGCGAAGCCAACACGACGTTTGGCAAGATCGGCGTCAAAGTGTGGATAAACAAGGGTGAGATCATGCCCGAGGGCTTCGACTTGGGGTCCCGTGGGCAGGCAGAGACCCGCGTAGGGTGACGCCGGCACCACTTGAGACGCCCGGCCGTGGACTGAGAGGCCTCGGAAACGAGGATAAGACATGCTATTACCAAAACGGGTTAAGCACCGCAAGCAACATCGAGGCCGCATGACCGGCGGGGCCGAAGGCCAGACGACGGTACATTTCGGTGAGTATGGCCTGCAGGCTCTGGAACCCGGTTGGGTCACCAGCCGGCAGATTGAGGCCGCTCGTATCGCGATGACTCGCAAGATCAAGAGGGGCGGGAAGGTGTGGATCAACATCTTCCCCGCACAAGCCCATCACCAAGAAGCCGGCCGAAACCCGCATGGGGTCCGGCAAGGGCTCGCCCGATCAGTGGGTGGCCGTGATCAAGCCCGGCCGGGTGATGTTCGAACTCGCGGGGGTCTCCGAGGAGCTGGCCAAGGAAGCCATTCGCGTCGCGGCGCACAAACTTCCTGTCAAGTGCAGATTCGCGACCAGGGAGGGTGGGGGCATTGAAGGCTAAGGATATTGTCGAACTCGCTGACGAAGAGTTGGCGCAACGCCTCAAGCAGTCGCGCGAGGAGCTCTTCAACCTTCGCTTCCAGCATGCGGCCGGCCAGTTGGAGAACACCAGCCGGCTCCACCAGGTGCGCCAGGACATCGCCAGGATCATGACGATGCAATCCGTGAGAGAACGGGCGAGGGAGCTTTGATGGCAGAGACAAGACCACAAAACAACGGGAACGGCAGGGCGTGGTCGTCTCGGACGCGATGGACAAGACCGTCGTGGTCCAGGTCAGCGCGGTCAAGCCGCACGCCCAGTACGAGAAGGTCATCCGTACGACTGACCGTTTGAAGGCTCATGACGAGGAGAACGAGGCCCGAGTGGGCGACACGGTGCTTGTGCGCGAGTGCCGTCCGCTGTCCCGGGACAAGACCTGGCGCCTTATCAAGGTGCTAGAGCGCGCCGAGTAGCGCGGCGGCTGGGGATGGGTGAAGCACGATGATTCAAGTGGAGACAAGACTGAGGGTCGCCGACAACACCGGCGCGCGGGAGCTGCTATGCATCCGCATCAAGGGTGGGTCGCAGCGTCGCTACGCTGGAGTGGGCGACATCATTGTCGGTGCGGTCAAGGAGGCGACTCCGGGCGGCGCTGTCAAGAAGGGCGACGTGGTCCAAGCTGTGGTGGTACGGGTGAAGAAGTCGTATGGACGCCGTGATGGCACCTACATCGGCTTCGACGAGAACGCCGCCGTGCTGATCGACCGGCAGATGAACCCACGAGGCACCCGCATATTCGGCCCGGTGGGTCGAGAGTTGCGAGAGAAGAACTTCGCGAAGATCATCTCGCTGGCCCCGGAGGTGCTCTGATGGCAGAAACCGGCAAACGCGGCAAGAAGTTCCGTGTCAAGAAGGGCGACACCGTGGAGGTGATCGCAGGGCAAAGAGAACGGCAAGCGCGGGAAGGTCCTGCGTGTGCTCGCGAGCGAAGAGCGGATCGTGGTGGAGCGCGTGAACTTCATCAAGCGGCACGTGCGGCCGTCGAAGAAGATGCCCCAGGGCGGGGTCATCGAGCGCGAAGCCAGCATGCACATCAGCAACGTGAAGCTGGTCTGCCCCAGCTGCAGCCAGGCGGTGCGGGTGGGCGTGCGGATGCAGGGCGACGAGAAGGTCCGCTACTGCAAGAAATGCAATGTCCAGGTTGATAAGGGTTAGCGATGGCAGTTCCAAGACTTAAAGAGAGGTACCGCACTGACATCGTGCCGGCCATGCGTGAGCAGTTTGGCTACGCGAACGTCATGGAGGTGCCGAAGGTCACCAAGGTGACCCTCAACATGGGCATCGGCGAAGGCACGCATGATGCGAAGGCGCATGGAAGAAGCCGCGGTGCAGATGGGCCAGATCACCGGTCAGAAGGCCCAGGTACGGCGGGCGACGCAAGTCGGTGGCCAACTTCAAGTTGCGCGCCGGCATGCCTGTCGGCCTGCGGGTCACGCTGCGCGGCGACCGCATGTACGAGATGCTGGACCGGCTGATGAGCATCGCTCTGCCCCGCATCCGCGACTTTCGCGGTGTAGCCCCCGGCAGCTTCGATGGCCGGGGCAACTACAATCTGGGCGTGAAGGAGCAGATCATCTTCCCCGAGATCGACTACGACAAGATCGATCGCACGCGGGGTCTCGACATCGCCATCACCACCACGGCCAAGACGGACGACGAAGGACGGGCGTTGCTCAAGCTGATGGGCATGCCTTTCCGCGAGAGCTGAAGGATAGGAGCATCAGCGCATGGCAAAGAAATCTATGATCGCGAAGGCGCGGCGCCCGCAGAAATTCGCCGTCCGCGCCCACAACCGCTGCCTTCGGTGCGGACGGCCGCGCGGGTACCTCCGCCGCTTCGGTCTGTGCCGCATCTGTCTTCGTGAGCTGGCCCACCAGGGAGTCATCCCTGGCGTCACCAAGTCGAGCTGGTAGGAGGGGTCATGTCGCACACCGATCCCATCGCCGACATGCTGACCCGGGTGCGCAACGCCAACAAGGCGCTCCATGCCCAGGTCGAGATGCCGGCCTCGTCGCAGAAGGTGGAGTTGGCCCGCGTTCTCAATGATGAGGGCTATATCGCCGGCTACTCGGTGGTCAAAGAAGGCAGCTTCGACAAGCTGGTGATCGAGCTCAAGTACACTGACGGCCGTCGCCGCGTTATCGCGCAGGTGAAGAGGGTCAGCAAGCCGGGTCGCCGCATCTATGCCAAGAAAGACAACCTCCCCAAGGTCCTCGGGGGCCTGGGCACGGCCGTCATCTCCACCTCGCGTGGTCTGATGACGGCTCGGGAGGCTCAGCGGCTGGGTGTTGGCGGCGAAGTCATCTGTTTCGTGTGGTAATGATATGTCAAGAATAGGAAGAGCACCCATAACTATCCCGAGCGGCGTGGACGTCACGATCGCCGGGAACAACGTCGCCGTCAAAGGCCCCAAAGGCCAGTTGTCGCTCGACGTTCACCCGAGCATGAGCGTGGCCCTGGACAACGGCGTCATGACGGTCACTCGGCCGAACGACTCGGCGCCCAACCGGTCGCTGCATGGCCTCACCCGCACTCTGCTTTCCAACATGGTCACCGGGGTGACCACTGGCTTCCAGAAGAAGCTCGAGATCCAGGGCGTGGGCTACAGGGCTTCCAAGAAGGGAGCCGACCTGGAGATCCTTGTCGGCTACTCTCACCCGGTGGTCGTGGAGCCGCCGGAGAACATCGAGTTCGACGTGCCTGTGCCCACTCAGATCGTGGTCAGGGGCATCGACAAGCAACGAGTCGGTCAAGTCGCCGCCGAGATCCGCTCCATCCGCAAACCTGAGCCCTACAAGGGCAAGGGCATCCGCTATGAAGGCGAAGTGGTGCGGCGCAAAGTCGGCAAGCGGGCGTAGTGGGAAGAGGATAGAATGAGTACTCAACATACAGCCAATGCGACGCGGGCGCGGCGCGCCGTGCGCGTGCGCAGCAAGGTGCGCGGCACGGCCGAACGTCCCCGTCTTTCGGTCTTTCGGTCCAACCGGGCCATCTGGGCACAGGTCATCGACGACGGCAAAGGGCATACTCTGGCCAGCGCCAGCAGCATCCAGGTGACCGAGAAGGGCCTGCCCAAGAAAGACCAGGCAACCAAGGTAGGTGAGCTTCTGGCTCAAGCGGCCAAGGCTGCGGGAATCGAGAAAGTGGTTTTCGACAGGGGACCGTATCTGTACCACGGTCGAGTCAAGGCTCTGGCGGACGGTGCCCGCCAGGGCGGCCTGGATTTCTGAGGGAGAGGAGGTAGCACTTTGGCGCAGATCAAGGCAGATTCGCTCAACCTTCAGGAGAGCGTGATCCATATCAACCGCGTCGCGAAAGTGGTCAAAGGCGGCCGGCGCTTCTCGTTCACCGCTCTCGTGGCGGTAGGCGACGGCGATAGCACAGTAGGAGTAGGCTACGGCAAGGCCAAAGAGGTTCCGCTGGCCATCCAGAAGGCCATCGAGGACGCACGCAAGAACCTCTTCGTGGTGCCCAAACACGGCACCACCATCACTCATGAGGTCTTGGGCCATTTCGGCGCGGGCCGAGTCGTGATGCGGCCGGCCTCCGCCGGTACGGGCGTCATCGCCGGCGGCGGCGTACGGGCGTTACTAGAACTGGGTGGGGTCCGAGACATGCTCACCAAGAGCCTGGGTACGACCAACCCCATCAACATGGTGCGGGCGGCGGAGCAGGGGCTTCGCGCCCTGCGCCGGCCCGAGGACATCGCCCGGCAACGCGGCAAGACCATCAACGAGATCCTGGGCAAACGGGTGGCCGAAGCCCCGGTGGCCGTGACCGCCGAACCGGCGGCCGCAGCGGCTGTGCCGGCCGGAGAGTGACGTCATGCTGAAGATCACTCAGGTCAAGAGCCGCATTAATCGCAAAAAGGACCACAAGGCCACGCTTGACGCGCTCGGCATCACTCGCATGAACCAGACGGTCTATCACGAGGACAGCCCGGCCATCCGGGGCATGGTGCAGAAGATCCGGTACATGGTCCAGGTGGACGTGGTCGACATCAAGGACAAGGGATAGTTATGGGAGACATCTTCCTGCACAATCTGAAGCCCGACCCCGGGGCCAAGCACAGCAAGAAGCGTGTTGGCCGGGGCGCAGGCTCGGGCGTGGGCAAGACCTCCGGCAGGGGCCACAAGGGCTCCAAACAACGGTCGGGCGGTCAGATCTCGCCTCGGTATGAGGGTGGGCAGATGCCTCTGCACATGAGGCTGCCCAAGCTGCGCGGCCCCAATGCCAAGACATCCATGCCCATCGGTCCGTTCCGCACCTACATGACGCCCGTGAACCTCTCCCGGCTGGCTGTCTTCGCCTCCGGCGAAGAAGTGTCACCCGACTCTCTCTTGGAGAAGGGCATCATCAAGAAGCTGGACGAGCGGGTCAAGATCCTGGGAACGGGCGAACTGGCCCAGCCTCTGACCATCAAGGCCCACGGCTTCAGCGCCTCGGCCTTGGCCAAGATCCAAGCCGCCGGCGGAACTGCCGAAGTGCTCGGATAGCATGTAGATGCGCGACCTGCGGACCATAGGGGAGAAAGGCTGATGTGGCAGTCTCTCATTAACGCTTGGAAGCTCCCGGATCTCCGGAAGAAGCTGCTCTTCACGGCGATGATCATCGCCCTCTACCGGCTTGGTTGCCACATCCCGGTGCCCGGCGTCGACCGCGCGGGTCTGGCGGTTCATCCGCGGCGGAGGGTGCTGGACTTCATCAACCTCTTCTCGGGCGGGGCCCTGCAGAAGATGGCCATCTTCGCCATGGGCATCATGCCCTATATCACTGCGTCCATCATCATGCAGTTGCTTACGATGGTCAGCAAGCGCTTGGAAGCGCTCATGAAAGAGGGACCGGCTGGGCAGAAGAAGGTCAACCAGTACACCCGGTATTTCACCGGAGCGCTGGCTCTTGTCGAGGCCGTCGGGTTTGTCTTCTTGTTCGACAAGCAGTATGAGGCCTTCGGCACGGCGGGCGTGGACGCTCTCCGCTTCGTCTTGGTGGTACTCACCCTGACAGTGGGCGCCATCATGGTCATGTGGCTGGGCGAGTTGGTGACCCAGCGGGGCATCGGCAACGGCATCTCGCTGATGATCTTCGCCTCCATCGTGTCCCGGCTGCCCAGCGGGCTGCGGAAGCTGTTCACTCTCAATCCAGGCATCTGGGTTCTGATGGCCGTCATCGCGGTGGCAGTGGTGGTGTTCATCGTGCTGGTCACCCAAGGGCAACGACGGATACCGGTGCAGTACGCCAAGAGGGTGGTTGGACGCAAGGTCTACGGCGGGCAGAGCACCTACCTACCTCTGCGTGTGAACATGGCAGGGGTCATCCCGGTGATCTTCGCGTCGTCGGTGCTGATGTTCCCGGTCACGCTTGCGCAGATGGCCCCGTGGGGCTGGGCGAAGAGCCTGGCCGAGATATTCGGGCCGAATTCCTGGTGGTACATCGTGGCCGAGGTCATCCTCATATGCTCTTCACCTACTTCTACACGGCCGTGCAGTTCAATCCCATCGACCAGGCCGACAATCTCAAGAAGTACGGCGGTTTCGTCCCCGGCATCCGCCCGGGACGGCCTACGGCGGCCTATCTCGACCGGGTGCTCACGCGCATCACCCTGCCGGGCGCTTTGTTCCTCGCGGCCATCGTCCTTCTGCCCACGGCGCTCTACAAGGGTCTGAACGTTCCCTTCTACTTCGGCGGGACGTCCATCTTGATCGTCGTCGGTGTGGCCCTCGACACCATGCAGCAGATGGAGTCTCAGCTTCTCATGCGGCATTACGAGGGCTTCCTCAAATGATCCCGGGTCTACGGAAAGGATTCTTGGCGTGACACAATTCAATCTGGTCCTTTTGGGGCCTCCGGGTGCCGGCAAGGGTACCCAGGCGAGCCGCATCGTGGGTGAATACGGCATTCCCCATGTGTCCACGGGTGACATCCTGCGCTCGGCTGTCAAGAACCAGACCCAGATGGGTTTGGAGGCCAAGAAGTTCATGGACGCGGGCGAACTGGTGCCCGACAGCGTGGTCATCGGCATCGTCAAGGATCGCCTGCAAGAGCCCGACACAGCGAAGGGCTTCTTGATGGACGGCTTCCCCCGCACCATCCCCCAAGCCGAGGCGCTCGACGGAGTGCTGGACGGACTCGACCGCGCGGTCACGAAGGTGCTCGTGCTTCTGGTGGACGAGGATCTGCTGCTGAAGCGGCTCACCGGGCGCCGGGTCTGCCGGTCGTGCCAGACTCCGTTCCACGTGCTGTTCACCCAGCCCAAGATAGAGGGCGTGTGCGACAAATGCGGCGGGGAGCTCTATCAGCGAGACGACGATACCGAGGCTACGGTTCGCAACCGGCTTGAGGTCTATCGCAACCAGACCGAGCCGCTCATCGACTTTTATGATCGGGCCGGTCTGGTGGTCCGTATCGATGGCGCCCAAGAGGCGGAGGCTACCTACGGCGACATCCGCGCGGCTTTGGGGCCGGCCGCCTGAGGCATGGCAGAGGAGTCGGACTCGCTGTGATCAAGATCAAGTCCCAGACGGAGATAGAGAAGATGGCCCGGGCGGGCGTGGTGGTCCGGGAATGTCTGGAACTGCTGGGGCGCGAAGTGGCGCCGGGAGTGACGACAAGAGAGTTGGATCGGTTGGCGGAGAAGTTCATAAGGTCCAAGGGTGGCATCCCCACGTTCAAGGGATACCGGGGTTTCCCGGCATCCATCTGCGCGTCGCCCAACGACATGGTGGTGCACGGCATCCCGGGCAAGGTCCGTCTGAATGAGGGCGACATCCTGGGCGTCGACGTGGGCGTCACCGTGGACAACTACATTGCCGATGCCGCGGCCACCTTCCCGGTGGGAGAGATCTCCGACAAGGCCGGCGAACTGCTGCGGGTCACCGAGGAGTCGCTCTGGCGGGGCATCGCTCAGTGCCAGATCGGCAACCGGGTGGGTGACATCTCCCATGCCGTGCAGACTCACGCCGAGGCCCACGGGTTCTCAGTGGTGGAGAGCATGGTGGGTCACGGGGTGGGGCGCGAGATGCATGAGGATCCGCAGGTTCCCAACTTCGGACCGCCCGGAAGGGCCCGGAACTGCGTGACGGCATGGTGATCGCCATCGAGCCGATGGTCAACTTAGGCGGCTTGGACGTGGAGATCGGCGACGACTCTTGGGCCATCTACACTAAGGACGGGAGTCTGTCGGCGCACTTCGAGCACACGGTGGCGATCACCAAGAACGGCCCCCGCGTCCTTACCGCGGCCAAAGTAGCGAGAGCCGAGAGGGGCGCTGAAGGATGACGCCTTTTCGCCAGGGCGTGATGAAGCCTTGTGGTAAGATAGACGGCCGTGCCATGCGGGGTCGGTGGCCCCGACTTTGTCGCGAAACAAATGCAAGTGCAAGCAGGGTGGCGAGCTGTGTCTCCTAAAGAAGAAGCGATAGAGCTCGAGGGCGAGGTGGTCGAAGCCTTGCCCAACACCATGTTCCGAGTGAAGTTGGACAACGAGCTGGAGATACTGGCGCACATCTCCGGCAAGATGCGGATGAACTACATACGCATCTTGCCTGGGGACAGAGTCAAGGTAGAGTTGTCGCCCTACGATCTAAGTAGGGGCCGAATAACGTATCGCTTCAAGTAGAGGAAGGGCGTTAGATGAAAGTCAGAGCGTCGGTGAAACCGATGTGCGAAAAATGCAAGATAGTGCGGCGCCGCGGCGTGGTCCTCGTGATCTGCCAGAACCCGCGCCACAAGCAGCGGCAAGGTTAGGAGCAGCGTATGGCGCGTATCGCTGGTGTCACACTCCCCCGGGAGAAACGGATAGAGATCGGTCTGACGTATGTGTACGGGATCGGCCGGTCGGTGTCCAACAAGATCCTCGCGGCTGTGAAGATCGACCCGAACACGCACGTCAAGGACCTCACTGAGGACGAAGAAGTCCGTCTGCGCAGCTTCATCGAAGACAACGTGACGGTCGAGGGTGATCTGCGGCGCGAGCGCAGCCAGAACATCAAGCGGCTCATGGAGATCGGCTGCTACCGGGGCATACGGCATCGGCGCGGCATGCCCGTCCGCGGCCAGCGCACCAAGACCAACGCCCGGGTGCGCAAAGGACACAAACCGACCGTGGGCGTCAAGAAAAAGGTGCGGGTCTAGCCCGCGGGCGGCCTCGCAGAGAAATCTAGGGACGGAGAGCAAGAAACATGCCGAAACCGAAACGCACTACCGCTGGCCCGCGCGGACGGCGCCGCAAGGTGCGCAAGAGCATCGCGGTAGGCAACGCCTACATCAAGACGTCGTTCAACAACACCCTCGTGACCTTGACGGACAAAGAGGGCAACGTTATTGCGTGGGCAAGCGCCGGTTCCGCTGGTTTCAAAGGCTCGCGCAAGTCCACCCCGTTTGCAGCACAAGTCACGGCCGAGAGGGCCGCTAGGGCTGCGATGGAGCATGGACTGCAGAAGGTCGATTGCTATGTGAAAGGACCGGGGAGTGGCCGCGAGACGGCGATCCGTTCGCTGCAGGCTGCCGGTATCGACGTCAGCAGCGTCAAGGACGTCACTCCCATACCTCACAACGGTTGCCGCCCCAAGAAGCGGCGCAGGGTCTGAGGCGGCGGTCATGGCAAGAGACACATCTCCTCAGTGCAAGCAGTGCCGGCGGGAGGGCGAGAAGCTCCTCCTCAAAGGCGAACGGTGTCTTACCGACAAGTGCGGAGTCGATCGCCGGGCATATCCCCCGGGAGATCACGGCCGCGGCCGCAGGCGCAAGCAGTCGGAGTACCTCAACCAGTTGCGCGAGAAGCAGAAAGCGCGCCGTTACTATGGCGTGCTTGAGAAGCAGTTCCGCAACTACTACACTGCGGCGGCGCGTCAACCGGGCATCACCGGTGAGAACCTTCTGCGGCTGCTCGAACTGCGCTTGGACAATGTGGTCTACAGGCTGGGCTTCGGCGCCTCCCGCCGGCAGGCCAGGCAACTGGTCCGGCACGGCCATTTCGCGGTCAACGGACGGCGGGTCAACATCCCTTCCTATAGGGTGCAGACCCGACGAAGTGATCATGGCGGTCCTGGGCAGTGAAGGCTTGAAGGCGGTCGTCGAGGACGCTACCGATCTCACCGCTTCGGTGCCGGCTTGGCTGCAGGCCGACCACGACAATCTGGTGGGCAAGGTGCTTCGCCTGCCGGAGCGATCTGACATCGACATCCCCATTCAAGAGTCGCTCATCGTCGAGCTGTACTCTAAGTAGTCCAGACTGCAGAAGCCCGTGTAGGAGGGCCGCTTGCTAGACTTCGCCACCCCGCATAGCACTTATGAGCCGGTCGGTGAGAACTCGGGCCGCTTCATGTGGAGCCTCTCGCCCGTGGCTTCGGCTACACCTTCGGCAACTCGCTCCGGCGGGTGCTCCTGTCTTCGCTGGAGGGAGCCGCGATCTCTGCGGTCAAGATCTCGGGCGTCGAGCATGAGTTCTCGACGGTCCCGCATGTCAAGGAAGACGTGACCGACATCATCCTCAACCTCAAGAGGGTCGTCTTCGTGCTGCACGGCGAAGCCGATGAGCATGAAGTCATGCTGGTCAAAGACGGCCCCGGGGAAGTCCTCGCGGGCGACATCGAGCTGCCGGCCACCGTAGAGGTGATGAACCCCGATGCCTACATCGGCTCCATCGAGGACGCCGGTCGTCTGGAGATGCGCCTCACCGTTCGCAGGGGCCGTGGGTATGTGTCCGCCGACGACAACAAGCGCCCGGGGATGGCCTTGGGCGTGATCCCTATCGATTCGATCTTTTCGCCGGTAGGCGGGTGGCCTACAGCGTGCAGTCGGCCCGCGTCGGCCAGCGGACCGACTTCGACAAGCTGACGCTCGAGGTGGAGACCAACGGCGCCCTCGATCCCGAGACTGCCGTCTTCCTGGCGGCGGCGATGCTTCGGGACGACTTGACGGCCATCTTCCTGGGTGATCCGTCGAGGAGTCCGGCCTCGAGGTCGCGGCTCCGCCTGCCGACATGTCCGGCCCTGAGGACAGCATGCTCATCGACGACCTCGACCTTGGGGTGCGCTCCCTCAACTGCCTGAAGCGTGAGGGAGTAGAGACCGTCGGCGATCTGCTTGCGCGGTCGGAGCAGGACCTCATGTGCATCCCCAATTTCGGGCGCAAGAGCCTGGACGAGGTGCGCGAGCGCCTTGCCAAGAACAACCTGAAGCTAAGAGGAGAATAGAGTGAGGCACCAGAGAAAAGGAAGAAGATTCGGTATGCAGCCGGATCATCGTCGGCAGATGCTGGCGAATCTTGCCTGCTCTGTGCTCGAGCATGAGCGCATCAAGACCACTGAGGCCCGAGCGAAAGAAGTGAAGCCCTTGGTGGAGAAGATGATCACTATGGGCAAGGCCGGAGATCTGAACTCGCGGCGGACGGCCATCAGCCAGTTGCGTAACAAGCAGATCTCGTACAAGCTCTTCAACGAGATCGCGCCCAGGTACGCGGACCGTCCGGGCGGCTATACGCGCATCACCCATCTGGGCCAACGCCAGGGTGACGCAGCCGAGATGGTCTATTTGGAGCTGGTATAGCGCCGCTACGGGAGGACCGAGGGCGAAGGACCACTCCGCCTAGCGCGAACTAGGCGGCCAAGAGGTCTTCTTGAAACCACCCCAAGTGCCGGACCCTTCTCTGGGTTCCGGCATTTGTTCTTCTGAGGGGTGCGGGCTTTCTGGGAAGGGCGGGTAGTCGGCCGGACGCGGCCGGTGGGCGCAAGGACGGAGGGCGGACTGGAGCGCAACGTTCGCATGGAGCTGCAGTACGATGGCACCGGTCTGCACGGGTGGGCCAAGCAGGAAGGCCAGCCCACCGTGGAAGGCAGCCTGGAAGGCGCCCTGCGGACCGTGTTCGGCCAAGCGCCCAGACTGCGGGTGGCAGGACGGACCGACGCTGGGGTGCACGCCAGGCGGCAGGTAGTGAGCCTGCTCCTGCCGGCGAAGACCGACCTGGCCAAACTGCGGGCTTCGCTGAACGCGCTGACGCCCGCTGGAATCGCTGTCACCCGCATCAGCCTCGCCCCCGAGGGATTCGATGCCCGCAGGAACGCCACCAGCCGCTCTTACAGGTACTTTCTTTGGAAGGGGCAGGTGGTGCCGCCCTTCTGGTCGCGGTACTGCTGGCACATTCCGCACCGACTTGATCTGGCAGGCTTTCGCCGCCGCCGCGGCCGCGGTGGAGGGGCGGCACGATTTCACCGCCTTCACTCCCGCCGAGAGCGAGCACGCTTTCTTCCAGCGACTGGTGTTGCGCTGCCGGTGGCAGCGGGTCGGAGGAGGCTTTGTGGGCGGCCCGGCGGGCCGGGCCGCGGCCGGAGGCGGTCCCGTCTGCCTGGAGGTCGAGGCGGATTCCTTCTTGCGGCACATGGTGCGGGCTTTGGTGGGCACCATGGTGGAGGTGGGAGAGGGGACGCGTGATCTGGAAGGCTTCCGCCAACTGCTGCGGGGAGCGTCCCGCGAAGCGGCGGGCTTCACTGCCCCCCCACAGGGTCTCTTTCTCTGGGATATCAAGTTCCGTTCTTGAGGTCGAGGCCAAGTCTGCCGATGTCATCTTGTCGGCCTGTACCGACTTCGACCGTCGGGACAGCAGCGAGTCCGCCAACGCTGGAGGCATAGCTGAACACTCGTATGCGCAATGTAACCACCGGGTCGCGGTGATGCAGCACAAGTGCGTCGAGCCGCCGGGCACCGTCTTCGCCGAGGAGCGGGCTCGGTGATCGGTCTCCGTCCCTATCCCCGGTATCACGGCAATGTCATCCGGCCGCCGAGTGAGGCCGACAGCCTGATCCTGCAGGTGATGTACGGCTGCTCGCATGGCAAGTGCGCGTTCTGCGGGGCGTATCTGGGCAAAGCCTTCCGTCTGCGGGCCGTGGACGCTATCAAGGAGGATATCCAGAACCTCGAGGAGGGTCTTAAGCAACATGTGAACCGGGTCTTCCTCTGCGACGGCGACGTGCTCGCGCTGCCGGTCTCAAGGATGTTGGAGGTGCTGGACTCCTTGCGGGCCGAGCTGCCCGGACTGACCCGGGTGAGCGGCTACGTCAACGCGCACTCTCTACAGCGCTACACGATCGCTGAACTCCGGGAGATCCGCGAGCATGGTCTGGAGTTGCTCTATGTGGGGCTGGAATCCGGAGACGACACCACGCTGATGCAGAGCGGCAAGGGCCTCTCAGCGGGTCAGATGGTCCGGTCGTTCCTCAGAGCCAGGGAGGCGGGGATGGCCCTCTCAGTCACTGCGATCCTGGGACTTGGCGGGGTGGGCCGGTCGGCGCAGCATGCCCTCGCGACAGGTCAGGCCTTGACCGCCATCGATCCGCAATACATCGGCATCTTGTCGTTGATGATCGAACCGGGCACCCGCGCCGAGGAGGCTGTGCGCCGGGACCAGTTGGTTGTGCCTGAGGCACGCAGCTTGCTGCGCGAACTCCGGGATATCATCACCGCGACCAACGTGACCCGTGCCTTGCTCCGTACCAACCACGCGTCCAACTATCTGGCCCTGGGCGGTTTCTTGCCGGATGACAAGCCGGCCATGCTGGCCGTACTGGACGAGATCCTCGCCAGAGATGACCTGGGCCCTCTTCGGCCCGAGGATCTCAGAGCCCTCTAGGGTGACCGGGTGTGGTCGGCGCGCCGCCGGCCGCGGACCGCTGGGGGGGTAGCGGGGAACCCGCGATCGACGGCGCGCCCACCGGCGACTACTTGCCGCCCTTCCATCTCTCGATCTCCACCAAGCAGGAGTTGGGCGCTTGGCCCGGGGAAGTCGGGGTGATGAATCGTTTGGAGGTGAGCATGTTGATACAGCCGGCCGTATCGGCAGAGTGGCCTGGCTCACCCAGTGGGAGGTAGTCTCCGCAGGATTCGTACGAATGTACTGTGCCCGGCGGCAACCTTTCCGTGATCTGGGCGGCCAGAATGACCTCAGCTCGGTCGTTGTAGGCTCGGACGAGACCTCCGTCGACGATGCCTCGGGCGGCAGCGTCCTGGGAGTTGAGCCGCATGATCCAGTAATAGTGGCCGTCGACCAGGACCCGGTGGTCCTTGATGTCGTTGCTCCAGCAGTCCTTCGAGTCGCCCACGGTGTGGAAGGTGAAGCGCGGGTGCGGTGAGACCATCGCCAGGGGGTACTTGTCGAAGAGCTCCGCTGTGTGATGGCCTTCCCAGCTTTCGAGATACTGCGGGCCCATGACAGGCCGCTCAGGATCGGGCCCATCGGTCTCGTAGAAACGTTTCAGGCTGTTGGCGACGAACTCGATCTTACCCGTCTGTGTCTGTAGGCCCTTGCCGCCGATCTGGTCCCAAGGCGGCGGACCCCAGTCGGGGGTGTCTTTCACTCGGTCTTCCGCAAACCAGCGAAGCGCCGGGGTGGGTGGCTGGCCGGCGGGGACGGGGACCAGGTAGTACCCCTTCTTCTCGAAGTCCTCCCAGCTGATGCGGCCCGGCAAGTCGCTGGCCTGGAAGACCCGCTTGACCCAGTCCAAATCGGTTTGGCCGCCCTCCGTGTACTTCTGGCCAAAGCCGAGGCGCTCGGCGAGCAGGGCGAAGATCTCGTAGTCGGACTTCGATTCGCCCAAGGGCTCGATGCACTTCTTCTGGAGCACGATGATGCGGTGGTTCACCTGGTCGAATTTGTGAGTGCCGTATCCTGATGGATGCGCCCAGTCACCGATGTCCCAGCGCTCGAAGTTGGTGCAGGCCGGTAGGATGATGTCGGCGAACCGGGCCTCGCCCTCGAACCAGACCGACTGGTTGACGACAAAGGGCACTTTGCCCTCTCGATAGCCCCTCACGAAGCGGTTGGTCTCGGTCATGGTGCCTATGAACGACCCGCCGTAGCGGTAGTACATCTGCACGTGGGGATAACCGGAGGCGGGGTACTGGTACTTCTTGAACTGCATCTCGATGGAGCCGCCGCAGAACCCCTTGCTGCGCCACTCCAGCTTCTCGTGGTTCATCATCTCCGGGATGAGCAGGCGGTAGCCCACCTGACCCTCGGCTCCATGCTGCGGATTTGATATGGACCCTCCGTTGGGCCACATGCGTGCCTGCAGGCGGACTCCCGACGCCGTGTTGGCCGTGTCGGCGGAAATGCCGCCTTCGGCATAGCCGGGGAACCAGAAGGAGCGGTCGGCCGGCGCTCCGCCGGTGGTGGAGTAGATGTTGCTGCCCGGCTTGCCCAGGCCCTGCATGGCGGCCAGGGCGATCATGGTGCGGGCGTATTCGGCCCCGTAGGAGGAGCGGGAGGCTCCGCCCCATCCGCCCATGCCGCCCGCGGCGAGCATGGTCCGCTTGGAGCCCCATTCGCGCGCGAGGGCGCGGATCTCTCGGGCGGGGATGAGGGTCTCGCGCTCGGCCCATTCCGGAGTCTTGGGCAGGCCGTCGCTCTCACCCAAGACGTAGCTCTTCCACTCATCGAAGCCATGGGTGTGGCCGGCCACGTATTCCTTGTCGTAGAGGTCCTCGGTGAGCCACACAAAGGCGATGCCCAGGCCCAGGGCGGCATCGGTGCCCATGCGGGGGGCAAACCACTTGTCGCTCACGAGGCCGGCCGTGTGGTTGAAATAGGGGTCGATGAAGACCATCTTGACGCCCAGTTCCTTGAGCCACTGCCGGCGGCACGTGCTCTCGTGCGAGCCGTACACCCCGCCGGTGGTCTCAGGGTCGGACGACCAGAACACCATCATCTCCACGTTCTTGAGAGCGTCCTCCAAGAGGTCGTACTGCTCGGGGATGCCGAGGCGGGAGCTGAAGCCCCACATGTGGTCGCCACCCCACTGCCAGCCTTCCCAGCTATCAGGGTTGTGCTCCACATAGGTCATGCCCCAGAGGTTCATGAACCTGTTGTAGGCGCTGAACCTGTAGCCCACGTTTCCCCACATGTGATGCGACGACGGCGTAGTCATCATCGCGGCAGGGCCGTACTCGCGCTTGAGGCGGATCATCTCCTCGGAGACTATGTCGAGGGCTTCGTCCCAACTGATGGGCTCGTAGCCGGACTCCCCTCGTTTGTGGATGTTGCGGTCGCCTTTGGGGTCGAAATCCACCCGCTTGAGCGGGGTGAGGATGCGCTTGGGGGAGTAGATGGTGGATCTGTGTGCCACGGTCCAGTTGGAGAGCGTGGTCTTGCGGGGAGGACTGAAGGCTCTGCCTCTGGCCTCGATGGTCCAGGAGGGACCGTCGTCCGAGTCCAACGCGAGGGGCATTATGCGGAGGATCTTGCCGTCTTGGACGTCGACGTGCACCGGTCCACCGGTGGTAAGATTCGTTAGTCGCTGCACTTCCGCCATCTCTCTCTTGTTCTGGAGCGGGGTACGCCGAGCGTCGTCTGCCCTTGACCGCCCGGCCCGGCTAAACTACCGAGCGACCGGTCATTGTGTGCGATAAACTACCTGCTACACGCTAGTTTGTCAATGCAACGGCGCCGCCAGGGGGGACTTCTGCTGGCGGGCGGGGAAGGAAACGGGCGGTGGCTCCAGGCTCCCAGCGGATGACGGCTGAGGCTCGAAAACGCCAGATCGTCGAAGTGACCCTCGATCTGATAGCCGAGCACGGCCTGCCCGGGGCGACCATGGCCCGCATCGCCGCCGCTGCCGGGATACGGCAGGCTTCTCTCTACACTCATTTTGAAAGCCGGCGGGCCATCCTGTTGGCAGCTCTCGATGTTGTGTACGAGCGCATCTACGCCTCGCGTGAGACTCCCACCAATGAGAACTCGCTGGAGCGCCTACGGCAGATGTGTGACCATCACATGAAGCTCTGGGCTACCCAAGGGGAGCGACACCATGCTCATCAGTTGCTGGAGTACGTTTCCGGAGCCCGCGGCGAGGGTCTGCGGGAGATATTGGCCGAGAAGCACATGGCCTCCATCGAGGCGTACGCCCAGGTGGTGAGGGATGGCCAGAAGGAAGGCAGTATTCCGGCGGCCGTCGACCCCGAGCAGGTGGCGTGGTTCATCACCGGATGGGCCTTTGCCGGCGATGTGTCGCACCTCATGGGCTTCAAGGCCTTCTTGGAGCCCAACATCGGAGTGCATTGGCTGGACGTGATCTTCGCCAGTTTCACCGCGGCGCCCGATGGGGGTGGAGGCTGACGCCGGAACCGAGTCGGCGAAGGCCGGAATGCCTGCGCTATCGCGCAGTCGTCGCCTTGACAGTGCCTGTCCCCTCGACTATTATCTGCGGTCGCGTTTTACCTAGGAGGCAGTGTGAGGACGTATACGGCGAAGCCCGGTGAGATCCAGCGCAACTGGTGGGTCGTCGACGCAGACGGCAAGAACCTCGGCCGGCTCGCTTCGGAGATAGCTATTGTGCTTCGGGGCAAGAACAAACCCCAATACACCCCGCATGTGGACACCGGGGATTTTGTTGTGGTGGTCAACGCCGAGAAGATCGCGGTGACCGGTAAGAAGCTGACCGACAAGTTGTATCGCCGCCATTCCGGCTATCCGGGTGGCCTGAAGACCCGCAGTCTCGGGCAGATGCTCCAGCTGCGGCCCACCGAAGTGCTGCGCAAGGCGGTCAAAGGCATGCTGCCCAAGAACCGTCTTGCAGCGCAACAACTGACCAAGCTCAAGATCTACGCTGGGCCCAAGCATCCCCATGTCGCCCAGAAGCCGGAGGAGTTGCCATGGCAGCAGTAGTCTACTCAGCGACGGGCAAGCGGAAGACCTCGGTCGCCAGGGTCCGTCTCATGCCCGGTACTGGGATCATCACTGTCAACGGCCAAGACGTACGGGAGTACTTCAACCGGCAGACTCTGATGCTCATGGTGCGTTCCCCGCTGGTGGAGACCGGCACCGACGCTCGCTATGACGTGATCGCTCAGATCCACGGCGGGGGCAAGTCCGGCCAGGCCGGAGCCCTGAAGCATGGACTGGCCCGCGCTTTGGTGGAGGCCGATCCTTCTCTCAGGACCGAAGTCAAACGGGCCGGGCATCTTTCCCGCGACGCCCGTATGGTGGAGCGCAAGAAAGCCGGGCTGAGAAAAGCACGCAAGCGCCCGCAGTTCTCCAAGCGCTAGGCTGCTGAAAAGCGACATTTCGCCGCCAGGGCGCTCTGGGCACGCGCAAGACGAGGACGCAAAGAGCGCAAATAGCAGCGCTATTGGCGCGACTGAGGACGAAGTACTGTGCCGCCCAGTGCGTTCTGGGGGCCGGGACTTCGCTTTTCAGCAGCCTTGTAGGTCCTTCGAACCGAACCTTAGTAGCTGGGATTTCCAGGGAATCGAGAGGCGAGGGAGAAATCTCCCTCGCCTCTTTTCTATTGCGGAGGGCTGATGCCCGAACTGCGTGTAGACATCGACGCGATCGGCAGGAACACCGAGGCAGTGGCCGGCCTGCTCAGGCGTCGCGGTCTGGATCTCGTCGCGGTGACCAAAGGTTGCCTGGGCGAGCCCCGGGTGGCCGCGGCCATGCTCGCAGGTGGCGCAGTGGCCTTGGCCGACACACGGGATCTCAATCTGCGTAGGCTGCGGGCGGCGTTGCCGGACGCGGAGCTGCATCGCATCGATCTGCCCTCGCCGGGGGGACGTTTCGAGCCTGGGGACGTCACCTATGTGTCCTCCTGGGAGGGCGCGGAGGCGGTGGCCGCGCTTGCCGGTGTCGGCACGGAAGGGCGGGCCGGCCATCCTCACAGGGTGATGCTGATGGTGGAGACCGGTGATGAGCGAGAGGGTGTGCCCGAGGAGCGACTGCCGGAATTGGCGGCTGCCATCGGCGGCGACCGGCGTCTGCTCTTGGAGGGGGTGGCCACCAACTACGCCTGCTTTCGCGGCCGGCCAGAGGGCCTGGGGGCCTCGGTCGAAAGGGTCTCCCGATGCGCCGTGGCTCTGCGCGACATGGGACTGCCGGTCGGGCGGGTGTCGGGGGGCAACTCCAGTCTGCTGTGGCTGATTGCCCAGGGAGAGGGAGTGCCCGAGCCGGTGACCGAGCTGCGGTGTGGCGAGGCGCTGTTGCTGGGCCAGGATGCGCTGTACTGCGAGCCTCTGCCGGACTGCCGCAGAGGGGCCTGCGCGCTGCGGGCCGAAGTGGTCGAGGAGTATACTAGGCCGGCCCCGGAGGGGCCCTCGCGGCGCCTGCTCCTGGGATTGGGCCGGCAGGACCTTGGCCGGGGTGCGGTGGAGTTCGTCCAGCCGGGCCTGCGGGAGATCGGACGTTCCTCCGACTACCTGGTGGTCGAAGCAGATGCAGAGTCTCTCCGCCCGCGCGTTGGGACTGTGGTTGAAATGATCCCCGGCTACGAGGCCCTGGTGGCCGCCTGGATGTCTCCCTATGTGGAATTGAGACTCCAAGAGTCGTGACTATGGAGGTCTAGAGAGAATGTGCGGCATCATCGGCTATGTGGGCGAACGTCCCTGCCGGGACATCCTCTTCCAGGGTCTGCGGAAGCTCGAGTATCGCGGATACGACTCGGCCGGCATGTCCATCGTCACCGACGGCCGCTTTGAGCTGCTCCATTCAGTGGGCAACCTGGACAACTTGGAGGCGGTGCTCGACCGGCTGGGCGAGGCCGGTACGCTCGGCATGGCTCACACGCGTTGGGCTACACACGGCCGTCCCTCCGCCGAGAACGCTCATCCCCACACCGACTGCTCGGGCCGTTTCGCCATCGTGCTCAACGGCATCGTCGAGAACTACCTGAGCCTTCGGGCCACTCTCCAGGACGAGGGCCATGTGTTCACCTCCGAGACCGACGCCGAGGTAGTGGCCCATCTGATCGAACGCGCCTATCAGGGGTCTCTGCGTCAGGCCGCGGTGGATGCTCACCGGCAGATGGAGGGGCACTTCACCTTCTGCGCCCTTGCGGCCGACGAGCCGGACGTGATCGTGGGCATCAGGAAAGAGACTCCGCTGGTGGTGGGTCTGGGCCAGGGTGAGAACTTTCTAGCCTCGGCCGTTTCAGCCTTCCTTTCCGAGACCCGCACGGTGATCTTTCCCGAGGATGGCGACGTGGTCGTGGTCACGCGCGCCGGGGTGGAGATTACTCTGCTTGACGGTACGCCCGTGGAGCGGGAGATACAGACGGTCGACTGGGATGACGAAGCCGCCGAGAAGGCGGGATACGAGACCTTCATGCTCAAGGAGATCCACGAGCAGCCAGGCGCCCTGGCCGATACCCTCGCGGAGAGGGTCGGGGCCGACGGCGGTGTCGTCCTCGAGGGCTTGGGTCTGACCGCCGAGACCATCCAAGGGCTGCGCCGGGTGATCATAGTGGCCTGCGGCACCTCGTACTACGCCGGCCTGGTGGGCAGATACGCTCTGGAGCGCTGGGCGCGGCTGCCGGTGGAGGTGGAGGTGGCCTCCGAATTTCGCTACCGGGACCCGGTGATCGACTCCGACTGTCTCTGCATCGCCATAAGCCAGTCCGGTGAGACGGCGGACACGCTCGCGGCTATGCGGCTTGCCCGTCACATGGGGGCCCGGGTTCTGGCGGTGACCAACATCGTGGGTTCCCAGGCGACCAGGGAGGCCGACGGCGTGCTCTTCACCCGGGCCGGTCTGGAGATCGGGGTGGCGGCCACCAAGACCTTCCTCACTCAGGTGCTGGCCATGCTGCTTCTGGCCTTGCACGTGGCCGGCCTGCGCGGCCGTCTCAGCGCCGAGGAGGTGCGGGGCCACACGGAGGAACTGCGACGTATCCCGGCACTGCTGAGCGACTACCTGGAGGACGGCGCGGCCACCAAGGTGGAAGAGATCGCCCGGCGATATTCGTCCAAGAATTTCTTCATGTGTTTGGGCCGGAGGACCGGCCTTCCTGTGGCGCTCGAGGGCGCGCTCAAGCTCAAGGAGATCTCCTACGTGCCCACCGAGGCCTACGCTGCCGGGGAGATGAAGCACGGCCCCATCGCCCTGCTTGAAGAGGGCTCTCCGGTGTTGGTGGTGGCGACCGACAGCACGGTGTACGACAAGCTCATCTCCAACGTGCAGGAGGTGATCGCCCGCGGAGCTCATGTCATCGCGGTGGCCTCCGAGGGCAACCAGAGTATCGCGGGTATGGCGAAGGATGTCCTGTACGTGCCCCGCACGGACGAGATGTTCGCTCCCCTTCTGGCTACCGTGCCGCTCCAGCTGTTCGCCTACTACGTCGCGAAGGCCCGGGGTGAGAAGGTGGACCAACCGCGCAACCTGGCCAAGACCGTCACGGTGGAGTGACTGCAGGTGACCGGCGAAGCGCGTGGTGTGGCTCTGCTCGGTCTCGACCTGGTGGAAGTCGAGCGGTTGCGGCAGGCACTTGCCCGGCATCCCCGTCTGGAGCAGAGACTCTTCACACCCGCCGAGGTGGTCTACTGCGAGGCGCGGGGCGATGCCCTCCTTCACCTAGCCGCCCGCTTTGCCGCCAAAGAGGCAGTGGGGAAGCTCCTGGGCACTGGTGTGTTGTCTTGGCAGGAGGTGGAGGTAGTGCCGGCGGAGCCGGTCGGGGCCGGGGGCGCTCCGTGCGTGGTCCTGAGCGGCCGAACGGCCCTGGCGGCCGAGCGGCTGGGGATAGCCGCGGTAGGGCTGTCGCTGTCCCACGTCGATTCCCTCGCGGGAGCTTGTGCAATGGCCATAGCGCCTGATAAGGGAGGTGCCGAGATGGACGGTGACGTGGATCGCGGGCGCGTGGCCGGCCTGCCCTGTCCGCTAGCCGAGCGGCCCGTGGTCTTCACCCCTGAGCAGATGCGGGAACTGGACAGGGCGACCATCGAGGACGTGGGCGTGCCGGGACCCGTGCTCATGGAGCGGGCGGCGCTGGGGGTCAGCTCGCTTGTCCTGACGCGGTATCCCGGGCGGCACACCCTGATCGTGTGCGGGCGGGGCAACAACGGAGGAGACGGTCTGGCCGCGGCCAGGCAACTGCACCTGGCAGGACATCCGGTGGCCTGCGTGGTGGCCGCCGCTTCCGCCGCCGACCTTAGCCCAGATGCGGCCCTCAACTTCAGGGCGGCCGAGAAGGCAGGCGTGAACCTCAGGACGGGGCAGGTGCCCGACTACCTGTGGGACGAGACCGAACTGGTGGTGGACTGTCTGCTGGGTACCGGCGCGACCGGGGAACTGCGGGGAAAGGTGGCCGAGTGGGCTCGCCTGATCAACGCGGCTGGAGCCCGGGGCATCCCGGTGCTGGCTGTGGATGTTCCTTCTGGTGTGGATGCCGCCACGGGCAGTATCGCCCGGGGGACGGTGGCGGCCGATGTCACCGTGACGTTTCACGCAGCCAAGAGTGGGCTTGTCTGTCCTCCCGGTTCTGAGGCCACCGGGGAAGTAATGGTGTGGGACATAGGCATCCCTGAGTCGCTGGAGCCAGAGCCCGACCTGTGGGTGGTGACGGCCGACGACGTGAATCTCCCCGGGCGCCGGGTGGACGATCACAAGTACCGGGCGGGATACGTCGCCGTGCTGGCCGGTTCGACCGCCTACCCTGGGGCGGCCTGGCTCGCCGCGCAGGCCGCCTATCGCATGGGCGCGGGCTACGTGCGGTTGCTGATGACCGCGGGCGCGGCCGTTGGGATGCGGAGCCGCCTGGTGGAGACGGTGCTTCAGGAGATCGGCCCGGGCGACTACCTGGCCGAGGTGGCTCCGGTGCTGGAGGTGCTGGCAGATGAGCGCCTGGGCGCCGTGGTGGTCGGACCCGGACTGGGCCGGGAGCCGGTGACGGTTCAAGTGGTCAGGCGGATAGTGCTCGAAAGCAAGGTCCCCATGGTGCTCGACGCCGACGGTCTGTTCGCCTTCGCCGGCACGGCCGAGGCGCTGCAAGCGCGGGCCGGTCTGGTGCTGACGCCGCACATGGGCGAACTGTCAGCCCTTCTCGGCGTGCCGGTGGATGAGTTGGCCGCGTCGGCCCTGGCGGCCGCGCGCCGCGCGGCGGCCGCCACAGGCCAGGTCGTCCTGCTGAAGGGTTCGTCCACCGTGATCGTCGCGCCCTCGGGCGCGACTCGGGCGGTGGTGCAAGGTCCGCCGCAGCTGGCCTCGGCCGGCACCGGAGACGTGCTGTCGGGCATGATCGGAACACTGCTCGCCAAAGGTCTTGAGCCTTTCGAGGCGGCCTACTGCGGCGCTTGGATCCACGCCGAGGCCGGGAGGCTGGGCGCCTTCACTGATCCGCAGGGCGTGTTGGCTGGGGACCTGGTGGAACTGCTCCCCGAGGTAGTGGCCGACCGGCTCTACGATCGCGGACCTTCGTGGAGAGAGTGAGCATTCGGGTTATCATGCAGTGCATCGCCCAACAGCAAAGCCGCTGAGGCGCAACGGAGGATCATGTCCAAGAAGGAGAAGCGCAGGGCCGCCAGGCAGGCGTTCCCCAAAGCCAAGTCGGCGCCGGCCGCGGCATCGCGAGGGCGGACCTCGGCGGCCAGTCGCGGCCGCGGACAGGGTGCGGGCCGGACCTCAGCAGCCAGTCGCGGCCGCGGGCAGGGTGCCGGTCAGGCTCTCCGGCCCCCGACGATCAGGAAGGCCGTTATCACCGGAGCCATCTTCGCTTTCCCTATTTCGCGATGATCGAGTGGGGCTGGAAGAGCGGCTCCTCCACCAAGGGGAACGCCCTCCTCTCGTTCATCCTGTTCTTTCTCTACGCGGGCGTCGCCTACGGGACACAGAGGTTCACCTACCGGCGCAAGCTCAACAAGATGAAAGGCTCGTCCAAGTAGGAGCCGCGATGGCCGGCCGCGAAAGTAGCTCGATTATGCTGCGGGCCGTGACCGAGGTCTTGAGGCGGCGTGACACCGCTGGTTGGCTTGTGGGCGGCAGCGTGCGCGACCGGGAATTGGGCCGCTTCTCCCCCGACGTGGATGTAGCCGTGATGGACGACGCGGCGGCGGTGGCCAAAGAGATCGCCGCGGTTCTGGGGTCTCCCTGGTTCGCTTTGTCCGAGCGCCACCCCGCCTACCGAGTGCTCGGTACCGGAGGTCACGTGGACGTGGCTGCCGTACGCGGTGGGGGGATCTTGGCCGACTTGGCTCTGCGGGATTTCACCGTCAACGCGATGGCCGAGCCTCTTGAGGGCGGCGTCCTTCTCGATCCCTTCGGGGGCCTGGCTCACCTCCGAGAAGGGCGGTTGGTGGCGGTCTCGGCCACGGTGTTTGCAGACGATCCCCTGCGTCTGATGCGCGCCCCGCGCTTCTGCCACGTGTTGGGTCTACGGTTGGAAGAGGCCCTGGCCGAGTCGATCAGAGCGCAGGCCGCGGCCCTGTCGGGCGCGGCGGCCGAACGCGTGGCTACCGAGATGGCCCTCACGCTTGCCTCGGGCCGGGCCGCTGGGGCGGTGCGGCTCTGGCATGATCTGGGGTTGCTCACGGAGTTGCTGCCTGAGTTCCCCGCACAAGAGCGGCTAGAGCCGACGCTCGCCCTGTTGGACCGGCTGGACGACTTCCTGGAGCGTCCCGCGGTCTGGTTCTCAGGGGCGGCCGGTCTGCTGCAGGAGCGGCTGGCCATGGACGTAGACGGCGCCACGAGCCGGCCGGTGGCTCTCCGGTGGGCAGGGTTGATGCACTCACTCCCGGGCACAGCCGTTGAGACCGCGGCACGGCGTGTGAGACTTTCCAGCGCCATGGTCTCTCTGCTGACGATGGTCGCACGTCACCTGCACGTCTGTGAGGCCGGTGCCGGAGCGCTGAGCTTGGGGCGGCCGGAGGCAGCGCAGTCAGTGCCCGTTTCGAAGCGGGAGGACGTGCTATTTCTCTGGGACACCGCGCCATGGGAACCGGAGGTGATCGCCCTCGTCGCCGCCGCTGCGACCGCGGGCAGGGGGGGCGGCTCCAGTGGCCGGGAGTCGCTTCTGGATGCGGACAAAGTCGCACCAGGCCGGCGTTTGATGGACCTCTGGGCCGGCCGCGCCAGAGAGGAGGTGCCTCGGCCGCCCCTGGACGGCGAGGACCTCATGCGCGAACTGGGGTTGCCGAGCGGCCCTCTGCTGGGCAAGGCCCTCCGCGAGGCCCGGTTGGCCTGGGAGGCAGGCGAGGCGAGCACCGCGGCCGAGTTCTTGGCAGCGGCCCGTCGGGGTCTGGAGACGTGACTGCCGGCGGCCGTCGTGGGCAGGCCGTGGTATCATATCGTCCCTCTTAAGCTTGGTATTCCGTGGGCCGTGTCATTGGAGGCACCTTGAAGGACGACATACATCCGAAGTACATGGAGAGCAAAGTCATCTGCTCCTGCGGCGAGACTTTTGTGACCCGCTCGACCATACCCGAGATCAAGGTCGAGGTCTGCTCTGCGTGCCACCCGTTCTACACCGGCAAGCAGAAACTGGTCGACACCGCCGGTAGGGTGGAGAGGTTCAACAAGAAGTACCGGCGCGCCGAGCAGAGCAAGTAGCCGGCGCCGACGCTCGGCCGTGCCAGCCGACCTCAAGGTAACGCTTCTACAATTCACTCCTTCGCCGGAGAGGGCGGTGGCTTCCGCCGGCCGGCTCTGCTATGCGCCCATCAGCGCTGCGGAGCTCAAGATGGCCATGGGCGACGACGACGTGGCTCGCCTGGTGCGCGGATTGGTCAGGTCGGGGCACATGAGCGCCTTGGAACACGCCGTCTTCACCTTCGCTGTCGATGGGATATCGCGCGCGTGTTCGCACCAACTGGTGCGGCACCGGGTGGCCTCCTACAGTCAGCAGTCCCAGCGCTACGTCCGCTTCGGTTCCGATGGTGGCTTTGTGATGCCTCCCAGCATCGCAGGCTCTTCGGAGGCCCAGACGGTCTTTCTGGAGGCCATGGAGAACGCCCGCCGCTCGTACGAGCGGCTGGTGGAACTGGGTGTGGCCGAGGGTCGCACGAGCGAGTCGGTGTACGAGGACGCTCGGTTCGTCCTGCCCAACGCCGCCGAGACCAAGATCGTGGTCACGATGAATGCCCGCGAGCTGAGGCATTTCTTCTCCCTGCGCTGCTGCCGCAGGGCCCAGTGGGAGATCAACCGCCTGGCTTGGACCATGCGTCATCTGGTGATCTCGGTCGCGCCACTGCTGTTCGAAGACGCCGGTCCGGGGTGCATGACCGGAGGCTGCCCCGAAGGCAAGATGACTTGTGGCGACCCCTACACTGCCGAAGAGGTCTTGGCCATGGACCTCGTGCGGTCGGTGTCGGGCCTCGATTGACTGTGATGGCCCCCAAGGAGACCGGTTCGGGCGGCCACGAGCACGTCTTTGGCGGGCAGGCCGTGATGGAAGGTGTGATGATGCGGGGCAAACACTCCTGGGGAGTGGCCGTGCGCAGACCTTCAGGCGGCATCGCCCGGGTGTCATATGCTCTGGAGTCCGCCGGATCCCGGCACCGCTGGCTCAAGCTCCCGGTGGTGCGCGGGGTGGTGGCCCTCTACGAGTCGCTGAGCTTGGGGATCAGAGCCCTTGGCATCTCGGCCAACATCGGCATGGAATCGGCAGAGGTCGGCGACGAGGGCGTCGTCGCGGCCGACGAAGCGGCCGTGGAGGCCGCGGGGAAGGCGTTCGGTTGGAAGGAGCTGGCCGGCACGGTGACCGTGGCCTTGGTCTTCGCGGTGGGACTCTTCATCGTGGTGCCGCTCGTGGTGGTCAAACAGTTCGAGGGCACGTTCTCCAACTCGTTCGTGTTCAACCTGGTGGAAGGGCTCATCCGCATCGCGCTCTTCCTGCTCTATATCGTCGCGATCTCTTTCATCCCCGACCTGCGCAGGGTATTCCAGTATCACGGGGCCGAGCACAAGCTCATCCACACCTACGAAGCGTACGGCGAGCCTGACGCCGAGAGGGCCGCTCCCTTCTCTACGTTGCATCCGCGTTGCGGCACCGGCTTCCTTCTGCTGGTGATGGTCATAGCGGTGTTGGTGTTCGCCATCGTGGGCAAGCCTGCGCTGCTTTGGCTGGTGCTGTCGCGGCTGGTGGGCATCGTGGTCATCGTGGGGATCTCCTATGAGATAGGCATCAAGTGGCTGGGCAGACACCCCGACGGTTGGCTCGCCCGCATCCTTCTGTGGCCTGGTCTGCAACTGCAGCGGCTCACCACCCGCGAGCCCACCGCTGATCAGCTTGAGGTCGCGGCGGCAGCGCTGGACGAGGTCATCCGCAAGGACGAGGAGGCTCGCAGGCTGCTGAATAGCGACGCTGCGCCGTCAGGGCACGATCGCCTCGAGCGAGAGAAGGACGCAGGAAGCGCGAATAGCAGCGCTATTGGCGCGACCGAGGACGTGCTATCTCTCCGGCCAGCGTGCCTTGAAGGCCGTGGCTTCGCTATTCAGCAGCCTCTTGGCTTGGCGCTCCAAGAGGCGGCGGCGCAGTCATGATCGAGCGGTTGGCAGCGGAGATCGAGGACAGGTACCTGACCCTCATGCACGAGCTGTCCGACCCGGACGTTCTCAAGGACCAATCCCGCTTCACCGAACTCTCCAAGGCTCTCTCCGATCTTGAGGAGTCATACCGGCTGGCGGTTGCCTACCGCGAGGCGCGCCAAGCCCTCGAAGAGGCGGAGGCCATGATCGAAGAGGGCGGGCTCGAGCCGGACATGAAGGAGTACCTTGCGGAGGAGAAGACCGGCGTCCGGGCGCGACTGGACGAGCTGGAACAGGAGATCCGGCTGGCCGTGCTGGAGAAGGACCCCCGCGACGACAAGAACGCGATCGTGGAGGTCCGGGCGGGAGCCGGCGGCGACGAGGCTGCGCTCTTTGGAGCCGAGGTCCTGCGGATGATAATGCGCTACGCCGAGCGGATGCGCTTCAAGACCGAGATCCTGACCAACACTGAGGCGACCCTTGGTGGCATCAAAGAGGTCATCTTCGAGGTGAAGGGCCGGGGGGCATACGGGGCGCTGAAGTACGAGTCGGGCGTGCACCGGGTGCAGAGGGTCCCGGTGACGGAGTCCACCGGTCGTATCCACACCTCCACGGTCACGGTGGCGGTACTCCCCGAGGTGGAAGACGTCGAGATCCACATCGACCCCCAGGACGTGCGGGTGGACGTATACCGCTCCACCGGCCCTGGCGGCCAGTCGGTCAACACTACCGACTCGGCCGTACGACTCACGCACGTCCCCAGCGGGATGGTGGTCTCGTGCCAGGACGAGAAGTCGCAGTTGCAGAACAAGGAACGGGCCTTCCGCATCCTGCGGGCCCGCCTTTACGACATGGCCCAAGCCGAGCAGAACGCCGAACTTGCAGCCGAACGGCGCAGCCAGGTGGGCACGGGCGACCGGTCTCAGAAGATCCGGACTTACAACTTCCCCCAGGGTCGGGTCACCGACCATCGGGTCGGGCTGACCTCTCATCGCATGGAGGCCATCCTGCAGGGCGAACTCGAGGAGTTCACCGAGGCGCTGCAGGCGCACAACCGGGCGGAGCAACTGGCTTCCGCCACGTTCTAAGTGGACCAGTGGACCATCGCCACCCTGCTGGAGACATCTGCGGGCTACCTGCGCGGCAAGGGGTCGTCCTCTCCTCGGTTGGATGCCGAGCTACTGCTCGCCGAGACTCTGGGGCTGGAGCGGATCCGTCTCTACACCGAGTTCGACCGCCCGCTGGCTGCCGGCGAGGTGGACAGCTTTCGGCTGCTCATCGCCCGCCGCGCCGCGCATGAGCCCGTGGCCTACATCCTTGGCCGGGCGCATTTTCGCCGCTTGGAGCTGGAAGTGCGACCGGCGGTGCTGATCCCCCGGCCAGAGACCGAGGAACTGGTAGAAGCGGCATTGGATCTCCTGCGGAGGCGGCCACCTTGGAGGGACAAGTCGTCCCCGGCTTGTCTGATCGCCGATGTGGGCACGGGGAGCGGCGCGATCGCCCTGGCCCTGGCCCAGGAGGGCGGCCATCCGGTGCTGGCCACCGACCTCCACGCCGAGGCCTTGGCCGTCGCGGCGCGGAACGCCGCAGCGGTGGGCGTGGAAGCACTGGTCGAACTGAAAGAGACCGATCTTCTCGCGGGGGTGCCCGCTGCCTCCTTGCACCTGGTGGTCAGCAACCCGCCGTACGTCACGTCAGGAGACATGGCTCTGCTGGCGCCCGACATCCGGATGTTCGAGCCGGAGACGGCCCTGGAGGCCGGTCCTGACGGCCTGGCGGTGATACGGCGCCTCGCTGCCCGAAGCCGCGCGGGTGCTCCGGCCTGGGGGCAGTCTCCTGCTGGAGGTGGGTGACGGACAGGCCGAAGCGGTCGCGGTACTGGCCGAGCAGGCCGGCTTCTGCGCCGTCTCGGTGCGCAAGGACATGTCACAGAAGAGCCGCATCGTGGGGGCCACAATTCCCGGGGCGACGGTAAGGGCGCTGGGGGAATTGGACGTGGCGGACAAGGCCGCGCTGGTCGGGGCGCTTGATGCGGGCGCGGTCATCGGGGTGCCTACCGACACGGTGTACGGCTTGGGGGCTAGGTGGGACTCACGGGTGGGGGTGGCAGCCCTGTTTGCGGCCAAGGGCCGGTCTCCGGAGCAGCCCGTGGCTGTGCTCTTCCCTTCGGTGGAGGCGGTCAAGTCGGCCCTGCCCGATCTGGAGCCCGCAGCGGCCAGAGTGCTGGAAGCTCTTCTACCCGGGCCGTTCACATTCGTGGTGACCACTACCGTGCCTCGCCCCGCTCTCGTGGGGACGGCGGACTCTCTGGGCGTCCGGGTGCCCGACCTGCCGGGACTTCTTGGTCTGATGACCTCACTGGCGATGCCGCTCGCTGCGACCAGCGCCAATATCACGGGCGAAAACGACGCCGTCGGCCTGGCGGAAGTCGATGCTGCCGTGCTCTCGCATTGTTCGGTGGCCTTTGCCGGCGAGCCTGGGGATGAGGCTGTGGGAGCGGCTTCGACAGTGGTGGATCTCCGTCCCCTGGCTTCTGGGGGCCTGCCCCTGATCCTGAGAGAAGGGGCGATGGAGGGCCGAGAGGTGCTCGAACGGATAGCGGCGCTCTGAGCGGTCCTGGCAGGCGCCTCCCAGCGGGCGCCGACACCTCATCTGATATTCTTGTGGCCGGTTCTCGAGGAGGTGGCTGATGCGCTACGGGTTTGGCTGTGATCACGCCGGATTCGATCTGAAAGAGGTGCTTGTCAAGGAGCTTGTGGCCGCCGGTCACGAAGTGGTCGACATGGGCACCGACAGCGCTGAGCGCACGGACTATCCCCTCTACGCGAACAAGGTGGCTGAGGGTGTGAGCCAAGGTACCTTGGACATGGGGCTGCTGGTTTGTGGCACCGGACTGGGCATGGCCTTGGCGGCGGGCAAATACCCGGGCGTCAGGGCGGTGTCGCTGAGCGACTGCTTCTCGGCTCGGATGGCTCGGGCGCACAACGATGCCAATATCCTATGTCTCGGAGCCCGGGTGTTGGGCTCCGGAGCCGCGTTGGAAGTGCTGACGACTTGGCTCGGAACCGAGTTCGAGGGCGGGCGCCATGTCGAGCGGCTTGAACTGATGCGGGGGGGATACAAAGGTGTCTTTCGAAAGTGAGCCGGGCGTCGGTGCCCTCGCTCCGACATCCGTAGGAGGCAATCGAGAGTGAGTACGTGTTCCGGCCCGGCGAGCTATGCCGACAAGCCTCTTGAGCAGGTCGATCCCCAGGTCGCCGGCCTGCTTGCGCAAGAACTCTCCCGGCAGAGGCGCAACATCGAATTGATCGCCTCCGAGAACTTCACGTCGGCTCCGGTGCTCGAAGCGGTGGGGAGCGTGCTCACCAACAAGTACGCCGAGGGCTATCCGGCCTGCCGCTACTACGGCGGTTGCGAAGTGGTGGACGACGTCGAGTCTTTGGCTATCGAGCGGGCCAAGGCTCTCTACGGAGCCGAGCACGCCAATGTGCAGCCTCATTCGGGATCCGCCGCCAACCAGGCCGTCTATTGGGCTCTGCTCGAGCCCGGAGAGGTCGTACTGTCCATGAGCCTTGCCCACGGCGGTCACCTCACTCATGGCCTGTTGGTGAATTTCTCGGGTCGGGGCTACACCTTTGTCCACTACGGAGTGTCTCGCGAGACCGGCCGCATCGACATGGACGAAGTGAGGGCGCAAGCTCTGAAGCATAGGCCCAAGTTGATCGTGGCCGGCGCCAGCGCTTACCCGCGCATCATCGATTTCGCGGCCTTCCGGGCCATCGCGGACGAGGTGGGAGCGGAATTGATGGTGGACATGGCCCACATCGCCGGACTGGTGGCGGCGGGAGCCCATCCCTCCCCCTTCCCACACAGTCAATGGGTCACCACCACCACCCACAAGACGCTGGCCGGCCCCCGGGGCGGCACCGCGTTCTGTCTGGCCGAATCGGCGCGGATCTTGGACAAGGCCGTGTTCCCGGGTCTGCAGGGAGGACCGCTCCAGCACGTCATAGCGGGCAAAGCGGTGTGCTTCCTGCTGGCGGCTACCGAGGAGTTCAAGCAGAAGCAGATCGCCACCGTCCACAATGCCAAGACCTTGGCCGATACCCTCATGGAGGGCGGCTTGAAGCTGGTATCGGGCGGCACCGACAACCATCTGCTGCTGGTGGACTTCAGCGGCACCGAGATGACGGGCAAGCTCGCCCAGGACCTGCTCGATCGGGTGGGCATCACCGCGAACAAGAACGGCGTGCCTTTTGACGAACGGTCTCCCACGGTGGCTTCGGGACTGCGGCTGGGCACACCGGCCATGACCACGCGCGGCTTCGGGCCCGAGGAGATGCGTGAGGTCGGCCGGATCATCGTCGGGGCACTCACTTCCGCAAGCTCGGACGCGGATTTCGACGGCCTTCTGGCGCGCAGCCGGGCGCTTACCGCGGCCTTTCCACTCTATTCCTGCCTAGGCGGATGATGGCCTGGGCGGGTGAGGCACCCGAGCGGCCGCCCCGACCCAGTTGGGAAGAGTACTTCATGCAGATCGCCGAGGTGGTCGCCACCCGGTCGAGTTGTCTGCGCAGATCCGTGGGCGCCGTGCTGGTCAAGAACAAGCAGATACTATCCACCGGCTACAACGGCGTACCCCGAGGCATGCGTCACTGCGAGGAAGTCGGCTGTCTGCGCGACCGGCTCGGCATACCCTCCGGGGAGCGGCACGAGCTGTGCCGGGGGCTCCACGCCGAGCAGAACGCCATCATCCAAGCGGCGTATCATGGGGTAGCCGTCAACGGCGCGGAGGTCTACACCACCCTCCAGCCTTGTGTCACCTGCGCCAAGACCCTCATCAACGCGGGCATCGTGGCGGTGTATCTTCCGGGGCGTCTACCCCGATGAGTTGTCCATGGAGATGTTCGAAGAAGCGGGTACTCGCCTGGTGCGGATGGGCTAGAAAAAAGAAAAGCGCGCGAACACTGGATGAATAATCTATACCATTTTCGCTTGCGGCCAAGGGGAGTACTGTTCTATAATGCGGCGGGTGCACTCGTGAGCACGGACTCGCGCCGGGACCCCCCTGAGGCAGGGAGTCTCGCAGTCACGCTTGTCGCCTCGGTGCTGGTATTTACCGGCCTCGGATACCTGGTGGACCGTTGGTTGCACACCGGTCCTTGGGTGATGGTGGCTGGTGTGTTTGTGGGTGCCGGTCTGGGCTTCGTCCACCTTGTGCTCATCATGTTCGCCGGCTCCTCGGACAGCCGGCGTCGCGGTGAGAACAAGGATGACGACTCAGGATCGGGTGAGACCGGTGATGGCTGACTGGCAGAGGACCGGAGGGCATTCTGACGCTGATCTTGATATCGGTGGTCGTCGGGCTGGTATTGGCTGTTGGCTATCATCTCCTGTCGCTCTGGTTCCAGCGTTGGGCTACGAGACGGTCGGCGACCCTGACCCCGGCCATCGTGATCAGCGGCTTCGTGATCCGTCTTACCCTTTTCGTCGGCGTCCTGGTGGTGCTCGGCGTGTGGGCGCCTCTCAACATCATCGCTGTGGGTGCTGCTTTCGTCGGCGCGTTCACCTTGCTGACGGGTTATTCCCTGTACGTCTTCGCCAAGCGCCGGAGCGCCCCGCCGAGCGCGGGCGCTGGCGGCTCCGAGTAGGAGAGACAGATGGCTGCTGAAGAAGCTGGCGGCAAGATAGTAGAGGCTCTGCACGAGCTGAACGTGCAGACCATAGTGCACATCCCCAAGGTGGGCCCGTTCGACTTTTCCATCAGCAACGCGGTCATCTACATGTGGGTGTCGGCTGCGGTGGTCTTCCTGTTCTTCTTCATCGTGGCAAAGAGGTGGAAGAAGAAGCCCGATGGGTTGCAGATCTGGGGAGAGATCCTGGTGAACTTCGCCAGGGGCCACCTCACCGGGCAGATCGGCGAGAAGGGCAAGAAGTACTACTACCTTGTTCTCACCCTGTTCTCCTACATCATGGTGACCAACCTCATCGGGCTCATCCCCAAGCCGCTGCAGATCAAACCCTACACCCCCACCATCAATATCAACGTGACCTTCGGTCTGGCTTTCGCTGTCTTCTGCGTCACGCAGTTTCAGGGGTTCCACCGGCACGGTGTGCGGAAGTACGTGCGATCCTGGATGACGCCGCCCGACGTGCCCAAGGCGCTTGGCATACCACTCAACGCGATTTTTCTGCCCGTGCACGTGATGGGCGAGTTCTTCAAGCCGCTGTCGCTCTCGGTCCGACTTTTCGGCAATACCATCGCCGGACACTTGATCATCTTGGTGATGCTAGGCCTGCTTCTGCAGTATGCCGCAGCCATCGTGATTGTTCCGGCCGCGCTTTTCGTGGTCATCATGACCGGTTTCGAGATCTTCGTGGCCTTCATCCAGGCCTACATCTTCTCGCTGCTCTCAGTCGTATACATCGAATCCGCCATTTACGCGGGCCATTAATCCAGGGACCAAGGAGGACAAGACAATGGATGCAAACACCGCCGCCAATCTCGCCGCTGGGATCGGCATGGGCCTGGCCACCGTGGGCCCAGGCATCGGCATCGGGCTCCTGACCGGCCGGACTTCGGAGGCGATCGCCCGCCAGCCCGAAGCGGCCGCCGACATCCGCACAGCTTTCATCATCGGTCTGGCCTTGGCGGAGGCGCTCGCGCTGTACGCGTTCGTCATCGCCATCATCCTGCTGTTCGTAGTCCGCACCTGACCGGGGCGGGAGCCGGCTGACGTCGCTCACGCGACCAGAAGATCTATGGGAAGCATAGGAAAAGCATGAACATCTTCGAGATAAATCTTGGACTCTTCGTGTGGTCGCTCATCACGTTCGTCATCTTGGTGGCGCTGCTCTGGAAGTTCGCGTTCGGGCCGCTGGTGAAGATGCAGAAGGCCCGGCAGGACGAGATCAGCCAGTCTATCCATGACGCTGAGCAGCTGCGCGACGAAGCCAATGAACTCCTGGCCAGCTACAAGCAGAAACTGGCTGAGGCCCGAGACGAAGCGGTGGCCATCCTCGACCGGGCGCGCAAGGCGGGGGAGACCACCAAGGCTGAGGTGGTGGAGGAAGCCCGAGTGCAGGCGGAGGCCACCCTGGCCAAGGCCCGGCAGCAGATCGAGCGAGACACCAACCAGGCCCTGCAGAAGATACGGGAAGAGGTGGCCGACCTGACCTTGGCCGCCACCGAGAAGGTGGCGCGCACGAGCCTGTCGGAGAAGGATCAGCTGCGCCTCATCCAGGAGGCCATCAACGAGATCGACCTGAGCAAGGTCAGCGAGAACTAGAAGAGGGACCGTGAGCGAAGGCAAGATCGCAAGAGTCTACGCAACGGCGCTCTACCAAGCCGCCGCGGAAGCGGGGCGGGTGGAGGCGGTGCGCCGCGACCTGGGCGAGTTCGTCCAGGCGGTGGAGACCTCGGCTGAACTGCATCAGCTTCTGGTGGCCGAAGAGGTCTCAGACGCCCGCAAGACAGAGGTCTTGTTGGAGCTGACCGAAGGCGGCGACGAGTTCATGAGAAATCTCCTCCGCCTCGTAGTGGACAAGAAACGGGAGAGCGAACTGCCGGCCATTTATCGGGCCTTTGTGGAGCTTGTCGAGCAGGCTCAAGGTCTCGTGCACGTGGAAGTCGTCAGCGCTGTGGCCCTCACGCCGACTCTGCAAGAGGCGTTGCGGACCAAGATCGAGTCGTCGCTGCGGAAGACCGTCGAACTGGCTTTGAGCGTAGACCCTGAGATTCTCGGGGGACTGCGGCTGCGTGTAGGCGACCGGGTCGCCGATGCCAGTGTGCGTCACCGGCTGGAGAAGCTCCGCGAGTTGTTGATCACCCCTATGGCTAGCTTGGAGGGTTCAGTTGAAGCTGCGTCCTGAGGAAATAACCAGCGTCCTTAAGTCGCGCATCCAGCGCTACGAGGCGGGCGTCGACATCCAGGAGGTGGGGACCGTCGTGCAGGTGGGCGACGGGGTGGCCCGCATCCAGGGCTTGGAGAACGCGGTGGCCTCGGAGATGCTCGAGCTGCCCCATGATGTCATGGGCTTGGTGCTCAACCTTGAGGAGGATAGTGTCGGCGCCGTGCTGATGGGCGAGGACACTCTCATCAAGGAGGGCGACCAGGTCAAGCGGACGGGCAAGGTCATCCAGGTGCCGGTGGGCGAAGCCCTCATCGGCCGGGTGGTCAACCCGCTTGGAGTGCCCCTCGACGACAAGGGCCCCATCGAGACCACCGAGTTTCGCCCGGTGGAGTTCAAGGCTCCCGGTGTCATCCAGCGGCAGCCGGTGAAAGAGCCGCTGCAGACCGGTATCAAGGCCATCGACTCCATGATCCCCATCGGCCGGGGCCAGCGCGAGCTGATCATCGGCGACCGGGGCACGGGCAAGACCGCCATCGCCGTGGACACCATCATCAATCAGAAGGGCCAGGACGTCATCTGCATCTACGTGGCTATCGGCCAGAAGGCCTCCACTGTGGCTGGGCTCGTGGCCAAGCTCGAAGAGCACGGGGCCATGGACTACACCATCGTCATCATGGCCTCGGCCTCGGCGGGAGCCCCCTTGCGCTACATCGCCCCCTATGCCGGGGCGGCCATGGGCGAGTACTTCACCTACTCGGGCAGGCACGCGCTCTGCATCTACGACGATCTCACCAAGCACGCCGACTCGTACCGGCAGATGTCGCTTCTCCTGCGGCGCCCGCCGGGTCGGGAAGCTTTCCCGGGCGATATCTTCTATCTGCACAGCCGCCTGCTGGAGCGGGCCTGCAAGTTGAGCGACAAGCTAGGTGGAGGCTCGCTCACCGCCCTGCCTGTCATCGAGACCCAGGCCGGGGACGTCTCCGCCTACATCCCTACCAACGTGATCTCCATCACCGACGGTCAGATCTTCCTGGAGAGCGACCTGTTCTACTCGGGCATCCGCCCGGCCATCAACGTGGGCATCTCGGTCTCCCGGGTGGGCGGCAACGCCCAGATCAAGGCTATGAAGAAGGTGGCCGGGACCCTGCGCCTTGACCTTTCCCAGTTCCGCGAACTGGAGGCCTTCGCCAAGTTCGGGTCGGAACTCGACCAAGAGACCCAGAAGAGCCTGGCTCGAGGTGAACGGCTGGTGGCCTCCCTGAACCAGCCTCAGTACATCCCTGGCCCGTCCAGGACCAAGTGATGATCATCTTCTCCGCTACCAGAGGCTATGCGGACGACGTGCCGGTGGCCGACGTCTCGCGATTCAACACGGCACTGCGGGAGTATCTGAATGCCGCACCATCCCGGAGATCGGCGCTGAGATCGCTACGACCAAAGATCTGAGCCCCTGAGACCGAAGCCAAACTACGAATGCCATCGAGGGCGTTCAAGGCGACCTGGTCTGTGGACGAGGTCCGTTCTCTAACACGGTATGTCTTCGCAGCGAGACATCAAGCGCCGGATCGCTCTCGGTCCAGAACACGAGGAAGATCACCAAGGCCATGGAGATGGTGGCTGCTGCGCGTCTGCGGCGCGCCCAGCAGCGCATCGAGGCCGAGCGGCCCTATGCCCTCCACATGCTCGAGTTCATCGGGGAGTTGGTCCGCTACCTGCAGGTCGACGTCAGCGCGCATCCTTTGCTGTAAGCCGCACGCCGAGATCAAGCGGGTGGCCGTGATCGCGCTCACGGCCGACCGTGGACTGTGCGGGGCCTTCAACTCAAACATCATCCGCCGCGCTCTTGACTGGTGGACGCGTACGAGGCCGAAGGCGTGGAGACCGACCTCGTGGTCGCGGGCCGCAAGGGGATCGGCACCGTCCGCTTCCAGGGCTATCGCATCGGCAGGCACGTATGCTGGATATCACCGAAAGTTCGGCGTTTCTGGACTCTCAGGCCATCGCCAACCAGGTGACCTGAGCCGCTACGCGACGAGAAGCATCGACCGGGTGCACCTGGTGTTCAATCGCTTCAAGAGCCCCATGGAGCAGTTCGTCACCGAGCAAGTGATCCTGCCCATCCAGGAAGAGACTCACGAGCCTCGTTCTTCCCACCGGCGCCCATGCGCACATGGACTTTCTCTTCGAGCCTTCAGCCGAAGAGATCCTGGCCGATCTGCTCCCCTCGTATGTGGAGATCACGATCTTCAGGGCTATGCTGGAGGGCATGGCCAGCGAGCATGGGGCACGGATGACGGCCATGCGCAGCTGCTTCCGATGCGGCGGAGGAAATGATCGACGACTTGACTCTGGCAATGAACCGGGTGCGGCAGGCGTCCATCACCCAGGAGATCCTGGAAGTGGTGGCCGGCGCCGACGCCCTGTCCGGATGAGCCAAGAGGAGGACACCAAAGCGATGAACAAAGGCAAGATCGTAGAGATCATCGGGCCGGTGCTCGACGTGGAGTTCGCCGAGGTCGCTCCCGGCCATCTACAACGCGCTCGAGATCGACGTCGACGACGGCGTCCGGCCGGATCCACCTCGTCGCCGAGGTGCAGCAACACCTGGGCGACAACAAAGTGCGCGCGGTGGCCATGGACTCCACCGACGGGCTTGCCCGGGGCATGGAAGTGGTCGACACCGGCCAGGCCATCGCGTCCCGGTGGGACAAGCCACTCTGGGCCGGCTGTTCAACCTGCTGGGCGAGCCCATCGACGAGGGCGAACCGCTTCCCGCCGACACGGAGAGATGGCCCATCCACCGTCCCGCTCCCGCCTTTGAGGAATTGGAGCCCACCACTGAGGTGCTCGAGACGGGCATCAAGGTCATCGACCTGCTGGCTCCCTATGTCAAGGGCGGCAAGGTCGGCCTGTTCGGCGGCGCCGGCGTGGGCAAGACCGTCGTCATCCTGGAGCTCATCCACAGCATCGCCACTCACCACGGCGGCATCTCGGTGTTCGCCGGCGTGGGCGAGCGCACCCGCGAGGGCAACGACCTCTACCTGGAGATGAGCGAGTCGGGCGTCATCGACAAGACGGCCATGGTGTTCGGCCAGATGAACGAGCCGCCCGGCGCCCGTCTGCGCGTGGGCCTGTCGGCCTGACCATGGCCGAGTACTTCCGCGACGTCATGGGCCAGGACGTGCTCCTCTTCATCGACAACATCTTCCGTTTTGTGCAGGCGGGCTCGGAAGTCTCGGCCCTGCTGGGCCGCATGCCCTCGGCCGTGGGCTACCAGCCCACCCTGACCTCCGAGATGGGCGAGTTGCAGGAGCGCATCACCTCGACCCGGCGCGGCTCGGTCACCTCGGTGCAGGCCATCTACGTGCCGGCCGACGACCTCACCGACCCGGCGCCGGCCGCGACCTTCGCCCACCTCGACGCCACCACGGTGCTGAGCCGGGCCATCTCCGAGATGGGCATCTACCCGGCCGTCGACCCGCTGGACTCCACCAGCCGCGCGCTCAGCCGCAGGTCGTCGGCGACGAGCACTACGAAGTGGCCATCGAAGGTGCAGGAGATCCTGCAGCGCTACAAGGACCTGCGCGACATCATCGCCATCCTGGGCATGGACGAGCTCTCCGACGAGGACAAGGTCATGGTGCGCCGGGCCCGCAAGCATCCAGCAGTTCCTGTCGCAGCCCTTCGCTCGTGGCCGAGCAGTTCACCGGCATCCCCGGCAGGTTCGTGCCTCTGAAGGAAACGGTGCGCAGCTTCAAGGAGATCATCGAGGGCAAGCACGACGACCTGCCCGAGCAGGCCTTCCGCATGCAGGGCGGCATCGACGACGTCCTTGCCGCAGTGCGTGCCGCCCAGGACGTCGAAGCCGAAGCCGCCGCCCATGTCGCCGCGGCCGGCGCGGCAGCGGCCGGCGCAGCCGCGAAGCCTAGGGCGGGTGAGGTAGGCCGTGGCTCAGGAGGATAGCCCTCTATCTTCGACTGGAGCTGGTCGCTCCGTCCGGACCGGTGTACGAGGGCGAGGTGGAGATGGTCGTGCTTCCGGCCACTAGGGTGAGCTGGGCATCCTGCCTCGTCACGCTCCCCTGGTCGCTCAGCTCACCATCGGCCGGCTGCGGGCGCTCAACGCCGGCGGGGAATGGCTGAATTTCGCGGTGTCCGAGGGCTTCGCCAAAGTGCAGTTCGACAAGGTGATCGTGCTGGCAGATGCGGCCGAGGAAGCGTCGCAGATCGACGTCGACCACGTCACAAGTCCATCGAGCGGGCCACGCACGCTTGGAGATGCACCGGCTCGGCACGGTCCCCGAGGGGAAGATGTGGACCCGTACCGGGAGCAACTGGCGCTGCGGCGCGCCCACAACCGTCTCAAAGTCGCCGAGATGGCCCGAGAAATGACGCCGCCGCGGCCGTGAGCGCCGACGGGGACGCCTGCTTGTGCGTGGCGGGCGAGCGCTTGTCCGGGACAGGTGGCCGTCTCGGGGGCCAAGAACTCGGCCCTCAAGCTCATGGCGGCGGCGCTGCTGGCGCCGGGCACGAGCGTCCTGCACAACGTCCCTGACATCCAGGACGTCAGGACCATGCAGGAGGTGCTGGAGTATCTGGGCGCGCGCGGTGGAGTTTGCCGACGGCACCATGATGGTCGATACCAACAGCGGTGCAGTCCCATGTCGCTCCCTACGAGCTGGTCCAGCGTATGCGGGCGTCCATCCAGATCATGGGCCCGTTGGTGGCTCGTTTCGGGCAGGCCAGCGTGGCCATGCCGGGCGGCTGCAACCTGGGACCGCGCAAGATCGACATCCACCTGCGGGGCTTGGCCGACATGGGCGGGGTGGTCCGGTCAGACCACGGGTTCGTGGAGGTCACCGCGGTCCAAGCTGCACGCTATCAACATGTTCCTCGACTATCCGAGCGTGGGCGCGACCGAGAATCTGCTTATGGCCGCCGTGATGGCCGAGGGCACCACCACGCTCGAGAACGCGGCCCGCGAGCCGGAGATCGTCGACCTCTGCAAGTTCCTCGTCAGCATGGGCGCTGATATCGAGGGGGCGGGCAGCTCCACGATGCGGATCACACGGCGTCGAGCAAGATGCACCCGGCCGAGCACACGGTGCTGGGCGACCGCATCGAGGCGGGGACGTTCCTCATCGCGGGAGCCGTCACCGGCGGAGAGGTCGAGGTCACCGGCATCAGCCCGCACGTGCTCGACCTCTTCCTGTCCAAGCTACGAGCGGTCGGCGTGCAGGTGCAGGAGAACACCCGCAGCATCAAGGCCGGTGGCATCCCTGGGCTCTTTCACGGCGGTGGATGTGGTCACGCTGCCCTACCCAGGCTTCGCCACCGACCTGCAGGCCCAGATGATGGTGCTGCTCTCGGTTGCCGAAGGGGTCTCCGTCGTCACCGAGAACGTGTTCGAGAACCGGTTCGGTTTTGTGGACGAGTTGATCCGGCTGGGGGCGGACATCCGGGTGGACGGGAACCACGCTGTGGTCATCGGGGGACGGGCGTTGACGGGGGCCATCGTCCGCTGCCCCGACCTGCGGGCTGGGGCGGCGCTGGCCTTGGCCGGCCTGGTCGCGGAGGGCTGCACCGAACTGCGGGACGTCTATCACATCGACCGCGGATACGAGCGCTTCGAAGAGAAGCTTCGGGCTCTGGGCGCCGACATCGAGAGAGCGGGCGCGGGGTCAGGCTGCTGCGAGTAGCTCATCCTTTGGCTACAATGCCAGTCCCGGGTTAGAATCTATCTCTCCACCGTCGAGGGGAACGGACCACTGAAAGTTAGACCCTATACGAGCTACAAGGTCGGTCGACTGAGAAGGCGCCGCGTTCTGCGCGGGGTCCTGCTGGTATTCGTCGCCTTGCTGTTGCTGGCCGGGGTGGTGGTCGGTGCCTCGTATTGGTGGCTGGATTGCAAGGTGAGGGTGCGCAGATCACCGACCCGTCGGTGGTGTCGGCGTTGTCAACGCCGCCGACAAACGCCTACCCCTCTCCGACCGGCAGGGACATCCTCCTCTTGGGCGTCGACAAGCAGCCCCATCATGGGGGAAGCCGTACGGTCCGACAGCCTGATGGTGGTGCACGTCGATCCTGATGAGAACTACCTCTCCATCCTCTCACTGCCACGCGACCTACGCGTGGAAGTGCCGGGCCACGGCATGCAGAAGCTCAATTCGGCCTACACCTACGGGGGAGCCGGGCTGGCCATTCAGACCGTGAAGAATCTCACCGGTGTCAACATCACCGACTACGTGGAGGTCGACTTCCAGGCGTTCAGCGATCTGACCGACGAGGTCGGCGGAGTCTACATCGACGTCGACAAACGCTACTTCAACGCCGACGGCAAGTACGAACTCATCGACCTCCAGCCCGGGTATCAGTTACTCAAGGGGAGCGACGCCCTTGACTATGTGCGCTATAGGATCGACAAGAACCTGGACTTCGGGCGCATGCAGCGGCAGCAGCGGTTCCTCACGGCCCTTAGGGAACAGGCCATGGGCTGGGACCTCGCCTTCAAGTTGCCCGGTCTGGTCAGCGCTCTGCTTGACAACGTGGGCATCAGTGGTCTGGGCACCAACGACTTCATCTCCATGGCCTACTGGGCGGTGACGAAGTTGGACGGCAGCCGCATCCGGCAGGTGACTCTCAACAACTGCACCAACCAGATGATCGACGGCGTCTACTACGTCGTCCCGGCCGATGGCGCCTTGGACAAGGCAGTCGATGATTTCATGACACCGCCCACCACGTCGGTCTCCACCAGCAGCGTGGCAACTGAACCTGGCACCGGGACCACCGGGGAAGGCACCGCCACCACCTCTGCCCCGGAGGGTGGGGCGGAGTTCATCACCGATCCCGACAAGATCCCAGACAGCAAGACCTGGAAGCAGGCGGCCGTCAAAGCCCCCTTCCAACTGCTGGCCCCTGGCTATCTGCCCGCGGGATATGACTTGGTCGACCGGTTTCCCTCGAAAGACTATGGCTCCTACAAGATCGTGGTGGGAAGCGGGGTCGAAAAGGCCTTGAAGTTCGTCTATCAGCTCACCCGGGACGGGGAGACCAAGGACCAGTACATGGGCATAATGGAGACCACCTGGCTGGACGCGCCCGCGGCGAGCCCGGGCCGCCAGGTGGAGTACAACGGCATCGTCTACACCGTGGTGGGCACCAGCCAGAGCATCGATCACGTCTGGTGGAAGAAAGACGGCGTGTTGTACTGGGTATCCAACACCCTCTCGTATGTGCTCCGTTCCACCGAACTGATCAAAGTGGCCGAGTCGATGATCGACATACCAAGCGGGGCATCGCCCTGAGCGAAGACTCCTACACCCGGTATGACGTCGAAAGGCGGTCCGGCGGAGGGTGGAAGCGAATCGTGCTTTGGGTCTCCGTCGGACTAGTCGTAGCTCTTCTAGCCACGGCGGGCGGGTTCTACCTCTGGTTCCAGGCCCAGGTGTCGGAGGCACAAGGGCGGGTTCCCCAAGATGTGGCGGCCGCTTTGGCGGAGAAGCCCAGCAGCACCCTGACCTCCCTGGCCTCGGAGGTCGCGTCGCCCGAGTCACCTTCGGCCATGAACATCCTCGTGCTTGGGTCCGACCGCCGCCCGAACGAACAAGGCGAGAACGGCCGGTCCGACACCATCATCCTGGTGCACATCGACCCTGACAACAAGTACCTGTCGGTGCTCTCGCTGCCCCGTGATCTGCGGGTGGAAGTGGCGGGCCACGGCACGCAGAAGATCAACGCCGCATATTCGTTCGGTGGACCCGCTCTGTGCATCAGGACCGTGGAGCAGGTCACCGGCGTCGACATCGATCACTACATGGAAGTGGACTTCAAGGCCTTCCAAGACATCACCGACGCTCTTGGCGGGGTCTATGTGGATGTCGACCGGCGCTACTACAGCATGCACGTCGACTACGAGCAGATAGATCTGCAGCCCGGCTATCAGCTCATGAGGGGTGTCGACGCCCTTGACTATGTGCGCTTTCGTCACGATCAAAACAACGACTTTGGGCGCATGGAGCGGCAGCAACGCTTCTTGGGCGCGTTGCGGGAGCAGGCGATGGGATGGGACTTACCCCTGAAGTTGCCGGGCCTGGTGAGCGCTCTGTTCTCCAATATCGCGACCGACTTGGGCGCCAACGACTTCATCAAGCTGGCTTGGTGGCTCGTCGGAATGGATGGCAGCCGCATCCGGCAGCAGACGTATGTGGGCGACACGAAGACGATCGCTGGCGCTTCATACGTGCTTCTTGACGAGCAAGTCTTGGCGAAAGAAGTGGGCCAGTTTCTCACTGCGCCTCCAACGGGGGGCGTCACGGCCACCACGACAGTGGGGTCGGGTTCTGGGCAGTCCACCACCACTACAGCGACGACCACGGTCGCCGACCGGGAGTTGGAGGGGGTGCAGATCGACGTCCTCTCGGCAAACGGCCGGGGGGGAGAGGCCGCGGCGGCGGCAGAGTGGCTGGGCAGTCTGGGAGCGACTGTGGTCACGGTGGGTACCGCGGGGGAGCCGGCGGTCTTGACCGCCGTGAAGTACCCGTCAGGTCTGGCCGCGGATGCTGGGCGGGTGGCTGAGGTGGTGTATGCCGGTTCGGTCGGCCGAGACAAGTCGGTGGCTCGGATCACTGTCATCCTGGGTGACGACTTCACCCTGCCTGCCGAATTCGCCCTTCCCCTGAGCCCCGAGAACGTTCCTAGTTCGGGCGCTTGGAAGATCATCGCCCAGACGGTGCCGTACCCGGTGATGGCTCCTTCATATCTCCCTCGGGGGTACTGGTTCGCTCAGAGGAGACCCGCCGAGGGTGCGACGTACGATATCAAGGTCGGTGATGGCACGAAGCCGGCCTTCACGATGCTGTATCGCCTAATCATCGATGGAGATCCTGCCGATCAGTACATGAGCATCACCGAGACTACCTGGCTCGATGCTCCCGCAGCAGCCAAGGGCCGGCAGGTCACCTACAACAGCACCGTCTTCACTCTGGTGGGAAGCAGCGAAAAGCTCGCGCGTGTGTGGTGGAAGACGGATGGCGTGCTCTATTGGGTCTCGAACACCCTTTCTCACTTGCTAAGCGAAGAGGAGATGCTGGCCATCGCCCGCTCCATGGTCCTCATCCCCGCTCGATGAAGGTGGTGGTCTCCCCGCGCGTCTCCGAGGGGCGCGGCGGTGCCGCGTCTGTCGTCCTGGCGTTGGCTGGGGCCGGCGGGGTGGTGGTCTCCCTGCCTCAGGCCGGAGTGCGGACTTTGAAGCGGCCTCTCAGCGCCGCAGAGGTGGCTCTCCTGAGAGAAGCCCTCGCCGGTGAGGAGCCGGTGGTGGGCTACGTCTGCCAAGGCGCGCGGCTCCCGGAGGACGAGGCGAGCGGGCCACTCCGAGTGGCGGCGGTGTCCGACCACGTCAACCTGACTTGGCGGTCACCATTGACCGGACCGAACGACGCGACAGTGGGACCCCGGTTTCCCAGCATGACCGGTATCTACCATCCGGAGGTTGTGTTGGACAGGGTGGGTGCGGCCGAGGGTATCATAGTGGAGATGGGAGTGGTAGCTGGGGTGCGGGACGAGGGCCGCTTGACCTCCTATGAGGCCGAGGTAGCTTGTGCTCCTGACTATCTCGCGGTGAGTGAGGAGTTGGTGCAGGTGGTCATCATCGCGGCCCATATGGGGCTGAAGGTGGCCGCCGCTGTAGTTCTGGAAGGATCCTAAGAAGAGGAGACAGTCTGTGGTCGATTTTGATGTCAAGGACAAGGGCCTAGCGGCTTCCGGCGTCCTGCGGGTGGAGTGGGCAGAGAAGGAGATGCCGGTGCTCGCCCAGATCCGGGAGAGGTTCGCCAAGGAGAAGCCTCTGAAGGGCGTGCGCATCGGCGCCTGTCTGCACGTCACCAGCGAGACCGCCAGCCTGATGCGGACTCTCTCCGCGGGAGGAGCCGAACTGGCGCTCTGCGCCTCCAATCCCCTGTCCACCCAAGACGACGTGGCGGCGGCGCTGGCGGTAGAGTACGGAGTCTCCACCTACGCCATCAAGGGTGAAGACCGCGAGACCTACTATGGCCACATCCAGAAGGTCATCGACTTCCACCCGCAGATCACAATGGACGACGGCGCCGACGTGGTGGGACTACTCCACACCGAACGCACCGACGCGGCTGAGGGGGTCATCGGGGGGACCGAAGAGACCACCACCGGGGTGATCCGGCTGAAGTCCATGGAGCAGGAAGGGGTGCTGCGCTACCCCATCGTGGCCGTCAACGAAGCCATGACCAAGCACATGTTCGACAATCGCTACGGCACCGGGCAGTCAACCCTTGACGGCATCATCCGCGCGACCAACCGCATGATCGCCGGCAAGATCGTGGTGGTGGTCGGCTACGGTTGGTGTGGGCGGGGGTTCGCACTGCGGGCCAAAGGGCACGGTGCGGATGTCGTGGTGCTCGAGGTCGACCCCCTGCGTGCGCTCGAGGCGATCATGGATGGCTACCGGGTCATGCCCATGGAGCAGGCCGCGCCTGTGGGTGACATCTTTGTCACCGCCACCGGCGACATCCACGTGATCCGCAAGGAGCACTTCGAGGTGATGAAAGACGGCGCCATCGTGGCCAATACGGGGCACTTCAACGTGGAGATCGACATCCCCGCGCTGGAAGGTCTTTCGAAGGCCCGCCGGCAGATGCGAGAGTTCGTGGAGGAGTTCACCCTTGCCGACGGACGGAACATCTATTTGCTCGGTGAGGGTCGCCTCATCAACCTCGCGGCCGCCGAGGGCCATCCCTCCAGCGTCATGGACATGAGCTTCGCCAACCAGGCGTTGGCCGCCGAGTACATGGTCAAAAACGCGGCTACGTTGGAGAAGAAGGTCTACGATGTCCCGGCCGACATCGACAAGGAGATCTCGCGACTCAAGCTCGCGTCGCTTGGCGCCGGCATAGACACACTCACGGCCGAGCAGGAGAAGTACCTGTCCAGTTGGCAAATGGGGACGTGAGCGACGTGGCGGACGTCACTCCCTTGGGGGACGCCGGCCCCATCAAGACCGTGGAGTGGCTGGATGGCGTCGTGGTGATGATAGACCAGCGCCGTCTACCCCTGGAGGAGGTCTACCTGCCCTGTGAGACCTGGCAGGAAGTGGCCGAAGCCATCCGCAACATGACGGTGCGGGGCGCCCCCGCTCTGGGCGTGGCGGGGGCCATGGGCATGGCTTTGGCGGCGCGGGCCGCGCTGCGGGAAAGCGCCGGCGCGCCCGCGGCCTTCGTGGCCGCGCTCCAAGCTGCATCCAAAGGTCTATTCGAAACAAGGCCCACCGCCTATAACCTGCCTTGGGCGCTCAGAGAGATGGAACGCATCTGGAGTAGAGAGGATCTCGCTCCGGCGGCCATCGCTGAGGCTTTGGAGCTACGGGCCGTGGAGATCCACGACGACGACATAGCCCGCTGCCGCGCAATCGGGGAGAACGGAGCCGCGCTGATCCAAGGGGAGACACCCGTGGTACTGACTCACTGCAACGCTGGAGCGCTGGCTACTGCCGGGTACGGCACTGCCCTGGGGGTCATCCGCTCTGTGCACGCGCGCAATCCTCGCCTGCACGTGATGGCCGATGAGACTCGGCCTCTGCTGCAGGGCGCCCGCCTGACCGCCTGGGAGTTGACCCGGGAAGGCATCTCCATGGAGTTGATCACCGACAATATGGCCGGCTATTTTATGCGACAAGGGCTCATCACCCACGTGGTGGTAGGGGCCGATCGCATCACGGCAAACGGCGACGTGGCCAACAAGATCGGCACCTACACGGTGTCGGTGCTGGCGCGGGAGCACGGGGTGCCCTTCTTTGTCGCCGCGCCTTTCTCGACCTTCGACCCCTCGCTGGCGGAGGGGGGCGCGATACCCATAGAAGAGCGCGCAGCAGAGGAGGTCACGGGCTACGGGGGCGTACGCTGGGCGCCGCCGGGCGTGCGCGTGCGCAACCCGGCTTTCGACGTGACTCCGGCAGCCAACGTCACCGCCATCATCACCGAGCGTGGTGTGGCCTTTCCGCCTTTCGAAGAGAGCCTGAAGAGACTGGAGGCGAAATGAGGGTAATGATCATGGCCGCCGGGATCGGGACGAGGCTGCGCCCGGTCACCGACTTCATCCCAAAGCCGATGGCTCCTATAGTCAATAGGCCAGCCCTTTATCACATCCTGCGCCTTCTGCGCCGCCACGGTATGCGGGAAGTGGTGGTCAACTTGCACCATCTCCCGGATGTCATCACAGACTACTTCGGCGATGGCGGCCGGATCGGCATGGACATCAGCTACTCCTTCGAGCCTGAACTACTGGGCACGGCCGGCGGCGTGAAGAACAACGCCGGCTTCCTGGGCGGTGGCACGTTCCTGGTGATGAGCGGAGACTCGCTCACCGACATCGATCTGACCGGGCTGATCGCCGCGCATCGGCGCAGGGGGTCCATCGCAACCATGGCCGTCAAGGAGGTGCCCGACCCCAGCCTCTTCGGCGTGGTGGTCGCCGACGACAGCGACCGGGTAGTGGGTTTCCAGGAGAAACCAACCCGTGAAGAAGCTCGCTCTCGTCTGTGCAACTGCGGCATATATGTCCTTGAGCCCGAAATCCTGTCCCATATCCCCGCTGGACAGTTTGATGACTTCGGCAAGCGGCTCTTTCCCGACCTCCTCAGCCGTGGAGTTCCCTTTCATGCGCACGCGGTCGCCAGCTACTGGAGCGACGTGGGCAACCTCAGGGAGTTCATCAGAGGCAACGCGGACGCGATGGCTCGGCAGGTGGAGGTCGAGATCCCCGGTACCGAGATCCGCCCGGGAGTGTGGCTGGACGATGGAGCCCGCGTAGCGGCTTCCGCGCGGATCGAGCCCCCGGTCGTAGTCGGAGCGGACTGCGACATCGGTGAGGACGTGGTGATAGTGGGCCCCACCGTCATTGGCGATGGGTGTTCTGTGGGCGCAGGCTCGCACTTGGCGCGGGCTCTTATTCTCCCGCATTCGCGGTTGCTTCCAGGTTCGCTGGTGGTCGACGGCATCACCGGGCAAAGAACGGTCGCTGCGGCGCCCCAGGCCGGCGCCCCAGGATGACAGTGGCGTGAGTGCGGCCCGTGCGCACGATCTGGTCGAAGCGGCGCGCACTTGGTGCAGCGCAATCGCCGAGCCTGTGCTGTCGGTGCTCTTTCCGCCCCGGTGCGTGGGCTGTGGTGATTTCGAGTCACATCTTTGCGAGGCCTGTCAGCGCGACCTGGACGCTATAGGGCCCGACTGCTGCCCCCGCTGCGGCGAACCGGGCCCGGTGCCGCTTGTCGCCGGCCGCTGTGCCCACTGCATGGCCGCTGAGTTCTCCTACTCCCGTGCCCGCGCGGCGTTCCGCCACGTGGGGACTGCCCGCCGGTTGGTGGCCGAGTTCAAGTTCGGGGGGCAGCCCGTCCTAGGTCGGGAGATGGCTGCGCTGGCCAGACCTATGTTTGTCGATCTCGTCGGCTCCGGCGGCCCCCGCGACGGATTGGTGGTCACGTGGGTGCCGTGTCATCGAGCCGCTCAACGGCGGCGCGGGTACAACCAAGCGGAGGTGCTCGCTCGGGCTCTGGCCGGGGGACCACATCCGTTGCCACGGGCGGCCTTGGTGCGGAAGACCAGGACTACCAAACACCAGAAGGGTCTGGATCGGGCCGGCCGCCAGGCCAACCTGGCCGGCGCGTTCGAGTTGGACAAAGCCGCGGTGTCGCTGCTGCCACGGGAGACCGCTGCCGTTGTGCTGGTGGATGACGTCTACACCACGGGAGCGACAGCCCGGGAGGTGTCTTCAGTGTTGGTATCGGGTATCGGGATACCAGTGCACGTGTTCACGTTCTCTCGGGCGGTATCGGGCACGACTGAAAGACACGACTGAAGGGGGTATCATTTGCTTCTCTCATGGTCTGAGCGCGTCGGCGCAGTGGCCGGCCGCAGCTGTCTTTCTATCCAAGGTCGCATGACTAGTCAAGGAGCGGTGCAAGCGTGAATCTCACGGTCAAAGGCAGGAACCTGGTTCTAACCGATGCGATCAGCGCCTATGCCGAGGAGAAGATGGGGAAGTTGGGCAAGTACCTGGCCAACGGCTCCCGCTGTGAAGTCGAGTTGTGGACCGAGAAGAATCCAAGCATCTCCGACAACCAGGTGGTGGAAGCCACCATCTTCACCAAGGGCCCGGTGATAAGGGCAAAGGAAGCCTCGCCCGACATGCATGCCTCCATCGACTTGGTCTTCGCCAAGCTCGAGCGTCAGGTGAAGAAGTACCGCGGCAAGATCGCCTCTCACCATCAGGGGGCGCCGAAAGAGGCCCTGGCCTCAGAGGGCTTCTTGCTTCTCGAAGATCACGAGGAGGTCGAAGAGGAGTCCGAGCTTCCCCTCATAGTCAAGACGAAGCACTTCATGATCAAGCCCATGACCCCCGAGGAAGCGGCCCTCCAGCTGGAGTTGGTGGGACATGATTTCTACGTGTTCACGAGCTCTGAGACCAATGAGACCGCGGTGGTCTATCGCCGTCGGGACGGCAACTACGGCCTCATAGAGGCTGAGCGCTAGAAGGGGTAGGCGCGAGCAATGATCAATGTCGTTGACAAAGTCCTTCACTTTGGTGAGGGCAAGAAGATCAGGGTCCTCGAGGGCTTGGTCGCCCAGGTTTGCGCCTGGGAGCCTGAAATCTCCGCTCTTTCCGACGAGGCTCTGCGTGCCAAGACGGCGGAGTTCAAGCGCCGGCTGGAAGACGGGGAGACGCTGGACGATCTACTGCCCGAAGCCTTCGCGGCCGCCAGGGAGGCGGCCCGGCGAGCCACGGGCATGCGGCCTTTCGACGTTCAGGTCATGGGCGCCGTCGCTTTGCACCGGGGTTCCATCGCCGAGATGAAGACGGGCGAAGGCAAGACTCTGGTCGCCACCATGCCGGTCTACCTGAACGCGCTAACGGGGCGCGGCGTCCACTTGGTCACCGTCAACGACTACTTGGCCGGCCGCGATGCCGCCTGGATGGGCCCGGTGTACGAATTCCTGGGGCTCACTGTGGCCTCTCTGCAGAACAACATGGAAACCGAAGCGCGCCGCGATGCATACAAGGCCGACATAACCTACGGCACCAACACCGAGTTCGGCTTCGACTATCTGCGCGACAACATGGTACTGCGGTCTGAGCAGCAGGTGCAACGGGGCCACTACTACTGCATCGTCGACGAAGTGGACTCCATCCTCATCGATGAGGCGAGGACCCCGCTCATCATCTCCGGCCCGGGCGAGCGCGCTGCCAAGACCTACTACGACTTCGCGCGTATTGCGCGCCGGCTGACCTCGGGCGAGGGGGAAGACTATGACTACGAGGTCGACGAGAAGAAGCGCACCGTCGCCATCACCGAGAGCGGACTGGCCCGGGTAGAGAAAGAACTGGGCATCGAGAACATCTACGAAGACCTTTCCGGCCAGCTGGTCAACCACCTCATGCAGGCCCTTCGGGCGGCGGCACTGTTCAAGCGTGACGTGGATTATCTCGTGCAGGACGGCGAGGTGAAGATCATCGACGAGTTCACCGGCCGCATACTGGAAGGCAGACGGTACTCCGAAGGCCTTCACCAGGCCATCGAGGCTCGCGAGGGCGTCAAGATCAAAGAAGAGAACCAGACGCTCGCCACCATCACCCTGCAGAACTACTTCCGCCTCTACGAAAAGATCGCGGGCATGACCGGCACGGCGTCCACCGAAGCCGATGAGTTCCGGGAGATCTACAAGATGGATGTGGTGGAGATCCCCACCAACGAGCCCATGATCCGGGCCGATGGCAACGACCTCATCTACAAGACCGAGAAAGCCAAGTTCAGGGCTGCGGCAGACAAGATCGCCGAGTGCTACGAGCGCAAGCAGCCCGTGCTGGTGGGCACCATCTCGGTGGAGAAGTCGGAGAAGCTCTCGGAACTACTCAAGCGGCGGGGCATCCCCCACGAAGTACTCAACGCCAAGCACCATGCCCGAGAGGCAACCATCATCGCCGACGCCGGGCAGGCGGCGGCCATCACCATCGCCACCAACATGGCCGGTCGGGGTACCGACATCAAGCTGGGAGACGGCGTGGTCGAGGCCGGCGGCTTGTTCGTCCTCGGCACCGAGCGGCACGAGGCCCGCCGGGTGGACAACCAGCTCCGCGGGCGGTCCGGCCGCCAGGGTGACCCGGGGGCGAGTCTCTTCGTGATCTCCCTCGAAGACGATCTGCTACGCATTTTCGGCGGCGACCGCATCCATCGGCTCATGGACAGGCTGGGCATCGACGAGGACACCCCCATCGAGCACGGCCTGATCTCACGCTCGGTCGAGAGCGCTCAGAAGAAGGTGGAAGACCAGAACTTCCAGATCCGCAAGCGGGTGCTCGAGTACGACGACGTCATGAACCTGCAGCGCGAGGTCATCTACGGCCAGCGCCAGCGCATCCTGGGTGGCGACGACCTGCGCGAGGACGTCCTCGAAATCATCGAGCGGGTGCTACGCGGGCAGGTGGCTCTGTTCACCGGGGCCTCTCGCTTCTCCGAGGAGTGGGACCTGGAGGAGATGCTCACCATATTGCGCACCTTCTTCCCCACCAGCCTCACTTCGTCGAGCTTGGGCAACGCCGAGGAGCTTGACCCCGAGGAAGTGGCCGACCTGGTGATCGAAGATGCGGTAAAGATCTTCGAGGACAGAGAGGCGCGCTTTGGGAGCGACACCATGCGGGCCATGGAGAACTGGGTGCTACTGCGCACCATCGACTCGAAGTGGCGCGACCACCTTTATGAGATGGACTACTTGCGCGAAGGCATCGGGTTGCGGGCGCTGGCCCAGATCGATCCCCTGGTGGCCTACAAGAACGAGGGCTTCAACATGTTCCAGGAGATGATGGAGTCCATCCAGTCGGATTTCGTCCGTTATCTCTATCACCTGGAGATCGTCAAGGAAGACCAGCCGAAGCAGACTGGGTCCGGACGGAGCCTGGCCTACTCGGGCGGGGGCGACGCCGGCTTGGCTCAGAACTTCGCCGCGGCGGGCGCTGCCGCGGTCCGCACCGGCCAGATGGCCGACAGCTCCGGCCAGGCCTACGAGGCGGCCCAACAGGCCACCCGCACGGTGGTGGCCCCGCGTCACGTCACCAAGATCGGCCGCAACGAACCCTGCCCGTGCGGGAGCGGCAAGAAGTACAAGAACTGCTGCGGCGCCTAGCACCCCGTTTCGCCGCGACCCTTGGCCGCCGAGTCTGCGTCAGGCGGCGCGATACTTCGTCCTCAGTCGCTCCCGTAGCGATGCTACGGGAGCTCCCTGCGTCCTTGTCTCGCGCGTACCGACGCATCCTGGCGGCGCGGGTCGCTGCGAAACGGGCCGCTGGGCGCCGGGGTGGACCTCCACTTTGGAGAGCTTGGCCGCCGAGTTCGCACCGGGCGGCGCGATACTTCGTCGTCAGTCTTGAAGGCGACCGGGAGGGCGAAACGTGAATAGGCATGACGGCGCGGCGGGTGGCAAAGATGGCGTGCGCCGCGCAGCCGTTCAGTGAAGGAGAGGTCGTAGCCGCAATCACCTGCAATCTCGATGGTCCCACCAGCTCAGATCTGCCGGCTGGCACATTGAGGAAGCTTACCGGCGGAATAGGGCTGGGGGTCGATCTAGACCCTCTTCCGACCCCTCTTCTCATTGCCGTCGACTCGAGGTGGGTCCACGCCTTCCAATGCGTTCCCAAGTGGTCCAAGTACGAGATCCTGGGGGAGGTCGAGCGCTGGCCCCGGGACGAGGTCAGTGTCTCAGTGGTGTACAGGTACGACGTCATGGCCTACCTCGGTATTTCCACACGTTCGGGTCGGACTCGTGTCTTTGAAGTCTGGGTCCAGAGCATGGGCGCGGCGAGGCTCTTCTACGCGTTCCTCGCGGCCCTGGGCGTAGGGGAGGCCTAGTCGTTCCCGTAGCGCCTCGCCTCACCGGCGTGACTTGGTCGCCGAGTGCGCGCCGCGTGTATAATCCCCCCTCACATGGCTGAGAAGACAGATAAGCAGACTCCGTCCCTTGCCGAATACCGTGACTTGATGGTGGTTCTCCGCGATAGGTTCACGTGGGCAAGGGACTATCTTTGACCCCGCCAAGCTGAAAGCCGATATCGCCACCCTCGAGGAGGCGATGCGCGCCCCTGACTACTGGGATGACCAGAGTCACGCTCAGGAGGTAGGCACTCGCTACAGTCGGTTGAAGGGCCGTCTGGAGGTCTATGACAACCTGGCCGCGCAGATGGGCGACTTGGAGACGGTGCTGGAGATGGCCGCCGAAGATGGTGACGGCGACCAGATGCCGCCGGAGCTTGAGGACGAGGTAGTGCGGCTGTCGGCGGAAGCCGGCCGCATTCTTGAACAACTTGAAGAGCAACGCCTGTTCACCGGGGAGTTCGACGCGGGCGACGCCATCGTCAGCATCCATCCCGGCGCGGGGGGCACCGAGAGCCAAGACTGGGCGGAGATGTTGCTCCGCATGTATCTGCGCTGGTCTCAGAGGAGGGGCTTCACTGTGGAGATGAACGAGGCCAGCGAGGGCGACGAGGCCGGCATCAAGAGCGCCACCTTCACGGTGCACGGCGATAATGCCTACGGCCTTCTCTCCACCGAACGAGGGGTGCACCGGCTGGTGCGTATGTCCCCGTTCGATTCGGCGGCCAGACGGCACACCTCGTTCGCGTCGGTGGATATCACCCCGCTCATCGACGGCGAGGTGGAACTGGAGATCGACGACAAGGAACTGCGCATCGAGACGTATCGCTCCCAGGGAGCCGGCGGCCAGCACGTCAACAAGACCGACTCGGCCGTCAGGATCACTCACATTCCCAGCAAGACGGTGGTCCAGTGCCAGAACGAGCGCTCGCAGCTGCAGAACAAGGAAACAGCTATGCGCATGCTGCGCGGCAAGCTGCTGCTGCTCGAGCACGAGAAGCGAGAGCAGGAGATGGCCAGGGAGAAGGGCGAACACAAAGAGATCGCCTGGGGCAGCCAGATCCGCTCGTATGTTCTGGCTCCATACACTCTGGTCAAGGATCATCGCACCAACTACGAGAAGGGCAATGTCGAGGCGGTCCTCGACGGCGCCATAGACGAGTTCATCCGAGAGTACGTGTGGCAGAGATCGACAGGCAAATCGGGCGTGCGTACGACCTAGGTGGTCGGAGCGCGACGTTCCCCTCACAAGGCGGCAGGCTTTCTTGGAGCCCTGCAGAATACTGGCTAGAAGCCCTAACACGGAGGTTGTAGGTAGCCCGTGATTATTTTCGAGGACGTAACCAAGATCTACCCCCCGAGCACGGTCGGCTTGGAGAAGGTCAGTCTGCACATCGAGAAGGGTGAATTCGTCTTTCTGGTCGGACCGTCCGGCTCGGGCAAGTCCACCTTCATTCGTCTGCTCATCCGCGAGATAGAGCCCGACAGGGGTCGCATCAGCGTTGGCGGTCGTGACCTGGCCACCCTGCGGAGGTGGAAGGTGCCCTATCTGCGGCGCAACATCGGCTGCGTGTTCCAGGACTTCAAGTTGCTTGCCAACAAGACCGCCTTTGAGAACGTCATGTACGCTCTGGTCGTCACCGGCAGCGCCAACAGCGCTTCCAAGAAGAAAGCGGCCGAGATGCTTTCGCTCGTGGGCCTTGGCCATAAGGCGGGTAGCCTTCCGACCGAGCTATCGGGTGGCGAGCAGCAGCGGGTGTCCATCGCCCGGGCGTTCGTGAACCATCCGCCCCTGCTGATAGCCGACGAGCCTACGGGGAACCTCGATCCCGAGACTTCACTGGGCATCATGCAGTTGCTCTACCGCATCAACAAGACCGGCACGACGGTGGTCATGGCCACCCACGACCGAGAGATGGTCGACCGTATGCGCCGGCGCGTGATAGCGCTCGATGAGGGCAAGGTAGTGCGCGACCAGAAGCGAGGCGGCTATGGGGAAGATTAGCTTCTTCTTCAAGGAGGCTTTCGGGTCTCTCAGGCGCAACTTCTTCATGACGATCGCGGCCCTCGTCACTGTCTTTCTCTCCTTGCTAGTGTTGGGGGAGTCTTGGTCTTCGTCTTCACGTCCGACACCCTGATGAAGCAGGTGGAGAAGAAGGTGGAGATCACCGTCTACTTCAAGACCAAGCCCGATCCGGATACGGAAGAGATCCTCGCCCTGCAAACAGAGATCAACAGCTGGCCCGAGGTCAAGACCTGCGAGTTCGTCAGCAAAGAGCAGGCTCTTGTGAACTTCAAGGAGAGGTACAAGGACCATCCTGAGTGGTTCGAGAATCTGACCTCCAACCCCCTGCCGGCGTCCCTAGAGGTCGCGCTGGTCGATCCGAAGACCGTCGACGCCGTGGCACGCAAGATCGAGGCCGAAGACTCGGAAAGCAAGATCATCGACGAAGTGAAGTTCGGCAAGGAGACGGCCGACAAGCTGTTCACCATCACGTCGGGTGCCCGCAACTTCATGCTCATCTTCATAGTGCTCTTGGGAATAGTGGCCATCCTGCTCATCTCCAACACCATCCGCCTCTCCATTTTCGCGCGCAAGCGGGAGGTCGAGATCATGAAGCTGGTGGGGGCGACCAACTGGTTCATCCGCTGGCCCTTCCTGATCGAAGGAGTCACGGTGGGCTTCTTCGGTGCTCTGCTGGCTGCGGCGGCGCTTCTGGTTCTGAACAGCTATCTTGCCGGCAAGCTGAAAGAAAGCATCCTGTTCCTCGACGTTTCCCTGGACTCGGTGCCCTTCATCTCGGTCACCTTGGCCCTGTTGGCCGTGGGAGTAGTCATAGGCGCCATCGGCTCGGCCATTGGCCTACGACGCTTCCTGAAGACCTAGGACGTGACCGTGCCGGATATGCGTCGCGGTACTAGGACTTTCTTGACGGCGTGGTCGCTGCTGATCGCCGTCCTCTTGGTGTTCGCCGGTTTTCTCCTGGGCATGGACCCCCAGATCGGGGGTACGGTGCGCGACGTCTTCGGCGTCGGGTTCTCTGAAGGATCCGACTACGGGCTTCAGCAGGAGGTCTTGGACAAGCTGGAGCAGTCATACTACAAGGAGATCGATCCCAAGGTCTTGAAGGTGGGCGCCATAGACGGCATGCTGGCCGGGCTGGAGGACCCCTACACCGTCTACATGGACCCGGAGGAGTATGTCTCGTGGCGGGAGATGACGTCGGGGTCCTACAGCGGTGTGGGGATCGTTGTGGTCTTCAAGGACCACCTAGTCACGGCGGCCTCTGTCTTCAAAGGGTCGCCGGCGGAGGCGGCGGGCATACAGAAGGATGACGTGGTCCTGGCCGTGGATGGAATGTCCTCGGAGGGCCGCACCCTAGATCAAGTGGTAGGTGATATGAAGGGCCCCGCGGACACCACGGTAGTCCTCAAGATGTGGCGTCCGGCAGTCACCTCCACTACCACCACCTCCACCACCTCCCCTCCGAGCAGCACCGATACCACCAGTCCGGACGCGCAGGCCGCCGGGAATTCGGGCGATCCCACTGTGGACCTGTCTGCTCTCACCGCCGGGGGAGAGACCACGGACTACACGCTCACGCGCAAAGAGATAACGATCCCCAGCACCGACAGGAAGACCCTCACTGTCGACGGCAAGAAGGTTGCGCTGATCTCTCTGTACCAGTTTGCTGAGGCGTCCGCCGGCGATCTGAGGGCCGAGGTGACCACCGCCGTGCAGACCGACCACGTGGACGCCATCATCCTCGACCTGCGGGGCAACGGGGGAGGGCTGCTGACTTCAGCTATTGACGTGGCCAGCATCTTCATCGCAAAGGGGCCGATCGTCAGCACCGAAGGCCTCCACTCCTCCAAGGACGTTCTCAGCGCGGAGGGAGACGCCTTCGCCGACGTGCCCCTGTACGTGCTGGTGGACAAGTACACCGCCAGTGCCTCCGAGATCGTGTCGGGAGCACTCCAAGACTACGGCCGGGCCACCCTGGTGGGCGAGACCACCTTCGGCAAGGGGCTTGTGCAGACTCTGGAGCCGCTCAGCAACGGCGGAGCTATCAAGGTCACCACGGCCGTCTATCTGACCCCCAAAGGCCGCGACATAAACGCCAAAGGCATCACGCCCGATGTGGTGGCGCCCGACGATCCCCAGACCACCAACGTGGACGAGGGGCTGCAGGCTGTGGAGCACCTGATCTCCAGCGCTTCTGCCCCGAAGTAGGCCGGCCGGGTGTCCGGTTTCTGCCCTCGCTTCTTCGTCTGCCCGCCCGGGGCCTCTTCAGCGGAGGGCGCCTCGGCCGTGCCGGGCTCCGAGCCGGGCGCCGATCTGTCTGGCACCGAGTGGACCTTGGACGAGAAGGACTCTCACCACGCTCTGCGGGTGCTGAGGCTGTCATGGGGAGACCGGTGCGAGGTGGTGGTGGGGGCCGCCGTTTACGCGGCCACGGTGAGTTCCGACCAGAGTCCTGTGAGCCTCAAGCTCACGACGAGACTTGAGGGGGCGGCCGCCGGAGGCGGCTATCGCATCCGGGTGGGCTTGGTCCAAGCGCTCATCCGCCCCGCGCTGCTCGATCATGTCCTCGAGAAGGCCACCGAGGTGGGGGCGACCTTCTTCATCTTGGTGCAGACTGCGGGCTCGCCTCACCGGACCGAGCAAGCCCGTCCCGACCGCCTTGAGCGCCGGCAGCGGATCATCCTGGAGGCGGCCAAGCAGAGCAAGCAGGTGGAGGTGCCGGAAGTCGAGATGGCGGATTCCGTCGGGCAAGCCTTGGAGATGCTGGCAGGCCGGGATACGTTTTCGCTTGTGTTGAAACCCACCGCTTCGGCGGATCTGTGGGAGTGGCTCGGGCCGGATGGTGCCTGGAAGGGCGCTCCCGGGGGGCAGAGTCGCTGGGAAGAGGCAGGAGTCGCCCTCTGGGTGGGCCCGGAAGGCGGCTGGAGCGCGGCCGAACTCGAGCAGTTCGCGGCCGCGGGAGCAGGGGCGGTCCGGCTGGGCCGGAGCATACTGAGGACGGAGACCGCGGGGCCGGTAGCAGTGGCCGCCGCGCGTCTGTTGCTGCGGGATTGGTAGTATAATCAGCCGCCATGGACGACTGCATATTCTGTAGGATCGCCAAGGGGGAAATCCCCAGTGACGTGGTCATGGAAGACGCTGATTTCGTCGCCTTTCGCGACCTCCACCCCAAAGCTCCCCAGCACATCCTAGTAGTGCCTCGGGAGCATGTGACCTCGCTTAACGACCTGGAAGGCGAGGACGGATGCCGGGGCCATGCGCTCCTGCAGTTCATCGTGCGGGTCGCCCAGCGGTCGGGCATCAAGGACAGTGGCTATCGGACCCTTACCAACGTGGGCGCCGACGCCGGCCAGGAGGTCATGCACCTCCATTTCCACATACTAGGTGGCGAGGATCTAGGAGACTTTCGGTGAGCATCCTTTCTGAACTGCAGGAATCTGTGAAAGCGGCGCTGAAGGCCGGCGACAAGGAGCGCGTAGGCGCGCTTCGCATGGTGGTGTGCGAACTGCAGAAGGAGGCGAAGCAGGCGCGGCAGGAGCTGGACCAGAACGCAGAGTTGGCCGTGTTGCGCCGGGAGCTCAAGCGGCGGGAGGAATCCATAGAGGCCTTCCGGGCAGGTGGTCGTGAGGATCTGGCAATTCACGAGGAATTCGCCGCGGGCATCGTCCAGGAGTTGCTGCCCAAGCAGATGGACGAGGCTGAGCTGTCGGCGCTGATCGACAGGGTGGTCGGCCAGACTGGAGCATCCTCTGTCAGGGAGATGGGCAAGGTCATGGCGACTGTCATGGCTGAGGGGGGTGTACGGGTGGACGGCAAGCTTGCGGCGCGCCTGGTCAAGGAGCGTCTGCCCTGAGCTCTGCTGAGCGCACCAAGCAGATCGATCTGGACAACCATCTGGCGGCGCTCTTGGTGGGGGAGCACGACGCGCATCTGCGGACCTTGGAGGGCCTGCTTGCGTGTGACATCAGCCTGCGGGGCAATCAGTTGACTCTGGACGGCACCGCCGCGGAGGTGGAACGGGGAGAGGCCTTGGTGGACGAACTGCTGGCCCTTCTGCAGTCGGGCCAGGGGCTGGACCGTTCCACGCTGGAACTAGCCGCCTCGCTGAGTGGCGGTGGTACAGACTGGACCCGGGATCTGAGCGGCATCGTCAGCGACGTCATCCTGGAGCACCGAGGCAGGCGTATCCGGCCCAAGACCGTTAACCAGAAGGCCTACGTGGACGCCATCAGGGCCAACACCATCACGTTTGGCATCGGGCCCGCCGGCACCGGCAAGACCTACCTGGCCATGGCCATGGCTACGGCGGCTCTGCTCTCGGGCGAGGTGGCCCGCATCATCCTCACCCGGCCGGCTGTGGAGGCGGGCGAGAAGCTCGGCTTCCTTCCCGGAGGGTTGATGGAGAAGGTCGACCCTTATTTGCGCCCCCTCTTTGATGCCCTGTACGACATGATGGACACCGAGCGTCTCACCGATCACCTGGCGCGGGGCACCATCGAAGTCGCCCCTCTGGCCTACATGCGCGGGCGCACTCTGAACGACTCGCTGATAATCTTGGACGAAGCTCAGAACACCAGTCCCGAGCAGATGAAGATGTTCCTCACCCGGCTGGGCTTCGGTGCCAAGATGATCGTCACCGGCGATATCACCCAGATCGACCTTCCCCGCGGTCAGCATTCGGGGCTGGTGAACGTGCGCGAGGTACTCGCGGGCATCCCCGACATCTCCTTCGTGTATTTCGACAGCCAGGATGTCGTGCGCCACAAGCTGGTGCAGGACATCGTTTCCGCGTACAAACTCCACGCGGAGCAGCCTCAGCCGGTCAGGCGACCCACTTCCAGGGGCGCAGCCGACCGGCAACGCCGGGGCCACAGCGCCGCCGTCCCAGGCGAGTGACGGCAGGTAGGTGACTCATGGACTGGAGCCGTTTCCGCCTGCGTAGCCGTCTTGCCCACTTTCGAGAGTGGGTGAACAGCCGCAGTGCTCTCAAGTTCGAACTTGTTCTACTGGCGTGCTTGGTAGTCGGGCTTACCGCCGTCATATGCTCCGTCTATATCCCCGCGCTGGGGGGCTTCTCTGAAGGGGTCCCGGCACCTAGGTCCGTCACGGCCGACAGCCCCGTCACCGTTATTGACAAGGCGGCCACCGACGAGGCAAGAGCGAGGGTGGCAAAGCTGGTGGAGCCGGTCTACCTACCTGACCCCGGAGCGCTTCCCGCCGCGTCTGCCGAACTCGACGTCTTCTTGCAGGAGGTTGAGACGTTGAGGCAGGAGGTATCAGAGGCAGAGGATGTCTCAGTCGCTCTGGCCGAGTTGACCCAGGTAGCGCCCTCCACGATCTCGGCCGCCACGCTTCGATACTTACTTGCCGCGGGGGCCGGCTCATACGAACTGCTGCGTGACCAGATCTTGGGCGCTCTGACGACCCTATTTGCCGGCCCCATCACCGCGGGCCCCCGCGATGACTCATTGGCGCGATTGCGGTCTATCGCCGATCAGCTTGCCGTGTCGCAAGTTGCCGCGGACGCCGTGTACGAGGTCGTGGCTGCCTACATGCGGCCCAACCAGGTGGAGGACGCTGAGCAGACACAGATCCGCCGGGAGAATGTCATGCGGGGCGTCGCACCGGTGATGCTCTCCATCGCCGAGGGCGAGCTCGTCGTGCGTGAGGGCGAACCGGTGACGGCCCAGCAGATGCTGGCGCTCGAGGCGCTGGGCCTCACCAGCACCCGGCATGGGTGGAAGGTGTGGCTGGGCGTCTTCCTAGTCATCCTGCTCGAGGTGGCGGTGTTCTCGCGCCTGCTCTATCGGTTCAACATGGTCACGAAGACTCCCGAATACGGCAACGTCATGCTCATGGCCCTGGTGTTCCTGCTGCTGGGGGGTGCGGTCATCGCTCGACTGCTCATGATCCACCCTCTCTCGGCGTACCTCATCCCCGTCGCCGCGATGGGTATGGTGGTTACCGTCATCTTGAACGCGCGCAGCGCGCTTCTGATGGTTGTGCTGGCCTCGCTCAACATCGGGTTGCTCACCGATTTCGACATGCGCTACACGTTGACGGCTCTGCTGGCGGGCGCTCTGTCGTTGTATCTCGTGTCCAAGGTCACCAAGCGCGCGGCTCTGCTTGGGGCTGCTCTCGTGGCGATGTTTGCGTCGGCGTATACCATCTTCACCGTCGAGATCTTCACCGAGGCCAGCTTGGGACAGGCTTTGCGCGCATCTGTCTGGGGATTCGGAAACGGCTTCTTGGTGGGCGTCCTGACCGTTCTGCTGCTGCTCTTGCTGGAAAGCGTTCTCAATCTGACGACTCCGCTGCGGCTGCTCGAACTGGCCGACCCCGCCCATCCGCTGCTCAAGAAGCTCCTGCAGGTGGCTCCGGGCACCTACAATCACAGCATCATGATGGGCAACCTGGCCGAAGCCGGCGCTCAGGCAATCGGGGCGAACTCGTCGCTGGCGCGGGTGGGCGCCTACTACCACGACATCGGCAAGACAGTTCGTCCAGAGTACTTTGTTGAGAACCAGATCTACGTGGGCAACCCACACGATACGCTGAGTCCCAACCTCTCCAAGCTGGCCATCACCGCACACGTACGTGACGGTGAGGACTTGGCCACGATCTACGGCCTGCCGCAACCTGTGGTGGATATCATCAAACAGCATCACGGCACCTCAGTGCTCAGCTTCTTCTACCACAAGGCGCTGGAGAACTCGAAGGAGCCGGTCTACGAGGAGAGCTACCGCTACGAGAGCGAGAAGCCCCGATCGAAAGAGGCGGCCATCGTCATGCTCGCCGACGGTGTCGAGGCGGCCGTGCGCGCCCTTGAGAACCCCACGCGGCGCAAGATCCAGGGGATCATCCAAGAGATCATCAGGCAGAGGGTCCAGGATGGGCAGTTGGACGAATCGGCTCTTACCCAGAGCGATCTGCGCAAGCTCACCGAGTCGTTCGACACCAGTCTGCTGGGGCTGCTGGGGCACCGGGTGCACTATCCCGGAACGAAAGACGCGCAGGGTGATGAGTAGTGGGACCGGAAGTGGAGGTGGTCACTTCTCCCGGACTTGGGGCACTCGAGGCTCCGGTCGCTTGGCTCGTGAGGGCCACCCTGGAGGCTGAGGGCGTGGGGGCAGCGGTGGTCGTCGCGTTCGTCGATGAGGAGGCCATCGCCCTGTTGAACAGGCGCTACCGGGGTATCACTGGGCCGACCGACGTCCTCTCGTTCTGCTATGCCGGCGATGCCGGCGCCTGGTCCGCCGCATCCGCCCTGTCTGCCTGGCCCGGCGAGGAGGAAGGGTTCCCGGCCGGTGAGATAGCCGTGTGCCCGGCCGTTGTGCGCCGATACTCGGAAGAGGAGGGCGACGATCCAGGCCGTAGGCTTGCTTGGACAATAGTGCACGGCGTCCTCCATCTGGTGGGGTACGACCATGAGACCGACCACGGTGAGATGCGCCGGCGCGAGCAGGAGCTTCTGCTCGAGATGGAAGAATCGGTGCTGGCGGTAGCCGTGGGAATGGGGGGCTGACCTGTGCGCCGCTGGACAAAAAGGACGCCGCAGGACTTGGCCCGGGCGCGCAGAGCGGACGACCTGGTACACCGAACTCTGGGCCGGACCACCTTGCTGCAGAGCTTCAACCACGCCTTCCAGGGCTTGGTCGTCGCCGTCAGGCATCAGCGCAACATGCGCATCCACCTGGCTGTCGCCGTGGGAGTCTTGGTTGCCAGCATCCTTCTAGACGTTACCCGGCTGGAAATGGTCGTCATCCTAGTGGCCATCACGTTCGTCTTGGTGATGGAGATGATCAACAGTGCGGTGGAGGCAGTGGTGGATCTGCTCACCGATCGCTTCGACCCGCGGGCGAAGGCGGCAAAGGACATGGCTGCCGGCGCCGTTCTGATCGCCGCCGTTAACGCTCTGGCGGTGGCATATCTTGTGTTGGCCGACCGGCTGACAGGCAGATCACTTCGCGTGCTCTCCGCCATCCGTCAGTCGCCCATCCATTTGACGATCGTCGCCCTAGCCGTGGTGTTAGCCGCGGTCATCGCCATCAAAGCCACCCGCAGAAAGGGGACACCTCTCTCCGGCGGTCTCCCCTCCGGTCACGCCGCCCTTGCCTTCGCGGGCTGGACGGTGGTGACCTTTGTCATCGGGAAGACCAGGGAGGGCCTTCTCGTGAGTCTCATCGTGCTCGCGATGGCGGCCTTGGTGGCCCAGACCCGCGTGGAGACCGGCATCCATTCGTGGCTGGAGGTCCTACTGGGGGCCTTGCTGGGGGTCCTAGCCACCACGCTGATCTTCCAGTTGGCGTAGCGGCCGAATGAGTCTCACCATCTCCAGAGTGTCTCGGCCGGACCATGACCTGCTTGTGACTCTGGAGACGTACGATCTGGAGGCTTTTGGGTCTACCGGCCTGAGGACATACGACCTGGCGGTTATGTCTCAGGCCGGCGGGGTATATCTGGCGCAGGTGGGCGACGAGATGGTGGGCGGCTGCCAATTGCTCCGGATGTTCGACGAACCCGGGTTCTTCTACGTTGTGGGCATCTACATCCGGCCACATTGGCAGGGCCGCGGCCTCGGCAGGGCGTTTCTGCTGGCTTTGGCGGATGAGATCGGGCGGATGGGCGGCGCTGGTTTCGTGCTTACGGTGGCCCCGAATAACCGGCGCGCCCTGCAACTCTACCGGAGCACGGGGTTCGTGGAAGAGTCGTTCGTGCCCGCCTTCTACGGCGAGGGCGAAGACCGGCATATCCTGCGCTGGCACCTAGCAGGCTGCTGAAGAACGGAGTCCCGGCCACCAGCGCGCGCTGGGCAGCCCGATCCTTCGTCCTCGGTCGCGGCAATAGCGCTGCTATTGCCGCTCCTTGCGTCCTTGTCTAGCGCGTGCCCATCGCGCTCTGGCGGCGAAACGCCATTCTTCAGCAGCCTGTTGGCAGGCCGCGGGGAGGGCTTGCAGGGCAGTGTATGATAGAAAGCCTACGAAGGAGGTCCAGTAGGCCGTGAGGGTAGAAGAACTAGCCAAGACCATCGATAGCACGCTTCTCGAAGCCACCAGCACCACTACGGCTGTTGAGGCTCTCTGCCGCGACGCTATCTCTTACCATTTTGCCTCGATCTGCGTGTTGCCATACTGCGTCCCTGTCGCCCGGCAACTGCTGCAGGGCTACGACGTCAAGGTGGGCACCGTAGTCTCCTATCCGCTTGGAGCCGATTCGCAACGCACCAAGATCGTCGGTGCTGAGCAGGCGGTGGCGCTCGGGGCCGACGAGATCGACGTTGTCTTGAACACCGCGGCCATGCTCTCCGGTGACTTCCGCTATGTACGCGACGAGTTGCGCAGCGTGGTGCGCACTGTGCGCATGACCAGCGTCAACACCGGGCGGGGCTTGGTGTTGGTGAAGGCCAACGTGGAGGCCTACTACCTCGACGAGAAGCTCAAGCGCCTTGTCTGTAAGATCGTGGAGGACTCGGGGGCCGACTTCATCAAGACCTCTACCGGCTTCGCTCCTGGCGGCGCCACCGCCAAAGACGTGGAGTTGTTCCGCGACCTCCTGCCCGAAAGCGTGGGGGTGGACGCGTCCGGAGGCATCAACACCGCCGAAGACGCCGAGCTCATGATCAACGCCGGGGCGGCCCGCATCGGCACGTCGCACGCGGTGGACATCATCAAGGAGTTCTCCTCCGACAGAGTCTGACGGCCGGCCCTGGGGCGGCGCCAGCGGAGCCCGCGGGCGGGCCAATGGCGAGCGACTGGTGAGGCGCTGAAATGAGCTCCCATTTCTTCACCACTGAGGCCCTGGTGATCGGCTCCATGCGTTTCAAGGAGGCCGACCGCATCATCACCCTGTACACGCGTGATCGCGGCCGCCTCGGCGCGATCGCCAAAGGGGTACGGCGCACCAAGTCCAAGACCGGGGGCCGGCTGGAACCGTTCAGTCTTGTACGAGCCAGTCTTCACTCCGGGAGGGGCACTCTCTACACCGTGGTCGGCGTGGATACGCTCCGCACCTTCCAGGGCGTGCGTGACGAGCTTTTCCGCATGGAGGAGGGGGCGCGGCTTTTCGCGGCCATCCGGCACCTGTTCCCCGCCGAGGAGGGGAGTGCGCCTGCCTTCAACCTGCTGGTGCGCGGCATCGCCCGCCTGGCCGACAGCCCTGACCCTTCGACGGCGGCCGGGGTGGTGTTGGCCACCCGGCTCAAGCTCTTGACCCTGCTCGGCTACGCACCGGAGGTGTCTCACTGCGCCGGCTGCGGCGGCGAAGAGTCGCTCTATGGCTTCTCCCCCAGCCTGGGCGGCATGGTGTGCGACTCGTGCGCGAACACGGGAGGGGCGTCGTGCTTCCCCCTCAGCGCGGGTGCTCTGGCGACGCTGCGGGTGCTGCTCGCCAACCCCCTAGCCGAACTGGAGCGTCTGGAGATCGACGATCGGGCCGCGGCCGAGGTGGAGCAGGTGCTGGCGCAGACCCTCGCGTACCACGGGCACTAGCCCAGGCTGCGCATCTGCGGCGGGAGGGCAGCCTCAGTCGGCGCGCGGAGCCGCCTTGCTGCATGCGGGCAGTTGAAGCCGGCGATACGAAGACGCCGTGGCGTATGGTAATGGACTTGCGTCGACCGCATAATGGTTGCCAGCCGAACTCATCAACCTTCGGCCATGGACAAGCGAGCCAATGAGGGGCACTCAGGAATGCGCAGCACGAGAGCGGACGGGCCGAAACACCGCGGCCATAGCGGGTGCCTCCATTGCTGATGCTCGCGCTTCGAAACATCGCCCGCAAACGGACAAGGAGTCTCCTGACTGCTCTGGGTGCCGCGGTCGGGATAATGATCCTTTCTTCCCTGACCTCCGTGAGCGAAGGTCTCAAGAGCCAGATACAGGACACCATCCAAAGCTACCAGATAGACCTTACGGTGCAGTCCAAGGGCGCTCCAAGCCTGTACGGCTCGAAAATATCGTATGCCGACTACGACGCTCTATCCAGTATCGAGGGAATAGAAAGTGTTTCCTCATTGGTCATCGGCGCGGTCAAGACCCCCTGGAGTTCCTACTTCATCATAGTCGGCATCGCGCCGGATGAAGCGTTTGCAGGGGGAGTGGGCATTCTTGAAGGAAGAATGCTGGAAGTGGGAAAGCATGAGATCCTGCTGGGCCAGATGGCTTCCAAGGCGGCCAAATATCGTGTGGGCGACCGACTCTCTCTGTCTGAGCAGGAAGAGTATGTCGTCACGGGGATCTTTGCGAGTGGCAGCAAGATGCTCGATAGCGCCGCTATCCTAGACATCAGGGATGCTCAAAGGATCCTCAATAGAGATGGGTTCATCAACCTGGCCTTGGTCCGCCTGAAGCCACGGTGTATCTGTCACAGATGCCGCGGACCGGATCGAGGCCCGTTTCCCGGAGCTGTCGGCCATGCGCGGCGGGGACTTCGTGGGCCAGATCTCGTTGATACAGACCGTGGACACTGCAGCTTGGGCCATTTCCATCATCGCGCTTATCAGCAGCTGTATTGTTGTGATGAACACCCTCGTCATGGCTGTCTCCGAGAGGACAAAGGAGATAGGCGTTTTGATGGCAATCGGCTGGAGTCGATCTAGGATCATGCGAACGATCATCTGGGAATCACTTATCATCTGCTTCGTAGGGGGCCTCTTGGGCAACCTGATGGGCCTGGCTCTTCTCTGGGGCCTTCAATTCGTGCATTCCTCAGGCCTCCTGCTATGGGCATCTGTTTCGGGCATACCCCGCACCATTCTGCTTACCATGGGCATTTCTCTGCTTCTTGGGCTTGTGAGTTCTCTATATCCCGCCTTCCTCTCCACCCGGCTCCTGCCGGCGGAAGCGCTACGCCATGAATGACGCCCATCAGCAGCCTCACACGCCCAATGTCATCTTGGTCACCTTTGATTCGCTGTCGGCAAAGGAGATGTCTCTCTACGGATACCGGAGGAACACAACCCCGTTCATCGATAGCTTTGCGGCCGAGAGCTACGTGTTCGACAACATGCATGCCAATTCCAACTCCAGCATACCTAGCATTGCAAGCATCATTACCGGCAGATATCCGATGGAGCACGGCTACGATAGGTGGAGTTCTCTGCTGACCAGCAGGAAGAGAGCCGAAGACCTGGGTGATGTCTTGGAGAGCAACGGCTACAGGACCGCGGCAGTCATTGGGTCGACTGCCGGGTATCTATGGCTCAATTCGCTTGGGAAAGTCGGCCACGGCTGGATGAGCAAAATGATGGCAGGGCCCCTTAGGGAGAGGAGCATATCCGGAGTGACCACATCCCTGGATGCCACCTTTCGCAAGACATTGGCAGTCCTGGATTCAGTCTGCGAGCCTTTCTTTCTATGGCTTCACATCTATCCACCCCACGAACCCTATCTTCCCTCCATGCCCTTCAGGGGTACCTTCGTGAAGGAGAAGGTGTTCGACGTCGTTGGCAGCCAGAAGCCCTATTTCAACCGGTTCTATCCAGAGGCGTCACAGCATGCGGTCGACATGTTAAGAGGTCGCTATGACGAGCATATCCTGGGCATTGATCACAAGTTCGGCGGCTTTCTTGAATCAGTAAGAAGGAGAGGCCTTTTCAGCAACTCGATGATCATCGTGACATCCGACCATGGGGAGATGTTCGAAAAGGGGTATCAGGGCCACGGCGGACCTCTCTTGTACAACCCTCTCCTGCATATCCCTTTGATAGTGCGCGTGCCAAACGGTCAGCCGGGAAGAAGAGTCAAGAAGAGCGCCGAGCAAGTGGATATTGCGCCCACGATACTTGATCTTCTTGGATTCGAGAGCCCTCGGCACATGCGCGGTGAATCCCTCGCGGGAGCCATGTTGGGCGAGTGCGGAAGTGCCAAACCCAAGTTCTCTGTCAGCAGGGTTTCGTGCGCCGCCAAGGGCGACTCGTACGGGAGGTCGATGTCCGTTGTCTTCGAGGGGCACAAGCTCATCCTTGATCTACCGTCCGGCATCTGCGAACTGTATGACCTTGTCCGAGATCCCGAGGAAGACACCAACCTAGCGTCGAGTGAGCCGTACATGGGCCGGGAGTTGAAGGGCATGATCCTCGAAAGGTTTGCGTACAACGATGCCTGTCCGCGGGTTTGCCATGATCGTTGTTAGGGACCTGATCAAACACTACGACGGCGGCCTGGTGAAGGCGTTGAACGGCATCTCCTTCGAGGTCAAGAGGGGAGAAGTCGTTTCCATCATGGGCCCCTCCGGGTGTGGGAAAAGCACTTTGCTCAATCTGGTGGGAACGCTCGACACTCCTACATCCGGAGAGATCCTGATCGATGGCAGGAGCGTCAGAACCTACGCGCCTCTCAACCGATTCCGAGCGAAAACGGTGGGATTCATTTTCCAATTCCACCACCTGATTCCCAGCATGAGCCTCTTGGAGAATACGGAGCTACCCATGTACTCCCTTGGGATCTCGAAGAGGGCGATGCGGAAGAAGGCGACGGAAACGCTTGTGAGAGTGGGGCTCGCCGATCGGATGGATTTTCTTCCAACCAAAGTCTCAGGTGGGGAACGACAGAGGGCGGCGATAGCCAGAGCGCTGGTGAACGACCCCTCCATCATTCTCGCCGATGAGCCCACAGGAAGTGTCGATACCGAAACGGGGAAGGCGATCCTCGACTACCTGATCCATCTGTGCGACTCCCAGGGCGTGACCATGTTGATCGCGACGCACAATCGGGAGATCGCGGCAGACACTCACAGGATCCTTCAGATGAGGGACGGCGTTCTGCGCTAGGTTACCCCTGCGGACGCGCTCGCCCTGCCTGTGTCCCGGCCGCCGCTCTCTCTTCGACTACCTGACGGACGATCTCCAAGTTCTCCTGCGTGCACTGGATCAGCATGAGGGTGCGCCGCCCCCTTCTGAGTGCGATCTGGCGGCGCCTCGTGTCCACCCGGAATGCATTCGCGTCTTTCCAGCGTACGCGCTGGTCCTGCCTGGAGCCGGCCAGCATCCCCGCTCCCATGGCCGACGGGCGCCCGCTCAGAACGAGGAGCGCGTTGATCACCGCGTTCTTCTTTCTGGTTCCGCCGATGGTGGAGGCCGAGACACCCTGTTCGTCGAGGGTGAAGCGGTATTCGTAGCGTCGGTAAAGCACCGCCATCACGAAGAACGCCAGCAGCAGTAGGCCACCCAAGATGAGGAGCACGATCCTGCTGAACGACCAGAAGGTGGTGGCATCGAGGTCGCCCTCCGCAGCTGTGAGAATGATCATAAAGAGCCACACTATCCCGGTGGCTATGGCCAGCACCATGAACACCTGTCGGACCACCACGGAGCTTCGCCAGAGAGGTATGGCGGCATCCCAAGGGGCAGGGAGCGGGGTTTCGCCGTGGTCGCGCTGGCCTTGCTGCCTCACAGTCGCCTTTCTCTCACCTCTTTCGTCGCGCACGCCGGTCCGGCCCCCATAAACGGCCGGCGCGCGAACCCCTCGGTCGCTACGAGAAGGGCAACCTACGCTCGTAGTTGGGCGCTTCCTTGGTGATGGTCACGTCGTGCGGGTGGCTCTCGGCCAGCCCGGCCGGCGAGATGCGCATGAAGCGCGCCTTCTTGTGCAGTTCTTCCAGGGTCGCCGCGCCGGTGTAGCCCATGCCAGCCCGCAGGCCGCCGATCAACTGGAAGACCATGTCGGAGAGCGGGCCCTTGTGAGGCACCATGCCCTCGATGCCTTCGGGCACCATCTTCTTCTGATCTTCCTGGAAGTACCGGTCGGCGCTGTGGCCCACGCTCATCGCTCCCACCGAACCCATGGCTCGGTAGGCTTTGTAGCTGCGGCCCTCCCAGAGGATGCGCTCGCCTGGGCTCTCGTTGGTGCCTGCGAAGAGCGAGCCGATCATGACGCTGTGGGCTCCTGAGGCCAGGGCTTTGACGATGTCGCCCGAGTAGCGGACGCCACCGTCGGCCACCACCGGTATGCCGTGCTTGTAGGCTTCGGCCGCGCAGGCCGACACCGCGGTGATCTGCGGTACGCCACACCCGGTGACCACTCGCGTGGTGCAGATGGAGCCGGGGCCGATGCCCACCTTGATGCTGTCGACTCCCCGTTCGATGAGCGCCTTGGCGCCGGCAGCGGTGGCGACGTTGCCGGCCATGATCTCCACGTCGGGGTACTGCTCACGGATGGCGGCGATCGCGTCAAGCACGCCCTTGGAGTGGCCGTGAGCCGTGTCGATGCAGATGATGTCGGCCTGGGCCTCAACCAGCGCCGCGACCCGCTCGGCGGTGTCCTTGGACACACCCACAGCGGCGCCCACCCGCAGGCGGCCCAGGCTGTCTTTGCAGGCGTTGGGGAACTCGATGATCTTCATGATGTCTTTGATGGTGATGAGTCCGCGAAGGATGTAGTCGTCGTCGACCACGAGAAGCTTCTCGATCTTGTGGATCTTGAACTGCTCCTTGGCCTGGTCGAGGTTGGTGCCTACCGGCACGGTGACCAGATTCTTGGAGGTCATGAGGTCTTTGATCAGCCGGGAGTGGTCGGTCTCGAAACGGGTATCACGGTTGGTGACGATGCCGACCAGCTTGCCGTCGGGATGGACGACGGGAACGCCGGAGATGCGGTACTCGTTCATGAGCTGCTCGGCATCGCCGAAAGTGGCTGTGGGGGGCAGGGTGATAGGGTCGACGATCATGCCGGCCTCGCTCCTCTTCACCTTGCGCACCATCTCCGCCTGCCGGTCTACCGGCTGGTTCTTGTGGATGATGGTGAGGCCGCCCTCCCGCGCCAGCGCGATGGCAAGCGCGTGTCTCGGAAACAGTGTCCATGGCTGCCGAGAGCAGGGGGATGTTGAGGCTGATCTTGGAGGTGAGTTGCGTCCGGACATCGGTTTCTTTGGGGAGGACCCCGGATTCTGCCGGGATGAGGAGGATGTCGTCGAAGCTTAAGCCTTCACCAGCGATTTTCGCGTCCCAGTCGATCACGCCTGAACCCCTTTCTTCAAGATTCTAGCACCCGGCGCAAGTGCCCGCTCCGCCCGGCATGCCCCGGCGCCCGCGTCTGTACCTGAAGTGAATCGCCCGACCCGACATCCATCCGCTCCGCGCGCGTACAACCCGTGCGCGTCTTGCTTCGCGGACGGACGCCGGGTCGGGCGGGCAGACTCCTGTCAGAGACGCGGGCGGCGGGATGCCTTGCTGTAAGGGGGGCGCTAGATGGGTCTCACTGATCGTCGGACCAGTACACGCTCCATCCGATGTCGTTGAGCCCGCCGGGTACCTCCACTCTCGAATGACAGTGGAAGAACAGTTGCTGGATAGTCGGGACCTGGTCCTCGGGCAGTTCAAACGGGACCGCTCCCTGGACTGTCTCCCCTGGCGCCAGCGTCCCCGAAGCGAGCGGAGGCTCGCTCACCGTGGTCAGCTTGCCATTGAGGCCGCCAGGACAGGTCTTATCCTTCGCATAGAGACCAAAGCGGGCCAGATCGTACTTGAGCGGGCTGCTTCCCCCGTTTGTGATATCGACCATGCAGTAGAGCACTATGTCGCCTGGATACACGGGCGTCGCCCGAGGGTCCACCTTCGGCGCATAGGCCACCATCCGTATGTCATCTGCAAATGTCGCGGTTTCACCCCAACCCGCGTAGACGCTCTGACCGCTGATGACAATGGTGGTTGAGTGCCCCGGTTCGTTTGACGGTGTGCAGCCCTCTGCGCCGCCCGCGAACGCGAGGACGGCTAGAATCGCCGTCAAGGCTACGGCTGGCCGCCTGACCCTTGGGTGACGAGGCTGAGGCGGGCGCAGCCGCTCATGCCCGCGCGCCCGATTCGTCACGCTGCAGCGGCATGCAGGCATCATTACTGTGAGAATCGGGACTACTGGGCTGGATCGGATCCCCAACTTCACTCCGCCGGTCCCCTTCCGCCATCGTGATCCCCAAGGCTACAGGGACGTGGATCTCATACGCTGACACTATCGGTCGCGACCCTATGTGTCAACAGGAGACTCCAGGCGCACACGCGGGCAGGCGGACCATCTGACCCAGCTTGGCCCCGGAACGCCCCGCTTCCTTACTTGCACCCAAGGAGCGACCTAGGCCACTCGTGCTACCTTTGAACAGGCTGCTTTCTGTTCGGTGAGGGGGAGCTGCGCATGACGAATCTCGGAAGTCTTGCATCGGCGCGTAATCGTCGCGTGGTTCTTCTCGGGCGTCTGTTCGCGGCGACTGTCACGGCCATCGCTTTCGCGAGTCTCTGGTTGCTCGTCCATCGGCACCTGGCGCCATACTACATCCCATGGACCGACCAGCGGCATGGCCTATATGCCACGTTCACCTGGCTCGGTCGTGCGGTCGCCATCCTCTGTGTCGTTCTTCTTCTTGCGCGAGTGATCCGGATGACCGGGTCCTCGGAGGTCATGCGCGCACCGCGGCGGGGAGTGGCGACCGCCGCCCACTCGGTCATGCTCGGGGTGTTTCTTTTTGCTGCTTGGCTGCCGGGGCGTGGTGACCTTGCTGACGTTCTGTTGCTTGTGGTGCTGGGCGCCCTGGCCGTGGTCTTCTCGGGAATCGTCTTGGCGCTGGCTCGGTTCAGGCGTGGCTATCTGGTCGAGAGCTGCCTAGCCTCGGCGCTGCTCTTGCTGGGAGTAGGCGGCCTCGTCTTCTTCACCGTGCTTATCACTGCAGGTCGGCTCGACTAGAGCTCGAATGCCGGGGCGGCGACGGCTGCGAATTCTGTCCGGCCGCGCCTCTATACTAGTGGGGTGCGGCGGTAGCCCGGCGGGAGGCGTATGAAGTTCGTCCATACAGCAGATTGGCAGATAGGCAAGCCCTTTGCCAGGATCGGTGACCCGCACAAGCGCTCTCTCGTTCAGCAGGCGCGCGTCGACGCGATCAAGCGCATCGGCTTGGTGGCGAGGGAGAACGGCGCGGAGGCCGTCTTGGTGGCGGGCGATCTGTTCGATTCCACCAGCGCCGACAAGGCCACGGTTTCGGCTACCTGCAGCGCCATCGGGGCAGTGGGATTGCCCGTGGTGGTCATCCCCGGCAATCACGACCATGCGGGTCCCGGGAGCGTCTGGGAGCAGGACTTCTTCTTGCGCGAGCGGGCGGCCTTGGCGACGAACTTGGTCATCTTGCTCGAAGCCGCGCCCTACGAGCTTGAGGGCGCCGTGATCCTTCCCTGCCCACTGCTGCGGCGCACCGTTGTCGGCGACACCACCGAGTGGCTGCGGCCTGCCGGTGTCTACGCTACGCTGCCTGTCGGCAAGCCTCGCGTCGTGCTGGCCCACGGCAGCACGCAGACCTTCGGCGGCGGCGGGGACGACGAGGGCGAAGACGGGTCGTCCGCCAACCTGATCGATCTGAGCCGCCTGCCGCAGGCGGAGATCGACTACGTCGCCATGGGCGACTGGCACGGTACCAAGCAGATCGGCTCCAAGGCCTGGTATCCCGGCGCGCCCGAGCCGGACCACTTCCCCAAGGGGAGCGACTACGAGTCCGGCAACGTGCTGTTGGTGGAAGTGAGGCGCGGAGAATCTCCTCAGGTGACCAAAGTCCGCACCGGAAGGCTCAACTGGACGGAGCTCTCCTTCGACCTCGCCGACGATCTGGCTCTTGGGGAACTGGAGAGCCGGCTGACGGCGCTGGTAGGGCAGCGAGCCAATGAGGACCTGCTGCGGCTGTCGCTCACTGGGTCGCTTGGCATGGAGGCAGCCGGCCGGCTGGAGCGGATGCGTGAGTCGCTGGAAGCTCGTCTCTTGCGGCTCAAGATGGTGGACCTCACGCGTGTGGCGCCCACGGCGCAGGAGATCGAGGCTCTTGTCGCCGGCGGCAGCGACCCGCTCATCTCCCTCGTCGCGGCAAGGCTGGTGGAGCAGGCGTCTGGCGAGAGCGAGGTGGCCGCTGTGGCGCGCGTCGCTCTGCGCGAGCTCCATGCCGCCTGCGCGCAGGAGCGTGGGCGATGAGGCTGCTCTCAGCTACGGTGCGCAACTACCGGCTGCATGGAGATGTGACCATCCAGTTCGACGGAGCCCGCACTCTCGTCGGAGGTCCTAACGAATGTGGCAAGAGCACCTTGGTGGAGGCTGTACATCGGGCTCTCTTTCTGAAGGCGACGGTCACGGGCGAGGCGCAAGAGAGCATGACTTCCACTCTGTTCCCGCAGCGCCCAGAGGTGGAGGTGCGCTTTGAAGCCCGGGGGGCTGAGTACGAGTTGGTCAAACGCTTCAGCGGTCAGACCGGCGCGGCGCGGCTCACCCAACTGGGCGGCCAGACTTGGCAAGGGGAGGAGGCCGAAGTCCGCTTGGCGCGTTTGCTCGGAGTGGACGAGGTCGGCGGTGGCAAAGGCGTCTTGGATCGGCTCAGGAAGCAATGGGCCCATCTATGGGTCTGGCAGGGCGAAGGTGGCGAAGATCTCTCGGATAGCGTAGAGGCCCAGCAGGCCGGCCTTCTGAGGCGGCTGCAACAGGTCGGGGGCGCTGTCGCTATGCAGTCTGAGCTTGATGACAGGGTGGCCTCCTTCTTCTCCCAGAACCGGAGCCAGATCTTCGGCAAGTCCGCCGCCGGCGCTGCTCTGAAGAACTCCGAACTGGGGCAGGCGCAGGCTGAGGTAGCGCAGGCAGAGACGTCCAGGTCCACGGCGGCGGAGCGTGTGGATAGACTGCGTCACGCCGCGGAGGCCCACGAGCAGGCGGCAGCAGCCATCAAGCGCGCGGCCTCCGGTTTGGAGGGCATCCAGCGTGAGCGGCAGGAGGTGGAACGGAAGCTCAGCGAGGTCGGCATGCTTCGACGCGCGGAGGAGGCCCAGACACATACGCTGGCCTCGGCGCTGGACAAGTCGACAAGCCTGGAGGGCATCGAGAAGAACGTTGCGGCGCTACGCGAGGCCAAGGCTGCCGCGCAGCAGGCGCTTGAACCCTTGGAAGAGAAGCAGAGGCTGCTGGAGTCCGAGCTGGCGGATGCTCGAGGTGGCCTGGGAGATGCTCAGCGGGCCTATGACGAAGCTGTGGAAAGGGTCCGCGAAGCTCAGTTGAGGGCTGGGCTGGCCGAAGCCCACGTGGCTCAGTTCAAACACGAGGCCCGGCGCGCGGAACTCGCAGGCCGGCTCGAGCGCGTGCAGGGCCTGCAGAAAGAGCTGGACGCCATCCGGGCTCAGGTGGCCTCTCTCGTTGCCATAGATCAGGCGGGCCTGGAGGCGCTGCAGGCGCTGCAGAGTCGGGCCGCGCAGGCTTCAGCTGCCTTGAAGGCCATGGCTGCCGAGGTGGAAGTGGTGGCGACCGATCGAACTGTCCAGGTGGGCGAAGCGCTTTTGTCCGCAGGGCAGCGTCAGACCGTGTCGGACACGACTGAAGTGTTGGTGGGTGACGCGGTGCGCATCCGCATCCACCCTGGCGGGGGAGACGGTCTCACTCGGGCGCGGGAGGAAGTGCGCACTCTGGATAGGAGCCTGCGGCAGGCTCTGGACGGGTACGGACTTGAGTCCATCTCGGCGGCGGCGGAGGCGTCTGCTCGGAGGGCCGATCTGCATTCGAGGGCACTGGTGAAAGAAGCCGAACTGCGGCAGTGGAAGGCCGCGGACCTAGTCCTCCTGTGCAACGAGGCCAAAGCGGAGTGCACGGCCGTCACCGCCGATATCGAGCGGAGGCGCGTGCAGGTGGCCTACACGGAGTCGCCGGAGACGCTTACGCAGGCGGAGGCGCTGCTCGCGCGCGAGCAGGCGGCGCTGGAAGCGGCCGGATCCGAGGAGCGCTCCCTTCGGACTGCGCTCGAGTCACTACGTGAACGGGCCACCGAGCGCGAGAGCGAGCGCAATCAGGCTCGCGAGTCTCTCGAAGAGGAGCGGAAGAAACACACGGAGTTCTCCGCCCAGGTGGAATGGCTGGTGCAGAATCACGGCAGCGACGAGGCCCGCGCCAAGGCGCTCCGAGAGGCACGCGGTGCCAGGGATGGGCTGGAACGCGAGCTGTTGCAGACGCGCGAGGCTCTGGAAGCACTGCAGCCCAGGCTTCTGGAAACCGACAGCGAGCGATTGCAGCGGGCTTGGCGGGAGACCGACGACCAGCGCCAGCAAGCTGAAAAGAGCTTGGCCGTCAGCCATTTCACTCTTAGATCGGATGGCGCCGAAGACATCAACGCTGCTTTGTCGCAGGCCGAGGCGAGGCTGGATGCAGCTCGAGAGCATCTGACCGTGGTGGAGCGCAAGGCCAGGGCTATTGCTCTTGTGGACGACCTATTCCAAGAGGAGCAGCGTATGCTGGCCGACAGGTTCTCGAGGCCCCTTGCCGACAAGATAGACTCCTATCTTCAGTGCGTGTTCGGACCCGGAGCCAAGGTCACAGTGTCGTTGAAGGACAATCACTTCAGCGGGGTGCGCCTGGCTCGGGCGGGCAAGACGGGAGCCGAAGCGTTCGGTGACTTGAGCTTCGGCGCCCGCGAGCAGGTGGCCGCGGCCGTTCGGCTGGCTATCGCGGAGCTTCTGGCGGTCGACCATGACGGGTCGCTGCCCCTAGTCTTCGACGACGCTTTTGTCAATTCCGACCCGGAGCGGGTGGGGGCGCTGCAGCGTATGTTGGATTTGGGCGCGTCGCGGGGGTTGCAGATCATCGTGCTCACGTGCGACCCGTCTGGATACGCCGGTCTGGGCGCGTGTCAGGTGACGCTTGGATCACAGGTGCAGCCGTGAGCATCGACACCGTGGTCTTCGATCTCGATGGCATCATCATCGAGACCGAATTCCTGTGGGACCGCGTGCGCCACGACTTCGCGGTGGCACACGGCGGCCACTGGAAGGAGGGCGATCAGCGGGGCGTGATGGGAGCCAACTCGATGGAGTGGGCGATCTCCATGCGCGAGGTCAACGGAGTGCACCTTTCCGACCAGGAGATATACGACGGCATCATCGGGGCCCTGAGGGAGGAGTACGCCCGGGAGTTGCCCCTCATCCCCGGGGCGGTGGAGGCGGTGACCGGCTTAGCGGCGGCCTACCGGCTGGGAGTGGCCTCGTCGTCGCCTCTGGAGCTGATCGAGTCCGCGCTTGAACTGGCCGGGCTACGGGGGTGTTTCGAGTGCGTTCTTTCTTCGGACGAGGTAGGGCGCGGCAAGCCGGCGCCCGACGTCTACCTGGAGGCGTGTGTCCGCTTGGGCGTCGCTCCGCGGAACGCTGCGGCGGTAGAAGACTCCTCCAACGGCATCCAAGCCGCTTTTGCGGCGGGTCTGGCGGTCATCGCCATTCCCAATGGTCAGTTCCCACCGTCGGCGGAGGCCCTCGGCAGGGCGGATGTGGTGCTTGGATCGATCAGCGAGTTGACTGGCGCGCTTGTGGCGTCCCTCAGGGATGAGAGCATGGAGGTCGCAGATGGTCAGTAAGGAACGTCTGGACGCCTTCGTCCGGGGGCAATGCTGGGCGGTGGTGGGTGCTTCAGCGGACCGCAGCAAGTTCGGAAACATCACCTTCCGCGAGCTGCAGCGCCGTGGCAAGCGGGTGTATCCGGTCAACCCGAGGGCCGGCGAGGTAGAGGGGGAGGCCTGCTACCCGAACCTGGGCGCGCTGCCGGCAGGGGTGGAACGGGTATCTGGTCGTGGTGCCTCCCAAGTTTGGGGAAGAGGTGGTCAAGGAGGCGGCCGCCGCCGGCATCAAATATGTGTGGTTCCAGCCCGGGGCCGAATCCGATGAGGCCCTCGCCTATTGCGAAGCGCACGGCCTGGAGGCCATCGCCGGTCATTGCATCCTCCAGACCCCCGAGCGGGACTAGACGGCCGACGAAACGGCCCGGCGGGCGCCGGCAGGCGACGCGGCACGATGAACCGGTGGAGAGCTGACGATGATCCACATCATGGAAGACCTGGAGATCCCCGAGGGGGAACTGACGCTTCACCACTTCTCGGAGCGGTGGGCCGGGCGGGCAGAACGTCAACAAGGTGAACACCCGCGTCACCTTGCTGTTCGATGTCGAAGGTTCGCCCGAGCCTGTCCGAGCAGCAGCGGCTGTTGTTACACGAGCGACTCACGGGGCGTATCAACCGGGAAGGCGTGCTGCGGGTGGTCTCGCAGCGCCACCGTACGCAACTGGCGAATCGGGAGGCCGCGGTCCAGCGGTTCGCCCGGCTGCTGCGCGAGGCCCTCATCGAGACTCCCGAGCGGGTGCCGGTGAACGTGCCTCAAGCCCTCGATCACAAGCGGTTGGAGGAGAAGCGGCGTCGTGGGCGTCTGAAGCGGGAGCGGACGGTCGACCTGAGCGGCGAGGAGTGACGGCGCCGGAGGCGCGAAACTCGGCGACGAGGACTAGCTCGCGTCGCTCCGCGGGTCGCTCAACGTGCGGCGGGTTCCTTGCGTCGTGCCACGACGGCGAACATGAACCGGCCGAGATTCTCGGCCGAGACGAGTGAGAAGCAGGGGGCGAGTTCCTGCGCCACCTCTTCCTTCGTGAAGCGGATGCCAGGCGGCGGTCCGCTCTCCCATGATTCCGCGTCTTTGCGCCAGTCGATGATCACCAGCCTGCCCCCGGGCCGCAAGACCTTTGCCAGTCCGGGCAAATCGACCTTGCCCTCCACCTCGTGCCAGACGGCGATGGTGCAGGCCACATCCACGCTGGCGGGCTTGAGCGAGGCACCTGCGGCGCCCAGCCTCGCTCCCGCGGACTCGACCGGCAGCGCCGTCATGTCACCCGGAACCAAGCGGACGTTGGCCGGCAGGCCTCGCCGCAGGTAGCGTTCGTTCATCTCGGGCTGAAGCTCCACAGCGTAGACCGTCCCCGTGGTGAGCGCGGCCATGCGGTCGGTGTAGAAGCCAGTCCCGCTGCCGAGGTCGAGCAGGCGCTCATCCCCGCGCAGGCCGAGGAAGCGTGCCAGGTCCAGCTCGCTCACCTGGGTCTCGAGGCGCCGGGGATCTTCCAGGCGGTGCGCATGGTGTGGATGTATGCGGCCGTCGTTGGGCACGTTCAGGCTAGAACTCGGTGGCGCAGAAGGGGGCGATATCGGTGGCGAACAGCGCGTCCGCCCGTCTGACGGCCCCATCTGTGATTTCACTCACGCGTCCGGCCGCTGCTAGCGTCGACCAACTGACTCCTCCCAGGTACGCGGCCGCAAGCGAGCCGGTCTCGAGACTGAGGTCGGCTGGGCGCCTGGTGGGGGCGCACTCTGCGCCGGGGGCGTCGGCCGGCCCAGTTCTGAGGAGCAGGCGACTGACGCGTGGGCTCGGGAAGCTCTCGCGCACCTCGAGCACGAGGTTGTCTTCCGCGCGGTAAGCGCGCGCGGCCAAGGCTCGAGGCAGATCGAGGAGCCTAAGCCATAGGAAGTCGCTGAGGGCACTCACTCTGAACCGCCTGGGGTCGGCGAGGAGCCAGCGCAAGGGCTCGTCGACGCGGCCTCTCCCGCAGATCGCGGTCTGGCAAAGGTCGGTGTTGAGGACGTAGTCCCAGAGTGCTCGATACGCGTGGGAATCGGCGGCGACAAGCTCGACAACCCTCGCGGCGTTAAGGGCGGTGGAGTCCTCCCATTCTTCTTTGAAACCGTAGCTGACGTATCCATCAGGGTTTCCCGGCAACGTCTCATGCATCACGTGAAGCATGCGGCTGAAGCCCCCCCTGTCCCCGGGCGGGTCGGCCAAGTGCCCTCTCCACCAGCCCGGGGGCCGGCTGACGGAGCCCGCCTGCGCGAGTCGGACGCTGTCGTAGATCGCCGGCAGGCGGGACGCGGCTTCAGATGGGTCCAAGAGTGTCAGTCTGTTGCTGGCGGGGTCGGCGGTGGGTCCGGAAAAGGCGGCGTGAGGGCGGTCTACGCTGAAGCTCATGACGCTCGTCGCCGGACCGTAGCCGAAGCGCCCGTAGATGGTGCCCTCCGAAGCGCTCAATCCCGACACTATCTCTCCTCGATCGGCCATGTCGGCGAGGGAGGCCGCCACCAGCTGTTGCATGAGACCCCGGCGCCGATGCGTCGGGAGAGTGGTGATCCACGACAGGCCTCCTATGGGGACTGCCACGTGTCCAGGCACCGTCAATTCCTGCGTGTAGACCGTCGACGTAGCCACCATCTTGCCTGCCTCGTAGGCACAGAGGGCGCGCCCGAACGGGAAGCCCAGGCGGTGAGCTTCCTCGTCCTCTTGGGTCGGCTGCGCGCAGAACGCTACGCACGCGATCTCCCAGATCGCATGGAACTCCTCTTCGCGAGGAGTACGTATCACGATGCCATCCATCATGGATGACAGATTAGCGCAGTAGGCAGCCGTTCACCTGCAGGTGCGCCTGCCAATCGGCCTCAGTAGGCTCGCCGCACTTGCGCAGGAGCTTCTCCCACTCTTCGTCCACATAGGCCTCGATGAGCCTCAGGGTGTCCTCAGCAGCCCGGCTGGAACAGGTGGGAGAAGCGGCCCTGCCGCTTGAGCCAGGGCACCAGGGGCAGCTTGTAGTGGGGCCGGTAGGTGAGCCGGTACTCGCCCTCCTCGTACTCGAACAGCGGCCAGTAGCAGGTGTTGACCGCCTCCCGAGCGAGGTCGATGCTCTCGGCTCCGTCGGAACGCCAGCCGCGAGGGCAGGGGGAGAGCACGTTGAGGAAGGTGGGACCATCCACGCTGAGCGCCTTGGCGGCCTTCCGCACCAGGTCCCGCGGATCGTGGGGAGACGCCTGGGCTACATACTTGAGTCCATGGGCGATCATGATCTCGGTCAGGTTCTTGCGATTCTGGAGTTTGCCGGTCTCCTCCGCGCCCACCGGGCTGGTGGTGGTCCAGGCACCCACGGGCGTAGCCCCCGAGCGCTGGAAGCCTGTGTTCATGTAGGCCCCGTTGTCGTAGCAGACGTAGAGCATGCGGTGGCCACGCTCCATCGCTCCCGAGAGCGACTGGAGGCCGATGTCGTAGGTGCCGCCGTCACCGCCGAAGGCGATGAACTTGACGTTGTCCTCGATGGCGCCCTTCTTCTTGAGAGCCCTGTAGGCCGTCTCGACTCCGCTCAGAGTGGCGGCGGAGTTCTCGAAGGCGGTGTGGATGAAGCTACCCTTCCAGGAGGTGTAGGGGTAGATGGTGGTGCTGACTTCGAGGCAACCTGTGGCGGAGCTGACCACCACCGGGTCGCTGGTGCCCATAAGCACCTGGCGTACCACGACGGGGGCGCCGCAACCGGCGCACATGCGGTGGCCGCCGGCCAGTTGGCTGCCCTGTGCCACCAGTTCAAGCCATCTCCGCCGCGCTTCTTCGAAGTGGTCGGTCTCCTCGAGGGCATCCACCGGGCACACCTCGACGCACTCTCTGCATAGTATGCAGCGACTCTCGTCGACCTTGAAGGAGCTCAGGGCGCGCTCGTTGAAGGTCAGCGCTCCGGTGGGACAGACGGTCACACAGCGGCCACAAGTGATGCAATCGGCCAGCTGCAGGGCTTCGCCGTAGGGAGTGTCGACGTTCATGGTGAATCCGCGCCCGGTGAAGTCGTAGCAGGCGGGGCCTGCCACGTCCCGGCAGATACGCACGCAGCGGCCACAAGATATGCAGCGCTCCATGGCGCGCCTGATGAAGGGATGCTCGTACTGAGGCTCGACCACTCGCACCCGGGCGGCCGGGGCCACCAGCTCGTTGCTGGTCAGGCCGTATTCCACTCCGAGCTTCTGCAGTTCGCAGGTCCCCAGGCTGGGGCAGACGCACTGCAGGCAACGCTTCGGCTTCCTCCTGGGCGGCGGCGAGGCTGAGGCCCTTCTCGACTTCGACGTCAAGGCCGGCGAGCCGCGAAGCCTTGGCCGCCTTTGGCATGGAAGCGCGGGCGGCGGGCTCGGCCGTGGCCCCCATCTTGAGCCACACAGGCGCGCGCTCGGCCAGACGCTGTCCGAGCGCGCCCAGCTCACCGGCGGTGTGCAGCTGCTCCAGGTAGGTCACGCTCGTGCATACGCAGTCAGTTCCTGTCTCCAGCTTCGCGAGGTCCAGGCCTCGGAGCCAAGCGTCGACGGCCAGCGCCGTGCGCTTGCCTGCTGCCTACAGCGTGGATGGCCGAGTAGGGCGCGCCCGTCACGTCGCCGGCGGCGAAGACGCCGTCCTTTGCCGTGCGGCCTGTGAACCGGTCGGCCTTGAGCTGCGCCTTGGTCGGCGGGTCGCGTCGCCGCGATCACGGTGGCGTCGGCCGCGGCAGCTTCCGCGCGACCGCGGTCGGACTTGGGCGCCGAACTCGAACTTGACTCCTTCTTCGAGAGCCGCGGCCACTTCGCGGCTGCCCGCGGGCATGGTGTCGGCTTGGTACTCGGTGGCGATGGTGACCTCAGAGGCGCCCAGACGGAGGGCGGTGCGGGCTGCGTCGACGGCGGTGACGCCGTCGCCGGTGACCAAGACCTTGCCGGCCAAGCGGACGGCCTCGCCTTTGCGCGCCTGACGGAGGAGTTCGGCGCCGCTCAGGCGCCGCTCAGCGCCGCACCGCCGGGGCCGCGCCGCCGGCACGCCGGAGCCTACGACCACGGCGTCGAACCCGGCGTCCAGCAGGTTGGCGTGGTCGCCCGCGCCTGCGAACTCAGATCCGCCCACGAACCGGACTCCCGCGTCCCAGAGCGGCTGCAGTTCGGCGTCGAGCGCCCTCTCCGGTAGCCTGAACTCGGGGATGGTATAGCGCAGTGATCCGCCGGCCTTCGGCTCGGCGTCGTAGATGGTGACCTGATGCCCCTTCGGGTCAGGAACCACGCGGCGCTCAACCCTGCCGGGCCGGCTCCCACGATGGCCACCCGCTTGCCGCTGTCGGTCCCCCGGTGGAGCCGCGCGGCGGCGCTTCCCGGGTGGTCCGCCAAGGAACGGTGCAGCGCGCAGATGGCGATGGGCTCGTCAACTTCGCCCCGACGGCACACCGGCTCGCAGTAGCGAGGGCAGATGCGTCCCAGGATGCCCGGGAAGGGCAACTCGGCCCGGACGATGGCGGCCGCGCCGGCGACGTCGCCGGCGGCCAGCGCCGCCAGGTAGCCGGGGATGTCGATGTGAGTGGGGCAGGCGTGCGAGCACGGCGCCTCACAGTAGGCGTTGTGGTCGGAGAGGTACATCTTGAGGTAGCTCTCCCGGCGGGCACGCACCCGTGGGGTGTCGGTCTTGACCACCAGGCCGTCGGCGGCCCAGGTGGTGCAGGCGGCTTGAAGCTTGTCGACTCCCTCCACCTCCACCAGGCAGAGGCGGCAGGCCTCCCCAGGCGGCCGTGTCGGCGATGTGGCAGAGCGCTGGGATGTCGATGCCTTCGCGGCGGGCGACTTCGAGCACGGTCTCGCCGGTGTGGGCGGCTACGGTCTTGCCGTCGATGGTGAGCTTCACGCTCACCGCGGCGCCGGTCGTAGAGCTGGCCTTTCCCGCCGGGCTGACTTTCGGCGCGCTCATCGGGGCCTCCCTCCGGCCGGCGTGAGCACCCCTGTCTCGACGCGCACCGCGTCGAACCGACAGGCCTGCCGGCAGGCGTCACATTTGATGCAGAGCTTCTGGTCGATGACGATGCGGCTCTTTGCGCTCGCCGCTGACCGCGTTCGAGGGGCAGGCGGTGAAGCAGGCCCGGCAACCCGTACAGAGCTTCCTTGTCTATCGTGTAGCGGATGAGCGGCCGGCATACCTTGGCCGGGCAGCGATGCTCCTCGACGTGGGCCAGCATCTCGTCTCTGAAGTACCGAAGCATCGAGAGCACCGGGTTGGGCGCGCTTCCCCCGAGGGCGCAGAGCGAACCCTCGGCTATGTCCTCGGCCAGCCGTCCCAATAGGTCCACGTCGCCCGGGCGCGCGACGCCACCGCAGATGCGTTCCAGTATCTCCAACATACGGGTCGAACCCACCCGGCAGGGCACGCACTTGCCGCAGCTCTCCTGCGCCGTGAACTGGAGGAAGAACTTGGCGAAATCCAACATGCAGGTGGTGTCGTCCACCACGACCATGCCGCCCGACCCCATCATGGAGCCGGCGGCCACAAGGCTCTCGAAATCGATGGGCTCGTCCAACAGCGACGCAGGCAGGCAGCCGCCGGAGGGCCCGCCCAGCTGTACGGCCTTGAACTCACGGCCCGGCAGCATCCCGCCGCCGATGTCGAAGATGACCTCCCGCAAAGTGGCGCCCATGGGCACCTCGATCAGGCCGCCGTTGACCACCTTGCCGGTGAGCGAGAAGATCTTGGTGCCCTTGCTGGTGGCGGTGCCCACAGAGGCGAACTCCTCGGCGCCGTGGTTGATGATCCACGGGACGTTGGCGTAGGTCTCCACGTTGTTGAGATTGGTGGGCTGGCCCCACAGGCCGTGGGCCGCGGTGCGGATGTGCTTGCCCCGCGGCATGCCCCGCTGCCCCTCGATGGAGAGGGTGAGGGCCGTGGACTCGCCGCAGACAAACGCGCCGGCACCCTGGTTGATGCGGATGTCGAAATCGAACCCCGATCCCAGGATGTCCTTGCCCAGCAGGCCGCGTTCGCGGGCCTGGGCAAGAGCGTGGCGCAGCCGTTCCACGGCGAACGGGTACTCGTGGCGCACGTACACGTATCCGTCAACCGGGCCGATGCCCGCGCATGCCGGCGAGGACCCGCCGCCGATGGCGTAGGCGGCGATGATCATACCCTCAACCACAGAATGAGGGTTGCCTTCGAGCACCGACCGGTCCATGAAGGCCCCGGGATCGCCCTCGTCGGCATTGCAGATGACGTAGTGCTTCTCGCCCGGGTTGGCCCGGCAGGAGCGCCACTTCTTGGCGGCGGGGAAGCCGGCGCCACCGCGTCCGCGCAGGCCGCTCCGCTCCATCTCGTCGATGACGGCAACGGGATCGGCGGCCTTGAGCACCTTGGCCAGCGCGGCATACCCGCCGTGGGCCAGATAGTCGTCCAGCGAAAACGGGTCGATCTTGCCGTTGAGACTGAGCACTATGCGCTTCTGCAGGGCGTAGAAGGGGATGTCCTTCTCGTGGGCCAGCGGCTCGCCGGTGCCCGGATGCTTGTACAGCAGGCGCTCGACGATGCCCTTGCCGACAACGCTCGTCTCGATGATCTCGTCGATGTCCCCGGGCTTCAGCCGGGGGTAGAAGAGGCCCCGCGGCCGGAGCACGACGATGGGCCCCTGTTCGCAGAAGCCGTGACAACCCGTCTCGACGACCTTGACCTTGTCGGTGAGCCCGCGCTCGGCCAGCGACTTCTCCACCGCTTTGCGCAGAGCCACCCGGCCGGAGGCATGGCAGGCGGTGCCGGCGCAGAGCCGGATCTCGGTCTTGGCGTCGTCGGCCAGGTAGGCATCCTTGCCCGGCCGCGGCCTTGAGCGCGGCGTCGATCTTGGCGGCGCGTTCGGCTGCGTCTGGCGGCGCCGGCAGGTCTGCTGGGGGCGGTGCTCATGAGGCCACCTCCTGCTTGCGCAGCCTGCGCACCAGTCTGCGGGCCTCGGTGGGGCCCACGCGGCCGAAGGTCTCGTCGTTGCCCAGGCGCACCACCGGCGCGAGAGCACAGGCGCCCACACAGTTGACCGTCTGCAGAGTGAAGAGGCCGTCGGCCGTGGTACCCCCGATGGGGATCTCAAGTTCTTGGCTGAACGCTTCCACCACCAGGGGCGCGCCGGCCACGTGGCAGGCGGTGCCCATGCAGACGTCGATGACGTACTTACCTACCGGTCGAAGGCGGAACTGGGCATAGAAACTGGCCACCCCGTAGACCCTGGAGAACGGCACGCGCATCTCCTCGGCGATGCCCTCCAGAGCCACCCTGGGCAGGTAGCCGTAGGCCTCCTGGGTAGCGTGGAGTGCCTCCACCAAGCCTGAGCCGGAGCGGATGCCGGCGACAACGGAATCGAACAATTTCATGTCTATCTCTGGCACGAACTGTGCCGGATCCTCGCCCATGACGCAGGCCGATGCCGCCCCGCAGCTCTCTCCCGGCAGGGTAGCTAGGGCGGCGGCTCGAGCAGCCGCTAGGTCGAAGGGCTCCTCCGGGAAGTCCGGGCAGTACTCAAGTTCAATGCAATCCACCGGGCAGATGCGCTCACAGAGGGTGCAAGAATAGCAGCGGTAGCCGCCATCCTTCTCCCTGACGAGGTCGAAGTGCCCCTGTCGAGGCGCTTTGCCCACCAGTTGCCTGCGCTCGAAGTCGATGCCCTTCAGGACTTCGTAGAGCGCCGAGCCCTTGGGCCCCACGCTGCGGGGTGCCTTGCCGCCACTGCCGTTGCCGCCACTCGTCGCTGCCAACTCAGTCCTCCCGCAGGTTGAGATAGCGGCGCTCGGTGGAGGTCCGCTTCTTGTCATGTGCGGCTTGCTCGAGCACGGCGAACGCCTGCTCGATGTTGTCGGGATAGATGTCCCGTCCGCCCAGGCCGTAGATGAACGGCAGCACCTGGGGCCGGGGTTCACTGTCGTAGAGAGCCGCTCGGATCTCCAGAAAGACCGGTCCGCCCTGAGCGCCGAAGGAGTCGGCCCGATCCATGACTCCCACCACCTTCACGTGCTCGAGCGCTTTGGCGAAAGCCGCAACAGGGAAGGGACGGAACACTCGCACCCTCACCATGCCGGCCTTGACTCCCCTAGCCCGGAGCTTGTCCACCATCATGCGGGTGGTGCCGGCGGTCGAGCCGACTACCACGATGGCTATCTCGGCGTCTTCGAGGCGGTAGGGGTCCAGCAGTCCGTAGTGGCGGCCGCTAAGCTCCGCATACTCGTCCGCGACCTCCTGGATCACCCCGAAGGCCCGCTCCATGGCGCGGTTCTGCGAGACCTTGTGCTCGAAGTACCAGCCGTGCAGGCCGTCAAAGGGTCCCACGGTGACGGGTCGCTCGACATCGAGCAGCGGGTTGATGGCCTTGTACGGCCCGATGAAGTCCTGCACCTGCTTGTCCTCGAGCATCACGAGAGGTCCGATGGCTCCACTGATGACGTAGCCGTCGTACATGTGCATGGTGGGCGTACGGACGTCCATGTGTTCCGCGATGCGGATGGATTGTATGCAGTTGTCGTAGGCCTGCTGGTGGTTCTCGCCGTATATCTGGATCCAGCCTGTGTCCCGGCCGCCCATGGTGTCACTGTGGTCGCAGTGGATGTTGATGGGGCCCGAGAGGGCGCGGTTGACTGTTGTCATGACGATGGGCAGGCGGTAGCTGGAAGCCACGAACAGAAGCTCCCACATCAGGGCGTAGCCCTGGGACGAGGTCGCCGTCATGGTGCGTGCGCCACCGGCCGCCGACCCGATCACGGCGCTCATGGCTGAGTGCTCCGACTCCACCGTGACGAACTCGCTGTCCACCTTGCCGTCGGCCACCATCTGGGCATAGAGCTGCACCACTTCGGTCTGCGGAGTGATGGGATAGGCGCACACAACATCGGGATTGATCTGGCGCATGGCTTCCGCGACGGCTTCGTTGCCGGTGACGGCGAGTGTGTCGGTAGTCTGCCCGCTCACCGCGTCACTCCTTCTCTTCGATCGTCATGTTGATGGCAGCAGCCGGGCATTCCTTGGCGCAGATGCCGCAGCCTTTGCAGTGCTTGAGATCGACGCCCACAGCTTTGCCGTCCTTGATGATGATAGAGGCGTCGGGGCAATAGAAGTAGCACAGCATGCAGCCGCTGCACTTGGCCGAGTCTATAGCCGGCACCAGCGATCGCCAGCCACCGGTCTCGAAGTCCTCGGAGTTGCCGGACACGGGGATGGTCGCCCCCAACTGGTGCTTGTCGGGCCCCCAGGTGTCGATATCGCTGACGTCCCACTTGCGCTTCTTGACCGCGCTCACTCGCTCTGGACCTCCTCGTAGGCGCGCATGATGGCCGAGATGTTGCCTTCGACCACCTTGGGCGGGAACTTCTTGCCAAAGTCGTACCGCAGGAATTCCACCACTTTCTCGATGGGGAACAGATCGGTGATGCGCGTCAGCGCCCCCACCATCGGTGTGTTGGGGATGGGGCGTTTGATTGTCTCGGTGGCGATGCGGGTGGCGGCGATGGTGAAGAGACGGCCGCGTTTTAGCCCGTGGCTCTTTCGCAGCTCGGCCGGTGACATCTCGCTGTTCACGAGCACTACGACATCGTCGGGAGCGCCCTTGGTGACGTCGACCGCGCTGAGCAGGGAAGCATCGAGAACCACCACGATCCCAGGATGCTCGATGCCGCAGTACAACTGGATGGGCTCGTCACTGACGCGGGTGAACGCCACGATGGGAGCTCCGGAGCGCTCGGGCCCGTATTCGGGAAAAGCTTGGAAGTACTTGCCCTGGCCAAGAGCCAGTTCGGCCACCATCTTCGCGGCGGTGACGGCGCCCTGGCCGCCCCTGGCATGCCAGCGGATCTCGGTCAGTTCGTCCCCGAGATTCTCCCGGGTGTGGCCCTTCTCCTGGGCGGCGCTTTCAGCAGGCACGACTACTCCCATCCCCTACGTACAGGTCACGGCATCGGTCTCGGAAAAAGCCGCGCAATTATACAGGACCGCTACCGCCCCGGTCGACTTGCCGGAGGCAGCGACCAGGGTGGCTGAGAAAGCCCGGCCGGGGCGTCCGATGATATAATTCCTGGCGTATCCGACATACCTTGCTAGGGGAGCGTGTAGCTGAGAGTGTGGCTTTGCCACAGACCCTACGAACCTGATCTGGGTAATGCCAGCGAAGGGAAGTAACGGTGATCTGTTCCCGCCCAGTCGCCTTCTGACCGTCTTGCGGCGCGGCTGGCGTTGCGCGCAACGATGCTCTCGCCCCCCTTGCTCGAACGAGGAGTCGATCATGCACGTTGTCATAGTGGCGGGATCGAGCATGGCCAGCGAGCTGGACCCCGTGGTCCTGGGCGCGAGTGATCTGCTTGTGGCTGTGGACGGCGGCGCGGACGCCCTTGCCAGAGTGGGGGCTGATGCCCGGGTTGCTCGTGGGCGACCTTGACTCCGTGAGCCCGGGCACTAGCGAGGCGCTCGAAGCCCAGGGGGTCGAAGTCGTCGTGCTGCCCACGGCCAAAGACGAGACCGACACCGAGGCGGCGCTGCACCTGGTGGTCGACCGGGGGGCGACCGACATAACGGTGTTCGGCGGCTGGGGGGGCCGCGCTCTGGACCATCTGGTCGGCAACCTTCTGCTGCTCTCCTCTCCCTGGCTGGCCGGGGTGGGAGTGCGCTTGGTCGATGACCTTCACGAGGCGTTTCTGGCCAAAGGCGACGTGGTGTTTGGCGGGCGCCCGGGCGACTTCGGTCTCGTTGTTGCCGCTCACCCCCGAGGTCGAGAACGTACGGACCGAGGGACTGGTCTATCCGCTGGTGGGGGAGGCCCTGCTCCAGTCGGCCACACGCGGAGTCAGCAATGCCATGACGGGCCCCGAGGCTCGGGTGACTCATGGCGAGGGAGTGCTTCTTGTCATCCACTATCGAGGGAGGTAGACGAGACATGTCGAAAGGACCAGGATATATGAGCTCGGAGATCGTGGGCTGCCAGCTCTCGGTCTATCCGCTGCGGCAGGACGACATCGGCGTGCCCATCCGGCGGCGATCAAGGCCGTGCGCGCCGAGGGCTGCACTGTGCGGGTGGGCAACCTGAGCACCCTGCTCACCGGCAGTGAAGACCAGGTGTTCGCTGCGCTGCGGGCGGCGTTCCGCGCCGCGCAGCACCACGGCTCCGCCGTCGTGATCGCCACCTTGGCCGCGGGCATGCCCAGCGGACGAGCTGGTGGGCGATATCCAGGGCGATGTCGACGCGGGCGCGGCCGCTCCGGGAGCGGCCGATGGCACCTCAGCGGCCGGTGGACGGGAGCGGTGAGCTGGCGGAGTCTGACCTCTTTCAAAGATTGGACCACTCGCGAGCTGGTGGTCGCCGCGGTACTGTCGGTAGCCGTGGGGGTGATCTTCTGGGCCTGGGGGCTGCTCTGGACGAGTTCTTCTCCGCGATCCCCTTCCCCTACCACTACGCGTTGGTGGGGATCTGGATGGTCGGCGGACTGCTGGTGCCCTATGTCGTGCGCAGGCCGGGGGCAGCCTTCTTCGGGGAAGTGGTGGCTGCCTTCGTCAGCATGGCCCTCGGCAACCAGTGGGGCATCCTGACCATGGCCAGCGGTCTGGCGCAAGGAGCAGGCGCGGAACTGGTCTTCGCCGCCTACCGCTGGAAGCGGTTCACCGGTCCGGCTCTCTACGGCGCCGCGGCGCTCGCCGGACTCTTCAGCATCGTGCTCGACATTTTCGTGTGGAGCTACTACGTGACGTACTCCTGGGGCAAGATCCTGGTCGCCGCCATCCTTTGTGTGGTCGGCTCGGTGGTCTTGGGCGGTGTCTCTGTCGCAACTGTTGGGTGAGGCTCTTGCCAAGACGGGCGTCCTCTCCGGGCTCGAGATCTCTCGGGGAAAGGTGAAGCGCATCTGAGCCTCCCAGTCGCACCTGTGCACCCTGCCGCGATAGTGGTCGCCGGGCTTTCGTTCACCTACGCCACTCGTCTCAAGCCGGCGCTGACGGATGTGTCCTTCGCCGTCCGAACGGGCGAGACCGTGCTGGTGCTGGGTCCGAGCGGGTCGGGCAAGAGCACGCTCACCCTGTGCCTGGACGGCCTGATCCCTCACGTGGTGGAGGGTGACTACTCTGGTAGGGTGGCCGTCGCCGGTCTGGTGGCGAAGGACAGCCCGGTGCACCTTCTGGCGCAGGAGGCCGGCCTGGTGTTCCAGGACCCCGACGCCCAGTTCTGCACCCTCACTGTGGAGGACGAGATAGCCTTCGGTCTCGAGAACCTGCGACGTCCCCCCGAGGAGATCGAGACCGCCATCGATCGGTCCCTCGCCTCGGTGGGGTTGACTGGGCACCGGGAGCGTCCGCTTTGCGCACTTTCGGGCGGCGAGAAGCAGCGCGTCGCTCTGGCCGCCGTGCTGGCCATGGGTCCGCGAGTGCTGGTGCTGGACGAGCCTTCGGCCAATCTCGACCCACGGGCCACCGCCGAGCTGTTCGATCTCTTGCGGCGCTTGGCCCACGACGGGCGGCACACCATAGTCATCATCGAGCACAAGTTGGACGAGATCATCGACTGGGTGAGCAGCGTGCTCACGCTCGGCCCTGGAGGCCGCGTGCTCTATTGGGGAGACTCCCCGGCGGCTTTCTACGAGCAGGGCGCGGCCCTTGCCGCCGCCGGAGTTTGGCGTCCGCAGACAGTCGAGTTGGTGACGGCTCTGCGCGAAGCCGGCTGGGACGTGCCGGGCAGTCCTCTCTCAGTCGACGAGACCGTCACGCTCTGGCTGCCACTCCGGGCCTCGGTCGAGAGGTTGCGGAACGCCGGTCAGGCCCCAGCTGAGCCCTCGCCGGAATGCGAAGCGCTTCCTCTCCGTCACGGGGCTGAGCTACCGCTATCCGGGCGGCCCACCGGGGCGTGCCGCACTTGCCGACGTCTCGTTGACCGTGCAGCGCGGAGCCTTCCTGGCCATCGCAGGGGCCAACGGTGCCGGCAAGAGCACTCTCGCCTCGTTGTTGACGGGAGTACTGGAACCTCCGCAGGGGACGCGTGCGCCTTGAGGGCGAAGACATCACCGCGATGTCAGCGGCCGCCCTCAGCGAGCGGGTGGGCTACGTGTTCCAGAACCCCGAGCATCAGTTCGTCGGCGACACGGTTCTCGGCGAACTTGCTTTCAGTCTCTCTCCCAAGGCCGGCCGCAAGGGTGTCCGGCATCTCACTGCCGAACAGCGGCAGAAAGCTGAAGCCTGGCTTGAGCGCATCGGGCTCCTAGCGCTGGCCGAAGCCAATCCGTTCACCCTCAGCCACGGGCAGAAGCGCCGTTTGAGCGTCGCGGCCATGCTCATCCGCGGGCAGTCGGTGCTCCTGCTCGACGAACCCACCCTGGGGCAGGACGAGGAGCAGTCGGCCCGGCTCATGGCCATGATGCAGGAGTTCCGGGCTGGGGGCGGCACCGTTGCCATGATCACGCACGACATGCGTCTGGTGGCCGAGTACGCGGACTCCCTCATCGTGCTGGCCGAAGGCCGGGTGGTCTACGCGGGGCGACCGGCGGGTTTCTTCTCGCGGCCCGCACTTGTGGCCGCGGCCGGTCTGGCAGTCCCGGCCCTGGGGCGGGTGGCCGCGGGGCTTCAGAAGCTGGTCGGAGCGCCGGAGGGCCTTCTCACCATCTCGCATCTGACCCGGGTGGCCGGCGCCGGCCCAGGCCGCGCGGCGGCCGCCGGGCCGGTTTCCAAGGAGTTCGAACAGTGAGCGTGCGTGCGGCCGACGGCTGCCGGGGCTATCTGGGGCGCCGCAATCCCTCCATGAAGCTCCTAGCCGTCGCCCTGGCAGCCTTGGCTCTGACGTTCATCTTCGACCCTCTGACGCCGGCGGTGCTCTTCGTCCTCACCCTGTTGGCCGGTCGCATTTTGGGCGGCCTCAGTTTGGGCACCCAACTTAAGCCCCTCTGGATCTTCCTGGTGGCCGGGGTGGCCATCCTTCTGGCCAACGTCCTTTTCAACAAGGAAAACGCAACGGCAGAGGCTCTCGTCTACCTCGGCTCGCTCAAGGTCACCGGCCCGGCCTTGTGGGCAGCGGGCACTCTTTGGTTCCGGCTGCTGGCGTTCGCCCTGCTTTCCCTCGTGTTCATCAAGACCACCGAGGTTCAGCATTTGATCCTGAGCCTGGTGCACCAACTCCACCTGAACTACAGGGTGGCCTTCGGCACGATGGTCGGCTATCGCATGCTCCCCCTGTTACAGACCGACTATCAGGTAATCCGAGCGGCGCAGAGGGTGCGCGGGGTCCGGGAGGCGCGGGGCGTTCTGCACCTCTGGGCGCGCTCTCGCCGCTATGCCCTGCCCCTGCTGACTGGGGCCGTGCGCAAGGCCGGGAGAGTGGCGATGGCCATGGACGCGCGGGCCTTCGGGGCTCTGCCGGGCCGCACCTATCGGGAGCGGATGGTGGTGCAGCGCGCCGATTGGCTCTTCCTGGCCGCCGTCATCGCGGTGGTTGTGGCAGTCGTGCTGAGTACTTGGGGAGCCGGCATCGCCCGGTTCACGGTGGGGTGACGTCCGTGCGACGCTGGGGGCGCTGCTTCCCGACGTGGACCAAGCCGAGACCGTCACGACATCAGGCCTTGTCGCTTGCCCCGGATGCGGCAACTTCTCTCAGCCGGACTCCGTGTTTTGCGGGCGGTGTGGATCAAAGTTGCGCGATGCCTAGCGTGGTGCGTCGTCCGGAGCGCGCTACTTGAAGAACTTGATCTCCGAGATCTCCACGCCGTAGCGCGCGCTGTCGGTGAGCTTGGTCAACTCGGTGAACCAGAAAATGCCTTGGGAGATCGGCCGGAGCAGAGTGATGATCTGAGTCGACTTACCCTCGAGATCGGCCAGTTTCGCTCCGGAGTTCGCGGACGTACTATCCAGCAACTGGCCCTTCCAGCCTTCCACCGGGGAGGTGATCTGGATGATCGTCGCCTCTTCAGCCAGGGTGAACTTCAGGCCGACGCCGTTCTTGATGCCACTGAAGTTGGCGGTCTTGTAGAGCTCGGTGGTCCAACTGGTGCTTTCCTTACCGTCTACCAGGTTAGGCAACTTGTTGTCGTTCTCCGCGTTGTCCCCGGGGGCCGGATCGTAGGTGACGATGCTGCTCACTTTGACTGGCAGGGGCTCTCGGCTCACCGTCACTCGCAGGATGCCATCATCGGACCGGGCACCCTGCACCGGGTCCTGGCTGAGCACGATGTCGGCGTCCTTGTTCAGGATAGGCATCTCCTCGGTGACTTCGACCTTCATCCCGGCCTTTTTCGCTTGGGTGGTGGCTTCGGTCAGCGTGAGCCCCTTCACCATGGGCGCCCCGCTGCTTCCCGTCTGGGTGACGACAAGCACTATCACCAGTATCACCACGGCGACCGCGGCCAACCCCCCCAAGATCGTCATGCGCCGGCGATTCCGCTGTTTCTTGGCTATCTGACGAGCGTGCTCTCTCACCCAGCGCTTGTCGCCATCGTACTCATGTTCACCCGTATTGGACGTGGCCGCGCCCGCGGCGCGTCTCGCCGGTCTCTCCTCGGGGGCGCCACGGCGGTGGCTGCGCCGGTTCGGATTCGAAACCTCCGCGGTCCGTTGGGGCGCATAGAGACCCAGGCCCACCAGAGCGCCGAGCAGCTCGTCCATTGACGAGAACCGGTCATCGGCATCCTTGGCCAGGCAGCGCATGACCAGCTTCTCCAGCCCTGCCGGCAGATCGTTCCTGAGGCCGCTCAGAGAAGGAGGCGGACTGTTGAGATGCTGCCTAGCTATCTCCGGCATGTTGGTGCCGTCGAACGGAGGGTTGCCCGTAAGCATCTCGTACATGACCACGCCCAGCGAGTAGATGTCCGAACGGGCGTCTACCGGCTTGCTCCGGATCTGCTCGGGAGACATATACCGGGCGCTGCCGATGATAGCCCCGGCTTTGGTGACGCGCGTCCAGTCTGGGCCCGTGGCTATGCCGAAGTCGGTGACCTTCGCGTGTCCCTGCCGATCGATCAGGATGTTCTGAGGTTTGACGTCACGGTGGACTATGCCGGCCATGTGTGCGTGAGCAAGGCCTTCCGCAACCTGGCCCACTATGCTGCCGAAGTCAGCGATGCTCATCCGCCCGTCCCGGATGACTTCCTTGAGGGAGCGGCCTTCCACGTACTCGAACACCAGATAGTCTTCGTTCTCGCTCGATCCACGGTCGACCAAAGTCACCAGATTGGGATGAGAGAGTTGTGCCAGGGCCCGGCCTTCGCGGTCGAATCGGGCTCGGGTGCGGGGGTCCTCGTTCAAGGGAGGCTCGAGCCGCTTGACGGCCACGTTTCTCTGCAGCCGCGTGTCCAGAGCCTGGTAGACAATGCACATGCCGCCGCGACCGAGCACTCTGCCCAGCTGATATCGGTTCTTGAGGAGCGGTCCCGCTCCGCTTTCGTCGCCGGTAATAGCCATGCGCAAGTTCCGAAGCTCTTGGGTCTTGGACTTAAGGCTAGTGAGACACTATCATAGTACGCGCTGGAGCATGGGAGGTGGCGCTAAGTGATCTACTACGTGATTCCGCGCGAACTCGCCGATAAGTACTACAAGGAATTCAAGAAGCGCTTCGCCGAGGTCGAGGGCGTCGAGGTCATCATCGACCGCCGCGAGATCGACCGGCGCGCCCAGAGCGAGGGCGGGGGCGCCCGGGTTCTGCGCGATCGCCGACGTCGTCGCATCGGTGGCTCCTTCCCCGACGTATGACCGCATCCGGCTCCAGCTTCAAGCTGGACCTGCATAACCACACTTTCTTCTCCGCCGACGGTCTGATGACCCCGGCCCGACTGCTGGAAGCCGCCAAGGGTCGAGGAATCGACTTCCTGGCCGTGACCGACCACAACACCGTGCAGGGGGCTCTCCAAGCCCTCGCTCTCTCCGAAGCCGATCTCTCTCTGCCCAGGGTCATCCCTGGAGTCGAAGTGCGGACGGCGGTGGGCGAGATCATCGGGCTCTACGTACGGGAGGAGATCCCACGGGGGCTGCCACTGGAGGAGACCGTGGCGCTCATAAGAGAGCAAGGGGGAGCGGTCTATCTTCCGCATCCCTACGATGTGTTCCGCCGGGGAGCGGTCTCCCCGGCCGAGCGGGAGCACGCCGCCAGGCTGGCCGACGTGGTCGAGGTGGTCAACGGTCGTTCGTTGGGCCCCCGCGCCGGTCGCAAGGCCGCGCGGCTGGCGGACAGGCTCGGCAGACCCGGGGGGGCGGGCAGCGACGCGCACCGCGAGCGCGAGGTCGGACGGGTGCACATCTTGGTGGGAGAGCGCCCCACACGCGATACCTTGGTGGCCGCGGTGGCAGGCGGCACGATACTTCACAGCCTTGACCGCAGGCAGTACACTATGAATTGGGGAAGGCAGGCGCTGGCGCCGGTGACGCGCCTCTACAGGAAAGTCACCGGCGATCTGGAGCCATCAGTCGGGAGGTAGCGACCGTGGAGAGCGGCGGGGCTGCTGAAGGCGTGCGGGCCGCGCTGTGGCGGGAGTGGCGGGGCGGCCCCTCAGTACACTGCTTCCTGTGCGCCCATCATTGCCGCATCTCTCCTGGCGAGAGAGGCCTCTGCGGTGTCCGCGAGAACCGGGAGGGAGTGCTGTATACCCTCGTCTACGGTCTCCCCGTCTCGACCGCGGTGGACCCCATCGAGAAGAAGCCGCTCTTTCACTATCTGCCGGGTAGCCTGAGCCTATCTGTAGCCACTGTGGGCTGCAACTTCACCTGCGAGTTCTGCCAGAACTCCGAGATCAGCCAGATGCCGCGACAGACCGGGAAGATAGCCGGCCGGCCGGTGAAACCCGAGCGGGTGGTCGAGATGGCACTGGCCGAGGGCTGCGCCAGCATCTCGTATACCTACACAGAACCGACCATCTTCTACGAATACGCTCGGGACTGCGCCCGTCTCGCCACCGAAGCCGGCCTGAAGAACGTCTTTGTCACCAACGGCTACATGACTGTCGAGATGCTGAGTGATATCGACGGCTGGCTGCACGCGGCCAACGTCGATCTCAAGTCGTTCTCCGACGATTTCTACCGGACTCTGGTGGGTGCGCGGCTGAAACCGGTGTTGGACTCCATCCGGCGGCTATGGCAGATGGGAGTGTGGGTAGAGGTGACCACGCTTCTGATCCCCGGGCACAACGATAGTGAGGCGGAGCTTCGCTTGCTGGCCGCCTTCCTGGCGTCGGTCTCGCCCGAGATCCCCTGGCATGTCTCGCGCTTCCATCCATCGTACCGGCTGCTGGACACGCCTCCGACCCCGGTAGCGGTCGTGGAGCGGGCTCTCGACATCGGGCGAGAGGCCGGTCTGCAATACGTCTATGGGGGCAACATCCCCGGACACGGATCGGAGTCGACGCTGTGCCCAGCGTGCGGCGAGACCTTGCTCGAGCGCCAAGGTTTCAGAACGGTCAGGCGAGGGATAAACCAGGGCAGGTGTCGCGGCTGCGGCAAGGACGTGCCCGTGTATCCGAAGGAGGTCTAGACATGACCTTAGTGGGTTGTTTCGTGACTCCCCATCCTCCTATCGTCATTCCCGAGGTGGGGGGCTCGCAGTTGGCGGAGGCTCCAGGTACCGTCCGGGCAATGCTCCGCATGCAAGAGAGGAACGCGGCGCTGGCTCCAGATACCATAGTGCTCCTGTCTCCACACGCGGCTCACGACGCCCGCCACATGGGGGTGTCGCTCGCCTTGTCGTACTGGGGGAGCCTCGCCTATTTCCGAGCCCCGGACGTGACCGTGGAGGCGGCCGGTGATCAGGCGCTGGCTGAGGCCATCCTCACCGGCGCCAAGGAGCGCGGTGTGCCCACCGCCGCGAGCGCGATGCCCGGCGACGTGGTGGAGCTCGATCATGGGGCCATGGTGCCGCTTGTATATCTGCTGGGTGGGCTCGAACGGGCCTGCCGGTTGGTTCTGCTCTCGTTCTCTGGGGAGAGTGTCGAGGAGCACGTCCGCTTCGGCGAGGCCGTTGGAGAGGTCCTGCTCCAAGCTTCGCAGCGCATCGTCTACGTGGCCAGCTCCGATCTGAGCCACCGATTGACTCACGGCGCGCCTGTGGGCTTCGACCCCCGCGGGGTTCAGTTCGACCGCTTGGTTGCCGATACATTTGCCGCAGGTGACTGGCGGGGACTTCTCTCCATCGATCCCAAGATGATCGCGGCAGCTGGGGAGTGCGGCTATCGCTCCCTGGTCGTGTTGTCTGGGGTGGTGGCGTCGGCCGCGGCGGCTGGCCTGCAGACTCACAACCGTCTGTTCTCGTACGAAGGCCCGTTTGGGGTGGGCTACATGGTGGGTGAAGTGGAGATCTTGGAGGCCGCGCAGGCGGCGGGAGGAACCAGTGTCCAAAGAGACCGAGGCTGAGCTCGTTCCCCTGGTGACCATCGCGCGCCGGGCCATCGAGTCATACGTGCGCGACCATGCCGTTCTGGCGGTATCGCCGCCCGCCGGGCAGTCTCCCCGCCGTGCGGGAGTGTTCGTCTCGCTTCATCTGCCCGACGGCTCGCTCCGTGGTTGCATAGGCACCACTGAGCCTCAGCTCGCCAGCGTGGAGGAAGAGACAGCGGCCAACGCCATCAGCGCCGCCGCCGCCGACCCGCGCTTCTATCCCCTCACGGTGGCTGAGCTCGACGGTCTGGACATCTCGGTGGATGTGCTTGGACCCGCCGAAGAAGTCGATGGCGTAGAGGATCTCGATCCCAAACGCTACGGCATCATCGTCCGTACCATTGATGGCCGGGGCGCCCTGCTTCTGCCGGACCTCGAAGGTGTGGACACTGTGGAACAGCAGCTTCGGATAACCTGTCGCAAGGGCAATATCGATCCCACGGCCGACCAGTACCGGATCTACCGTTTCGAGGTCGAGCGTTACCACTGAAGGCTCTCGGGTTTGCCTTGGGGCGGTCCTGCGGTATTATGCCATTGTGCATTGTTCTCGAAAATCAACGGGGGAGTAACCCGTGCAGACAGATGCTACAAGTGTGGCGGTTATAATTCCGCGGCTACGCCACCGCAAGCCAAGACGATTCTTCACAGGGCATCTCATGTGGGGCGGACTTGTGAAGGTCATGCAGCGCATGGCTCGCTACAAGCGGGGGGAGAGGCAGGAGTTCAAGATGGGCTTCTCCGTGCGCGACCTTCTCAGCGACAAAGGCCGAGCGGTCAAGGATCAGGTCGAAGCGCTCGTCCAGGCAGTACAGAAAGCCGGATCGTACCAAGCCCGGGAGGACGCCGCCCGGGCCGTGCATGCGGTCATCGACGCTCTCAAGGACCGGGTACCACCGGATGTGCTTATGAGGCTCAGCGAGTCGCTTCCGGTGCGAGAAGCCGCGCGTCTTCGGCGGGCGGCAGCCCAGCGTTTGGAGAAGACCAGCCGCGGGGCCCACAAGAGCGGAGAAATGCCCGCGCCCGAAGGCGACACTGGCTACCGGACCGGGAGCCCCGCGCAGGGCTAGTACCGCTCAGGTTCAGCCTCCTAGCCTTTGACCACTCCCAGGGGGCGCAGTCGCGCTACCCTGGGCGAGATGCCCGCGCCGTCCATGACCGAGACCACTCGCTCCACGTCCTTGTAGGCTTCGGGCATCTCTTCCGCGAGCGTCTTGCCCCCCCGGGACCGGACGAAGATGCCGGCGGACTCGAGTTCCTTGTCAATGGCTCTACCTTTGGCCTGTCTGAGAGCCTGCGAGCGGCTCATCACTCTTCCGGCGCCGTGACAGGTGGAACCGAAGGTCTGGGCCATGGCGACCTCGGTGCCTCTGCACACGAATGAGGCAGTGCCCATATCCCCGGGTATGAGCACGGGCTGCCCGACAGTGCGGTAGTCGGCTGGGATCTCCGCCCTGCCGGGTCCGAAGGCCCGGGTGGCTCCCTTGCGGTGCACACAGCAACGGATCTGTTCCCCGTCTACTTCGTGGTCCTCCAGCTTGGCGATGTTGTGCGCCACGTCGTACACGAGCCGCAGGCCGAGCGCCTTCGGCGAAAGGTGAAGCGCATGGAGAAGGGCCTGCTCGGTGAGATGCATGATCATCTGCCGGTTCGCCCACGCGTAGTTGGCCGCGCAGGCCATGGCCGCCAAGTAGTCCCGTCCTTCCGGTGAGGTGACCGGCGCGCAGGCCAGTTGGCGGTCGGGCAGTTCTATGTGGTAGCGACTGCTGGCTGCAGCCATGGACCCCAGGTAGTCCTCGCACACCTGGTATCCGAAGCCGCGCGATCCGCAGTGCACCATGACGGTCACCTGGCCCTCATGCAGACCGTAGGCGGCAGCAGCCGCGCTGTCGAAGACCTGGTCCACCACTTGGATCTCCAAGAAATGGTTTCCGGAGCCCAAGGTGCCCACTTGGTCCAGCCCCCGAGCGTAGGCTCTTTCACTGATGGCGGCCGGATCGGCTCCAGGGAGCGCACCCCCATCCTCGGTGTGGGCCGGATCCGCGGCCGAACCGTAGCCTTGCTCCACCGCCCAAGTTGCGCCCTTGATCAGCAGCCCTTCCAACTGCGCGCGCGATAGCTTCGCGATCGCGCCACTCGCACCAACCCCCGCTGGCACGTCCCTGAACAGCTGGTCGACTACTCGGCTGGTCTTGCCCCGCAGGTCACTCGCGTCGAGATCGGTGGCCATGAGCCTACATCCGCAGTTGATGTCGTATCCCACTCCTCCTGGCGACACGACGCCTTCGTCCACGCTGAAGGCGGCCACCCCTCCGATAGGGAACCCGTAGCCGAAGTGGATGTCGGGCATGGCCATGGAGTAGCGGAGTATTCCCGGCAGATGGGCGACGTTGGCCACTTGGGCGAGGCTCTGGTCGTGCTGCACCGCTTCGGCGAGCACTCGGTCGGCATAGACACGGCCAGGTACGCGCATGCCCTCCGTCTGCGGGAGTTCCCACACCCAGTCGCCGACTTGGTTCAAGACCGGTGCGTCCACCTTGCTCAGACGTCGAACAGCACTGTCGCCTGCCATCCCCCGTCGGGTTGGGCCTCGACCGAGAGTTGATGATAGGTGACCGCCTTGACCTCGGTCAGCAATGTGTGGCGCTCCCTGTCCACGGTCTCGCCGTGCAACTCGGCGGTGATCTCCACCTCGCCCGAGGGCGCCGTCTTCACGCCGATCTCCGCTTGGCAAGCCACGAAACCTTCTGCGGCGAACCGGTAGAGGGCTTCTGACAACAGGGAGCGCAGGGCCTCCGCGGGTGTCGGGCCCTTGGCTGCCACGGTCTCCTTGCGTTCGGCCTCGAATCCCTCGAGTTCCGCAAGCTGGTCGTACAGGGCGAACAGCGCGTTCTCGAAGAGGGCAGGCAGGTCCTTGCCCCAGATCTCGAGCAGTACGTCGGCCGGGTGGTCTAGCTCCGTGTAGACCTTGTCCCGATCCGCCGGGCTCCAGCCACTAGCTTCTCGCGTCACGGCGCGGCTTTGCCTGGGCCCGGGCCGGCTTCGCGTCGGCCCCGGCGGGCTTCGCGGCCGCGCGCTTGGTGGCCCCGGAGAGCAGCACCTGGTCGAACACCGTGCTCACGTGCTCCACGTAGGTGAACGCGATGCCTTCGAGGACTCCGTCACCGCGGATCTCATCTACGTCGGGCTCGTTGCGGTCGGGCAGGAACACGTGAGAGATGCCGGCCGCCCGGGCAGCAAGCACCTTCTCTTTGATGCCGCCTACCGGCAGCACGTGCCCCGTAAGGGTCACCTCGCCGGTCATGGCCACGCTTGGGTCGACGGCCCGTCCCGAGGCCATGCTGGCCAGGGCGACCGCCATCGCCACCCCGGCCGAGGGGCCGTCCTTGGGTACCGCCCCGGCCGGCACGTGAACATGTATGTCGTGCTTCTGGAAGAACTTCGCGTCGATGCCCAGCCTGTCGGAGGCGCTTCGCACATAGGTCAAGGCCGCTTGCGCGGACTCTTTCATCACGTCACCCAACTGACCCGTGAGAGTGAGGCGGCCGCTGCCCGGCATGGCCCGAGCCTCGATGAAGAGTATGTCGCCGCCAGCGGGAGTCCAAGCCAGCCCGGTCGACACTCCGGGATCGCTGGTGCGCCGCTTGGTCTCGCGGAACACCTTCCGTTTGCCCAGGAACTCGATCACGCCCTTCTCTCCCACCGTGATCCGCTTGCGGCCCTCCTCGGCCACCATGCGCGCGAATTTGCGCGCCACCGAGCCGATCTGCCGCTCGAGCGAACGGACGCCCGCCTCGCGAGTGTAGCCCTCGACCAGCAGGCGCAAAGCAGCGTCGGTGAAGGTGAGCTGGCCCTTCTTGAGGCCGTTTCGCTCCAGTTGCCGCGGCACGAGATAGCGGCGGGCGATGTGCAGCTTGTCTTCTTCGGTGTACCCGGCGATGGAAATGATCTCCATGCGGTCGCGCAGCGGGCCGGGGATTGTGTCGAGCATGTTGGCCGTACAGATGAACATGACCTTGGAGAGGTCAAAGGGCAGGTCGAGGTAGTGGTCGCGGAAGGTGGAGTTCTGTTCGGGGTCGAGCACCTCCAGCATGGCGCTGGAGGGGTCGCCTCGCCAGTCGGCGCCCATCTTGTCGATCTCGTCGATCATGAACACGGGGTTGCTGCTGCCGGCGTCGCGGATGGCCCGGATGATCGTGCCGGGCATGGCGCCCACATACGTCCGGCGATGTCCGCGGATCTCGGACTCGTCGCGCACCCCGCCCACGCTGACGCGGATGAACTTGCGCCCCATGGCGCGGGCGATGCTCTTGCCCAGGCTGGTCTTGCCCACGCCGGGAGGTCCGGCGAGGCAAAGGATCGGCCCCGAGACCTCGTTCTTCAGCTTCTGCACCGCCAAGAACTCCAGGATGCGGTCTTTCACGTCCTCCAGGTCGTAGTGATCCTCGTCGAGCACCTTGCGGGCGTCGCCGATGTCCATATGATCGGGGGTAGTCACCGACCAGGGCAGCGACACGATCCAATCGAGATAGGTGCGTATGACTCCGTACTCGGCGGCTGCGGGGGGCAGCTTCGACAGCCTGTCCAGCTCACGCCGGGCCTGCTTGTCCACATCTTCGGGGAGCCCGGCCTTGTCGATGCGGTCGCGCAGTTCGTTGACCTCGGCTTGGGTCTCGTCGGTCTCGCCCAGTTCGTCCTGAATGGCCTTCATCTGCTGGCGAAGCACGTACTCTCGCTGGCTCTTGTCCATCTCCGACTGCACTTGGTCCTGGATCTTCGAGCCCAACTCCAGGACTTCGAGTTCGCGGTTCATCAGGGAAGTAAGCCTGCGCAGGCGCTTGGACAGCTCCACCTCTTCGAGGAGCGCCTGTTTGTCCTCGGTCTTGAGACGCATGGTCGACGCGATGAAGTAGCCCAACGCGGCCGGGTCGTCGATGCCGGTCACGGCCATCTCCAACTCGTCGGGCAGATAGGGCACCAGCTGGATGATCCTGGTGTAGACCGAGACCAAGTTGCGCTGCAGGGCCTCCAGCTCGGTCCCCAGCTCGATCACGTCTGGCAGATCACGGACGTCGGCCAAAAGGTAGGGATCCTCAGACTCAAAGTGCTCTATCTCGATGCGGCGGATACCCTGGGCGATGATCCGCAGGGTCCCGTCTGGGGCCTTGAGCATTTTCTGGATGCTGGCCAGCACGCCCACTCTGAAAACGTCGCCGGGCCCCGGGGCCTCGATCTCCGGGTTCTTGGACGCGACCAATCCCACCAGCTTGTCCGTCTGCAGGATGTCCTCTATGAGGCGTACGGAGCGGGCCTGGCCCACGGCCAGTGGCATCATGGTCTCGGGAAAGACCACGGTGTCCTTGAGCGGCAGGATGGGCAGGCGGGTGGGCACAGGGGCCTGACCCTCCTCCTTGGGCTCCCGGGAGAAGATCACGAAGTCCTGACCGGCAGCCGAGAGCGCGCCGGCCTCGGCGCTGCCGCGGCCGAGCCTGAAGGGATACGGTCCAGTCTCGTGGGCGGTCATCGCTCCTCGCCCTCCTTGCTCTTGTTGGCCGGGGTGATGGCGATCTGCCTGGCGGCAGAACGCTGCTTGATGGGCAGCCGGACCTCGAGGTAGCCACCGTTGTAGTCCGCGGCGGCCCGGGTGATGTCCACCTCCGGTGGCAGCGAGATCACCCGCTCGAAACGGCCATATGAGATCTCCATCTGGTGGTAGACGGCATCGGGAGGCCGTTGGTCGGAGCGCACCCCGCCAACCCGGAGCAGATTGCCCTCGATCTCCAGGGTGATCCGGTCGGGGTCGATACCGGAAAGTTCGAGCTTGACCACCACCGTCTGCTCACGGTGACAGTAGTACACGTCGGCGTTGGGCTGGAAGGCCGCCGGCCCTTGCCGTGGAGCGCGCCCGCTGCGGAGCAGGTCGAGAAGCAGCCTATCCACGTCCCCATGTAGCCTCCGGAAGCCGGGGGCGTCATCCTTGTCCTTGAGTGCCACGGCGTAACCTCATCTGGTCGCTCTTGTCAGCTACCGTATTGCCACAAAGCGCGTGGCGTAAACCGGGGCGGCGCCGATCGGGGGGTCCACCGTTCGACGTTCGTCACTCCGAGCCGGCTTACTTCGCGGCGGCAAGTGCCTCCAGAATCCGGCCAAGCTCGTCGATCAGCCGCCCGTATTCGGCCCAGTCGCCGCGTTTTTGCGCTTCCAGTGCCGCCTTGTAGGTCTGGTCGGCCAGAGTAGCCAGAACAGCCGGGTCGGTCGGCAGTGTGCCGGAGACCGTGGTCGTCGTCGTTCCGCTGGGCACCGTCGTGCTGGTCGTGCTGGTCGTGGTCGTTGTCGTGCCGCCGGGTATGGTCGTGGGCGTACCGCCACTCGTCGTCGTGGTGGTCCCTGGGCTGGTCGAGCCCCCAAAAATCTTGTCGAGCGCTTCCTTGAGGGTCGGCTCCATGACCGCGTGTTCCCCGTAGACGACGATCACGCGCGCCAGTTCCGGTATCTTGGTCGTCTCCGACTGGAGGTACACGGGCTCGAAATACATCACCGATTGGTTCACGGGAACCACCAGAAGATTGCCGCGGATGACCGTGCTGCCTGCCTGGTCCCACAGAGTGAGCTGCGGCGAGATCTCGGGGTCGTTACTTATCTGTGCTTCCACCTGGGCCGGCCCATCGACGAACTTGTCCCTGGGGAAATTGATCGTCAAGAGCTCACCGTAGTGCCCCTTGTCCTGGCGAGCAACGAGAAGCGCGGTCATGTTGGTCTTGTTGAGCTGAACAAAGGGGAGCATGAGGGCGAATTCGGCCTCAGTCTCGCCGGGTAGGGTCAGCAACTCGTAGTAGGGCACCACAGGGACCTCGTCCTGTCCATACAACTCCATGGGGATCTGCCAGGCGCCCTCATTGTTGTAGAACACCTTGACGTCCCGCATGTGATAGGTGGAAAGCACTGCGGCCTGCATGGTGTAGAGGTCCTCGGGATACCGCAAGTGCGCCCTCAGGTCGGCCGGCATCTGGTCGCCTGGAGTGAGCAGACCCTTGTAGACCTTGCCCCAGGTGTTGATGAGGGCATCGTTGGGGTCGATCTGGTAGAGAGTGATCTTGCCGTCGTACGCGTTGATGACCACCTTCACCGAGTTGCGGATGTAGTTGGTGCCATCGGCTCGAGGCTGGGAATAGGGAAAGCGGCTGGTGGTGGCATAGGCATCCCACATCCAAACCAGAGAGCCGTCGTCTCTTATCACCAGATACGGATCTTTGTCGTACGTGAGGAAGGGGGCGACGGCTTCCACCCGTTCCTTGATAGTGCGGCGGAACATGATGCGGGATTCAGAGGTGAACGAACTGGAGAAGAGGATCTTCATGCTGTTGAATCGGAACGCGAAGGCCAACTGGCGGGCCTTGCTGCCGATGGGGATGCCCCCGTCGCCTGCGTAGGAGGTGTCTGGACCACTGGGGTAGTCGAACTCAGGGTTCTCGGTGCGCACGACCACGAACTCGTTGCCCAGCTCACCGTAGTAGATCTCGGGTCGCGTGATCTTGAGGTCGGTCCTGGTCACCGGCGGGATGTTGCTCACGAACAGCGCGGGCAGTCCTTTGGAAGCGGCCTCGTTCGCCGGGCTTAGCACCAACCCGTAGCCGTGGGTGTAGGTGAGGTGGTTGTTGACCCAACTCTGGGACTGGACCGGCAGCCCACTCTGGTCGTATTCGCGGGCGCTCAGAAGCACCTGACGATACTTCCCGTCGATGGTGTAGCGGTCCACGTCCACGTCGGTGAACGAGTAGTAGGGGCCGAGTTCCTGGATCTGCGTGTAGGTGTCCAGCGCCGGTCGGGGTTCCCACAAGCGGACGTTGTCGATGGTGGCCGCGTTGGCTTTGATGTCAGCGGCGGTGAGACCCTCGCTTGCTTGGATGGTGACCTCTTTGATCTTGTCTAGCCCATATGCCCAGCGGGTGGCCTCCATGTTGGAGCTTATGTACTCGCCTTCCTTGACCACCTCGTTGGGCGACACCCGGTACTGCTGGACGATGTACGGATAGAGCTTGCCGGCGAACGCCCACGTGAGGAACAGCAACCCGATTGCCACCACGGGCAGCCGCCATCCCCGGAAACGGATGTTGACCAGGAAGAGCACCGCGGCGATGACCGCGACGATGGCCAGGAAGCGGAGCACAGGCAGCGACGCGTGAACGTCGGTATAGCTCGCTCCGAACGTCACTCCCCGCCTGGAGAAGTCGAGCTCCCACGTCTGGAGCATGTAGTCGCCGGCCTTGGCCAGCATCGCAAGAGCCAGGATGGCTGACAGGTGCGCCTTGACGTGCGGCGCAAAGGTGACGCGATTCTTCTCGGTGAGCACCAAGGCTCGGTCGGCCACGTAGGTGAACGCGGTGGCCATGGTGGTGAGGAGCACCGTGACGCCGATGAAGTTGACCAACATGGACCACAACGGCAGTGTGAACACGAAGAAGGAGGCGTCTTTGTGGAACAGCGGGTCGCTGTAGCCGAACTCCTGCCGGTTGAGGAAGAGGAGCACCTGTTGCCAGCGACCGCCGTACGAGATTCCGACGATTATGGCGACCACGATGGCAGCGAGCAGCAGCAACCGGCTTGGCCAACGACGGCGGGTGATGAGCTCGAGCACGTTGCCATCGGGACTATCGGAGGCGGGGCGGAGGCGGGGGGACAGCTTCCTGGCCAGCCAGAGGCTGCCGTAGAAGAGCAAGAAGAAGACGACGGCGAAGAAGAGACCAACCAGTATGCGGGCCACGATGGGCGTGGAAAACACATTGGTGTGACCGACCTCTTGGTACCAAAGGTAGTCGGTCTCCAGGCGCGAGATGACGCTGCCCAGCACATAGACGACCAGCACCACGGCGACAGCCAGGATCACCCGGCGGAGGGGCCCCGGTTTGATCCGCACAACGCGTTGCAGCCAGTCCGGCCCCGTCTTCTTGACCTTGCTAGCGGTCTCTTTGGCGGGAGCGCCCTTGTCGGCGCCGTTGGTCTTGGGGGTCTCTTTGTCAGGTGAAATGGCTACGATCCTCCCTAGTGGCTACCATGTCCATAGTTGGCCACGCTCGTTGGTCACACTCTATCATCCAAGCCACGCGGTCGCCCGCATCGGGGGGCCTCCCTAGCGGGCATGCCCTAGGACGATAGTGGTCCGCTGGTCTGGAAGTGTGGCCTCGGTCAACTCCAGAATCGCACCGGTCTCGCGGTGCACCGTCGTCTGCGTCGCGAGGAACTGATCCACCGGCGCTATCGGAAAATCGACTTCGTCGGTCTTGTAGTGCATGGGCAGCACCACCCTGGGGCCGAGGGCTTCGACCACAGCCGCGGCTTCCTTGTAGTCGATGGTGAAGAAGCCCCCCACCGGGACCATGAGGATGTCCACGCGGCTGATCTTCTTGACAGTCTCTTCGTCCAAAGGGTGGCCGAGATCGCCCAGATGCGCCACGCGCACATCGCCGTCGTCCAGCACCACGATGGTGTTCTTGCCCCGCTTGGTGCCGCCGGCTTCGTCATGGTCCACTTCGATCCCCAGGATCTGCACCCCGCCCACCTTTGCCGCCACCGGGCGCAAGAAGACCTGCGGCCGGCCGGGGATGGTGTCTGTGGCTCCGTGGTCGTCGTGCTCGTGACTGGCCAGCACCGCGTCGGCCGGCTCATCGATGGGGGCGTATCTCAGCGCTCCGTCGAACGCTCCGTGCCGATAGGGATCGAGGATGATCCTGGTGCCATCCTGCGCCTCCACAAGAAAGGAAGAATGGCCGTAGTACGTGATCCTCATGGCGACAGCCTCCGCTCGAGCTCAGCACATCCTGAACATAGGTTAGCGGATTGGAGGAAATGGAAACAATATGGTCAGCCGCGAGGCAGGCGTGCGCGTCGCCCGTCCGCCGTGTCGGCTATCATTACCATGCATAAGCCGGAGTGCCGGCCTGGAGCAGACAAGGAGAAAGCGATGAGCGATGGGGCTGTGCAAGAAGTCAATGCCCAGGAATTCGACCAGATAGTGTCCACAGCGACGGTTCCGGTAGTTGCCGACTTCTGGGCGCCTTGGTGCGGCCCCTGCCGCATGGTAGGTCCCGTGCTGGAGAAGATGGCGGCCGATCATGTCGATACAGTGAAGGTAGTCAAGGTCAACGTCGATGTGAACCAGGAACTGGCCGCTCGCTATGGGATCATGAGCATTCCCACGGTCATCTGCTTCAGCGGGGGCCAGCTCAAGGCTCAGCTTATCGGCGCCCGCAATCAGAAGGACTACGAGACCGAGTTCGGACTGGTCTGATGGCGGGTTACGATTTGAGATGCCGCACTTGCGGCAAGGACTTCGAGGTGTTCGTCGTTGGCTTTCTCAAGGATGGGGCCAAAGTCTGCCCGGACTGTGGCGGGCGCGAGGTCGAACAGCGCTTCACGGGCTTCGGGGGTATCACAGGACTGAGCCCGGCCGCGTCTTGTCAAGACAGCAGCGGCTGCGGCCCCAAGAGCTGTTCCACCGCCTCGGGCTTCAGCTGAGCGCACTGAGCGAGCGGACCCGGGTGGTCCGCGTGAGATAATGCTCCGCCGCTCCGCCTTGTGGCGGAGCGGCTGTGTTCACTCGATACTCAAGGAGCCTTGTGTACCCAGAACTGTTCCACATCGGTGGCTTCACGATGAACTCCTTCGGCGTCATGATGGCGCTGGCGTTCATCATCGGTGGGGCGGTCGCGCGCTGGCAGTTCAAGAAGCGGGGCATCAGCCCGGACTTCATCTACGTGGTGGTCATCGCCGGCGTCATCGGGGGGCTGCTCGGCGCAAAGATCCACTTTCTCATCCTTCATCCCGACCTCTGGCCCCGCAATCTTGTGAGCGGAGGGGGCTTGGTCTGGTTCGGCGGCATGTTCGGTGCGCTGCTGGCGGTCGTGATCGTGACCCTTCTGTCCAAACAGAGGTTGGCGGTGGTGATGGACGCCACCGCCTATGCGATAGCGATGGGCTACGCGGTCGGCCGCATCGGCTGCTTCCTTCGGGGCGACGACTACGGCACGCCTACGAGACTCCCTTGGGGGATGTCCTTTCCCCAGGGAGTACCGCCCACTCCTCCGGGAGTGCACGTTCACCCGACCCAGCTCTACGAGTCGGCCGCTTCGCTGGTCATCTTCGCGCTGCTCGTCTGGGTCCTCGGGCCCCGTTTCAGGCGGGAGGGCCCTCTTATCTTCGTCTACGCGATCCTGGCCGGCATCGAGCGTTTTCTCGTCGAGTTCATCCGCACAAATGATCCGGTGGCCCTTGGCCTCACCCAGCAGCAGTGGATCAGCATAGCCCTGGTACCGATCGGGGCAGTGGGCACTTGGTGGTTCGCGACGCACGGACGTTTGCGCCCGGCGAAACCCATGGAGGAACCTGCCGTCACCGGCGTAGCCGACGCAAGCGGTCCCTCTGGATCTGCCGAGGGAGGTGGTACGCGCCATGATGGGCCCGTATAGTCGTAGCGCTGCCGTTGTGGGCGCACTTCTGGTACTGGTCACCGTTCTAGTCGTGGGCTGCGGTGGGTCGGGCTCGGGCGGCGCCAAGGTCAGGACAGCTCCGGACTTCTCCGGGGTCAGCCTTGACGGGACGCAGGTATCGCTGAGTGAGTACCGGGGCAAACCTTTGGTGCTGGCCTTCATGGCCAGTTGGTGAAGCACCTGCCGGGCGGAAGCGCCCGAACTCGATAGGTTCTATCGAGAAAACCAAGAGAGAGTAGCGGTACTGGCCATGGCGGTCGAGGATAGCGAGGCGGCTATGGCGGACTTCATGAGCGGAGGTGGATGGACCTTCCCGGTGATGCTCGACGCAAATCAGGCGGCTGGGGCATACGGGGTGCGACCCATCCCCACGCTATTCGTCATCGATAGCGAAGGGTCCATAGTGAAACAGATCGTCGGCAAGGTGAGCGCCAAGGATCTATCGGATCTGGTGGATGACCTTACCCGCTGAACTAGGTTTCACCGCCTTTCTGATCGCGTTCGCAGGCGGAGCGGCCAGCTTTCTCAGTCCTTGCGTGCTGCCGCTGTTGCCGGCCTATCTCTCGTTCGTCTCCGGGGTCAGTGTGGAGGAACTGGAGCAACGTAACCGGCGGGTGGTCTGGAGCACAGTGGCCTTCGTTCTGGGGTTCTCCGCGGTCTTCACCTTGCTGGGCGCGGGCTTCTCGTTCATGGGCGCTCTTGTCGCCAATAAGCGCGTGCTGGAGATAGTCGCCGGGGTCGTGTTGATCGTCATGGGCGCCATTCTGGCGGGGCTGGCCGTGCCCCACTTCATGGAGAGGGAACTGCGTCCTCTCCTCAAGTGGGCGCCGCGGGGTCCGGCCGGCGCCTTCGTCCTGGGGGTGGCGTTCGCGTTCGGGTGGACTCCGTGCGTCGGACCCATCCTGGGCTCGATCTTGACCATGGCGGCCTCGGGCAACGATCCGGCCGGGGGGGCCCTGTTGCTCTTCGTCTACTCACTGGGAATGGGGATCCCCTTCGTCGTGGCGGGTCTCTTCGCCGGTTGGGCTCTTCGGGCCTTGGCGCGCTTCCGGCGTCACCTCCGGATCATCCAGATCGTGTGCGGGGCTGTTCTCATCGTCTATGGGGTGCTGTTGGCCAGCGGCGCTTTCAGCTGGCTCACCCGTCTGTCCGACTGGGGGCTGTGGTAGGAACGGGCGGCCTGCGGAACTACCCATGGAGGCGTGGCGTCCCAGAGCCAGCAGGGTCTCAAGAACAGCAGCGAGGGGTGGGTCATGAGCGCGAGAAGAAAGCACACGGGATGGATCGTAGCGGCCGCGATAGTCGTTGTACTCGGGCTGGCGGGTCTGGCGGGAGTCGCCGGGTGCGGAGACTCAGGCAAAGAAGGGGTCTCGCACGACTCCAACGGCTTGAGCGGCCCCAGCACGACGGCGTTCTATGGCACTGCCACGACGGTGGCCTACGGGGACGGGGGCTTCGGGGAGGCTTCCCAGGCGCCCGGGGTCGGGATGGACCAGGCCGTGAGCGGCACGCTGGGCGCTTTGGCGGCTGGTACGGGCCAGAAGGTCATCACCACAGCTCAGCTTGACATCGAGGTCGAGTCGGGCAAGTTCCAAACCGTGTTCGAGCAGGCCTTGCTCCTGGCCGACCGCCACGGGGGGTACGTGGTCAGCTCCAACTCCCAGGCAAGTGGCGAAGAAGACAGCATGAAGAGCGGCACTGTCACCCTCCGCATCCCGGTGACCGGCTTCAGCACGGCCATGGGCGAGGCGCGCAAGCTGGGGGAGGTCAAGAACCAGTCCATCGGCACCGAGGACGTCACTGAAGAGTATGTGGACCTCAAGGCCCGCATCACCAACTCCGAAGCCAACGTTCGGCAACTCCTCGGACTGCTCGCCAAGGCCAAGACCGTGGATGAGGTTCTCCAGGTGCAGCAGGTGCTCACCTCCGCCCAGGCTGAACTGGAGCAGTTGCAGGGCCGGCAGCGCTACCTGGACGAGCACACCAGCTACTCGACGCTCACCATGAACATCTACGAGACCGGCGTCGAGACGGCTCCCAAGGGAGAATGGGGCTTCGTGACCGCTCTCAGGGACGCACTTCACAACTTGGTCGGCGCGATCAACCAGATAGTGCGTGGACTGGGGTGGTTGATCCCGACGCTGGTGGTCATCGCCATAATCGCTTTCATCGCGTACCTGATAGTCCGGAGGATAGTCCGAGGCAACCGGGAACGGGCGCAACAGCGCTATCAGGGCTATCAGCCACAGGGCTGGCCAGGACAGCCGGGGCCGGGCAACCCGGTCGGGGCACCCGCGCCCCCGGCGGGCGATGGTGTCGCCGGTCAGACCAAGGATGGTGGCTCCAAGTAAGCACCTAGCGCGAAGTTCCGCGGAACTGTGACGGGGCGCGGTGAGCACCTTCTTTGGTGCTCACCGCGCCCCCGGTGTATACTGCCTGCTTCGCGTCGGGCACCGGGTGGCGACCCGCAAAGTCCTGTCCGGCGACGCGAGTACAATTCCATACAGCACCCCTGCTCCGGCAGTAAAGCCGGGGCCGCTTAGACCGTAGGAGGTGACCCAAACTGAACAGCTATGAGCTGGTTCTTATCCTGCGCACCGACGTGACGGATGAAGAACGCAAGGCGGTCGTAGACCGCACCAAAGAGATCATCACGGGTGACAAAGGCGTCATCGTGAAGATCGACGAGTGGGGCAAGAGGCGCTTGGCGTACGAGATCAAGGACGCCCTAGACGGTGTCTACTACATCTGGTACTTCGAGGCGACCGCCAAGACACTCGACGAGGTGACCCGTGTCTTGGGCATCACCGACTCGGTGCTTCGGTTCATGCCCCTCCGTCACGAGAAGCCTTTCGGCTTCAAGGCCGCGGCGGCTCCCGCCGCTCCCGCCGCTGAGGCTTCACCGGACGTCTAGGGCAAAGGAGCAGAGATGGCTCGCGGCATAGCACATGTGACCTTGGTGGGCAATCTGACCCGCGATCCCGAGCTGCGTCAGACCCCCAACGGCACCTCCGTTTGCCAGTTGGGAGTCGCGGTCAACTCCTCGTATAAGGACGGTTCCGGGCAGTGGGTCGAGAAGCCCAACTTCTTCGACGTGGTGGTCTGGGGCGCCCAGGGCGAGAACTGCGCCAAGTACTTGAGCAAGGGCCGCCAGGTAGCCGTTGACGGCAGGCTCGACCAGCGGAGCTGGGAAGCTCAGGACGGCGGCAAACGCAGCAAGGTCGAGATCATCGCCGACGTGGTCATGTTCATCGGCGGTCAGAACGAGGCTCAGACGCGCGAGCCGGTCTCTCGGGGCGGGGCTGCGCCCGCGTCAGGAGCGGCTGCGCACGACGATTTCCGTGACATTGATTTCGGGGGCGACGACATACCGTTCTAGTCGTTGCCAAGGAACGAGAAAGAGGTTAAGAAAGTGGCGAATCCCAAGAAACCGCAAAGGCGTACCAGGCCCGTGACAGGCAACCGCCGGCGGAAGTACTGCTTCTTCTGCAAGGAAGACGTCGAGATGGTGGACTACAAAGACTTTGGCACCCTGCGCCGGTTCATGTCCGAGCGGGGCAAGATCAGATCCCGTCGCACCACGGGCGCGTGCCGCCGCCATCAAAGGCAGGTGGCCGTGGCTATCAAACGGGCCCGCGAAGTCGCCCTGCTTCCCTACAGCAGCCGGTAGCTGCCGCAGGAGGTTCGCCCTTAAGATCCCGGGCACAGGCCCGGTGGAGTGATATTCACAAGGAGTGACCTATGGAGATAATCCTTCTTCAGGACGTGGACAAGCTGGGCAAGAAGGGCGATTTAGCCAATGTGTCCGAGGGCTACGCCCGCAATTTCTTGCTGCCTCGCAAGGTGGCCGAGATCGCTACCCCAGGCCGCATAGCCAATGTGCGCCAGATCATGGACGAGCGCGCCGCTCACGCACAGCGTGAAGCCGATCGGGCCGAGGAGACCCGGGAGATGCTCTCCAAGACCGTGCTCACGATAACGGCTCCGGTGGGCTCCGGCGACCGTCTCTTCGGGTCGGTCACCAATCAGGACATCGCCGAAGCCATTTTCGCGGCCCGCAAGACTCCGCGTCGACAAGCGCAAGGTGGATCTCGAAGAGCCCATCAAGACGGTGGGCACCTACATGGTCAAGGTCGACGTGCACAACAGCGTGGAGCCCGCCGAGGTCAAGGTCATAGTGGCCCCTGAGGAGCACAAGAGCTAGCAGCCTTCTAGGCGGGCGGAGTCGGTCTTCCCTAGGAGGGAGGGGCGCGGGTGGAGATGAGGGCAGGCGGAGCAAGCGCCGGTGGTCTAGGGGCGAGCGACCATGTGGTGCCGCAGAACCTGGATGCCGAGATATCGGTACTCGGCGCCAGCATGCTCACCCCCAACGTCATCCCCGGCGTCAGCGAGATCATCCGGCCCAGCCATTTCTACCGGCTGGCCCACCAGCGCATCTTCGAGGCCATCGAAGATCTCTTCTCTCGTGGAGAGCCCATAGACCCCATCACCGTCTGCGAAGAGCTGGCCAACCGGGCCGGTCTGGAGGCGGTGGGGGGACGGGCCTTTGTCCATAGTTTGGTCACGGCCGTCCCCGCTGCCACGAACGCCAGGCACTACGCTGAGATCGTGCGCGAGAACTACTCTCTCCGCTCGCTCATCAAGGTGGGGAGCGAGATCGCGGAGATGGGCTATCGGCGGGAGCAGGCCCCGCTCGAACTGATCGACCGGGCCGAGCAGATGGTGTTCGACATCTCGCAGTCCCGGGTGACGGCGAGTTCGAACCTATCGCCGACCTGATCACCGAGAACTACGCCGAGCTGGAACGCGCGGCCACTGAGGGTCATCATACAGTGGGCTGTCGAGACCGGCTTCCGTGACCTCGACGAGAAGATCGGCGGTTTCCAGCCGTCCAACCTTGTCATCCTGGCCGCGCGGCCTTCCATGGGCAAGACGGCTTTCGCGCTCAACATCGCCCGCAACGTGGCGGTGGATCAGAAGCAAGGGCGTGGCCATCTTCAGCCTGGAGATGTCCAAGATGGAAGTTGTCACCCGCATCATGTGCTCGGAGGCCAGGGTGGACCTCTGGCGGGTGCGCCGCAGCGTCATGCGCAGGCCAAGGAATGGAGCCAGCTTGACCGCCGCGCTGCACCGCCCTTCATCCGCACCCATCTTCATCGACGACAGCGCGTCGCTCAACCTCATGGAGATGCGGGCCAAGGCCCGCCGGCTCAAGGCGAGGGAGAAGAACCTGGGACTCATCGTGGTGGACTATCTCCAGCTGATGATGGGCGACACGAGCGCGGAGAACCGGCAGCAGGAGATCTCCCGCATATCGCGCGGACTCAAGATCCTTGCTCGCGAACTCAAGGTGCCTGTGCTGGCCCTTTCGCAGCTGTCGCGGCAGGTGGAGCAGCGCGCGGGCAACAAGCCCGTGCTGTCGGACCTGAGCGAATCGGGCGCGCTCGAACAGGATGCGGACGTGGTGATGTTCATCTACCGGGACGAGGTCTACAACCGGGACAGCCCGGACAAGGGCACGGCTGAGATCATCGTGGGCAAGCAGCGCAACGGCCCCATCGGCGAGTGCAAGGTGGCCTTCATGCAGGACTACACTCGCTTCGCCGACCTGGACGCCAGGCGTCTAGGCCCGCAGTCCTGAGGCGACTTAGCCTGGGCGACGCCGGACACGGGCCGGGCCGCGGGCACGCGGAGGAGCAATGACCTCTCGCAAAGACAAGAGAGTACGACGTCATCATCGTCGGCGGCGGTCCGGCCGGCATCTTCGCCGCGCTCGAGTTCGCCGCCATTCAGAAGCTGCGGGTGCTGCTGCTCGAGAAGGGAGCCGACATCTCCGAGCGCCGGTGCCCGGCGCGGACCACCGGCTCTTGCGCTCACTGCTCCCCCTGCGACATCACCACGGGCTGGGGCGGGGCGGGGGCCTTCTCCGACGGCAAGCTGACCCTGAGCTCCGAAGTGGGCGGCTGGTTGGGGGAGTACGTGGATGCCAGCCGCCATGCGGGCTCCTGATCGCCGACGTCGACGGCGTGTATCGGGACTTCGGGGCGCCGGACCGGCTCTACGGCGACGAGCCGGAGATGCTCGACCGGTGGTCCGACCTGCGGCGTCGCAGGGCCTGCGGCTGGTGCGCTCTCCGGTGCGGCATCTGGGCACCGAGCGCGCGGCGGCAGTGCTCGCGGCCATGCGGGCCGAACTCGAAGAGAAGATCGACATCCTCGACCGACACGGCGGTGGCGCGGATCATGACGACGGCGGCCTGAAGCCGGCACGCCGGGCGACCGGACGCCGACGCTGACGACGGCCGCCGGCTCGGCGGCGCCATCGCGGCGAGCGCCCGGGTCACCGGCGTCGTGACCGCCGCCGGCGAGGTCTACCGGAGCCCGGTGGTCGATCGCTGGCCCCGGGCGCGAGGGCTCGGCCTGGCTCACCGAGGAGGCCGGGCCGTCTCGGCATCCCGCTGGTCAGCAACGCCGTGGACATCGGCGTGCGGGTGGAAGTGCCGGCCGTCGTCACCGACGTCATCACCGACGAGCTCTACGAGCCCAAGCTGCTCTACACGTCGCGTCACTTCGAGGACCAGGTGCGCACCTTCTGCATGAACCCCCGCGGCGTGGTCTGCACCGAGAGCTGGGGCGACGCCGTGACTGTGAACGGCCACAGCTACGCGGACGCAGAGCAGAAGACCGCGAACACCAACTTCGCGTTGCTGGTCTCCACCCGCTTCACCGAGCCTTTCAAGGAGCCCATCGAATACGGCAAGTCGATCGCCCGGCTGGCCAACATGCTGGGCAAGGATATCCTGGTACAGCGGCTAGGCGATCTGCGGGCGGGGCATCGCACCACTCCGGAGAGATTGGCGCGCGGCGCGGTGGAACCGACGCTGCGCGCCGCCACCCCGGGAGATCTCAGTTTCGCTCTTGCCCTACCGGCATCTGCGCGACCTCCTCGACATGCTCGACGCCTGGACGCCCTCCTTCCCGGGGTCGGCGGGCGCGACACTCTGCTTTATGGGGCGGAGGTCAAGTTCTACTCGTCCCGGCTGGCGCTCGACGCGAGTCTGCAGACCCCGGTGGCCGGGCTCTATGCCGTGGGCGACGGTGCCGGGGTGACCCGCGGCCTGGTGCAGGCTTCGGCTTCGGGGCTGGTGGCCGCCCGGGCGTCATCGGCGAAGTGGCCGTCGGCCGTCCGCTGAGGGTTGCGGGCGGTCTGAACGCCGAGGCTTCACGCCCTGGTGTAAACTGTCGTCCGCTTGAGCGGCGCCACGCTGTTGCGCGTCCGGCGTGCCGGCAGCGCCAGGCGGTGGCGCCGTTTGGACGATAGTTCCAAAGTCAAGATCGAGCGGGAGGCATCGTGCCGGTTCTCGTAGTTGTGGGTGCCCAGTGGGGCGACGAAGGCAAGGGCAAGGTCGTCGACCTGCTGTGCGAGACGGCCGACGTCGTCGTGCGCTATCAGGGCGGCAACAACGCCGGCCACACGGTGGAGAACGAGCAGGGCAAATTCGCCCTGCATCTGGTCCCCTCCGGGATCTTCAACCCCGACATCATGGCCGTCATCGGCAACGGCGTGGTCATCGACCCCACCGTGCTCCGCACAGAGATCGACGATCTGGAGAGCCGGGGCGTCTCCACGGCGCAAGCTCAAGGTCTCGGGCAAGCGCTCATCTGATCATGCCCTATCACATCATGCTGGACCACGTGCAGGAGGCCCGACTGGGCAAAGGCAAGATCGGCACCACCGGCCGTGGCATCGGCCCGGCTTATGCCGACAAGAGCCTCCCGGCAGGGCGTGCGCATGCAGGACCTGCTCGATCCCGCAGGGTTTCCGCGACGGGTCCGGCGGCCATGGAGGCCAAGGCGGACGTCATGGCCAAGACCTATGATCAGGATGTCAGTAGCCTCGAGGCCGACTGCGAGCGCTATATCGAGGCGGCCGAGTCGCTCAAGGACTCACATCGAGATACCGGCCTGCTGCTGTGGAATGCCCTGCGCGATGACAAAGCGGTGCTTCTCGAGGGCGCGCAAGGCACCATGCTCGACTTCGATCATGGTACCTATCCGTTCGTGACCTCCTCCAACCCGGTGGCCGGCTACGCCTGCGTGGGCTCCGGCATCGGGCCGATCGAGCTCGACCGAGGTCTGGGGTGTGACCAAGGCCTACACCACTCGGGTGGGCGAAGGCCCGTTCCCCACCGAGCTCACCGACGAGACCGGGCGAGCTGCTGCGCGAGGTCGGGCAACGAGTTCGGCACCACCACCGGGCGCCAGCGCCGCTGCGGCTGGCTCGACCTGGTGGCCCTCCGCTACGCGGCCCGCGTGAACGGTTTCACCGGCCTCTGCATCACCAAGCTGGATGTGCTCAACGACATGGAGACCATCAAGGTCTGCACGGGCTACAAGTTCTGGCGACGAGATTAGACGAACTGCCGCCTACCCAGGCCGTCTTCGCGGAGGTGGAGCCGGTCTACGAGGAGCTGCCGGGCTGGAAGAGCGATATCTCTGGGGCCACCAAGGTCCAGGAGTTGCCCAAGAAGGCCATCGACTACCTCAATTTCATCGTGAGGCAAGGTACGGCGTGCCCATCTCGCTCATCTCGGTGGGTGCCGAAGCGCGAGCAGCACATCAAGGTGCCGTATCCCGCGGGACGCAGGCCAGGACCGGGAAGCGCGTGAGCCCGCGAGCGGCCCTGGGCAAGACCAAGCCTACTGAGGATGAAGGATGGGCGCGTGACTCCTGACCGGCTGGACGTGCTGGTGGTCGGCGGCGGCGCTCGGGAGCACGCGCTGGTGCGCAGCTCTGGCCAAGAGCCCCCGGATCGGCAGGCTCGTCTGCGCTCCCGGCAACGCCGGCATCGAGGACGACGCCCAAACGGTCGCCGATCGGCGCCGATGACCTCCCCGGCTCTCATCGCCTTTGTCGAGCGGGAGCAGATCGACCTCACGGTGGTGGGGCCGGAGGCCCCGCTGGTGGCTGGGCTGGCCGACCAACTGCGGGACCGGGGTTTCGCCGTGTTCGGTCCCGGGGCCGACGGCGCGAGCATGGAAGGCTCCAAGGCCTTCGCCAAGGAAATCATGGAGGCGGCGGGGGTCCCGACCGGGCGCGCGGACATGCTTCACCGATTACGAGACTGCCCTGGCCTACGTGCGCAAGCACGGGGCGCCAGTGGTCGTCAAGGCCGACGGCTTGGCGGCGGGCAAGGGTGTCATCGTTGCGCAGACCCTGGAGGAGGCAGAGGCGCGCTCTGGCCGAGTGCTTCGTGGAGCGGCGCTTCGGAGAGGCGGCGAGCACTGTGCTCGTGGAGGAGTTCTTGCAGGGAGAAGAAGTGTCCCTGCTTTCGATCGTCAGCGGGGACCAGATCCTGCCCCTTGCTCCCGCTCAGGACTACAAGCGGGCTCTTGACGGTGACGCGGGTCCGAACACCGGGGGCATGGGCTCGTACTCGCCGGTGCCGGCCGTGGATGACGCGCTGTACGAGCGCCTGGTCGAGGACGTGGTCCGGCCCACTGTGGCCGAGCTCGCAGCGGCGGGGGCATCGACTTCCGCGGCGTGCTCTACGCCGGATGATGCTTACCTCCGCAGGACCCAAGGTGCTCGAGTTCAACTGCCGCTTCGGCGACCCGGAGACCCAGGCCTTGCTGCCGCGGCTCGAGTCCGACCTGCTCGAGTGCTCTGGGCGGCGGCTCTGGGCGAGGCCTTGCCGGCGACAGCGAAGTGGCGCGGGGGCCGGCCGTGGGAGTGGTGATGGCCTCGCGGGGATACCCGGCCTCGAGTTCGAAGGGCGACGTCATCACCGGTGTGAGTGAGGTGCGGGACGTGGACGGGCGTGGAGGTGCTCCACGCCGGCACCGACGAGAGAGGATGACTCTGGTCACCAGCGGAGGCCGGGTGCTCACGGTGACCGGCGTGGGCGCCACGTTCGCGGAGGCGCGGGCGCGCGCCTATGAGGGCGTGGCGCGATCGACTTCGACGGCGAGCAGCACCGTTCCGACATCGCCCTGCGGGCCGAAGAGTGGGAGACAGCGGCGGTCCGCGAACCGCTAACCGGCTCGGGCCTTGGTCGCGGCTAGAAGCGGGAGATATGGCGAAAGGGACGGCATGGCAGAGCAGTCCGCTTGGTGGGGATACTGATGGGTTCGCAGTCCGACTCAGAGGTCATGGACGAGGCCGCCAAGGAGCTGGAGGCCCGAGGCATCGCGCACGAGGTCAACATCCTCTCAGCCCACCGCGACCCGGAGGCGGTGCGCGAGTATTCGCTCGGCGCCGAAGCGCGAGGACTCAAGGTGATCATCGCCGGCGCCGGAAAGGCGGCGGCTCTGCCGGGGGTGGTGGCTCGATGACCGATCTGCCGGTCATCGGCGTGCCCATCCGCACCTCGGATCTCGGCGGTCTCGACTCGCTGCTCTCCATGGTGCAGATGCCGCCCGGCGTGCCGGTGGCCACCGTGGCCATCAACGGCGCTCGCAATGCCGCCATCCTGGCGGCGAAGATTCTGCGGGTGGCTGGGCTGGCAGTCGGGCGCCGGCGCGGTCGCGCGGCCGGGCGGCGTCGGGTGTGGCTGAGCCCGAAGGCGGTGCCTCGATGATCGCACGCTACTCCACCCCCGAGATGGCGGCGGTCTGGACCGACGAGGCGCGCATGGCCGCGTGGCTCGAAGTGGAGATGGCCGTCTGCGAGGCCTGGACGCGGCTGGGCAAGATCCCGGGGAGCGCGATGGCCGAGATCAAACAGAAGGCCGCCTTCGACGTCGACCGCGTGAACGAGATCGAGGAGACCACGCACCATGACGTCATCGCCTTCGTCAGCTGCGTGGCGGAGAACGTGGGCGACTGCTCCAAGTACATCCACTACGGGCTGACGTCGTCGGACGTGCTCGATACCGGGCTGGCCCTGCAGTTACGGGCGGCCGGGGCGTCTGCTGGAGGAAGAGACCAAGAAGCTGGGGCGCATCCTGCAGCGCCGCGCCTTGGAGCATCGCGACACCGTCATGATGGGCCGCACCCACGGGGTGCACGCTGAGCCCATCACTTTCGGCATGGTGCTGGGGCTGTGGGCTTTCGAGGTGCAGCGGGGCCTGGAGCGACTGCAGCGGGCGGCCCAGCAGGTGGCGGTGGGCAAGATCTCGGGCGCGGTGGGCAGCTACGCCAACGTCGACCCGCAGGTGGAACAGATGACCATGTCGATCCTCGACTTGGGGACCGCTCCTATCTCCACCCAGATCGTGCAGCGCGACCGGCATGCCGAGTTCATGGCGGCCCTGGCCCTGCTCGCGGCCACCATCGAGAAGATCGCCCTGCAGGTGCGCCACTACCAGCGCACCGAGGTCCTGGAGGCCGAGGAGTACTTCGCCCCCGGGCAGAAGGGCTCGTCGGCGATGCCACACAAGCGCAACCCCATCATCTCGGAGCGGCTGTGCGGCCAGGCCCGCATCATCCGGGGCAACATGCTGGTCGCCTTCGAGAACGTCGCGCTGTGGCACGAGCGCGACATCAGCCACTCCAGCGCCGAGCGGATCATCCTGCCCGACAGCACCATCCTGCTGCACTACATGCTCAAGAAGGCCTGCTGGCTGGTGGACAAGCTGAACGTCTACCCCGAGAACATGGCCGCCAACCTGGAGAAGAGCTTCGGCCTGCTCTACAGCCAGCGGGTGCTGCTCGCCTTGGTAGAGGCGGGGATCCTCCGGGACGACGCTTACGCGGTCGTCCAGCGCAGCGCCATGAAGGCCTGGGAGGAGAAGACCTCGTTCAAGGAGCTGCTCAAGGCCGATCCGGAAGTGACCGGCCGCTTGGCCGACGCCGAACTCGAGGGGCTGTTCGATCCCGGCCACCAACTGCGCAACATGGGCGTGATATTCGAGCGGGTGGCGGCCTTGGAGTGGTAGCCGTTGCGCGAGCCGGGTGACCATGGACCGCGACCAGCGAGAGGACCTGTTCGGCAGCCTCTACTCCGCCCACAGTGCGGACGTGCTCAGTTATGCCCTGCGCCGTCGCATCGCCTACGGCGACGCCGAGGAGGCCGTGGTGGAGACCTTTCTCGTCGTGTGGCGCAAATTGCACGAAGTGCCCGATCCGGCTCTGCCCTGGTTACTGGGAGTGGCCCGACGGGTGCTGGCCAACCAGGATCGCTCGCGCAGAAGGCGCGCGGCCCTGCATACCAAGATGGTCAAGGACCTGCTGGAGCGTCCCAGCCCCGCGACCGGCGAAGCGGGCTCAGCGACGCGACCGGTGAGTGCGGACCGGCTAGGCGAAGCGCTGGCTTCTCTCAGCGATCCGGACCGGGATATGATCGCGCTTGTGGTTTGGCAGGGCTTGACGCATGACGCGACGGCGCAGATCTTGGGTTGCTCTCGCAACGCCGTCACAAAGAGGTTTCTGAGAGTGTGCCGCGACCTCAGGGCACAATTATCCACCGACCGGACATAAACATTGTGGGAAGGACTGCTCTCAGTGTCCAGTGTTCGGGGGAGAGGCTATGAACAATGACGGGGCGGATCAAGAGTTTTTAGAGTCGATCAGGGCGCACGACCCGGTCGACGAGGATGGGCTGCGCGATTGGGCCGGCAGCGATGCCGGCCGCAGGGTGCTGTCCCAAATAGTCGCGAGGCGCGATGGAGAATCGCGGCGAGTGGCGCAGAGATCGAGGCGGCTTCGCGCGCTGGCGCTCGCAGCCGGCACGTTGGTCGCAGTGGCCGCCATCATCGTCGGCGTGATCTTGGGGGTCGGTGGGAAGCCGGGTGGCGCGCCGGAGACCACCGTCGACAGGCTGGCTGCTCTGGAGAGTGTGGTGGCCATGGCCGAAACGCTCAACGGCTCCGCCCAAGTCGAGAGGCCACCGGACGATGGGGCACTCGGGAGGCTGGCGGAAACGGCGGAGACGCTGGGCATCGTCACCGTCGCCGAGAGCGAGTCGGCTTTCACGTCCGGCCCCGTGAGCCGGGGCGTGTATGCCCTGTGGGTGTGGCGCGGTCTGGGTAGCCACCTCACTTCAGTGCGCGAAGCTACCTTGACCGATGTGGCCGGGCTCTCTGTCGAGACGCGGGCTGCGGCAGTAGGCGTCGTCGCGGCCGGGATCCTCGATGCGCGCCCGGACGGGAGCTTCGCCGCCGACCAACTGCTGACTCCGGCGGAAGAACTTGAGGCGCGTAGCCGGCTTGAGACGATACTGGGGCTCCGTCCCGCTGGAAGCTCGGACGAGGTCTCCCACTAGCCCACCAGAAACGGAAGCCCACACCCGATTGCTCGGATGTGGGCTTCCCCCCTGCTTCCCCGCTCTCGACAGAAGCCGCGCCCGTTGGTCAGGCGGCGCACGGCACTATCTTCGGTGGGTGTTCCTCCCTACTGAGCGCCTATCGCAGTCTTGGCGGCGGCGTCATCGGGAGGCGGAGACTCGAACCAATCGGTGGTCATGCCCGGGGCCTGCCACCAGTCCTGGGCTCCGCGCTGGACGTCGTAGATCCACTTGAGCAGCGCCTGCCCCGTCTTGTCGACCATGTTGATCTGAACCAGGGCGATCTGAGCGCCTTCGTGGTCGTTCAGTTCGCCCACCGCACGGTGAACGCCGAGCATAAGGGCGGTGGTGGGGCCGCTCGCCGATTCCACAGCGGGGACCGTTGCAGCGATATCGACCTCACGAGCGCCGCGGCTGATGTCCATGGAGACGCTGTCGAGGGCGAGGCCGGAGATGCTGGGATCGTCTGTGAGCGCGCGCCGAAGCGCGGCGATGGTGTCGGCTTCGGAGAGCAGCGGGCTCGCGGACCAGGCGATCGGGAGCTCCTCGTTCAAGGGTATCTCACCGACGAAGAGCGGGCTGCCGTCGATGTTGGTGAGATCAAGCTTGAGGAGTGACAGTTCCACTCCCCGGGACTTGGCAAGGAAGGCCTCGCGCTGGACCAGATTCAGATAGGCGGGGTCGTTGGGAGTCCCGACTGCCGTCGTGCTGGCGCTCTGTAGGGAGACGGTCAGGGTGGTCCCCTCCAGCGCCCAGAACTTCACGGGCACCCCTTGGACGGTGAGGTTCTCCATCGACTTGCCGACTATCTCTTGTGCCGCGGGCGTCTGGGCGGAGACCCAGTCCACGGCGGCGATGGTCGCAATCGCCACTGCGACAAGCACGATCGCTATTATTGCCCAGCGTATTGTCCTCTTCTTCATCTGCGCACCCCTTCTAGCTGATCGTCAGCGAACGTGGTCCGTCGGTGATTGTCCGCAACGCGTGCTCACGGTCCCAGAGTCCTGTACCTGTAGTTGTAGGTGGCGCTGACCCAGTAGGGGCTGTCCTGGTCCCAATTGGCTTGGTTGAAGTAGTACCAAGTGGTCGCGGTCCGGTACTTCACGTTGTTGAACAGTGTGTTCAACACTACGGTGGGGTAGTGGGACTCCGACATGGCCTTGACCGTCGCCGGGGCGCCCAAGTATCCCCATGAGCCCTGGGTGACCCCCGCTATCTTCACAGTCCACATGTTGCCGCCCGCGTAGGAGACCTCGTAGGTCCGCGCCACGCCCCAACTCTGGTTGCTCACCTCTTGGAGGTGATAGCCGGAGGCCAGGTTGTATTCGTAGTAGGACTTGGCGTACGTGTAGCCGCTGTAGTAGCGCCATCCGGTCTGGACCCAGTAGCTCGGCCCTGGCCCCGACACCCAGTTCGCCTTTCCAGACGTCCCCACATAGGGCGCCGACGTCGGAGTGGAGATGTCGGCCCTGGCTCCGTAGCTCGACGTCCTCGCGTTGCCGTCGTAGTAGGAGAGCGCCACCGCGTGGGGGGCAACGGCCAGAGCGAGCACCAGAGCCAGGAGCAGGATCGTAGTCAGTCGCCTTCTCACAAGGGGTACCTCCTCGCATCTTTGCCTTCTGTAATGGTTAATGTCCGGCTCAGCCGCCCTTGTGCCTGTGGAGGGCTGGGCACAAAAACCGGCCTGCCGGACATTAGCTAGACGGGGGCCGGATTGGGGAACGGCGTGAACTTGCGTTCGGCGTGGTGGAGGCGGGAGTGAGAAGCGCGAAGACAGACAGGGCAGCCAATGCGGGGACTCGCATCCACCGGTCACGCAGGCGTGCCTTGCCTCTTCTCCCGGCAGAGGAAGTAAGCCTAGGGCTCCTGCGCCTTATTCAGGCGAGCGCCAGTACTCGGGACCTGGTGCACGCGGCCCTCATCTTCTTCAAGGAGCATTCCGGCTGCGAATCGGTGGGCATCCGGTTGCGAGAAGGAGACGGTCTTCCCTACGCCGAGTTGCGTGGCTTCCCAAGTAGGTTCATCCGGCTGGAGAGCGGTCTGTGCGCGGATGAGTGCATGTGCGCCAACGTCATCCAGGGGAAGTTCGACGCCGGCAGTCCGTTCTTCACAGCGGCGGGGAGCTTCTGGACCAACTGCATGACCGAGGCGCTCACCGGCGGGACGGAGACGGACCGTCGACTCTGCGCCCCAAACCGGTGCAACAGCCATGGCTACGAGTCGGTGGCTTACATCCCCCTGCGGGTGGGCAGTGACCGCCTGGGGCTTCTGCAGTTGAACGACCGGCGCAACGGCTTCTTCTCGGTCGAGGCCCTGCAGTATTGGGAGGGGCTGGCGGACTACCTGGCCGTCGGTCTGGCAAGGCTCCGCTCCGACGAAGCCCTACGCGCAGGGGCGAGCCACTATCGGACGCTCTTGGAGAGCGCCAACGACTTGGTAAGCATCTGGGACCTCGACGGGCGCTTTCTTGAGGTGAACCAAGTCGGGCCCGACCTTCTGGGCTATAGCCGGGAGGAGCTTCTGCGGTTCAACGCCGCCGACCTGCTCACCCCCGTCGCGGCGGGACGGTTCAGCCATGACCTGAAGGAGGTAGTACGCAGCGGCCGGGCCGTCTTCCAGACCACCCTTCGTGACAAGACCGGCAAACCGATCCCCGCGGAAGTCAGCAGCCGGCTGATCGACTTCGACGGCCACACGGCTGTGCTCAGCATCACCCGGGATCTGCGAGAGCGCGTCTTTGCGGAGGAGGCGCTCCGGGAGAGCGAGGAGCGCTACCGTGCCTTGTTCGACAATATGATCGAGGGCTTCGCATACTGCCGCATCATCTACGACAAGGAGGGCCGCCCCGAGGACTGGGTGCACCTAGCCGTGAACAAGGCCTTCCGCGAGTTGATGGGGCTTGCGAGCGTCGAAGGGAAGAAGGCGACCGAACTTTTTCCCGCCATTCTAGGGACGGCGCCCGATTTGTTTGAGGTCTACGGACGCGTGGCTGCCACCGGCAGACCCGAGAGATTCGAGACCTACTTCGCTCCCCTTTCACTCAGGCTGCAGATCGCCGCATCCAGTCCGGGTGAAGGCCACTTCGTGGCCGTGTTCAACGATGTCACCGAGCAGCGGGCCCTCGAGGAACAATTGCGGCAGGCGCAGAAGATGGAGGCCATCGGTCGGTTGGCAGGTGGCGTGGCCCACGATTTCAACAACTTGCTGACCGCTATCCTCGGCTACAGCGACCTTATCCTGAAGACGGAAGAGGGGCTCTCCGGTTCGCTGGTGGACAGTGTGCTCGAGATCAAGGCGGCGGCCGAGCGTGCGGCCGCTCTCACCGGGCAGATCCTCGCCTTCTCCAGGCGGCAGGTGCTGCAGCCGCAGGCCGTCTGTCTCAACGACGTGCTCCTGGGCATGGAGTCCCTGCTTCGTCGCACTCTTGGCGAGGATATCGACCTTGCTTTCTTCTTGGCGCCTGACCTCGCAACGTGCGAGGTCGATCCAGGCCAGATGGAACAGGTTCTCATGAACCTAGCCGTGAACGCCCGCGATTCAATGCAGGCAGGGGGGAGCCTCACCGTCGAGACCACCAACATCAATCTCACCCGCAAGTACGCCGACACCCACCCGGAATCGCGGCCCGGGCCTCACGTGCTGCTGGCGGTATCCGATACCGGGTGCGGCATGGACCAGGACACGATGAGCCATGCGTTCGAGCCCTTCTTCACTACCAAGGAGCCGGGCCGCGGGACTGGACTCGGACTTTCCACGGTGTTCGGCATCGTGAAGCAGAGCGGAGGAGGCATCTCGGTCTACAGCGAACCGGGGCTGGGCACGTCCTTCAAGGTCTACCTGCCCCAAGTGGACACGCCCTTGCCATGTGCCGCCCCGCCGGCCGCTGCGCTTGAGGTCCAGGCCAGGAAGTCGGCGACCGTTCTTGTGGTGGAGGACGAACCCGCACTACGCGCCCTAGTGGGGCGCATCCTGAAGGCTGCAGGGTACAAGATCATCGAGGCAGGCTCCGCGACACAAGCCCGCGAAGCACTTGAGGCGGCCTCCGCGAGCCCCGACCTTCTCCTTGCCGACGTGGTCTTGCGCGGCTCCGAGGGAGGGCGGGCCCTCGCCGGAGAGCTCCAGGAGCGCTTCCCCGGCATGGGCGTGATCTTCATGTCAGGCTATAGCAAGGACTCCATGGTGCACAGCGGGCGCTTGGGCCAGGACATGGAGTTGCTCGAGAAGCCTTTCACCGCCGAAGCGATGCTTCAGCGTGTGCGTGAAGTGTTGTCGAACGCCGGGGATTGAGAATCGGTCTGCCGGCGCGCGGTGGTCGCCACGCCAGCAGCCGTACCTAATCCAGCCCCTCTTTGCGCCTACGCTCCTCGGCACCGGCTTTGCCGCCGAAGACGAGGCCGAGGATCAGCAGGAACAGCGCCATGCCGATCACTACCCAGAACGGAGCGCCCGCGAGCTTCCAGGACACGCCGCCAGCGGCCACGCCGACCACCAGCAGCGAGATCGCGATGACATGATACCTGCGCTCCAGAGTCATTTCTTTCCTTGCCTAAGCTGACCCCGTATGGTGTAGCCATACAGGCACACCCCCACGACGAAGCAGGCAGCGCCCGCTCCCACCAGCGCCCAGAAGACCGCCCCCTTCACGTAGTTGACCGCGCTCAACGCGGCCGCGGCCAGCACGATGAGCACCGCTCCAGCGATGGCCATCCTACGTTCTCTTGTCATATTTTCTCCTGCGGCCGGTGATGGTGGCCTCGGCATCATCCTCGGTGCCGCCAGCGCTCTACTCGAGGACAGTAGGGCCGCGCCGGGCTCTTGTCAATGCCTCGCTTGGCATGCCGGGGCGCTTGGGGCGGGCGGGGCGGTCACAGCGGCTCGGGCGCGGCGGGTGGCCGCACTCGCCGCCCCGGCATCGCGGCGGGGCTCATGGCTCGTCGCCGCGTCCGGCGAAGCTGGTAGAATCAAAAGCAGTCTGTTCCTCATTGGGGGGGCGCCTTTGAAGGTGCCTCATAGTTCTGTCACCAGGATCTGAAGGGGCGAAGACGTGTACAAAGTCTCGGTCTACGTGACACCCAAGGCCGGTGTGGTCGACCCGCAGGGCGCGGTGGTCGAGAGGGCTCTACCGGCTCTGGGCCATGCGGGCGCGCACAACATCCGCGTGGGCCGCTACATCACTCTCGAAGTCGAGGGGGGCGATCCTGCCAAGGCGCAGGGCCGACGTCGACGACATGTGCCGCCGGCTTCTGGCCAACCCCATCATCGAAGACTATCGGTTCGAGATCCTCGCGGACGAAGGCAAAGCGGGGGAGGGGGCCTGACGTGACGGAAGAGCTCCGTGCGTTTCGGCATCGTCGTCTTCCCCGGCTCCAACTGCGACTACGACGCCTTTCACGCCCTCTCCGACTTCCCCGAGGCCGATCCGTTCTACCTCTGGCACAAGGATCGCGACCTCAAGGACGCCGACTGCGTCATCCTCCCCGGCGGCTTCTCCTACGGTGACTATCTGCGCACCGGCGCCGTCGCCCGTTTCAGCCCCATCATGCAGGAAGTGGCGGCCTTTGCCGCTGCCGGAGGCCTGGTGCTGGGCATCTGCAACGGCTTCCAGACTCCTCACCGAGGCCCATCTGCTCCACGGCGCCCTGCGCCGCAATCGGGGGCTGCGGTTCATCTGCCATCCCGCAGTACCTGCGCGTAGAGCGCACCGACACGCCGTTCACCAGCCGGCTCGAGGTGGGCCAGGTCATCCAGATCCCGGTCAACCACAACGAGGGCAACTGGACCGCCGGCGCGGAGAGCCTCCAGGAGATCGAGGACCAGAAGCTGGTGGCGTTCCGCTACTGCGACGCCGACGGCAATGTGACCGATGCCGCCAACCCCAACGGGGCCACCGACAATGTGGCCGGCATCGTGAACGAAGCCGCAACGTGCTGGGCATGATGCCGCACCCCGAACGGGTGTGCGAGGACATCGTGGGCGGCATCGACGGCCGGGGCATCTTCCAGTCGATGATCGACCATGTTCTCGGAGGCGAGACGGTGATGGACGAGCCAGACGGTTGCCCGCGCTGCGGCGCGCTGACTCGTTCATGAAGGGCTATCTTCCCGACACCTGCGTGTGCCGGGTGTGCCAGAGCCAGCTCGACTGGCGGGAGATCCCCGGCTGCGGACCGGATTGCGGCCATGGAGCCGGCCCGGCGACGTTCCGAGGCGCCGCGCCGGCCGACTCGGACGCGCAGCTCACTGCGAAGGCGGGAGCCGATGGCTGAACTCTACGAGCAACTGGGTCTCACCCGCTGGGAGTACGAGCGCATCTGCGAGATCCAGGGGCGGGAGCCCACCCACGTGGAGCTGGCCGTCTTCTCGCTCATGTGGAGCGAGCACTGCGGCTACAAGCATTCCAAGCCGCTGCTGAAGCGCTTCCCCACCACAGGCCGATCACGTGCTGCAGGGTCCGGGCGAGAACGCCGGCATCGTGGATATCGGCGGCGGAGTGGCCGTGGCGATGAAGATCGAGAGTCACAACCATCCGTCGGCGGTGGAGCCCTACCAGGGAGCGGCCACGGGCGTGGGCGGCATCATCCGCGACATCTTCGCCATGGGCGCGCGCCCCATCTGCGGACTTGACTCCCTGCGCTTCGGCGAGATCAAGCCGCTGCCGGCGGCTGGGACGGCTCGCGGCCGGCGCCGGCGCGGCGGCAGCGGCGCCCGGCGGCGCCCGACCATCGGCCCGAGTCGAGGCCACCTCAACCGGCAGCGCTACCTGTTCGAGCAGGTGGTGGCCGGCATCGGCGGCTACGGCAACTGCATGGGCATCCCCACGGTGGCCGGCGAGATCTACTTCGAAGACCCCTACGCCGGCAACTGCCTGGTGAACGCCATGACCGTCGGTCTGGTGAGCGCAGGACGAGATCATCCGCAGCAAGGCCGCCGGCGTGGGCAACCACGTGGTGCTCATCGGGTCCAAGACCGGGCCGCGACGGCATCGGCGGGGCCAGCGTGCTGGCCAGCCAGGTGTTCGACGAGACCCTGGAAGAGAAGCGCCCGTCGGTCCAGGTGGGCGATCCCTTCACCGAGAAGAAGCTGCTCGAGGCCTGTCTGGAGCTGCTGCGCGGCGACCTGCTGGTGGCGCTGCAGGACCTGGGCGCGGCCGGCATCACCTCGTCGTCCAGCGAGATGGCGGCCAAGGGCGAGGTGGGCATCGACCTGCACGCCGACCGGGTGCCTCTGCGCGAGGCCGACATGGAGCCCTGGGAGATCATGATCAGCGAGAGCCAGGAGCGCATGCTGGCATCGTGGCTCCCGAGAAGTGGGAGGGCGTCAAGGCGGTCTGCGACCGCTGGGACCTCGACGCCACCATCGTGGGCGAGGTCACCGACACCGAAGCACCTGCGGGTGTTCTGCGGCGGGGAGATGGTCGGCGACATGGACGCCGATGGCCCTGACCGAGCCGCCCACGCTACGACATCCCCCAGGAGCGCCCCGCCCACGAGGTGGACGAGCCCCTCGATCCGGCCGACTATCCCGCTGCCGGACGCCTCGCTCGAGCGATATCCTCTTCGACCTCGTCGGCTCGCCCAACATCGCCAGCCGCCGCTGGGTGTGGCAGCAGTACGACCATCAGGTACAGCTCAACACCGTGATCGTGCCCGGCGGGCGATGCCGCCCTGCTGCGCATCAAGAAGACGGGCGCGGGCATCGCGGTCTGCACCGACGGCAACGGCCGCCAGACCTACCTCGATCCGTATCGGGGCGGCAAGGCGGCGGTGGCGAAGCGGCGCGCAACGTGTCGTGCGTGGGCGCGAAGCCCATCGCCATCACCAACTGCCTCAACTTCGGCAATCCCGGACAACGGTCCCATCGCCTACCAGCTGGCCCAGGCCATCGAGGGCATGGCTGAGGCCTGCGAGGCCCTGGGGACGCCGGTGATCTCGGGCAACGTCTCGCTCTACAACGAGAGTTTCGAGCAGCCCATCTATCCCGACCGCGGTGGTGGGGATGCTCGGGCGTCATGGACGACGTCACCGCCAACTGCACCGTGGCCTTCAAGGCTGACGGCGATCGTGGTGCTATCTGCTGGGCGACGCGACTCCCGCGCTCGATGGCTCGGAATATCAGAAGCGCTGGTTCGGCGGCGCCAAGGGCCGGCCGGCGGGGCGCATCCCCGACGTGGACCTGGACGCCGAGGTGGCCCTGCAGGCGGCTGCTGCGGCAGGCCATCGCGGCGCGGTCTGCTCGCTCGGCCCATGACTGTCTCCGACGGCGGCCTGGCCGTGGCCGCGGCCGAGAGTTGCATGGCCGGCAGGATCGGGGCGGCTCGCTGCGACGTGCCTGGTTCGGCAGCTCGGGCTGCGCGGCGGCGGCAGGGCGTGCGGGCAACCAGTCTCGTGGCTGGCGCGCGGCCCGACCTGGCGCTTTTCGGAGAGACGCCCACCCTGGTCGTGGTCTCGGTGCGCCGCGGACGCGGCCGACCGCTTCGAGGACACTGTGCGAGGCGGCGGGCGTGCCATGCACGCAGCCTTGGCGTGCGTGGGCGGCGACGAGCTGGTCATGGCCTTGAGCCAGGCGCCGGAAGGGCACCGGCAGCGCGGGCTTCGCGCCTCGGTCGCCGCTCTGGAAGAAGTCTACGAGTCGGCTCTGCGCCGCGCCATGGGGGAATGATGCGAGGAGTGGCGCGACGATCTATCCTGGCGGCAGGACGACTCACCCCATGATGAATGTGGGGTGTTCGCCATCTACGCCCCCGAGATGGATGTCGCCCGTCTCACCTTCTTCGCTTTGTTCGCGCTGCAGCACCGGGGGCAGGAGTCGGCCGGCATAGCCGTCACCGACGGCGCGCGGCTGATCGTCCACAAGGACATGGGTCTGGTCTCGCAGGTGTTCGAAGAGGAGACCCTCCAGACGCCTCCCCGGCAAGCTCGCCATCGGCCACGTGCGCTACTCCACCACTGGGCCAGCGAAAGGCGCAACGCCCAGCCCTTCGCCCGCACGCGCAACGGCTCGTTCATCGCTCTGGCTCACAACGGCAACCTGGTCAACACCGACGATCTGCGGGCCAATCTGCTGCAGAACGGCCACGTCTTCGAGAGCACCTCCGACACCGAGGTCATCGCCGCTCTTCTGGCGGAGCACCCTTCGCGTGACATCCGGGAGGCCCTGCGGGACATCATCCCCCGGCTGCGGGGGGCCTTCAGCGCCGTGCTGCTTACCAAGGACGAGGTCATCGGCTTCCGCGATCCCTACGGCGTGCGGCCCCTGGTGCTGGGGCAGATCGACGACCGCTACTGCCTGGCCAGCGAGTCCTCCGGCCTCGACATCATCGGCGCCAAGGCCGTCCGCGAGATCGAGCCGGGGGAGATCTGCTGGATCGACGAGGAGGGCTATCACATCGAGCAGGTGGTGGACCGCGAGCGCGAGGCGCTCTGCGTCTTCGAGTTCATCTACTTCGCCCGGCCCGACTCGGTGATGAAGGGTCAGACCCTGTATGCGGCGCGCAGCCGGATGGGGGAGGAACTGGCCGCGCGAATCGCCGGTGGAAGCCGACCTGGTCATCCCCGTGCCCGACACGGGCAACTCGGCCGCCATCGGGTACGCGGCCCGCAGCGGCATCACCTACGGCGAGGCTCTCATCAAGAACCGCTACATCGGCCGCACGTTCATCAACCCCGACGACAGGGTGCGCAAGCTGGGCATCCGCATGAAGTTCAACCCGCTGAGCTCGGCCATCAAGGGCAAGCGGCTGGTGGTGGTGGACGACTCCATCGTGCGGGGCAACACGACGCGGGCGCTGGTGCGGGTCCTGTTCGAAGCGGGGGCCAAAGAGGTGCACCTGCGCATCAGCTCGCCGCCCATCGTCTTTCCCTGCTTCTACGGCATCGATATGGCCAACCAGGACGAGTTCATCGCCTTCGGCAAGAGCGTCGACGAGATCAGCCGGGAGCTGGGCGCCACCTCGGTGGCCTACCTGTCCTTGGAGGGGCTTGATGCGGGCCACGGGTGTCGAGCAGCGGAGCAGACTGCTTCTGCACCGCCTGTTTCAGCGGCGAGTATCCCTGCGAGGTGCCGGAGCAGCCTGCGGTGCTCGAAATTCCGCTACGAGGAGAGCGCCTGCGGCTCTCTGGAGGGCTAGTCGCGGCCACCGCCCGTCGCTCGCCCCGTCAGACTAGTCGCCGCCGCCGCCAGCGTTGGTAGCGTGGCACTTGAGGCAAGAGTGGGTGGCCAAACCATCGGGATGGCAGTCGGTGCAGTTCAGTTGCCTCTCTCCCGATGGGACGTGCTCGCCCACTTGGGGATGGACGAAGTTCGCTGGTTTCCAGCCGGCGACGGTGTGGCAACTGGTGCAGTCGGTCAGACCCTTGTGCTCATCGCCGTGACACGAGATGCAGGCAGGATCGGGCCTGGGCAGGTCGGTGCCCGGGATGATCTGGGACCCAGGTTTGCTCACGTGGCAGTCGGTGCACGCCAGCCCGGCATGGCCGCCGGTGCGGGGGAACGGGTGGCCCGTTCCGCCTGCCCCCCAACTCTGGGTGTTATGGCAGTCGCTGCACTCACCGCGGGGCTCATGCCCTGGCGTGTGGCAGGTAGAGCAGTTGCTCGGAGCGATCGTCCCGTCGTGGCACTCCAAGCAGGACGACATGGCGGCCGGAGACTTGTAATACGGGGGATTGACGTCCTTGTGCACGAGGCGTACGTGACAGGTGATGCAGACCTGTTCCTGATGGGTCTCATGTGAGAACGAAGCGTTGCCCAGGGTGACGTCCCCAGGGACTGCCCCCGGACCGCTGCCATGGCAACGCAGACAACTGCCTATGGGGATTTCGCGGGTGACTGCCAGAGGAGCCTTCACCCCGTTGGTGATGTGCACCCAGATCTCGCGGAGCGAGAAGAGCTTTGTCTCCACGTAGGGCACAAAGCCGGGCGGGATATGGCAGTCTCTGCATTCCGCCGTGGAGTGCGAGGAGGTCTGCCAGCTGGCGTAGTAGGGCTCCATCTCGTGACAGCTATCGCAGAACGAACTGCGGCTGGTGTAGTGGGCTGTGATGAAAGCCGCGACGACCAGCACCACGATCACTGCCGCCACGACGATGAGCGCTATCCAGCGGCGACGCAGTCGCCGCCGCTTTGGCGGCGACTCGGGTTGCTCTGATCGCGGTTCGCTCTCGTCCACCTGGGGCCTCTCCGTTGGTCACGCCCTGCCGACAGGACCACTGGATTCACCATAGCGGCCAAGAGGTTGGCGCGCAAGTGACAACCGCACTCTGAGGCCGTCATCCGTTCCTGCATTCCTGGGCGCCCCTTTTCAATACCCTCTCACCCCTGGTAGAGTGCCCCACTACCATGAAGTCTGATGGCTCCCGCAAGACAAGGAATCCTCGCAGAACCAGGCTGCTGGTCGGGCTAGCTGTCGTGGTGGTTGCCGCGGGGGTGCTCCTGTGGCTGGCGATTGGTCGCGGGACCGTCTACTACTATTCCGTCTCCGAACTGAGAGCCCTGGGTAGCACGCAACACATTCGGGTCTCCGGGGAACTGGATGCGGGTTCGTTGGTAAGCAGCGGCCCGGCGGAGCACACCTTCACCATCCACGACCGCGACGATCCCGCCACGAGGCTCACCATAGTGCTCGACGGAGCACTCCCCGACGCCTTCAACGATCAAGCCGGCGCGGAAGTGGTGGCAGAGGGCGGCTACGACGGGAGCGGCACCTTCTTGGCCGGTAGCTTGATCACCAAGTGCCCCAGCAAGTACGAGGCGGCTCCGTGAACGGCGCCGGCAACGCCCTACTGGCGGTCGCCGCTGTAGCGAGCCTCGCGGGGCTGCTCCTGCCGCTCCTGGGTCGCTCCCGGGGGAGGCCGGCATTGGTCCGCGCGGGCATGTGGGCGCTGTATGCGGTCCTGGCGGCGGTGGTGGCCGACATGCTGGTGCTGCTGGGTGGTTTCCTGTCCCGGGACTTCGGCAACCTCTACGTCTACGAGCACAGCTCCCGAGCTCTTTCCTGGGTATACACGGTCTCGGGGCTCTGGGCCGGGAATGCCGGGTCGTTACTACTGTGGCTGCTGTTGATGGCGTTGTTCGCGGTCGTCGCAGCTCGGGGCGGCCGCAAACGCGATGCGGGCTCGGTCTCCTACCTGGTGTCCGTGCTGTCGCTGATGAACCTGTTCTTCTCGCTGCTCGTGCTGTTCGGGCCGCAGTGCAACCCATTTGTCGCCAACCCGGTGGCGACGACTCCCGCCGACGGGCTGGGGCTCAACCCCATGCTGCAGAACCCGGGGATGATCATCCACCCAGTCGCTCTCTACCTTGGCTACGTGGCCATGGCCATCCCCTTCGCCTTGATGGTGGCCGGTCTGGCGAACCGCAGTCCGCTGGCCGGCTGGATCACGGGCGTGCGCAGGTGGGCGCTCATCGGCTGGCTGTTCCTCACCATCGGCAATGTGGTGGGCGCCTGGTGGGCGTACGTCACCCTGGGATGGGGAGGCTACTGGGCCTGGGACCCGGTGGAGAACGCCTCCTTGATCCCGTGGCTCACCGTCACCGCCTTGCTGCACGCGGCGCTCATGGCGCAGCGACGCCAGCGGCAGCAGATCTGGATGGTCTCCTTGGTTTCGGCTACCTTCCTGCTCACCATCTTCGGCACCTTCCTCACTCGCACCGGGGTGGCCGCCTCGGTGCACGCCTTCACCGAACACGGTCTGATCGCCTGGTTCGTCGTCTTCATGGTGGTGATGTTGGTGCTGGCGATCACGCTGATTGTCATGCGCCGGGCTGCGCTGCGGGGGCCGGACGGCACCTCACCCCTCTTTGGCGAGAGCTCCAACATCTTCTACACCGTGGTACTACTCTCGGTGTTGACCTTCCTGATCCTGTGGGGCGTGGTCTTCCCGCCCATCGCCCAGTCGCTGTACGGCCGTGATGTTCTTCTGGGCACGGGGTTCTTTGACGCGGTGGCGGCTCCGCTCGGTCTGCTTCTGCTGCTTCTGATGGTGGTCTGTTCGCTGGTCGCCGCTTCGCGGGGCTCCCGGCGCTGGAAGGTCATCGGCCCCTGTGTGGCCGGGGGAGTGGGTCTGGTGGTGCTGGTGGTGTTGCTGGCGGCTGGGGTGCGCAAGGGGTATCCGGTGGCCGCGTTCGCTCTGACCGGGGCCGCCGTCGCGTCTGTAGCCATGATGTTCGCCCGCGGGTGGCGCAACCGCCGCCGCTACGGCGCCCTGTTGGTGCATATCGGCCTGCTGACGCTCGTGATAGGTCTGGCCGGCTCCTGGTCGTTCAAGGATTCGGTGGAGCGCGAACTGGCCGTGGGCGATTCGCTCAGCCTGGGCAAGACGCAGATCGTCTACCAGAGCCTAGACACGCAACCTGCCGGTGTGACCGACAAGGAGGTCACCCGCGCGACGCTAGGCCTCAGCATCGACGGCAAGCCCGCCGGCGAACTGGTGCCCGCGCTAGAGTACTATCCGGCGAACGATCAGACCTGGACCCGAGTGGCCCGGCGCACCTCGGCGGCAGGCGATGTCTATGTCATCGCTACTCGCGGTGGGCGCCGACGGGCAGACCATCGACCTGAAGCTCGAGTACCATCCTTTGATCGTCTGGCTGTGGATCGGCGGAGGAATCATGAGCGTTGGCGCTATCGTGGCCCTGTGGTCGCTGCGGCGGCGGCCCCGGAGGGCGCCGCTCGACCCGGCCGGCGCGCCGACGCCGGCAGATGTCTCCACCACCGACGGGTAACATCGTGCCGGCCATCGAGGCAGAGGACGTCGTCTTTTCCTACGGCCCGCTGCGTGTCCTTCGGGGGGTCACGGTGGAGGTGGAGCGCGGGGAAGTGCTAGCCCTCGTAGGGCCCAATGGCGCGGGCAAGACCACGTTTCTCAAGATCCTGGCCGGACTGCTCCGTCCCGAGACAGGGCGGGTGCGCCTCGAGGGTATCGAGTTGGAGCGCGACCCGGTGGGGTTCCGCAGGCTCATAGGGGTGATATCCCACCAGCCCTACGTCTATCCCAGACTGAGCGGACGGGAGAACCTGGAGTTCTACGCGCGTCTCTACGGGCTGGAGCAGCCCAAGGCAGAAGCCGCCCGCATGCTGGAAGAAATGGGCCTCTCCGCTGCCAAGGAAAGGGAAGCGGCCACCTATTCCCGGGGCATGTTGCAGAGGCTGGCCATAGGGCGCGCCTTGCTCCACAGCCCTCGCGTCCTGCTGCTGGATGAGCCCTTCTCCGGACTCGACCAGCAGGCGCGCGAGAAGCTGGAGGTCCTGCTCAGCGCCCTCCGGGACGGCGAAAGGGCCGTGCTCATGACCACGCACGACGTGGCCGCGCGCCTGGGCTTCGTCGACCGGGTGGCGACGCTGGCCGGCGGGAGGATCGTCCCGTGAGAGCGGCCCTAGCCAACGCTTGGCTTATCACCAAGAAGGACCTGCGCAGCGAGCTGCGCTCGGCAAGCGCCGTGATCACCATGGTGCTGCTGGGCTTCCTGGTGGTGCTGGTGTTCAGCTTCAGTATGGAGCCGGGGTCCAGCGACTCCGTGATGGCCCGCTCGGGAGTGCTTTGGGCGGCTTTCTTGTTCCCGGGGTTGATCGCCGTCGGCCGCTCCTTCGACGGGGAGAAAGAGGCACAGTGCCTAGACGGGCTGCTGCTTTCCCCTGTGGATCGCGGCGCCATCTACCTGGGCAAGTTGCTCACCAGTCTCATCCTGGCGTTCGCGGCGGGCGTGCTGGTGCTGGTGTTCTTCACCGTGCTCTACGACGTGTCCTTTAGTCTTGCCTGGCTGGCGCTGCTGGGCGTCATGCTCCTGGCCGCCGTGGGTCTGGCGGCCATCGGCACCCTGGCTGCAGCCATGACGGCCGGCGTGCGCGCCCGCGGTGCACTGCTCACCGTGCTCGTGTTGCCGCTGCTGGTACCGCTGCTCATCGCCGCCGCTCGCTGCTCGGTGGCGCTCCTTGGCGACGATCCCTGGAGCGTCCCTGGTTTATGGCTGGCGCTGATGGCTATATACGACGTGGTGTTCGTCGCCGTGGGATTCGTCCTTTTTGACTATGTGGTGGAGGGATGATGGTCAGACCCGCCGCAATCTGGAGATCGACGGCCGTGTGGGGCGCGGTCGCCGGAGTCGCCATGGTGTTCGCCACTGTGGCCGCGCTGGTGCTGGCTCCGCGCGAACTCGAGATGGGCGACGTGCAGCGGCTGTTCTACTTCCATGTTCCCAGCGCCTGGATCGCCCTGGGCCCGGCCTTCACCTGCGTGTTCGGGTTCAGCATCGCCTATTTGGTCACCGGCAAGCTGCGCTACGACCGGGTGGCTGCGGCCTCGGCCGAGATAGGCGTGGTCTTCACCACCATCACCCTGGTGACCGGCCCCCTGTGGGCCAAACCGGCCTGGGGTGTGTTCTGGACCTGGGAACCCCGCCTGACCACCACGCTTGTCCTCTGGTTCATCTATGTGGGCTATCTGCTGCTGCGGTCGGTCGCTCTGCCGGGAGCCAAACGGGCGCGAATCTCCGCCGTGTACGGCATCGTGGGGTGGATAGACGTGCCCATCGTGTTCCTCTCCATCTGGTGGTGGCGCACGGTGCATCCGCGCATCCTGGGCAAGGGAGGCTTTGCCATGGACTCCACCATGGTGTGGGTGCTCATGGTCTGCCTGGCGGCCTTCACCTTGCTGTTCGTCTACCTGCTGCGGTTGCGCGTGGGCCTCGAGGGGATGAAGGAGCGGGTGGACCGCATGGCTTCTCAAGGCGACGAGTGGGGAGGTGACTTATGAGCGGCATGGGGTATCTCGCCGTGGGCTACGGAGCCATCTGGCTGCTGCTGGCCCTGTATCTGCTTTGGCTGGGTCGCAGGCAGCTGGTCCTGCGCCGGAGGCTCGAAGAGTTGGAGAGCCGCCTACCCGACTCGGAGGACTAGGGCGCGATCCGCTCGGCCGCCAGGGCAGCGTCCGCGACCTCAAGCGCTCCCGCTGCCAGCAGGTCTGCGATCAGTGAAGTCGCCTCTCCGCCGCTGAGATCACGTTCGGCCAGGGGAGGCTGTGCGATCACTATGACCGTCTTGCCGTTCCGAGCCGCCTGAAGCGTGCTCCGTAGCGGAGCGAGGTTCCCTCGTCCGAAGAACAACGGGGCGACGACTATCACCTCGGCGCGTTCGATCAACGATCGCAAGCTCTTGCACCGCTTCTTCCGGGAACGGCTCGAAGGGGGGAGCCGAGACGACTTCGAGCTCGTACCTCTGGGCCGTGGCGAAGTCGGTGTCAAAGATGCTGACGATGCCCACGGACGGGGTGAAGCCGCGCGCCACCAGCTCTTCCACCAGCGCGGATGCGGCGCCCCCGCCTCCGATGACGTGCACCCGGGGCTGATCCGCGGCGCGCGACCGCTCGGGCGTGCTCGACCACATGGGGGTGAGATACGGCCGCCGGCCCTGGCGATGGACGGTCACCCTGACCTTGAACACTTCCAGGATGAGCCTTGGGTCAAGAATGTCCGCTGCTTTCCCGCGCGCCGCCAACCGTCCCTGATCGAGCAGCACCAGCTCCTCACAGTACTGAGCCGCCATGTTGAGATCGTGCAGCACCACCACGATGGTCCTGCCGGACGCGTGGAGACGCTCGAGCAGTTGCATTATCTCCAGTTGGTGGTTGAGGTCGAGGTTGTTGAGCGGCTCGTCCAGCAGCAGGACGGGCGTGTCTTGGGCCAGAGTCTGAGCGATGAGGGCCCGCTGGCGCTCGCCGCCCGACAGTTCGGTGATCAGGCGATCGGCCAGGGTGGTAGTGCCGGTGGCTTCGAGCGCGGCAGCCACGGCTGCGCCGTCGGCGGCGCGCCCCCGTCGCGCGGCGCGCCCGTCGGCCGCTCCGCCCTGGGCGTAGCGGCCCATGGCCACCATCTCCTCAACAGTAAAGCTAAAGTCAAGGGTGAACTGCTGCGGGACTACGCCCAACCGGCGGGCCAGCTCCCCGGTGCGGTACTGGCCCACGGGCCTGCCTTCCAGCAGGACCTCCCCAGCGGTGGGCCGCAACGCCCCGGAAAGAGCGCGGAGCAGCGTTGTCTTGCCCGACCCGTTGGGGCCGAGGATGCCCACGAAGGCGCCGCTCGGTATTGCCAGGTCGACAGGGCCGAGCACCTTGCGACCACCGAGAGTCGCCTCGAGGGCGCGGCACGTCGTAGACGGGGGGCGTCACCTTACATCCCCTTCCTGGTCCGCAAGAGGTAGAGGAAGAAGGGCCCGCCGGTCGCGGCCGTGATGATGCCTACCGGGATCTCCGACGGGGCGATGACGGTGCGGGCCACAGTGTCGGCGACAAGGAGCAGCAGCGCGCCGAACAGGGCCGCGGCGGGGAGTAGACGACGGTGATCGGGTCCCACCAGCAGACGCATGATGTGCGGCACCATCAACCCGATGAACCCTATGAGGCCTGAGAAGGCTACGGCCGAGGCGGTGGTGAGCGCCGCTACGATCATGAGGTTGCGCCGGGTGCGCTGGCCATTGATGCCCAGCTCGCGGGCTCGTTCCTCGCCCATGAGCAGCAGGTTCATGCGTCGCGACGAAAGCATCATGTAGACGAAGCCTGCCCCCAGCACAGGCAGGGTGATGTAGATCTTCGTCCAGGTGGCAGTGGTGAGGCCGCCCATCAGCCAGGCGACCACCGTGTGCAGGTCGCTCTCGGTGGCCACCATCATGAAGGACATGACGGCGGTGAGGGTGGATCCGACCGCTACCCCCGAGAGCAGAAGCGACGCGCCGCCCGTCTGTCCGCCAAAGGTAGCCAGACGGTACACGAGGAAGGCGGCCAGCGTGGCTCCTACGAAGGCCAGCAAGGGCAGTGTGTAGATGCCCAGGGAAGCGAGAGGCTTGACGACGATGGCGATGGTGGCTCCCAGACCGGCGCCGGCCGACACGCCCAGCAGATAGGGCTCGGCCAGCGGGTTGCGAAAGATCCCCTGGAAGGAGGCGCCGGCAGTGGATAGCGCGGCGCCCACGATGAGGGCCAAGATGATCCGGGGCAATCGGAGGTCCAGGAGCAGTCGGGGCGCCCAATCTGGGATAGTCTCCTGTGGCGCCGGCAGCCGTGCCGCACCAGCCCGGCGAGAGCTCTCAAGGCTTCTCCGAGCGACAGGCCGGCTGCGCCGACGACCAGGGCCGTCATCACGGCTGCCACCAACGCGGCTGTCAGCACCGCCATGACTAGGCGATAGACCTTCCGTCTGTCTCTGCTCACTGTCACAGCCGCGGCTCCTCTCTCGCCACGAGGCGTGTGTGCAGCGCGGCCAGTCCCGTCGGGCGCAGACTCCCCGCGCGTGGGAGTCTGCGCCGCTACGGGAGTGCGGCCCGGGCTAGAACGCTCCCGGATGGATCACTTTGGCCAGAATCAGCAGACCGTCGCCGATGCGCGGCCCGGGGCGTGTGACCACCACGTCATCGATCACAAACACGTTGCCCTCGGTCACCGCCTTGAGTCCGGCAAAACGGGGGTCGGCTGTGAATTCCGAAGCGCTGGTGTACACGCTCCCGGGCAGCAGGATAAAGTCCGGATCGGCCGCAACCAATTGTTCGGGCGAGAACTGGTAGTAGGCGTCGGCCCCCGGGGCATCGACGGAGGCCACATTGGTGGCGTGGGCCAGGGTCAACAACTCGTCCACAAACGAGCCGGGCCCGCAAGTCCAGAGGGTGTTGTCGAGTGCGTAGAAGACGCTGGGGGACTCCCCAGTGGCCCCGGCCGCGTCCCCTATCTGTGCAATCTGCGCTTTGATGGCTTGCACCAGGGTAGCTGCTCGTCCGGTGACGCCGGTGATGCCGGTGGCGGCCCCGATGGTGGTGATGTCGGAGTAGACCCCTTCCAGGTCAGTCGGGTTCATGATCAATACGGGGACCCCGGCAGCTTGTAAGGGCGCCAGAGCCTCTTCGTTGCCCGAGTAGCCGACCACCAGGTCGGGGCTCAGGGCGGTGATGGCTTCAGTGTTGGCCGTGTAGTCGCCGATCTTTGCTATGTCGGCCACTTCGGGCGGATAGTCATCGAGCGAGGTGACGCCCACTACCCGGTCGCCCACACCCAACGCGAACAAGGTCTCGGTGTTGGCCGGAGCCGTTGAGACGATGCGCTTGGGTTCGGCGGGGATGGTCACGGTGTTGCCGCTGTCGTCTACGACCGTCACCGGGAAGACAGATGTCACCGGTTGGGTGGTGTCGGTGTTTCCGGGGGCGGCGGTCGTCTCCGACGACGTGTTGGTCTCGGTGCCCGAGCCGCAGCCGGCGACCGCCAGGGAGGCGGCCAACAACACGGCCATAAGCAGCAAAGTGAGCAAGAGCGTGGAGTGGGAATGCTGGCGCTGTCCAGAGGGCAGCAACTGAGACCACACCGCTTTGCGGCGTGGTGTCGGGTGTCCGATCATGCGGACTCCTTTCGGTTCAACCTATGGTCACGACCCGCAAGATGGTGGAGAGCAGGTTGGCTACTCCCCGGCCGGACCAATGACGGTCGAACCGAGTGGCGTCCCGCGCGCGTCGGGACGGAGTAAGCTCTCTACCACGGAGAGCTTGTGCTCCTCCTCTACAGCAGGTATCTGACTTCCGGGTCTTCGCGTGCTCTGACGCTCTACCCGGTTACAGTGGCGGGACCACGCCGGCTTCTCACCGGCTTCCCTCTCGGCTCCTGTCTTGCTCGGAGCCTGACTGTGGAGGCACCATGCTTGCTGGGAGGAAGGTTAGCACCCCGAGCGGGGCATCACCAGAGCCGGTACAGCGTGCCGCCCGAAGAAGAACCGCCGTACTCGCCCGAGTCGACGGCCGTGCCGTTCTTTGCTGCCCACTGAACTACGCTCGAAGAAGCGCCGCTTCCGCCGCCCCCGCCCGGGAACCCGTCGCCCCCACCTGGGAATCTGTCGCCCCCGTCCGGACCACCCAGGGACTGGCCGCCTCCCACCAGGACATAGCGCAACTTGTGGGCGGACACCAGCTCTTGAAACTGAGCCAGCGTCGGCCAGGGGTCCGACCCGCTGAAGCCGCCCATGGCCATCACCGGTTCACCCGTCGCGATGATGAACGCCTCCGCCGACCCGGCTCCTTGGACGGCCACAAGGAACTCCGCGTCGCTCTTGTTCGCGAGCAGGTAATCCACCAGGGACTGATCCAGGGTGGCTTCGCCGCCAGGCTGCGGGCCGCCGTCCATGTTGCCTATCATGCCCGGAGGAGCCTCGGCCAGAGCGATCTGGGTGGCATCCCGCGGAGGGCCGCCGGAATCGCCGAAGCCACCGCCCAGTGGGGATTGAGAGGCCGCCGCGGGCCCGGCGGCAGCGAGCGGACCCGAGATACTGGCGGCTACGGTGCTTAGTGAATAGGCCGCCGGGCCTGCCAGCACGCAGGCCGCGGCCAGCGTGGCGGCTCCGATCGTCAAGGTCTTGACCCGGATGAGTCGGGAGATGACCAGGCCCAGGCCGAGGGCAGCCACGAGCCCGGCTACCGCTACGGCGACCGATAGGCCGGGCAGGTAGCTCGGCGTTCGGCGAAGCAAGTAGGCCGACAGGACCGCCGTGCCGGCTACGGCCACCGGCAGCAACCACGACAGCCAGCGACGTTGTCGGCCCAACTGCCACATGGCCACCGACCCTCCTCCGACCAGAGCTGCTATCGAGGGGGCGAGTATGACGGCGTAGTAGGGGTGCAGCACTCCCTTGGCCAGGCTGAACACCACCAGGTAGAGCAGGGTCCAGGCTCCCCAGAGCAGATAGCCGGCCCGCGCCCTATCGTTACGGCGGCCATGCCGGGTGATCCATAGACCGGCCAGCATTCCGGCAAGGGCAAGCGGCACGAGCCATGAGATCTGCCCTCCAAGTTGCGAGTTGAACATCCGCAGCCAGCCTGCGCCGCCGCTGAAGTTCGCCCCGCCGCCTGCCCCGCCGCCGGGCAAGCCGCCCGGCGCCCCGCCGCCACTGCTACTGAGGTACCCGGCGGTGCGGCTGAAGACCAGATCGAACACAGAGTTGTTGCTGGAGCCGCCGATGTACGGTCGGGAGGCGGCGGGCCACAGTTCGACGATGGCCACCCACCATCCACAGGAGACCACCAGGGCGACACCCGCCGCCAGCACCTGAAGCAGCCTGCGCCCCAGCTTGGGCGGGCCGCATATCAGATACACCAGTACGAACGCCGGAAGAACGACCAGGGCCTCCAGCATCTTGGCCAGGAACGCGAATCCGACCAGGGCGCCGCAGCCCACCAGGCTCCAAGTGGAGCCTCTTTCCAGCGCGGACCAGAGCGCCCAGGCGGCCGCGAGAAGCAGGAGAGTAAGAAAAGCGTCCGGATTGTTGAACCGGAACATGACCACGGCCACCGGCGTGAGAGCAAGGGCAAGCGCCGCCAGAAGCCCGGCGACTTCGCCTTGCCAGCGCCTCACGAGCCTGTAGAGGATGAGCACCGAAGCCACGCCGGCCAGCGCCTGCGGCAACAACATGCTCCAGCTGGAGAAGCCGAACAGGCGGGCGGACAGCTCCTGCACCCACAGAGAGGCGGGCAGCTTGTCGACGGTTATGAACGAGCCTGGGTCGAGCGAGCCGAAGAAGAAGGCCTTCCAGCTCACGCTCCCGCTCTTGACAGCCGCGGCGTAGTAGGGGTTTCCCATGCCGTTGCGCGAGAGGCTCCAGGTGTAGAGAACGAGGGCAAGGGCAGCGATGCCACCCAGGCCGGCCCACGCCCACCAGGGCCGAGGATCCCGGCGCCAGAAGCGCAGGCGGGATTTGATCGCTGCTCCTGCTCGATCGGCCACCAGTATCCTGTCCCTTCGGTCGCTAGGTGCCGGAAAGCTCTCTGACTGTACCTGTTCCAGACGGTAGCAGGGGCGACGTAAGCTCGGCGTATTGTCGCGAGGGAGCAGTGTCGCAAGTGCCGGACCAGTATGAGGCACCTGGAGCGACCAGGAACGGGTGGGACTCGCGACGCTCTCGTGGCTGGGCCCCTGTCTCATAGGTGATCTCGCGAGTGCCCAACAGGCCACGTGACGTCTGACGGGGTATGGACATCGGGCCTCCGTGGTGCTAATAGTGCCGATAGCATGTCGACGAGGGGGGCTGCCATGTCAAATCCCGCTCCGCGCGTCTTGGCATCACGAGTAGTCTTGGTGCTCTTGTTGTTGGTGGGCGCCTCCACTTGGGTCGGCTGCGGCCAGGACGACCAGTCAGGTCCCAGCTCGTCGGAGAGCGCGACCACGGCCTCCACGGCCGCGGAGCCGACGACCGTAGCGGAGGAGTCCACCACGGTGCCCGGCTACGAGTCCTGGGTGGTCTACATCAATGACGACGACTCTTACACTGAGGGCGAGGTCACGTACTCGATAGCGCTTGACCTCACCGCAACGAACTCGACACAGAGCATCGACGGCACCTATACGGGCACGGCGACGGCGAAGGTCGACACCACAGGCACCATCAATGGCCAACCTCTCAACGCTTCGGCTATCGCCAACAGCTCGAAGCTGGAATTCACCCTCGCGGAGGGATTCGACACGGCCGGCGGTGCGCTTGCTCCGCTCTCGGGGGATGAAGCCGTCTACTCCGGGTCTGGGACCATCGTGATGCAGGCGGCCGGCTCGGAGAGCCTCGGCCAATCCAGCGGAGGCTTCTCCAACACTTCGGGCCAGACCATCGAGGTCATGACACAGGGACCAGCCGTCACGCTGACCGTGGTTCTCAGCGGCCACAAGTACACCTTCGAAGGCACGCTCAGCGGCAAGTAGCGCGTCGGCTCAGCCACATGGACGGGGCCGACGGCCAATAGCGCTGCTATTCGCGCTCTTTGCGTCCTCGTCTTGCGCATGCCCAGCGCGCTCTGGCGGCGAAACGTCGCTCTTCTGCAGCCCGCTAGGTCTTCCTCTGGAACCAGTGGATGTTCTTCTGCGGTATCTTGCTGACCTCCGGCGAGGGTATCAGCGCCTTGGTGATCTTGTAGGCCAGCCGGCTTATGGGATCGGTGACCGGCTTCAAGATGGGCATCTTGCGGCCGATGCCTGCGCCACGAGGTCGGTGTAGAGGCTGCAGGTCTGGGTCGCCGTCAGAAAGTCGAGGCAGACGAATATCTCCTGGGCGATGCCGAAAGGCACGCTCGCCGGAATGAAGCCCCTGGCGTACTCCACCGCCCATACCCCATCGGTGAAGTTCATGGCGCGCGCCTGGCCGGGCCCTACGTAGACGCGGTCGCCGGGCTTGTAGACCTTCTTCTCGAACTCCCCCTCGCCGTAGTACCACATCTCGCCATCGATCACCGTATCCCAGAAGCCGGTGCAATGGCGCCCGGAATGCCCCTCCGACCCTATCGGCGTGCCCCATATCATGATGTACTCGGTCATGGAGGCGTAGTACAGCTTCATCTGTATCATCGCGCCGCCGGCGATGCTGTAGATCCAGGGCTGCCTGAAGTCCAGCGTCTTGGGGTAGTGCTTGGCCAGTGACTCGGCGAAGACGTCGAACATCTGCGGCTTGGGCAACCCCAGGCCTTCATCGAGCACTGGTGGACTACTTCAGGGTCGAAGACGGGCATTGGCATCAACCTCCATGTGACTGAGAAGCCAGAATGAGCTCTCGTCCTGCCCATGATAGACGAGGCCGGCCGGCTTTTGCCCGCGCAACGGTTTTTGGGATCATCAGAATCTGGGTGCGACGGCCGTCTCGTTTGGGTCGAGAGTCGAGCGGGCATCCTTTTCTAAGGGCAGCCGCCCACACTCGAAACAGGAGGGCCAATGGATACTGCCGCGCCGCCATACCCACCCCCACCGCCTTATCCAACCGCGCCCGGGTATCCCTTGACCTTCAGCGTCGACTACCCGGACAAGCCTCTCAGTAGACTCACCACGTTCTTCCGCTTCCTGTGGATCATCCCCATCGGCATCATCGCCGGCCTGCTGGCTTCGGGGACCATTTCCGCGCACGGCATGGACTATTCGTGGTCTTGGGGGGTAGGCGGTATTCTCTTCCTGCCCCGTCCTGCTCATGATCCTCTTCCGGCAGAAGTACCCCCGCTGGTGGTTCGACTGGAATCTTCAGCTCACGCGGTTCCTTCCGCGCGTCTGGGTCTACGCCGCGCTGCTCCGGGACGAATACCCCTCCACCGACGAGGAGCAGGCGGTCCATCTGGACTTCCCCTATCCCGACGCGAAGCAACTCTGCCGCGGGCTTCCCCTGGTCAAGTGGTTCCTGGCCATCCCCCACTGGATCCTGCTCTTCTTCCTCTGGATCGGGGCAGTTGTCTGCATCGTCATCGCCTGGTTCGCCATCCTCTTCACCGCCAAGTACCCACGGGCTCTCTTCGACTACGTGGTCGGGGTGGACCGCTGGTCGCTGCGGGTCTCGGCCTACGCCATCCTGCTGGTCACCGACCAATACCCACCGTTCAGCTCGCTCCGAATAGCGGGCGCGGCACGGGAGTCAAGTACGGGTGACCGGCGCGCTGCGACCGGTCACCGCCAACCTATCTCAGCGGGTTTTGGTACCCTGGAGACGTGAGAAGCTCCGTCAGCATAGCCCTGTTCTTGCTACTCAGCGGCCTGTTCTTGTCGCTGCTGTTGGTAGCCATCGAGCACAGCCGCAAACTCCTGGCTGTCGCCGGGGGCTGCCTGGTGGCGCTGGTGCTGATAATCGTGCTTCTGACGCCGGTGCAGTTGCCCCACTTTGGGCGAGGGAACCAAGACGATAAACCGGGCTCGGGGACCGTCGCCGGTTCGACCAGCACCACTACGCCGGCAGGCTCGGTCACCACCTCGACATCGCGCCGGGCACCACGACCTCGGCCGGTCTCCCGATCTACATACCGAGGTACACCGTCACAACGTTTGACAGCACGGCGACCACGGGGGTACCCATCGATGGGAGTTACTGACAGTGACCTGACCTACCGCTCGGCCGGGGTGGACATCGATGCCGGCGACGAAGCGGTCCGGCTGATCAAGAAGGACGTCGAGCGCACCTACATCCCTGGAGTCATGGGCTCGTTGGGCGGTTTCGCCGGTCTCTTCGCGCTTCCCACGAATATGCAGAACCCCGTTCTGGTCACCGGTACCGACGGGGTGGGCACCAAGATCCTTCTGGCCATGGAGACGGGTTGCCTGGACACAGTGGGCATCGACCTGGTGGCTATGTCGGTGAACGACGTGCTGACCGGGGGGCCCGTCCTATCCTGTTTCTCGACTATGTGGCGGTGGGCAAGTTGGTGCCGGCCGATATGGCCCAACTGGTGGCCGGGGTGGCCGAAGGCTGCTGCACGGCGGGATGCGCTCTTGTCGGCGGCGAGATGGCGGAGATGTCGGGGCTGTACGCTCCCGGTGAGTTCGATATGGCCGGCTTCTGCGTGGGCCTGGGAGAGCGGGACAAGCTCCTTGACGGCTCGGGCGTGAAGGCGGGTGACGTGGTTCTCGGCCTCGGCTCAGATGGCGTGCACTCCAACGGGTTCACGCTCATCCGCAAGATCCTGGAGGCAGGGGTCCTGAAGCTCAGCCAGAGCCTTCCCGGCTTCTCAGAAAGCGTAGCCGACACGCTGCTGAGACCCTGCCGCATCTACGTCAAGAGCGTACTGGGGCTGCTGGACCAGGGTGTGCCTGTGCGGGGCATGGCTCACATCACCGGCGGGGGCCTCGCGGGCAACCTGGGCCGAGTGATCCCTCAGGGGCTGTCGGCCCGGTTGAGGTTGGATGCTTGGACTGCGCCGCCGGTCTTTGCGGCTCTTCAGAAGGTGGGCGGTGTCGCCCAGAGTGAGATGTTCCGGACCTTCAATATGGGTGTGGGTTTCGTCTTGGTGCTGCCGCAAGAGGCAGAGGCGCAGGCGACGGAGCTGCTGACCGCCTCCGGAGAACGGGTATTCCACCTGGGCTCGGTCGAGCCTGGCGGTGAGCGGGTGGTTCTGGAGGGGATGGAGTGAGCTCAGGGGGGGCCTCGGAGCCCGGCGGCGCTTGCGGCGCCGCGGCCGGCAAAGCGGCCGGCAGCGGCTCCCCGGTCTTCCGGCTGGTAGTGCTGGCCTCGGGAAGCGGTACCAACCTGCAGGCCATCATCGACGGGCTACACCGGCAGCCTGTTTTGGCGCCAGACGGGCGCGGCGGCGCGCCCCTGGCGGCGCCGGCCTCGGAGGCGGCGCCGAAGGCGCCCCCGACCGCGCCGCCGCTGACTGCCGCGTCGGCGCCCACGGGCGCGCCGCTCGCTGGCTCCCCAACCGCGCCGCCGCCGCTCACTGTCGCGCCGCCCCTCATCGAAGTGGTCCTGGTGGTCAGCGACCAGCCCGAGGCTCGGGCGCTGGAGCGTGCGCGCGCGGCCGGCATCGCCACGGTCGTTCTTCCGATCGGTGGCTTCACCACCCGGGGTGCGCACGACCAGGCCCTCATCGCCGCCGTCGCCGCAGCCCGGCCCGACCTGGTGGTGCTGGCCGGCTACATGCGCCTGGTGGCTTCCGAGTTCGTGCGGGCCTTCCCCTGGCGGGTGATCAACCTGCATCCGGCCTTGCTTCCGGCGTTTCCGGGCACCACGTCCATCAACGACGCCGTGCACTATGGGGTCAAGGTCACGGGGGTAACTGTGCACTTTGTAGACGAGGGCTTGGATACCGGGGCGATCATCGCCCAAGAGCCGGTGCCGGTGGAAGAGGGCGACACGGCCGACAGCCTGGCGGCCCGCATCCATGTAGTGGAACACGACCTGCTGCCTGCCACCATCCGCATGATCGCCGCGGGGAGGGTGCATCCCCCTCTTCCGGGAACCCGGCAGGTGCAGGTAGACTGGAACAACGAAAAGGACTGAGGAGGAACAGAGTGAAGGTCAAGCGGGCACTGGTGTCGGTCTCGGATAAGAATGATCTTGCCCCGTTTGTGCGGGGATTGGTGGACTTGGGAGTGGAGGTCATATCCACCGGAGGCACCGCCCGTTACCTGAAACAAGAAGGACTACCCGTGACCGGCATCTCCGACGTCACCGGCTTTCCTGAGATCATGGACGGACGGGTGAAGACGCTGCACCCGGCTATCCACGGCGGCATCCTGGCCGACAGGGAGCGCCCCTCTCACATGAAGGCCATCGCCGAGCTGGGCATCGCGCCCATCGATCTGGTGGTGGTGAATCTCTATCCCTTTGAGCAGACTGTGGCCCAACGCGGCGTCACCGAGGCCGACGCCGTGGAGAACATCGACATCGGCGGCCCCAGCATGGTCCGCTCGGCCGCCAAGAACTTTTCGGCGGTGGGTATTGTCACCGACCCCGGCGACTACGCCATCGTTCTTGCGGAACTCCGGGAACACAAGGGCGAGTTGACGCGCGAGACGCGCCGCCATCTGGCCACCAAGGCCTTCCACCACACGGCTCGCTACGACTCGGCCATCGCCAACTGGTTCGGGGAACAGGAAGCGGATTTTCCAGAGAATCTTATGCTCGATCTGGTCAAGCTCGACGATCTGCGCTACGGCGAGAACCCGCATCAGCGGGCCTCGTGGTACTCGGAGGTGGGTCCAGGTGGCGTCATGGCGGCGGCGGTGGAGCAACTTCACGGGCAGAAGCTGTCGTTCAACAACCTGCTGGACTTGGATTCGGCCCGGCGGGTGTTGGATGAGTTCGCGCTCCCGGCCTGCGTCATCGTCAAGCACAACAACCCCTGCGGGGTGGCGGTAGCCGAGTCGGTGGCCGCCGCGTACGAAAAGGCCTTCTCCTGTGATCCGGTGTCGGCTTTCGGCGGAGTGATAGTGGTCAACCGGACGGTGGACGAAGCACTTGCCCGGGGACTATCGGCCATCTTCGTGGAGGTGCTGTGGGCTCCCGGCTACGCCGACGACGCCCTGGAGATACTCACGCAGAAGAAGGACATCCGCATCCTCACCGGCCAGCTCAACCGCGACACCTGCGGCACCTTCGACATGAAGCGCATCATGGGCGGCATGCTGGTGCAGGACTGGGACTGCGAGGTCGACCAGCGCGAGAACATGACGGTCGTCAGCACCCGCCATCCCACCGAAGCCGAGTGGGGCGACCTGCTCTTCGGCTGGCGAGTGGCGAAGCATACCAAGTCGAACGCCATCATCCTCACCAAAGACCTGATGACAGTGGGCGTCGGCGCCGGGCAGATGAGCCGGGTGGATTCGGCCAATCTGGCGGTGAACCGGTCGAGGTTCCCGCTGGCGGGGTCCGCTGTGGCCTCGGATGCCTTCTTCCCGTTCCCCGACGCGCTGCAGGTTTGTGCCGATGCCGGTGCGACCTGCGCGATCCATCCCGGAGGCTCCAAGAGGGATGACGAGTCGCTGGCGCTGGCGGAGGAACGGGGCATGGCCATGGTGGTGACGGGGCGCCGACACTTCAAGCACTAGCGCCGACTGCCCCAGGGGAGCGCACGGGTGCCCTTCCATTTTGGGTGCGAAGGTCCGCAAACCATTCCAGGACACCCATGCGCTCCCCTGGGGACCCCTCGCGCTTACGGGCTTTGGCCTGGGGGCCTCACTCACTTCAGGGGCTCGGGCCGCTTCGCTTCCGAGCCTCACTCACTTCAGGCTCGAGGCGGCAGCGGAGGTGCGACTCTTTCAGGGATTTCTTGGCCGCCTGACGCCCTGTGGGGCTGCATGTACTGTCTGTCCAATACCGACGCGCCACTAGGCAGCGACGCGGTTTGCCACGCGGTATGCTCTTTCGCGTATCGCGACAGACGCGCCCACCGGAGTTATGCATACACGCGACAGCTTCGTCGGTTTGGTTGGGCAGACTGGATAATCATTGTTAGGCATACGGGGGGACCAGCGCAGTTGACTCATTGACTGGTATCGTATACGATACCGCTATGGGTCCACGTGTCGTCATCGATACCAGCGTGTTCATCTCAGCTCTCCGCTCCCGTCGGGGCGCGTCGCACCGTCTTCTGATGATGGTCGGCGGGTCGGGGTTCGAGATAGCTCTCTCGGTCCCGCTGGTGATCGAGTATGAGGATGCCGCGAAGCGCATGCCGGAGGCGACGGGGTTGCCACCCGAGGAAGTCGACGACGTCATCGACTACCTGTGCAGCGTCGCTCACCTGCAAGAGATCCACTTCCTGTGGCGGCCGGTGTTGCGTGATGCGCGCGACGACCATGTGCTCGAACTGGCCGTCGAAGCGAGATGCAGAACCATCGTCACTCACAACATCAAAGACTTCGCCGGATTGACGCTTCGGGGTGGAGCGCAGTCACCCCGGAGAGTTCCTGAGAAGGATCGGAGGTAAGTCATGAGTACCATCAGTCTACGTCTGCCGGAGTCGCTCCATAGGAAGGCGCGCGAACTCGCCAAGTCAGAGGACGTCTCCATCAACCAGCTCATCACCACAGCGCTTGCCGAGAAGATGTCGGCCCTCATGACTGTCGACTATCTGCAGGAGCGCGCGGCCCGGGGCGACCGTGGCAGGTTCGAGCGTGCGATGGCCAAGGTGCCCGACGTCGAGCCCGATGAACGGGACAAGTAGCCAATGCCTAACAAGCCGGTGCAGCAGTCAGCCTGCGGCTGCAGCTGACCGGCTGAGTCGTTTGCCGGACCGGTGGGGCAACAGTCGCAACAGTTTGAAACAAAAATGGGAGAACTTGCCATGGAAGTAGTAGATCCGCATGCCCCAGAAGGTCATAACACGGTCAATTTCTTTGTGATTGTGAAAGGTGGCGCGGCGGGGTTCATCGAGTTTGTCGAGAAGGTGTTTGATGGTAAGGAAGACAAACAACTTCGCACGCCTGACAAGGACGATACGCTGATTCACGCCGAGATACGAGTTGGCGACTCTACGATTCTGGTTGCGGATTCAAAGGGTGATTGGCCTTTTACGCCTGCATTTCCACAAGTCTATGTGGTGGATGCTCAAGAGGTTTTGACACGCGCAAAGAATGAAGGAGCAACAGTCTTAACGGACTTAAGCACCTTCTATGGAGGTATGCTCATCGCGCGCTTTCAGGATCCTTGGGGAAATATTTGGTGGCTATTTCAGCGAGAAGAGCGTGCTGAGAAACCGCTAGCGAAGAGTGGCGAACGTGGATTGGCACAGTTCCAAGCCCAGCTACATTTACACAACTCTGATGGCTGCAATGCAACAATTGCGTTCGAGGTCCAATTAAGAGCAATGGCGCTGTCCGACCAGCCACTGCAGGTGACCGGCGTTGCGGGTGGCTGAGCCGCTAGAGCGCTATGAGTATTGGGGAGGTTGTCGATGGTAGGTCACGAGGGAGATCGGGAAATGCTGGCAGCCATGGTGTCGCATGGCGCAGATATGAGAAAGCCTGCACACACTATCCACTATCTCAACTTCAGGTCAGTGGCGGCGGCAGACTCTGCCGCTGACGAAGCGCGCTGCCGGGTATCAGAATGTCCGCGTGCATCGCGCTCCCACCACATCCCTTGTCAGACGGTTGTTTGGGCCCAAAGAGTACTCATGTATAGCGGAGACTCACGCCGTGCCGAGCGAATCCGCCGTATTTGACACCACCGATCGCATGCTCGAGTTGGCCGCCAAGTACGGTGGGGACTACGACGGATGGGAAGCCAGCGTCGAGAGCTAGCTGGCCGTCGCCCAACTCACAACAGAGGCGTGCAACCGACCGGCTTTGCCGCCGGCTGACGCGCCGAAACGTTAGACTCGCCTTTGGAGCGCTAGTGGACTCTGCCTCATCAAACAGACGACCTCGGCTGGCTCGTTCTCCGGTGGCCAGCGTCTCTCTTGCCCTCGGAGTCGGAGTCCTGATGGGGGTGGTGACTCTCCTCGGTCAGCGCCTACTGACCGGCCAATGGAACACGCTGGCAAACTCCGGTGCCATCTGGCTCATCCCCGTGTTCTTCATGGGCTCGCGGATGTCGTCACGCGCGTTGGCAGCGGTGGTGGGAGTGACTACGCTTCTCGTGACGGTGGCCGCCTACTACGGTTCGGCCGCAATCACGGGGGCATCGATCTCTGTTCGGAATGTTGCGTTGTGGGCCGCGGTGGCCTTGATCGCGGGTCCGTTGTATGGCGTCGCGGGGCGATGGTGGCGCGACGACCGGCGCGCGTTCCGCGTGAGCGGCGTGGCGCTGCTCGGCGGGGTCTTGCTGGCTGAAGGCCTGTACATCGTGTTGGTCCTTCGCTATTACTGGTCGGGCTCGACCATGATCGTGGCGGCGGTCATCGCGGCGATCTTGCTCGCACAACGGAACGACCGACTCCGCACTCTCCTCGTGCTGCCACTCCCAGCCGTCGCAGCCGGAGCTGTGTACGCTCTGCTCAACTGGCTGCTCTAGTACGAAAGCGCCGAGTACGGACGTGGGGTGTCTGAGCCTGGCCGCCCTGCGCTGCGGCGCTCTCTAGTCGGTCTTAGCGCCAGCCTTGCCGCCATGCGGTCCAGTAGCTTGAAGAGGAGCGCGCGGCACTGCTCGTAGGGGGCGTCGGCAGCCAGTAGCTCTTCCTTGGATGCGACCCAGGGCTCGGTGTCTGCCGCCTCAAGTTCGGCGGCGGCATGCTCCACCAGAACTTCCAGCGAAACCGGAGTCTCCTCCAGATGGAACTGCAGGCCTGCCACCCGTCCCCCGTCCAGCGAGAACGCCTGGTTGGCGCAGGCCGCCGAACCTGCTACGTGGGTGGCGCCCGGCGGGATGGCGAAAGTGTCACCGTGCCAGTGCAAGGCCGTGAACCTGGCCGGGAAACCGGCGAAGAGCGGCTCGGCTCGCCCGGCTTCGGTGAGGTCCACCGGATACCAGCCGATCTCGTGCTGGCCGTTCTTGGTCACCGGTCCGCCCAGCACGTCCGCGATGAGCTGCGCGCCCAGGCAGATCCCCAGCACGGCCTTGCCGACGCCTGATCGCGGCCAGGATGAAGGCCTTCTCGGTCCGCAGCCAGGGGTGGTCGGCATAGTCGTAGACTCCCATGGGGCCGCCCATGATCACCAGCAGGTCGATCTGCGTCCAGGGCCGGGAAGGCGTCCAAGTGACCCGGCGACGGGGCCGCGTGGGCCGCCGCGGTGGTCGGCTCCCGGAACAACTCGGTGCTCGTCATCGTGTGGCCCCGCGAGTCCGACCATCCTGATGGCCGCGAGGTCTTCAAAGGCCACGTGTTGAAGGTAATGGACTCTCATGACGCGATACTACTCCATCTCGGGCCCGGCCCAGTGGCGCGGAGCAGCGCGCCGAAGACGGCGCTCCGAAGCTGCCCTGGGGTCCGCGCCCGCCCGGCGCTCGGACCGCTCTGGGCGCGTTCGCGCTCGATCCGGCGGGCCTCGCGTTCGGCCAAGCGCTGTTCGCGAGACTCAAGTACCAACTGCGGGCGCGCAGGCACGCGGGCCCGTTCCCCGGCGCGTTCGGCTTCGCGGGCGGCGCGGAGTTTCTTCCGGCCCGCCCGGACCAGATTGCGGTAGTAGTTGAAGTGCCAGCCCATATGGAAGAGGGAGATGAGCGTCATCACGACGCCTGCTTCCACGTGCCAGAAGAGCATGTTGATGGGGATGGTGAAGGGCAGCGTGTAGTCGAGTTGGATGGTCAGGAGCAGCCCGAAGATGCCGGTGATCAAGAACGTGGCCAGCAGGAGCACGTTCCAGATCTTGCGGTGAGTGGCCATGCGGATGCGCTTGGTCTTGTAGAGGGCGAAGCTCACGGCGTAGATGAGGAAGAACCCGAGGGCGATGGGACTGACCATATAGTGGGTGAAGAAGGGGCTCCGCCGGAGTCGGTCGCCACAGCGGACGCGACGGCCGCAACGGAGGCGGCACCCGGCCCGAACTCCCCGACCCGCCGGAGGCCGGCGTGGTGGTGGAGGTGGTGGCGGAGCCCACGGCGGAGACCAGGATAGCGCCCGCGGCTGCGGTGTCAAGGCCGCTTGCCGAGATGGTGGAGTCCACGGTGGTGTCCAGGCTGAAACTGGCACAGGCGCCGCAACCCAGGCAGGGGCCCAGCGGGCAACTGCCGGTGGGTGGCTCTCCGGAGGTGGAGGTAGCCACCGCAAAGGTGGTCGTAGTCGCCGACTGCTTGGTGGTCGAGATGGTGGATGTGGTGGAAAGGTGACCGCGACCGGCTCCGACTGGGAGAGATCGCAGATCTGGTCACCGTTGGTGTCAATGTAGCGCCGGCACGCTCCCGGATAGGGATCGTTGATCAATCCTCTGGGGCAGTTGTTCCAGGCCAGGGCGCCGGAGGGGAGTGCGAGCAACAGCGTCATGACAAGCATGAGCAAGAGGGCGACGGTCCCCACGGTCCTCTTCGTTCTCTTGTGAAGGGTCATGTCATTTGCTTTCTGGTTGGTTCCGTCGTCCGCAGTCTTGGTCCAGGTTACCCAGGGTGGGATAAGGCAGGCGTTAGCAAAGGGTTACGATTCTGTAAAGTGGGGTCCTGCCGAGGGGCCCTCGGAGCGCCGCTGGCGCGGCTTCGGACCGCCTCGCGCGTTGACATCATCTGGGGCCAGGGCTACAATCTGACGCCCCTATGGGCCGTTAGCTCAGTTGGTAGAGCACCGGACTTTTAATCCGATGGTCGATGGTTCGAGTCCATCACGGCTCACTAGAGAAGCCCCGCAGTTGTGGGGATTTGTTGTGCCGCTGAATCGGCCCTGGTGCTTGGGGACCGAAGTCGGCGCGAACGCTCACGGAAAGTACACGCCGCAATTGGTCGGGCGTTGCTCTCCTGGTTTCCGGCGCGTCCCGGCGCCCGCGTCTCCTCGGTCAAGCGGGTCCTGCACGTGCTCACCGAACCATACCTGCGACTCTTCCGTCGGTTACTTCCCCAAGCGCGCATCGGCTCCGTCGGACTCGACCTGAGCGCCCTGGTCGGCCTTGTTGTCTTGTTCATCGTGATCGAGGTGCTGGCTCGACTGTAAATTGCGACCGGTAGGTTGCCATGGACGCGGCGGTGGTGCCTAACCCTTGTTGGGGTTAGGCACCACCAGGCAGGCTTGGGGGCCACAGCTCAAGGCGCGCCTCGCGACTGGCCTACAGTGTATGCCCTAAGCGCCCCCCATCATCCTCCCGAAAGACCAGGGAGGAATAGCACAATCTGCGGAAATGCCGTGATCAATATGATGAAGGCCACCTCGACCAACAAGAACGGGATGATGCCCTTGAAGATCTTTTGCATCGGCACATCTCGCGCGATGCCACTGATGACATAGACGTTCATTCCGACCGGCGGGCTGATCATGGCCAGTTCTACCATCATGACGATGATAATCCCGAACCAAATCGGGTCGAAGCCAAGCTTGAGCATAAGCGGATAGAAGATAGGGATCGTCAGGAGAATCATCGACATGGCGTCGATGAAGCAGCCCAGGATCAGGTACACGAAGACGATCAGGACGAACACCAGCATCGGTGGCCAGCCGAGTTGGCCGATCGCACCGGCCAGCTCCATGGGGATGGTGCTTACGGCAAGAAAAGAGTTGAAGACCATAGCGCCGGTCAGGATCACGAAGATCATGCCCGACGTCTTGACGGTTTCAACCAACGCCTCCCGAAAACCCTGCCAACTGAGCCGCCGTCTGATGAGCGACAGAAGGATGGCGCCGAGGGCGCCGACCGCGCCGGCCTCAGTCGGGGTGAACCAGCCGATGATGAGACCCACGATAACAATGAGGAGCAGCGCAACCATCTCGGCCGAATCGGCCGTCGCGGCCATCTTGTCCTTGAAGCTGACCCGCTCTCCGGCGGGAGCGAGCTTCGGGTTGCGCCTGGCACGGAGGTAGATCATCAAGATGAACGAGAGCGCCAGCAGTATCCCCGGAAGCAGTCCGGCGATGAAGAGCTTGCTGATCGACTGCTCGGTGAGGATCCCGTAGACGATCAGCGTGCCGCTGGGGGGAATGAGGATCCCCAAGCCGCCTCCTGCCGCCACGCAGCCCGTCGCCAACCCCTCGTCGTAACCGTAACGCTTCATCTCCGGTATGGCGACCATCCCCATGGTGACGGCCGTGGCGATACTGGATGCACTCGCCGCGGCGAAGAAGGCGCACGCGCCGATGGTCGCAGCGGCGAGTCCGCCACGCATGCGCCCTATCCACACGTAGACGAGACGGAACAGGCTCTGGCCGAGCCCGGCCTTCAAGCAGATCGAGGCCATGAGGAGGAACAACGGCAGAACGCAGTAGTCGTAGTTGGACACCAGGCTGTATGGCGTGTTGACCACCACGTGAATCGCGCCGCTCATGTTGCCCAGGTAGGCGAAGCCGACAAACCCGATGACCAACATCGCAAAGCCGATGGGCATGCCGATCGCCATCATGAAGAGAAGGACGCACATGCCGACGATTCCTGTGACTATCGGTGTCAACCTCTGACCCCCTTCAACAAGTACTTGAACGCATGAACCAGCACCACGAGGGCGAGGATCGTCAGTCCCACCGCCCAGATGAACTTGAACGGGGTCGTGGGTGTGTCGCTGACGATGGTCCGCTCGTCAAAACTGGCGGCGTAGAAGGCTTCCTTGAAGGAGCCATATACCAAGATTCCGAGACCGCCCAACGAGACGAGAAACGTGAACGCATTGACGAATGCACCTACGCGTGGGGGAAACCGTTCGGAGATGATCTTGACCACCACGTTGTTCCTCTCTCTCGTCGAGTAGGGCAGAGCCACAGCTGCGAAGACCACGCCCATCAGCCCGGCCCACTCTATGGCGCCCAGGATCGGCTTGTGGAAGAGGATGCGGCCGAAGATATTGAAGGCGATGACGCACATCATCGCCAATACGGCGAGCGAAGCGAGGACCAGCAAACCCACCCAGAGACTCTTCTCCAGCTTAGAGACGCTCATCGGGCACCACTACCTCCGTTCTTCTCGTATAAGGGCACTACGGTCGCCTCCCTTCGTTCGGCTACATTCCCAGGTACTTCAGCATGCTCCTGCCGGCGATCCGTCCGGAGCGAAGGCAAAGGCGGAGGCAAGGCCGGAGGAGCCTTTGATGGGGTAGCTGTCGCCATACATGCCGCCGGCGTCGAAGCCGCCGGCGTACAGACCGGGAATCGCGGCGTCGTTCTTGTCGACGACCTCGATGCTCTCGTTGATCTTGATTCCGCCCATGGTCCCCAGAAATACCGTCCGGCCTTTGACTGCGTAGTAGCGAGGACCGATCAGAGGACGGAGGTATTTGCGGTCCTTGGCGAATAGCTCGTCGTGGTGGTTGGCACACGAGGCGTTGTACTGGTCCACAGTCGCCCTGAGTGTCGCCGATTCGACCCCCATCTTGCCAGCGAGCTCCTCCACCGAGTCGGCAGCGACCACCTCGGTGCTCCCATTATCGATGGCGGCCTGGATCTCCCTGGAGATGTTCTGTGGCTTGTAGCCCGGCAAGAACTCCACGCTGATGTTCTTGGTCATCCCATCCTCCATGATCCGCTGGATGATGGAATCGTCCAACAGACTCCAGGTGTAACCGTTCTTGCCGTACTTTGCGTTGGCGTTCCCTATGTGGGTGTCCCAGAAGCCTATGGTCTCGTCGCAGAACCTCTTGCCTGAGGGGGTCACCCATAGGTCGGGCTGCGTGCAGGCCATCTCGAGTTCGCTGTAGGTGGAGAACTCCGGGCTGCACGGAACCACTCGGAAGATTTCCAGAACGTCGATGCCCTCTTTGGCTGCGCCCGCCTCCCAGGCCATCCGGATGCCATCTCCCATCTTCCCGGTGTTGCCGATGGGGATGATGTCCACTCCGAGCTCAAAACCGCAGTACTTCTTGATCCACTCCTTGTTGTTCGCGAAGCCGCCCGTCGCGATCATGACGGCCTTGCACGCGACCTCGACCTCCTCGCCGTTGTCGTCGACCAGCACGCCCGACATCCGGCCGCCTGTCTTCAGAAGCCCGGTGACCGCCACGCCGGGCAAGATGTCCGCCCCTTTGCTCCTTCGCCCGGGTGACGAGGGCCTTGACGATGGCCTCGCCTTTGCCCTTGACGACGTGATACGTCCGCGCGGATCCAAGCATGTTGATGCTGGCATCGGTGAAGACAACGCCGCGTTCCTGCAACCACTGTATGGTGGCGCCCGTTTCGTCGACGATGGCGCGAACCAGCCAGGGATTCGCTTTCCAGTGGCTGTAGTCCATGATGTTCTTGAACGCTTCGTCACGCGTGAAGTCGATGAAGCGTTCGCGTTGCATGACGCTATCGGCGGCAAAGGTGCCATGCAAGAAGTTGGTCGTGCCCCCCAGGGAGCGCTGCTTCTCGAAGACGACTACCCTGGCACCGCCCTCCGCGGCGGTGACCGCGGCGGCCATGCCTGCCGCCCCGGAGCCGATTACGACTACATCGGTTTCCACAGGTATCTCACTCATTCCTGACCCCTTGGTAACACGTTGATAGATACAATCCGCTATTCCAGAACTTCATATGTCGATTGTCGCGTTGAAGCCATCCGTGGTAGCGCAGCGTAGATTCCCGCGTCGCCGCCCACAATCGCCAATTACACGCACTTCTGTCAGCCAGACCACTCAACAGTTGCACTAGCTCGTGCCGGGGAGTGACGCCGATGGCTAACACGACGGACTGGCATGGAATCTCGGAGCGGCCACCATCGCTATGGCTAACGATCACGCCGCTTGAAGTTATAGCTTCGAGCCTCGTTTCCGTCTTGATTTCCACTGACGCGCTTTGCAGCGCGTCCAGTAGAAACCTTCTGCTGATCGGATGGACATCAAGCGCGATCCGATCGAAAGGCACCATATCGATGATGGTCACCGACTTGCCCTTCTGCGCGAGATCCAGACGCCGTTTCGCAGCCCACCATCCCGGCTCCTACTACCAGCACGTCATCGCCGATCTCCACGCCATCCACATGAGCATCGCCCGCCCAGACGACGTTCTCTCCGTCGATGCCGGGCAGCGCGGGCATGGTGGGAGAGCTGCCCACGGCGATGATCAGAACATCCGGGTGTTCTGCCGTGACGGCTTCTACCGTCGCCTCAGTCGAGAGCCGGACATCGAGGCCGGGCGTCTCCATGGTTGCTCGCTGCGCCCACTCGAGATACGTCTTCATGTCGCGCTTGAACGGCGGAGCGGACGCCCTGGCCAGGGCTCCACCCAATTGGGGCGCCTGTTCGAACAAGACGACATCGTGGCCGCCGACCTGCCGCTGTTCTCGCGGCCTCCATGCCTCGCGGGTCCCCCGCCGATCACGACGACCCTCTTTCTTTCGACGGCTGCCGGAGGGTTCAAGAATTCCGCTCTCCCTGCCCGCGACTGGGTTGACTGTGCAGCGAGTAGGCCGCGTGTAATCGCGAGTCTCCGAAAGACATCTGTTGCACCGAACACAGGGCCTTATGCTCGCCTGCCGGCCGGTCCTCGCCTTTGTCACACAGTCAGGGTCCGCGATGATCGAGCGGATCATGGCGACCATGTCGGCTTTGTCTTGAGAGAGGATCTCCTCAGCCATATCCATGGTGATGGAACCGACCGCAGTGACGGGAATCGTCAGTGTCCGCTTGAAACGCTCGGCATAGTGGACGTTGATCCCGCGCGGCAGATAGGTAGGTTGGATCATCCTGGGACACGTATCGGGGACACCGATATTTCCCGCCGATACGTGCAGCAGATCGATCTTGTCCTCGATCATCCTGGCGAACTCGATGGTTTCGTCCACGGACGGCGCGCCCGGCACGAATTCGTCGGCGCTCAGTCGATACTCGATGGCGACGTCGTCGCCTGTCTTCTCGCGAACCGCCTCCAGCACCTCGATGGCAAATCGGGCTCGTTTCTGAAGAGTCCCCCCGTAACGGTCTGAGCGCTTGTTCGTGACCGGAGAGAAGAAGCTGCCCAGCAGGTGACCATGACCCCCGTGGATCATGATCATGTCCATGCCCGCATGGCTGCAGCGGGCCGCCGCATCGGCGAATCGGCCGATGACGGTCTCTATCTCCTCGGTGGTCATCTCGGTAGGCCCGCGGAGCCCTTCGTAGTTCAACTCGATGGAGGCGATGGCGCCGTATCGTTGAATAGTCTCCGCGAGAACCGACAAGCCGTTTATCGACCTGTTGTCGGCCAGGCATAGCACGTTGGCCCGCCCGTTTCTGCGAGCGTCCTCATAGTCGATCGACGTCTCACCTACGGTCACGACGCCGGCCCCGCCTTTGGCTATTCGCCGGTACCACTCGATGAGCTCACGCGTGACGAAGTAGTCCTCCGACGCCAAGAAAGGTATCGCCGGAGAGCACTCCACTCGGTTCTTTGTGGTGAGCCTGCCGATTCTCAGGGGTTTGAACACATGTCACGTAGCCCGGCATCAAGCCATCCTCTCTCCGTCATTGTTCTCGCCGTCGCTACCGCTTGAGCAAATGGCTGTAGCTTTCGGGATGGTTCTGCAGATACTCCGCCACGTTCTGTGCGGGTCGCCCCGTCAACCGAGGACCGCGTCGCTGACCGTGCCGGCCTCACCGGTCGCGATCTGGAGGTAGTGAGAGACCCATCCCTCGAGTCTCGGTTTCGGTCACCCCGTTGCCCGTCTGCGACCGGCGGGCCAGTTCGTGATCGATCATCCGGCTCATGTTGCGACCGGCTCTCGCTTCGTGTGGTGTCTGAGCGTGGTATGAGATCTTCCTCCCGAGCACGGCCGACATCCGCTCGGCCGTCTCGGCCATGGTCAGTGCTTCCGGTCCGGTTATGTCGTAGGTCTCGGCCTTCGTGGCCCTTGCCCGTCATGACAGCCACCGACGGCTGTCCGCGATATCGTCGCGCGCGATCCACGCGACCCTTCCCTGGCCGGCCGGTGCGCGCATGATGTCATCGCTCATGACATGCGCGGGGACGTTGTCCATGTAGAGACCTTGGCGCATGAAAGTGAAAGCGACGCCGGTGGAGCGAACGAACTCCTCGGTGCGGAAATGCTCGCGGGCGGCGAAGAAGGTCGCGTCGGGCTCGGCGTTGAGGAACGACAGGTAGACGATGTGCCGAACACCGACCGCGGCAGCCGCCGACACGGCGCATATGTGCTGATGCAGCCGGTCGTAGTACGGAACAGGCATGTTGCGTTCGTAGGATCTTCATGATGACTCCCATGATTTCCTGGCGGAGACGAGAAACAGGGTGTCGACTCCTGAAAGCGCTTTGCCCATGGCCGCCGGGTCCCCGTAGGAGGAGACCTGGAAGACCTCGGCGCCCGGCAGACCCGGCGCCTTTGACGGATCCCGGACGATGAGTCGTTGCGAAAGACCGAGCGCCGCGAGGCGAGCTGCCACTCTGCCTCCGATTTGGCCGGTAGCTCCAGTAACTGCAAGCATGTCTTTGCGTCCCTGTGCCTGTGTTTCTGGCGTATCTACCCGAGTTCGGCCGACTGTGCAGGGCGTACTCCATCATCCCCCGGAATGTCTCCAGCTTGCCGCATAGCTCCTGCTCGTTGTAGGAACGAGGGTCGAAGTTGTCCCACTCGAAGGCCAGCACCGGTATGCCCAGCTCCCGGTGATCGTTTCCCGCAGCGCCAGAGTGTCTCGCGGCCATGTACCTGCAGCCGACGTGGTAGTGATCGATGACCCCGTCAATGCCGAGACGCCGGCAGGCGTCCAAGATGATGAGAACCCTCCCACCCAGACACTGGCCGGGTGTTCCGTGGGGATGCTGGCAGATCGACGTCGTAGGGATCGTTCGGATCGATGATGCCCGCGCCCGACTTGTCCTGGCCGGAAGAGAAGTTGAAATCGGAAGCCACGATGTTCAGGCCCAGTCTGTTGGCCAGGTGCTCGAAACGAGGGTCGGTGTGGTGGTTGGGACACAGAACCAGAACCCGGGGCGCTCCCTTCGGGACCGCCCCTACGCCCCGGCGAACACGCTCCTGCAATTCGCTCAGAAGAGTGTCGAGGATCTCGACACACGCGGGGATGTCGCTCTCCGGGTAGGGCGCGCGACCAAACGCCGCAAGCATGTTCAAGTGAGTCGCCCCGAGAGGCGGGGGATCGCTGAAGCGAATCACCTCGAGGACCCTGTCCATGGCCTGCCCGATGGGCTTTCTCGCCTCGAAGGGCCCGCCACAGCATGTCGTCGCTCACCTCGAAACCGGTCTCCGCTTGGACGATGTCGCTGAACCTGCGCATGCCTTTGGCAGACAGCAGGGTCGCCCGGCTCGCGTCGGGGTACTCGGCGATCTGCCGGTCCTGGACATGGTCCACGCAGTAAGCAGGTATCCCAAAGACCTGCTCCATGATCTCGTTCGATTTCGGACTGGTGTCGCAGAGGTAGCCCGTGGTCACGGTCAAGTCGGGGCGAGGGTGCAGGCCCAGGCTGATCAAGCCGACTCTGGTCTTCACCATTCCGCAGTGGCGTCGTGACGCCACCTCTCAGCCACAACTCTCTCCGCCGCCTCGAGTACGCGGCACGAACTTGCCGAACATGCACCCCAGGACGGCCATGAACGTGAAGTTCGGGTAGGTCAACCTCACGTCCTCCGAGTTGGTATTGATGGCGGTACCGAGGACCTCGAACCCCGGCGCCATGCACGAATGTATGACCTTCCGCGCACCTTCGTCTCTGCAGCAACACGATGTCGGCCATATCCTTCAGAAGGACCCCCATCATCCTCCTGACACCGCTGCAGATCCATGTCGTAGTAGAGGTGGAGCCGATCTTTGGCCGTTTGGATATCGTCCTCGACGATCCCCAGCCTCGCGAACGCCTCTTGCATGCGGGGAAGTTGGACGGCCCTCTCCGTCTCGTCGAACGCGCAGAGTTCCAGAAGCTCAAGCATCGGCCGGCCCGCCTTCCATGATCTCGACGAAGGCTTCCAGCCTCGTCCTCAACGGCCCCACGGCCAGGCTGTGGTAGTCGGACTCGACCACGAGCATCGGGATACCCCGCTCGCGCAGCACCTTCTCGAAGAGGTAAGACTCCTCGTCGTACATCTCGCAGCAAAGAAGCTGATACCAGAGCACGCCGTCGGCGTCGAACTTCTCGATGAGATCGAGAACGAAATCGATCCTCTTGCGCGTCGCCCCCCTGGCGAAAAGCGGCCGGTTTCTTGTCGAGTAAGTAGCTCCTCGCGAGGCGAGTGAGCGGATCTTCGCCGCCTTCCACTACCTGCCAGTAGTCGCGGATGCCCTCGAACACCTCCTCGACCACAACATCGGCCCCCACGTCGGTGATCATTCTTATGATGTCGTGATCGCCGAAGGCCAGAGCGGGCCCGGCCAACATCACCCTAGGTCTTTGTTTTCGGGGAAGGCGCGCCGGTTCGGCGATATCTCTGCAGACGGCCTCGAGCGCGTCGCAGGTCATGACCGGGTCGGCATACATGGAAACGTGGTTCAACCGGACGAAGTCGAGGCTGCTGATCGCCGACTGCGGTTCACGACGAACTAGGCTCAACGTCTTCAGCAGCCCTCGAAGGCGGTTGTAGACGTCTATAGCCTCGTTCAGCTTGTCATCGGTGATGATGTTTCCCGTGAGACGTTCGAGTGTCTTCCTCAGCTCCGCCAGTCTGTCTCTGTAGTACTCGACCTCGTAGTCATCCTGGCAGTCGTATGGAATCCCGAGCTTGAAGACCTCCAACATCCCGTAATGCTCCCATACATCCCCGACCTGCTTGAGATGCTGGCAGGTGGACGGAACCACCACCAGGTCCAACGAGGTGTAGAAGGGATTTGTCCTTCAGCAGAGTCTCGCCGATCTGAGCCCGGGCGAATGGACAGATGACGTTGGGCACGAGCGAGAGCGCTCGCTCCGCCGACCGGGCATCACCACCGTGACTGAGGCAGAGCGGGATCGCTCCGGAGGCGTAGATGAGCTCGTCGGGCACATAACCGCCGGGGAGATACCCCACGACCTTCGTGCCGCGGCCGCGGGCTTCTGCCAGAGCCTGCAGTCTCGTCTCCATCAGTGCGCCGATCTGGGGCGATCTTCATGTCTGGCTCCTCGTTCAACTGCCCGTCAAGTCACACGTCTCTCTAGCGGGCGGTGAGGCCTCCATCCACCGCCAGGCACTGGCCGGTGATGAAGGAGGCGGCGTCGGAGCAAAGCCAGATGAGCGCCTGCGCCATATCCTCCGTGTTTCCGAGGCGGGGCAGAGGCACGACCTGCTCCATATCGGCCCTCCTCTCCGGGTGGGCCTCGGTCAGGTAGTCGACGAGCAGAGTTCCCTCTGTGGGCCCGGGCATGATGGTGTTCACGCGGACGTTGTAGGGGGCAGCCTCGAGCGCAGCCGTCTTGGTTATGCCGTTCAGGCCGGCTTTGCTGGCCATGTAGGCACAGGATCCCGGTTTGGCCTTGAGAGGATGGACCGAGGACGTGTTGACGATCGCCCCCGACCCCTGCGCGATCATGTGCTTCAGTTCGTGCTTCAGACACAGAAAGACGCCCGTAAGGTTGACGCCGAGAGTGCGATCCCAGATCTCTTTCGGCGTATCGACGATGTGCAGAAACGGGATCCGTCTGCCGTCCGGTCCGACTCCCGGCGTTGTTGAAGGCGAAGTCCAGTCCGCCATAGCGAGTCAGACACGCCTCGACCATCGCCTGGACGTCGGCTTCGTTCGACACATCGCACTTCAAGAAGGACGCCTCCCCACCGGCATCCTTAATGAGCCGAACTGTCTCCTCGCCACCCTCGATGCTCGAACCGGTCGTCACCAACACCTTCGCGCCCTCGCGCGCAAAAGCCAAGGCGCCCGCCCGTCCGATGCCGCTGGCAGCTCCGGTCACCAGAGCCACTTTGTTGTCGAATGCTTCTGGTCAATGGGTTCTCCTTCTCTCGATCTTCTTCGAACACTCGCTCCAGCCGCATCCAGAGTGGCTCGACCTAGAGCTCTACCACCCCTCGGACCACAGTCTTCTCCTTGGATGCTCGCCTGCCCACAGCACACACGTGCGGCGTGGCCGGCCGCTAGTTCATGACTAGGCCGCCGCACACGTTGAGCGACTGGCCGGTCATGTAGTCGGACTCCTTGGATACCAGGAAGAAGGCGACATCGGCGATGTCCTCGGCCGTTCCCATCCGACCGAGAGGTACGACCTTACTGCCTCGCTCGTATTCCAGTCTTCTGTACTCCTCGGAAGTTGTCCCGGCCCGCTTGGCTTCGGCCTCGATCCAGTGGTCGCGCAGGTTGGTGATGATCATTCCTGGGCAGATGGCGTTGACGTTGATCCGATGAGGCGCCGTCTCCTTGGCAAGGCTCTGCGCGAGGCCGATCACACCCCACTTTGACGCGGCGTAGGCAGCATTGCCCTTCACGCCTTCCCGTCCGGCCAGGGACGCGATGAGTACGATCTTGCCCCCGTCTCCCTGCTGCACCATCTGCTTGACCACGTGCTTCGCGATGACAAAGGAGCCAAGCAGGTTCACTTCGAACATCCTCTTCCACTCGTCCTCATCGCCGTCGGCCACGTCGATGTTCGGAGTACCACGCATGCCCGCGCAATGGACCAGAAAGTCGACCCTGCCAAGTCTCTGAGCAACAGCGGCAACCGCATCGGCGGTCTGCTCTTTGTCGCTGATGTCGGCTGCCAACGCGAGCCCCTTGCGGCCCAGAGCCTCGATCTCCTTCACCACTTCGTCCAGCCCGCGCCACTCTTCGTCCCCGGTGAAGAGGCTCTTGGGCGCCGGCGCCACGTCGAGAACCGCCACATCGGCTCCTTTGCCCGCCAGCCGCAGCGCAACGGCGTGACCCATCCCTCGCTTGCCGGCAGCGCCTGTGACCAGTGCCACTTTGCCCTTGAGATCCTCCCGACTCATCAGCGCCTCCCTCCGGCGATGCCGGCTATGTAGCTTTCCGCATCGATCACAAAGCCGAAAAACGAGAGAGTATTCTTGATACTCCATTCGTGGATTTCCTGAGTGGTGCTGGTGCAACAGTCTTCCAGCGTGTACACGGTGTATCCCATGTTGAAGGCATCACGAGTGGTCGACTCTACCGCCACATGTGTGGCAATTCCGCTGATCACCAGGTTGGTGATCCCGTGGTTGCGCAATATGAGATCGAGCGGCGTTGCGCAGAATCCACTGGACGAGTAATTCTCTACGACAATATCGCCGTCGATGGGCTTGAGCTCATCGATGACTTCCACTCCCGACGTTCCCTTCTGCATGGCGCCGCGCTGTATGAGCATGGCCGCCAACGGCACCGTTTTCGCCCCCAGTTCGGGGTAGCCGGGGGCGTGTACCCCGTTGATGTACACAACCAGCATCCCGCTCTTCCGGGTCGCGTCCAGCACCGCCCGGGTGCGTTCCAGGATGCCCATCGACCGCAACCGCTGCGGCATGTCCTCGGCATTGCGGCCTCCGGGGGAAGCAATCTCTTTTTGCCAGTGGATGAGAAGCAGCGCTGTTTTTGATGGCTCCAGCGCCAAGCCGGCATCGTTGTCCGTCGTCACCATGCCTCCCATTTGTCACGATCGAGTGTCTGAGCCGCATCGTGTACTGATTGATGCGGCTCAGACAGCATCGTCGTGTTACGCAGTAGTTGTGGTCGCTATGTCCTGAAGCATTACTTAGAAAGATCCAGGGCGAAATTGACGATGTCTGTGCCGGGATATCCCGCCTTGTTCATATCGGCGGCCATCTTGTCGTACACCGGCTTGATCTGTGCGTTCCACCTCGCATACTCGTCGGGGCTGAGATCGATGAACTCGATGCCCTTTTCGAGACTGTATGCTTGGGCTTCCGTCTCGCTCTGAGCCACGTATCAATGGCGCTCTGCCTTGCGGCGGGCAGACTGTCGTCGATTACCTTCTGCAGGTCGGGAGACAGCTTGTTCCATGAGTCCATGTTCATGATCAGGAAGTTGACGGAGCATCCCATCGGGAAGATGGTGGCGTACTTGAATTTTTCCGCGATCTGGAAGTCGGACATGCTTCCCACGGTCGTGGCCCCGCCGTCCGTCGTTCCTTTGTCCAGCGAGGTGATCCAGTCAGGGGTCGACATGGATACCGGCGATGCCCCAAGCGCTTTCATGAAGTCCGCGATGATGGCATTGGGCACTCGCAATTCAAGCCCCTTCAGGTCCTCCAGCGTTCTGACGGGTTTGTCCACGGTGTAGAGAATGGTGGCGAGGCTGGGGACGATCCACAGAACCTTGAAGTCTTTCCACTGGCTCGCCATGACGTCGGGGAATTGGGCCCAGAGGGCGTCGAAGATGCGCACGCCGTCGGCCTCGTTCTTTCCGCGGACGAGCTGCGTCAGATTCACGCCAACTTCGAATCCGGGTTCTGCTTTAAATATGAAGGAGTTGCCGATGTCGGCCACGCCATCTTTGATTCCAGAGCGCATGTCCGGGCCAGCTATCAGCTGGCTTGAACCGTACTGGCGTATGGTCAGCAAGCCGTTGCTGGCCTGTTCGATCTTCGCGGCCCACGCATCCAGATCAAGACCAGAAAGTGCTGTGGGCGAATGCATGCTCGCCATCTTCAGCTCTATTGGGGCTGCTGCCGATGTGGTTTCGGTCGAAGCGGGCGCAGTCGTGTCAGGCGTGCTTGCCGCGGTGGTGGTTGCGCCTGCAGCTGTGGTGGTCGAGCTCTCCGAGGATCCACAGGCGCTCACGGCGAATGCGAGTAGCAGTAGCACGGACAACAGTAGGTAGAAGGTTCCTCTTCTCATGTTGGCACCTCTCTTTGCTAGCGCTTTGGTTACAGCACGATCACGATCCGATAACCCTGCAGGCGCACCTCCTGAGTTGAGCAGAAGCCGCTGTTGAAGTGGGGCCGGCCTCACGGCAGTCTGGTCCCGATCCGTTTGCGATGTTCATCGCCGCCCTCCTCGCCTGTCCGTGCCTATGCTTACCATGTCCTCCGGCGCTTCCCGCACGCCACGAGAATCCGGAACGTCGCCATGAGCAGGGTTCGCTACCTCCCCGAGCAGGCCTCTGAACAACCGTTCACCCAAATTAGCAAGTGACGCGGTAAGATGTCAATTACCCTGGTGAACACGTGTACACCAAAATGGGCTTCCTTTGCCAGGGCCCGACGGTTCGGCCGTCACGATCTACTCGATCTCAACCCAAGTTCTGCTGGAGGAAGACTGAAAGATGGCACGCAAGAAGTGGACGATAGCGCCCCTTGTGCTTGCGACGGCGGTGAGGGACCTCTCACAGGTTCTCGTCATGTCGGCCCCGGGAGTGAGCAGTGTGGACGGCGCTGTTCTAGGCTGGTTGATTCGGAGCGGGGATGAGACGGTACTGGTCGATACCGGCTTCGGGTCCATGGAAACGGAGGATCAGAAAGGCCAATTCAGCCGGACGCCGGAACAGACCATGGAGGCGCAACTCAAAGGTTCGACCTAGCGCCGGAAGATATCCGGCTCGTCGTCAATACCCATCTTCACATAGATCACTGCGCCGGCAACTGCTTCTTGCCGAACGCCCGGTTTGTCGTGCAAAGAAGCGAACTGGAATATGCGCTCAATCCCCTTCCCGCGCACAGGCCGGCCTATGACGTCGACCTGTCACGGATGGACCTGGATCTTCTGGATGGTGACGCGGAGATCGCGGACGGCATCAGGGTGATGGTGACTCCGGGACACTCTCCCGGCAGCCAGGCCGTACTCGTTGACACCGAGAGCGGCCTGTTCGTCATAGCGGGAGACACCATAGCCCACTACGTCAACATGGACGTTCCCAAAGGCGCTTCCTTCTGGCCCGGGCCGCTCTACGTCGATCTGAAGGAGTACTACGAAAGCCTGAACCGGCTGAGAGACCTGGGAGGCACGATCCTTCCCGGCCACGATCCGCTCGTTCTCAAGAAGACGGTCTACCCTTGACAGCCCGTCCGTCTCGCCCAGGGACACAGACGACTAAAGGAGGTCTTCATGACATCTGCCGGTTTCGACCAGGAAGGATGGATGGAAGCGAGCGAGCAGTATGGCCTGGAGGTTCCGCCGGTCGGGGTCGAGATTCTCGGTCGAACCTCCCGAGGGTGTTCCCCGCCTCGATGACACCATGCGTCTCTGCGAGATGCTCCGCCACGCCCAGAACGGCAACGCCTTCTATGCGGCCGCGGAGAACCATCTGTGCGGAGCCGCCCTCTACGCGCTCGGCAAGGACCTGCCGCCCGTCTATACCTCGGGTGTCTACGGCGCAGGCCTTGAGGTGTTCGACAGCCCCCGTTCGGGGAGCCGCCTCTATGACCATATTCCGAGGCTTCAGGAGAGGAGAGGCATCGAGTACGTGTCACGCTTGCGCCCCTCGGACAAGCTCACCGACGATCCCGATCTACTCATCATCGCTGCGCGCGAAGAACAATCGGAAGTCATCCTCAGGGCGATGAGTTACTCCACGGGGAAGATGTGGACCAGCAAGAGTACCGGGGTGATCGGCTGCGCGTGGCTCTTCGTCTACCCCTATCTCACCGGCGAACTCAACTACACCCCCATCCTGAGCATGGGCATGAGAGCACTCAAGGTGATTCCCCCGGGAATGCATCTCTTGAGCATACCCTTTGACATGTGCGCCGTGGTGCTCGACAGCCTGAGAAGGATGCCCATCACTCTGACAGCTCTTGGCCCGGATGGAGACGAATTTCGCAACAAGCTGCTGACGCGACTGGGCCTGGATCCAACACACTAAGGGGTATCCCGGCCGATTGGCAAGGCATCGAGAAATACCCACTCGGGAGCAATCATGAGTGAGGAGAGACTCTTCACCGAGCAGGAACTCGCGGAAATGGGGGCCCGGACCCTAGACCTCCTTCTGCAGGCCATTGACGCCGGGGACAAGGACAAGGCGAAGGCGCTAGCGCAACGCATGAAGAACGAGTTCAACCACCTCCACGATGGCTACATGTTCTGGGTCGCCGGTCTTCAGACCTACATCTACAGAAACTACGGGGTCGAGGCCGTGGAAGAAGCGGAGAGGCAGGCCCATACCGCTGAGGCGAAGGTCGTTTTCAAGCCGCCCGAAAAGACCGACCTTCGTTCGCAGGTAGAACACCTGGCAAGCGGCCTGCGCGGCCACATGCAGCCGATCACCATCGTGGAGACCGACGAGACGATCAGCCTCAGCATGAAGCCCTGCGGGTCGGGGGAGCGGATCATCCAGATGGAGGGGTACGGCCCGGAAGTCGGCCTGGCCAAGGTCCAAGAACCGCACGCGATCACCTGGGGCATGAAGGATTTCCCCATCTACTGCGTGCATTGCCCGGTGACGGAAGCTCTTGCACTTGAGAACACCGGGAATTTCGGAAGGGTCAAGGTGGTGTCAGAGCCCATGTATCACGGTGCCTGTGAATACGTGTTCTACAAGCACCCCGAGGACATACCGGACGAGTTCTACACGCGGATAGGCAAGAAGAAACCACTCTCGCGCAGTAGTTGAGCGTGAGGGGCACACATATCCCGAGGGGTACATCTACTCCGATTCAGGCTGCTATCCGGTGATACTCGTTGATCAACCCGCTGACTCCGGCAACGCGGACTATCTCGTTGCCAGTGCGGTAGATGTGAAGCCGCGCCCGTGATGTTGATCTGCTGCTTCTCGGCGATGTTCATCTGAGCAAGCACGGTCGGCCGGGCCAGGCGCCTCGCTTCCCTTAAACCGCGACTGGCCTTGAACAGATCACTCTGGAGCCGAGAGATGTTGGGCTCCGCTGAGCATCTGATGGGGACAGGTGGCCGGTCGGCAGGAGTGATCGGCCAGGCCGGCCAAGCCCAGATAGGCATAGCGCCTCAGCCAGCGGTGGACGGTCTGCCGGGTGACCTCGTTCCGCAACGCCGCGTCGGTGATCGTGGCCCCGGCAGCACTTCCAAGACAGCCTTATGCCGTTGTTCCACCGTCTCAGCTCCGCGAGCATTCCTGGCGTCTGCCCTCCTCAGATAGCCGGGTCTATCCTGCTATCCGGTGTGGAGCCGGAAGGCGAAGTCCTTTCGAAGTGTCACGTATGTACCGGAGCCACTGTCGCCCAGGAACCGGAACCGGTGTCGCATAGGTCCCGGAGCCACGTCCTGAAGTGTCACACACCTGCCGGAGCCACAGTAGAATCTTTACCGGAGACGCACAAACAATCTTGCCCCGGAACCGCACATTAGCAAACATTCTGCAAACGAACCGCAGAAAACCAAACAGTCGTGGATAGAAATGACAGTCCGAACAATAGCCTCTTTTACAGGAAAAACCGTTAGGGCCTCTGACTTCAAGTTTGAATCGCAACACCTCTCTGATTCGGACGCTCGCGTCTACCCGGCTTAGGCATAGCATTCCTCCGGTGTCCGGTACTTCAGGCGTTTCCTCGGTCTGGCATTGAGCTTGGCTGCCACCGCATCCAGATCCTCCTGAGCCAGGTGGGCCATGCTCGTCCTCTTCGGCAGGTACTGGCGGATGAGCCCGTTGGTGTTCTCGTTGGTTCCCCGCTCCCAAGAGTGATGCGGGGTGGCGAAGTAGAAGAGGGCTCCGGTAGCCAGCTCCACCAGTTCGTAGGAGTGGAACTCGGTGCCGTTGTCCGCGGTCACGGTGGCAACCCGGCCGGCGTGACGGGAGATCATCTCGATCACGCGCTCGGTGCACTGGGCCGCGGTGTGGCGCTCGAGCTTGCCCATCACCGTGAACCCGGTCGAGCGCTCCACCATGGTCACGGCGGAGTGGGCCGCCTGGCTGTCTCCTTTGATGGTGTCTATCTCCCAGTGACCCAGTTCGTTCCTGGTCTCGGCTTCGGGCGGCCTCTCAGATATGTGACGTTTACCAGGGAGTCTTCCGCGCGAGTCGTGGCTTAGGTAGCGTTTGCGACGCTTCTTGGCGCTCTGCCTGAGATGCATCCACAGATGGCCGCCCTTGACCTTGTCCCGCCAGATGTAGAGGTAGATGGTCTCGTAACTGATCTTGAGCAGACCGTGGCGAGCAAGCCACCCTGAGACCTGTTCTGGGCTCCAGTCCCGCTCAAGCAAAGGCCGGACTAGCGCCCAATCCTGGGAGCCGAAGTGCGAGTTGCGTCTTGACCGACGCCGCCGTGCCACAGCATATTGATGGGCCACGCTTGGGGTGTAGCTTCCCGAGGGCCGCAGGTTGCGCCTGAGCTCTCGCGAGACGGTGGAAGGGGCTCGCCCTAGCTCTCGTGCGATCGCGCGCACCCCGTAGCGCTGTTTCCTAAGGGCCACGATGGCGTATCGTTCCTCCAGGGTGATCTGGGTGTGCATACGGTCCTCACTTCTTGGCGGGAGTAAGGAACCGATTGTGCCCCAGGTCGCCTCCTTCTTGGCTGGCCGGGGTGTTGCGTTTAGTATATGATATCCGCGGCCCGCAATGTGCCGTCACTGCAAGAAACGGCCTCCGTCGCACTTTTAATCCGATGGTCGATGGTTCGAGTCCCGTCACGGTTCATTAGAGAAGCCCCGCTGCGGGGGTTTCTCATTATACGAGTAATGTTGGTAGGTCAGGTTTGGTCGGTGCTTCGACGAGCCCCTCTTGTGGGCGTTGGTATCGCCAAACACCGCTAGAGCCATCGCTAGTAAATATTCAAAAACTTAACCACCATATCGGAAACAGTTCCACGCTAAGCTTTATGTCATCGATAAGACCATCTATCTTCGGAGCTAAATCGTCCACAAAAACCTATTAGGCTCAATGAAGCCGGAAACTGAATAGTGTCTAATCGGCGCAGCTATGCCCAGTAAATGTGGTATGCTCTCCCCACAGGTAATAACATATCCCAAACGTTGTATATCAGACATCTGTGCCATAAAGGAAGTCTTGTCAAAACGGAATACACTGACTGCTCTCGTACATTTCACAATACTTCATAGTATGAAGAAGAGTCTTTCGCGGATATCTGGGAGAGTAATGCCTTTGCTGTGGCACCGCGAAAAAGCGGACTTTGCATCTTGCCCGATTGGATAATTGATACCTCCTGCCCGCCAGCCATCTGTGAGAGATTCATATACTGCATGCCCAGAAGTACACTTAAGAAGACGGTTTCACCTGAGAGGTCTCTGAGTCTCACGAGTTGATCATGGGCACTGAGCATCAGCGATTTGTGGACCGCGAAGGGTTGCGAGACGAGACTAGCGATTAGACCGCCGTAGTAGCAACGGCGGGTGACTGGATCCTGTGCGATGAGACCTGAGTCGGCGAGGGCGCCGAGGAGCCTGCTTGCTGCCGAGTTGCTGACGCCGCAATAGCAGCAATCTCGCCTACAGAATTCACATCGTTAGCCAGGCACCGAAGAACGTCAGCCGCGCGGGCGGCAGATTTGTAAGGCTGAGTCTGTCGGCCAGAATACGTGGTCTCGGTGTGCAACACCTAGACATATCAAAGGCATGATAACGAGGAGTATTGGTTGTTCAAGGCACGAATTTCAAGAGGCTGCTGCCAACCATTGACAAGGGCGACGAGCAAGTGGTAAAATACAATACGCAGACGGAGTTGCATATTGTGCAACTCAGTAGCAGTGGACTGGGGTATCGCTCTGTTTAGGAACATGTCATGTCGTCTGAAGACAGGGAGCCGGGCGGTGTTGGTCTTGCTGAAAGCCAGGGTCTCCGCGCAGCGGTTTGTGCGTGCCAAGGTAATGCTCTCGTAAGAGCGGGTGTGAGCGCGCCACACGCCCTAGTCGGCGGCTCTTTATCCACGCCCGGCGAACTCACCTCGTCACGTCGAGCAAAGAAGTACCCACACTATCACTACCACCTTATCCACGCACTCTGGCACTTTTGACGCCTGGACGAGGAAGTGCCCGAAGGGCATCTCGCCCTGGATGGGAGGCGAGTATGAGGCCAGTAAGCGAAGAGAGTTCGTGTCCCGCTTGACGCTGCAGTTATTGCGGTGGGAGGAACCTGTGTAGCCTCCGAAGCTCGAGACAGCGTCGACCGGACCGGCTAGTCGGGAGAGGTGAAGATCGCTCCTGCTACGCGAATACCTGGAAGCTGCAAGGCGGTAGCTGTTGTCATGGTCTGAGTCACGTGTTTCTGCGAAGCAGAGTGGTTGGCAGAGAACTATGTAGATACTAAGATCAAAACAGTCGGATCGTTCGGTTGCAGGATAGTAGTAGTCACAGTCACCCGGCAAAGGAAGCAGCCGCTATGAAGATTATTAGCATAGAGATGATTCCGGTGAGTTTGTCATTCAAGCGAAAAGTGGTTAATGCTTTTCGGGGTGTAGCAACAGCAGAGGGCGTTAGAGAAACAACATCATCCTCAAGATATACACGGACGAGGGGATAACCGGCCTGGGAGAGGTCGGTAACCTGGGGTATCTACTACTCGGGTGAGAGTCAGAGTTAGATATAGCGGTTATAACCCATTATCTGTTCCCCAAGGTCCTGGGAGGGCGCCGACCCTTTTCAATATCGACCTGATCCACCGCCGCATGGACGAAGAAGCCATCGGCTTTACCTGCGCCAAGTCCGGTATTCACTTTGCCCTTTACGACATCATGGGTAAGAAACTGGGTGTGCCCTGCTATCAGCTTATCGGGAAACTCAACACGGATAGGTTCCCGATGACGGCCGCGGTCCTAGGGATAGATGAGCCGGAGGTCATGGCTAAGATCGCCAAGGACTCTCTGGTCGGTTTGGATCCGGGAGTGCGTCTATTTAAGGTCAAAGTAGGCTTTGGACTATATCTGAAGGATGTCAGGCGGGTGGAAGCCATCCGCGAAGCGGTGGGACCAGACCACGACCTTCTTGGACTGCAACGGCTCACTGCGGGTTAAGCAGGCCATTCATTTCGGTCAGATTGTGGAGAAGTTCGCCCCCGTACTACTGGAACAACCAGTCGACTATGACGACCTGGAAGGCTTAGCCGAGGTGAAGAAAAACGTCCCCGTTCCCGTGGGGGCCTGCGAGTGCGCTCTTACCATCAACGACATGATGAGGGTGATTCGCATGGATGCCTGCGACTTCTTCAACTTCAAGATTGATCGTCTCAAGGAGGCATCTACAAGGGAAAACAGGCCGTCGGCATGATAAACGCCGCCGGCAAGTGGGCCCTGCAATCAGCCCAGATCAGCTTGGGAGTGGGTTGGGCGGCTCTGGCTCATTTCTCAGCGGCCACCATAGGCATGTTCCCGCACGGGGAGTTGCCCTGGAGGCTGGCTGGGCCAGGTCTACCCGGCATATGAGCCTGAGTATGTGAAGGTGGAGCCCATCATTGTGGGCGGCCCCAAGGTGGAGAAAGGCTATGCAAGCCCGCCCCCTGGACCCGGCCTGGGCATAGAACTGAATGAGAAGGCTGTGGAGAGGTTCAAGACCGAAGGGCGCAGCCCCTTGCTGGTGGGGCGGCGAAGCCAATAACGAACTGAGGAGAGTCCCTTTGACTTTTGAAACCATAACGTCGGATGTCCTCATTGTCGTTGGAGTTGCCCCGTTTCCGTTGACTGTTTTCGGTTAGACCAGAACAGTCTCGACACGATTCTCCTTGCAACATCTTCTCGTATTCGATCGGAGAACGATAGCCGAGTGCTGAATGCCTGCGCTCGGGGTTGTAGAAGGCCTCGATGTAGCTGAAGACCGCGAGCCTGGCTTCGTCTCTCGTCTTGAAGGTGTGCCGCTTCACGAGCTCGGTCTTGATGCTTGCCATGAAGCTCTCGCAGGCGGCGTTATCGTAGGCATCTCCCCGAGACCCCATCGAGGCGAGGATTCCGGAATCACGTAGGGTGCGGCCGAGTGCCAGCGAGCGGTATTGGCCACCGCGGTCCGAGTGCTCGATGAGGCCAGGGCCGGGCGCCGACGAGTGGTGGCCATGCCGAGAGCATCGACCACCAGGTCGGCTTTGAGATCGTCACGCATGGACCAGCCACAGACCCGGCGAGAACAAGCATCCACCACGACGGCCAGGAACAGCCAGCCTTCCCAGGTGGGGATGTAGGTGATGTCGGCGATCCAGAGCTCGTTGGGAGCCGCGGCCGTGAACTTGCGGCGCACCAGATCAGGCGCCGCCGGCGTCTCAGCCTTGGCGCTCTTTGCCCGCCGTTTTCCTCGCCGGGAGACGCCTTCCAGGCCTAGCTCGACCATCAGGCGGGCGACACGCTTGCGCGAGACCTGCTCGCCGTGAGCGAGCGCCAGCTCGGCGTGGATGCGTGGAGCGCCGTAGATGCCGTGAGAGCGCTCGTGGGCGGTCTCAATGAGCTTCTTGAGGCGTTCGTCCTCCGCACCCGCCGGGACGCCGGACGGTTCTTCCAGGCGTGGTATCCCGCGGCCGTCACACCGAGCACGCGGGCAAGACGGGAGATCAGTGTGGTGCGACTTCTCTTCTCGATCAGGCGGAACTTCATTTGCGCCGATCGGTCTCCCTGAGCGAAGAAAAGCGCGGCCTTGCGCAGGATCTCCTTCTCCTCCTCGAGAATCGCGCACCTCACGCCGCAGCCGGATAAGCTCCGCCCGCTCCGGACTCGTCAGCCCTTCCCTGAGCCCTTCATCGACTTCGGCCTGGCGCACCCAGGCGCGAAGAGTGCCGGCGGATATCCCCAATTGCGGCGCGCACGGGCGCATGCCCCGCTGACTCACCCGATAAAGACGCACCGCCTCTTGTCTGAACTCTGGCGCGTGGGCCACGTTGACTCCCTTCTGGACCGTAATGGTCCATTTCTAAAGGGTCAACGGATGTCGGCAGCAATGTGAAACTGACCCCCGATCCATCACTTTGAAACGGACCCCCTGACGAAAGCAGGTAGGGTTCCCTCGGTGAGGACTCAGGCCGAGGGAGGGGTTCGTGATCAGACTGGAGGAGTGGGTGGACATCGTTTCGCTTCATCGGCAGGGTCTTTCCATCAAGGCCATCGCCCGGCAACTCGGCATCTCTCGCAACGCCGTCAGGCGGGCGCTTGCGACGAGATGGGCCGCCGGTCGGCACCGCGAAGTGCCGCCCTCCAAGCTCGATCCCTATAAGGACTATCTGCTCTCCCGCCTGGCGGAGTTCCCCGAGCTCTCCGCCGTCGCGCTCTTCGAGGAGATCAAGGCGCTCGGCTATGCAGGCGGCCTTTCCATCCTCCAGGACTTCACCCGGCCCTATCGCGTGCGCCGCAAGGAGCCGGTGGTGCGCTTCGAGACCCCGCCCGGCCACCAGGCCCAGGTGCGACTGGGCGCATCTTGGCACCCATATGGTTGCCGGCGGGCCCACACCGCTCTATCTCTTCGTGTTGGTCCTCGGGTTCTCCCGGGCCCTTTATGCCGAGGTGACCACCACCACCGGCCTTCCCACCCTCCTTGACTGCCACCTGCACGCCTTCGGGGCTTCGGCGGCATGCCCGAGGAGATCCTCTATGACAACCAGAAGCTGGTGGTGCTCGGGCGCAGCGCCGACGGTCCCCGTTTTCACCCGGCTTTTCTCGCTTTCTGCGGCCAGTTCGGCTTCAGGCCCCGCCTCTGCCGGCCCTATCGGGCCAAGACCAAGGGCAAGGTGGAGCGCTCCATCGGCTATGTCAGGGACCGCTTCTTCTGCGGACGCACCTTCACCGATGTCGCCGACCTTAACCACCAGCTCGAACGCTGGCTCGCGAGGTGGCCAACGAGCGCGAGCACGCGACCACCGGCGAGGCTCCCTGCGACCGCCTGCTGCGCGAAGGCCTTCTGCCCTTGAGCGCCGCCCGGCCCTGGCACGGCGGTCGCCGCCTTCCCCGCGGCCCAAGGCTCCGCTCTTTCAGGTGGTCCCGCCGGAAGTGGAGGAGCGGCTCTCTCGGTCTATGAGGAGGTGCGTGTGAACCTGGAGATGGAACGCATCGCGCTCTCGCCGACCGCCTGCATCTGCCCGCATTCGCCGAGAACCTGCCTCTTCTGGCCGAGGAGGCGGCCAAGAAGGAGCAGAGCTATAGCGAGTTCCTCGAGCGGGTCCTGGTCGAGGAGGTGGGGGCCGCTGACCGCGCACAGGGGAGATGCTCGCCAGTGGCGTCGCTCCCTTCCGGCGCACCCTGGAGGACTTCGACTTCTCCTTCCAGCCCTCGGTCAAGCAGAGGCAACTCCGGGAGCTTGCGGGTTGCGCCTTTATCGAGCGGAGGGAGAACGTCATCTTCCTGGGGCCGCCGGGCGTGGGCAAGACCCATCTGGCCGTGGCTCTTGCCACGAGCCATCAAAAGCGGCAGCAGGTGAAGTTCACCACCGCGGCGGCCCTGGTCGCCTCACTGGCCGACGCCGAGCGATCGGCACCTCTCCCGGCGCCTGCCGTCTTCACCGGGCCCAGCCTTCTCATCATCGATGAGATCGGCTTCCTGCCGCTCGACGCCGAGCAAGCCAGTCTGCTCTTCGAGGTCATCTCCCGCCGCTACGAGCACGGATCCATCATCCTCACCAGCAACAAGAGCTATGGCGAGTGGGCCGAGGTGTTCTCCGGCGACGCGGTGATCGCCACCGCCATCCTCGACCGGCTGCTGCATCACGCGACGACCATCACCATCAAAGGCCAGAGCTACCGGCTGAAAGACAAGAGCGGGCCGGGCTCATAAGGAAGGAGGAAGGCCTGAGCAACTAGAAAGGGGGGTCCGTTTCAGACCGCTGGAGAGGGGTTCACTTGAAACCGCTGTTGACACGGAATTGGAGTTGCCCCGTTTCCGTTGACTGTTTCCGGTTAGACCAGGACAGTTAGACGCACGATTCTCCTGCAACATCTTCTCGTATTCGATCGGAGAACGGTAGCCGAGGGCTGAATGCCTGCGCTCGGGGTTGTAGAAGGCCTCGATGTAGGAGAAGACCGCGAGCCTGGCTTCGTCTCTCGTCTTGAAGGTTTGCCGCTTCACAAGTTCGGTCTTGATGGATGGCCATGAAGCTCTCGCAGGCGGCGTTGTCGAACGCGTCTCCCCGAGACCCCATGGAAGCGAGGATGCCGGAATCACGTAGGGTGCGGCCCAACGCCAGCGAGCGATATTGCCCACCGCGGTCCGAGTGGTGGATAAGGCCAGGACCAGGACGCCGACGAGTGGTGGCCATGCCGAGAGCATCGACGACCAAGATCGGCTTTGAGATCGTCACGCATGGACCAGCCACAGACGCGGCGGGAACAGGCATCGACCACGACGGCGAGGAAGAGCCAGCCTTCCCAGGTGGGGATGTAGGTAACGTCGGCGATCCAGAGCTCGTTCGGGGCGGAGGCTTGGAACTGGCGGCGCACCAGATCGGGAGCTGCCGGCATTTCCGCCTCGGCGCTTCTTCGCTCGCCGTTTTCCGCGCCGGGAGACGCCTTCCAGGCCTAGCTCTGCCATCAGACGGGCGACACGCTTCCGGGACACCCGCTCCCCGTGAGCGAGCGCCAGCTCGGCGTGGATGCGTGGAGCCCCGTAGATGCCGTGAGAGCGCTCGTGGGCCGCTCTGGATGAGCTGCTTGAGGCGGTCGTCGTCCTTGGCCCGCGCGCGACATTGGGCGCTTTTTCCAGGCATGGTATCCCGCGGCCGTCACACCGAGCACGCGGGCAAGACGGGAGACAGGGTGATGCGACTTCTCTTCATCGATCAAGGCGGAACTTCACTTGCGCCGATCGGTCTCCCGAGCGAAGAAAAGCGCGGCTTTGCGGAGGATCTCCTTCTCCTCCTCGAGGATCCTCACCTCGCGCCGCAGCCTGAGAAGCTCGGCCCGCTCCGGACTGGTCAGCCCTTCTCGGAGCCCTTCATCGACCTCCGCCTGGCGCACCCAGGCACGAAGTGTGCCGGGAGAGATCCCTAATTGCGCCGCGCACGACCGGATGCCCCGCTGACTCACCCGATAAAGACGCACCGCCTCCTGCCTGAACTCTGGCGTGTGGGCCACGTTGACTCCCTTCTGGACCTAAGTGGTCCATTTCTAAAGGGTCAACGGAATTGGGTCAAGACCAAATCGGGTCAAGTCCGTGACCATCTTCGAGTCCTGCAGGCCGACTCTTGCGAATCGGCCAGCCCTCGATCTCACGCTTCTTCTCGGCCATGAACTCGCATGTCGAGGTAGCCATGCTCCTCGAGCACATGCCCTCCCCGTTGATTGCTCTCGACGGCCAGACGGTCCAGGACTTGTCTTGAAGGTAGCTCAACTTGTTCGGTGAACGATCCGGACTCACAAGAGGTCAACTTTCAGGTTATCGAACACACCTCGTTTAACCGTCTCCAGCATGTTGGTGCTCTTCAGGTGCTTGTGATGGCCCAAGGGGAGCCGGTAGAAGGTGAGGGTCTCGGCGATGTTCTCCTCGGCCCAATCGCAGAGCCGCGGATAGACGCCTCTGCCAGCGGCAGATCCAGGCGGAGAGGTCCTTCTGGGCTTCAGCTAGATCGCGCCGGTCATAGAGCCACCGCAGCTCCTGCAGGCAGTCGTCACTCGGCCTTGCGGGGCATGTGATCGAGAGCGTTGCGCAGGAAGTGCACGTAGCAGCGTTGCCAGGCCGCCTCCGGCAGGATCTCCATGAGGCTCTTTCGCAGACCCAGGTGATCGTCAGAGACCACGAATTCGACCCCGTGCAGGCCGCGCTCCCGAAGAGCAACGAGGAAGTCCCGCCAGCTCCTCGGCTCTCCCGGCTAGCGAGTTCCACGCCCAGGATCTGGCGGTAGCCGTCGGTGTTGATGCCGATCGCGATGAGCACCGCTTGGGAGCGGATGACTCCGCCTTCCCGCACCCGTTCATAGCGGGCGTCGAGGATGAGATAGGGATAGGGTTCATCCAGGCGCCGCTTCGCGAACTGAGACAGGCCCTCATCTAGCCCCTTGTTCACCGAGCTGATGGCCGAAGCGGAGAAGCTGTGGCCGCAGAGCTCCTCGGTGATCGCCTTAACCTTGCGGGTGGAGACCCCTTGCACGTACATCTCGGCTAACGCTGAGACCAGAGCCTTCTCCGAACGCTGGTATCTCTCGAATAGTTCGGTGGAGAAGCGGCCGTCGCGATCACGGGGGACTCTAAGTTCGAGCTTGCCGACACGGGTGATCAAGGTTCGCGGGTAGTGGCCGGCGCGGTAGCCCAGACGAGCTTCGGTGCGTTCCCCCGGCTCTGCCGAAAGCGCGTCGGTCATCTCTGCTTCTAAGATCTCCTGCATAACCTCGCGAACCAAATGGCGCATGAGGTCTTGGTCGTCGGCCAGAAGGGCTTTAAGTGTCGCGCGACCTGCCGTACTCTTCTCTTGGGTCATGGTGTGCTCCCTCTCGTAGGGGTGACTTGGCATCACGTGCATACCATGACCTTCTCTCTTGTCCTTCCCTCGAGAGCTTTTGCACACAAGTCAGCACACTACCCGGCGGTGCACGGACCACACGGGTGTTACCAGAGTGCCGACGGACCGTGCACAACCATCTCTCAACCCACAACTGGCTTCCTCACTATCAAAGGAAGTGGACCAACGAACGGGGGTAGGTCACCGGGGCGGTAGTTCCTCACTTGAGGATGCTTGTATATTGGTTATTGTTATTCGGGCTTACCGATGGCCTTGGTAGTTGATTGCCAAGTAGTATAGAATGAAGAGAGGAGGTGTACTAATGGCAGAGGGACTTTTCGACTTCAGTCCTGCTGAAGTGCCAACGGCAGAGCGGGGTTCAAGGAAGAGCAAGTATGTCGCGACTGTAGATGCGGTTTATCAGTACCTGCAAAATAATAGCAACGAGCAAGCTGTGAAACTGGAGCTTGGTGACGTGGGCATGAAGTCTGCTGTCACCAGCTTCCGCAATGCAATATCTAAGCGGCATCATGACACCCTGAGGCTGGTACAACGGGGTGGGAGCCTCTATATCAAAAGGCGCTGATGGCGGACCGGGGGTTCGAGCCTTGGCTCATAGTGCCCTAGTGCCTGTAGTGGCAGGTCTCGCTCAGATCGCAGTATTCGCAGGGCGAGCGGACCTCAGAAGACGCGTAGTCTGGTCCGATGCCCACCATGCTGGAGGCTGACTTCTGCGGCACCAGCATCCCCGAATCGGTGACTCGCACGCCGACCGACCCGAGATCGAGCAGTTGTCCCACCAGCTTCTGTTCCCCGATGGCCCATCCTGAGAGCTGGCCCGGCGCGAGCTCGGCTCCCACTCCCCAACCGCGCTCGGCGGCATCTTTCTCGACGATCCGGCGTGTCCTTTCGATCAACTTGCCTACGGCGAACACGCCCGCCGTGTCGAGCATCAACGAATCAAGCGCCTTCCCGGACGCGTGCAGTTCCCGGCTCTTGGCCTCCAAGCGTGCGCCGATTGTGACCACGGCCAGAAAGGCCAAGCGGGCCGGCCCCAGGAGATCCGCGTGCCTACCGAGTTCAAAGACCACGCCCCCGACCTCGACCTTCTTGTGGTCGCGCCGGGCCACCGGGAACCAGTCGTGGACTATTCCCGGAGAAACAAGCTCGGCGGCACTAGACACGGCCTGACGGGCGGCCTGCTGCATCGCCGGGCGCTGCAGCGCCTCACCCTGCGATGCGATGAACTCATCCGAGTCAAGGGCTAGGTCGATCGCTACCAGGGTCGTCACGCTCACGCTCTCCTCAGTCGCCTCGTCTCATTTCGGCCATATCCCTCCGAACCCGGCGCGGTTCACTTCTCTCATCCCGAGAGATGGGGAAGGAACAGGACGATTATCGGGAAGGCGGTGATTATTGCGATGAAGAGGAGCTCCACCAACAGGAACGGCATAACACCTCTGAATATCTTCTGCATAGGCACGTCCGGAGCAATGCCGCTAATCACGTACACATTCATCCCAACAGGCGGAGTGATCATGGCCATCTCCACCACCATGACGATGATTATGCCGAACCATATTGGGTCGAAGCCGAGCTTCACTATGAGCGGATAGAATATGGGGATTGTAAGCAGGATCATCGACATCGCGTCGATAAAACAGCCTAGTACAAGGTAAACCACAATGATAAGAACAAATACCAGGATGGGTGACAATCCCAGTCCGCCGATTGCGCCGGCTAGTTCCATTGGGATGGTCGAGACTGCGAGAAAGGAGTTGAAGATCATCGCGCCGATCAGGATCACGAAGATCATACCCGAGGTGCGGATGGTGTCGACCAAGGCCTCGCGAAAACCGCGCCAGCTTAGCCTCCGCCTGATCAGTGACAGCACGATAGCGCCAAGCGCCCCGGCCGCGCCGGCCTCGGTAGGCGTGAACCAACCGAGGATGAGGCCCACGATGACGACGACGAGCAGCACGACCATTTCGGCTGAATCGGCCGTGGCCGCCAACTTGTCCCTGAGGTTGACGCGCTCTCCCGCGGGTGCCAGAGTGGGGTTGCGTCGGGCGCGAAGATGAATCATCAGGATATAGAGACCGGCCAACAAGATGCCCGGAATCAGCCCCGCTATGAACAACTTGCTGATAGACTGCTCGGTCAAGATGCCGTAGATGATCAGCACGCCACTGGGCGGAATCAGTATGCCCAAACCTCCGCCTGCCGCAACACAGCCGGTGGCCAGGCCGGAGTCATAGTTGTAGCGTTGCATCTCGGGTATGGCGACAAGTCCCATCGTCACACTCGTTGCGATGCTCGAGGCGCTGGCAGCTGCAAAGAAAGCGCAGGCGCCGATGGTAGCCGCAGCGAGCCCGCCGCGCATTCTTCCGATCCAAACGTATACGAGCCGGAACAGACTCTGCCCTAAGCCTGCCTTCAGACAGACTGAAGCCATCAGTAAGAACAAGGGCAAGACACAATAGTCGTAGTTGGAGACTAGGTTATACGGCGTATTGACCAACACGTGCATCGCGCCGCTGAAGCTGACAATATAGGTGAATCCGACAAAGCCCACGAGTAACATCGAGAAGCCGATTGGCATGCCCAGCATCATCAAGAACAGGACTACGCATATGCCGACTATGCCCGTCAAGATGGGTGTCATCGTTTCATTCCCTTGAGCACATGCCTAATCGTCTGCGCTGCCACCACAATGCCTAAGCACCAACAGACCGAATGCCCAGATGAATTTGAAGGGGCTTGTTGGTATGGAACTGACAATGGTTACCTCTCCAAAACTCGCGGCGTGAAAGGCCTCCTTCCAGGTGCCCCAGATGAGAAGTCGCGAGACCGCCCAAAGCAACGAGATACGTAAATGCGTCCACGGACGCACGGACGCGAGAAGGAAACCTCTCCGCGATGATCTCAACCACTACGTTCTTCCGCTCTCTTGTTGTATAGGGCAGAGAAACTGCAGCGAAAACCACTCCCATGAGACCGGCTATTTCGATGGCACCCAAAATGGGAGAGTTGACGAGAATGCGTCCGAAGATATTCAAGGAGATGACACACATCATCGCGAGTAAGGCAAGGGACGCGATGGTCAGCAATACGATCCACAAGTACTTCTCAAGCCTTGAGGCACTCATCGCCCTATAGTCCTTCCTGGAAACTCACACTGGTCAATCGACTGCCCGGGCCACGCAGCTCTCGCATTATGACCCGGGCAGCGATGTTGTTAAACGATGGGATAGCTTCTTCGGAGACTAGTTGGAATAGTAGTACTTAGCCCGCTCCAACGCGTAATTGACCAAGTCAGTACCCGGATAACCAGCCGCGTCCAAATCGGCAGCCACCTTGCCGAAGACCGGCGCAACCGCAGCGTCCCACCGCGCGTACTCGTCGGCAGTCAGATCGATGATCTCAACGCCCGACGCCGTGAGGTAGTCGTAAGCTGCCTTTTCGGAGGCCTTCTTGGTCGTCGATCATGTCCTGCAAACCGAAGGCCATGTTGTCGTCGATGACCTTCTGGAGCTCGGCGGGCAGACTGTCGTATCTTTGTTTGTTCATGACGAGGAAGGTGACGCCCGGTCCGGTGGAGTAGCGCGTGCAGTACTTGAGCTTCTCACCTACCTGGTTGTCGAGCACGCTTCCGACCGAAGTCGCGGCGCCGTCGGTCGTCTTCTTGTCCAGCGAAACGACCCAATCCGCTGTGGACATTGAAACCGGCGCCGCACCCAGGGCCTTGAACATGTCGGCGGCGGTGGCGCTCGGCATGCGTATTTGCAGACCCTTCAGGTCCTCAAGCGTGCGAACCGGCTTGTCCACCGTGAACAGCAGGTTGGGATCAATGGTGGTGATCCAGATGAGTTTGAACTTGTCCCACTGGCCCTCCCACAGAGAGGGGAACTGATTCCAGATATCATCGAAAATAGAAAGGCATTTGTTGTAGTCAAGACCGAGTATCAGCTGAGACATCACCATGCTCGGCTCAAACCCCGGTTCCGGCTTGTAGATGAAGGAAGAGCCCAGATCAGCAACTCCGGCCTCCACTCCTGTGCGCATGTCGGGCGCGGTAAGCAGGGTGCCCCCGGGATAGTCGCGTATCTTCAGCCGGCCGTTGCTGTCGGCCTCGACCTTGGCGGCCCAGCGCATGAGACTCTGGTCCGGATCAGATCCGGGAGCATACAGGTTGGCCATGGAAAGCTCGATGGTTTCGCCGGCGGGCACTGTCGTTTGAGATACGTCCGATGTCAGAGGCGCGGTCGTGGCAGCGGTCTGTGTCGTTTCGGTCGACTGAACGGATGTGGTAGAGGTACTTGCCTCATCGCTCCCGCAGCTGCTCAAGACGAGAACGACAAGAAGTAGGGTTATTCCGAAGATTGCCGTCAGCGATTTCTTCACCATGCACCCCCAGTGTTGCCTTTTACATAGCGAAAGCGGTCCCGCGATCCATCGGCGTCGTTGCCGTATCTTCAGCGTTCTTGCCACTCCGCGAGGCGAGCGGCGGCACGGTCAGCACCAGCAGCGGGCAAGCAACGTCAGAACCAGTGACTTCCAAACCCCTCTTGGTCACATGAACTCCTCCTTCGTTTGCGAATAAGCCCGCCGCGCGGTGATACCGACCGCCTCTGTCTATCGCGGCCGGAGCTTAGTTGCCATCTCCTTGGTTGAGCAACTTTCGTATCACCCGGATGGGACGTAAGAGGACGCCCTCATCGAAAGGTGGCGAAAACCGGGCTAGGTTGAGACAATCGGGCCGCCATGACCCATGCGTTTCTCACCAGGGCGAGATCTTTCGCGGTCAAGATCCTCAAGAATCCGCACTTCTGGGTCGTGGTCGTGCTCGCCGCCGCATTACTCGTTGTGTACCAGGCTTGGCCATGGCGCGAGTGGCAATTCACTCAGGGAGGGTGGCAATACTTTCCCTGGCTGTCAAAACTCAACTACCTGGTTATCAACGTGGAGATGAGGTTCCGCCTGTTCGGCGTCCTATTCTTGATCCCGATCATCTACGGCTCGCTGAGCCTCTCGTGGCCGGGCGGGGCCTTCGCATACTGCATGTCGCTGATCTGGGTGGTACCGAAGCTGCACGCTTGGGGCAGGGAAGCGGAGCCCATAAACTACGTGCTGTTCCTTCTGCCGGTGTTGCTGGTCGCGATAGTAGGCGGCGAGCGGCGAGCCCGGGAAAGCGAGAAGAGGCACTTCACCGAGCGCGAGCAGGAGCGCCAGGCGTATATCTACAAATTGGTAGAGGCCCAAGAGGGCGAGCGTCAGCGCATATCCCAGGAGTTGCACGACGAGACGCTGCAGACGCTCATGGTCATCGCGAACAAGTCAGACGCCCTCAGCCTTTCCTCGCTCGACAAGAGCCAGGCCAAAGGTAACCAATGGATCAAACAACAGGTGCTGCAGACCATGGACGACCTGCGCCGGCTGAGCCTAAATCTCCGTCCGAGCATACTGGATAACTTCGGTCTGAGTTTCCGGCATCAGGTGGCTGGTAAACAACAACAACACGCAGAGCGGCTGCCACGTGAACATCTCGGTAGCTGGCGACGAGCACGAGTTGTCGAAGTCGGCGGAAGTGACGGTGTTCCGCGTCGTGCAAGAGGCGATCTGCAACATGCAGCGGCACGCGCATGCCCAGAGCGGGAGGGTCGGTCTGCAGTTCGAGGAACACCGGCTGCTGCTGGAAGTGGCTGACGACGGAGTCGGCTTTCAGCCGCCGGAGAGGTTGACGCTCTATGCCGGTGAGAACAAGCTAGGCATCATCGGCATGGAGCAGCGAATACTCTCTGCTCGGCGGCACGATGCAGGTGGAATCGCGGCCTGGCGAAGGGACGAGACTCCGGGTCTTGCTTCCCTATTCCATGTCAACCATCGTCTAGGTCGTCAAGCGTCCAGGATTCCCGACTTGAGGCTCACGTAGATGGCCTCTGTGCGCGACCGGACGTTCAACTTCTGAAAGACGTCGACGAAATAGCTCTTGACGGTAGCTTCGCTAATGCCAAGCCTGGTGCCGATCTCCTTGTTCGACAGCCCTTTGGCCGCCAGGCAAAGCACTTCGACGCCTTTCGCCGAGAGCCGTTCGGCTGACGGCACTTTGACCGGCCTCCTCGCATGGGCAAGGCCGTATTTGAGCACTTCCTGGGAGATTTCCTGGGAAAGAACCATGTCACCATCCATCACGGCTCGTATCGTGTGGATGACTTCCGGGCCGAATATCGACTTGACCAGATACGCCGCTGGCACCCGCCTCAAGGATGCTGAAGATCGTCTCCACGTCGGTGTGGACCGTGAGGATGAGCACCGACGTGAGTGGCATGGAGGCCTTGATCTGCTTGGTCGCCTCGACACCGCTCATCACCGGCATGCTGATGTCCATGATGACGATGTCCGGGCGGTGCAACTCGGTCATCTCGAGCGCCTGTCGGCCGTCGCCCCCTTCGCCTATCACCTCGAGGTCGGGTTCCTTCTCGAGGATGTCCCGCAGCGCCCGGCGGACCAGCGGATGATCATCTACGAGAAGGATACGGATGTTGGCTGTCTGAATCGGCTCCACGCGGCTATTGTAGCGGCCGGAAGGGCTAGCGGTCGCGTCTCGGCCCTACCAGCGAGGCCCCCACGCCGAGGGCGCCAAGAACGGTGAAGAGCAGAAAGCTGATTCGGATGCTCGTGAGCAGGTGTGGGTAGTCAGAGGGCTGGATCGCATCCCGCCCGACCTCGACCGCAAGAACGAGAGTGGCCAATCCGATGCTGATGGCCTGACCGGCCCGGCGCATCGTCGCAACAGTGGCCGAGGCGACCCCGACCGAGCCAGCCTCGACGCTGCCGGTGATCGCGTGCATGTTCGGCGTCGAAAAGGTGCCCATGCCAAGACCGAGCAGGCAGAGCATGGCGATCACGTACCAATAGGAGCTCTCGCCCTGTAGGAAGCTCAGACCAAGCAGGCCGAGAACACAGATGAGCATGCCGGCTGAGGCTACATAGCGGGGCTCCACGCGATCAGCCAGGCGGCCGACAAGGGGAGAGACGATCACCTGGACCAAGGCTCCGGTCACGAGGACGAAACCTGCCGTCTGCGCATTCAGGCCGCGGTTGTATTGAAGGTACAGGCTCATAAGGAAGATCATGGCCGCGTTCGCGCTGTAGTTGACCAGCGTCGCCAAGTTGGAGAACGCAAAGACGCGATTGCGGCGAATGAGATCCACGTGAAAGAGAGGATCCGCCGCATGCGTCTCCCACCAGAAGAATCCACCAAGGCCGGCGGCGCCCCCGATGATCAGCACCACGCCCACGATCTTGGGCAGCAACGAAAACCCAAGCAGCACCCCGGTCAGCGAGAGCGCGTAAGCCGCCGCTCCGGTCAAGTCGAATCGCGCCTTCTTCGGCTCCCCCCGGTCCGCACCGCGAAGCTTCCACAATGGCAATGCCGTGTCGACCAGCCCGATGGCGCCGACGAAGAAGAACAGACTGCGCCAGCCAAAATTGTGGATGATGAAGCCGCCCAGGACAGGCCCAAGTGTGAGACCGAGGTACACAGCCGAGACGCTCAGACCGAGCGCACGGCCGCGCGACTCGGGCGGATAGGCCAGAATCACAAGAGCCGCTGAGGTTGCCGAGCCGACGCCTAGTGCGATGCCGTGAAACGCACGCAGAGCGAGGAGAACGGATGCGGATGGAGCAAAAGCGCTTGCGAAGGCGAGAACGGTGAAGAGGCCCATCCCTAAGATGTATACGCGCACCCGTCCATACATGTCCGCCAAGCGTCCGGCCGGTAGGAGGGTCGCCCCGGCAACAAGTATGTAGGAAAGGGAGATCCAACTGAGCGTCACGGCAGACGCGTGGAACTCGTCGCCGATGAGGGGCAGCGCGACGTTGATAGCGGAAGACATGAAGTTGACCACGAATCCGCCAAGACTGGCAACTGCGAGAACGAGGCTTGGGTTCGCCCGTGGTTGCTGGGCGTCGAGTTGCTGAAGCGGCATCATGGCTATCAGCGTATCAGCAAGGGCGGCGGAACGTGGCCTGCAGAAGCCGGTATGTCGAGCGCGGTCTTCTGTCCGCCACGGAAGGTATGTTGTGGGGGGGGAGGGGTGGTAGCGTCTAGCCCTTTGGGGCTAGACGCTACCGGACAGGGCTGGGGCCACGGCTCAAGGAGGGGGTCTGAGCGATGCCACATGAGTATGCTCGCACTGCTAACCTGAACTAGTCCTGAACGCGGTTCACTTGTTCGGGGGTGCCGTTACCAGTGCAAGACTTGTACACTGGCTCGAGTACTGCTTGCGTAGGGAGCGAGGCACGCCACATGATCGACGAGCATCTGGATTCACTGTTCACCGACCGACTCGCGGCTATCGAGAGAGCAAAGAGCGATGGTGTCAAGGTGGTCGGCTACTTCCCGGGCCCGTACGTGCCGGAGGAGCTGATCTACGCCTCTGGGGCTCTGCCCGTGTGCCTCGCGAACGGCGGCAACGCCCGGACATCGGACTACGCGCTGTCGCTGCTCCCCCCTGTCATCTGTCCCTTTGCGCGGGCGCAGGTGGGGGAGATGCTGCTGAAGACAGATCCGGTCTATGCGGCTGATCGATATGCTCGTGGTCCCCTCCACCTGCCAGCATCTGAGAAAGATCGGCGACATGTGGGAGTACTACGAGCCTACCGAGGTCTTCAAGCTCGGGGTGCCATACGACCTCGAGGAGATCCTGGCGCCGATCTACTTCCGCAATCGTCTGGCCGACCTTAAGGAGAGACTGGAAAGCCTCACCGGCAGAACGATCACCGATGCCTCCGTCACAGAGGCGATCACCGTCTACGACCGCCTGCGGGGAGCGCTCAGGGATATCAGTCTGATGCGGCGGAGCGATCCTCCCGGCGTCAGCGGACTCGAGTTCATGAAGCTCAACCATGCCACGCTGTACGGCGATCCGCTGGGCGCGGCCGACGTGCTGGAGACGGTCCACGCGAGCGGCTGGCGGCTGAGCCGGCCGCCCATGCCGGTGCGCCAAGACTGCTGCTGATCGGGCCCAACGTCGCGATCGGCGACTACGGGATCCTGGAGATGGTCGAGAGCTGCGGAGCCGACATCGTCATCGAAGACGTCTTCGAAGGGGTTCGGGACTACTGGGGCGGTACGCGAGGCGACGAAGATGGTGAAGACGCCGGAGACGGCGGAGACGCGCTCGACGCTCTGGTGCGGGCACATCTCGTGGACAGGGTTCCCGGCGGCCTTCATGAGGTCGTCCACCGGTCCGAGGCTGGAACTCATCTCGAAGCTCATCTCGCTGGTTCCAGGTGAAGGGAGTGATCTGGTACGAGCTGCTGTGCTGCGAGTTCTACGACCAGGACGCGTTCCTCTTCGAGAACCGTCTGAGGGAGCTGGGCGTGCCGATGCTGCTGATCGAATCCAACTATGGAGACGTGCGCTCGGGTTCGGTCCAGACGAGGCTCGAAGCGTTTCTCGAAATCGTTCAGGGAGGGCCGGCCGATGCGTGAGTTCCTGACGACTGTGTGGATACGAGCCACACGAGATCGAGGCGGAGTCCGCCCGCGTGGACAGAGCAATGAAGGCGGTCGGGATCACGGACGAGGATCTTGCCCAGGGGGAGATTCGCCTCGCCAAGTACTTCGACGTCGAGTTGGCGGGCGTGAGGAAGTTGCTGGGAGTGCTCCTCGGGATTTCACCAAGCATCGTGCTTCTCGAAGGACGACGAGAACGACCAAGGTGGTGTTCTCCTTCATGGCTCCGGGGTGTCAGATTCTCGGCTCGGCCTTGATCTCGAACTACCAAGATGTGGCTTGGGTGAACCCGAACTACACCTTCCTGATCGTCTTGGGCTCCATGCTTGGCAAGGCTACTCCGGTGTTCGAAGCCGCGGAGAAGCTGTGGCTCCAGAGCGGAGGCGTGGCGCACTGCGGCAATGTGAAATGCGCTCTGGGCCTACTGGCTCTGAACATGGTGCCGAAGCCCGACCTGGCTATCACCAGCGGGTTTCTCTGCGACACCGGCGCCAAGACCATCGGGCTCATCGAAGACTGGTACGGCATACCCGGATACTACTTCGATTGCTGGCAGGACAGGGAACTCCGAGAATATCCGCACGCCGACCGGTCCACCAGCTTCCACGCGAAGAGTCTACAGAGACTCAGCGAACGTGTCGGGCAGCAGTTCGGCTTTGAGATACGGGCGAGATGCTCTGGGAGATCCTGGAGGCAAGGAAGGCCTACGTGGCGCCAAGGCCAGAGTGCACGACCTGATGCGAAACAGCGATCCGATCCCCTTGGGTTCCGCTCATCTCAACTTGATGTTCGCGCTCGACGAGATCCCCTTCAGACCGAACGAGCTGGCGGATGTCACCGCGATCGCTGGACACTCTGTATAGCGAACTGCTTGATCGCACCGAGAAGGGTATCGGGGCGACCCCCAAGGGCGCACCTCGGGTGTTGGGTGTCCTCCCGTGCCACCACTCCGATCCGAGGTGGGAACACCACGCGAATGAAGCTGGCTTGGCGATCGTCGCCTCGGACTTCGAGTTCTCGTCGAGCCAAGGGGTCGACGGAGCCGGATCCTCGACCCGGACGATCCCTACGATGTGATCGGCCAGCACCTTCACTCCGCGGCCCAGCAGATCCTCGGCGGGAGGTCGAGATCATCCTGGATGCGTGCAAGCGCCTGCATCTCGATGGGGTGCTCAACCACTATCACGTCGGTTGCAGGTACGTTGCCGGCGATGCGATGACCATCAAGAACGCGGTCACGAAAGAGCTCGGCATACCGGCGTTGACGTTCGAGTGGGACAACTTCGACCCACGGAGCTACAACCACGAGCAGTACAAGGCCAACCTCGAGACCTTCTGGCCATGATGGGCGCGGGGGCGGACGCGCCGCGATGAACGACCGCTACCTCAGACCGCTCGGGAGATCGAGCGGGCCCCAGGCCGTCAGCTTGGAGGTGACCCGTCGCCGCGGCTGCCGATGCCTGATCTGCAACATCTGGGTGGTGTCCCGGCCGGAGTCGTTGAGGTTGATGCCGCAGACGGGCTGCTGTCCACTGGGGATCTGTACTGGTCGCACACCGGCACTCTAGAGAGGTAGGTTGGGAAGCCCTGATCCCAGCGGATGCTGCCGCTCAAGCGAGTGGTCGGGGGGTCTGTGGACCCCTCAGGCTCTTGGACTCCTCACGCGGTCTCGTCGGACGAACCCATCAAGGAGGGCGGTGCAGGTGGCGATGCCTTGAAACTGTATAGTATAAAGATGGTCGGGAGCCCTCAGTTTGTGGCCTGCGCGAACGGAGAGGGGATGACAGTCTACGAAGAGCGGTGATGGCAGCCCCGTACGCCTGGAAAATGTGACCCTGCCGTTCTTGTCGAACGTCATGGCCGCCCACACTCCCTTCTGGCACTGGTCGGACCACGACAGGCACTTCGAATATCAGAATCACTGTGGGACCTGGGCGGATTTCCGTATGGGCTCGGCACCAGCGGGGTGAAGATGACGCCCGTCCGCGGCGCTTGCCCAACGATCAGCATTGGAGGTGAGGCAACATGTATCTGAGTCACTTGCTGACAGATGAGCAGCACGCAATACGCTCCATGGTCCGTGGTTTCGTTGACCGGGAGATCATGCCGAAACGGGAGGAGCTAGAGCAGGATCACGACGCCGTCGAAGAGGTCCTCCGCAGGCTCGTGGATCTGGGCATCCAACGGAGCGGCTACCCGGAGGAGTACGGAGGCGACGGTGGAGCTTCGAACGTGACGCTCAGCATCATCTGCGAAGAGCTGGCGCGCGGTGACGCCGGAGTGAGTCTGAGCGCAGGGATCAATTGCGGCATGATCCTGCAGCCGGCCATGCTTGCTGGGAACAAGATCGTCCTCGACAGTTTTGCACCCGCGTTCTGCGGTGACCAGGTGAACTACGCCTGCTTGTCGATGACCGACTCTACGGGCGGAGCTGACACGGAGAACCCTCTCCTTGGCGGCCGCGGGATCAAGGCTCGGGCAAGACTCGACGGGGACGAATGGGTGATCGACGGCAACAAGTCGTGGCCCACCCATGCCGGCATCGCCAGCGTGTACTTGACCGTATGCAACACAGACCCGTCTCTCGGTGAGGACGGAGTGGCGCTGATCTATGTGCCCGGCGACGCGAACGGCCTGTCGTTCGGCAAGCCGGAGCGCAAGATGGGATACCACACCTCCGTCAATGCCAGCGTGTTCTACGACGGCGTACGGGTCCCGAAGGAATACCGAGTCGCCGGCCCCGGACAGGACGCGCACTTCTACCACGCCATCGCATCCGGAGCCCAGTGGCACAACGCCACGCAATCGCTTGGCATCGCCCAGGGGGCTTTCGACATCGCTCTTGAATACACGGGGGGCCGGATGAGCAACGGCAAGCCGGTGCGAGAGTGGTCGCTGGCCGCCGGCATCATCGCCGACATGGCGATCAAGCTGGAGATAATGCGCGGCTCCATCTACAACCTGGCGACGATGATGGACGAGCACGGAGCCTATCCGCCGCTCTTCTCCAAGGAGATGGTCGCGAAGGCAAGTATCGTGCGCAGCTTCTCCGCCGATGCCTCCGTGTGGATATGCAACAAGGCGATGGAGCTGCTGGGTTCCAATGGGCTCTCGCCAGAGTATGGTTTGGAGAAGTGCCTCCGCGACGCCAAGATCACCCAGTTGGTACTGGGAGGTCAGCAGATCGCCAAGTACCGCGTGGCCCGCGGATACTACGATTATGGGGTGTAGCAGCCAACGTCCATCCGATTAAGGAGCGATCACGTGGATAAGGAGATTATCCTCTACAACCTTGCGCCTGGCGTGACCGACGACGAATTCAAGGAGTATGTGGACAGGGAGAAGGGCCCATACATCGACAGTCTCCCTTCGGTCGAGAAGTACGAACTCGTCAAGATCACCGACAGCCGATCGGGCGCTATCCCTTTCAAATACGTCGGGATCGTCCACCTCAAGAGCTTGGACGATTTCAAGAGCAGGGACATGCAGACCGACGAGTACAGGGCGTTTGCCGCGAAGATGGCGAGCCTGACCTCCGAGATCCACGTGACGTTCGGCGAGCAGATCCACTAGTGCTTCTTGGGCCTACTCGGCGGCAGCGCGGTGATCGTTGTTCGACGAGGGGGCGCCTGATGGGGCCCCCTCGTCCACAATCAGACGCTTCTACCTCGCATGAGCGTGCGTGATGAAAGCCAGGCCGATGCCTACGCGGTAACCGGCACCGTGCCCCGCACCGGCCTTTCCGGGGGCTCCAACCTTTGCGAGGATGGAGTCATGAACAGACAGACGAGGTATCCAGTCGAAGTGAGAGAGAGGGCCGTCCGCATGGTCTTCGATCATTGGGACGAGTACGACACTCGGCGAGCGGCGATCTCCTCGATCGCATCAAGATTGGGCATGACCGCCGAAACGCTCTGCGGCTGGGAGCCTGGGGTTCTCCCGCGACGAGCTCCTCGGGATGACTCTCTTCGACTTGACCGTCGGTCCCACGCGCGAAGCCTGGCCGCAGACATGGGAAGAGGCCAAGAAGGGCTTCTACACGGCTGAAAGGCAGCTTCGGACCAAGGATCTTGTAGGGCGCAAGAGCCGTTCTCAGTTCTCCGGTGCCTCCGCTCTGCTCCGCTAGTTCTGCGAGTACTGCCGATCGGTCAGCAGGAAACTGATCAAGTCGCCCTGTACCACGATGCGTTGTTTCGCGCTGCCGATCGGATGGCATGCAACAAGCGAGACCTGCTCGCGACCGAGGTTCCTTACTTCATACACATCATCGGGGTACACGATGACCACTCGCGTCACGGCGTAGAGCGCCATCGCGTAAGGCATGGCCAGCTCGATCTGGTCGCCGACCTCCAACTCATCGAGCCTGCGGAACGGCGCCCCATAGGTCGTCCGATGTCCCGAGACCACGAAGTTGTTTGCCTGGCCGGGGAAGGGCGTCTCGGGCCAGTGCCCCGGTCCCTCTTTCAGAAAACTCTTGTCGGTGCTCTCCAACATGGCCACGTCGACGCCGATCTTGGGGATGACTATCCTACCAAGTGGCTGGCCCGGGGCGACCGTCGCAGCAAACGCATCCGCCGCCGCTTTGAACGCCGCGAGTTGTGCTCGGCTTTCGGCCTCCGCCGCTCCCGGCGCTGCTCCATTGGTCTCGCCGCTCGCCGCATCCCCGACGCCCTCCGGCGTGCCTTCCGTTGGGATGAGATCCCCCTCAGCTGTCCTCACCAACTGGTTTGCAGACGCCGGTTGGTCTCCAGGCTGGTCTTGCTGCAGGTGATTGTGGACGCTCATGCCCGTGAAGTAGCCGGCCACACCGAGAACCCCGGCCATCACCAGCAGAGCGCCCAGCCTGCGAATCCGCCTCCGCCTCTTCGTCGCCGGTTTGGCCACGGATTTGGCCGCAGCCGCCGCGGGTGCCACCGGCGCGCCTCGCGGAGTCTTCGCCGAGGTCTCGATCGGGGCTCGCGCCGAGACCCACGCCGGCGGCTCGAGCGGCTCAAGCGGCTCAAGCGGGCGCCTAGTCGGACGAGCCACCGAGACCCATGACCATCGATCAGCCGGGTCCGCCGGGGTCTCTCTCTTTTCGTCCGCCATGTTGTGGAAGCATCCGGCCCGAAGCGATTGCCCAGCCCCCGTCTAGCGCATCAGCGCCGCGACCCCCAAAGCGGCGCGGACACTGCTGCCTCGGGCGACTCTCTCCAGCACGACGCGCCTCATGCTCCGGTCATCTAGTGGCTTTTCGGCCGCTCATGATTCGGACAAGCGTCAAGAAAGCGCCCACACCGCCCACAAGGAGGACGAAGTAGTACCAGGGAGTGCTGCCGGTATAGGGATACGAAGGTCGGCTTGTGGTCGGCCCCCCAGCGGTCGACGTCGGCCCTGAACCTGTCGTGGTCGGTCCTCCCAGCGTCGTCGTGACCAATTCGGTGGCGCAGAAGCCATTTGTGATGACGTTGGAGTCAAGGGTCACCGAGCCATTGCGTGCCATCAGCTGTCCTTGTATCGTGGCACCGGTCTGCGCTGAGATGGACGTCAGCGCGAAGATATGTCCCACGAAATTAGAGTACGTCCCTAAGGTAGCGGAGCTTCCGACCTGCCAGAATATCCGGCAGAACCGGGCGCCGTTGCGCAGCTCGATGTTGCTGGCCGAAGCCGTGATAAGAGTCGATTCCATCTGAAATACGAAGACCGCGTTGGGGTCGTTCTCGGCGTCGAGCACGAGAGTCCCGTTATTCCGAATGTGCCGCTGTCCGAACGGTAGGCCCCGGTCGTCAGAACCTGTCCGCCGAGTTCGGTGGGAATGACGGTAGAGCTTCTTCCGGCTGCGTCGTCATACGCGGTGACCAGGTCGAGCTTGGCCTGAGCCGCGACTGCGTCCTTCAGATGCGGCGCCCCATTCAGTGTGATGCCGGTGATATCCCACGCAGCGCCTGGAGCCAACCCCATGTCCCCGTTGATGGTGGTGGTTCCGGCATTGGTGATGGTCTCGCCTGACAAGACCGCAAACGTGGCAGTAGTCCCAAGTTCCACCGGCGGGGCTGCCATAGCTGTCGCGGGCAAGACCATAATTATCGCTAGCGCCAACAACAACAGCACCAGCAACCACAAACGCCCCACGTTGTTGAGGGATTTCATAGCTCTTCTCCCCTCGTTCCTGCAGTGCGTAGTCAACCGCATTATCGTATCTGAACCTTGCCGCTTTTGCCAGACGCTCCTTGCCCGGAGAACCTGCGGACCGTTTCAGCTGGAGCACGATTTCAGTCTACGCCTCTCGGGTCTCTACTCGAGAGCGCCGGCAATGTACAGGAAGTCGATGTTGATGTTGGTGTCGGTCGCAGCCGGCGTTCTTGTTCCCGGTCCACTGGATCACCACGGTGTGAGAACCGCTGCCCAGTAGTCCTGAGTTCCAGACCTCTTGTCGCCAGAGGACATCAGCGTTGTAGAGATCGACGGCGACCGGGGTTCCTCCATCTACAGTCACCTGGGCCTCGCCGTAGGCTGGGCTCTTCTTCGCCAACCAGACCAATGGACTCCCGTTGAAACGGATGGTCACCGAAGCTCCGAGGCGTTCGCGAACGCGAAATTGCCCGCCAGAAGCTGACGCGTTGGACTCGGCCTTCCAATCGCCTGCGTAGACGAGTTTCGCACTGGTCTGCTGGTAGCGGCCGGTCAGGACCCCATGCACCTCGATTGCATCGATATTGATGTTGGTGCCTGTCGCCGCCGCTGTCTTTTTGCCGGCCCAAGCGATTGTGACGGCGTGGGGGCCCGCATTCAGCGTGTCGGTCTGCCATACGACTTGCTGCCAGACCTCTTCCGCACTGTACAGGTCGACATGCCGACTGCGCTTCCGTCCACCGTGACCTCTGCCTTGCCATAGGCGGGCGATTTCTTGGCTATCCAGGAAAGCTCGGTGCCCACGAAGAGGATGGTCAGCGAAGCTCCGGAGGAGTCGGCGAAGGAAAAGCTTCCTCTGAAGCCGAGTTGTTGTCAGAGGCCGTCCAGGTACCGGTGTAGGTCAAGCGGCTTTCGGTTTCTTGATGGCGGATGGTTTCGAAGACGCCGGCAGGCAAGGTAGTTCGGTGGTCGAGGTTGTCTCCAGGGCGGTCGAGGTTACGGCTGGGTTGCTCGTACTTGTGGTCGAGTCAGCCGTGCTGGCCGAACAGCCTTCCTCAAGGACCATAGCGCGAGAATGCTGGCAACCAGCAGACTCTTCTTCATGCTGCACCCCCTTGCAGGCGACCTTGTCCCATTTCTCGGTCTGTCTGCATGATACTCTCGACGCCCTGCTTGACGCCTGCAACGTGATGGAGCGGCCGTTCGGGAGTGACCGTGCCTTTCGAGCGATGAAGACAGCAAGAGCTCCGACCGCATCGATCCTGTCTGATGAGTGGTCCATTGCCGATATCGAATTTCGTCGCCGCGCGATGAGGCTGAACGTACCGGCGCAGAGAGACAGGACGCCGTCGTCGCTCCCGGCGCACCGCATGAGGGGGCCGTCGCTCTGAGATGAAGAGGCTGTTGCTCACCGCGGTCATTGTCGTGGCTTGTCTGGCTGGCGTCATGCAATGCGGCTGCTCGACGGCCGTCCGCACGCCTGGCACCGATGCAAACATCCAAGTCACGACTGCCGGCGCCGGAGAGGACATTCTTGCACGCGCGTTTGCCGAACGGACCAGTGATCTGGAGGTCGAGGGGCAGGGCACGGTGACAAGACTGCTGTCCGACGACACACAAGGATCCAGGCACCAGAGGTTCATCGTCCAGTTGGCTTCCGGGCAGACACTTCTCGATCGCGCACGACATCGACATCGCTCCGCGAGTGAGTCCGCTACGCGTCGGCGACGCGGTGTCGTTCAAGGGCGAGTACGTGTGGAATGCGCAGGGCGGCCTCGTACACTGGACGCATCATGATCCCACCGGGGATCACATCGCGGGTTGGATCGAACATGACGGGGACACGTTCGAGTAGGGCGGCGGGTCAATCGGCGGAGGAGGGCGTGGGAGCTTGAGGCGATACAACCACATCGGGATCCCAACCGACACCCCCAAGACGGTGAGGTCTATCTCGAGCGGTACGGTCTGCACTGCACCGACCACAAGAGCAACGACTTCGGGGTCCAGTGGATGCGCTACGACCTGGCTGTCGCCTGCCGGATCTAGTCAAGTCATCGGCGCACGTCGCCTTCGAGGTGGATGACCTGGCCGCGGAGCTGGTCGGGCGCGAAGTGATCATCGAGCCCAACAGTCCGTCGGATGGCGTACTCGTGGCGTTTGTGGTGGAGGACGGCGCTCCAGTGGAGCTGATGCAGTTTGATGAGTCGCTTAGACGCATGTCCATCCGCCGTCGACGGCGATCATGACGCCGGTGGTGTAGCTGGTCTCCTTCGCGGCCAGATACGCGAGGGTGTCCGTGAGTTCTTCCACCCGACCTTGCCGGGGGATAGGGCAGTAGCGAGTCATGAGATCCCTGAAGCCGGGCAAGGTCTCCTCGATGTGCTCACCAAAACCAGAGGCTATGTAGCCGGGCGCAATGCCGTTGACTGTGATACCGAACTGCGCCCATTCGGCGGCTAGGGCCCGAGTCAGGTTCAGAACGCCGCCCTTGGAGGCGTGATAGCCGACACCTGGCTGTAGTTCTCTCCCACGGAGCCCGCAGTCCGGGAGTTGTTCGCCACGAACCCGTAAACCGACCCGATGTTTATGATGCGCCCATATCCTTGCGGGATCATGAAGCCCTCTGCGACCTCCCGAGAGCGCCTGAACACGCCGGACAGGTTCACGTCGATAACGTTGCTCCCAGTGCTCGTCGGTCTGCTTCTCGGCGGGATCGACTTCGCCGCGCCGCGTTGTTCGCCAATCTGTTATTCGCGGGTGGATCTCTCCGATCCCGCGAGGGCGGCGCGGATGGCCGCGCTGTCGCGCGCGTCGGCCTGGATCGCGGCACCGACGGTCCAAGACCTCGATTGCTCTGGCTGTGGCCTGCATGTCTTCGACTACATCCATGACGACTACGTCTGCGCCCTGACGGGCCAGAGCGCCGGCGAAAGATGAGCCGAGACCCGCTCCCCGCCGGTCACAAGTGCTACCTGCCCTGTCAGGTCGAACATGCCATGCACCACCTATTCGAGATTCCGCCGGCCCACTCAGCCAGCACCTTCACACGATAGAACATCTGCTTCGGTTCCGTCGGAGGGGCTGACACGCCCCGCTAGCGGACAGCCTTGACGCGGACCATCAAGAGGGAGTAAACTGACTGACAGTCAGTCATTATTCAGACGGAGGATGAATCCGATGCCTCGCACTGTCGACCGCGAAGTCCGATTGGACGGCATAGTTTCCGCCGCCGGGCGCGTTTTTGCCGAAAAGGGGTCGCCGGCACTTCGGTCAGCGACATCGTGGGCGCCGGTGTCGCCCAAGGTACTTTCTACCTTTACTTCCAGAGCAAGGACGACGTGGTGCTGGCCGTCATCGAGCGCTTTGCCGAGGCTATGATCACCGCTCTTTGCCGGGCGGTGGGCAGGCGAGCCGTCAGCGGTAGATGAGCTGCGGGCCCTATCTACTGCCCTCGGGGATCTGGCATCGGTGCCGGGCGCGGCGGATCTATCTGCCTTTCTTCACGCTCCGGAGAACCGCGCCCTGCACGACCGCCTCGATGAGCATCTCACCCCCCGGCTGGTCCCTCTTCTTAAAGGAATAATCGAGCACGGCGTGCACGAGGGGTTTTCGTGGTCCCAGACCTCACTGCGGCTGCCTGGTTTGTGGCCGGAGGATCTGCGGATATCGAATGGCGGGGCGATCCTCTGCTGGGACTCCCCTCTGCTCTTGCCGCCGTTATGGAGCTTGCTCTGCGGGCGCTCGGATATGAGGAGAAGCGGCAATGAGCACCGACGCGGCCATCACGACCACCGGGCTGGCCAAACGCTATGGCCACCTGCAGGCGGTGAAGGATCTCGACCTGGAGGTGAAGCGAGGCGAGATCTACGGATTCCTGGGACGCAACGGAGCGGGCAAGACCACCGCCATCCGCATGATGCTGGGGCTCATCCATCCCGATGCCGGCAGCGTCGAGGTGCTTGGCAGACGAGTGCATCCCGGAGCGGCCCAGGCGCTCGCCCGGGTGGGCTACCTGGTGGAGACCGCGACCGCCTATCCGAACCTCACTGTACGGGAGAACTTAGACATCCAGCGTCGGCTTACTCGGTCCCCGGCCTCTTACGTCCCTGAGGCCATCGAGCTCATGGGATTGGAGATCAATGCTGAGCGTCGGGCGGGAGTCCTCTCTCTGGGCAACAAGCAGCGGCTGTCGCTGGCCCGGGCTCTTCTTCACCGTCCGGAACTCCTTATCTTAGATGAACCGGCAAACGGACTGGACCCAGCCGGTATCGTGGAGGTTCGGGAGCTCCTTCGCCGCCTGGCCGCCGAGGAAGGGGTCACCGTTTTCGTTTCCAGCCACATCCTGGCTGAGATCGCGCACCTTGCCGATCGTATCGGCATCGTGCATCAAGGGCGGTTGGTGGAGGAACTCGATCCCCAGGGGCTGAGGCAGGCAGAGTCGTCCTACGTTCGCGTCAGCACCGATGAGCCCGAGAAGGTGGCCGCCCGACTGGCCGGGGCCGGGTTTGGCCCCCTTGAGCCGACCGATCACCAGGTCCGGATCTTCGCCCCTGGTGACCGGGTGCCGGAGATTGCCCGCACCCTCCTTGACGCCAGCCTCCACTTTCGAGGGATCGCCCCTATCGAGGAAGACCTCGAGACTCACTTCCTGCGCCTCACGGGGGGTCTCGAGTGATATTCATCAACGTTCTTTATACCGAGTTTCTCAAGCTTCGCCGCACGAAGGTCACCTGGCTCTCGCTTGTCGCGTTCGCCCTGGGGCCGCTGGGGATCGCCCTACTTATGTGGATCGTGAAGGACCCGGATCGGGCGGCCGGGCTGGGATTGTTGGGCACCAAGGCCAACCTGGCCGGCATTGAGGCGACCTGGCCCGCCTATGCGGCCGTCCTTATCCAGGTGGTGGGAACCGCGGGGTTGCTCATCCTGGCATTTATCGTGGCCTACCTCTTCGGGCGCGAGTACTCCGATGGGACTGCCAAGAACCTGCTCGCTCTGCCGGTGAAGAGGCATTGGTTTGTGCTGACCAAGTTCGTGGTGGCCGCAGTCTGGTGGATGGCACTCAGCGCGGTGGTTCTTGCCGAGGGTCTGGTGATCGGCTTCGCCCTTGGGTTGCCGGATTTCTCCGCCGGATTGGCGCGAAGCACGATCGGCCGAGCCTTGCTCGCGGCCGGGCTTGCCTACCTGCTGGCTCCCGTCGTGGCGTGGATCGCCACCCTCAGCCGGGGCTATCTTGCTCCTCTCGGATTTGCGCTGGGGATGCTCCTGCTCGGTAACCTTTTTAGCAGGACGGGGTGGGCCGGGTGGTTCCCCTGGTCGATCGTGCCGGCATTCGTCGGATCTCTCGGCTCTTCCGGGGACCCCCGCGGTCGGCAGTTTGGCGGTCGTCGCCTTCATCTTCATACTCGGGGTTGCGGCGACCGGTGCCCAATTGCGCTACGCCGACAACACCCAGTGACCCGCGCATCACGGGCCGCGCCCCCCGACCATCGTGACCTCGATCACCTTAATGAAAATAAATATATTTGTATTGTTCGATTCGCAAAAGAAAAAAACTTAGAACATTTTTTGTATAAGATTTAAAATATTAAAAAACAGATGGAAATATCTAATATTCAAATAACGGATAACTCTAATCGAAATTTTTTGTTCCGGAACGGTTTCAGGAGATGGACTCAGAGAATTAATTGATAAAGTAAAAATGATACTCATGAAGAAAACCGAAATAGAAAATATACTTGTAGATTTAACAGGTATTGAAGGCAAACTTAACTTTATGGAACATTTTAATATTGGGGAAGATATTGCCAAAAAATTAAAAGGTTATAAACTGGCTGTTGTTACCAAACCGATTGTAGTTAATAAAGTTGCAGAAAATGTAGCTACAAAAAAGGGAGCAAATATGTTAATGACATATGACAAGCAGAAAGCACTTACCTGGTTCAAACAATGAATTATTAAATTTGTATATCTAAGAACATTTGGCAAGCATTTATTTAAATTCAAGCGATGTGATTACCGTTGAACCAAAGCATGGTGTTTTTGATCATGAATATATTTATAGGCAGATTACTCAGCAGCTTGATAATAAGTTTTTAGCAAGCAGCAAATAGAGGGAAAAAATGATATCAATGGATATTTCTAAAAGGGCCTTAAAGGGACACCTGGATTCAGGCGTTCCTTTTATTTGTCCTTATACTTCTCGTTATAAATACAAAGCTAGAAATTAAATGACCCGTATTTCACTAATACGATTATTACAGCGTTTATAATTTTGATCTATTGAGAAACATTAAAATGAAGCTTAGGACTATTATCCGGATTTTCTGATGCATAAAATGAAGCATCTATTGCACCAAGCGGACGAATTAGTAAACCTTTTGTTCTGCCATCGATCAAACGTTTCAAAACCGGTTTTGAAATAGTGATATAATTCTTGTTTCCTTTTACTTCATCTACTTCAGTATCATAAACCATCTGAGAATTAAAGACATCGGAATAAACATCTCCTTCCATTAAGCTGTTATATGTAACCTTATTTTGATCCCATTCAGGATCACCTCCGATAATTTCAATTATTCTAACTTTTCCAAATTCGATTCCGAAATCTTCACCGAAAGTTTGAATATAATTCCCGCCTATTGGAACGGATTGAGTTGTTAATTCCAGCAAGCCCCCGGACCATCAACTTTTAAATTCTTATATTTTTCAAAATCCCACCTTAAAATCGCCCATTGATTTCCATTTATTGTCAATATTCTTGCGTCCTTATCATTTTCCTTAACATGCCAATTATTAAAATTAACATCCGGGAAATCTGAATTTATCACACAGTCATGAGTGACGTTGAGATGATTTGAAAAAGTAGGTTATATCCGGAATTGGAGGATGATAAGGTACAAGTTCACCTTTATCTGGGCCGGCAAGATTAACATTTACCGATTTCAGCCCGGTAATAATCCCGATCGACATAATATTTATGTAAACCATAATCAGTTACGCAAAATTGTACATAAACAGTATCGCCGGGTAAAGCATCAAATTTTTTAGTTGTCATGCTGATAATATGCCAGCCGGAGTATCCGGGATATCATACTCCATTAAATCGATATGGAAATTAGTTGTTCTATTGGTATTCACCATAATATTGACGCGTCTCGTGCGTTTTGAATTTTTACTCTTTGCTTCGACGCGTAATTGGGATGAAGGATCTTTTAATTTATTAAATACAGGAATTTTGTTACATCCCGCTTTATTAATGTCCAATAAACATTATCTTTATCTTTTGTCGCGTCGACTAAAATCGTGGCATAACCGTCCTTCGGTATAAAATCCATTTTTGCTACCCCGTCACCTGTAAAAAAGAACCACCCTTCAATAGCTTTCGTATTGAAAGAATCTAAAAATTGTGCCTTACAGATTGCGGAAATAAAGAATTAAAAGAAATATTTTAAAAGTTTTCTGGTAATTAACATGGCAGTCTCCTCTTTAATGCAGATAAAATAACGGGATAAGAATATACCCTTTAAGTCTAATAAATAGTATTTTAAATTAAGGTAAAGTAATAAATAAAACTAATTTCTTTTTTAATCGATAAAAGAATACTGCCGGATAAAAGAAATAAGATATAAGATCCTGAATTGGGCTCACCAGTTCCAACTGTTGTGAAAACTAATGGGAAAGATTAAACCAATTCAAAGGGATCTCGGAGGATTGCCGCAATTACTGGCGCATAAATTTCCGACAGCAACTTCTAGGTGAGCGATTCTTGGGCCCG